>CAYNOT010000071.1:0-1007 GCA_964398945.1 uncultured Roseivirgaceae bacterium | reverse complement strand
ATTTTTTATTTTTATATTTGGATCAGCGCCACAGCATATACACTCTAGTTGGCAGTAATGTCGCTGGACAATAAATCCCACCTAAAAAAGTCGACAATAATTTGTAAATTGTGGGGTGAAAAAACGAATAACAAAGGGACTTGATTTTGTAATCGACAAGCTGACAAATTCCATCGAGAACACAATAACAGGAGACAGCTTTACAACCAATATAATTCATCTGACCAAGGCAGACCTCAAGACTGTTGCAAAGAAGAACGGCTGGATTTTTGACTGGAAATATGAACTTAGCCAACCTGAGAGAGAAGTCTATAAGCTGACAATCACAGAGAACGCTAACATAATTCAAGGACTGGTGAGTCTTGAGATTAAACTTGATCATGTTTATATGCACTTAGTTGAAAGTGCTCCATTTAATAAAGGTAAAGAGAAGGTTTATTCCGGAGTTCCTGGAAACTTAGTAGCATTTGCCTGCAGACTTTCTTTTCAGAGAGGATTTGAAGGAAATGTATCGTTCATTTCAAAGACACAATTAATTAATCATTATACCGAGACTTTGGGTGCATTCCATGCCGGTGGACGTGTGATGATTATTGAAACTGGAGCGGCCTTAAGACTTTTGAACAAGTATTTTAAAAATATTGAACTATGAAGACAAGAAAAAAAGAATTGGACGTGGACTTTATTGGAGGTTCAGGACCATTGACTAAAGAAGAGGAAAAGAGAATCAGTGACATCATAAAGAGTCGTAAGTCAAAACGGAAAGTGACTACGAAAAAATCAAAGACAAAATTGACGTCCAAGAAAAAAGTGACTGCATAGCGGCACTACTGCCAACAAAAAGTTTATGCCAGCTGCGGGTGACGTGTAGGTATAAAGTTTAGTTTTCTTAATTTCGTTCGGCAACGTGGGACAAAGACGCGCTTCGAAAACCGCAGCCGTCATAAACTCAAGCGTTGTATGCAATTGAGGCACCAGAATACAAGTGGGTGTTTTTACAAAAGTTT
>CAYNOT010000070.1:0-1014 GCA_964398945.1 uncultured Roseivirgaceae bacterium | reverse complement strand
TATGTCTTCAAATTCTTTCATCGTTTGTATGTTTATAAAATGCCCTATAACGTTTGTGCTTGTGCAGTGGCCGGACTAGGAGGGCTTGTTAAGGGCGATAGCCCGACAAGCCCGACCAGTTGTAAATTGTCCACCGTGACAAATGTATATAATGAAACCAAATGTTTAATGCAGTTGCGAACCCGGCCATTGCACAAGCATTTTGTTGGCTGCAGTATTTCACTAATCTGTATCTAATAAGTCGGTCACGTCCCCGGATGTATCAGCCGTGTCTGTCACCGTTTCGTGATTTGTTCTTTTAAAGAGTCGGATAAAGTCCCAGAATATATTTACAAAGTCCAAGTGTAAGTCGAGTGCGGCCGCTACTTCGTCCCCGGGGCCGTATCTGTGAATTATCTCAGATGTGTCGTACAAGATGTAACCACTAAATAGGAGTATACCTGAAGCTGACCAAATTATTTCTGCTGTCCTGTCGGGTAACATTACTAAAGGAATAATGCACAGAACTAATAAAGTCAGCAGCGTGAATAAAATTGCTCTCCAGTGTGAGAAATCTTTCTTCGTAAAATGTACGTAGCCTGATAATATCGCAAATAAAACTGCAGTCGAAAGAATTGCTTGCCAAATTATGTCGACTTGTCCCTTGTCGATTATTGAACTGAGAATTGGTGCGCTTGTGAATCCACTGATTGTTGTCCACAAGTACAGAAGGAAGAGACTGTTTCGAAACACCAAGCAAATGATGAAAACGACTATGTCTAGAAGAATCCACCACCATGAGAAACCGATACCCAGTCGGATGCCTGCATAAGAACTCAAGCCTGAATAAAGTAACGAATAGATAAAAATTCGATAGACTTTAATTATGAATGCCCTTTTGTCCACGTGAGTTTGTCCGTCCACCTTCTCTGTATTTTGTCGTCCGTTTTAATTTACTCCAATCTTAAATAAATATTGCAGCCAACTAGAGTGTATATGCTGTGGCGCTGATCCAAATATAAAAATAAAAAATCA
>CAYNOT010000069.1:0-1021 GCA_964398945.1 uncultured Roseivirgaceae bacterium | reverse complement strand
TTCATTCAGGTCAGCCCGGCCGACGAGCACGGCAACCACAGCTTCGGTCTGATCAGCGACCACGTGAAGGCGGCGGTCGAGAAGGCGCGTGTCGTCATCGCCGAGGTCAATGATCAGGTGCCGTTCAGTCTGGGCGAGTCGCTGCCGGCCTCGAAGATCGATGTCGCCGTGCGCGTTTCGCGTCCGCCGGTGCAGGTGCCGGCGGCGAAGATCGGCGACAATGACGAGGCGATTGCGCGTCACGCCGCCAAATACATCGTCGACGGTTCGGTGATTCAAACCGGTGTCGGCGCGGTGCCGGACGCGATCCTGCGGCTGCTGCACGACCGCAAGGATCTCGGCGTGCACTCCGGCATGCTCGGCGATGGTCTGGTCGATCTGGTCGAGGCTGGCGTCATCACCAATGCGCGCAAGGAGATCGATACCGGCGTGTCGATCAACGGCGCGCTGATCGGTACCAAGAAGCTGTATGACTTCGCGCATCGCAACAAGGCGGTGCGGATGTGCACGACCAGCTACACGCACGACGCGGTGGTGCTGGCGCAGCTGAGCAAACTGGTGACGATCAACTCCGCACTGGAGGTCGATCTGACCGGCCAGGTCAATGCCGAGCAGAGCGGTTCCGCCTACATGGGCGGCACCGGCGGTCAGGTCGATTTCGTGCGCGCCGGCTGTCGTTCGCCCGGTGGCCACTCGATCATCGCGCTGCCGGCGACGGCGAAAGAGGGCGCGATCAGCCGCATCTGCATCAACCTCTCCGGCCCGGTGACGACGGCGCGCAGCGATGTCGATATCATCGTCACCGAATTCGGCGCCGCCGAGCTGCGCGGCCAGTCGCTGGCCGAGCGCACGCGCCGCCTGATCGCCATCGCCCACCCGAACTTCCGCGAGGAGCTGGCACGGGCGGCCCACGAGATCCAGACAAGAGGTTTCTGATGACCGACGCAGTCCTTTTCGATGCGCGCGATGACGGTATCGCGA
Source organism: uncultured Roseivirgaceae bacterium (assembly GCA_964398945.1). Taxonomy (GTDB): domain Bacteria; phylum Bacteroidota; class Bacteroidia; order Cytophagales; family Cyclobacteriaceae; genus JBGTGG01. Next base: position 40 of record CAYNOT010000069.1, on the reverse strand, counting down.
TCATCACCATCAACCGCCCCGAGCAGCGCAACTGCCTCAG
>CAYNOT010000068.1:0-1068 GCA_964398945.1 uncultured Roseivirgaceae bacterium | reverse complement strand
TTATGCCAGCTGCGGGTGACGTGTTGGTATAAAGTTTAGTTTTCTTAATTTCGTTTGGCAACGCGGGACAAAGACGCGCTTCGAAAACCGCAGCCGTCATAAACTCAAGCGTTGTGGGCAATTTTTAAAAAGGACGACTAATTAATAAATGAAAAAAGCATTAGCAATACCGGGACTGTTCTTCATACTCCTTTTTCAATCCTGCTATTTCGGAGGCGGACTAGTTGAGGAACGTTTGACTGGTAACATTGGACTAATGGCCATTAACTCATTGGACGAAGCGGAACTAATTTATCAAGAGAAAGGGACTAGCGTTTACTATTCATTAGTTCCGGGACTGGTATTCTCAGTCGGATACGATGACGATTTTGTAATTGCGAAGACTCATCCAGTTGATTCAAATGGGATTAATAGAACACTGACTTACTATCATATTATTGAGGTGAAAGAAGTATCAGAAGACAATCACGAAAAAAGTCCCGCATTGACATTTGAACAATTTCAAAGGAGGCGGAAGGAATTAAACGTACCTGAAGAATTGAAGTTTACGATTGACCTGGAAAGGACGGAGTAAAAAACTGCCCACAACAAAATGTTTATGCCAGCTTGGGGTTCTGTGTAGGTTTGAAGTTTTGTTTTCTTAATTTCGTTTGGCAACGTGGGACAATGATGTGCTTCGAAAACCCAAGCCGTCATAAACATAAACGTTGTGCGTCAGCATACCTGAAAAATTTTGTTTCCTAATTAAGAAACTCCTATATTTGTCAGAAGATAAAGATGACAGATGAATGAATATAGATTTCGTGTTGAGTTTTTAGAGGAAGCGAAAGAGTTTTTAAACGAACAGGACGAAAAAACAAGGGACAAAATTCTCTATAACATTTGGAAAGCTCGTAGCACCAACGACAAGGAACTCTTCAAAAAACTTCAAGACGAGATTTGGGAATTTAGGACAAAATACAACCGAGCATATTATCGGTTATTTGCTTTTTGGGACAAAGAAGACAATAACGATACAGTGGTAGTTTCTACTCATGGACTTATCAAAAAAACGGACAAAACACCGAA
>CAYNOT010000067.1:0-1113 GCA_964398945.1 uncultured Roseivirgaceae bacterium | reverse complement strand
GATTTCCGGAATGACAGTCAAGGATAATCTTCCTCCGTCAGATTTCCGGAATGACAGTCAAGGATAATCTTCCTCCGTCAGATTTCCGGAATGACAGTCAAGGATAATCTTCCTCCGTCAGATTTCCGGAATGACGTTGTGGATAAACTTTCCCATCATTCCGGAAATTCTCGTGGTTTATGCTGGTGTTCTTCACCAACATACACTCAATCCACGGTATCCGCTTCCCATATATTTTCAACTCGTCTTCCACTTTATAAATCTTTCGGTTCTCATGTTATCCCCGTTCATCTTGTTTGTTGGTCAGGAAGACACAACAAAGGCTGCTCGCGTGCGAACTCCAACAACGGCTAGAGTTATTCTATGGAATGAAAAATGTACTTCTCATCAAAGGGAATATCAAATTTCGTAAGCAGCGATTTGTATTCACTTAGAAACGAAGTTTTTTGATGATGTTGTTTTTGATCTATAATATATTGGTAAACGTTTTTGATCTGACTTTTTCCATACGAAAAAGCACCATAACCTTCCTGCCATTGAAATTTTCCCGCACCAAAACCTTTGGTATTAATCCATTCAGATGATTCACCTTTCACAACCTGCATCAAAGTCGAAATAGACTGGGTGGGATGCATACCCACGAATAAATGCACATGGTCAGGCATTCCATTAATCGTGATCATTTTATGTTTATGGTTCTGAACTATACCGGTAATATATTTGTATAACTGGTCTTCCCATGATTGATGGATTAGACTTTCTCGGTTCCTGACAGCAAAAACGAATTGAATGTATAATTGGGTGTAGGTGTTTGCCATAAACTAACGTTCCGTCCCTACAGGACGGATTTTCAAATATGAAAAATTTTCTACAAAGATTTTGTCCTTACAGGACAAATTATTTCTCAAATCAACAAAATTGTTGTTACAACCTTACATCAGGATTCATTTGAGATCATCCCGCTAGGGATAAAATATTTGTAGAATGAAAATTCAACAAAATCAACCCGTCCTGTAGGGACGGAACGATCCGGAATGTTTAGCGGAAATCAATATCGCTTTTTCTCAAATCAACAAAATTGTTGCTACAAACATACATCAGGATTCATTTGAG
>CAYNOT010000066.1:0-1163 GCA_964398945.1 uncultured Roseivirgaceae bacterium | reverse complement strand
GCACGGCTTCTCGATGAGGTGGAAGAAGGCGAAGCCGACGGCGAACACGACCGCGAAGCCGACGGTCCAGAGCAAGGCGAGCTTGAGGGTTCCGTCGGGGATCTTGAACCCGCGGGTGAGCAGTTCGCTCACGTACCAGGCGATGGGCTGGTGGACGAGGAACATGCTGTAGGACATGAATCCGAGCCAGGCCAACGGTCGGAAGGCGAACACCCGCTCGAAGCGCTGCGAGACGACAGCGAGCATCACGAGCGCCCCAAAGCTGATCCCGAGTGCTATCTCCCGCATGGGGATGACGGGCGGCTTGAACCACACGGCCGTGCAGTAGGCCGCGACGACGGTGGCGACGAGCAGCCAGATCGCTCGTCGGCTGAAGGTTTCGCGCCATCGCAGGGCGAGCTTGGCGGCGAAGACTCCTGCGGCGAACTCCATGAAGCGCCCGATGCCAGTGGCTCCCCACAGGAAGTTCTCCGGGAAGTCGGGCGGGTCGACAGCGAGGGACACGATCACGCGGTAGAGGATGGAGATGGCTACGGCCGCACCGAGGGCGCGGAAGCCGAACCGGGCGATGACGATGATGAGGATCGGGAACAGCACGTAGAACTGCATCTCGAGTGACATCGTCCATAGGCTGCCGTTGATCCCGGCCCAGTGGTCGGGGAAGAACATGTGGGTGAAGGTGAGGTGCGATAACACGTCGCCGAAGCTCGGCAGTGCCGTCGCGTTCTCGCCGGACACGTTCTTGCCGACGAGTCGGGCACCGAGGACGAGGATCCACGGGATCGCGATCGGGAGAACCAGCGCGGCGTAGTACGGGGGCACGATCCTGCGGAGCCGCCGCTTGGCGTAGCCCTTGGTCTCGAAGGTGCCGAGGCGTTCCGCGTCGCGCGAGAACGGAAGGTAGAGCACGAAGCCGGCGAGAACGATGAACAGGTCGGGTCGTGTGTTCTGGCTGATCAGCGCCGAGATGCCCGGGATGTATGGATGCCCGGCGAACTCCCATGTGTGGAAGGCGAACACGAGCAGGAACGCCGTCGCACGGAGCCCGTCGATCGACTGGATGCGGGCTTTGTCGATGGAGCGGACCGAATCGTCAGTGTCGTTGCCGCTAGCCCAATCTGTTCAGTGCGGGTCTTGAAGGTGGGGTGATGGTTGCCCGGCGA
>CAYNOT010000065.1:0-1170 GCA_964398945.1 uncultured Roseivirgaceae bacterium | reverse complement strand
GTTCCATCCGGTGTCCGGCGATGATGCACCAGGGGTCCGACGGCTTCCGGGCACCGCCCTCGTGGTGCTCAGGAACCCATTCGGCACGTCCGAGATCGGTTCCTGGTTGGCGTTGGCCGCGCGGTGACCTTCATCACGCGCACCGGCGGAACTGGAGCCCGTCCAGGCCCCGTCCAAGGTCCGACAGCGGCCGCGGATCACGTGGTCGCACCGCCAGGGGGAATCCGCATGACCTTCACGCAAGCCATCAGAGTCGCGCTGATCGAGAAGTACGCCACGTTCGAAGGCCGGGCCGGCCGCGCGGAGTACTGGTGGTTCATGCTGTTCACCGCGCTCATCGGGCTGCCGGTGTACATCTGGGCCGGCTTCCCGTCCGCGTTGGATGGCATCGACCCGGTGTTCAACCCGGTCGGCCTGGTCGCCTACATGCTGTGGTGCGCGGTCGCGTTCATTCCCATTCTCGCGATCTCGGCCCGACGCCTGCACGACGTGGGGCTCTCGGGCTGGTGGCAGCTGCTGGGCATCGCGCCGGTCGCGGGCCTACTGCCGACGGGGCCTGACAACCGGTTCGGGCCCGCACGTCCAGGGGTACCCGCTCCGACCTCGGCGGGCTGGACCACTGGCACCCAGGATCCAGCGCAGCCGCTCTACCGGTTCGGGCCGGATTTGACCAGCGGCCCCTCGTCCGCGACTCCTGTGCCCTCGCACGACCAGGCCACCCCTTACCCGGCGGCGACCCACAGGGAGACGGACGGCTTGGGGATCGCCGCCTTGGTGGTCGGCCTGGTGGCGCTGGTGGTGTGCTGGATCCCATTACTGAACCTCCCCGTTCTGCTCTTGGCCCTGGTAGGCATCGGACTGGGAATCGCAGCGATAGCCCGCGCGAAGCGGCTCGTTGGCCCCCGGGGCATGGCGACTGCTGGTCTGATCCTGTCCGGAGTCGCGCTGGCGATCGGGATCACGGTCGATACGACCGTCCTGATGTGGGCGAACAACACGAACACCTCGACCGCCGCGGCCGAGTACCTCGCGGACGTCGATGATGCCCCGACGGCGCCGAGCCCCGGCTCGATCGAGGAAGCGATCGGCGCCTGGATGTCGGACAACGCGATGGTGTACGCGGGACCGTGTGAGCAGACGACCCCGGATCAGCTCGACCAGTACTGTTCG
>CAYNOT010000064.1:0-1189 GCA_964398945.1 uncultured Roseivirgaceae bacterium | reverse complement strand
ACACTAGTGTACCAACAAATTAATTTTGGTGCATTATGGATTTATTGTACCTTTGCAAGGCACAAGACACTTGCAGGTATGGTAAAGCTAACTAAAAAACAAGTGGAATTCTTAAAGGATTACAAAGGAGATGGGAAAAAAAGTTTGCGGGAAATCAATAGGGCAAACATTCTACTACTCCTCCATAAGGGTAAGCAGGCAAAAGAAATATCAGATTTTTTGGATGTGGGGCGCAATACAGTGGGCCGGACAAAACAACTGTTTATCCGCAACGGACTTGAGGCTGCTTTAAGCGAGGCTGACCGTCCGGGGCAACCTAAGAAATATAAGCAAAAGCAAGAGGCTGAAATTATTGCTTTAGCGTGTAGCAATGCCCCACCAGGGCGGGAACGCTGGACATTGGAATTGCTTACAAAAGCGGGCAAAAAGAAAAAAGGCATGGAGACAATCAACCGGGAAAGTATCCGGTTGATACTAAAAAAAACGAATGTAAGCCTTGGTTGAAAAAAATGTGGTGTATTGCAGAGATCACCTCTGAATACAAGGAGCGGATGTACCGTTTATTGGATTTATATGAAGAAGCATTTGATCCGACACGGCCAGTGGTTTGCATGGACGAGAAAAGCAAACAGCTTATTGAAGACATAAGAAAACCTATTCCAATGAAGGCGGGCAGCACTGCGAAGTACGATTATGAGTACAAACGAAACGGCACAAGGAATATTTTTGTGGCAGTAGAGCCCAAGGCAGGTAGGCGCTTGATTACCGTGACCAAAACAAGGAAGAAAAAGGACTTTGCCGGATTTATAAAAGAGTTGGTGGAAACAAACTATAAACAAGCAACCGAAATCCGTTTGGTCCTCGATAATTTAAACACCCATTTTGAAAAGTCGTTTTATGAGGCTTTTTCAAAAAAGGATGCTGAAAATATTTTGGACAAAGTCACTTTTTACTATACGCCAAAACATGGCAGCTGGCTCAATATGGCTGAAATAGAGATCAATGTCATGGACCGGGAATGCCTGGGCAAAAAAATAGGGGACGAAGAATCATTGAAAAAACGCCTCAAGCCATGGGCAAAGGAACGAAATGAGGAGAACAAAAAAATCAACTGGACATTTACCAGGCAGGATGCCGATAAAAAGCTATCTAAACATTATGCACCATAATTATATTGTTACAACACTAG
>CAYNOT010000063.1:0-1242 GCA_964398945.1 uncultured Roseivirgaceae bacterium | reverse complement strand
TGGTGTGGGCGGTGGATGCGGCGAGGGACGCCCCGGTGCCGTTCCGGATCCGGGTGAAGGCGGGTGCGAGGTGACGGCGAATGATAGTCGTTCTCGGTTAGGGTGTGTGGTGTGACGGGCTCTCCGGCATTGGCGCTGCTTGAGCAGTCGGCGTCCTCTACGGGCGTGTGGCCGTCGTGGCGGGCGGAGCTGGCGCGCTCGATCCCCGGGGTTGGGCGGGCGATCAGCATCTACACCGGCCTGATCTCGCAGATGGCCCTGAACCGGTTCCGGGGGATCACCCCGCTGCCCCCGACCCTGATGATGCAGCGCCCCGACCCGAACCGGGCGCTGGCGTGGTGGCTCGCCCAGCACGTGGACGACTACCTGATGCACGGCAACGCGGTGCACTATGTGACCGGACGGGACGCGGACGACCGCCCCACCTCGGCGGTGTGGCTGCCGTCGCACCGGGTCGGCCTGCTGGAGAACCGGGACAACCCTCTGCTGCCGCCGACGTACGTGTTTGACGGGAAGCAGCTGCCCCGCCAGGGCGATGTGGTCCATGTGCAGCGGGGCGCGGACCCGATGTTCCCGTGGCGGGGTGTGGGTGTGGTGGAGCAGCACCTGCGTTCGTTGGGTCGGGTGTACCACCAGGAGATGGCTGAGGACGGCAGCCTCACATCTTCGGGGGTCCCATCGGTGGCGGTGATCGCCGGGAACCCGAGGATCTCGGATGAGGAGATCGACCAGGGCCTGGAGCAGTGGGATCACATGTTCGGGGGCCCGGTCCGCAAACCGGGGATCTTCCCAGCCGGCACCCAGGTGCTGCCGTTGGCGTGGTCCCCCTCGGATGCGCAGATGGTGGAGGCCCGCGGGTTCTCCCTGACCGATGTGGCGAACATGTTCAACCTGGACAGCTATGAGCTGTCCGCCCCCCAGTCGTCCCACGTCTACAAGTCGCCGGGCCCGATGTTCACCGCCCTGATGCGCAAGTCGCTGGCGCCGGTCATGGCCCCGTTCGAGTCGGAGTGGTCGTACCGGTGGTTGCCGCGCGGGCAGGAGCTGCGGTTCAACCGGCGGGCGGTCGAGGTCGGGGACTTCGGTGAGGCGATGACCGCGGCATCCACGGGGGTCACCACGGTCGGTGCGGACGGGCAGCCGTTGATGAGTGTGGAGGAGGGCCGGGCCATGTTGGGGTTGGCGGTCGCGAGTTCGTTGGACGCGTCGGCGGCGTCGGTGCTGCCCACCACGGAAGGGGAC
>CAYNOT010000062.1:0-1281 GCA_964398945.1 uncultured Roseivirgaceae bacterium | reverse complement strand
GTCCCTGGCCGGTTCCCCCCCGTTGCGGCCAGGGACCGGGCTTGACCCCGGGGGGCGGCTGAGACAGATGAAGGAGCCCAGGGGGTCCCGGTGGAGGCTTAGCTGCCGTCGAGCTTCTCCTCGATTCTGGCGACCGCCCGCTGCAGGTCGGCGACCATGGTCCGCAGCCCTTGGGCCTCGTCGAGGACGCCCCATTCGGTCTTGTCGGTGGAGTCCTGCACGTGCACGACCCGGTCGGTGTTCTTGCGGATCGGGGGCAGGTCGGTGCTCCGGATCTGGTCCACCGCCCAGCCGATGTTCCCCAATAAGGTGGCCTGTTCTGGTGTCATGTCGTCGTCTCCTCCTCCGGTCGGCGGCGGCGGGGTGCCGCCTGTCGTGGTGTCGAATTGGGGCTTGCGGTCGTTGCTGTACCCGTGCGGGGGCAGGCGCTCCTCGTAGTGGCAGTGCGGGCCGGTGGAGTTGCCGGTGGACCCGACCTCCCCGACCTGCTGCCCCTGCGCCACCTGCTGCCCGACGCTGACGGAGAACTTGGACAGGTGGCTGTAGGAGTGCTCGACGTCGCCGGTGAGGATCTCGACCCGGTTCCCGTAGTCGTCGTCCCATTGGGCTTTGGTGACCTTCCCGGCGCGGGTCGCGACCACGGGTGTGCCGGTGGGGGCGGGGTAGTCGTTGCCGGTGTGGTAGCCGGCCTTCCATGAGCCGGGCACCCCGTAGGGTGTGCCGATACCGTGGCCGGGCACAGGGCTGGTCATCAGTCCTCCGCCCAATGGTCCCGGTCGCGGGCGATCCCGGCGTTCGCCCAGAACATGGCCTCCTCGATCTTGGTGAACGCAACAGCCTGCTCCCGGCCGTCCGGCACCATCTGCCGGATCGCGTTCGACCAGTCCAGGGCGTACCGGCGCATCTGCGCGATCCGGTCGATCCCGTCCTGGTCGGGCCGGTGGTATTTGATCCGGTTCTCCAGGTCCTCACGGTCAGTCATCGTCGTCGTCCCCTTCCATCCACCACACGGCGCCGGCGGTCGCGAGCACCATCCCGAGCAGCACGATCACGTTCCACCAGCCGTTCACCGGTCCTCCTTCCAGGCGCGGACCTCGAGGCCGACCCAGATGCCGGCGGTCAGCAGGCCGGCGCCGACGCCGAGCCAGCCGAGGCCGTCGCCGGTGGCCTGCACAACCCTCGCGCCGCCGCCGATCAGCAGCAGCGCCGCCGCCAGCAGCAGCGGGAGGCGGGCGGTCATGCGGGCTTCCCCTCGGCATCGGGCAGCTCCTCCAGCACGTC
>CAYNOT010000061.1:0-1377 GCA_964398945.1 uncultured Roseivirgaceae bacterium | reverse complement strand
AAGGCCCGGTTCGGCCTTGATGAGTGTGGTTTGAAAAACCTTGCTCACAGCCGAATCGGTTGCATTTAAAATTTTAACTTTAAACACAGTTACTTATGAAAAAACAACCAGAACATCCTGTATTAAAAGAGATGCTCTCACCTGGGTTTCTCAAACAATTTAAAGATTCCAAAGACCTCAACACATTTATTGACCAGCTTTTTGTCAAGGGCATGGAGCAAATGTTGGAAGGCGAACTTGATGGCCATCTCGGATACGCCAAACATTCCCCACAAGGGATCAACTCCGGTAACTCCCGCAACGGAAAGAGCACAAAGAAGATCAAGACCAAGCGCGGAGAGCTAACAGTTGAGGTGCCCCGCGACCGTAACAGTACATTCGAGCCCGAGCTTATCCCCAAGCGAAGCCGTTTTGTGGAAGGGATTGAGGAAATCATCATCTCCCTGTACGCAAAGGGCATGAGTGTGCGCGATATTGAAACCCAGATACGTGAACTCTACGGTGTCAATGTTTCCGATGCGACCATCTCCAACGTTACTTCACGTGTCCATACATTGATTGCCGAATGGCAAAGCCGTCCGCTGAGCCCGGTCTATTTTGTTGTGTGGATGGACGGTATAGTTTTCAAAGTCAGGCAGAACGGAAAGGTGATCAATAAAACAATCTATTTAGCGGTAGGCCTTAATGCTGATGGGCTTAAGGAAGTGCTGGGCATGTGGTTGGGTGAAAGTGAGAGCGCTTCGTTTTGGATCAGCGTACTGACCGACTTAAAGAGCCGTGGAGTAGAAGATATCCTCATCACCAGCACCGATAACCTGAAGGGTTTTACTGAAGCGATCACAAGTGTTTTCACGCAAGCAGTAACGCAAGTTTGTGTTGTGCACCAGATCCGGAACGCGTTACGGTATGTGGTTTGGAAGGATAAAAAGCAATTTGCCAACGATTTGAAAACCATCTACGGTGCACCCAACAAGAGCGTGGCTGCCCAGGCATTGGAACAGGTGGAACTCACTTGGGGCAAAAAGTATCCGCATGCCATTAAATCTTGGAAAGCAAATTGGGACAACCTCACGCATTTCTTTGACTACCCAACAGAGATCAGGACGATGATCTATACCACCAATATCATTGAAAACCTAAACGGGAAAATACGCAAGTACACAAAAAACAAAATGTCCTTCCCTGATGATCAAGCGGTAATGAAAACGGTTTATCTGGCGTTACGGGAAATCACCAAGAAGTGGACAATGACAGCACGCAATTGGCCCCTGATCGTAAATCAATTTTTAACTATATTCGAAGAGCGATGCAGGTTATAAACCTTTACGCAGTTAATTTGTCGTTACCTAGCACTTACACAGTTTGTAAGGCACTGTC
>CAYNOT010000060.1:0-1380 GCA_964398945.1 uncultured Roseivirgaceae bacterium | reverse complement strand
TGAGATGGTCTAATAAATCCGGACACAAAATTAAACTAAATTTGTGTTCCCATGGAAAAGAAAAACAACAGACAGCGTCATCGGAAGTTTGATGCTCAATTCAAACAAGAGGCCTTGAAGCAGGTGGAAAACGGCAGGAGTGTTTCATCTGTCGCTCAAGGGCTGGGTATCAGCGAGGCATTGCTATATCAATGGCGAAAGCGTTCCTCCCAGAATTCTACACCTAACCAAAATTCGGAGATTGAACTTCTTCGTAAGCAATTGAAACAGGTCGAGACCGAGCGCGATATATTAAAAAAAGCCTTAGCCATTTTCAGCCGTCCGATATGAAAGTGGTTTATGATTTTATCAGTGGACAGTCAAGTGATTATCCTGTGCAAACTTTGTGCAACATAATGCAGGTGAGCCGAAGTTCTTTTTACGCCTATCAAACAGGGGGAACATATGTACAAAATGCTACACGAAGCGTTAGATCAGTTCTGGTTAAAGGACTGTTTAACAGACACCGGAAGCGATATGGAAGCCGTAGAATCATGAAAGCTCTTCAGCATCAGAATGTACCCATCGGACGGTATCAGGTTCGTAGCTTAATGAAAGAACTAGGCTTGAAAGCTCTTCAGCCTAAGCGCTTTGTTCCCAAAACCACAAATAGTAAACATACGTTGGGCTATGCGCCCAACGTACTGGGCAAAATAGGTTTACCCACTGCGCCAAACCGTGTGTATGTGGGCGATATCACCTACTTGCCTACAACATATGGTCAATGGCTGTATCTTAATGTGTGGATTGATCTGTATAGCCGTTTCGTTGTTGGATGGAAGGTGGATGATAATATGGAGGATACGTTAGCCATAGATTCTTTAAATCAAGCGGTATTTAAACGCACACCACCATCAGGTTTAATTGTACATTCTGACCGCGGTGGCCAATATGCATCATATAATTTCAAAGGGCTCTTTGTTCATACGGGGTTCGTACAAAGCATGTCCGGAGCAGATAATCCTTACGATAATGCGCATGCAGAATCATTCTTCAGCAGGTTCAAAGCAGAGTTGCTTCAAAAGGGAGCCTTTCAATCTAAAGAGGATGCAATAACTGAGATTTTTAACTACATCGAAATGTACCACAATACTGAAAGATTACATTCCTCCATTGGATATGTGCCACCCGTGGTATATGAAAAGCAATATTATGATTACATTGAAGCGGAGCGAAACGCATTGGTTTAAATGTTGAAATATGGACAACTCTCGATTAAATTCATCAAGCAATAAAAGTGGTATCGCGGTGGAGTTGACCACATTCCAACATTATGATAATAGTAACGAAATGATTTTTACATTTGACAAAAATACTGTCCGGCAGAACTAGACCACCTCA
>CAYNOT010000059.1:0-1383 GCA_964398945.1 uncultured Roseivirgaceae bacterium | reverse complement strand
ACAGCTCGATGTCTCGACTGAAGATGCCGGAGCCTGCGAAGAACAGGTTCTCAATGCCTGCTTGATCAGTCATGAGCCCTCCAATTGAGCATCTTACCCTCCTAGCTCGACTGCGCTCCACACAGCAACCAAGAGGGCTACCACGAGGGTGACGATCGAGAGCACGAGGATACCTACGCCGCAGAGAAAGATGCGATAGCCTACCTTCTCAGGTACGTCGGACACTCCTCCGAAGAGCATGACGAGGAGTCCTACACCGACTCCAATCATGCTCGTCGCGGCTATGGCATCGGTGAGAGTCATGTCCCCTCCAGAGGACGAACATGGATCTCAACATCAGGCCCAAGTGTGACGAGCCTGTTGAGAGCCCTGCGGAGCTGGAATCGATCCATCTCGTAGTGAACACAGCTCGAGAACAAGTCGTCGGGCGTGACCACCTTGTAGACGATGGTGCTCTCACCGATGCTGCGCCTGACAGCTACCAGGTCGTCATCAGTAGCTACGACAGCGAGCTTGTACACGTCAGCCATGGTCTGCCGCCTTGAGGAGTAGCCCGACAGTGACGAGCAGGGGCTTGTCATTGAGCGCACTGATTGCAGCGATGTACTCGACAGCCTCGACGGTCCACCGCCCGTGGGCGAAGGTCGACTCGAAGACGCCGGTCGTGACGGGTCCGTCTGTCTCTCCAGAGAGCAGGCCGTAGACCTCGAAGTGAGGCCAGGACGGGTCACTGTCGAGCGTGACGACGGTACCAGTCTTGCCGACCAGCTCCTCAGCAGGGATTAGTGACGGCGACCAGGACTTGACGCGCCAGTACGCCTGCCCGTCTCCCTCAACGGGCTTGGTTGTCGGGGCCGCTGCCACGGAGCCAGCCCACAAGTGGAGCTGGATGCCCGCAGGCAGACTGTCACCAGCCAAGGCTTGCCGAGCCTCTCGCGGAGAGTACTCGAACGCCCAGGCCTGTCCACACAGTCGATCCATGAGGGCGTGGAAGTGCTCCACGTCCCTGAGACCATCGATAGACAGGAGCCCCTCGTGAGTGACCGGCAGCGTCGGATGACCTCCCTCCTCGAAGCGGGGGAAGCTCGCCAGTCGCCTCATCACTTGTCTCCTTCGCTGGCGTGAGCAGCATCAACGATGCTACCCAAAGACTTGAGGAAAGCTTCGTGCTTGGCAGCGTGCTCGGCTGCCCCGCGCTCAGCTTCCGCACGAGCTTCAGACAGCTTGACACCGTCCTGCTCTCGACGATAGCGACGCAGGGCGCGAGACGGAGTCTCACCCCTCTGTCGGTAGAAGCCGCTTGAGTCAGCGAGCTTCCGTAGGAGCTCGAGGTTCTTCTCGTGCCTGGCTTCTTGCTTAGCTCGGTTGAGCTCCTTCTTGGTC
>CAYNOT010000058.1:0-1451 GCA_964398945.1 uncultured Roseivirgaceae bacterium | reverse complement strand
CATCCAAGACCTCCTAACGCGGTCGCGCGACGACTCGCGCATGTTCGGCACGCAGCTCGCCTTCGACGTTCCGAACCAGGACGAGAACTTCCCCGAGCTCGCGGCCTACCGCGTCGCGGAGGAGCTCGGCCTGCGGGTCACGACGCACGCGGGCGTGTGGGGTGCGACGAACGACTGGGGCATCAAGAACGCCTACGACGCCGGCGTCATGAAGGAGGGCTACACGTATGTGCACGCCGCCTCCCTGACGGCGGAGTCGTACCAGAAGATCGCCGCGACCGGCGGCAACGTGTCGCTCGCCACGGAGTCCGAAGACACATGCGGTCAGGGCTACCCGCCCGTTCACCAGCTCCGTCGCTACGGCATCCCCACCTCCCTCTCGGTCGACACGAGCGTGTGGTTCAGTGCGGACCTCTTCTCGGCGATGCGCGCGACGGTCGGCGCGGACCGCGCACTCGAGCACTACCTCGCCCACCAGCTCGATCCAGCTGAGACGATCACGCATGTCAAGCTGCGGGTCGAGGAGGTCGTGGGCATGGCCACGCGCGGCGGTGCGAAGGCGCTCGGCAAGGACGACGTCATCGGATCCCTCGAGGTCGGCAAGCTCGGCGACGTCGTGCTGCTCAAGAACGAGGATTCTCCGTCCTGGGCACCGCTCATCAACCCCTACGGGCAGATCGTCTACCAGGCGCAGCGCGGCGACGTGCACACGGTGGTCGTCGGCGGCGAGGTCGTCAAGTCCGACGGCAAGCTCGTCGCGGGCGACCTCGCCGGCGTCAAGGCGAAGCTCGACGAGACGGTCTCGTATCTGCAGAGTGAGGTCGGAGACGACTGGCTCGCCGGTCAGAACCCCGAGATCCCCGAGACCGAGGTTCTCTACAACCCGTACCAGTACAAGAAGTGACCGCCGTGGGCTCCCGCGTCGCCGTGCTGGGCGCGGGAGCGAACGGCGCCTCGATCGGGGCTGACCTCATCGCCGCGGGAGCGGACGTCACCCTCGTGGAGCAGTGGCCGGCGCACGTCGACGCGATGCGCGTGCACGGCCTGTCGGTCGAGATGGCCGATCGCACCCTGCGCGTGGAGCCGCGGGTGCTGCACGTGTGCGAGGTCGCTGGGCTCCGGCATCCGTTCGACGTCGTCCTCGTCGTCATGAAGGCGTACGACACCCGCTGGTCGACCGAGCTCATCGCTCCCGCGGTCGCGGACGACGGCGTCGTCGCCGCGGTGCAGAACGGAATGACGACGGATGCCGTGGCCGCCGTCGTCGGCGCGCACCGCACCGTCGGCACGGTCATCGAGGTCTCGTCGACGCTCGTCGCGCCCGGCCTCGTGCGGCGCCACACGCAGCCGGAGCACTCGTGGTTCGCCGTCGACGCCGACGCGCACGCCGACCGCGTCGCGGCGCTGCTCGCCCACTCCGGTCGCGTCGAGCGCTTCGCCGACATCGACTC
>CAYNOT010000057.1:0-1525 GCA_964398945.1 uncultured Roseivirgaceae bacterium | reverse complement strand
AATTTTGTCGGCTTGGTCGTCACTGTCCACGGAGCCGAACCCAATTGTTGCCAACGTTTGGCTATTTGCAGTGGCTGGCTTTTGAAAACGTATCTGTCCACCGTGACCAAACGTAATAGCGAAGATAAAACTTTTTACTTACACGTCACCCAGCCATTGCAAATAGCTGCTGTTGGTGGCTGTGTGGCCTACACGTCTCTTTCTAGTCAACCCCAATTCTCAAGTCGAATCATCCGTCTTAAAATCTTTAAGTCAGCTTCGGAAAATTGTTTTGGGTAGTTGAGTTTTTGTTCAGAAGTGTTATTATGTATCCAATCCAGTGTCCTTGAAACAACTAAGTCCCACTCAGTAAGAAATTCTTTGAACGTCATTTCTCTTGAGTCAGGTAGTCCATAAAAGTCTTCTCCATCTTTGTATTCATGTCTTTTGCTAGCTGTCCAGATTTTACTCCTGTCATTTGTGCTTGCCTTAGCAAAATTTTCTATGTCTTGTCCCTCTTTATAAACCTGTCCGAAGTCCAGAGGTCGCAAAGCTTCTGCAATCTCAGTCGGCATGAATAAATTATTTGATTGGCCGACTATATGCTTTATGTCACCTATTGTCTTATTGTGAAGCAAAACAATGTCCGCGTAATGCTTGTTATAAACATCAAGCTGAATAAAGGACTGTAGACGACTGAATGAAACCAAAAGTGTTTCGTCTTTTGTCTCAATGGTAAAAGTAAGTTGTCGGAGGTCTTCTATGAACTTGAAGACAACTTCTGATTTTCTTGAAATGATTGTCTCATCAATTCCTAATTTTCTATAAATCAAGAAAGCGAATCCAATTCCAACGACAGAACAAATTCCGCTCATAATAGTGAAGATTGTTACTAAAATGTCGTTTGTCGGTTTGCAAAGAACTAGCGAAATAAATGGAAGCCCGATTATAAAAACGAAGGTCACAAAAGCCCAAAACAAATATTTTGCTTTACTCATAATCCACGACCTCCAAGACTTTCTTTAGTTTTTTTAATCCCTTGTTTCTTGCTAAAAGATACATTCCGTGTAGAAAAAGTCGGAATAACAAAATCAGGATTGGCATTCCGATTAAAAATGCGAGAAGGCTGTTAAGTGTTGACGAAGTTAATAACCATGAGATAAGAAATAATAGAGACATGCCAATAGTCCAAACTACAAACAGGATTCTAAATGCTTTGTGTAAAGTTGTCGTCAGTTTAATGTCGGATGTTGAGTTAATAGTCCCCTGTAAAACACAAGCTGCGCCATAGGGAATAAAGGAGTTGTTGAAGATTTCAAATTTGTCAGCGTTTATTCTTCCGATGAAGTCTTTGTCGGTTGACTCCATAGTCAAATGTTTCTTTTTTAAAGTCCTGTCGTTAAGTCGGTCGATTATTTGGCCTTCTGTCAAACGGCTCTTTATGTTGTAGTTGTCGAGGCTATATTTTTTCATTTCGAAGTCCCAAATTGTCCGGCCACATTGCCACCAACTAGAGTGTATATGCTGTGGCGCTGATCCAAATATA
>CAYNOT010000056.1:0-1567 GCA_964398945.1 uncultured Roseivirgaceae bacterium | reverse complement strand
GAAATGATTTTTACATTTGACAAAAATACTGTCCGGCAGAACTAGACCACCTCAACGTTCGTGTTTATGACGTTGTGTTGTTAAAAATAATAAGCGTCAGACCGATAACACAATGGCATAAACACATTGTTGCCGGCTGTGCTCATTCTCCACTCTTAATATGTCCACGGTTTTTTAAATCTAAATACGTTTTATCAAAGTAGTCCGCATTTAATAGTTCGCTTGTCTTCACCATCGGATTTACGTGAATTCCCCTGTCCAGATTTTTTACATGGTCAATAAGTCGTTGCTCTTCAGTTGTAGGTTTTTGTCCTTTATGCTTCTCCAAATAGTAGAGTCCTTGTACCGCATAAGCTTGTTTTTCCGGATTCATGGATGTTAGCCATTTTTTTAACAGGCTTCGATTTTCAGACTCAAATGCATCAATCATTTCTCGACAACTTCTTAAAAGCGATTGATGGATTCCCATGTACGTTCCGAAATTGCCAAAGTTAAACGGTCCGAGTTCGCCCTTGTAGTCCCTAATTCTTGTCTCATAGAAAGTCTCATGTTGATAAACGAAACTGTTAAATCTATTTTCAAAAACATGGTCATACAAGTCCCGTCCACTCTCTGATACCTTTACTCCAATTATTGTGTCATTTCGAACTAGAAAGTTAAAGTCCAGCCAAAACTTAGTTGTTATTACTCCTCGTACTAATTGAGAAACATTGAAGTCTAAGTTTCGCCACACTTGATAATAGAAATACCATCTATTCGGGTCTTGTCTCTCGTTTCTTGGTGGAAGATCGTGATAGGTTGAATCTCTGTTTTTAATTTTCAGCCCAAGTTCGTTTTCAAACTCTGTCAAGGTAATTGACTCTCTTGAGAATAAGTGCTGAATTTTCTTTAACTCCTTGCTTTCCGCGAACTCTTGTCTTCTCTCTTTATCAATTTGTTTTCCTATGTTTTGTCCCCAACTGTATCCTGTCGGTAAACTCAATATTGTCAGAATGATTATTAGTAGTCTCATTGTCTTTAGAGCATTGCCGGCAACGCTTGAGTTTATGACGGCTGCGGTTTTCGAAGCGCGTCTTTGTCCCGCGTTGCCAAACGAAATTAAGAAAACTAAACTTTATACCAACACATCACCCGCAGCTGGCATAAACTTTTTGTTGGCAACAGTTGGGTTTCGTCCGTAATTGTCAGTCGTCTTTTAATTTTTTCTCAGTCGATTGGTTTCAGTCCGCGTGTTGTCCACTGTCAACGAAACCCAATTCCATATTTTTCCCGGTCAAAGTCGTTAGTTTATTTTTTAAGTCCAGCGTTTTTTTGTTCGAGTCCAAGTCCAATTTGTCAGCGAACGCGAATTGAGCCCCCGTGTTGGAAATTGTCCACGGAAACCAATTTTCATTTTCGTCCCTGATTTTGATTTTTTTTCTCCATTGTCAGCGGAGTGGAGTTTGTCAATGTGCTAGCGAACTGTCAACGAAGAAAAGTCGGTTTTCATTTTCATTTTTTTTTGTCGACCGAAATTTTGTCGGCTTGGTCGTCACTGTCCACGGAGCCGAACCCAATTGTTGCCAAC
>CAYNOT010000055.1:0-1636 GCA_964398945.1 uncultured Roseivirgaceae bacterium | reverse complement strand
AACACGTATATAATTTCTTTTAGATATTTCATTCTGTAAACAAATATTGATAAAATGTTAGTTTATCTTCATTATCGGTTAAAACTTGAATATTGAAACCATCTTTGGAAACGTAGCAATTTGACGTATGATATCTAATATCCTGTGGAAGTGTAGTTTCGCCTAAATAATTCAGATCTGCGTCCATTACAATAATTACTATTGGTTTTTTGTTTTCCCTATTTCCGCTAACGTAGTTTTTTATTGGTAATCTAGCTATTCTGTAATATAATCGTCTATACCTGTCATAGAAAATTCCTTCGTATGACGCATTAGACATATACCAATCAAATGCCTTTTCCTCGTTGATAGGTAACACTTTATTGTGTGGAAAGGAAGTTATATAATTAATTTTAGAACTTCCTGCATAGTGAGACTTATTAGTTTTATCGGTGAGGTTTACTTGTGTTAAATTATGATCGGCCGAAAAACTGACAATTAAGGATGAAGAATCTATATCAAAATAAGGCATCCGATATCCAAATCCCCCCGCCCAATTATAATTGGCATATTGCTTTGGATAATTGACGAGATAGGTCTTTTCTTTTTGTTTATAATCTATACTCGTGATAACAGGTCTATTTTCTGTCGTTTCAAAAGGAGCTTCACCTGAGACAAATCCAGCACAGTACAGATTATCTTCATGACCTTTGAGCGGACTCCGGGTCTGTAAATAGGGCGCCGGAATAATTAGATCGGAGTTACTTTCTTTCCCGTCATACATGATGATTTTTGACTTTACTTCAGATTCCTGATTTGTTAGATATAGAATATTTGTATTATATGAATATACATAAATACTATCATTGTTGTGGTAGTAGAAACCCTGCAGCTTATTAACTCCATTGTTCCCTTCTTTTTCGTAGGTTATTTTTCTAAAAAATTTGCCTGATTCTTCTTCATATACATAAATTGAATTGTTGTATTCATTCATAAAACATAGCTGAGCAATGGAATCAATGTCAATATATTGCAAATAGTCGGTTAGGTATGAGGTCTCGGAATCTAATGAGTATTCTTTTTTATCTATTAATGATAATGTGTACTCCTTTCCTGTACTGTCATATTTTTCGTTCACTATTTTTCCCCCTTCCGTACAAGAAGAGAATAAAAAAATGAGAGATAATATCGGTATGTATTTCATATTTATATCATTTATTTAAATTTTGTTTATACACTCCCTGACAGGGAGTGTATATAATCAATCCACTATTTATAGCAATTTATCGTATCCCAGAAGCTTGGGGCAACACATACATCTCCAGTGCCATCTGTTTTCTTCTTACAAGTCCCTGTATTTGTACCACTTGTTGAAGTACAGCTTGTTTCTCCTTCAGCTAAAGCTTCCATGTCATTTAGAGTCAAAAGTGATAATTGATTATTACCATCATTCATATTAACGTGAATATTAAACGCAGCTACCGCAGCAATAGCAACCACTGCTAAACTTCCTGAAATTTTCTTTCTCATTTTTTTACGTGTTTAACCGAGCTCTGCGAGCTCATCTTTAGATAATTGAGCTTAAACAAGCTCCTATTTACTATATTTTTTAGATCCCTCCTTTCGTCGGGATGACAAAAAAGCGATATTTCGCGCC
>CAYNOT010000054.1:0-1683 GCA_964398945.1 uncultured Roseivirgaceae bacterium | reverse complement strand
GTTGGTGGCAATGTGGCCGGGACAAAGTTGTCATCTAATAAAGGAGAAACTAAATGAGCACAATTCGAAGAATTGAGAACTGGGCAAAAGAAAATCCATTTAGGACGACCCTTTTATTTTATCCAATATCAGAGTTGGTGAAATTCATCGTTGACAAAGCTAATGGATTGGATTATTCATCCTTATTGAGCCATTTGATTGCGTTACTGCAAATTGATTTCAATGTCAAAACATGGCACGTCCTATTGCTTGTAGTTATTACAGTCGTACTGATTTCTATTATTGGAAGAAGGAAGCGGAATAAAGTTGAAGTTTTAAATGGCACTTCATCAAAACCAAGAGAGCTTGAAAGTTCGCATATTGGATTAGCTAAGCATCCCTTCAACTCTTCAATTAATAGTGGTTTAATTCTAAACAATGAAGTTGGTATGTTTAGTATCTGGGCTCATGTTTCTGACATTCACAATAAGATACATTCAAGCGTTAGGTATATGTATATCGTTGGTTACGCTACAAATGGAGGAAATCAGTCAAACAATCGTTCTATAGCGAGATATCCAAACGCATGGGCAATTCAAAGAATAACACCTACGTCTTCCGACACTAAAGGTATTTGGAGATTTTGGTGTAATAATGTTGATAGCAAATCAACTCTCTTGGACTATACTGAAATTTTATCAGGAGGTTGGCATTTATTTTCTGTTGCCTGGTCTGCTTCGGATAATTACATAAAATTTATAATTGACGAGAAAGTTGTTGCTCACAGTGAATTTATTAATTGGCCGTCTGACTTTTCTGCATCCATGATACTAGGTACTTGGCCGACTAAATCAGCCGACCATTTTTTCGACTCAAAAATTGGTCCGTGGAGATTTATTCCTTTCTCGTACAAGGAGAAGGAAATACGTGACTATTTTAAAAAACGCCCCGAGAGTTAAGAATTAATTATGACTAACGAATTGAAGGATTTTTTTGAAGCAATTGCATTTGCGGCCAACGCGACAACATTATTTGTAAATTTTAAAGGACTAAAGATAAAATTCCCAATTTACTCTGTAAAGGTCGCGCTAAGCCAAACAGTAGACATCGAGAGAATTGTTGATACATTGTTTTATAGGAAACACGTTATGTGGGAGCATTCAAATTATGAAAATCAAAATTGGTGCATGAATAGCCTTAAAGACCTCAGAGACAAATGCGACCAAGAAGCAGAACGATTTCTAACAAAAAGTAGCCCTAACGATAAAGACCATTTCTTAGCAACATTATTGAGGACATTGGGAAGTTATTCAGACGAAGCATACAAGGACATCGTCAAGTCAGATTCGACAACGGAAAAACTGGACACGATTCTAAAGAAGTTTAGAAGAAATTCCTATCCAATAATTGCTACACTCCTACTATCATTACCTGACACAAGTATAGTAAGGGACAACTGTGCAAAGAAACTTGAAACTGGATTAAAAAATAGTAAGTTGACCATAAAGCAAATATTGCCAACGTGGTCAATAGAACCATGAGGACATTCGATAAAGATTGCGGAAGGCCACACAGCCACCAACAAAGTGCATAATCAATGGCGGGGTTCAGTGTAAATTTGTAGTTTAGTTTTTCAAATAACGTTTGGTTTCGTGGGACAGTGACGCGCTTCGAATTCCCGCCACTGCTTATGCACAAACGTTG
>CAYNOT010000053.1:0-1752 GCA_964398945.1 uncultured Roseivirgaceae bacterium | reverse complement strand
AGCCAAATTTTGGTTTCTTCTGCGACTTCTGCGCTTCTTTTGTTATTTTTTCTGCTACAAGGGCTTCCCCCCGAAAGTCAAGCAATCATCCACCGCAGTGCATCGCTGGGCGATGCACTGCGGAACACTTGATTTGCCCATACCCACCACCAATGCCAAGCTGCGTTGCTCGTTGAGCCAGGGATGCGGACAGCGAAGCTACAAACGGTTATCAATACTGCCTTGATGGCAGCGACCCTGATGAAAGACATGCGCGGGGGACCCTTTCGTTCGCCGAGGATGTTCCCGTCGCCGGGCACCTGGCCTCATCAGAAAATCCGGTCACTCCCCGCGCAGGTCCAACCCTTGGCTCATCAACGCTGGCTGTGCACGCCGGTGGTCAAAACCGCTTCAACTCATGGCGCCAGCCGGAACGCCTCGCCGCGCCTGAGCACCGCCCAGCACAGCCGCGCGTTCTTCGCCGCAATGGCCACCACCGCGCGCCAGTAGCCCCGGCGCTCGACCAACGCCAGCGCCCAGCGGCTGAGCGGGTCGCTCCTGCCCTTGGCCGCTACCAGCACCGCGCGCGCGCCCAGCACCAGCAAGCTGCGCAGGTACGGGTCGCCCGCCTTGGTGATGCGCCCCAGGCGCTGCTTGCCTCCCGAGCTGTACTGCCCCGGCACCAGCCCCAGCCAGGCGCTGAGCTGGCGCCCACAGCGAAAGTCGTGCCCGTTGCCTACCGTGCTCAGCAGCGCCGTGGCCGTGGTCGCTCCCACACCGCACAACTGCATCAGGCGCTGCGCCTGGGCGCTGTCGCGCGCCATGGCCTGGATGTGCCGGTCGTACTGCGCGATGCGCTCGTCCAGCCGAGTGACCTCGCTGAGCAGGTCGCCGATGACGGTGTTGGCCCAGCCCGGCAAGTCCTCCAGGCGCGCCAGCGCCTCGCGGCGCACCACGACCGCCTTCTGGGCCAGCACGATGCCCAGTTCGGCCAGCAGCCCGCGTATGCGGTTGAGCGTGGCCGTGCGCTGCTGCACAAAACCCTGGCGCGCGCGGTGCACCAGCAACTGGCCTTGCTGCTCCACGCTCTTGATCGGCACGAAGCGCATCTGGGGCCGGCTCACGGCCTCGCAGATCGCCGCCGCATCGGCCGCGTCGTTCTTGCCTCGCTTGCCCGAGAGGCGGTACGGCGCCACGAACTTGGCCGCCATCAGGCGCACCGTGTGCCCGTGCGCCTGGAACAGCCGCGCCCAGTGGTGCGCGCCTGAGCACGCCTCCATCCCGATGAGGCACGGTGGCAGTGATGCGATGAGTTCATGCAGCTTGGCGCGCGCCACGCTGGGGCGCACCAGTACAGCCTTACCATGTTCGTCTACCCCGTGTACGGCAAACACGTTCTTGGCCAGATCGATGCCTACGGTCACAATTGCCATGGGACTTCTCCTTCCACAATTCGAGCGGGTTGATGAGAGCTTGAGCTTCCCATCCTGGCACCTCGTTGCCGTTTACCGCAACTACTGCGGGCCGCTCAGGTCGGGGAAGTCCCTTTCATTCGTTCGGCTGTCCGTATTCATGACGCCGCGTCAACCAGGAGGCGTCATTGCACGATGAATCGAAAAACGGATCAGGTCAATCGGGCCCGGTGCCGCGCGATTTGCGCCCTGACCTGCACCGGCGCCGTGCCGCCCAGCGTGGTGCGCGCGTCCAGTGAGCCGCGCAGGCTCAGGCAGGCGTACACGTCCTTCTCGATGGCCGGGTTGAATTGCTGCAACA
>CAYNOT010000052.1:0-1947 GCA_964398945.1 uncultured Roseivirgaceae bacterium | reverse complement strand
AGAGTTAAAGAAGAAATATAACTTCTAGTCTTGACGCCAAAGGACCCGTTCGATAGCGGGAAGAGAAATGTAAATGCACAGAAGTCGTCACCTTGGGAAAGATCGGCCCCCAAAGCACAAGGCATCTGCCAGAATTCACGCGGGCGATGTGGAAGTGTTTCTTCGTATGTAAAGAAGTAGGTGTACCCTTCCATAGGAATACCGAACCGTTTGGCAAGTATGTCATTCCTGGTAGCGGGAGCTTTCTCGGCCCGTTCAACGTCCAAGTGATAAGTTTCATAAGAGATTGTCCGCCCTAAATTAGGATTCGCCTTCAACCACATAGCTGGATCTGCCACTTCCTCAATCTCATCCAACTTGTAGTGCCAAATGGAGATGTGAGGCGCCAGGTACTCGCCTTTGAGAATGTCAGCTAGTTCCATTTTGATGGTATCGCCGCTACCGTTCCGGACTGTACCCTCGGAACTGATTGCCACGATCAGATAGTCATCAAGTTTGGAGGCGCCCTGCTCTACAGCACCGACTACATCCTCTCTGATGTCTCCAGAAAGCCACTCATCAATTGTGGAGACCTTAGGTCGAAGGCCCTGCAACTTGTTGATCGTCATAGGCCGTACCTCTAGAAGAGAACCAGTAAGGAAGTTCTCGACACCCTTCTTAGTAGCAGCAAGTTTCTGACGATTGGCCCTAGACCCAGTAGTATTCTGCATAGACCCCTCGGTAAGGAACCCGAAGAGCGGACCGCGGCTTCGAATGATCGAGGTGCGGATGGGCTGCATCACCTCGTCTGCCTGCTTCATGGTGGGGGCGGTGGTGATCTGGTGCGTGGTGGCCGTGTCGACATTGAGGAAGTAGCTTTGGAGACAGGAGGCATACATAGACTTGGCGGCCCCGCGCGCGACAATCAGATACTGCTTGGTGGTTAGGCGCTTCTTGATGGTCCTTGTGACGTAGTGCCCACCGCGGTTGTCCTTGGAGGGTTGATACACACTGCGTTCAACGAAGTAGTACCACCCGAAGATCTGTTCGGCCCAGAGTTTGAAGGAGGGCAGCAAGTAGAGGTCGCCACCATCCGTCAACGTCAACTCATTCTCGCAGTACCGAACAAAACCCTCTACAGCCTGATCATCATAGTAGATCTTAGGATTCGCAATGAGTGCATCGATACGATTCATCTCTTGCGCAATCTCCCGATTCACTGGGAAGTTGCCTTTCAGAACCGCGTCACGGAACTCGCCGTAGTAGCGAGGAACCGCTGTGTTCGATAGACTCATTTGTCCTCCTAGTCTCCCCACATAGCACTAAGGGGAATGTTCAAACTGCCGTCCGCAATGGCCTCCGCAATCCGGTTATCGCCAGCCTGTCGGATCTTTCCTGGGGCCCCTTTAATAGCTCCTTTGACGATCTCCTTGGACAACTCTTTACCAACACTCGATAGAGTTTCCTGTACGAATTTCGCAGCACCATTCTTCTTCTTAGCATTCAACTGCCTGTAAGAAGACTCCAGATTCATTCGCTCATTGAGTGCCTTAAGCTCTTGATTGGAGAGCGACCCGACACCCTGCTTCTTGGATCGTTGTAGGGATTTAGCCGCGGTCTTGGCATCCTCAGATCTAGTCCTGCCTTTTGTCGTAGACTCAACACTTGTGTCTACCGATCCAGATTTCTTGCGAACTCCCCAGCGCATCCCCTTCACACCAAAATGCTCGAGAAAATCATCGACATCGCTCATCACCCCTCCTTTCTAAACTGCGGATGATCTCGTTCTTTATCTACTCCAAGTGAATATAACCAAGCCCCGAATGCAGCCGAACCGAGACACGCCAAGATGCTCGAAAGAATATCATTCGAACCACCCTCTGCAATGTAACGGCCGGCTGCACCCAGAAAGAAAGCTGTGGCCACTAAGAGTAATGGCCAGTCCCTCATTGTTTCTCCAATCCTAGC
>CAYNOT010000051.1:0-2042 GCA_964398945.1 uncultured Roseivirgaceae bacterium | reverse complement strand
TGATTTTTTATTTTTATATTTGGATCAGCGCCACAGCATATACACTCTAGTTGTGTGCAAGCTGGCTGTGGACAAAGTGGATACAAAAAATATGAGAGTAAAATTTGGACTGACGATAATACTACTCGGTTTCGTGGGACACAGTTACGCTTGTAAATGTGACGGCCCTGGGACAGTGAAAGCTTCCTTCGCTAGCAGTGACGTTGTAGTAAGTGGACACGTTTTGAGTAAAGAACTAGTTCCGTACTCACAGACTGTTAGGCAGGACAGCGTTGCCGGAATAAAAGAAAGACTGAAAGACGACAAACAGAAACTTCAATTTTTTGAAATGAATTACATTTTTCAAATTGAATTGGAGATAGTTGAGAAATATAAAGGAATTGAACTTCGTGACACCGTGACCATTTACACCGCTATGAACAGTGCGTCCTGTGGATACAAATTTGAAGTAGGTAAATCCTACATAATTTATGCTTCGACAAAGAGCTATATGGACTTTATGGCGTTGGACAAAGTTGACAGAAGCAAAGGACTAGAAAGAGAAAACACTTATTGGACAAGTCATTGTACACGGACAACTGAGTACAACAACTTAGAGGCGGACGAATTGAGACTACTGAATAAAAATTGAGTAAAGCCAGCCAGCACACAACAATAGCTATGGCAAATGGCGGGCGAAAGTGTTAACGAAAATATTTATCTTGCTATTACGTTCGGTTACGGTGGACAGAAAAGATTTCAAAACCGCCACTTGCCATAGCCGAGCGTTGTGGCCAATTGACGGAATTGGTTTCCGCGGACTGTTTCGGCCTTGACGAACAACTTTTCACCACGCGGACACTTTCGGACCGACTTGGGACGAAAATGAAAAACTGTTTTCCTCCGTGGACTATTCCGGACCGGCTTTCATCCCGTGGACTGTTTCGACAGCGGTAACGACTTTCCCCGTGGGACAATTTATTTTAAACGGAGCCAGTGGACTTCGTTGACAACTTCCGGGTCGACACGGTCGACAAAAAAACATACGGACGAAGTCAACTGGCCACAACAATGTGCATAATGCATGGCGGCCGACTGTGTTGTATTTAAAAGTTGTTTGCTATATTTCGTGAACGTTCGGTGGACAAGGCTGGCTTCGAAACGCCACGCATCATGCACCAGCGTTGTGGGGCATTTTCAAATTAAGATGAAGTTTCAATTAAACGAATACAAAAGGAATATTTCACAGGACGACCTTGTAGCCGACTTAAAAAGAGTTGCATTGGAGACAGGCAAGGATAAACTGACGACTAAGGACTATAAAAAATTTGGAGGGAAATACAGCATTGACTCGTTTAGCAAAAAAATCGGTTCTTGGTTTGACTGTTTAGAACTAGCTGGACTTGACAAGACACGAAGTTTGCTCAATAGACCTGATGAAGAACTATTCGAGAATATAAAAGATGTTTGGGTTACGCTTGGGAAACAACCTAGCTATGACGACATGGACTTAGGATTTTCAAAATTCAGAGCATCTACCTATGCTAGAAGGTTCGGTTCGTGGAGAAAAGCTTTAGAAGAATTTGTGGATTTTATAAATCAGAACGCAGACGAGAATACATTAAAGCAAACTGAATCGACAGTATCAAAGAATAAAACTCCGAGACAAATTAACTGGAGACTAAGATTTTTGGTAATGAGACGGGACAACTTCAAATGCAAATTATGTGGAGCATCTCCTGCGACTGATCCTACAATTATACTTCATGTTGACCATATTTTGCCATACTCTAAAGGTGGACAAACAATAATGGAAAATTTACAGACAAGTTGCTCTAAGTGTAACCTAGGAAAAAGTGACTTACTAATGGAGAGCGGTGAATGAAAACGCCCCACAACAAAATATATAAATCATATGCAGGTTCACTTTGTTATCATAAGTTCTGCAAGTAACTTTATTCATCAACGGTTGACAGGGTTGTAGTTTTTAGCTGCATACGCTTTATATACAAACGTTGTATGCAATTGAGGCACCAGAATACAAGTGGGTGTTTTTACAAAAG
>CAYNOT010000050.1:0-2246 GCA_964398945.1 uncultured Roseivirgaceae bacterium | reverse complement strand
GTAACCGTCCGATAAACTACATCTTGCCAGGTATCAATTCACTTATCCGGTTTATGGGATGTGTTGGTATTTTATCAAGTAAAGAACGGAGCCATTCAAAAGGATTGATTTCGTTTCTTTTGCAGGTGCCGAGGAACGAATACAACATGGCGGCACGCATCGCCCCGTTATGTGATCCTGCAAAAAGGTAGTTCTTTCTCCCTACGGCAACTGGTCGTATTGCATTTTCTACCCAGTTGTTGTCGATCTCCAGTTTGCCATCGGTAGTAAAGAGCATGAGTTTGTCAAAACGTTCAAGGCTGTAGTACAACGCTTTCCCTATTGTACTTTTTGGGGCCACATCTCTATAATTTTCCAGCATCCATGCTTTCAAGGCATGCAGTGTGGGAACAGATTGCTGTTGGCGAAGTGCCAACCGGTCTTCAAAGGATAGGTTTTCAGATCGTGCATGACGTTCAACCGCATACAACTTCTGTATTTCAGTAAGTGCGTATGAGGCCCTTGCCAAGTCGTTGTCTTTAGCTTCTTCAAATTTTCTGCGCGCATGTGCCATGCAATTCAACAGGGTTACATCTTTGATGTTAAACTGTTCATATACAGCATACCCATCGGTTTGCAAATGGCCCTTAAAACCTTTCAGCATTTCCGTTGGCCCTTCCCGGCCACGGCCTTCACGATAGTCAAACAATACCATTCGTTTTAACGGGGAATAGTACACCCAGTAATATCCGCGATGGGTTGTGCCTTTCTTGTTTTTATCGAGCACTTTTATCGGTGTCTCGTCTACTTGCAAATAATCCGAGCTTAACACTTCCTGTTTCAAACTCTCATATGCGGGGGCAATCAGGTCACAGGTGGCACCTATCCAACCTGACAGCGTTGAAGATGGTAGCTTAATCCCTTCTCTTTCCAGGCGTTGCTGCTGGCGGTGCAACGGCAGATGATCCGTATATTTATCAATAACGATCTGCGCCAGCAATCCCGGGCCAGGAATACCTTTGTCGATCGGGCGCGAAGGAAGCTCAGCAATGACCACACCTTCTCCTTGTGCCTTTGCGTACTTAGGGCGGACATATTGACGAACAAACAACTTGCCGGGTATACGCTCCAACTCTTCGGTGACCTCCTCACCGATTTTCTTTAAACCACTTACATCTTCGGTTGGCTCAAGGACCACTTTTTCGCGTGGAAGACCTGCGGGAAGCTTCATCCTTCCGGTATTGACCTTCTCCGCGGTTTCTTTTTGCTTACGTGTATACGCAATGGTTTGAACAGCCACCTCAACAGCCGGTTGTTTTGCTTCAACAGGCAAGCCGAGTGAGAGTTGTTCTTGGGGTGTGGTGGGGATGAAGCGTTCATGGCGAGGACCAAAAACCAAACGCTTTAACTGGTCTAATTCGTGGCGCAGGTTGATGTGCTCCAGGTAGAGCATATCATATTTTTCTTTGTAATCGATCTGTGTTCCTGCCACGCTGCAAAATAAAACAGATCATCCATTTATAAATACTTTTTGGACAGATGGTTCAAAATTATTTTTGTGCACATCGAAGCGCTTCCTTCTTCGCACACTTTTCAATGATATGCCTTCAAGGATAAGCATCAATTCATTGCTGCGTAATTCGCTCGAAGCTTTTTCTGGCAATTCGTAGGTACCACGTTCTAATCGTTTGTGATAGATGGAAAAACCATCACGCTCCCAAAGCAACAACTTCACCTGGGTCCTGCGTTTGTTGAAGAAGATAAACACATCCCCGCTAAGTGGGTCCTGCGATAGGCCTTCTCGGACCAGCCCACTCAACCCATCAAAACCTTTGCGCATATCGGCTTGGTGGTGGTAAATAAAGTAGCGGCACGATGCGGTGAGGGAGAGCAAAATCAGGCCAATAAATTGCGTAGGAAAGAAACTTCCATAGGGTGGTGAAAAACCACTTTGCGCCCATCCGGATAGATCACCTCAATAGTGCCGCTTCTAGGATCCAATGAAGGAACCCGGACTTGTGAAAAGGATGGGGCCACTGATGTTGCCCCGTTCAGATCGTTGTATTTCCTTAACCAATAATGGAAACGATGGTAAGAAATTTCTTTTTCTTTGCAAAACATTATCTGGCTTTGGCCGCTTCCTTTCCAGGATTCGATAAGCGAGAACATCTGCTGGTGGGTAGTCTGATCTGTAGCCTCCATACTTTTTTTACCAAAAATACGGAGCCTATGAAAGAATTAAAATATGTACTTCACCGGAGGCTTAC
>CAYNOT010000049.1:0-2262 GCA_964398945.1 uncultured Roseivirgaceae bacterium | reverse complement strand
ATAATTCTATTTTCTTCATTGTTGTATGTTGTCCAGAAAAATGCACGCTAACGCTCGGCTATAAAACGTATGCGTTTAAATGCCTACATCTCTGTCCCGCGTTACAAACGAAATTTAATAGCACACACTTTAAGAACCTACAATACAGCATATGTTTTATAGCCATTGTTAGGTGCTGGGCGGTTCTGTCCGAGGGTTGTATATTAAAGAGTCCATTTCTGCCGTTGAGAGTTAATTTGTCCAACGAGTCGTTGTCAACTACGAGTACAGTCAGACGGAATCGTCCAGCGTCAACAATCGCTATGTATTTGCTCTTGCAAATTTTCTTAATCTGACGTCCATAATTACCTGAACTAACAGAAGAATCAAAGATGCAACGAAAAAGCCGTTCTCATATTTACGATCATACCCCGCGTATATTCCAAATATGTCTAACAATGAGCTTAGTCCATTGTCCGTGAACGCATGGACACCATCCGGTCGAATTAATGCAAAGATGAGAAGGTTAGATGCTGATAAAATTATTGAAGTTTTATGATTTGGAATCTTATTCAAACCTACTCCGATTGTCAAGTGTAGAATTAAAATGGGAAGAATTACGAGTCCAAGTGCAATTAGTCCAAGTCCGATGTTTAACGGGAGAATAATTACAGATAGTCCAAATGTTGTCCAATAAAATGTTTTGATTGTTCCTAAACTCATCGTCCTTATGTCCTTTGTCCCTGTACCAAATTGTCCGAACCGCCTTGCACCTAACGTTTGAGTTTATGACGGCTGCGGTTTTCGAAGCACGTCTTTGTCCCACGTGGCCGAACGAAATTAAGAAAACAAAACTTTATACCAACACGTCACCAGCAGCTGGCATAAACTTTTTGTTAGCGCCTGTGCCCTGACAATCACTGTTTTAGATGGTCAAGCTTTTAATCTTAAAAAGGTTCTTCGATTAATTTCCCACCATTCAGTTGTACAAGGTGAGTTAATGCTTTTTTTAATCTTGTGGAGAGACTGTCATTTTCAAATACAGAACCAAACATAATAACAGTTTGCTTTTTGTATGCTATAAAATTATAGTCGTTTAAATTGGTGCCTGTATATTTGCCCTCCTTTATACAGTCTCCATTTGTACAATTGATAGTCAGTCTATATCCATCATCTAATTTTTGTAATTTTATTTTACCTAATGATTTTAAAGGTATTATGCTTTCATAAAGATTGTCTTGCAGCCAAGGCTGTTTAATAATCATATTTCCCTTGTCAAAATAGATTTGATATGTATGATATTTATTATACATATACTCAGGATCCTCAATAATTTCCTTTATCCATTCTTCTGTTTCCGTTTTGGTTTGCGCAGTACTATATTCTGTAAATAAGAACAACAATAACGCTAATACAACTAGAAACTTTCTTGTTATTAATATCTTCATATGTTTCTATTTTAAAGTTTAACATCGTCAAGTTCGGTGCTCTATTATAAAGTTGAATTCCTGTCGTAAAATGATTTGTCTGCTATGTCAGTAATAAACTTTACAATCCTCTCCGTATATTTTCTAATGAGTTTATTACTTGTAATTGTGAAAGTCGCCTTGTTATCCATCTCTGTGATTTTTAAATGTTCGATTTTCCCCGATTCAACATATTTTTTTAAGTCTGAATACTCAGGAGAAATTGTCGGTGCATTTTGATGCACAACTTTGTTCCTGAGATAGTTGTAGCTTAAGAGTATTTTATTCTCTGTAACCACTTTGTCTAATACGCAGTTTGGATTTGAGTGATTGTTAGTCAAGAATTTGTCGTTAAGTGATGAAAATTCTCTATTAGGAAGAAACTGATTGTGGATTCGGATTATCTCTTTCCAAGTATTTTCAAACTCAGAGTGAATTGTTATAAATTGTGCTTTGCGAAGTACTTCAGTCAGAGGAGCAGTGTTGATTTGGTGTCCAATGTCATAAAGATAAATACTTTGCCGAGTTTCAAAATCTTCACTTTTAAACCAAGCTTTGTACTCTTCACTATTCAATAAAACAGCTTTCTCTGCAATTTCAAAAGTTTGATTTACATGTTCACAAAAGAATTCAAACCCATAGCTATGCTGAACACTTCCAACAATTGAAAGTATTTCCTCTTCAAAATCATTATAGTCCTTTCTCTTATTTCCTTTTATCATATCTCAAAGGGTAATACTGTCTCTAAAGGGCATTGGCGCTAACGGTTTCGGGCTTTGCGTTCGGGCGGGTTTCGGAGCACAAAGCTGTCAATAAG
>CAYNOT010000048.1:0-2364 GCA_964398945.1 uncultured Roseivirgaceae bacterium | reverse complement strand
ATCGCGGGGTGGAGCAGTTGGTAGCTCGTTGGGCTCATAACCCAAAGGTCACAGGTTCGAGTCCTGTCCCCGCTACTAAATTTGAGACGGCAATTATTGTCGTCTTTTTTGTTTTATGACAAAGAGTTCGTTGATCCAAAGGAAATCCCTTCATACGGACTTTTGTAATGTGGATCGGAGCAGGGGATTTATTTCTACAAGTTATAGAGTACATTTGTATAAATTTTTTTAAGAAAAAATGAGCTTTGGCGTTTTTTTTTCGTTATTTTGAGTAAACCCAATTTTTTATGTCTTCTTCAGTTATTCATGATGACAAAAGGGCTGTTTGGTTTGATGAGCTAATCTCTACATTACGTGTTCACGAAGTCCAACTAGACACAGACACTATTAGTCCTGATTTAAAAAAGTATTATGATGTTTTGATTTCGCGGAATTTTGATGAAATGTTTCGCTTAAACAAGGCAGGATCTCAGGAGTTTTTTGTTAAAAAAATAATTGTTGAGTACCTGCGGATTCTAGGAGAGAATAAACCTGAAAAACTTGCTTTCGATTTCAATGATTCTGAAGTACTTGTTTGGGCGCAAATCAAGGACAATGATCATAAAATGGAAAGTGTCTTGAATACTGCTGAGGCCAAAATAAATGCTCAATTCCACACTTATGGTTTTGATATGGAGAGCATGATTGTTGAAAATAGTGACAATCTGCCAATTCCTAATCACTATAAAACTTTTAAGTAGTTATAAGGGTGGCGATTTTTGGGGAACACATCTCACAAGCCGAGAGTAATCTGGAATTTTTACAAACAATTAATCAGAATGTAAAGAATTACTATGATTGGCAAGTAACGGTTTGCTTTTATACTGCGGTTCATCTTGTCAATGCCCATCTCACTAAACATTCATTACAATATCGTCAGCACAAAGACGTGAACTATGCCCTAAATCCTGAGGTTGCGCTTTCAGTAAGCAAGCTTCCGCACGAAGAATATGAAGCCTATATTGGTCTTCAGAGGTTATCCAGAAGGAGCAGGTATCTTGTGAATGAAAAGGATAAAAAACTGACTCAGCAAAACGCATATTTTACTTACGAAGTACACTTAGGTAGGGCTATTAGAAACCTCGATAAATTAATGTGTTATTTTAATTCCAAATACGGTCTTAATCTTCCTACAATCATATTTACTTGTTCAGAACTTCGGGTTCAAGATAATTTGCAGCACATCACATTGAAGTAAAGTTTTCTTAAAAGTTCCTTTTATTATTCAAGCATTTGTTTCAATCCATAACTTACAGTTTCCTGTCCCCGCTACTTGAAAGGCTTCCGAAAATGGAAGCCTTTTTAATTTACAAAACTTTGCTGGCTCGTATCCAAAATTTTCATCCATGGAATCCTTTTTAATACCCGGTAATTAAATTTTTCTTTCGATCTGTGAAGACAAATATCTGGTAGGGTTATATTTTACTCTTCTACATGAGAGTCTTAAAAAGATTCCTGAAGAAGCAGCAGCAACCATCCCCTATTCCACAATAAAAAAGCGGTGAGGAATCCCACCGCTTTTATAAAAAAATTATAATGACCTGTTTACTTTTTCTTAAAAACATACCGAACATTCACACCAAACCCACCAGCGTGGAAATCAGTGTCCTCTATGATATAGAAAGTCGGTCGCCAATCCGCACTGATTGAAATGGGTGCATTATTGAACGTGTAGGACAGCCCGATCTCCCCGCTGGCACCCAATAAAAAGGGATCATCGATTAACATACTGGCACCCACACCAACATACCAATAAAAAGCCTCGCCTCCCAGTGGACGGTAGACAAAATCCCATAGGGCCTCCACGCCTACGCCAGACCCAAAAGACACATCCGCATGAATGCGGCTAAATTCGCCCACACTAAACAGGGCATCCACGGCTACATTATTTCCCAGGACATCCCCAAAACGGGCTCCAAGCTCTTGGGCCTGTGCCGAAGAGCAAATCGCAATAAATACAATAATAGTGGTCAGTTTTTTCATACGATTGTTCATTTTTTAATGAATGTAATTATTTTATTTGGTTAAATATTTAAGCGATAACCTTTTTAATGGAATATTGTGCCGGGTGTAATAGTGTTTTTGAAAAACCAGATGTTGGTATCAACACTTTCTTTCATTACCGTTCACCGCACAGCCGGGCACGGATTTTAAAGGTCATTCCCTTTGCTATATTTTTTATTGGATTGGAGATTCAGACAATGTTCGGCATTGTAAAATACCCGGACCCCTACCAAATCCACCACTCTGTTTTCACACCAAAGTAATGCCCCCATCGTTTGCTTCCGGTTTGCGCCAGGTAAGGCGAGTAAAGGTTATCAGCAG
>CAYNOT010000047.1:0-2425 GCA_964398945.1 uncultured Roseivirgaceae bacterium | reverse complement strand
CGGCCAGGTCTAGGAACACCTGCCAGCGCTGATAGGTGTAGACAGGCACGGCGCCATCTGCCAGCTCGTGCAAGTCCTCATCAGGGTCGAAGGCGTCGCCGGAGTACTCGCGCGCATCTATCAGCGCGTCGCGCATACTGCACAGAAACTTGGCGCCGGGACTGTCGCTGTTGGCGGGCTCACCACAATCGGCCAGCTGTGCCAGCTCGTAGGCGTTCAGGTCTGCTATTGGGCGGGTCATCATCGGGTCAATCCCCTCTCATCGGACAGTGTCGCATGATCGCCGAACACGTCGGCATCGGGGGTCGCCAGGGGCGGGACGATACGGCGAAGGGCCGTATCAAGATGGGCCATCGTGTACCCGTCCGCGCTATCGTCTAGGACGCCCCGCGCGGCATAGTAGAGGTCCCAGCGGTAGCGCCTGTCGAGGTCGCGCACCGCATCGGCGCGCGGGAATGCCCCCGTGCGGTAGACGTTGCGCCAATACGGGGAGTCGATGGCTTCGACCGCATCCTTCAGCTGTGCCATGTGCGCGGGCGATACCTTCATGCGGGCACCTCCTCATCCCATTCGGCGCCGGCCGGCGTGACCATGACTACGGGACCGCCATAGACGCTGCCGACGAAACGCACGGTTTCTGCCGGTTCGCCAGGGTAGGTCACCTGAACGGCCAGAGCGTAGTGTCCGGCAATGCCGGGCTCGCGCCTGATAGGGCCTAGGACGGGCGCGGTCACGACTCGCCCCGTTCCGCGTAGGCGGTCAGGCGGTCGCCGCCGAGAGTACCGCCGCACGCCTCGCACGGGCGCCATGAGAAATGTGCTTCGTCGTCATCGCCGAGCACGATACACGTGCGGCCCCAACGCTCGACGGTAGCGGCTGCCAGGGCGGGCGCTATGTCGTTGCCGTCGGAGTCGGTCGCCTCCCCGTTGGCGATGAGGCAGACACAGTCCGTGCAGACCTCAAGAGTCAGCCAGTTGCGCTCGCGCCGGATCGCGCAATGCACGCATGCGGTGCTGCCAGGGTCGCAGAAGCATTCCGCCTCGCACGCGGCACAGTCATGGAGCGTGCCCGGCTCATGCGGGTAGTCGGAGTGTTGGGCGATCATTCGGATCCCTCCCATTCGGCGTAGGCGGTCGCGAGGCGCTCCCGCTCGTCATCCATGTCTGACTCGGACGCATAGGTCCACCGGGCAACGAAACCGTTGGAATCCTCCGACACGGCGTAGAAGCCTGCCGGGACGGGCGGCGCGACATCATCGGCGGTCACTACCAGGAAGGCGGCCGACACACCGAAGTCGGAAGATCCGACCCAATCGGCATCATCCAACGCCAAGCAGTACAGCGCCTCTGTGAGGCAGTCATCGAACTTGCCCAAATGGCCGGAGCATCCGGCCCAATCGCATGTAGTCATAGGTCAATGGTAGGGGATTCTTTCTGTCAGCGCAAGTTACATCGTCTGAGCGGAAGTCTCATGGTGTGAGCGGGAGCGCGCGGCGGGCGCGTGTCAAGGAGAGCTTGACAAACTACAACGGTGTAGTTCACTGAGGCAGCCCTGAATCTACAGGATCGAAATGTGAAGCATCCCTCACGTTTCATTCGGCCCCAGATGGACGCATCCGCCCGGCATTCGGCCCCAGTTGGGCGCATCCGCCCGGCCCGTGAGACTGATATCAGCACATATCAGGGTATGGATAGGTGTATCGTTCACAGCCTGGCGACATGCCGGCGATATATCGCTATCCCAC
The DNA here is from genome assembly GCA_964398945.1 of uncultured Roseivirgaceae bacterium. Lineage (GTDB taxonomy): Bacteria > Bacteroidota > Bacteroidia > Cytophagales > Cyclobacteriaceae > JBGTGG01. The sequence goes on along the minus strand of CAYNOT010000047.1, from coordinate 681 downwards.
CCTGGCAGGCGTGGCTTGACATCTTGACCCGGGCGTGTTTAAACGGCGCGGGCGGTGTACATGTGTATATACCCTCACATTTTCCAGAATATCTTGACGCTCCCAGAGACGCCCGGCCCTCCCTATACGGCCGGATTCTTCCCTATAGTCCCCGCCCCCCGCCGCGGGCTCCAGAGCCAACCTTCAACCTCAGGTTGAACCTTCTGGGCCTCGAAACGCCCCCCAAGGTGAACAACAGGTTACATCTTTGTAAATAGTTTTCCACAGGCATCCAGTTTCCAAGATCAACTTCGCACTAATACTAGTAACAGGGACCTTCGCCCCCTCACCCTCCGGACGCCCTCCGGGGCGGCCGGGATGGTGCAGGGGCATGGGTCCTAATCACCTCGAACGGTGAAGGGCGCTGGATGAACACGGCGCCATAGGGCGCCGTCTGTAGCCAAGAGAATCCAGGCGCAAGGCACCTGGTTACTAGTAACAGTTACTAGTCGAGATTCGCGATTTCGATTTCTCGCATTCCATTTGTCCGCCCATTATCAGTGTTCCGCCCGCGCGCGAAAGGAGGCCCCTCTTGACGTTCAACAGCGGCGAGGCCAGGGGCTCCGCGAGCAGGGACAGCAGCCAGCGCGCCCTCAAGTCGAATCTCAAGGGGCGCCAGGACGCGGTTCTGCGCTACCTGGG
>CAYNOT010000046.1:0-2807 GCA_964398945.1 uncultured Roseivirgaceae bacterium | reverse complement strand
AGGCGACAGAGTAAAACGAAGGAGTCAACTGCACACAACGTTGTGTATATGCCATTGCAGAACTATAAAGAAGACGTGAAGATTGTGTTTTAGCAAAATTGAAGTAAAATGATAACGAAGCTAAATAACTTCACTCTTAAATCTTTTGTTGGCTACACAAACCCCAACGATTTACTTTTTCGTGCCAAAAACATTCTATTTGGTTACAATGGAAAAGGAAAAAGTTCTGTTGCTATTGGCATTAAAGATGAATTTCTTAAAGACACTTCCAAAAAGTCTGAGAACCTAAGAATATTCGATAGAGATTACATTTCAAATTCATTATTACTTGAAAATGCGGAGGGTAAAATTAAAGGCGTTGAGGCAAGTTTTGGTAAAGGTGGCGTTGATATAGAAAACAAGATTAAGGAATTAGAAAAGCAAATTATTAGTGAAGTTGAAATTTCCAAACTTGATTCAAATATTGTCGATTCAAGAAAGAAAATTAGAAATGAAATAGACAAAATTCACGATAGCCGAAAAGGCGAAGCTAACATTCAAAGAAAATCCAAAGATGAATCAGTTGAGCGAGTAATTGAACTTTACAAAAAAGATTTTCAGGATGCTAAAAAAATAGAAGCAGATGACGAAAAATTGATAAAAATTAATGGCGACAATACAATTGAAAAACAAATTGCACAGAACGAAAATTTGAGACCATTAAACTTATCTAAAATTCAAACAACTTTAATCGGAGAAGTAAAAGTAATATTCAAAGAAAAATTCGGAGAAGATATATCAATCCCAGAATTTGAAGTTGTTCAATGGATTGAAACAGGTTTGAAACTTCACAAAGAGGGTGATAACTGCAAATTCTGTGAGGGTAAGTTAGATTATTCAGATGTCAAATCGAAAATAGCCGAATTCAAAGAAAACAAACGTCATAAGGCAACTGAAAAGCTAAAGCAATTCAGAGAACAGCTTCAAAGTCTATTAGAGAGTATCAAAGCTATTGAGAAAGAATCTAAAACTTATACTACCAACATTGGCAATGAGATTGACCAACATTTTTCCTCAATTTCTGAAAAGAAACAGACTATTGAAACTCTTATCATTTCGTGTCAATCGAAAATTGATAACATAGAAGTTCAAGAAAACTTCGACTTTGAACTTTTAGCAGAAACTTTGAAAGAGCTTGAAGTATCAATATCAACTATATCTAAAACCAAAAACGAACAATTATTAGAGTTAAGAAAGAAACTAAACAACCTGACTACTTTAGTAAAGGGTGCAATTGGTTTGGAAATACTACAATCAGCTACTATAAAAGATAAGCTACAGGAGGTTAAAGACAAAGAAACTGAACTCAAGGAAAAGCGAGAGAACAACAAGAAAAAACAGCAAGAAATTCAAGATTTAAAACAACAGAAAAGTCTAACAAAAGATTTTGCTGATTTTGTTTCTCAAATTCTGAATGACATAAATATTTCATTAAAGGTTGAGCTTGATACAGACAACAAAAATTACATTATCAAAAGCACCAACGAAAACGCAACTCTTACAATTAAGGATATTAGCGAAGGAGAAAAAAACCTTTTAGCATTGTTGTTTTTCTATTATGAACTTTTTGCAGACAACAAACAACAGAGCGTAAAACCTGAAATTGAACTTATCATAGTTGACGACCCAATTTCAAGTATGGATGATTCAAATAAGTTTTACATTTTAGAACTTATGAAAAACCTTTTGGAACTCTCAAATCAACAAATCTTTGTATTGACCCATTCTTGGGAGGATTATTGCAATCTTTCTTATGGCAGAAAAGCTTGGGAAGATAAAACCGATAAAAATGGTGTTGAAATCAAATCTAAATATGCAACTTTTGAAATTAGGAAAAGTAACGGTAATAGTGAGCTTATTAAATCGAAGAATAACGACAAACCATATAAATACTTGTTCAAAGAAATATATAAATTTTCACAAAAAAATGAAGGACAAGCAACAACCGAATGTGAAATATTTCATTATCCAAATGTTATAAGAAGAGTTTTCGAAGAATGGTATAGCTTTAAAATTGGGGAAGATTTGAATTTAACAAGTGCTCAACTTGGTCGTTTAGCAAATGATTTTAAAATTACTAATGATAAATCTAAAACTGAACTTGGCGTTTTATTGAAAGTCTGTAATATATTGTCGCATTCAATTAATGGCTCTAAAAACCCACAAGAAATTCACCAATCTGCAAAATATTTAATGCAAATTATCAAGGACAATGACCCATTACACTATGAAAGAATGAAAAATTAATCTGAAATGAAAATGACAAGCCAACGCATACAGCCACACACATTGCCAAACCGCTCAAGCCAACCCTCAAACCCAAGTTTGGCAAAGAGTGTGTCTGTCCAACCGCACGACAAAAATGGTTTTAAAAAATTTTCCGACCCTTCAAAAAAATAAAAAACGCAACGCACAACCCGAAAGACAAATGACAGAAAACCTAACAACGACAATGGTTTACAGACACGGAGGACAAGAACGCCAGCAGCTAACAGCGGTTTGGCGTAATGGCGGGTGCAGTGCTTCGTATGACAGTTTTGTGGTAGGTTCAAGTGCAGTTCTTCGATTGAACTTTTGTGCTAAAAATCCGCCACTACGCCAAGCCGCAAACCGTTGTGGCCAATTGACGGAATTGGTTCCCGCGGACTGATTCGGCCTTGACGAACAACTTTTCACCACGCGGACACTTTCGGGCCGACTTGGGACGAAAATAAAAAACTGTTTTCCTCCGTGGACTATTCCGGACCGGCTTTCATCCCGTGGACTGT
>CAYNOT010000045.1:0-2979 GCA_964398945.1 uncultured Roseivirgaceae bacterium | reverse complement strand
CAGGAAAACTGGTATTAATGTAATTAAAGCTGCTGATAGAAGGTGAACCTACCCATACGTTTTCTTTTTTTATAGGCACAGTGCCACAGCTTCCTTGTATGTAAAAGGTAATAGTTCCTTCCCCGCTTGTGGCCGCACGTACCACTGCTGTTGCTCCGTTACCGGATTGAGAAGCCCCCGCTGTTGTGGCGAACCGGCTTGGTGGTGTGGCTGCCCATGTTATGGTTGCTCCTACAGGCGGGTTGTTTAGGGTAAAAGTGGTGTTGGTGGAGCAAACAAAATCAGGGCCACTTACAGTTGGAGGAGTCCCCAATTCTATTAAGGCTACCTCATAATTTCCAATGTTGCTTTGGTTTCGCGAAATTTCAATTAAGTACTCATCTCCTGGCGTAAGGGAAGCACAGGGAAGGGTGATCTTGCGTACCCCCGAAATTATTGTCTCTGTCAAATTTGTCAATTGGGCACCTTGGGTCCCCGTTGAATCATTCCGCAGGTATACCTTCACTTCGTCCACTACCGGGCCCCCATCGCTTACTTCGAGCTGGAGATCGTAATTGGTGCCTGTGGCAGGGTACCTAAACCGGAGCCAGTCTTTGTTGTCTTCGCAAATACCGTTGGCTGCCCCATAAAAAGAATGTTCCTGAATTTCACCGATTGCTATTTCACGGGCAGCAATATCGCTGTTGTCAGGCTCATAAACATCAAAAGCTGTATTGTCGGTTATCGTTGACCAATTAGAACCTGAAGATCGTGATCTTTGGACATGCACCAACCACCAATACATCCATTGAATCTGTCGTTGAGAAAAGTTGTTGCGGCAACCATGGTTTCCATACGCCATGTAGTTCAAAACATCCGGTGCGTACGTATCGCCATAATGATCCGTTTCCCCTGAAGTATAAACACAATTAGTTATGCCAGCTGCGCTCATTTGGGGATCCGCTGGAGTATCACATAGTAAATCCCCTGTCCATTTGCACCTTTTGTTATAGCCGGGCATGTTGGGGCATGCTGTTACTTTATAGCCCCGTGTAACTGGTTCACGAAAGCAGAAATCACCACTCCACTGAAATGTGTGCATTAGCCCAAAATAATGCCCGAGTTCATGCGGAAAGGTTGTGGCACTCACATCGTTGAATGAAACCTGACGATTAATAAAAATGGCATTGTACCTTAAATTGAACTTTCCACCCAGGGGCTTATCGTCTTCATCTAATAACTCATCAACAATATGTACATTGATTGCACCTGTTTTACGATTGGCAAATGCCAGGTTTTTTTCCTGTGAAAAGTCGTTAACTGTAATACCATCTGCATTGTTGATGAACTCGTAGCAATCCAAGTAAAATTGTACTTTGATACCATTGTTGCGACAGGCTTCGTTGGCAGCATCCATCAAAATTTGAATGTTTTCTTCATCAGGAAGAGGGTTTGCACCGCCAGGGTTTGTCGAGCTAATACGGTAAATCCAAAACTGGATAGGTATCCGGTACCAAACATCCTGCACCACGCCCCGGGCGGCAGGGTTGCCCCCCATAGCATTTTCGAGGCTGTCGTAAAAGTTGGTTAAAAACGTATCGTCCTCATCACCGTACCAGGGCAGTGCCATGTAATCCGTTTCAGAAATATCGGGCGTACCGCATTCGGTTGTTTGCGCATAAGAAGCCGTTGGCCCAATGAAAACCAAGGCTGTTAAAATCAATAAAATCCGTTTCATGTCAAGTTTGATTTGGTTGGTTATTTTTTATACAATTCACGGTACGGGAACCATCTGTTGAATTCATCCACGTACACGCTATCATTATAGGTGAGCTTTACATAATGGTAGAACTGGTACCCACATTCGTCCTTGCGCATCTCAAACTCGTACCGCAATGTATCGGTATCATATTGGTTCAAATACAGGTACAACTCGCGCACTACACGCTGCTCCACGATCCCCTGGTCATCCCGGGTAAGAAGCTCGAAGTAAATCAGGCCATCCGTCCTAGCTGGTCCCCCGAAATAAACATTTCCATCGGCATCAAAAACCTTTACCGAGTCCCTACGATATTCACCACCTACACGCAACAATTGTTCCCCTGTATAATAGTCAAACAGCGTGAAGTGGTGGGCATTCTCTGTAAGAAAGTTGAAGTCAACATTGCATTTGTTCCGAAAAAGGTCACACCCTTGCATGATGGGAAGCGATACAAGGGCAAGCAATACTATAATATATCGTAGTGTTTTCATAGAATTTTGTATTTAGTGTTCATTTGTTAAGGCTGTCGTAAAAATTTGTTAAAAACGAATCGTCCTCATCGCCATACCAGGGCAGGGCCATGTAATCAGTTTCGGAAATATCGGGCGTGCCGCATTCGGTTGTTTGGGAAAAAGATGCCGGCCCAATGAAAACCAAGGCTGTTAAAATCAATAAAATCCGTTTCATGTCAAGTTTGATTTGGTTGGTTATTTTTTATACAATTCACGGTACGGGAACCATCTGTTGAATTCATCCACGTACACGCTATCATTATAGGTGAGCTTTACATAATGGTAGAACTGGTACCCACATTCGTCCTTGCGCATCTCAAACTCGTACCGCAATGTATCGGTATCATATTGGTTCAAATACAGGTACAGCTCGCGTATGATCAATTGATTGACAATCCCGCGATCGTCAAGCGTGAGTAGCGGAAAATCGATTGCTCCGCTAAGATTAACAGGCCCGTCAAAAAAGACATGGCCATCGGCATCAAAGATTTTTACCGTGTCCCGGGGGTAATGGCCGTGTATACCGAGCAGGTTTTCACCGGTGTGGTAGTCGTAAAGCTCAAGTGAATGGTAGTTGTCCAATACAAAGTCATAATCCCCGCCACACCTGTTGAACAGGTCACACCCGGAGATGAAATACAGGGCTGCTATGCAAAGTGCTGCTGTTATAAATCGTAGTGTTTTCATAGAATTTTGTATTTAGTGTTCATTTGTTAAGGCTGTCGT
>CAYNOT010000044.1:0-3119 GCA_964398945.1 uncultured Roseivirgaceae bacterium | reverse complement strand
TTGTAAGCAACGATCGTCATATTTACCAAATCAGGCACAATGATTTTCCGGCTATCCATGTTTTGCGATATGACTAATTTGAAGCACAATACAAATCCAGATTCTTTTCCTGATTCTAAAAACCTCCGTTAAATCTCTTTCAATCTCATCGGGATAATCTTCGCAGCAGAACCAGCGGAGGAATTGAAGGACTTGTTTGGGAGGAGTGGCTTTCATTTTGTTATTTTCTAATCAATACAGACATTTACTATCCATTCTATATTAATCCCGAAGGGATGCTATGATTATAGAAAGTCATGTTCGAAGAAAATCACCGAACCCCGAAGGGGTGAAATGATCTCGTCTTATGCCACCCCTTCGGGGTTGGGTTTTGTATTCCATCTCTGTTCTATAATCCTTTCACCCCTTTGGGGTTCAGGCAGTATGCAGTCAATTATCAATTCTGATTTTGCCTGCCGGCTACTGCTTACTGCCCATTTCCTATTCCGATCTCAAACTATCCACAGGATTGGCCAATGCTGTCCTTAACGAATGCAAGGCTACTACTGCCAACGTCATCACGAAAACAACCCCTAAAGGAACGGCAAACATCCACCAGGTCAAGGGGACGTGAAAGGCAAAATTCTCCAACCATTTGATGGCGAACCAATACGCCAAGGGCGTTCCCAAACCAATTGCGAACAGCATCAGCCAAATATATTCACGGGAAATCAAGGCAAGGACGTTGAATACCGATGCGCCCAACACTTTTCTGATCCCGATTTCCTTGTTTCGCTTGGACACACTGAGCGAAACCAACCCAAGCACTCCCGTAAGCACAAGTACCAGCATAAGAACGGTAGCTATGGCAGATCCCTTTTTCAGTTGAAGCTCTGTGGTGTACAGCATCTCCAGACGTTCGTCAGCAAATGCATAAGAGAAGGGATCGTCCGGGAACACCTGCTTCCATACCTTTTTGATTTCCCGAACGGATTCCAAAAGGTTCCCATTTTCCAATTTGAAAGAGAAGTACCTGAATGCCCCAAAATCACTGTTGTGCATAAAAGCCACAGGCCTTACCGTTCTGTGCAACGACTCAAAATTAAAATCATCCATAATGCCGATAACGGTATATTCCATGTCTCCAAAATTTTGAATGCCCACCTTGTCGCCCACATGCAGTTGCAGGGCTTCTTGCGCGGCTTTGTTGATGACAATGGCATTTCGAATTCGGCTTTCCCCATCGGCTGACAGGAATCTTCCATCCGCCATGTTGATTTGGAACACGTTCAGATAGTCCTCATCAACCGAACCAATAGCGGTTCTTATTCCCTCATCGGCTGACTGGCCAGTTGAATAAATTTTGGCATCTACCGGACTAATGCCAAAGCCCGGGGCGCCCCAGGAAAGGGACGCAGTATTAATTTTGGGGGATCGCAGGAACTCTTGCTTGGCCGATTCCATTTTTTGAAAGCCCTCCCTGGAAAAAATCCTTGGCACAGAATCCACAATGAGTACGCGGGACTTATCGTAACCCAAATCCTTTTCAAGAAAAAAAGAAACCTGCTGTGACAAAACAATGGCCGCTATAAAAATAAAGATGGTGACGGAAAATTGGGCAACGATCAGGCTTCTCGAAAACCTGACGGTGCCTTTTACGGATTCGATCTTCCCTTTCAATGATTCAATGGGCTTGGCCAGCGACAAATAAAGCGATGGGTAAATGCCTGCCAAAAGACCTATCAACAAAATCCCTCCTGTCACAATACCCCACAGCAGAAAAGGAAACTGGGTCATGGAAAGCAATGGCGAACCCAGTACATTCCCAAAATAACCATGCAACAATTGATACAACAGCAATGCCCCGGCACCCGATATCAAACTCAATAATATTGATTCGCACAAAAACTGAACGATGACCTGCTGCTTCATGCCACCCATTACTTTGCGCACCCCTACTTCTTTCAAACGGGAAATTGAACTGGCGATGGAGATATTGATAAAATTCACAATGGCGAGCAACAAAATGAAAAACGCCACTATGGATAGGGAAACGACCAACTTCCGCACGGCACCGTCATTGACAGACAGGTAAAAGTCCCGCAGGGGGTTGAGTTCGATGCTCCTTCGCTCTGCTACTTGGGGAGCGTGATCTTGCAAAAGCGCGTGGAGAATCGCATCAGCTTCTTGCCGTGAAGCGTCTTTTGCGAGTTTCAAATAGGATATAGTATCAACTGACCAGTCGTCTGTATCCGCCTGACTAAAGAAATCCCGAATATTTTCAAATGAAAGAAAAACCTGCGCATCCATCATCATGAAATCGGAGACAGAATTCCTCTTTTGCATGTCAGCGACCACAGCCGTGATCTGAAACTCTTTTAGGCCATTTTGTTCCGTAGAAACAACCAATGTCTCACCTACCACATCTGTTTTGTCGAAATACCGGAGGGCAATTTTTTCCGTAATGACCATGGAGTTTGGGGTTGTCAAAGCCGTTCGGGCATCACCGTGAAGGATGGAGAAGCCAAAGAGCGACAAAAAAGAGGAATCACCGATCATACTTTGGATGCGAAAGTGCTTGTCCTCCCTGGAAATCGTAATGCTTCGGTCATAGAAGCGATAGTATCCATCAAACACCGTTGGATACTGCTCCACTGCCTGCTTTACCAAAGGCGCAGGCGAGTACCATTCAAAATTCTCGTGACCGGCCCGGTACTTGCTTTCCAGCAGATACAGTTGGCCTACATCCTCTAGGTTCTGGTTGACCCGCAATTCCCCATATATAAAAATCCCGATCAACAGGGCAAAGGCTATCCCGATCGTCAAGCCAAATACATGGATGGCCGAATAGACCTTGTTCCGGATAATCACCCGGGATGCGATCTTAAAATAGCTTTTATACATACCGTATGAATTTGGTTGATAATTCTTTAATGATTTCATAAACTCCGGCCTGAAATACCGGATCACACTCCAGGCGAATTTCCACTTTGCTTTGCGCGGAGAACTTTTATATTGCTTTTTGAAAACCTCAGTCAAATCCCCTTCAATCTCTTCGAGATAATCTTCGCGGCAAAACCAGCGAAGGAATTGAAGCGGTCTTTTTGGAGGATTGATTTTCATGGGATGTTATGTCACCC
>CAYNOT010000043.1:0-3441 GCA_964398945.1 uncultured Roseivirgaceae bacterium | reverse complement strand
TTTTATTTTTATATTTGGATCAGCGCCACAGCATATACACTCTAGTTGGGCGCAATTACCTTTGGACAATTTAGACTTATTAACAATTGAGACGGACAATTACAGCACTTATAATTACACTGACAACCTCTAGCGTTTTATTCGGACAGAATTTTAAAAGGGACATAAAAGAAGGACTTTATTTGTGGTCACCCGGACTTGTCATTCAACAGACTTCCGACTCGTTAAAAATTGTTCAACTCAGAGAATCAAAAACTCATTTGCTTAAAGTTGCAGATGTACTATATGACTCCTTGACAAAAGCAAAATTGTTATCCACATCAGAACCATTGTTGGACGAAATAAGACCTAGTGACACTTACAGAATAAAAGACATCGTTGAATTTGGTAGGGGTCGATTCTCAATAATTGTTCCGACTGATAAAGGATTTAATACAGTCAATTTAATCAAACGTGATTTTGGTTATGAAATATATTTCTCAAATCATGAGGTTAAAAGCAATAGAATCAAAGAATCAATTAAACGGGACACAGTAACTTACTTTAAATTGTATGCATTCACTTTGGATGACTTAAGAAATCTCAAAGCGCTCAAAAATTTTGACAATATGAACCCGACAGAAACTGAAGCCCTCGCGACAGCGGTTCAGAAATGTGCTGAAGAAAATGTTAAATTATTTGACAGAAATAAGAATTTCAGGATGGTATTTGACGATCCCATGGGAATAATCGGAGGACGCGAGCTTTTGATAAAGAGCTTACTTGAGCTAAGATATTACCCATTAATTGGTCCATACGACCTTGACTTAATTTTTGACAAATTAGAACCATTTCTAAAACCTAAAAGGTAACTGCGCCCAACAGCAGCTATTTGCAATGGCTGGGTGAAGTGTAAGTATAAAGTTTTATCTTCGCTATTACGTTTGGTCACGGTGGACAAATACGTTTTCAAAAGCCAGCCACTGCAAATAGCCAAACGTTGCCGGCAAGCCACAGACAACCAATGACATTATCACAATTGACTTTCATTCCCTGTTTGGCATTGACAATTACGCTGACATTTGACTCTTGTAAACAAAGAGAAACTAATGAGATTACAATTGGCAGCGCCTTGTATGACAACCAAGACTATAAATCAAATAGACATATTCGACTTTTAATTCAAAAGACGCTGGAAAAAGACGCCCAAAGTCTCCTTGACCTTATAAATACAGACTGTGGACAGGCTGCTGGTTGCTATGATCTAGGTTTCATTGTTACACAAATAATTTATTCAACTGGTGAGAAAAAATTTATCGAAATGTTAAAAGATTTTAATGAACGTGATTTAGACAAACTAACAAACTTAATTCACGCTGGGCTTGAGTATGGGGACAATGACAAAGACGAAAAAATAGACAATAGGTTAATGAATGACCAATTTCCAATGCTAGACGAATTTTTAATGACGAAAAAAAAATGAAAAGTGGCCAGCCGGCAACAACAGGTTTGGTCAATGGCGGGGTGATGTGTAAAATAAAGCTTTATCTTCGCTACAACGTTTACCCAATGCGGACAGTGACGACCTTGTCGGCCTTAGCATTCCGCCCCGATAGTTATCGGGGCTCCATCGCTAAGGCCTCCTAAGCCCGCCACTGCCCAAACCCAAACGTTGTGCATAATGCTTTTTAATTAAAATATGGTTTCAATAACTTAGGACTAAACGACTGACAAATGGATTACATTCAAAAAATGACTGACTATTTTGACTCCATCATTAAGAGCAAAGTTATAGTCATACCGGACAACAATTTACCCCAAGCAGTAAGAAAGCAACAGTTTAGGGACAATTGTAAAACTATGAAATCTATTTTATCTAACATTTTTGAAAAAGAGATAAAAGATAAAGAAGAACAAGCAGTTAAATCAGGTGACACTTTTGATAAAAAGAAAATAGTGGATATTGGAGTATCAAAAATTAAAACTATGGTTTTGGAGGCAGAAAATGCTTCGGGACTTGAATCGTAAAGAAATCTCCTGAATCAGTCTCATGACAAAGTTCTCCTGGGAGTTCGTCTGAAAATTTACCTTTGTGTGTGCGACAAATATCAATACCTTCACCAAGTTCTTGTAATCGGACAATACAGTCAGCCACTACTTTATACAATTTATGGCCTTCCACTTGCCTATTCCAATACTGCTGACTCCAAAATGAAGTACGACTTTCTAATTCTTCTTCTGATAATTCAGGACTCCAACCAGTTTTCATATTTAGTTTTCAACACAAAAAGCACTATGCACAACACTGTATATATGCCAGCTTGGAAGTTTTGTGTTTGGTTTTTATTTTTTCATTTTTATTTAAATTTAGCATGTAGGACGGTTAAGTGCTTTCTATTTCCAAGCCGTCATATATACTAAACGTTGTAGCGCATGTTTTATTGACAATTGAGACTAACGACAAAAACACCAAACGACAGGAATGAGTTTACTAAACGTATTGACTTACTTAACTTGGGACATAGACCCGGACATTTTTACCATTCCGTTTATTAATCATCCGGTAAGGTGGTATGGACTTCTTTTCGCTTTTGCATTTCTGATTAGTCAACAGATAATGTATTTCGTTTATAAAAAAGAGGGACGACCAGTTTCAGAGATAGACACGTTGACAATTTGTATGGTGGGTGCTACAATTGTGGGTGCACGCTTGGGACACGTACTATTCTATGATCCAATACACTATTTTCAAAACCCTATTAAAATATTGATGGTATGGGAGGGCGGACTTGCAAGTCACGGTGGAGTGATTGGTATTCTGATAGGTATTTACTTATTCGCCAGAAAGACAAATGTAAATTACTTATGGGCGCTTGACAGAATTTCGATAGTTGCGTCATTGACCTTTTGTATGATAAGAATAGGGAATCTGATGAATTCGGAAATGATTGGAACTCCGACAAATCTACCATGGGCATTCGTTTTTACAATTAAAGACAATATACCGAGACACCCTGCTCAACTGTACGAAGCTATACACTACTTTATTTGGTTTATAGTCTTGTTCGCGCTTTGGTATAGACTAAAAGACAGAATGAGAAACGGACTTCTTTTTGGCTGGTCTTTGATAATCCTTTTTAGTTTCAGGTTCGTTGATGAATTCTTCAAGATTGACCAAGTAGAATTTGAGGAAGGAATGATTTTAAACATGGGACAACTATTAAGCATTCCATTTATTTTGACAGGAATAGTGATATTAATCTCAAATATTGGTAAGAAACGTGAGACAATATGACTGACCAAATTGTTGTTGACGAAGAAGAAATTAAGGTAGGGTAAAACCACGCGCTACAACAAAATGTTTATGCCAGCTTGGGGTGATGTGTAGATTTGAAGTTTTGTTTTCTTAATTTCGTTCAGCAACGTGGGACAGTGACGCGCTTCGAAAACCCAAGCCGTCAT
>CAYNOT010000042.1:0-4182 GCA_964398945.1 uncultured Roseivirgaceae bacterium | reverse complement strand
ATGCCGCGCGGACAGAGTAGTGGCCACCGCGCATTGGCACATTTGCTTGCCGCACATTCCATCGCGACACCAAAGCAAGCAAAAGAGCCAATTTGACCCGATACCCTAATAGTTAATTATATGCCGACCTTCTCTGAGCAAACATTGGACAACTGGAGAAAACCAGCCAGTGAAAATGAAGAACAGAAGATATCCAATGCAATTTCCATGGTTAAAGATGCCATCAAAAGTCATCCTCAACTAAAGGACAAAGACATTGAATTCGTCATACAGGGATCATACGGAAGTAATACCAACGTACGCCTTGACAGCGACATTGATATTAGTGTAATGCTTAAGGATACTTTTTATTCTGAGTACCGGCAAGGAGCGACTCGCGAGAATTATGGATTTGTAGAAGGTACCAATGATTATGATGACTATAGAGGCCATGTCATCGAAGCGATGCAGTCTAAATTTGGAGCTCAAAACGCAATCCCAGGTAACAAAGCCATCCAAATCAAATCAAACACCTATAGAGTTCAGGCGGACGTAATTCCAGCGTTTCAATATCGTAATTACAGGAGCGACAGTTCCAATAACGTCAATAATTTTGTTGAAGGAATTAAGTTTTTTTCATCAGACGGAAAGGAAATCATTAACTATCCTAAGGTTCATATTCAAAATGGTGTAAATAAAAATAATAGTACACAAAGAACGTACAAGAGAACCGTCAGACTCTACAAGCGAATTCGAAATCACATGAAAGATAACGGCATAAATGTACCTGATGGAATACGGTCATTTTTGCTTGAAGGTCTTTTGTGGAATGTACCAAACAGTATTTTCCTTAACAATAATACGTGGAACCAAATCTTACGTGAAAGCATTGTTTGGCTATATCAAAACACCGATACTGATGAAGCCTGTAAAAATTGGCGTGAAGTAAGTGAGTATTTTTATTTGTTTCATTCTGGTCGAAAATGGAACCGGGCTGAGGTTAGAGATTTCTTGGTCCAAATGTGGAACTATTTAGGATACGCATCATGAAGAACATTAACTTAAAAACAGCCTTGTACCTTGTATTGGGGATTTCAATTGCCTCGTTGTTTATTGTCTTGCGTATCCAAGGTGATGGAGGATTCTCATTTTGGACAGTTCTAAAAGCGGTTCCCAAAGTAGTCACCATTGACCTTTTGCTTATTGCACTATTCTCCTCATTTCTTTGGAAATGGAGAGTATTTCGGAGCTGGTTGGTTCCATTTCCTAACTTAAACGGGACATGGAAAGGTACAATTCAAACCACATGGGTGGATCCCGTGACCGGTAACAGACCTGCTCCGATTCCAGCCATCCTTACGATTAAACAAACCTTCTTTAAAATCAGTTGTGTGATGCGCACCGGTGAAATGACAAGTCGTTGTATAAATTCCGATTTTATCATTGATAAGGAGAAGCAACTGACAAGACTGATTTATAGCTATGATAGTAGTCCAATTGCAACAGTTCGAGATAGAAGTCCTCAACACATGGGAACAATGGTATTTGATATTTTGGAAGATACAGTGATGAAAATGGTTGGGGAGTATTGGACAGGTAGAAAAACCACGGGTCACATTGAAATGACATTCTGGAAAAAGAAACGACTGGAGCAGTATCCACCCCAGCTTGGCGCTCATCCCGTTAGCCAAGCACGTGAATAATTGTATTGGGCTGCAAAATGCAAAAAAAATGGATTTTTTGAAGGTCAAAGAGAGCGAACTAAAGCAAATCACGCTGTTCTTAATTGATACTAAGATTATCTTTCACCCGACAATTTCTCCAAGTGGATTTCCAGATTTTTCAAATCACAGGGGACGTAAAAATGTATTGATCCTGGATCGGAATATTCTTACGCCAATGATTAGACTGCTGACAAGCGGACATCTTAAAGATGAGTACAGTTTAAAAGTAATTGGTTCGTTGATGTTATGGGCACAATTTAATAGCCTTAGTGTTACATCTGGCCTTGCGTTATCGGAGTATGCACATCATAAAGACGGAGACGATGAAGCAAATTTGGAAAAGGACCTATTCCTAACAGCATTTAATCATTATCATCCAAGCATTTGGCTTGAGATTGCTCTCGGCCGTCTGAAGACAATCGAGCCACTGCAGTCCTTACCTTCCGACAAATTTCCATACAGTAAGGAATCTGATCACTATAAGATGCATTATTTGGAAATGCTAAAAATTGCTCAGCATTATTTTGATCCTTCCATGTCCATAGGAGACAAAATTATACTGTTTTATAAATGGGTCTACAGCAATCTCTTGGTCTGCAAATACACAATTTCATATTTGACACTGCTTTTTGGAGGTCGGACAAGTACATTTAGTAGAGCGCAGACGGTTGAACATGTGATAGAGAAGTGTAAAAATCAAGCGTGGGACTTGTCGTACCTGTCCCTGTGGAGTACGCTATACTACAAAGAGCATGAATCAGCAACAAACTACTTATTTGCCACGCTGGACAAGGGATTGAAAGAGATTTTCATGTCGACTCATAGTGAAACAACCGATTTGGCTACGGAGTTATTCGGCAACAAAGTTGGAGGCATGATCAATCAATCCATGCTCGATATATTCAAGGTCAGACAGCTTCCAAAAATAAGTACTGATAAAATTGATGAAATGATTATTGAAGAATTAAAGACACTGAAACAAATTCTAAATGAGAGAGGTCTACATTGAGACGATCATTAAAATTTGGAATCGGACAAAAGGTGCTTCGAAAACCACACCAATGCCAAAGCCGCACATTCCCGACCCACGACCCAAGCTTTGTCATCCGTGTGGTTAGGTATGTGCAATGCGCGGCACTGTGCATAACAAAGTGCATAATCAATGGCGGGGTTCAGTGTAAATTTGTAGTTTAGTTTTTTAAATAACGTTTTGTGTCGTGGGACAGTGACGCGCTTCGAATTCCCGCCACTGCTTATGCACAAACGTTAGGTGTAATTGCCTATTTAGGTGCAGCGTAACACTCACTGTCAGGCTGTCTTGTCATACATCCGCAATACTTACATTTATGCTCAGGCAACATACGCCTAACATAGTATATAAGCCATTGCTTACATTGTGCTAATTTTGAAGTTAATCGTTTCATATTTACTTTATTTTAAGTTTAAAAATTTGTTCATTTAAGTCGCAACGGCTCATATACTCAGCCATTGCAAGCAATTGGTTGGCTCCGTGGATAAAAACGTATAGATGAATAAGTCGGTCGACATTGAATCCAAAAAGAACTAAATGAGATTTTTAAAGATAACCGCAGTTGCGACAATAATTCTGATTCCGTTGACCCTGATTCTTGAAAAGCTTGAGAACAGTGAACCCCATACAACTGTGACAGCAGTGATGTCATTATTCATAATGCCTGGATTTATAATTTATGTTATTGTAACAGGAGACATCCACGGATGGAAACCGGGACCAATTGGTGTTGGTGGACGCATTACCGTGACAGTTTTAGCATCTGCATTATTTTGGTCGACACTAATTTATTTTGCATCTAGAAAAAGATATAGAAAAGACTAAAATGAAACTTGAGAATAATTGGAAAAATAAATCTCTTGAAAATTTAGAGAAAGAAGATTGGAAAATATTTAACTCTGACAGCCGACTTATTCGAAGAACGAAAGAGTTAAGAAAAATACCTCTAGACAATTTTACAATAGAAGACTTAAGATTAATGATTGGTCAAGGATTTAGTCTCGATTATTTAATTCCGTTAGCTATTGAAAAGTTAACCACGGACATTCTAGCGGAAGGTGACCTTTATAAGGGAGACCTTCTACTGGCTGTAGTTAACGCAAGACAAGACTACTGGGACAAATCGACTGAACAAAAGGAAGAATTAACTAAATTAATAAAGACGAATAAAGATTTAATTGATGAAGAGGGTTTAGAAATTGAAATTGACTGAGCAGGACGATGGAACCAACAGCTTGCAACAATGCGTATAAAGTATGGCGGGGGTTTAGAGTTTATTCGTATTTTAGTTTTCAAATAACGTTCGGTCACGGGTGACAGTGACGGAGCAGGTCAGGCTTGACATTTCGCTACGCTACATTTTCAAGCCTTCCTATTCCCCGCCACACCTTATACGCTGGCGTTGTATGCAATTGAGGCACCAGAATACAAGTGGGTGTTTTTACAAAA
>CAYNOT010000041.1:0-4299 GCA_964398945.1 uncultured Roseivirgaceae bacterium | reverse complement strand
GGCCCGGATGAGCGCGGCCTTGAGCGGCTATTTACACATAACGTCAAATTATATAACTGTGCGATGGCATGTGCGCAAAATCCCTAACTTCAATACGAAGCCTAAAACCCCCAGATGGCGCCTTGCAAGGATGTGTGCAATGGCTGGCGCCAGATGGTTAACATAATATGATTATATAACTGTGCGTCAGAAACTTAGCGAGGAAAGAGTTATATAATGTTTAGGCGTTATGTTAACATAGCTTAGGAATCCGGGCTTACCCGATCTTGATAGAAAGTTTTTTAGCGTGGGCTTTCAATAACTCAATCTTCATCATTCATGACCGGACTGGGGCAGCGACACTCTTTGGCGGGCTTTGGAAGTGGTAGGGACGTGCGGCCTGACAATGTGTGTTGCTGCTGCGCTGGCAAATGCAATAGGGATAGAAGCGAAAAGCCCGAAGTGTGTTGGCAGGAGCGAGGCCGGACTTGTAGCGGATAGCCCGGGCCGTAGGCATTGCCAGAATAAAAGCACCATCAAAAGCCATAATTGAGACCGTATTACCCCGATCATTACTGATTAAAACACTATTTTAACTTCTTAAATGCTCTTTAATGATCGATAAGCATAAGGCCATATTTCTTCCAATAGACAAAAGAGTCATAAATAACTATAAAGGCTACATCCTGAAGGGTGAATTGTTGAATTTACCGGAGGAAAAGGTTTTAAATATTGAAATTATACACGATTACAATCTGTACGATGCGAATCTAGTTGAAAGAACAGTCTGGATACTTTTTAATCTTCTGATTTTTCCTGTTGCTGTAATTGCAATTACAACAGATCATTTTATTGCGAAAAATAAAAACCTTTCTAATCAGCTGAGTGCGTGGACAAAAAAAGTGTTCACCATGGTATTCAGAAAAAACGAAGAAACATGGGAAAGAAAAACTCTTAAACCTGAATATGAAGATGCAATAAAAGAGGATGTCCCTGCTTTTTTGCTCCATTGTAGAAATTGTAGAGCTAATGTTTATCTGTACACCTATTCTGTTCTCACTGAGGATGACCACACAAGATTAAGTAATTTGATCCAGGCAGGTCATGTAAAATCCTTTTATCAAATTTCCGGATTAACTGACCTGACACCTGTACTAGCTGAAGAAAATATTTCTATTCATAATTCGCAATTGGTTATCACTCATTCGGATGAAAGGAGGGAGGCAGAATTGTTAGGATTCAATCCAGGTAATGAAGAAGGCAGAAATGTTGAGCTTTTAATGGAGAGAGATGTAAATGGAGCCGGTGAACTTGAAAGGAACGGCAGCCCCACTTTCATTGGATTAAAACATAAGGTTTCTCCATATCTGAAAGCAAAGAATAATGCCTTTTTTGATGAAGAAACAATTCTGTTTATTGATGATAAGGATGATCCGTTTCTGAATAGTTATCTATCCAATAATTTGAACAAAATTACTTCGCAATTAAAAGAGGCTGGAAAACACTTTGTTTACTTTCCTGCTTTTCAATTTTCTGATAGCACATTCGACAGTCGTATTCTTGATTTTGTTAGGTACCGGTTGCCTGTATTTTATTCACTATCAGATAATGAGTTGGCTCAACTAATTGAAATTACATTAAGTCGTATTACAGCAGTTGAATTTTATAAAATGGTACTTGAAGAGCTGCAGCTACCATTTTTTGAAAGACCCTGTTTATTGCGACAAGTACCTGGTCAAAACACAACCAATAATCTCTTTGTAAGCAGCCCTATTAAATATCAGACTCAGGCTGATTTGGAGAAATTCTTTGATGCTTATATCCATAGAATTAGTAATGAGAAACCCAATGAGATATTTTTGAGCTTGGTGCCACCACCTGAAGAGTATGATGCGGATTGGCATTTTAACCGGGAATCGAATCAATTTACGGAAGAACTGAAAAGTAAAATTGATGCTCTTAGGAAGGAGAACAAACATGAGGCGTTAGTGGATACGATCATGTATATGCTCTCAACAATCAAGGAAGACAGGCCGGACATAATTGAGAAGGTGAAACCCTTACTGGAGAAGCGAAAATTATTGGAGCCAAAGGTTGTGCTCAGCTCACTTGTTGTAGACAAGCATTGCAATATTTTTTTACCCGATTTTGGTAATAAGGAGCTTAAACTCCACGCGCTTCCTAAGACCGTTTACCTTTTATTCTTGCGATACCCCAAGGGTATTCGGTTCAAAGAGTTGTATCAGTATAAAGCTGAACTGCTTGAAATATATAACAAGGTAACCAACAGGTATGAAAGGCAGGAAATTGAAAGAGCCATAAACGACCTTGTGGATATGACTAACCCGTCTATTAATCAGAAATGTGCGCGGATCAGGGAAGCTTTCAGAAGCATTATGGGAGAGCATGTAGCTAAATATTATTATATCGATGGGAAAAATGGAGAGGAAAAAAGGATAATTCTCCCACAGGAATTGATAGAGCTTAGGGACAAATAGTGAAAACTGCAAGGTTGCAGAGATAATGCCCTGCTTAAGACGGCCTATTATCTTTGACTTAATGAAAGCAAATTCCAATCTCAACCAGATAGTAAATGCCTTTTCCTCTATGAATATTGAGTTTCTTGAGGCCAACCTTACAAACGAGTACTCCTATCAGGACACAACAAAAGAGATATTCTTATGCGAGTTAGGTAAGCTGTTTAACGAGTACAAAAGACAAGGCGATACGAGTTTTACTATTTATAGGGGCAAATGTTCTGGCGAAGGTTGTACGGGTTGCGGCAAAAATGGCTTTCAGTTTGTTGGCAATGTTTCCCGGAATTATTTCAGAGTACTTTTTATTACCGATGGTGATGAGATAGTAACTGATATTTACGAATGTCATGAATTTGTCACAGATGCAAAAATAGAAAATCTTGAAAGCGCGAATTGGATTTATATTTATGTTGATGACAGGATTAACTTTAACAAAACTCCGGAATACTGGATAAAGTTAAATGCTGCATTAGCAGCCTACAATGAAATTGTTCTTGATACGACAGGTATTCTGGATTTTGACACCATTGATTATTGGCTGAGTAAACATGAGTTTACTGCTAAAAGAATAGGTAATCCCTGGGAAGAGCCTGGTATGAAATGGCAATGTTTTACGGAACTCTATGATCAACTTACAGGGCTGCGAAACTATATAAGTAGCTACGAAGCCTTGTGTGAAAAAGCGAATGAGGAATATCTATCAATTACAGACGAAAGAAATCTGATACTTTGGATGTTGGAGTATGAACCTATGTTTAATAAGGCTCCTTATGAATTCAAATATGTAATGCGAAATAATGAATACAACTATGCGACAAAGAACCTGAATCACCTTGTGTTTACAGGTAACCGTTTTTGCATATCATTAAGTTTTATTGAACGTTACAACAAACACCATTCAGAATTGCTCAATAAGTATGTTACCTATACTGAGGATGAACTGGCTGAAGTTGTTTGTCATGAACAGTACGACTACGTAGCCAACCCAGCCTTTTCACTTAAGTTTCATTTAGAGAGGCGGGTAGAGGCAGCAAAACTGGGTGTTAGTATTCCTTTTTACTTAAGTGAGCATACCGCGATTTCAATTGATGATAAGGACAATTAAAGACAAAATAAATTAAAGTTTCGGCAGAAGAATTTAACTAGTGTATGTGTTTGTTTAAAAGAAAATCTATAACTTTTATGGACAGAATTTTTATCCTGAGTGGAGACCTAGCATTTGAAGTTGCGCAGAGTGACTTAAGTGAAAACCTTGAGTGGATAGAAGCTAAAACAGCTTGCTCAAAATTAGGAGATCGATGGAGATTACCTACAAAGGAAGAACTTACCGAAATGCATAGGCTTCATGTAAAAGCAATTGGTAATTTTACTCTTGACCGATATTGGAGTGCAACCGGGATGAGTAATTATGTTGCCTTTCGAATCAACTTTATGAATGGCAGAGGCACAGACTCAGCATCCAAAGAAGCCATTAAATGTAAGATACGTCCCGTGCGATCAATTTAAACACAAGTTGGGTGATTAATCAAATTTTCTAATATTTTAAGCACGATTAGCGTTGCCTGAAAATGGTGAATATTGTATTCTTATTCTGAAAGATTCTTAAACAATATTATAAAAAATGAAATTACAGCTATTATGATTAGTAAGTTTAAGAAACTCTCTAATGGTATACCGATGAATAGCATTATCAGGAAGATAGTGCTACTAGCGCCAATTGAAAGAAATACACTAGTGTACCAACAAATTAATTTTGGTGCATTATGGATTTATTGTACCTTTG
>CAYNOT010000040.1:0-4867 GCA_964398945.1 uncultured Roseivirgaceae bacterium | reverse complement strand
GCACCTTATTTTTCTTTTGTCCTTTTTGCCTTGATGCAAAAAGAACGAAAAAAATCAAGAGCCAAATATGCTTCCACGCACATCCCATCGCGCCACCCCGCATTTGGCTCAGGCCATCGCGCATGGGTTACTTATCACCCATCCCGGCTCTTTGTAATGTCCATTCTCCGTTGGAATGGTAGCTATACTGAACGCTTGGTAAGTACATCTCTGTACCTTTGAATTTTAATTTTAGTACACGGTCAGGCATAGGGGTTATTTCCAATTCATCATACTTGGTTTGATACATAGAATAGATCAATTCAACCAATTTCTCTTTGTTCAACTCGTAAATCTTTTTCCAGTTTAGAGAGGGCTCAATAATGCCATTCCCGTTTATCAAGCAGGTTCCTACAGTCCCAATGTTGACTATGTTGCCTTCAATACTTATCTGGTTAATTGGAATATGTAATTTGTCTATTAGGTCGTGGATATGGATGTTTGTCATATTGCATTTACTTTAGATTGTGGTTAGTGAGTCTTAAATTCATTATAGTTTAAAGTGCCCAACTTCATGGCTACGAAAATTTCGAACAGAATTAACTCCAAGTCGTCAGACACCTCTAGCATTGCTACATCGCATTTAAATAACTCCTCCTTTGCTTGCTTCGGATAGATTTCAAAGTCTAGTCCTGCCCTACCTCCAGAGTGTTTTTTTCCTTCTGTTTTTAAATGTAATTCAGCGCCTAGCCTGTAGCACAACGATGATGTAAAATGACTTTTTCCTTTTATGTGTTGTAAAATTCTATGAACCACGTGCTTTGAAATACCCGTGTAGAATGGATCTCCATTTTTAAGAAAAACATATATACCCTTAAAGTCTAGCTCGGCTCGAATAATCTTTTTTGAATTCAAGGAAAGCAAGACTCCTTTGTCGCCAATACCTGGGCCAAAATACTCTTTAATGGGCACATGGTTCTTATTCGGACTCCATTCCTTAAACCATGATTCCATGACAGGAACCAAATCTTCGAAGTTTCTGGAATGGAATTTTAACTTATGTTTTATCATACTTTAATATACTTAAACATAACACAAAGTTACGGGCGTGCGGAATAGAAAGCTGCAAGGGTTCGCGGAGTTTATCCCGCCTTACAGCGGGGCCTGCTCGTAAAAAAATCTCCACCCTCCCCTCCTTCCATCCCACTTGCCTCGGGTAGTATTTTTTTCCGGCAGCCCTTGCACCTTTCTATCCGGTCCCGTGTGGTCGTGTCATGTTTAAATATATTATAAAAGTCAATATCGTTGGGTGCCTGCCCCGAGCTTCTCGGGGTGGGCTATCGGTGGGCGTTTCCGCCAGTTGGCGGATTAAGCCATTTCTGTTTGCATGGTTTCCCTCTGGCATCAAAGAGGTTTTTCTCAGGTTTTTGTGGCTTGAGGTTTCTGTTTCAGAGCTCCCTTTTTAGAGGGCTTTTTTTAGTATTGTGAGGTGCGGGACTTAACCTAATTGATCACATCAAATCGACTTTCTAACAGCAAGCGCGACATGATATGCTAGTAAGGGTGGAACGGCATTTCCAATTTGCCTGTATTTTGTTGTAGGGGTTCCGGTGAACCTCATACCAACGGGAAATGTTTGAATTGTAGCAGCTTCTTCAATTGTAATTCTTCTAAGGAATTCCGGTGAGTCTTTATAGGGCTTTCCACCCTTCACTAAGTGTTGATGATATTCAATAACCCAGGGATCATAGTTAAACTCCAATTGGTTTTGATCAATTATCGGAGTCCTATTTCCTCCCATTGAAGCAGGCAGCGTTAAAGCAAACTTTTCAAGATGTAAGGGTCTACCCTGTCCGTTAAAAAGCATACCTGCAAAAGGTGATTTTCTTAGTATCGGATTTTTAGCAGGAGTAATTTTAGCAGTACAGAGACCATCATTCCCTCTAGTGCCTACTTTTGGAAGAGTCGAAAGAGCTGACTTTAATGTTACCTTTTTTGAAACTGGTTTCGGATTTAAAACCTCCTTATCCTTTAAACCTATTAGGAACATTCTTTCTCTTGCTTGAGGAACGCCAAAATCAGCGGCATTCAGAACAAGCAATTTGGTCTTATACCCCATCTTAGCCGCTTCCTTTTTTAAATTGTCGATTAAGCCACTCCACCTTGTGTTTACGGCAAGTGCCTTAACATTCTCCATAACAAAACCTTTTGGATTCAACTTTTCGACAACCCCAAGAAAATTCCAAACATGCTTACTTCTTGGATCGTTGGGGTCCATTTTCCCTGCAACCGAAAATCCCTGACATGGAGGACCGCCAATCACAAGTTCAAGATCATTGACTTTGGGTAGCTTTTGATACAATAAATCCCCCGTTGTTGTGTGAACGTTGGGGAATAGTCCTTTATATGTGTGAGTTGCAAACTTATCTATATCGTTTGACCACGTTGAATGAAAGCCCGCTAAATGAAATCCGATATCAAGACCTCCTGCTCCGGAGTAGAGAGAAACAACATTACCGATTTGATCTAGTTTTTTGGCACCGACAACGTCCATAATTATTCCAATTTAGAATGAGCTCTAAATATATAACTTTTTAGCATCCAGCAATGCAACCAAACTTGCTTATTATTAAGAATGATTTCTGACAAGGATCAAGTGGAACTTCAACTATTACTCGCTAAGTGGTTGACTAAATTGCGGGAAGAAAAGGGTTTATCACAAGAAGCTTTAGGTACTCAAATTGGTAAGGGACAGTCTGACATTGCTAAAATGGAAAGTGGCAATAAAAAAGTTCTGGTCACCGATCTATTGAAATGGATGAAAGCCCTTGATGTCCCACTTGAGAGTCTTGAAGCCGGGCTGGGTCCACTTTATAAGAAACTTTCTGGGAAAAAATCTTTATGGAATAAGTAGATGAGTGTTAAAAGAGAGCTAACGGATGCATTAAGATATCTCTTATTGCCAGTTCCAATCGGGGCTGAAGAGGAATGCACAAAATTAACTGCCAAGTTATTAACTGACGCAAAAATCAATGAAGATGATTGGGCTGATTATGTGAGACTAAAATTTGAGGAGTGGAGAGCTGGAGGTAATCTTGATAGCGTTTTAAAGGCCATAATAGGCCAAGTAATAATATTATCAGACAAGGAAAGGGGAAAAATACTAGCAGAGAATTATCTAAGAATCCATGAAGGCCTTCGAGGCAATCCACTTATTAGCTTTGAAATTGCCACTCTCCTACTTAGCCAATTAAGACTCATCGCCACCCTCGCGGCTAATGAAAGAATGTCAAGCGCAAAAATCGCACTGATTCTTAAATCTATTGATACAAGATTGGAGATTGTCACTTGGCGTGAGGTGCAGGACGTCTTAGGCAGAATATCCTTATTACCAGAGATTACTCAGAAGGAGGCCGAGATACTCTTTCAAGTAGATGAAGAATCGGAGGAAAGTTATTTTGCGGACGCGGACATGACGGATGCATCGTTCCTTGTAGGTCAAGCTGCAAAAAATCTAAAATTTAGCGGTGACTTGGAGGCAATGCTAAATTGTTTGATTGATGGGGATAATACTCACATTCCGTATCTTCAAATTCTACATTACCAGAGTTTGATTTCTGGGCTTTACGATCATATTCTTTCAGTTCCCTATGAATTCAGCCCTAGAGGTAACGTTGCTAATTGGCTTTTCGACAAATGGAAAACAAGTACAGGAAACCCAATTTTAAACAATGCTAAAGCCGTTGATAGTATAGATCGAAATTGGGCTAACAGTAGAAAAGCCAATGAATATCCTCAAGCAAATGCATTAGTTGATATTCTCTCCGGAATAGATGGAATGGGCTTCGTGGCATCTCAAGAATTGACATCTTGGATTAGAAGGTGGCTCGTCAGGTACATAAAGCTTAATACAACAAAACCTGTACATGTCAAAGCGAAGTTAAAAGTTGATGAAGTCAAGAAAATCCTAGAGTTCATTGCATCAGTACCAACAAAAACGTTTGGTATTCTTGAGCAAAGATTTGTTGATGTAATTGCATCTTATCTATATCCTAAGTCGGGTGGATGGAGACCTCGGGGGGTTGGCGATTCTATTAACAGCAACAATATCTCAAGAAGGAAATTGGGAGATTGCGATTTTCAACTTGCCGAAAAAAGAACAATTATTGCCTTTGAAGCTCACGGAGGTACTTTAACCGATATATACTACGAAGGTCATATAAGAACTTTCAAAAGAATTCTATCGCTTAGGGCAGAAGAGTTAAAAGGTATATCAGAATTGAATGAATGGAAGATTAAAATCATTTTTGTTGCCTATGATTTTGGTATGAAGGTGCCAAGGTCATTTGAGATTAATCAGATCAAGATTGAGATAGAATTTTTAAAATTTAAAGACTTGCTAAAACAAGTTAAGCTTGAGTCAGAGTTTGAAAAAAGCTTTAAAGAAAATTTTATAGAAAGCCTCAATAGTCTCCGAACGCCACAAAAGATCAGAGATGTTGTTAATAAGCTGATCTAATAATAAGCCAAGAATGCAACCACCAAGGATCTGGGCCATTGTGAATACCTGATTAAGTTCCTGATCCAAAAACATAACCCCACCTAATATATGGATAATAGAGTTTACTATGGTGAATATTCACTCCAACATTGGATTGATCTGATTTTAAAGAAGAATATTGTTCTTCCGGAGTATCAACGATATTTTGTTTGGGATGAAAAGAAAGTGGCAACCTTAATTGAAACGTTCAAAAAAAAGGAATTTGTACCCCCCATTACAATAGGAGCATTTAAAGAAGGAGGAGTAACTCAAAATCTGATCCTAGATGGACAGCTGAGATGGTCTAATAAATCCGGACACAAAATTAAACTAAATTTGTGTTCCCAT
>CAYNOT010000039.1:0-5748 GCA_964398945.1 uncultured Roseivirgaceae bacterium | reverse complement strand
GAAATGATTTTTACATTTGACAAAAATACTGTCCGGCAGAACTAGACCACCTCAATCGTTCTCTAATTCTTACTGCTCTCTCAATTTCATTTTCAGGAACTTTGTCAACCTTTTTAATGAAACCGTGGGTCGCCATTACCAAAGTTTCTTTGTTGTCAGTCTTATCCCAAAATGCTAATAACCTAATTTGAAGCCCTTCGTATTTCGTCCTGAACTCCCAGATTTCTTTCTTTAGCTTTTTAAAAAGTCTTGGGTCATTTGTCTGCTCTGCAAGGTCAATGTTGTAAAGTATTTTCTTAACGGTCTTTGGTTTTAGGGAAGCCATGAACCCGTCCGCTTCTTCTAAAAATCTCGTGTCGAAATATCTCATTGACCATGTCTTGGCTCAACAAGGCAAAAGTAACAAAAGTTTCCAATTATAGAAACTCTATTTTTTTCACCATTCGTAGGGGGAATTTTCTCAGAAAGCTGGCCCACAACATCCGAATTCATATAACCATCTTGGTTCAAATCAATACCCACTCACCTGTTTAAACCCAGCCGGGATTTCGAAATCGGAATTGGATACGCCCCCGCGTTTTACTTCGGTTGCTTCCATGGTCATCCTCATACCTTGCGCACCCATTTCCATGCGCAACGGCACGCCATCAATCTTTTTAAAATCGACCATCATTTGCCCTTTTGCTTCTTTTCGCTGATCCAGAAGATCGCTAAAGTTTAAATCTTTGATTTCCTTGGTTGCCCAAATGTACTGCTCAATTGTTTGTCCATTCCCTTCCGTCTTGAGGATATATTTTGTGCATGTATAGCCCAATATTTTCTTTGTCTCGCTGGTTTTGGTTACCGTGGTTTCCGGGTCTTCGTAATCATATCCTTCATCGCCAATCTCATCCACCTGATAGGTTTTTTCTTTTCTGTTGATGGTATAATTCTTTCCATCACCGGTGTTTAGCATTTCCATATCACTCGTAATACCGCCTTCAATTTTCGTGAGCGATTTCTTTCCCTTGATTTTTACCAACATACCTGTAGGCATCAGGGAACTAAAGTCAGCAGATTGCATCATCTTCAGGGCCTGTTCCATTTGCTCTTTCATCTTTGGATTGGAATCCATCATTTCCTTGAACTGCGGATCCTCCATTTGCTTTTGCAACTCTTTCATCTTTTGTTGCGTGGCCGGGTCGTTCATCTGCTTTTGTGCTTGCTGCATTTGGGATTTAACAGCAGGATCGGATACATCTGTAGTGATCGACCATTTGATACTGCCTTCAAATGATTGTGCCATCACGTTGGTAGCAGCACAAAAAATAGCCAGGAGGATTACTTTTTGCATGGGTTTCTTCATTTAGTGAACCCTAAAATTATAGAAAACCAATTTAAAAGCTACATAAAACGCTGATTTGAACCGTAATTAAAATTTATTGACAATTGATCCATCCATACTGGAAGTTTACCCATTTTTCTAGTAAATTATTTTCCCTTTTCTCCCCGTGTTCAACCTTCTAAACGCCCGTATTATGAAGATCTATGACGACAAACACATCAAAAACATTGTTATCCTTGGTGCCCCGAAATCCGGGAAAACATTATTGGCCGAGGATATGATTTTCGAAGCCGGCATCATTCACCGCAGGGGAACGATCGAAGGAAAAAATACAGTCAGTGATTATCACGAGATCGAGCACGAAAGAGGAAACTCAGTATTTGCTTCTGTGATGCACACCGAATGGCACGATTACAAAATCAACATTATTGATACACCCGGTTTTGATGATTTTGTTGGTGAAATGATTTCATCTTTGCGCGTTGCTGATACATGTATCGTCAACATCAATGCGCAACATGGTGTGGAAGTCAGCACGGAGTTGGTTTGGAATTATATTGAAGAATTCAACAAGCCCATCATTTTCGCCATCAACCAGGTTGATCATCCCAAAGCTTCATTTGATGATTCACTCGAATCGTTAAAAGAAAGTTTTGGCAGTGCCGTTACCCAGATGCAATATCCTGTAAACGAAGGCGAAGGCTTTGATGCGATCATTGATTTGCTCAAGATGGTGATGTACAAATTTCCTCCCGAAGGAGGCAAGCCCGAAAAGCTTCCCATCCCCGATTCCGAAAAAGAAAAAGCAAATCAACTGCATAATGAACTCGTTGAGAAAGCAGCGGAAAATGACGAAAAGTTAATGGAACTCTATTTTGAAAAAGGTTCGCTCGATGAAGATGAGATGCGGAAGGGGTTAAAAATTGGAATGGTCCACCATCAGGTGTTTCCGGTTTTCTGTATGTCGGCAAAAAAGAATATGGGCAGTGGACGCATGATGGGGTTCATTGATAACGTTGCGCCATCCCCGCGGGAAACCAAGCCTGAACGCACCACCGATGGTAAAGAGGTTCCGTTTGATCCATCAAAACAAACTTGTGTTTTTGTTTTTAAATCACACCTGGAACCGAACCTGGGCAAGCTGACTTTTTTTAAAGTGATCTCCGGTGAAGTCACTACCAACTCAGAATTGGTAAACAGTCAAACGGGGGCTGTGGAAAGACTTCATCAAATTTTCATCATGGATGGAAAAACCCGACACCCGGTTGACAAACTGGTTGCCGGGGATATTGGAGCAACGTTAAAATTAAAGGAGACCTTTACCAATCAAACACTGCACGACAAAAATTTTGATGTTACCATTGAACCGATAGGATTCCCGGAACCCCGGATCCGTACCGCCATTGTTCCACATAGCAAACAAGACGATGAAAAGATGGGGGAAGTGTTGGCAAAAATCCATCAGGAAGATCCTACTATAGAAGCCCGCTATGCAAAAGAATTAAAACAAATGATCCTCACCGGCCAAGGGGAATTGCACCTTGCTGTTTGTAAATGGTCTCTGGAACATGTTTATAAACTTCAGGTTGAATTTGAAACGCCACGCATTTCTTATCGTGAAACAATACATAAACCAACAGAGGCAAGTTACCGGCACAAAAAACAATCGGGTGGTGCAGGACAATTTGGTGAAGTGTACCTAAAAATAGAACCTTATCAGGAAGGAATGCCTGAGCCTACCGGATTTAATATCCGTGGAAAAGAAGAAATTGAATTGGATTGGGGCGGCAAACTGGTATTCTACAATTGCATTGTGGGGGGTGTGATCGATGCACGTTTTATCCCCTCTATTCTAAAAGGCGTGATGGAAAAAATGGAGGAAGGGCCGATCACAGGATCGTACGTGCGCGATGTTCGCGTAATGGTGTATGATGGAAAGATGCATCCTGTGGATTCCAATGATATCTCTTTTAAAATTGCGGGCGCGATGGCTTTCCGCGATGCGTTTATGCAAGCAGAACCACAATTGTTGGAACCCATTTACGATATGGAAATATCGGTGCCGGAAGAAACAGTAGGTGAAGTGATGGGCGATTTACAAACCAGGCGTTCCATAATAATGGGTATTGATACAAAAGGAAAATACCAGGTAATAAAAGCACGTACTCCGCTTGCTGAACTTGATCGCTATTCTACAACCTTGCGTTCGCTGTCGCAAGGCCGGGCAAATTTTAGAAGTACGTTTGCCGATTATGTAGCCGTTCCGTTTGATTTGCAGAAGAAATTAACGAAACAACATGAAATGGAACTTGTGTAGGTTCGACTTTCCAATATAACAGTATGGCGGGGTACTTTTATAATTTTCCTGTTGGGGATAGATATCCCTAGCCATGCACTAAAGCGTGGCTAGGGTGCAGTTTATTTGGGGCTTTGACCACTAATTTAGTTAATCTGAATGCAACCACAGGCTGAGTTCACCGATTTAATTGCTGTACTTGAGAATTGGTGATTGCGTAAAATGAGACTTTTCCTAGTTTTGCTTTAAATCAACCTGATTGTGAGCGATTCCATTGTCATTATTCCTACATATAAGGAACGAGAAAATATCCAGGCGATCATTGAGGCTGTCTTTTCACTTTCGAAAAGCTTCCATATCCTCATTGTGGATGACAACTCCCCGGATGGAACTGCTGAAATCGTGAAGACCCTTCAGGACCGGTTCAATAAATCAGCATTCCGGCTTCATTTGTTACAGCGCCCCGGAAAACAAGGACTGGGCACTGCCTATATCACTGGATTTAAATACTCGCTGGAAAAGGGCTATCAATATATCCTCGAAATGGATGCTGATTTCTCACATGATCCAAACGACCTCACACGCTTATATGAAGCGTGCGCAAATGATGGCTACGATATGACCGTTGGCTCACGGTATGTAACGGGTGTAAATGTTGTGAACTGGCCAATCGGGCGTGTGTTGCTTTCTTATTTTGCAAGTGCTTACGTACGCTTTATCACCCGGATGCCAATACAAGACACAACCGCTGGCTTTGTCTGCTACAAGGCCATCGTTTTACAGACCATCCCCCTGGACGGGATTAAATTTGTGGGATACGCTTTCCAGATTGAAATGAAATTCAAAACGTGGAAGTATGGATTCAAACTCAAGGAAATCCCCATCATCTTTACCGACCGCGTGCGCGGGGAATCAAAAATGTCGGCAGGGATTTTTAAGGAGGCGTTTTTAGGCGTAATCCAACTAAAAATCCAGAGCTGGTTTAAAAAGTATAAAAAATAGCCCAAGAAAACCCCAGGCTATTTTTTAAAATACTTTAAGAATCATCACTGTCCTGGTTTCTGTAACCATCCGGATCCGGTTCATCCGCAAAGGTGATTTCACCAACATGGGATGTTACCAAATCATAGTCGGGGCTCTCAATGGTGGCATTGTAGCCATCGTCTTGAAGCATCTCCCAAATTTCCTGTGCATAATCTTTGCGTTTGTAGAGGTGCGAATCCTCCCGCGCAAAAACCGGGTATCTTCCCAACCGTTTTTCACGATCAGAGAAATTAAACCCGCACAACCAAAGATTGCTTTTTGCATATTGAATGCGGTACAATGGCATTTGTGGATAGCCGCGAAGCCAGTCCACAATTTCTTCCCGTGTACCTTGTACAATATCCGTAAGCTTAAAGGTCATTACAACCTCCCCCTGATTGGGTTGATTAAGGAATAAAAGGTCGAAATTCTTGACATAAGCCGATAACCCCACGCATCCACACAAAACCATAAGTGGGTTTTGTGCATCACCGTGAAGGCGAACATCAAGATTCTTACTGCTGAAAAACTTTTGTAATCTGCGATTCCGTTTTTGAATGATACCGCTCAGCTCCGGCCGAACCGCTTTTTTAAATTTTACATGCATAGCAACGTTAGGATGGGCGTCCTGTTTATTTTAATACAATTAAAAGCAATTATCAACGAAAAGCCAATAGAAAACAAAATTTATGTTGTAACAACTTTATAAGTGGTAAGTTATGGTTTTAAATTACTGTCATCCGACAAAACTCGAAGTTCGAAAAAAACTATCGAAATCAGTTTGATTAAGAGGTATTTTGAGCATTCTCAAAAAGACCCCCAATTTTTTGCATGCTCATCTCTTTCTGTAACCTTTTGATGTCCCGTTGTGCTGCTGATAGTTTTTCACGCATCTTCAGTAAGGAGACCAGGCACACGTATGACCCTAAGTTGTTGGATGCCATACTCACCAGTGTTGTGAATTGCTCACACTCCTTGATCTGCTTATGGATGACGGTGAACAATAGATTGGCGATGAGCACAATCCAAAATCTGTGTTTTAATACCTTCCGTGAGATGGTCTAATAAATCCGGACACAAAATTAAACTAAATTTGTGTTCCCAT
>CAYNOT010000038.1:0-6624 GCA_964398945.1 uncultured Roseivirgaceae bacterium | reverse complement strand
AAACCACACTCATCAAGGCCGAACCGGGCCTTTACACAGTTAATTAGTCGTTACCAGCTTATTTATTCAAACTTCGGTTTCACTTTTCCTTCTTTGAAATATTTCCCCTTTAGGTCCTTATATTTTTGTTTGTCTTTTTCTTTTATTTCTTTGCCGTTGATTTCGAGGTTGTCATTTTTCCAATGGATGTTTGCTTCCTCGCCCTTTTTGATGTAACCATCTTTTACTAATTCCTCCTTGAGTTCTTTTTCGTACTCTTTCATTGTCTTTTCGAAGGCTATCATCTTTACCTCCATTTCAGCAAACTTATCTTTGTTGATTGCTTCCATGTGTTTCATTTTTTCTTCTACTTCTTTCATTTTTTGTTGCTGAAGTTCCAACACTTCACTTTGCTGAAGCTGTTGTAGGTTCTTTAGTTTTTCCTGTTGTATTTTTTCCGCTTGCATAATTTTCTCTTGTACCTGTTGCGCAATGACCTCATTGTACCTTAATTCGGACAGGTTTTTTTGCAACACTTCCATGGATCGATTTAACGCTTCCAGGTTGGCAGAATATTTCTCATTGAAATTTTCACTAAACTCCTCACCGGATTTTTCCCAATGCATGGGAGGAATGGTATCCGAAAAATTGAATTCCATTGGAGGGAATTCAAACTCAAATGGATGCATTTCAATAACGGGTATTTCGAATACTGGGACAAGGGTAAAGTCGAAGGTATGGTCAAAATCAAACTCAAACTCTCCGGGCTCGAAGTCCATCTCAAACGCTTCAACTTCCATCGGTTCAAATGGCTTGGGGAAAAGAGGGGCTTCCACCATGGGTTTGATCGTATCCAATGAAATGGATACAGTTGGTATTTCAGTTGCTTCATTTTCTGCTTCTTTCTTCCGCTCTTGTTTTTCAGGCGCAAAGGAAAGCCACGAAGCACTGATTAACCCGACTACCAGTAATATGATGGGCAAGAACCTCCCCCTGGCATTTTGTTTTTTTGCTGTCTGTTCCATAATTCTTTTGATCCTGTTGAGTAAATGGTTTTTATTTCCCGCAAAGGAAATTGTGAGTTGATTGTATTTATATTCTTCAAGTTGTGCCAATGTTTGTGCATAAAGGGCCGGGTTGTTTAACCGCTCCAGCACCACATCATCGCAAATATTTTCACGTTCTTTTCTTAGAACATTCGAAAGCATGATCACAAAAGGATTGAAGAACAGCACTACTTCGATAATGGATTGAACCAGGTTGACCAAATAATCGTGGCGCTTGATATGTGTCAATTCATGGATGAAAATTGATTCTATTTGTTCCGGGCTTAACCCTGTGAGCATCCCGGTGGGAACCAAAATAATGGGTTTCAAAAAACCGATCACCATTGGTGATTGAATCGCTTTATTTTCAGCTAAATCGATCCACCTTGGAATTTGGAGTTGATAGGCGAGTTGGTTCAGGTGTTCCAAAACAGTTCCCGAAAGAAAGGTGGAATTGTTTCTTAATTTTTCGATATACCAGAACGCCCCTATTAAGCGCGTAAACAAAAGTGTGGTCCCGGTCAACCAGAAAATAATGATTTTATAAATGTGGGTATTGAGAAATGCTACAGCCGAAACAAACAGAGAAGGAATTGAATCTGGAAGCGGGGCGATAAAATTGATTTGATCGGTTGCTAATGGAGATTGAATTGGTTGTTCGAATACAATTGTATATGAATTGTTTAACTGTAAATAAATAAACGTGATCACAAAAAGGATAACAACTGTAGTCATTGACCCTACACTAAGCGCGTAGCGCAACGTTGATTTAGAAGTTGGGATAAACCGGAGGATCGCTAAAGTGGCTAGGGTGATAAGTGCACCTTGCCAGAGCGTATGGAGCAGCGACCATCCAAGGTTCGCTACCCATTGCATGTTGATGTATTCGATAATGGTGTTCATGGTTTTCTTTCTTGAAGTTTATCGAGGTATTCGCGTATCTGTTGCAATTCTTTTTTTGATGCCTTTGAATTACCCAACACATTCATGACCAGGCTGGAGGCCGAACCTTGAAAAAGCGTATCGATCATTTTATTCACGACCTGGTTTTGCGCGGTTGATTTTTTCGGTATCGCTTTATAGAGATGGAGCTTCCCGGACTTTTGGCGTGCCACCAGCCCTTTTTCCAGCATGATTTGCAATAGTTTTAGGATGGTGGTGTAACCGTTTTTGGCTTCACTGCCCATTTTTTCAAATACATCGCGTACAGATGCATCGGGGTTTTCCCACAGAATTTGGAGGATTTCGAGTTCTTTTTGGGTGGGTTTGATGTTTTTTTTCGTTGGCATATCTTTCTACGAATAGTTTCGTAATACAAGCATACAACACAAAACGGAAGAAAGAAACTTTTGTTACGAAAAAATTCGTAGATATTTTGAAACCTTGATTTTAATATCAAACTCAGCCCCCTTGGTATTACCTGAAATATAGTTAATAGCTATATTTGGGGTGTTGTGTGCATTTTCTAAGAGAGATTAACAATTGACAAATATGAAAGGGACTATTTTGATACTCATCCTTATTCTGACTTCTACGATTTTTTTGTTTGGACAAAGAACTATTACTGGGCGACTTTTAGACAAAGATTCGGGAAAACCTGTTAAAGACGCTACCGTAACATTAAAAAATACTAACATTGAAACTAAGACCAATGCTCTTGGATTCTTTCAACTATCAATTGATACTATTGATACACTATTAATTAAGAGTGACGAATATTCTCCCATGCAAACAGAAATTCCTTTAGACGTAAATAATTTTACAATCCAATTGACAAAAGAGGAGACTGTGGCAACTGTGGAATTATTTATGGTTGTAGAGGAATCAGCAACATTTCCTGGAGGATTTCAAAAGTTTTATGACTATGTATCAAAAAACTTGAAATACCCAAAGACAGCGAAAAAAGCTGGGATAACAGGCAAAGTGTTCGTTGAATTTGTAATTAACCGAGATGGTACAATTGACTCAGCATCTGTTAGAGCGGTACCTGCAGAAGAAATGGAAAAATTCAATTCTAGAGCGAGAACCGAAATAATTAAGCACGATGAATGCGAAATAGAAGCAATCCGAATTATTAAAAATTCTCCAAACTGGAATCCCGGGCGACAAAAAGATAAACCAGTTAGACAAAGAATGGTTGTACCAATAACGTTTAGATAGAAAGAAAGAGATGTACAAAACGCACGCCAACACCGTGTTTAAGTAATTGCGGGGTGTTGTGTGCCAATTCAAATTGGTTTCTTAATTTAGTGCGTAACGGTGGAGAGTTGCGGGAGTGGTAGGGTTTAACATTTCGCTGCGCTACATTTTTAAACCCTCCTACTCCCGCAACTCCTTAAACACAAACGTTGCCAGCCATAGGGTCAGGACAAATTGGGTTTCAGGACGAGTCACAGGCTATTAACCCAAGGTTCGAGAAATATAGTATTTGTGACTTATGATGAATTGGTTACCCGGTTAGAGAATTTTATTGAGGTATTAGAGAAACATTCAACTGTAAAGTAGATGGCAAAGCGGAAAAAGGCTACAACAAAGGTAAAAGAACTAACTCCACGCGAGTATATGCAAATGGCTATAGAGGAAATGAACAAATCCTTAAATGAGCCGCGACCCGATGGAAAAGTTCCACCTAAAGTAGGTGCAGTACTTGTTTTTCCGGGAGGCCGGGTAGAGCGTGCTTACCGGGGAGAATACCGCGAGGGCGATCATGCCGAGTACACTTTGATAGAAAGAAAGTTATCAAATGAGAAATTGGAAGAATGTACTTTATATACAACACTTGAACCTTGTGTTGAAAGAAATCCACCCAAAGTTCCCTGCTGCCGTAGAACAACCAACGCACGAATTAAGAATGTTTATGTTGGTATTACTGATCCTGATCCTACGGTAGATGGCAAAGGGATTAAACATTTAGAAACTAATGGTGCTAAAGTGCTGATGTTTGACAGGGACTTGCAGCAGATTATTGAAACAGAAAATGCCCAATTTAGAAAGCAGGCACTCGAAAGGAAAAAGAAGAAGGAAGAAGAAACTGAAATTATCTTAACACCGTTGGAGCTACCTATTCCAAATGCCGATCTAAGTCAGTTTTCAACAGAAGCGTTGGAGAAATTTATTAGAGAAGCAAAACTCCCACACAAAACAATAGATCGTGAGTTTCAAGCCTTTCTTACTGATTTAGGAGCAATGAATTTGGACGTAAAAGCAAATACCTACCGTCCTACTGGAATGGGTATTTTACTTTTCGGTAAAAACCCAAGAGCTAAATACAAGCAAGCTGTATTAATGGCCTCTGTAGATTATGGAGATTACAAAATAGAGCCAGCAACTTTTGACCAGCCTTTAGTACTTATTCCCGATCTTCTGGAAAGTTGGTTGAAGAAATCGCTGGCACTTTCAAAAGATACATCTTCCTTTAAACGTAAGGATGTGCCAGAGTTTCCTATAGATGTAATTCGCGAAGCTGTAATCAATGCACTTGTTCATAGAGATTTTAGCATCGAAGGTGCTAAGTGTTATTTGGAAATTGATAGTGATAAGGTAGTTGTTAAAAGCCCTGGTGCTCCATTGCCTTCTATTACCTTAGAAAAGCTAAATACATTCAGAGCTTCTTCGCAGAGTAGAAACCCAATCATTACATATGTATTCAGCTTGATGGACTACATGGAAGAGAAGGGATTTGGAATGCGGTTATGGAAATCGCTAAATGAGCAATTTGGATTACCCGTGCCTGAATATACCATGGACGATCCTTATCTAACACTTACGTTTCCAAGAAAGATGGATGTGGTAAAGAAAGTAACGCATCAGAATGTTATCACAAAATTAAAGGATGAAGAACTGTTGGGATATGAATGGGTAAAGTCTGAAGGTGAAGTATCAGCTAAAGATTACGCAACTCATTTTAAGATAACACCGCGTACAGCAAGCAGACATTTGGGTACTATGCTTAAACTTAAATTAGTAAAGACTAATGACGAGAATCTAAAGTCTCCCAAGTTGAGGTACATAACAGTATAACTACAATTGATAGTGCTGGAGAAGATAGACTTGGAGATAGACATCGTGTCTATGTAGTAGTTGTTAGTAGTGGTGTTGTAGCTATACATAGACATGGACATAGACATCATGTCTATGTAGGTATAGGTAATGGTAACTGTAATGGAATCGCTTTATAGAGATGGAGCTTCCCGGACTTTTGGCGTGCCACCAGCCCTTTTTCCAGCATGATTTGCAATAGTTTTAGGATGGTGGTGTAACCGTTTTTGGCTTCACTGCCCATTTTTTCAAATACATCGCGTACAGATGCATCGGGGTTTTCCCACAGAATTTGGAGGATTTCGAGTTCTTTTTGGGTGGGTTTGATGTTTTTTTTCGTTGGCATATCTTTCTACGAATAGTTTCGTAATACAAGCATACAACACAAAACGGAAGAAAGAAACTTTTGTTACGAAAAAATTCGTAGATATTTTGAAACCTTGATTTTAATATCAAACTCAGCCACCTTGGTATTACCTGAAATATAGTTAATAGCTATATTTGGGGTGTTGGCAGCAATTTTATTAACGACTATGAGACTACTTTTGACATTTTTTATTCTAATAACGGTTAATCTATTCGGACAAGACAATCCAAGAACCAAAACTATAAATGACGCATTAGGATTATGGAAGTTTAAACCATTCTATGAGAAATTTGACGATGGTCAAAAAGCTATAATGCCCATATGGGTAGTAATGGAGATTAATTTTTCTGAACAAGGACATTTTAAATTTTTACTCAATGACTCTACAACTCAAGAAGGTAAATGGGACATCTCAGATGACGGAAAAACACTATTGTTAACTGAGAGGATGCAAACTCCGGAACATTATGAAGAACTGTTACCATTAAATTTTCCCATTAGAACAAAGAAGGGGAAATACATCAAGCTTGTATTCAAAGCCGAAGGAAAAGATAAAGAAATTGAATTCAGACCTGCGAAATAAAACAGCTGCCAACAACATGTTTATGCCATTGTGCTATCGGTTTGACATTTACTATTTTTGCAGCACAACGTCATAAACACAAACGTTAGTCAGAATTGTAACGACCAACACCATAACATTGACAGAATATCCTAAAGACATAAAATTTAAATACGGTTGGAGAAAATACCAACAACGAGTGCTTGACGACTTACAAGACCACTTAACTGACGGACATTTACACGTAATTGCTCCGCCAGGTTCGGGTAAGACAGTTTTAGGACTTGAAGTTGCTATTCGACTGAACAAACCGACTTTAATACTTGCACCTACAATTGCAATCCGCAATCAATGGATACAACGCTTTTGCGAACTTTTTCTTCAAACCAATTTGACACCTGATTGGATTTCGAGAGACATTAGAAATCCAAAATTTATGACCGTTGTAACCTATCAGGGACTTCACGCAGCCTGCAACAACTTGAGAATTAAAGAAGACGAAATTGATGAAGAAGAAACAGAAGAAAAAAATGGCAACCGCAGGTTAACAAACCCAAACCTTGACAACATTGTAAGCGTGAGGTGGTCTAGTTCTGCCGGACAGTATTTTTGTCAAATGTAAAAATCATTTC
>CAYNOT010000037.1:0-7583 GCA_964398945.1 uncultured Roseivirgaceae bacterium | reverse complement strand
TTCGTGGGACAGTGACGCGCTTCGAATTCCCGCCACTGCTTATGCACAAACGTTGGGTGGCATTTTTATGAAGATATTACAACCAATTATAGTTCTGACACTAATTCTAATCTGGCATGGATTAGCCGCACAAGAGTTTCCGCCTGACGAGATAGGATTTATTCGACAGAAGACCATTTCGTTTCAACGTGACGTGGAGGCGATCTCCATTGCTGACTTCAGGGCATTGAAGTTTGATGATCACATCGTGGTGTATGGGTTAGGTGAAGCAAACCACGGGACAAAGGAGTTTCAACTATTGAAATTAAAATTAGCCGAATACCTGATCGAGGAAAAAGGACTCACCACCATCCTCATCGAATTCCCGTACGCACAAGGGTTGCTGCTTGATGATTATGTTAAGGGGAAAAATCAAGACGGCCTAAATATACTAACGGATCAAAACAACAGTGAATACAAAAACACAGACTTTATTCACTTTATCAACGCCATAAAAAAAATGAATGAAGATCGTGATGAAGCAAGTAAGATTAGTTTTCTTGGTGGTGATATTTTTGGGAAGCCAACCGCGATAAAATTGTTAAAAGAATATTTTGCAAAAGTTGATTCTGCACAACTTGAGATTTTTAGTCCCTATCAGAAATTTCAACAGGCAACCTATTTAAGTGTTTTTG
This sequence comes from uncultured Roseivirgaceae bacterium, assembly GCA_964398945.1. GTDB lineage: Bacteria > Bacteroidota > Bacteroidia > Cytophagales > Cyclobacteriaceae > JBGTGG01. Next base: position 6,909 of record CAYNOT010000037.1, on the reverse strand, counting down.
ATCAGGACAAAAGTACATTTGATAAACTATCAAAAAAGGCAAGAAGCAGATTAAGGAAAAACAAGCACACGTACATCAGCAATAGTTCACTGGAGGAGTACAACATAGCTACTCGGCTCGCAGAAGCATTGGAAATAAAGTGGAAAGGGAATCAACGTGCGGTTTCATTTGCTGGTCATGCTCTCAACGTATTGGAGGAACATCCAAAAAATAAAATCTTAGTCATCGCCCACAACGGACACGTTGGAAAGTTAGATAACGAGGTAGGTAGCTTGTTGAAACGCAAATTGAAAGACGCGTATTTGTCTATCGGAACGGACTATGAAGCGGGCACTTTTTCCTTGTGGAATTTAAAAGATCCGGGTAACCAGTTTGTCGACACCTTGTATACTCCCACGCTCGCAATTGGATTCGCCCATAAATTCTCGACACTCGCTGGTAACTTTCATTATATCTCTTTTGATGAAGTTGACCAACTGCCCTCCGAATGGACAACCCAAGAAAATTATATCACCAGTGTGGGTAGGGGTTTTAACACCGATCTTTCCTCTATTGACTTTCGAAGGAAAGTTAGGGTAACCAAGTATTTCGATGCACTCTTTATTTTCAAGAAGATACATGCCAGCACACGCCTTAAATAAACACAATGAGATATAAACTACTTGTACTTCTTTTCTGGTCTGTGTTACACACGTATGGGCAAGTTTCATTTGCTCCTTTCGACAGCACCACTCACCTCATTCAATCTATCGACCCGAAGAACACAAACTACGATGACCTTGCATTTTTAAAATCGATTCTTAAAGACAAACAAGTGGTGCTGCTTGGTGAACAAGAGCATGGAGATGGAGCATCCTTGTCAGCAAAAATTAGATTGATCCAATTTTTACACCAGGAAATGGGATTCAACGTAATCGCTTTTGAAACGGGTTTCTACCAAGCATCCACCAGTTGGGATTTATACCAGGACAGCACCATCAATTTTGAACAAATGATTACCGGAACGCTGCAGCTCAAGCAATGGATCAAGCCGCAAGAAATGACACCGCTTTTTGATTTGATCAAGAAAGGCGGGTTTTCGCTAGCTGGGATTGATCTGTGCTACGATTTAAACCAAACTGATAGAAAAGTGTATCTGTATACCATTGATTCCATTGAACAAGTTGTTGCTATTAAACCCAATCCCAACTTTAAAGCGGCTGCAGTACGTCTATTGAATGAAGGCATCAGCTCCAATCCCAGTGCCATGGAGAAAGAGGCATTTGCCAATCATTTAGATACATTGATTGCGGCATTAGATGCATACCCCGAGCAGAAGACACTCCAATTTTGGCGACAGGAATTAAAAGGATTGCGTGCTTTGGGATTAGGCTGGTGGCAGAAAGATGCACACACACGGAAAAATTGGTGGTCATCAGGAAACTTACGTGATCAACAAATGGCGGAAACCATCGTATGGTTACAACAAAATAAATTCAAAGGAGAAAAGATGATCGTTTGGGCAGCTAACTATCATATTAGCCGATTGGTGAGCACCGAAGTAAAAAAGGACAAGTACTTTCAAAACGACAATGCTATTCCTATGGGTGAAGTACTTCATCAGCAATTAGGAAATTGTATTTATGCAATTGGTATGTGTAGTTTTTCCGGAGAAAGAACACTGGTTGAACATAATTTTGAAAAGGTAAACATTAAGCCTCGGTCCGCGGGCAGTTATGAAGCATACCTACATGCCAAGAAGTATCCGTATGCCTTTACGGATTTCAGGGGCAATCAGCAGAGCGTCAATTTTAAACTTGCCGGATTGTCTCACTATCAGCTAACCGGCAACTGGACAAAAGTCTTTGATGGACTTTTCTTTATTGACAACATGCAACCCTTAACGATTAAAGACCTAAAATAAGACAGCTATAGTAAAACGCCACCCAACAAAATGCATAATCAATGGCGGGGTTCAGTGTAAATTTGTAGTTTAGTTTTTCAAATAACGTTTGGTGTCGTGGGACAGTGAGGCGCTTCAGACTCCCGCCACTGCTTATGCACAAACGTTGGTGGCAAGCCTCTAAAATGATTACGACACACAAAAGCAAGTTGACTGAATGAGAAAACACATTTTACTTTTTGCGACAATTACACTTGTATTTATCGTTTTAGGATTCATTATAAAATCAAAATATTACTACTTCCCTTACCCTAATTTAATAGAGTACTTTCTGTCATTTGTTTTATTGATAGTTACTCTTGTTTCGCTGATTCGGAAAAGCAAGACGGACTTAAAGGCAAAACTCTTAACTGGTTTTGCTTCGATTGTAATTCTAATGGGAATTATTAATTTCTTAAACTTCACGTTTAAATGGCACCCTCTTACCTTAAATCCACCGTTCTGCAAATCTCAATCTTTTGAAGTCGACTATGAGCCTTACGAATGGAAAACTGAAACGCCTGAGAATTATGGTTACGATAATAAAATGTTTTCTGCCTATTTCGACAAGCTGGATGAATGGAGCAGACTTCGGGGATTGTTGATTGTGAAAGATGATAAACTGATTGTTGAGAAATATTTCTCGGGCACAACAAAGCATAGTGCTTTCAATGTTCATTCAGTGACAAAGAGTGTAACCTCTGCACTTGTTGGACTGGCAATTCAACATGATTATATCAAATCAGAGGACGACTTAGTTTTACCATTTTTTCCTGAGTATCAAAATAACCCGTTCGGAGACTTTAAAAAAGCATTAACCATCAAGCATTTGCTGTCAATGCGCGGAGGATGGACCGGTGGGGACGGCTTTCAGACAGTAGAACAATGCGTTACAAAAGAATATCTTCATGTAATGCCTAATACTGAGTTTAAGTACTTCACAGGGTCTCAGAATGTCCTATCTGCCATTGTAGCCAAAAGTACCGGACAATCTACAAAGGAGTTTGCTGACAAGGTCTTATTCGCGCCACTCGGAATTAAGAATGGGTTTTGGCGAGAGGTTGATGGATATCACGTAGGGGGTGACGAATCATACTATACAGCTCGTGACCTTGCACGATTTGGTGAACTGTTTCTTAATAAGGGAAATATTGACGGTAAGCAAGTACTGGATTCGGCCTGGATTGATAAAACATTAGCGAATTATACTAATACAAGTGAAGAGTTTCGCTCACTTGAGAGTTATGATGAGGTTGGTTACGGATTTTGTTGGTGGATTCTTAAAACGAAGGACAATAGAACAATTTATACAGCAAGAGGTAAAGGTGGGCAACATATTATCCTGATTCCTGACAAGAGAATTATCGCAGTCATTATACAAGAATGGAATCCATTGAAAAAGAACGAGGCAATTGAAAATAAACTATTAGGAGAATTATTGAGCATACTATAAGTGAGGTGTTGAGGCCAGCCACCAACATCAGCTATAATACATATGCTATATTGTAGGTTCTTAAAGTGTGTGCTAGTAAATTTCGCCAGCAACGTGGGACTAAGATGTAGGTATTTACACGCATACGTCTTATAGCTAGGCGTTGGGCGCAATAATTTCCGTGACAAATATGACAAAGAAATCAATTATAATTGGGGCAGTAATTTTAACAGCATTAACCATGTTCGGTTTTATTAACAAAATTTTCAAAGGTGACAATCCTGAGACAAAGACAGACAAACAATCTAGCACAGTTTTAGGGATGGTGTTGCTAAACGACATTTCAAAGATTGACTTTAAAAAAGTAATTGGAGAACTACAATACAAGTACGACATAACCATAACCGGACAAGACACTGACGAGGAAAAAGGCATAGCAGTAATTCAATTAAAGGGTTCTCAAATTGCTATAATGTTAATGGACGTTCCTATTCCAGGTGACGAGTTAGAATTTCCAAGTCAAATATCTTATTTGTGGCCAGACGCTAAGGACTTGACACCAAAACACAAAGGGCATATTATAATTTCAGTTACTTCGACTGGTGACAATAAATTAAAAATGTTTAGAACCTTCACCAAAGTAGCTACATCTATTTTGACAAATACGAACGCTCTTGGAATTTATTTGGGTAACCAGACTTTAGTTCTACCAACAGCATTTTACGTTGATAATGCTAAATCTATGACGGACGACAGCTTGCCGTTAATGAATTGGATTTACATCGGACTACGAGACGACAATGACAAAAACAACGGTTATACTTTCGGACTCAAAGAATTTGGATTTGACGAAATGGAAATATTGAACTCCAAGCATTCTAAAGAAGAAATTCATGAGATGCTTTTTAATTTAAGCCACTATGTAATCTTAAGTAATGTGACTTTGAAAGACGGTGAGACAATTGGGTTAACAGCAGATCAAAAAATAAAGTTGTCAAGATCTCAAGGAGTTCAGGTAGAGGGAACTACATTAAAAGTGAGTTACTAAGAAATTACAGCGCCCAACAAAAGCTATAACCAATGGCGGGTGATGAGTAAGTATAAAGTTTTATATTCGTTACTACGTTTGGTCACGGTGGACAATGACGGCTTCGAAAGCCGCCACTGGTTATAGCCAAACGTTGGCGGTAATTTTTTTAATAAAGATTTGGTTTCAAAATAACGGACGACAAATGACACTTTAATATGCCGACAGTAACAGAGAAATTTAAAGAGTGTCACAAGATATTTTTGGAGAAGGCATTTGATAAAGATGAGATTGCAAATTCTTGTAAAATACATGAGGCGTTCGGTGGACTAGATGGACAACATCATAACTGCTTAGGTTGCAATTTTGCCGACAGCTCGGACATGATTCTCCATTACCTCGAACGTCATGATGAACTAGAGGACATCCAGCAGGACTTTACGGTTTACATTCTCCTACTCTACCTACTTGTTGAAAGAATAGAAATAGTGTTTGACATTATTCAGCTTCCGGAATCATACCGAACGAAGCACTTTAAGGTATTTCAACGAATAAGAAAATGGGCTAACTTCATTAAGCACCCAAAGTCATTTATTCTCACCCACCATCCGACATACGACTTTGAAAATAGCGGAACAACTCACGCGACAACCTTTACAGAAACAATCAATGAGCAGTTCGTGGACAATTATTATAAAGGACATACTGACCAAGGAGACCAAAAGAAACAAAACAAGGAACTCTATAATAAACTAAGAAACAAAAAGGATATACTGGTTTTGTATCCAGACATTGCTCAGCTGACAGACAAGCTTTGTTATTCGTACAATAAATTTGTCGAGTTGGTAGTGGAAAATGACGTCTACATTGAAATATTAAATGACGAGACGACAATAAGCACATACTTCGAAAACTCTTAACAACAAACATCAAAAATATGAGTACACAAGACGAAGACATAAGCGACATATTTGACAATATGTTTGAAGAGACCTCCAAACCTTTTTCACAAGTATTTAAAATTGAGCCATCAGAATTGGGACTACAAATAACGGCATTCCAAAAAACCAAAGTTGGAAATGTTGAGTTATATCCTGGTAAATCCATTATAACGGGTTCCATCACGTTGGATAACAAACCCATAACCGACTTTCTGAATAAAAATTTGACTGGACGGACCCATAAGTATAGCAAGGTATTTGAGATCACTGGGTTTGCGGACACCTCACAATAAGGAAAAGTCGACAGATTCAAAGCTCCCTAGTAATTAACTTCGTGTACAAAAACTACCGCCAACAAAAAGTTTATGCCAGCTGCGGGTTCAGTGTAATTATAGAGTTTAGTTTTCTTAATTTCGTTTGGTCACGTGGGACAAAGACGTGCTTCGAAAGCCGCAGCCGTCATAAACTCAAACGTTGTATGCAATTGAGGCACCAGAATACAAGTGGGTGTTTTTACAAAAGTTTTTTTATTGACAGTTCGGTTTTGATAAAGTATGCGGCAGTATAAATCCTTTTGGATTTCAAGTCCTGGCGGTGAGACCGGGGAAAGTTTCACTTTCAAACGGGTGACCCCGTTACAGGACTTGGACGAAGTTAAACGATCGGCTGGACAGTATCCAGCTATAAACGATTACAAACGGATAACTACGGCTTGCCGACTGATTTAGCGGAAACAAGAACTAAAAAAATAACTTTTGACATCCAATCAACAGTCCATAGACAGGTTTATAGACCATAGACCGGACTTAAAAACACGGCACTGAAATGATATGGAACAGCTGCCTCAACTACGTTTCCAAAAAGGCGACAGAGTAAAACGAAGGAGTCAACTGCACACAACGTTGTGTATATGCCATGGCGCTGATGATTTTTTATTTTTATATTTGGATCAGCGCCACAGCATATACACTCTAGTTGGGCGCCATGCAATAAATTCAGACACTAATAATTAATGACTATGGACATATTAACAAAATTTGGAAAATGGGATATCGACCAAGAATTTGGAATAATTGGGAGAATCAATCCAGGGTATGACTACAATATTGCTAAAGAGAGACTTTGGGAAACAGTAGAATACAAAGGACAAACAGTTTGGAGTTGGTTAATCCATCTTGCCAAAAAGACATGGACGACTTCAGATAATCTTAATGACCTTGTGACAGCATTTCTATTTGCACAGGACTTGTTTAAAAAGGAAAAGCCAAAAAACGTGGACAACGTGTCGACTGCTCAATCAATATATATTGCTCAACAGTTGGTTGCCATTGGAGAATCAGAAGAGAACGAATCAGAAGACGGAATCACAGTGACGATAACAACTGAATCAATGATGAAGTACTTGGACAAACTTGAAAATATTAAGACTATAAAACTAGAGTGAGTGACACTGCACAGGCGCCCAACAACGGCTATAAAGCATTACTTTTGATTAATTATTTTTTAAAGGATAAAAGTAACGCTTCATAGCCAAGCGTTAGCGTGCATTTTTCTGGACAACATACAACAATGAAGAAAATAGAATTAT
>CAYNOT010000036.1:0-9849 GCA_964398945.1 uncultured Roseivirgaceae bacterium | reverse complement strand
GAGAAATCAGACGTAGCGCAGGTAACGCGAGGAGCCTGTGGAAAACCATTTACAAAGTGGAGGTGACATGACAAGAGGAACCACAACCACCAACCCCCTCGCCCTCTTCGCGAAATACGCCGCCACCAACGCCCCCTGGACAGGCAGCCGCGTCACCCGCGCCCGCACCTGGCTCGCCAACCAAACCACCTGGCCCACCCCCTGCCCCCGCTGCCACCAACCCGTCCACCCCACCCACTGGCACCTCGGCCACACCATCGACCGCAACGACCGGCCCGACCTCACCTGGAACCCCGGCAACTGGCGCATCGAACACCCCAGATGCAACACCAAAGCCGGAGCCATCAAAGGAAACATTCAACGAGGGAAACTCAAAAGCACAAAGCAGAAACAGAACGGAACCGCGCCATTCTTTCCTGGGAAATCATCAGTTAACCCCGCCGCTAATCCGAATACACACACACGGAATGCGGCGGCCGTCAACCAAGATCTGTCGGCTTTCGCCGGAATCCCCTGGGTCGCGCCCCTCATCGACCGGATGCCCCCGACCGCGAACCTGCCCAGGGCGATGACCGGCCCCCACCCCCGGGCGGTCGGCTCCTACGGCCCGGCGGCGGTGGACTGGGCCCGCACCGAGATGGGGATCGAGCTGCGCTGGTTCCAACAGCTGGCGATGGTCCGGCAGCTGGAGCACGACGACACCGGGGCCCTGGTGTGGCGGTCGGTGCTGGAGTCCACCCCGAGGCGGGTGGGGAAGTCGGTCCGGCTGCGGTGCGTGTGCTGCTGGCGGGTCGATCACGCGGACCTGTTGGGTGAGCCGCAGACGGTGCTGTTCACGGGGAAGGATCTGCCGATCTGCAAGGAGATCCATCGGGCGGCGTGGGTGTGGGCGAAGGCCCGGGGGTGGACTGTCCGCAAGGGGATGGGCAACGAGGAGATCGAGGCCCCCGATGAGTCCCGCTGGCTGGTGCGTTCGCAGAACGGGGTGTACGGGTACCCGGCCGGTTTGGCGTGTTGTGATGAGTCGTGGGCGGTGCCGGCGGCGGTGATCAGCGAGGGTCTGCAGCCGGCTTTGATGGATCGGCCGTCGCCGCAGCTGCATCTGACGTCGACGGCGCACACGAGGGCGACGATGCTGATGGTGCGCCGGATCTCCGATGCGATGGGGTCGCTGGACGGGTCGGGCAGACATCTGCTGCTGCTGTGGGCGGCCGGGGATGACGCGGATACGGCGGACCCGGCGGCGTGGCGGGCGGCGTCCCCGCATTGGGATGCGGAGCGGGAGGTCCTGGTCGGGGACGCGTGGGATGACGTGCTGACGGGGCAGGCTGTGCCGGACCCGTTGGAGCCGGACCCTGTGGCGGGGTTCCGGGCGCAGTATCTGAACATCTGGCCTTCGGTGAAGCTTGTCGCGCCTCAGCCGTGGGGCGCCCGGTTGGCGGGCCTGTTGCCGCCGGCGTCTGAGCCGGGCTGGTCGGGGTTGTTGGTGGGGGCGATGGAGTCGGAGCCGGACGGGTCGTTGTGGGGTGTCGCGGTCAGCGACGGCAGGCATGTGGAGTGCGCGGAGGTGGGGCGCCGCTCGGACGCTTTGGCGTGGTTGCGGGCCCGTTCCCCGGTGAGCGTGTTGGCGCATGGGGCGGTGATCAAGCAGGTTCCGGATGCGGTGGATCTGGTGTTGGAGCCGGTGGCGTTGCAGGATGCGGCGGCGGCGACGGCGGTGCTGCGGGATCAGGTTGGGGGGTTGTCGTGGTCGGGTCCGTTGGTGGAGCGGTTGCGGGCCGCTGATGTGGCGGTGTCGGTGTCGGGGGAGCGGTTGGATGCTTCGCGGTCGACGGGGCCGGTGGCGGTGGTGAAGGCGGCGTCCTGGGCTTTGTGGGGGGCGCGTGCGGGCCTGGCGCAGATGTTCTTCAGCGCGTGAGCCTGGGTGCGCTATGCTGCCTCGCATAGGCGCCCCACGGCAGCGGGCGCGGCACATGTCGCCATCCGGGGCGGGGTCCGAAGGGGATTCGCTGGTGGCGGCTCGACCCGGCAGTGTCCGCAGGCTCACCCAGCGGCGCGGACCCTCATCCAGGCTCCCCCGGCGGTGGCAGCGGTCCTCGGACGGGATCGCCTACCTGACGGCCCCGCCTGCCGCGTACTGGCCGGCGTCCCGTGATGAGGCGATCAGCTTCCCCGCGTTCGATCGGTGCCTGGATCTGATCGCCGGGAGCCTGGCGAACCTTGAGATACAGGCGGGGAAGATCGACCCGGGGACGGGGGTGTGGCAGCGGCTCCCCGACCAGCCCGCCTATCTGACCGACCCGGACCCGGAGAACGACGCCTGGCAGTGGCGGTACGCCACCGTCCGGGATCTGGCGGAGTACGGCAACCACATCGAGCTGCTCGGCGACCTGGACTACCGCACCGGCCGCCCCGGGTGGGGGATACCGCTGCCGCCGGAGGACCTGGCGGTGGTGATCCACGCGGACGGGACCTGGGATTACAACTACCGGGGATTCATGCTGGCGAAGTCGGATGTTCTGCACATCAAGCGCGGGGGGCTGTCGGCGATGCCGTTGTCGGCGGCCCCGGTGCAGCAGTTCGGGGATGCGCTCAGGACGGCGATCACGGCGGAGGAGTGGGCGGGCCGGTACCTGTCGGGGGGCGGGTTGCCGCCGGCGATCATCCAGGTCCCGGGGACGGTGGACGACCTGGCGGCGAAGAAGTTCAAGGGGGATTGGCGCACGATGCTGGCGACGGGTGAGGCGCTGCTGCTGCCGTCGAACGTGACCGTGGTCCCGCTGGTCTCCGATGCGCAGAAGCAGCAGTTGGTGGAGGCCCGGCAGTGGAACGCGCATCAGGCGTGCCTGATCACCGGGGTGCCCCCGTACAAGCTGGGGCTTGAGGGTCCGTCGATGACGTACCAGAACGTGGAGACGGCGGACATCGCGTGGCGGGTCGACACCTTGGACCGGTATGGGCAGCCGATCGCGCATGCGATCAACAAGCATCTGATGCCCTCGGGGTGGCGGGTCCGCTGGCAGTACGCGCAGGTGGAGCGGGCGGACATCCGCACCCAGGCGGAGGTGACGGCGGGACTGGTCGCGGCGGGGTTGTTGTCGGTGGATGAGGGCCGGCAGCGGATGCAGTACCCGCCGATGGCGGCGTCGGTGACGGAGGGCAGCACCCCGGAGGGTGTGCCTGATCTGGGTGCGCAGGAGGTGTGACATGGGCGAGCTGATCATTGAGCGGGCGGCGGCTGGTGTGTTCGAACCGGTCGGCGACGGGTGGACGGTGTACGGCCGGGCGGTCCCGTTCGATGCGCCGCAACGGGTCACCGATGACGGGATCGAGTACTACCTGGAGGAGTTCGACCCCGGCTCGTTCTACCGCGATGTGGCCAAGGGCGGGCGGTGGGTGAACCTGATGGTCGGGCACAAGGGCGACGACGGGGACAGGTTCCTCGGCCGCGCGCAGCGGTTGATCGGCGAGTTGGACGGACTGTACGCGGAGGTCCGGTTGAACCGTGACCACCCGCAGGCGGAAGCCGCCAGGGCCGGGGAGCTGACCGGTTGGAGCGTCGGGGCGCGGGTGTACCGGACAACCATCCAGCCGAACGGGACCCGCCGGCGGATGCAGTGCGGGTTGAACCACATCGCCGCCACCGGATCCCCCCAGTACGCGGGGGCGGGTGTGCTCGCCTACCGCAGCGAGCACGTCCAGGAGGTGGTGTCCACGCCGCTGCTTGATCGGTGGCGCGGCAAGCGGTACGGTGCTCCCAAGTAGTTGAGAGCCGCCACCCCGGCATGCTGTCACCGGCCACCCCGCTTTGAGCGGCCACCCCGGGACGGTAGTACCAGACCGGCCACCCGGCCAGACAAAACATCCGTCTGGACCCGGGGAGGGGCCATGTCTTACGTAGACCGTCTGCAAGACGAGTACGACGAGATCACCAGCGGCATCGATGAGATCATGGAGCGCGCCGCGAGCGAGAAGCGGGATCTCACCAAGGACGAGGACGCCCAGATCGAGCGGGACGACAACCGTCGCACCGAGCTGGGCAAGAGCATCGAGCATTACAGCGGGATGCAGCAGCGCGCCACCAAGGTCGCCGCTCTCCGCTCCCAGATGCCGAGGGTCCAGAGCACGACCCAGCGGGTCGCGGAACCTGTCGAAGAGTTCGACCTGGCCCGTGAGATTCCCAACGCCGGGCATTGGGCTGCGATGCTCCACGGGGCATGGGTGAAGAAGGACCGGGACGCGATCGCGCTGCTTGAGCGGGCCACCGCGCACCAGATGGTCGCAGACAATCCCGGCCTGGTGCCGCAGCAGATCATCGGTCCGGTCGTGGACCGGCTCCGCGCGATGCGCCCCCTGGTGCAGTCGGTGAGCACGGAGACCCCGCCCGGGCCAAAGTTCGACCGGCCGCTGGTTACCCAGCACGTCGAGGTTGGGGGGCAGGTGGTTGAGAAGGATCTGACGGCCTCGCAGAAGATGATCGTTGGAAACGTCCCCATCACCCTGCAAACCCATGCGGGCCACCTGAACCTTTCGAAGCAGGACATCCGCTGGGCGCAGCCGAACATCCTCAATCTGGTGTTCCAGTCGTTTACGAAGATCTATGCGCGTCGCAGCGACAAGGCCGCGTGCTCAACTTTCGTCACGAAGGTGACGCAGACGCAGGAGATCGAGGGCGCTCCCGGTACCTACACGCCTTCGGCGATCGACAAGGCGCTGGGTTCGGTGGGAACCACGATCGCGGGGCCGGAAGGCGACAACGGGGAGCTGAACCATATTTGGCTGTCCCGTGACGTGGGCATCGCCCTGGCGTCGCTGCGGAACGCGAACACGGGTCAGAAGGTCTACAACATCCCCCTGATCAACGGCACCTCAGGTGACCTCGACGGCATCCCGGTCACCATCGACCCCCGGTTTGCTGCGGCGACGTTCATCGCCGGCGACGACAGCCTGGTGGAGTTCTGGGAGGACATCGAGGGGTTCCTGTCCGTCGATGAGCCCGATGTGCTGGGGCAGCTCGTGGGTTACGCGGGTTACAACCAGCTGGGTGTGATCGACCCGACCGGGTTCGTGAAGCTGACGAACATCGCGGCGCTCACCGCCTCGGCTGAGCCCGAGCCCGCCAAGTCGTCGTCTGCCAAGAAGTAGTCCGGTGGCGGATTGGGTGACCGGTGATGATGTGGCCGGGCGTCTGGAGACGCTCGGCCGCACCACCGCCGACGCCCCAAGGTTGGACGCTTCGGCGGCGGCCGCATGCCAGCGTGTGCGCCGCCGCCGGCACCGCCTCACCGACGAGGAGATCGAGGCGGACCCCGCGATCGTGGAGGGGACTTTGCGGTGGGCGTGCCTGCTGTTCCAGTCCCCCGCACAGCCCTCCGGCTTCGGCTCCTATGAGGAGTCGGGCGCCAGCGGGGAGTACGGCGACTCGATCAGCGACATCTATTCATCCGTCGGCCTCGACCCGGTGGTGGCCTGATGATCACGGCCGCCCTCGACGCCCTCGCCGCGCAGATCCAGGCGGTGTTCCCCACCACCCTGATCACCCGCGACCCCGGGCAGGTGCGGGCCCCCTGCATCCATGTGGGGCTTCCCACCATCACCAGCAGCACCCTCGCCGGGGCCCTGGACGCGGAGGTGCCCGTGTACGCGGTCGGCACCGCCCCGGGGGACCAGGCCGGTATGGACCCGGTCCTGGACATGGTTCCCGGCCTGCTGCGCTGCCTCGGGGTCCGCGAGTCGTCCCCTGTCGTCCTGGAGATCGGCGAACAGGTGCATTACCCGGCGTACCGGGCCGTCGCCCGGATCAAAGCGAGGAAGGAGGCGCCGTGAGCGCCACCGATGTGACCGTCAGCAAGCTCGGCGAAGGAACCCTGACCCTGGGGCCCTCCCCCAACGACTTCTCCTGGCAGGTCACCAACTGCCGGCTGGAGCCGTCGCACGAGGAGGCCGATCAGCGCGGCACCCTCGCCAAGCCGAAGCGCGCCAAGGACATCACCACCACCTGGGTCCTCGCCGGGACCGCGATCCAGGACTTCGAGCTCGACGCGCCCGAGGGGTTCCAGGAGTACTGCCGCGTCAACAACGGCATCGAGGTGCCCTACACGTTCACCCCGAACACCGCGGCGGGGAAGACGTACACCGGCAACGTGCAGATCCGGGCCATCCCGATCGGCGGCGACATCGACGAGGAGGTCACCGCCGACTTCAGCTTCCCCTGCTCCGAGGAGCCTGAGCGGGAGGCGGCCCCGTGATGCGCTGGTCGGTGACCGTCACCTACCGGGACGGCACCAGCGTCCAGGTGGAGGCGGACCAGTACAGCGTCGGGGTGTGGGAGCGGTGGGCCGCCAAGTCCGGGCTGAAGACCGATATGGTCAACGACCCGGGCCGTTTCGCTGTGACCCAGCTGCGGTTCATGGCGTGGGCGGAGCTGCAGCGGGACGCCAAGGCGAAGCAATCGTTCGAGGTGTGGGACGCCACCGTCTCCCAGGTGGAGTCGGCCGGGGAGTCCGGTGAGGTGGACCCTACCCGGCCGGCCACATCGGCCGGGTGATCGCGATGCTCGCCGTCCGCACCGGTATCGCCCCGGGGGTGCTGTGGGAGGCGGACCCCATGGATCTGGCGACGCTGGTCGACGTCCTCAACGAGCAGGCCGCCCCCCGGCGGCGCCGCAGGGCGGTGCGCCGTGGGTGAGCAGCAGGCCTCCGGGTACAGCGTCCAGGTGCAGGGTTTGGACACCTGCCTGCGGGTGCTGACGAAGGCGGGCGCCCAGCTGCACGACCTCGACACCTCCCGGGTGCGGCTGGCGAACAGTGTCCTTCGCGGCGAGGCGAAGCAGCTCGCCGACCGGTTCGGCACCGAGGTCGTCGCACCGATCGTGCGGTCGCACGGCGGCCCGATCGGGGACAAGATGGCCGACACCATCCGCCCCAAAGCCGACCGGATCCCGATCGTGCGGATCGGTGCCACCAACCCGGCCCTGTCGGGGTTCAAGGCCCGCAACCGGGGGAAGCCGTCGACCCGCCGCAACATCCCCCCCGCCCGGTGGAAGGGGTCGCTGGCGTGGGGCATGGAGTTCGGGCCGCACCCCCGCTCCACCGGGAACAGGTACGGGCGGGAACGGCGGTCGGGCGGCTATGTGCTGGGCCCCCGCACCGATGAGCTGGAGCGCAAGCTCGCGCCCCAGTACGTGCCGCTGCTGGCGGCGGCGATGGAGACCGCCGGCTGGCCCGTGAACGACAGGCGCACCTGATGGCCGCCGGGATCGGGCTGGTCGTCAAGATCGCCGCCGACACCAAGAAAGCGGTCGGCGACATCGAGGACGTCAACACGGCGCTGGACGGCACCGGGACGTCGACCAAGGGCGCCTCCAAGATGTTCGACTCCCTCAAGTCGTCCGCGCTGCCGGTGATCGGTGCTGTGGCGGTCGGGATCGGCGCCGCCGCCGCGGCGGCGGTCGATTTCGGGAAGGCCGCGTGGGAGGACCACCAGGAGGCCAAGAAGCTGGCCAGGGTGCTGGAGACGATCCCCGGCATCACCGGGGACATGATCGAGGCGAACGAGGCGTGGATCACCCAGACGATGTTCGCGACCCATGTGGTGGACACCGAGCTGCGGGAAGCGGTCGGGCAGCTGGCCCTGATCACCGGGGACCTCACCACCGCCCAGGAGTACGCCACCCGCGCCGCGGACCTGGCCACCGTCGCCAACGTCGAGTACAACACCGCGGTGGAGGCCGTCGAGAAGGCCCTGTCCGGGAAGACCCGGCAGCTGATGGGCCTGGCCCCATGGTTGGACGCCAACAAGGACGGCACCATCGACGCCGCGGAGGCGCAGGCGCTCCTGACCAGCGAAACCCTGGAGGGTCAGGCCGCCGCCGCAGCCGCCGAAGACCCCTGGACCACCATCCAGATCATCTGGGACGAGATCAAGGAGTCCCTCGGGCAATGGCTGATCCCCCTGTTCGAGGAATTGGGGGACTGGTTCAAGAACCCCGAGAACCAGCAGAAGATCCAACGATTCATCGACAAGATCGCGGACATGTCCCGCCAGGTCGGGCAGAAGCTTCTTCCAGCGCTGGAGGACTTCCTCGATTTCCTGACGTCGCCGGAGTTCCAGGCGGCCATCTCGGTGATGGTCCGCGAATTCCAGATCATGATCAACATCATTTCCACGGTGATCGGGTGGGTGATGAAGCTTGTCGAATGGCTCAAGATAGCCATGAGCTGGATCGGGAACGTCGTCGCCGGTATCCGCAACTTCGACCTGGGCAGCCCCCCCGAATCAGTCGGTCGGGGCGGGTCCGCTGCTGGTGTGTCCGGGTTCAGCAGCGGCAGCGGCGGGATCAGCATCAACTTCTACGGCGGCATCCACACCGACCCCGAGGCGTCCGCGAGGGCGATCATGGGCAGCCTGCGGGGCAGCGCCCGCCGCAACTCCCGCCCGGCGCAGCTGGAGATGGAGCCGGCATGGTGAGCGTGACCCTGGACGGGGCCAACGTCGACCACCTGGTGCTGGATGAGGACATCACGGTGCGGGTGGGCCGCACCGGTGTCCTGAGCCGGGGGGAGCCGGGCAGCGCCTCACTGGTGCTGTGGCTCCAGGAGTGGGTCCCCATCGGGTACAAGTCCGAGGTCGTCATCACGGACGGCGGGGTGGTGAGGTTCGCGGGGCGGGTCACCGACACCCCCCGCACCACCTGGGAGGAGCACCCCGACGACCCCGACCGGCTGATGCTGGTGCTGCGGATCCAATGCGCCGGGCCCCTGGCGGGGTGGGGGCGGCAGCGGATCGGGGACGAGCCGTGGCCCGCGGAACCGGTCGCCGACCGGGCCGCCCGGATCGCCGGGCTGGTGGGTCAACCGCTGGTGGTGCAGGGCGGGTCCGGTGTCCGGGTCATCGGCAGGGATGTGGACGCCCAGCCCGGGATCGTGCTGCTGGAGGAGCTGGCCACCGACTGCGCCGGGTGGCTGTTCGACCACGCCGGCACCACCTACCTGCAGTCGCTCGAGACGCGCCGGGTCGGCGACCCGCAGGAGCGGTGGATGGACCAGACCACCACCTGGGACGGGTGGGACGGCACCTGGGAGGACCAGACGGAGACGTCCGCGAACTGGCCGCTGGGGCCCACGATCCACCTGCCGTCGGAGGCGGTGCTGTTCGCCCCGCAGATGGAGATCACATCCCTGCTCGCGAACCGGGTCCGGGTCGCGTGGGGGCCGATGGACGAGTACGGGGAGCAGCCTGTGGCGGTGGTGGTCGATGAGGCGTCGATCGCGGAGTTCGGGCAGGAGGACGTGTCCATCGCCACCCGCCTGGAGGAGGCCGGGGACGCGCAGCTGCGCGCCCAGCTGACCCTGGAGCGGGCGGCGTGGCCCCAGTGGCACCTGCCCCGCGTCGAGATCATGTGGGAGGCGTTGGATCCGGCCACCCGGGGCCTGTTGGACGCGATGATGCCCGGCCAGGTCGTGGAGGTCGGGGACCTGCCGCAGCCGGCGCCGTTCGGGGTGTTCCAGGGGTGTGTGGAGGGCTGGACCGACCAGTGGTCGTGGGACGACACCGCCGAGGCTGTGCTGCGCACCACCACCCTGCACCTGTCCGATCTGCGCTGGTCGTTCGCGGTCCTCACCTGGGCGGGGATCGTGCCCGACGACCTGACCTGGGCGGACATCGACTGCACCTGGGACCAGATGTTGACCGCCGATGACCTGGAGGCCGCACGATGAAGACGACACCCAACTTCGGTTTCCAGGTGGCGGAGCCCACCGACCCCGCCAAGCAGTACCCGAGTGCCGTGGACGATCCGTTCAAGGCCACGCTGGACACCCTGCTCCACCCGGCGGTCAAGGACACCGG
>CAYNOT010000035.1:0-11352 GCA_964398945.1 uncultured Roseivirgaceae bacterium | reverse complement strand
ATAAGGGTTTTTGATTGGCGATTGACCAGTTAAAAAGTTATTTGCACAAAGGACTACTAAGTCTAACATCTAGCGTCTAATTACCAAAGACTCTTCGCTTACGCTCTGAGTGACGCACACCTCGTCATTCAGCGGGAAGGATAGCTTGCCCCGATGTAAATCGGATTGCTTCGCTACGGATCGCAATGAACGTTACTGTTTTGCGTAACTCCAGATACTAAATTCCCAATACTCCTTACCCAATACTATTTCAATCGATGGAAACCTGCCATAAATCAAGTTTTCTGCATGATTCAAATCATAAGAACCGCGGATGTACCGCAATACTTTAGCTCTTGAAATTTAACCCCAACGCACTTGTGAAATGGCCATTAAAATGCTTGCCCCAAACGCGCATAATTATTTTTGGCCATTCCCCGTGCCATTAACTTAAAACTATAAACACATGGAAAAGATACTTTATTTCCTTTCGATAACCCTCCTGATAGCAGCTTGCGGACCAAAGAAGCCCGACAATGCCTTGAATGAAGCAGCCGCAAAAAAAGTGGAAGAAAAATTAAGCGGGAATGATGGCAAAGGTATTGGGGCAGTCACCTCCGTTATATTGGAAAATCCTTTGGACCATGAACGCATCAAAAGAGGAAAAGACATCTATGAAATGAAATGTTCTGCCTGCCATCGCCTTGATGATAAGCGTGTAGTTGGTCCCGGTTGGGCTGGCGTTACCAAAATACGTAAGCCTGAGTGGATCATGAACATGATCACCAACGTAGATGTAATGTTGGCAGAGGATGAAGAAGCGCAGAAACTTCTTGAGTTGTGTTTGATGAGAATGCCCAATCAAAATGTGTCCATTGGCGATGCACGTGATATCCTGGAGTTTATGCGCGAAAATGATGGTGAAGAATAACAAGCTGTCCCCCACTTAAATCAAACATATATGAAGAAATTATTTTATCCCTTACTTATTGGTGGTTTAATTTCCTGTGGACAACAGGCTACCACCACTTCTGAAACAGGAGCAGCGACCCATGCAGGTGGTGGTCAATCCACTGTTCAGGATGACGAATCACAACAAGACGTGGTTCGTGTTGCTGCTGATTCACCGGATCATAAAACATTGGTAGCGGCCCTTCAGGCTGCTGAGTATGTGGATGCGCTATCAAATGCAGGGCCTTTTACTGTTTTTGCGCCAACCGATGAAGCTTTCGGGAAATTGCCGGAGGGTACGGTTGACAACCTGGTAAAGCCGGAGAATAAAACCACACTTCGCAACATTTTGGAGTACCATGTGTATGTGGGTGTCATCAATGAAAACTATATCAAAGACGGGATGAACCTAAATCAGGTGAACCTGGAAAATGTGAAGCTCACCAAAGTAGATGGAAAGCTCATCCAGGTAAATGATGCCAATGTATTGGGAAGTGTAAAAGCATCGAATGGGATTATCTATGTCATCGATGCTGTATTGCTTCCCCCTGAAAGAAATAATTAACCAATCCTTAAAAATAAATTCAAATGGAAAATTCAAAAATATTTTCACGGACCATGATGCTGGTTGTCATTGGTGGATTGAGCTTGCTCTATAACTGTAAGCCGAGCGCTCCGGCAGGTGTTTCGATGGGTGATGCGGCATCAAAAGTGTATGTGGCCCCGGGTCAGTATGACGAGTTTTATAATTTCGTTTCCGGGGGATTCAGCGGGCAGATAGCTGTTTACGGTATTCCATCAGGACGTTTGTTTCGTACGATCCCTGTTTTTTCGGCCGATCCCACAACGGGATGGGGCTACAGCGAAGAAACCAAACCGATGTTGACCACTTCGTATGGCCAGGTTCCCTGGGATGATTTGCACCACATTGCGTTGTCAACTACAAAAGGGGAGCATGATGGCCGCTGGGCATTCGGAAACGGAAACAATACACCACGTGTAGCGCGTATCAACCTAAAGACATTCCGGACAGATGAAATCCTTGAGATTCCGAACAGTGGTGGTAACCACTCTTCACCATTCTTGACAGAAAACTCTGAGTACTTAGTTGCGGGAACACGATTCAGTATTCCGATGGGTGACAATAAAGATGTTGCGATCTCTTCTTACAAAGAAAACTTCAAAGGTTCTATCAGTTTTATTTCTGTTGACCAGCAGACTGGCGGGATGAAAATAGCCTTTCAATTACGTACCCCCGGTTTCAATTATGATTTAAGCCGCGCGGGTAAAGGTCCTTCCCATGGATGGTTCTTTTTCTCTTGCTACAATACTGAGCAAGCGCACACTTTGTTGGAAGTAAATGCTTCGCAAAATGATAAAGACTTTATCATGGCGGTGAACTGGAAAAAAGCAGAAGAGTATTTGGCAGCCGGAAAGGGCAAAGTAGAGAAAGCAAAGTATGCGCACAATGCATGGAACGAAGAAACACATACTGCAATTTCAACAATGAGGGATGAAGTTACCGTGCTGGATGTAACTGAATTTCCTGACTTGGTATACTTTATCCCATGTCCTAAATCACCACATGGTTGTGATGTTGACCCTACAGGTGAATACATCGTAGGCAGTGGCAAGCTTGCTGCCATGATGCCGGTATTTTCTTTCACGAAAATGCAAAAAGCAATTGCAGATAAAGATTACGAAGGTGACTTTCAGGGCATTCCGGTTATTCGTTATGAAGCAGCGCTTCATGGTGAAGTGCAACGGCCTGGCCTGGGGCCATTGCACACTGAATTTGATAACAAGGGCAATGCCTACACATCCATGTTCGTATCTTCTGAAATTGTAAAATGGAATGTAAAGACGCTGGAGGTATTGGACCGGGTTCCTACTTATTACTCAATTGGCCACTTAAGTGTACCGGGTGGGCCTACAGCCAAACCACATGGTAAATATGTGATTGCCTATAACAAAATCACTAAAGACCGCTACTTGCCTACCGGCCCCGAGTTAAACCAGTCTGCACAGTTGTATGATATCTCCGGGGATAAAATGAGGTTGTTGCTTGACTTTCCAACTGTTGGGGAGCCACATTATGCGGAAGCGATTCCGGCTGATTTGGTTGCACCCAATTCATTGAAGATTTTCAAATTGGAAGAAAACAAACATCCGTATGCAGCACTTGGTGAGGCCAAAGCCAAAGTAGAACGCAAAGGGAAAGAAGTCCATGTGTATATGACCGCCATTCGTTCCCACCTCACCCCGGACAACATTGAGGGGGTACAAGTTGGTGATGATGTGTATTTCCATGTAACGAACCTGGAACAGGATTGGGATGTACCGCATGGCTTTGCAATAAAGGGTGCGCTTAACGCAGAACTTTTAGTGATGCCGGGTGAAACACAAACACTCAAATGGAAAGCAGTAGAGCCAGGTGTTGTTCCTTTTTATTGCACTGACTTTTGTTCGGCATTGCACCAGGAAATGTCAGGGTACTTACGGGTATCACCTGCCGGCAGCAATGTGCCGCTTAAATTTTCAACCGGAGCCGAAGACTAGGTTTTGCGGCACCTGGTCGGGGTGTATCATAGTTGCAGGTTGAAAGGCGTCTTCCCGGTTAAGACGTTCCGGGGGGCGCCTTCATTTTTAACCCGATAATAATGAAGCTAAATCTTATCTCAAGAATTTTGATTTCACTTTCAGCACTTCTGTTGATTGCGGGATACTATACCCCTATATGGGAAATCCTGATGTGGGCACCCCAATACCCGGAATGGCTATCCATGAAGATTCATATCGATGACATTTCAGGGGATGTTAAAATTATTAGTGCACTAAACCATTACATCGGAATGAAACACATCGAAGTAGGAATGTTCCCTGAGTTTGGGTACATGAAATATATTTTGGGTGGATTGATTGGAATCGGTTTGCTGGCAGCCGGTATTGGCAGGCGTTGGGGCCTTTGGATTTACGTCACCTCAATACTAACACTTGCGGTAGCTGCATTGGTTGACTTTTGGTTATGGGGTTACGACTATGGTCACAACCTTGATCCAAATGCGGCCATTTCTATTCCCGGCATGTCCTATCAACCCCCGTTGATCGGGACAAAACAACTGCTGAATTTTACTGCTTACTCTGGCCCCGATACAGGAGGGTATATCATCTTTGTTTCGGGCCTGATCGCCCTGGGCGTTTTGGCAACAACATTTTTTAAAAAGAAATAACCATGGTTCGTTTTACTGTAACGTTCATTTGTTTGGGGTTCTTGTTTTCCGGATGTAAGGTTGGGCCGGACCCCTTGATTTTTGGAAAAGATGGTTGTCATGCTTGTAAGATGACACTCATGGATAAAAAATTTGGCGGTGAAATTGTGACTACCAAAGGAAAAGTATTCAAGTTCGATGATGCCAATTGCATGATCAATTTTATGAATGCCGGTGAACTTGACGATCGTGATATTGCTTTTCGTATGATGGTTGATTTCTCGCAACCCGGGAAACTGATCGATGCCGGCAATGCCCATTTTCTAAAAGGGGAAGCTATAAAAAGCCCGATGGCCGGCCAGGTGGCAGCCTTTGAGGATTATGAAGTAATGAATAAATACAAAAAAGATTTAGAAGCCATTTACCTCACGTGGGGGGAACTTGTGACGCAATACAAATAGTAACATGATGTTCAAACAACTGATAATCATATTGCTGCTAATGGGCCCGGTTGCTTTCGGTCAAACCTTAACAGTTAAAAAGGGAAGCAACCTATCCGCTATCAAACAAGCCATTGCGGAAGCACATGATGGGGATACGATTTTTGTTGAAGCCGGACACTATAAGGAAGGAAACATCCTTGTTGACAAACCTGTTTCTATAATCGGAAAAGGACTGGTTGTAATCGATGGCGAATCAAAATATGAGGTGATCACGATTACCGCCAGCCACGTTACCATCATGGGGCTCAAAATCATTAATTCCGGGACAGCCTCTATGGTTGATATTGCCGGGATCAGTGTGAAGAAAGCAGAAGGTGTACGGATAATCAAAAATCAACTCGTCAATACTTTTTTTGGTATTCACCTTTCCAACAGTAAAAACTGTTTTGTGGAAGACAATACCATCCATGCCAATCGACCCGATGATTACAACTCCGGTAATGGCATCCATATCTGGAAAGGCAACCGCATTTTTATTCGCAACAACGAAATAAAAGGACATCGTGACGGCATTTATTTTGAGTTCGTCATGAACTCGTTGATTGAAAACAATGTCAGTGAAGACAATTTGCGGTATGGCCTGCACTTTATGTTTTCCCATGATGATGTGTACAAAAAGAACACGTTTAAAAACAATGGGGCAGGTGTTGCGGTGATGTTCTCAAAAAATGTACAGATGGAACGCAACCGGTTTGAGGAAAATTGGGGGCCAACTTCCTTTGGGCTTTTATTGAAAGAAATAAAAGACAGCAAAGTAATCGGCAACCTTTTTTTAAAAAACACGGTCGGGATTTTTCTGGAGGGGTCAAGTCGGATGGATTTTAAAAATAATATCTTTCGTGAGAATGGCTGGGCAGTAAAACTCCAGGCCAATTGTGATGATAACGACTTTCAACATAATAATTTCATAGCCAATACGTTCGATGTGGCTACCAACGGATCACTGGTGTTAAATAAACTCGATTATAATTATTGGGATAGATATGAGGGGTACGATCTTGACAAGGATGGTATTGGTGATATACCGTTCCGGCCGGTCAGCATGTATTCGATGGTTGTCGAGCGTATTCCAACAGCGGTGTTGTTGTGGCGAAGTTTTATGGTGTTCATGCTCGATCGGGCTGAAAAAGTATTGCCGGCAATTACGCCTGAAAACCTAAAGGATAACCAACCCAGCATGCGGCCTTATGATCTCCATTAAATACGTCAGTAAGAAATTCGGCAAGCTCCAGGTACTCAGGGATATTAACCTGGAATTTGAACGTGGCAAAAGTTATGCATTGATTGGCCCCAACGGCTCCGGCAAAACTACGTTGATCAAAAGCATCCTGGGCATGGTGATTCCTGATCATGGTGAAATCCGGGTAAACAAAAAAAATATTTGCCACGATTGGATCTATCGCGAGAACATTGGGTACATGCCACAGATTGGCCATTATCCGGACATGAAGATTGGTCAACTATTTGACATGATGAAAAATATCCGCCAGAAAACGGTGCATACGGATGATGAGTTGATTGAATGGTTTGGGTTGGATAAGATATTTGATAAACGCATGCATACCCTTTCGGGAGGGACCCGGCAAAAAGTGAGTGCAGCATTGGCTTTTTTATTTGATCCATCTGTATTGATTTTGGATGAGCCAACTGCCGGATTGGACCCTGTGAGTGTGGAGTTGCTAAAAAGTAAAATTGCAAATGAAAAAAAGCGTGGCAAACTAATACTGATTACCTCCCATATCCTTAGTGACCTGGATGAACTGACAACTGATTTGGTATACTTGTTTGAAGGACGCGTTCAATTTGATGATACTATTGAAGTGTTAAAAGAACAAACGGGGCAAACTAAATTGACCAGGGCAATTGCTTGCCTGATGGATAAAAACGTGACGCATTTTTTCAACAAAAATGAGGATTGCCAATGACCAGGATAATCAAGTATGTCTTTTATGATATTCTCCGAACACGTTTCGTGATATTGTATAGCTTTTTTTTGCTTTTTAGTACGATTGGATTGTTCCAATTGGACACCGATACTTCAAAAGTAATTTTAAGTTTATTGAATGTGGTGTTAATGGTGGTGCCATTGGTGAGTGTTGTGTTCACCACCATTTATTTTTTCAATTCGTATGAATTCATGGAACTGTTGGTAGCGCAACCGATTAACCGTCTTTCGATTTTTTTTAGCCAATACCTATCAGTAGCGATTAGTTTGTGCCTGGCGTTTGGTATCGGGGTGGGTGTCCCTATTTTTGTTTTTGGATCGGGTACAACGGGTGTTACCCTGTTGCTTACCGGGATATTGTTGACGACCGTTTTTGTTTCAATTGCTTTTTTGTCTTCTGTGCTCACACGCGATAAGGCAAAAGCCATAGGCCTGGCATTGTTGTTTTGGTTTTATTTTAGCCTTATCTATGACGGATTGTTATTGTGGATCATCTATACATTTAGTGATTATCCCATGGAGAAAGCCACCCTGGTGTTAGTGGCATTGAACCCCATCGATTTGGCCCGCATCATGATGATTTTACAGATGGACATCTCTGCGTTGATGGGGTATACGGGTGCCTTTTATAAACATTTCTTTGGTAGCGGATCAGGTACAATGTTTTCCATTGGGATTCTCGCTGTATGGACAGCACTTCCGCTGTGGATGGCAGCCCGTATCTTCAAGAAGAAAGATCTTTGATATATTGTGGTGGAAACACGAACTAAGCAGATGCACGATTTAGATTCACGAAAGCATATCGAAATATTGGTTGGCACTTTTTACAACAAAGTGAAAGGTGATCCCCTATTGGGACCTGTATTCTCGCATCTTGATTGGGGTCATCATTTGCCAATTATGATTGACTTCTGGACTTCGATGTTGTTAGGCGATATGTCTTATCAGGGAAACCCGTTTCAAAAGCACATCGGACTGCCGATTACTACGGAACATTTTTCACAATGGCTAAAATTATTTACTGCTACCGTGAACGAGAATTTTGAAGGGCCCAAAGCGGAAGAAGCAATAAGCAGGGCGAATAGTATTGCCGGTATTTTTCAACATAAGTTGGGGTTGGTGGGAAAATAGTTGTTAGTTGTTGGTAGGATCCACCGCAAATCATAGATCACTAATCTGAAATCACGAACCGCAAATCTTGATAAAATTATATATATCAATATGAAAGTGTGTCCTTCGCACACAGCGGATTTTTACTTTCATTCTATATCTTCGCAAGAATAGTTATGATTTTTATTTTGTTTATCATTGAGACCCCAGCCTCGCGTCAGCAAGCAAACAGCTAATAACTACCAACTACCAACTAAATAGCCATGTCCATAAAGAACATACTTTTCTTTCTCTCCACATTTCTACTTTTCAAATGTACACCCGCAGAAGAGCTCCATCAGGCTTCTGACTTTACTGCTGAGAACCAATTCTCCAACAACATTGAAGGACCTGCTTTTGATAAAGATGGAAATCTTTATGTTGTCAATGCTGAACGTGACGGGACCATTGGCAAAGTAAATAGCACGGGGGAGGTTTCGGTTTTCCTTTCGTTGCCGGATAGCAGTATTGCCAATAGTATCCAATTCGATAGCAAGGGCAATATGTTTCTCGCAGATTTCATTGGCCACAATGTGTTGCATGTGGATATGAAATCAAAAACAGTATCGGTATTTGCCCATCATGCATTTAACCAACCCAATGATTTGTGCATCAACAAACGCGATCAACTTTTTGCAAGTGATCCCAACTGGAAGGAGGGAACAGGAAAAATCTGGCGCATTGATCCGGACAAAACAATAACCCTTCTCGCGGATAGCATGGGGACTACCAACGGAATAGAACTTAGCCCGGATGAAAAAACATTGTACGTAAACGAAAGTGTGCAGCGCAAGATTTGGGCTTTTGATGTGGATGATAGCGGGGATATTTTCAACAAGCGTTTATTTGCCGAATTTCCGGACCATGGTTTTGATGGCATGAAGTGCGACAAAGAAGGCAACTTGTATGTGACGCGCTATGGAAAGGGGACTGTTGTAGTGTTGAACCCAAAAGGGGAAGAGATCAATGAGATAGCACTCACAGGAAAAAAATGCAGCAACCTGGTGTTTGGCGGAAAAGAAGGAAAGACGGTATTTGTTACCCTGCAAGACCGAAAGGGAATTGAAAAATTTGAGAATGATGTGAAGGGAAAAAATTGGTAGTAATAGTTTTCCTAAAATGGTCTTTACGGTTTGTGTAATTTGCCATGGCTTGCGCCCAACGTCTGGCTATAAAACGTGGCGGGATTTTGAAACGTAAAATTGTCCCACGTTACCAAACGACGGCAACATGGTTTTACTCCGTAGCTCGATCATGAAGAGCCGTGTGATGGGAGACCATCAAGCACGGTTCTGTGAGAGGTTTAGGGGTGAAACTCCCCTTTACCTACTCGATTTTTACGCACTACCCAACCTTCAATTTCTCCAATTCTATCTTTGATAAATAGTATTCATATTCAAGATACTTTCCTTTTATCTTTCTGGAGTTTCTTAAATGGTCAACATATTTCTCCTCGTCCTTACCACGCAAATATTTCAACCCTTTATAAAATTCAAACCGACACTCTCGTCTTTCTTTTAATTCCACGTCAACAAATTCTTTTATAAATTCCTTTTCGCTTATTCTGTCAGTTAAGTATTCTGCAATTGGCGTTTTTCGCCTTACCAAATCCTTCTCCGCTTTAGCAAGTAATTTTGTGTCCTCGGTCTTTAGAGCGAAAAAAAGTAACATAGCAGGCGCTAATGAAATGTCAGTCGTGTATTTAAATTCCTTAGCATGCTTAATTGGAAACTCAAAATATTCCTTGGAGTCAGCTAGAAAATCCAAAGCGTAATAACATAATCCAATATATAAATAAGTGTCGTCCGAAACCCTGTTAGTGTTTTTCTCCTTTTCCTTTAAAGTCCTAAAATCATCTAATGCTTCTTGATATTTCCTCTCATGCAAATTTATCTTAGCTCTAGCCCTTAAATCGAAGTCGCTTTGTCCCGCTTTATAGTTTTCGTCAGCTATCTTAAATGCAGAATCAAAGTCGCCTGTGAAAATCTTGTCCCATGGATTGGTCTTGGTCATGAATATATTTTTAAAACGGCTTGCGCCCAACTAGAGTGTATATGCTGTGGCGCTGATCCAAATATAAAAATAAAAAATCATCAGCGCCATGGCATATACACAACGTTGTGTGCAGTTGACTCCTTCGTTTTACTCTGTCGCCTTTTTGGAAACGTAGTTGAGGCAGCTGTTCCATATCATTTCAGTGCCGTGTTTTTAAGTCCGGTCTATGGTCTATAAACCTGTCTATGGACTGTTGATTGGATGTCAAAAGTTATTTTTTTAGTTCTTGTTTCCGCTAAATCGGCAACTATATACCAGTTGGGACAAGCGTTATGAATAAAGAAAAATCACTATTTTTAAAGGATAAGCCGTTAACCTTATCCCAATCACTTATGGCATTCACACCTCCCACCGAGTCAAGAAGAGCAATCAATAGGGCTGCTAAAGAAATTGTTGATGGAAAATTGGATGAAGATAATTATGACCTTGTTAATAGGTGGAGAGCATGTCATGCGTATCCGATCAATACATTTCAATCTACCCTAAGATACAAACTAAGAGGTTACAAAGGGTTTATAGTAGCTCAAAGATTAAAACGATTTGTAACAATCATTGGCAAGTTAAGAGATGACCCTAGATTAACTTTAACAACACTGCAAGACATTGCAGGAGTTAGGGCAATTTTAAGATCAATTAAGGATGTCTATAAATTAGCAAAGAACTACAAAAACAGTCCGTACTTTTCCTTAATGATAGATGACGGGGCTTGTAAGGATTACATTAAATACCCAAAAGAAAGTGGATATAGGGGGATTCATTTGATATTTAGATTTCAAAACAAAATTAATCCAGTGTACAACGGATTAAGAATAGAAATGCAGATTAGGACAAAACTTCAACACGTGTGGGCAACCGCTGTTGAGGTTATGGGGACGTTTCGTGGTGAGAAATTAAAATCAGGAATGGGAGACGAAAAATGGCAAAGATTCTTTGCGTTAGTATCTTCTTATTTTGCATACAAAGAAAACTGTACGCCTGTATTCGGTAATCTTTCAATTGACAAGACAAAATCGGAAATAAAAAAACTGGAAAAAGAGATAGGGGCGATTGATTTAATGAGTGGTTTTACTGTTGCTGCCGAAGAAATAACCAGAAGAGGAGGTAAAGGAAGTTCATACTATTTGATTGAATTGGATTCTAAAAATCAAAATTTAAAACTCACGTCCTATGATAGAAAAAGTTTTAGTAAGGCACTAATTGATCTACAAAATGTAGAACTAGAAACTAATAACAATAGGGAAGAAATAGAGGTTGTCTTGGTTTCATCTGGAACGGTTGACAACCTTAAAAAGGCTTATCCCAATTATTTTCTGGATACAACTGAATTTGTTAAGCAGTTAGTAGTTATAAAACTTGCCCTTACGAACTAAAAAGGGGCGATCACCAAGACCGTCCCCTTACAGAAGGGCTCCGCGAGTATCAATATCCTTTTTTCCTGAAATCGTTAAAACGACTCCAAAGAATTAACGCCCCGAAAAGTATGGTGATGTAAAGAAGTGTCTCTAAAGGTAACGACTAATTAACTGTGTAAAGGCCCGGTTCGGCCTTGATGAGTGTGGTT
>CAYNOT010000034.1:0-20587 GCA_964398945.1 uncultured Roseivirgaceae bacterium | reverse complement strand
CGAAATGATTTTTACATTTGACAAAAATACTGTCCGGCAGAACTAGACCACCTCAGTCCATCACCTGGTCAATTGATAGTTTTCCTTGCTGTACATAAAAGGCAAGATGTCCTTCAATGGTTACGATACTAAGTCCACGCAATTCAGCAATTTTTTGAATGGGATGACCATGGTTGAAAAGCTCAAAACTTTGTTGTTTGGTATCGGTTTCCCTATTGCGTTTTTCCCTGCGTTGGCGCTTAGGGGTTTTGAGAAGGATGCGTGATGCTAATGAATACTTGCGACAATATGCTGCAACCACTTCCCAAAATTGTTTACCGTACTTTTCAATCTTCACTTGACCAAAGCCGGAAATTTTATTGAACTCCTCTTTGTTGTGCGGCAGGTAGGTAGCTAGTTCAATCAACGTGGCATCGGAAAGGACAATATAGGCAGGTACATTTTCTTTAGCAGCAAGTTGTAGTCGTAGCGCTTTGAGTTGTTTGAAGAGCTCTATTTCGTAATCGACTTTATGGATGGACTGCATTTCTATGACCTCTTTTGATTTTGAGAGCATTACTGTTTCCTTACCCTTCAATACAGCAGTGCTTTTTGAAGTGAGTTTCAAAACAGGATAAGTACCTTCTGATTTGTTGAGATACGCCTGTGCAAGCAAATCGCGAATGATGTCATTCCAGTCTTCTTTGCTCACATCAGCACCTATGCCGAAAGTCTTTAATTGTTTGTGCTCTTCTTTGATTTTTACGGCATTTGACCCACGGAGGAAATCAATTACATAACCCGCACCAAATCGTTCCTGTAAACGAGTTACAGCCGAAAGGACTTTCTGCGCTAGCACAGTTCCGTCCACCCGCTCAATTTTTGTCAGGCACACATCGCAATTGCCACAGTATGTTTCGAATGCTTCATCAAAGTAATTCAATAAGTATTTTCTTCTGCATGTGGCCAGGTCTCCATAGGTGGCCATCTGGTCCAACTTCTTTAAGGATATTTTTGTTTGGGTGGGATTGTTCTCTATTTCTACAAACCGTTTCAGTTTGCTCACATCAGCATAGGAATAAAAGAGTAAGACCTCACTATCTACCCCATCTCTTCCTGCACGCCCGGTTTCCTGATAATAGCTTTCAATATTTTTGGGCAGGTCCATGTGTACGACATAACGCACATTCGATTTGTCAATACCCATTCCAAACGCGATCGTTGCAACAACGATCTTGATCTCATCCCGTAAAAACATTTCCTGATGACGGTCACGGGTATCCCGGTCGAGGCCTGCGTGATAGGGCAGCGCCTGAAATCCTTCTTCGGTTAAATCACGGGCTAACTTTTCAGTAGACGCACGGGAGAGGCAGTAGATGATACCTGATTCTTCTTTTTGTTTATCTAAAAAATGAAGCAACTTCTCAAAGTTATTTCGCTTGGCTTCAACGGTATAACGTATGTTGGCGCGGTTGAAACTCGATACAAAAGTTGTCGGGTTGTTAAGTGTTAATTTTTCTACAATATCTTTCCGTGTGAGATGATCAGCGGTGGCCGTAAGGGCAATCATCGGCACATGTTGCATGGATTGCTTGAGTTTGGCAAGCATTAAATATTCTGGCCGGAAATCGTGACCCCAGTGAGAAATACAGTGAGCCTCATCAACCGCAATAAGGCTTACATTGAAGGAAGGAAGTTTGCTCAAAAAAATACTCTCCGGAGCGAGGTACAGAAGCTTAAGTTCTTTCGCATTAATAGCGTTTAGAATTTCTTCCTGTTCGCGCGTACTTTGCGTAGAGTTTAAAAATGCTGCCTGAATCCCGTTGATGCGAAGGGCATCCACCTGGTCTTTCATTAAAGCAATAAGAGGTGAGATTACTATCGTGAGCCCATCAAAAATCAGCGCAGGAATCTGGTAACACAATGACTTTCCGCCTCCTGTGGGCATGAGGGCAAACGTATCTTTCCTTTGTAAAACGGAATTGATAATTGCTTCCTGTTCTAATCGAAAGGAAGTATACCCGAATTTTTCTTTGAGAATCTGTAGAGGATTCATAGGATTATTTTGTTTTCGGTCTGTGAAGACGCCATAGTTGTTAACTTAAATACTCACCTACCACGCAGAAAAATGTTTTGCCAACATCAGTAGGTAGTAGCTATCCCTCGCAGGGAATTTAGAATTTCTTCCGCCTTTGATATTTCAAATTTAATATTTTTACTAGTATTTGGGAGAAACAAACTAAAAATTGATAGACATTTTCTGCTCGCGGTCTGTGTTGTTACAACACCGCCTCACGACCTCCTTGTCCCAAATCCGCGATAGGTGTCTATGCATTCTAAGGCAACCTAGCCACCAGCTGTTCAGGTAAAATTCTGAGAATATTATAAATGAGTTTCCATTTGAATCCCGGTACAATTGTAAAACGGGTGCCTGCACGTACAACAGCATTTGCAATAAAGGAAGGCTCTAATAACAATGACTCCGGCAAGTCTAGTCCCGCTGTCATTTTGCTTCTGATGTAGCCCGCTACAATCACGTTCACTGTCACTTTGCGTACGGCAAGATGTTGGCGTAGTCCGGCCAGGTATTGCGTGAAAGCACTCTTGGTGCTTCCGTAAATAAAGTTGCTTTTCCTGCCGCGCACACCGGAGAGCGATGACAAGCCAATAATTTTTTCCAACCGGGTATTGGTAGTATCAGTCGCAATAGTATTTAAAATAGAAACAGCACCGCAGTAGTGAACCTTCATCATCTGAAAGGTTCCTTCCCAATCTTGAAGTGCTTCCAAATTGTCTTTTAAGTAGCCTGCTGCATACACCACAATGTTGGGTTTGGCAGGCAAGCTTTTATAAAACGCAGGATGGCTTTCAAAGTCAACGGCATCAAAGTATAGGACGTTTACATTTTCGCTGGGGGTTACTTGCTGCCGGACAAATTCTTCAAGTTGGTTGGTGCTTCGGGAGGCAGCTAAAACAGTGTGGCCCTGCAGCGTATATAGTTTAATCGCTTCTTTCGCCACATCGGAGTTGGCGCCTAAAATGAGGACAGTTTTTTGTGGGGATGACATAGTTTTCCAAATATACAACTACGCAAGTTGAATCTTTACGGCTCCTGAAATCGGATTTGAAAATCCTTTAAAAAATATTAAAAGCCTTTTGTAACGCACTGTTTGATTTATATTTCCAGTGGTTTTGAACAATATCGGTATCTGTTTAGTTTTAGGCTTATGAAGATGAAATCGTACACTTTTTTGCTGATCATTTTAGGGGCCATCATCATGATTGCCAGTTGTGGGGGCGATGAGCCAGCAGGTCCAATTAACCCCCGCGATCTCACCGGCTTTTATTTTGGAGCCGACTTATCTTTTGTCAACCAGATACTTGACCAAGGTGGCGTTTATAATGACGAAGGAGCACCAAAAAACCCGTATGCGATTTTCAAAGAGCGGAGTACAAAGCTTGTTCGTTTGCGGTTGTGGCACAATCCCACCTGGACAAAAACGGTCTATACTCCGGAAGGTGATCAACTGTACAATGACGTGTTGGATGTTGAAAAAGCAATTCAATTATCCAAAGCGCAGGGAATGGAAGTGCTGTTGGATTTCCATTACTCAGACATTTGGGCTGATCCGGGAAATCAAAAGATACCGGCTGCCTGGCAAGAAATAATATCGATTGAAGATTTAGAAGATTCAGTCTATAACTACACAAAAAATACGCTGTCGTATTTGCAAAGTAAAAACCTGTTGCCGGAATTTGTTCAGCTGGGCAACGAAACAAATTGTGGCATGTTGTATACAGACGCACCTGCTGGATTCCCTTCCTGCAATGTATGTGAAGGTTCTTTTGCAAACATGGCAACCGTACTGAACAAAGCAATACAAGCGGTAAACGAAGTTGCAGCTACTTCCACGATCGATACAAAAATTATCCTGCATGTAGCCGATCCGAAAAATGTGGAATGGTGGTTTGATAATATCATCAGTGCGGGCGTAACCGATTTTGATATTGTCGGATTCTCGTACTATCCGTTATGGCATACTACCGTAACACTTGACCAACTTTCTGATAAGATTGCTTTTTTTAAAACACGCTATAGCAGGGAAGTGATGATTCTTGAAACCGCTTATCCCTGGACAATCGAATCGAATGATAGCTACAACAATCATTTCGGACATGAGACTGCCATCGTAGGGTATCCTAAAACAGAACAAGGCCAACTTGATATGCTCAAGAAAATCACACAGGAAACCCTTGATGGAGGTGGACTAGGCGTGATCTATTGGGAGCCTGCCTGGATTACCTCTTCCATGAAGGATTTGTGGGGAACGGGTTCTTCCTGGGAGAATTGTACTTTTTTCGATTTCGATGGAAATCCGTTGAAGGCTTTTGGTTTTATGAAAGCAGAATATAAGTAAAAGCCCTATTTTATTTTTTTGGTCTCCACCAGGGCGGCAGCATTTGCCTTGGCTGGCATTTTCTTTTTTGCTACAGTTTTATTTTTGGAATTATCTTGTGGCAATGCATTTGTTAACCTGACCGCTGGCTTTTTAATTTTTTCGGAAACCGCGGTCAGCGTATTCTTTGCATTTGCTTCTGCATTCAATATTTTTTTCTTGATTACTTTCTCAGCTTTGGCAATTTTTTTCTTCGCTGATTTCTCCTCTTTTTTCAATTTCTTATTGATCGCCTTCTCGGTTTTTGCCAACTTTTTCTTCGCAGACCTTACTTCAGCATTCAATTCCTTGGAAATCGTTTTGGCAACCTTATCGAGAAATTTCGTGGCATTTTTTGACGGTTTTGTAAGGTCTAGCTTTTCAAGTGTCTTGGTAATGGATTCCTTGACAATTTTTGTGATCTCTTTCTTCGAAATTTTTTTCATCTCTTTCTGTTTTGGTGTTAAAGCTAGCGGATGAAGGGCAAACTAAATAGTTGAGTGTGAAAACTTAACATTGACATAACATTGGAAATTTCCTTAAGGTATTTATTTGCCATTGTAGCGGGAGGTATTAGGATGGAACGTTCGCCAACTGTGCCAGAATTCCTGATAGGCCTGTATCCGCTCTAAATTGCAGGTTGCATGGGCATGATAAAATATACACGGAGAATTTCAAAGACTCCTAACAGAAATAAACCAATGTAAAACAGTTTCTTCATATCAAAATTTGTAAAGGAAAATTAAATAAACTTGGATTGAATTTGAAATTGGACACCTTAAATTACGGCTTGGAGTATTAGTTGTAATAAAGATTGGAAATGCTGTAGTCAAACCTTCCATAGCGGACAGAGGTTTTTCCGCATACTGGATCTTCAACATCAAAACCAAATGTGCCCGATAGAATAATACTTCTTTTATTGTCATTATTGTCACTATATTTTACAGACCTAAAATATACTTGCCCCATTCCACTGGTTATGCAGTCGTAATTCCCTTGGCTAAGAATATAACCACCATAGTTTGGACTGCCCAAATCAAATTTTTTATCGTTGAGTTGGCGTAAATCTTCAACGTTGCTAACTCCGGTATTTAGTAGGCTAAAAACAATATACGTATTGAAATCTTCCCCCCTTTTTTGGCCAGTAAAAGTTATCACCAGACTATCCTGATGGGAATAGTAATTGATGTGTGGGGCATCATTGGCACCGCCCCAGGAAAAGCGAACGTGTGATTTCCAAATTTTTTCATTTAGTATCGCTCCCGCAACACGATTTCCTGTTTCTGTATACTTGGGAAGGTGGGGATCAATGGGATCAGGAATGAAGATGCCATCACATGCTATCAACATTGTGCAGAAAAATAACGATCTGATTATTCTATTTGATGTATATCTTTTTTTCATTGATTTTAAATCTGATGCCCATTAAAATAGAGAGGTTACGTAAATCTTTAAGTTCTCCATGAAAGTTACCCATGCTATCAATGTTGTGATATTTGATCATAGGGGTCAACCCGTAGATGGCACGCGCATAAAGATTGAATTTGCGATTTTCAAAAAAGCCAACTCCACCTACCAGGCCAATATCATAAAGCGTATAGGTCTCTTGCCAGCGTTTTAAATTGGCGTTGAAAAGGATAGCGAAATCAACTCCGGCCTGTAATGAGATGGAAGGTGTGAGAAGATAATTGGCAGAACCCTGTAGCGACCAGTAGTTAAAACGGAAATAGAAGTTTTGCCCGCGTAATTGCTGATTGTATCCTTTTTTTATAAACCCTGTTTCTGCTCTTATAAAAAATTTGGATTGTTCTTCTTTTAGAAAAAAATTAACACCCCCACCAATATGCAATCCGTACATCGGACTTTCATTTGATAAGACTTCATTTCGAACACGGCATTGATTCATGCCTGAAAAAAAGTAACCCTGAGCAAGACCGTTCGTGCTTATAACGAAAAGGAGAAAACCTAAAAGAATGCGGATAGGCATAATGATTTTGGCAAAACGTTGAATGCTTTCTTAAAAGTAGTTAAAATAAAACAGGAAGCATAAACGGGCTTCCTGTTTTATTTTGCAATTGAAGGTGTGGAAGGTTACTCGCTCCGCAACGAATTCACCGGATTGGAAATCGCGGCTCGGATACTTTGATAGCTCATCGTGAGCCACGCCACCAGAAAAGCAGCTATCCCCGAAAGGGCATAGACCCACCAACCAATCTCTACCTTGTATTGATAGGCCTCCAACCATTTTTGGATTCCCCACCAGGCAAATGGAATGGCCAGTACAAAGGCAATCAATACCAGTTTTCCGAAATCTTTGGAGAGCATCAATACAATTCCGGAGACACTTGCACCTAATACTTTGCGGATGCCGATTTCTTTCGTGCGTTGTTCAGCTGTAAAAGCTGTCAGGGCAAACAATCCAAGACAGGCAATCACAATGGCCACTGCCGCGAAGATCCCGAAGATGGTTCCTAAGCGTGTTTCTGCTGAGTACATTTTCCCGAAACTTTCATCTAAAAAAGTATATGAAAAAGGTTGTCCCGGTGCCAGCTCTCGCCACTTTGATTCTAATGTTGTGATTACTTCTTGTGTGCTTCCAGCTTGAAAGCGAAAAAGTAGACCACCACTCGGCCATTTTGATAAGTAAATCATGACCGGGCTAATGTTTTCTTTCAATGATTCGAAATGAAAATTTTCGACTACTCCGATCACTCTTAATCTTTTCAGGTTCCCTTTGTCTATTCCGCCATCAGGGCCTTCACCAAAAGTGTTTATATTTTTTCCGAGGGGGTCTTCATCGGCAAAAAATGCAAACGCTGCTGCTTCGTTTAAAATAACAGCGGTAGAGTCGGATGGGAAATCTTTCGAAAAATCCCGCCCCTCGACAATGTTCATTCCCATCGTTTTTATATAATCATGGTCGGCATGCCAGTTCTGAAGGCTCACCATGTTTTCCTGTGTAGCACCTTTTCCTTCTGCCCACCAGGGCGAATCACTTCGCCAGCCACCACTCACCGGCAAGTACCCGGTAATGGTAGCGTTCTCAATAAAACTATTTTTTAGTAATTCATCTTTGTAGGTTACCTGGTTATCCCCCAATGCATACGCATCATGCACTTCAATCACTTGCTCTTTATTGAAACCGATTTTCTTGTTTTGGATGTAGTTCAATTGCATGTACACAGCAACCGTTCCTACCACCAAAAAAATGGAGATCATAAATTGAAAGACCACCAATGAACTTCTGATCACCCCACTTTTCATGCCGAGCGAAACATTTCCTTTCAACACATTTACTGGTTTGTATGCAGAAAGAAAAAAGGAGGGATAAATCCCGGCCAGGAAACCAATCACGATTGCACCAGAAAAAAGAGCACCATAAACTAAAGGTGATTTGAATGGAATGAATAGTTCCCGTGCTGAAAGATTATTGAAAACGGGCAACAGCAAGTATGCAATACCCACCGCAATGATAAAGGACAGGATGCTGAGCAGAATGGACTCTGTCAGGAATTGACGCATGAGATGGCCCCGTAAAGAACCCATTACTTTGCGCACGCCTACTTCTTTCGCACGATTCGCGGAGCGCGCGGTTGACAGGTTCATAAAATTTATACCCGCTATCAGGAGGATAAAAAGTGCAATCGCAACAAACAAATACACATACGAAATATCGAAGTTGGGTTCGAATTCACCCAGCAACGAACTTTTTAGATGGACATCGGCAAGTGGCTGAACGGTGTATGCTATTTTATTTCCTGCAGCCGCAAATTTTTCTTCAGAAAAATCGTCACCCAGGAACTGTGCTGCCTGGGGCATCATGTGGGTCTCGATAAGTTTTTCAAGTTTATCATTCATTGCGCCCGGGTCAGCACCTTCCCGTAGCAACAAATACGTTGGAAAATTATTGCTCAACCACATTGGGGATTTTGCTTCTTCCAATCCAGCCATCGCAATGAGCAGGTTAAAATGAAAATGACTGGTAGCAGGCATATCTTCAAATACCGCTGTCACTTTTACGGATTCTTTATTGTTCAGGATAAGTGTTTGCCCAACCGCTTCTTCGTTTTGGAAAAACTTGTCGGCAAGCGATTTACTAATGGCAATTGAATTGGGTTCTGCCAATGCTTCATCGGGATTTCCCGAAAGTACCGGAACTGTAAAGATTTTAAAGAAATCCTTATCTGCCCAGACCACTTTATCCTCTTTGATATTTTCTACTTCCCGCTTTATTAGATAGGAACCGCGTTGGCGAAAGCGCACAGCGGCTTCCACTTCGGGGAATTCGGTTGCCAATGTTGCTGCCATTGGGGCTGGTGCTTGTATCATATCCCAGTGGTTTCCCCCAAACATAATATCTGCATGGATACGGTATATCCGGTCAAAATGCGCGTGATGTTTATCGTACTTTAATTCGTTCAAAACAAACAAAGCGATGATCATACAAATACTTATCCCGATCGAAAGCCCTACAACATTGACAGCGGAATAAAAACTATGCTTGCGCAGGTTGCGAATAGCGATTAGAAAATAATTTTTTAACATAATCCTGGTTTTTGAATTTTCGAATGAAAGTGTTTGGTATTGTGTTTTACGAAGTCCGGAAGTATGGCCGAATTGTTTGAGCACGGTATGATAGGCTTCCAAAAAGCGAATGCCTTTTTCCATTTCAGTTTCAATGGAAGAAGCAATGTGATCAACCAACTCTTCTTGCAGTCCATCATGAACGATGCCGCGATAGTTGAGGTCTTTAATAATGAAATCAATATGTTGATCGGTGAGCAAACTCATTTTGCCAATTCTACATTGAGCACTGTTGACATGGTGTGAATGAATTCAACGAATTCGGTTACACGTTCTTTTACAAGGGTTTTTCCGGTAGGGGTAAGGGCATAATATTTCCGGACACGCTTGCCGATTTTTACCACTTCCGTTTTTAACATTCCTTCTGCTTCCAGTTTGTGAAGTGTGGGATATAACGCTCCTTCGGTCAGCATGATCCGGTCAGCCGATAGTTCTTTTACGCGCTGCGTGATTTCGTATCCATACATACTCCCATGGTCTTTCAGGATTTTTAATAAAATGGTCTGGAGGGTCCCTTTCAGGAGTTCAGGTGAATGCATAATTGATGGATACATAAAAGTCTTATGTATTAGACGGCTTGTTGCCGTTTCGGGTTGCACCGGTTGTAAAATAAAATTACTAAAACGCTATTTGTTCTTTTCCAGACTATAGGAAAGGATATTGTACCGTTTATTTGAGATGGGCACTTCCCTGTTACCAAGGTTTTCTGCACCTAAGTAGAATACATAGGCAGCGATGGCCATTACCGTATGGCTGATATCAAGATAATTGAACCAGGTGTGCAACGATATTTGATTCATATAGAACAATGCGGCCAGGGATGCCAACGCAACACCACCGAGCACAAACAAACTTCCGCGATCGCGGGTTTTATAATAGACCCACAAATGAAAAGGGGCAACAATTGCCAGCAAACCATAGCCGGAATGGAATTCAACCCACTTGAAATTTAATGTAGCCATCGTAATGGCCATGATGATAATCAATTCGATAACATTGATTGCCAAAAAAGTTTTTCCTACTCCAGGTTTGATAAATGGCTTGGCATGTTGGATGGCAGAACGCTCAATCAACGCCACCGAAATCATACTGGTGATCCATCCGGGGAGTTTCCAGCTAAAACTGAACAGGTACAAAAAACCGTGTCCGATCAGCCCACCAATCCCGGTGGCGATCCCCATAAGAAGAAAATAATATTTAAAGAAAAACTGTGTACGTCCGGGAAGGTTCTTTTTTGAAAGTTTGTAGAATGCATAGAAACAGACAAACGAAACAATTAAATCGGTAAAGGTTGTCATTGGTTCATCGATGCGAATTCCCAAAATGTAAATGGAAGGCTGTTGTAGGATTTCCATGGTTGAGTATACGGAAGCAACAGCCAGAAGATTTGATTTGTTCAAAAAGTTGTGGTAATTGTAATAAAGGTTGTAATGTCCAAGCGATCTATCTGTAACCCACAAAGTACTATTGGGGAATACTGCTTTTTGAATACGGAAACCCCTTTCACTATATATGATTGCTTTCAAATAAATTATTGGGTGAATGTATAATGGCCAATAATTTTGTATTCAAAAAGACAGTCTGCGAGTACTTGTCCGCCACCAATGTTGTGGACTATTAAATAGCGCTTTCCGTTATCGGATTTTTTGTCGACCACAATACCGATGTGTGTGATGGCGCCACCTAAATTCCAACAGACAATATCACCAGGCACATAATCCGCTGGGTTGTCAGATATCGGTTTTGTTTTTCCACAGCGGGAAAAGAAAGCCATCAGGTTGGGTACCCTGCGGTGGTCAATATTTTTATCGGTTTTGGTCAATCCCCAGATTTTAGGATAGCGCGAAAAATTTTTAACCATGTCTTCGTGAACTTCTTTTTGCAAATCAATACCGACTTTCCGATAGGCACGAATAACAACATCAGTGCAAACTCCTTTATCGGAAGGAACATCACCATTGGGATAAGCGATTGAGAAGTAGGAGGGATCGTAGGTTACACGATCATTGGTTAATGTGATGGCAGCTGCTGAAAGGTTGGATTCAAAAGACGGTTGTGCGTAAACCAGGTTGCTGCATAGACAAAAAATAATCAAAATCCATCTTCCCATATTCATAATTCAGAACCCCTAAACTCATAACCCATAATCCCTAACTCTTAACTCATAACTAATCATTTTTCCCCCATCCCGGTCCCCGTACCACTCTGCCCGGTTTGGCCCCGGTGTGTTCCCCGTTTTCAAGGACAACCGTTCCATTCACCAATACAAACATCATCCCTGTAGCATATTGATGCGGTTTTTCGAAGGTGGCATGGTCTTGTATTTTTTCCGGATCAAACATCACAACATCGGCATAGTTTCCAATCTTTAACATGCCTCGTTTTTTGATTCCTAAATTACCGGCTGGAAGCGCAGACAATTTTCGTATTGCTTCTTCCAATGGGATTACTTTTTCATCGCGCACATATTTTCCCAGCAATCGCGCAAAATTTCCATAGGCGCGTGGGTGGTTGCTGCTTTTTAAGAATACACCTTCCGGTGCCATCGAGCTGGCATCAGAACCAAAACTCATGTACGGAAGTGCGATCTGCCGTTTTACATTGTCTTCATCCATCAAGAAATAAACCGTTTCAATGCGCGTACTGTCGGTGATCACCAAATCAATGGCGGTTTCTTCCGGTGATTTTCCATGAAGCTTGGCAATCCCGCCCAAGGTTTTGCCCATGTATAAATTTTTAAGGGAGTCTTTTGCAAAACCGATTATCAAAATATTTTCTGGCGAACCTGCACCGAGCATCAGGTTTTCCCATTGATCCGAAGGCGTTTTCATTTCTGTAATTACCTTTTTACGAATAGCCGGGTCACGCAATCTTTTTATCCAGTCGTTCATACCGCCCTCCTGTACCCACGTGGGCATCGATGCATCAAGCCCGGTGGCACCCGCAACATAATTGTACATATCGGTAGTGATGCGATGGCCTTCGCTGCGGGCCTTGTCAATCATGGCCACTACCGAATCGAGTTTGTTCCAATTTGTTTTACCTGCCATTTTTAAATGATAAATCTCGGCAGGGATATTAGCTTCTTTTGAAATGCGAATGGTTTCATCCACGGCTTTGAAAATCTGATCGCCTTCACTGCGCATGTGGGTGATGTACATGCCTCCATATTCAGAAGCTACTTTGCATAATTCAATTAATTCTTCGGTGGAGGAATAACTTGCCGGGGCATAAATCAAGGACGCGCCAATGCCCATCGCGCCTTCTTCCATGGCTTGTTTTACCAATGCTTTCATCCGTTCCAATTCTTCCGCAGTGGGAGCACGGTTTTCGTAACCAATTTCATGGATGCGAGCAGTGGTGGCGCCCATGAAGGAAGCAACGTTGGTTGATGTTCCTCTCCGTTCCAACGACTTCAAATATTCACCCAGCGTTGTCCAGTCGATTTCAAAAGTATAGTCGTGCATAGAGGATTTCATCTCTTCTTTCATGGCATCGTTTAGCGGCCCCATCGACCAGCCTTCACCGAAAACTTCCAATGTTACGCCTTGCCGGATATCGCCTTGTGATTTCCCATCAACAATCAAACTTTCGGTAGCCCAACTCAGCATATTGATAAAACCTGGAGCGACTGCCAATCCGGTCGCATCGATTTCTTTTGTACCGATTGCTTTTGACAGATCACCAATGATGGCGATAGTATCCGCATTGATCCCGATGTCGGTAGTGACGGGTGCGTTGCCGGAGCCATCATAGACCGTTCCGTTGCGGATGATGATGTCGTATTTTTCTTGTTTGCAACTGTTGAGAAAGGATGCCAGAAGGGCGAGTAGAATAATTTTTTTCATGAGGATAAGATACACATTAAATTGTATTTTAAAATCCCATAGCTCAATGGTGAATATGTAACATTCGACCCCGCTGGGGTATGATATTCTGATTGAGGGATTAATGTTTGCAATTCAAATTCTATTGATCAACATCAATAATTTCAATCTCTGTTCTTCTGTTGATTTCGCGGCCACCGATCTCATCATCGTTTGAAACAATGGGGCGTTCTTCACCAAATCCAACCGCGCGCAACCGGTCTTTGGAAATTCCGTTTTCGATCAGGTAATTGACAACAGCAGTTGCACGTTGCAAGCTCAACACTTTATTGGCTGCAGCATTTCCTGTGTTGTCGGTGTGGCCGTTGATCTGCACACGCAACTTCGGATTGCCTGTCAACAACTCTTGTATATTTTCAAGTTCAGAAATGGATTCCTTTTTTATAGCCGATTTTCCAACATCAAAAAAGATATTTTTCAAAATCACTTTAGAGCCTACCTCTGCTTTCACCATAATAATGTGGGTATCGATTTCCCTGAATTCAGAAAACGTGGGAACATTAAAGTTGATCGAGTTAAAAAGATAACCATCTTTTTCGGTTGATACCCCATAGTTCCCTCCGTGTGGTATGGTCACTTCAAATTCCCCGTTGGCATTGGAGCGCGTTCGTGACAACACCACATTTTTTTCATTGTCCACCAACGATATAGAAGCTGTTAAAGGAGCTGCGGTGTTCGCATCGATTACTTTTCCGCGAAGGACAGTTACTATTTTAAGTTCAACTTGCAGGGCGATCCGGGGATCTACAAAATCTTCTTGTTCTTCGACTGGAGCTTTCACAACAACGGGTTCAGGAATTACAGCTTCAACAACGGGTTCTGGTTTCGGTTCTTCTTTTTTAGCTTGTGGTTCGGGCTGTGGTGTAACTACCACGGGTTGTGGTTTTGGCTTTGGTGGAAGAAACGTTACTTTATAAATGTCAGCGTTGCCATGGCCTTCTTCGCGTAGCGTGGAATAGTACCCTGTTTTTTTATCGGCAGACATACTGAAAAAACCATCGTACTCAACGGAGTTAATGCCAATCCCCAGGTTTTCGGGTTTTTGCCATTCGCCATTTACAAACTCACTTTTAAAAATATCGGTACTGCCTATCGATGGGTGCCCGTTCGATGAAAAGTATAGCGTAACGCCATCGGGATGAATGAAGGGAGAGTCTTCATTATATTGTGTATTGATTTTTTTTCCCAGGTTGACGGGTTTCCCCCAATCCCCTTTTTTTGTGAGCTCACTTACATAAATATCCAAACCGCCTTGTCCACCGGGCCGGTCGCTTGTAAAGTAGAGTTTTGAGCCATCGGCAGAAATGCTGGCAGATGTTTCCCAGAAATGGCTATTGATATTTTTGTTTAACGGTTTTGCTTTTGACCACTCTCCGTTTTCAAATGTAGAAGTATAAATATCACCGTTCCCTTCTTCATAATATAGAAACAGTGTTTTGCCATCGGGCGATAAAGATGCTGCGGCATCGTGGTATTTGATGTTGATATTCGGACTGATCTTTTCGGGGGCACCCCATCCGCCCGAAGTATTTCTTCGCGCAATATAAATGTCTTCGAAATTTTCAGTGTTCTTTCCTTTTTGATACTCCAAACCATCGGTGCGGTCAGATGTAAAAATCAACATTGAGCCATCCGTGGAAATTATAGGGGAGTATTCATGAAAGTTGGTGTTGATTGTCGCTCCAATATTTTCAACGAGAATGTTGAGCGGGTTCCTGCTGAGCGAATCCGCTACCATGCATTCGCGTATTTTTTCATCGGCCACGGAAGCGAGTTTTTTATTTTTTTGTTTAAAGTATTCAAAATGGTCTTTGGCAAGCAAGTATTGATTATTGATTTGATACGCTGTAGCCAGGTGATAATTGATTTCAGAATCGACAGTAGGGTCTAATTCGTAAGCCTTCTCGAGATACGGAAGCGATTTGGATTTTGTCGCACTATAGAGGTATGACATTCCCAATCGATAATTGACTTTTGCATTTTCACTATTTAAATCGCGGGCTTGTGAAAAGAGAGAAATGGCAGTGGTGTAATCTTTTTTTGCATACGCTTTTTCACCATCGCTGAATAGGTTTTTAAAATCCTGCGCGGAAGCGACAATGGATATGAACAGAAAAAATACAAGTAGCCGGGCTCGGGGCATGTGGACAGTTCAAACTTAAATCCCCAAAAATTAACAGGATTACCTTAGCCTGCCAAGTTTATGGCTATTATTTATAACCTTTCCAGCCGGGACCGTAAAGTATTCGCCCGGGTGTGTTGCCCGTATGCCCACCATTGGCCAATACCAACTTGCCGTTGACAAGTACGTGCATAACACCTACCGCATATTCCTGTGGATTTTCGAAGGTTGCCAGATCCTGAATGCTATCGGGATGGAACACGACCACATCTGCAAAGTAGCCGGGTTTTAGTTGCCCTCTTTTTGTAATTTTTAAATTCGTGGCGGGTAGGCTGGTCATTCTCCGGATGGCTTCTTCGAGGGGCAACACTTTTTCGTCACGGACATATTTCCCAAGTACGCGTGCAAATGTACCGTATGCCCGGGGATGAGTCCCCCATTCTTCAAATTGTACAGTCTTTGCCATGGAAGCTGCATCGGATCCAAAACTTACATACGGGAGTTGCATTATTCTTTTCACATTCCCTT
Organism: uncultured Roseivirgaceae bacterium; assembly: GCA_964398945.1. Taxonomy (GTDB): domain Bacteria; phylum Bacteroidota; class Bacteroidia; order Cytophagales; family Cyclobacteriaceae; genus JBGTGG01. The sequence continues at coordinate 5,051 of CAYNOT010000034.1, read as the reverse complement.
CATCCATTAAAAAAAACACGGCTGCTATTGGCGATTTATCTTCCACTATCAAATCCAGCACGGCTTCATCTGAATCTTTCCCTAACAAGCGCGCAACTTCGTCCAGTCGTTTTCCTTTGAATTTTTTATTTAATTCCTCCGTTCGAAAGCCTAATAACATTACATTTTCAGGATCCGAATTTTTTGTCGGAATCCCCATTCTCATTTCATACAATACTTTTTTTCGTATGGATGGATTTCGTAAACGCTTCCGCATTTCTATTGCCCCGCCTTCCTGCACCCAGTTTGGCAATCGTGCGGTTAAGCTGGTGGCGCTGGCAGTGTATGGGTACATATTGGCGGTAATGGAGAGCCCACTTCTTTGTGCACTATCAATTTTTGCAATGAGCATATCGATTTTATTCCAATTGCGCGAATGGTTGATTTTCAGGTGGTAGATTTCCGTTTTGATGTTTGCTTCGTGTGCAATGCGAAAGGTTTCATCCAATGCTTTTAAAATATGATCGCTTTCACTGCGCATGTGCGTGATGTACATACCACCATAAGCGGATGCCACTTTCGCCAATGCTATTAGTTCTTCAGTAGAAGCGTAATCGGCAGGAGCATAAATTAACGAACTTCCTAAGCCCATCGCACCTTCTTCCATTGCTTGCGCCACTAATTCCCGCATGGTTTGAAGTTCTTCTTCCGTTGGTGCGCGGTTGTCTTGGTCCAATACATAAATGCGTACAGAAGTAGCCCCAACAAGGGAAGCTACGTTGGGGGAAATTCCTTTTTGTGTAAGATAATCGAAGTAGCCCCCCAAGGTTGTCCATAAAGTATCTTCCTGGATTTTGTTTTTCCTTCGAACCGGTCCTGGCGACCAGCCTTCACCGAATACTTCAGTCGTTACGCCTTGTTTAATATCACTAAGGGATCGGCCATCCATCAACAAACTTTTATCAGCCCAGCTTAGCATATTGATAAACCCGGGTGCGATGGCCTGACCAGCTGCATCTATTTCCTGAAGCCCTATTGCGTTTTCAACTAGCCCCAAGGCAGCAATCGTATCACCTTGTATTGCAACATCACCAGGATAAGGGGCACTTCCACTTCCATCATAGATCAATCCGTTACGGATAATCAGATCGTATTGGGTGGGTGGCTCTTTTTGCTTGCAGGCAAGCAGTGCGATAATGGATAGCAGGAAGGTAAGGGCACGCATTGGAGTTGTTAATTGTTTGAATTCATGACATAAGACATAAGATGTTAGACTTAAGACGTTAGACAAAGTTGGTATCCAGCATCCAGTATCTTGTGTCAACTACCAACTAATAACTACTTGTCAACAACAGTAAGTCCAAGTTCATTCAACTGAGAAACATCAAGCGTAGAAGGACTATCAATCATCACATCGCGGCCTGCATTGTTTTTAGGAAAGGCAATGAAATCCCGAATGGAATCTGCACCTCCGAAAATAGAGCACAACCGATCCAACCCAAAAGCAATACCACCGTGCGGGGGCGCCCCGAATTCAAAGGCTTCCATTAAGAACCCGAATTGTTTCTTTGCTTCTTCATCGGTGAAGCCAAGTTTCTGAAACATTAATTGTTGCCTTGCTTTATCGTGGATACGAATGGAGCCTCCGCCAATTTCTGTTCCGTTGATGACCATGTCATACGCATTCGCGCGAACTTTTCCGGGATCGCTATCCAGCAGTGCCATGTCTTCCGGTTTTGGTGAAGTGAACGGATGGTGCATCGCGTGGTAGCGCTTTGTTTCTTCATCCCATTCCAACAACGGAAAATCGACAACCCACAACGCAGCGTATGTGTTTTTATCACGAAGGTCGAGACGGTCGCCCATCAACAAGCGAAGTTCGTTAAGTTGTTTGCGTGTCGCATTTGCCTCACCCGAAAGAACCAGCACGAGATCACCTGCTTCCGCTTGACAAGCAGTTGCCCATGTTGCCAAATCTTCCTGCGAATAAAATTTATCTACCGATGATTTGTATGAGCCGTCTTCTTTCACCTGAACATATACCAATCCCTTCGCACCGACTTGTGGACGTTTTACAAAATCAGTGAGTTCGTCCAATTGTTTGCGAGTATAGCTTGCGCATCCCTTTGCACAAATCCCAACGACTAATTCAGCACTCTCAAAAATGGCAAAGCCTTTTCCTTTTGACACATCATTCAACTCGGTGAATTTCATTTCAAAACGCGTGTCGGGTTTATCAGAACCATACCACTTCATGGCGTCTGCATATTGCATGGTCGGCAGTTCAGGGATGTCTATCCCTTTTACAGTTTTGAACAGATGGCGGATCAATCCTTCAAACGTATCAAGCACATCTTTTTGTGTGACAAACGCCATCTCACAGTCAATCTGCGTGAACTCAGGTTGGCGATCGGCACGTAAATCTTCATCGCGGAAACATTTTACAATTTGATAATACCGGTCAAACCCGGAGACCATTAACAATTGCTTGAACGTTTGTGGGGATTGCGGCAACGCATAAAACTCACCTGTGTTCATGCGCGAAGGCACAACGAAATCGCGGGCACCTTCCGGTGTGGATTTTATCAAAACAGGGGTTTCTACTTCGATGAATTCCAGGCCATCCAAATAGGTACGGGTTTGTTGTGTTATTTTATGGCGAAGCTGAAGGTTCTTGCGAACAGCATTTCTTCTTAAATCAAGGTAGCGGTATTTCATGCGCAATTCGTCCCCGCCATCGGTATCGTCTTCAATGGTGAAGGGCGGAAGTTTGGAGGCATTTAAGAGTTGGATATCTTGTGCTACCGATTCGGGTTGTACGGTAATTTCAATTTCCCCGGTAGGGATTTTTGTGTTTTTGCTGCTGCGTTCGGAAACGATTCCAGAAACTTTTAGCACGAACTCGCGGCCAATTGATTTCAGGAAATTTTGGGCTTCCGATTTTGCTTCCCCGTCTTTTTGAAAGGTGCACAGTACCTGCGTAACACCGTACCGATCACGTAAGTCTATGAAAAACAATGGCCCGACTTCCCGGGTTTTTTGTACCCAGCCGGTAAGGGTAACATGTTTGCCAATATCAGAAATTCGTAATTCTCCGCAGGTATGGGTTCGTAACATCGCTTTATTCAGGTTTTCAATTAATTTTGCCTTCAATGGCAGCAAAACGGCCTCAAAGTTAATAAACCTTTGTGTTCGGTCGTTATAACCAAAAATTAAAAGTTTCATGCAACGCGGATTTCTCTTTATCGGTTTTCTTTTTCTTTTTTCGTTTGATACCAGCCGACTGGTCAGGGTTAAAATCACGGATGAAATATCAGTGATGCTGCCGAAGGAATTCAAGCCGATGGACGACCTGGATTTCAATGAACGGTTTCGATCTGTTCGTGCACCCTTAGGGGCGTATACTGATCAAGACCGGTTGGTTGCTTTTAGTGTCAATATCTCAGCTACGCAGTGGCCGGACAACGACCTTGAAATTGCACAGAAATTTTTTAAGTCCAGCCTGGTGAATATGTTTGACCGTGTGGATATGTTGAACGAAGGCATTTCGGAAATCAATAAAAAGAAGTTTGTGTTTTTTGAATTTGAGTCACGCATGAATGGAAAAAACATGTCGCTGGAACAACAGGCTCCGGTGCTGGAGTATACGTATATTAAATATTTGGTAGAGCCCAATCGAACATTGGTATTTTCGTTTAGTTGTCCCAGAAGGATGCGCCCGGATTGGGAAATCACTGCCCATGCCATCATGTCGAGCATAAAAGTCAAGTAATGGAGTTGTATTCTGATGAATATTTTATGCGGGAAGCGCTGAAGGAGGCGCGTTATGCGTTGGAGATTGGCGAAGTTCCCGTTGGTGCGGTGGTGGTTTCAAAGAACAGGATCATCGGCAAGGCACACAACCAGACAGAGAAATTGAATGATGCAACAGCCCATGCTGAAATGTTGGCGATTACAGCAGCCTCCAATTATTTAGGCTCGAAATATTTGAACGAGTGTACGTTGTACGTATCGCTGGAGCCATGCGTCATGTGTGCGGGTGCGTTGCATTGGGTGCAGTTGCAACGACTGGTATACGGTGCAGCCGATGTGCAGCGTGGTTTTTCAATCGTTGGTAAACCCTTGCTACATCCCAGGACGGAGATTACTACCGGGATTATGCAGCGTGAAGGGAAGGAATTACTCGATACGTTCTTTGCGCACATCCGCGATAAGCGTGATTGACCTCAAAAGATTATAAAATTTTGACCCCATTGAATTTTATCACCAAGGTTATGGTTGTATATTTGACATCCTTCGAAATACATGTTTAACAGTTTAAATAAATAACAATTATGGCTTTTACATTGCCCGCCCTTCCTTATGCAAATGATGCATTGGAACCAAACATTGATGCACGTACGATGGAGATCCATCACGACAAGCATCACAATGCGTATGTTACCAACTTGAACAATGCAATTTCCGGATCAGGTGCTGAGAACCTGACGATAGAAGATATCTGCAAGAATATTTCAAAATACCCTGCTGCCATTCGCAACAATGGTGGTGGCCATTATAACCATAGCTTATTTTGGACTGTAATGGCCCCCAATGGTGGAGGTGCCCCAGCGGGGGCGTTGGCCGATGCCATCAATGCCGCGTTTGGTTCGTTTGATGAATTCAAAACCAGGTTTTCAACTGCTGCCGCCACACGCTTTGGTTCGGGTTGGGCCTGGTTGATTGTGGGCAGTGATGGAAAACTTGCTGTTACTTCTACACCCAACCAGGATAATCCGTTGATGGATGTTGCAGAAGTTACCGGAACACCAATTCTGGGATTGGATGTTTGGGAGCATGCCTACTACCTCAATTACCAAAACCGCAGACCGGACTATGTTTCTGCTTTCTGGAATGTGGTGAACTGGGAAGAAGTAGCGAAACGTTTTGAAGCAGCGAAGTAATTACTGAATATATTTGATGAAGTAAAGAGGACACCGCGGGGTGTCCTTTTTTTATGTTTTAGGGTCAATGTAAGGTAAGCCTCCGGTGAAGTACATATTTTAATTCTTTCATAGGCTCCGTATTTTTGG
>CAYNOT010000033.1:0-21919 GCA_964398945.1 uncultured Roseivirgaceae bacterium | reverse complement strand
CTCTCAATTTTTCTATAATCCTTTCACCCCCTTCGGGGTTATGCTTATAGTTCCCGATAGATACCCCTCTATCCAGAGCCCCCTTCAATCTCTTCGAGATAATCTTCGCGGCAGAACCAGCGGAGGAATTGAAGCGGTCTTTTTGGAGGATTGATTTTCATGGGATGTTATGTCACCCCTTCGGGGTTGGGTTTATTTATTATTTCGTTTTCTATAATCCTTTCACCCCTTCGGGGTTTCACCTTCTATCCGGTCAGGCTTATTTTTTGCCCCTTCACCCTGCAATCCCGAAGGGATGTGATGATTATAGCAATTTGAACGATAAATGGAATCAAACCCCGAAGGGGTGGTATATTGGTCATTCTATCCATTCAAACAAATATTTTTCATCGTGTTCTATTTTAAATTTTTGAAGAAAATCTATGTACTCTTCCCTGAATGTTTTCTTCCTGTGGTGTTCTTCCTGGTTTAATATGTATTGATAAACCGTGTCAAGTTGTGAGTGCGAATAAGAAAAAGCACCATAACCTTCTTGCCATGAAAATTTTCCCTTTACGAATTTCTTCTCATTGATAAAATTGGTCGTATTGTTTTTTACTTCCCGTATCAAGTCCGATAATGCCATGACAGGCTTTAACCCGATAAACAGGTGAACATGATCGGCTACACCGTTTACGATAATGGGTTTCTGGTTCTTTCCTTTGATGATACCCGCCATGTATTTAAAAACTTCGTCTCTCCATTGTTTTTGCAACAGGTTTTCCCTGCCTTTTACCGCAAAAACGGCCTGAATATAAATTTGTGAAAATGTGCCTGCCATAATATATCACCCCTGCCTGCCGGTAGGCAAGCCTTCGGGGTTCGATTTGTTTTATCCTCTCAATTTTTCTATAATCCTTTCACCCCCTTCGGGGTTATGCTTATAGTTCCCTATAGATACCCCTCTATCCAGAGTCCCCTTCACAATCTCTTCGAGATAATCTTCGCGGCAGAACCAGCGGAGGAAGGCAAGCGCTTTCTTGGGAGGTTGCATCAGCCGAATGAGATTTTAGGAATGCGCTTGTATATCCCGTTACGCAGTGCGTATTGTTCATCCAGCATTCTTTTGCCTAATGCAGTAACTATGTAATACTTCTTGCGCCTGCCGCCACGTTCTTCTGTAATACCGCCAAACCTTGACTTGACAAACCCCTTGTCTTCCATCCGCTTCAGGGCAACGTGGATGGCGCTTATGTTCAACTTTTTTTCTAACTCATCTTCCAGGTTTTCAAGTATGGAAACACCATAAGCTTCGTCATACAGGGCTGCCACCATGAGCAGTACCAATTCTTCAAATTCACCAAGGGAATGTTGTTTCATTTTTGGTAATGTTTGCTTAACAAACGTGAATGTAATACATTAGTTTCACTTTTGCTAAGTAAATAACCTTGAACTTGCTTTGGAAGAGGGTGTAATGGATTTTTTTAGCAAAAAGTTATGGATAGGATTTTGGTATCAACAGCAGGATTGCAGGAACGATATTTTAAAATTTTATTCAAACCATCCATGCAAACCAACAACCCTCATTTCACAAAAAGATAGATCAACAACGCAATCACCAACCCTACAAAAATCGACAATCCAATTTTCACAGGGCTATACGGCCGGTCGCCTTGTACCTCGCCTGTGCGGGCATTGATCATAATCTGATAAACTTTGCCTTTGAATTTGTACGCGCTGATCCAAACAGGAAGCAATACATGTTTAAAGGTTGGGTCTTTGTAAGTAGTGTTGACGAAAAAAATGTTTTGACGGTCGCCACCAATATCCTGACGGACCGAATGATAAATGGCACCCTCCATTCTTTCCTTCGCGCCTTGGTACCCAGACTTTACATCAACAACATACGTCTCGGTCCTGAACCCACTTAGGTATTTATCATCGTATGGCATCAACTTGTCTAAATCCCACGGCTCGAGTTCACGAAGTTTTGGTTGTGGCAAAGAATGCGTAGCTTCAATTAACAAATCATCAAAAATATTCGAAACATTTCCGGACACAGGATACCACTGGGTTTTTGTGACCGTACGGGTTTTGGTAACACTTCGTCCATTTTCATGTGCTTGATACGATTCTGTTGTTTGATAATCTTCACCGCGTTGCCCGGTATAACGTGATGACGTTGAACAATCAAAAGTCCAGTAGGGAAGGTACATTCCATTCAGTTTGTCTGCGCGATCTGCATAGTGTTTTAGATCATTAGGTGCAAACCAGAGTTTGTTCAACCATGTTTTGAAATTGCTTACTGCTTGTTGATCGTTCAATCCAAAGGGCAAAACATATTGGGGTTTGTGCAACAGTTTGCTTTCCCCATTTTTGATCACTAACGTACTGTCGCAAAAAGGACATTTGTCAGAACTGATTTTCGGGTCGAGTGTTGAACTGGCTCCGCAGGCATTGCATTTTAATACGGTCGTTTCAATTTTTTCCTCCTCCTCAAAATTGTTGGCAAGAAAATCCTCCAGGCATTGTTCTTCTACCTTTCCTGCAATTTCAGGGCTGGCGATTTCATTGTCATTGCCACAATATTCACATACCAAATGTGTGGAACCCGGTTTAAACCTGAGCAATGATCCGCAACCTGAGCAGGCGAGTTCATCACTAATCGCGTGTGTTGATTCTACAAAATCCGCCATTGGACTATTAAATGCTTATTGAGGAGGAAGCGGTGGGGGAACAGCACCAAACAATTCATTTACCTCCGTAATATCAGAAGCTTTTAACCAGTTGGCCATGCCTTGTTTCCAAAGCAATGAATCTGTTTTCAAGCTTCCGGATTGAACCATTTGCTTTAATGTTTCTAGTGTAAAGGGGCCTTGTTGTTGACCATTGATCGCCACAAAAAACTGGATATTTCCGCCCGGTAAAGGAGGTGGGCTTTGTTGATTTTGGTTTTGCTGGTTTTGATTGAACATTTGTCCCATCTGCCCGGCCATTGCGAAGCCCATCCCAAGTCCGATGCCTTCGGAAGCACCACCACCGGACGGGTTTTTTGCTGCTGCTTCCATTGCATTGGCTGCCTGGAATTGTGCATACTGGTTTAAGTTCCCTACAATGCCCATGCTGCTGCGCTTGTCGAGGGCTTGTTCCACTTCCGGTGGAAGGGAGATGTTCTCCACCAGGAACTTCGTGATTTCCAATCCATATTCACCAAATTCGGGGTTCACTTTTCCCCCGATGAATTTTGAGAGTTCATCATAATTGGCCGCAAGGTCGAGCACGGGTATTTTACTTTCCGCTACAGCATCTGTAAAACGTGTAATGATGAGGTTGCGAAGTTGATCGGTAACTTCCTCTGTTGTGAAATGTGCTTGCGTACCTGCTATTTCTTTAATGAATTTCCCGGCATCGGTAACTTTTAGCGCGTACGTTCCAAATGCACGAAGCCGGATGGGGCCGAATTCCGCATCCCGCAACATGATTGGGTTTTTGGTTCCCCATTTTTGATCGGTGAAGTTTTTTGTGTTGACAAAATACACTTCAACTTTAAACGGACTGTTGAAACCATATTTCCATCCTTTAAGCGTGGTGAGGATGGGCATGTTTTGCGTGGTGAGTGTGTGAAGGCCGGGCTTAAAAACATCTGCGATTTGTCCTTCATTTACGAATACGGCTACCTGGCTTTCGCGAACGGTAAGTTTAGCCCCGGTCTTGATTTCGTTTTGATGGCGTGGAAACCGCCACACCATGGTGTTCGAACTATCGTCCGTCCACTCAATAATATCAATTAATTCATTTTTAATGCGGTCCCAAATTCCCATGGCCTTTTTGTTTTGATGAAGTCGGAAATTAAGAATAAAATGAAAACCATAACAGGTTTATTTGATCAAGTTTTATTCACTGGCCAGTTCTTCCAGGTAATTCTTGAATTGTTTTGTATCAAAATTGGTGGTGCCCGTTTTTCGATTTACGATTTTGCCCGATTTGTCAATTACCAGCGTAGTAGGAATGACATCCGCCTGAAGTTGATCTGCCAGATATCCGTGGGGCATGAACACCGGAAATGTGAACGCATTCTTTGTAATATATTTTTTAACCTTATTTACTTCACTATCACGATCCAGTGATAAGATTACAAATTCAATATTTTCAGATTCAATTTTTGAATACAAACTTTGAATGGATGGCATCTCCACCCGACAAGGGGCACACCAGGTTGCCCACAGGTTGATCACCACTACTTTTCCTTTATAGGAAGTAAAATCGACCAGGTTTCCTTCCAGGTCTTTTAACCTGAAATTGAAATTGAAATCTTCCGTTAATGTTGGTACAGTTGGATTATAATCCATTATTCCGACTTTCATTAACGCAGTATTGGTGAGTGTTGAGATGCCTGCCAACACACCGGTGTACCGAAGTACCAATACAAGTACCACGGCTGACAACCAAGGTTTAATCATTTTTATAAAACCCATAACACGTTGGTGGTTAAGGAATTCTACCATTTTAATTTTAGAATTGATTTGATTGACTAAATTGTCCCTACTTTTTAATTAATTTCGAAAGATAATAATTCTTGAACATGGGAAAAGTTGGCTTTTTCAAGTTCCTTGTAATTTTCTTGATAGCAGTGCCGGGTTTCGGGCAAAAGGTTAAGTATAAGGACATCTACGGTCTGTTACGGGCCAAACAATACGATGCAGCAGAACCTGTGTTAAAACAGTTTCTGGCAAGTAACGACAATACGCCAAGCGCCTATCTCTATATGGGGCTTATCCTGGAGGAAAAATCTTTGCGGGTCGATGTTTTAAAAAAAACAGACGAGGCGGTATCCATGATGGATTCATCAATATTCTATTTTAACATAGCATACACGGCCATCACCGAAAAGGAAGTAAAACGCAACGATGAGTATTATGAAATCTATAACCGCAGGGATTTACGTACAGGTTCTTTCGGTGTAAAGCTCTCCGATATTCAATTTGATCTTGAGAAAAAGCGTGATGCATTAAAGGCACGGATCGATCAGGTAAAAATGGTCAAGCATTATTTTAGCCTTGCCGACACACTCTACAAGAAATCCATTGATCTATACACTTCCATTCAGGCGAAATACCCCACACAAAAAGAGCTTTATCTACGCGCAGATGATGTGTTGCTGCAAAATTTAAAGGAGTTATCGGTACGTTTTGATTCCTGTACCAAAGCATTTGACCATTACAAAACCAGCCTGGGCAGCTTGGAAAAAACCGGTTATAACCAATCCTATTCGTTGGTGGATATCAGTGACTTTGCCATGGAAGGGAAATCCGGAACGGATTTTTTTATGAATGAATTGAAACTTTGGAACTACAAAAAGTTTGCAACGGAAACCGGGAAAGTGATCAAAGAAGAGGTTTTTCCAATGCAAGAGCATTTGATCGCCTATGATATTGAAATCAATAACTTACGTGAAAAATTAAACAAGGACTCCGTATCCGTAAAAAGCGAACTCACCAAAATTATTGATGAGCTGTTGGCAGATAAGATGAAGAAGTTCGATCCTGATCCACTTCCGTTGAATTTGTTTGCATTGAAAATTGCAGACCTGGAATATCGCTCAGCGGTTATTGAAAACCGCAAAAACCAAGATTCACTTGATGCACGGCTAAAGGTTGAACAGATTACCAGGGAATTGGACTATTTAAATACACTTGATGTAAAGGCGAATAAATTATTTGAATCTGATTTGGATGCGATGGTTGCCAACTACAGTCATTTTGTAGAGAATACCTACAATAATCCTGTTGTGTTGAAGAGTTATATAAAAGCCCTTAAGGAATTTGCCGAACGGGAGCAACGTAAAAAAAGCGAAGCGTTGGCAAGGTATAAAGAAGAATTGCGTTGGTTGGTTACCGGTGAAGAACGGGTTCCGTTGTTTACAGACCCCGCTGATGAAAAGTATAAAATATTGGTGATGGAAGAAGAACGCTATACCGCAGGGCTGGCCTACGTTGATTCCCTTAACGTGACGGGCTATTTCCATACAATAACACCATCCCGAAGACCGGACATCTCTATTTCCATAAAGATGGAGCCAAAGTATTTCAAACTCTCTACCTTGCCGGGGGCACATGCCCTGGTCACTTCTGATGAAGGCGAACATATTTTTTATGTCCTGTATTTTTCATCAGTAAAAGAAGGTCAAAAATTCAGGGCATCCCTCTCAAAGGTTTACCGGGCAGATGGATTGGCATGGACTAACCCTTATCAATTGGATTTGAACCCATCAGCATTGAAATACAAAGAGGACAATGGCGCTGTTATCATTGTCCTCTCCGATGGCCGTGAAATGCTGATTGATAAAAACGGTAAATTTTTAACCGGTAATTGATCAACTGATCAGTTTGCGCCAATCCTGAAAGCGCATGTCCATGCGTGTTTTCATTTTTTCGTAATTCTCCCACGTATCAGTAACATGGTAGAGCGATGGAAGGCTTTTTACCAGCAACTCATCGTAGTCATTTCGATACAATCCACCTCCATAATAGTAGTAGGTAAACATATTGCCTTGCCTGTTGAAAAGTTCGTGGCCAAGATAGCCGTCCCAAATCTCACTTAGGATTGTACAGGATATCTCCCTACGCTTGAAGCGGAAAATTTGATTTGAGGCTTCATCCTCAAAATATTCTGAATATAAATCCGAATCGATGATCCACCCCAAATAAATACCAATATGAACATACGCCTGTTCAATGGGTAGCGAGTCGGGGAAATTCCCCAAAAAATGACTCTTAGCGTTGTCGTAGATGGTCTTTTGGATGTCCGCTTTCTTGTCCATAGTAACAATGTTAATGAAAAAAGAGATAAGCTACGAATATACTGGCCACAATTCCGATAAAATCCGCAATTAAACCCATAGTAAGGGCATACCTCGTTTTACGAATATTTACCGATCCGAAATAGACAGCCAGGATATAAAAAGTTGTTTCAGTACACCCCCTGAAAATACTGGCCAACCTACCTGCAAATGAGTCTACGCCATGTGCTTCAATGGTGGATACCATCATGCCTTTTGCTGCACCCCCACTAAGGGGTTTTAAAAACGCTACCGGAAGCGCATCCACAAAATCAGTATTCAACCCACTCAATGAAACGATAGCCCCAACACCTTGTGTGAGGTAGTCCAATGCACCGGAAGTCCTGAAAACCCCAATCGCCACCAAAATGCCAATCAGGTAGGGGACAATTTTAATAGAAGTCTCGAACCCTTCTTTTGCACCTTCTACAAAAGTCTCGTAAAGCGGGATTTTTTTACGCCAGCCGAGGACAAGGAACATCATGATAACCGATAAAATTATAAAGGAGCTAAAGAGATTGGATTGTTGCTGGAGTTCTGCTTGTGGCAATGATCCAAAATAATAAATGGCGAGCGAAACAAACAGTGTGAGTCCACCGATATAGGCGAGTATAACTTTATCGAAAAGGTTGATGCGTTGCACGATGGACACTACAATCAGCCCACCCATTGAGGAAAAAAATGTAGCGATCAATGTAGGGATAAATATATCGGTTGGATTCGCAGCTCCTAAAATGGAACGATCCAATATTATTGCCAGGGGAATAAGCGTTAGTCCCGAAGTATTCAGCGCCAGGAACATAATCTGTGCATTGGATGCTACCTCCGGAGTTGGGTTCAGCTCTTGCATTTGCTTCATCGCTTTAAGCCCCAGCGGAGTAGCGGCATTGTCTAACCCCAGCAGGTTTGCACTGAAGTTCATGATAATGGACCCTGTTGCCGGATGGTTGCGTGGGATCTCCGGAAACAGGCGTGAAAAGAATGGACCAACAAGTTTGGATAAGATCGGGACCATGCCACCTTTCTCACCGATCTTCATCAACCCCAACCATAAAGCCATCACACCAGTGAGGTACAGGGACAATTCAAAACCTAACTTGGCCATTTCAAATGTTGAATCCAGCAGGGCAGGGAAGATGGCCATGTCCTGAAAGAATACGAGCTTGACAAGCGCAACCACAAAGGCAATAATGAAGAACCCAAACCAGATGTAGTTTAACGCCATGCTTGTTTTTGCTTAAAAGAACGAATGTATTTCCATAATTACAAGTCGGGCCAATACGCTATAGGTTCACAAGGTGCAAGATTTGACAAGCAGCGATGGCAGCTGTTTCGGTGCGCAAACGGTGATTTCCCAAACTTACTTTTTGAAATCCGTTTACACTTGCCAGGGCAATTTCAGCTTCTGAGAAATCGCCTTCAGGGCCAATCAGCACGGTGTAGTTTTTTTGTTTTGTTGCCAATTGAAAAAGGTGATCCGGGTTTTCCTGATCCACGTACGCGATGAATCGTTGCGTGCCGGATTTGGTTTCAACGAATGTTTTGAAATCTGTCAGCAGGTTAAAAACAGGTAGCGTGGCACGCCCCGATTGCTTCATTGCGCTTACAGCAATGCGATCAATTCGATCTTGCTTGATTGAAGTCCTTTCAGAATGTTCACACCGGAGAAATGAAATTTCATCCACCCCAAATTCAATCGCCTTTTCAACAAACCACTCCAGGCGGTCCTGGTTTTTGGTGGGGGCAACCGCCATGTGAATCGAATACTCTTTTTTGTTTTCGTGATCGTCTTGGATTATTGTAAAGGTACAGCGGTGTTTTTCGATTGCATCCAGCCTGGCAACATAGTAGTTGCCTCTTCCATCAACCAGTTGGATTTCATCCCCTGTTTTTTTTCGTAGTACTTTTATGCAGTGCCGGAATTCTTCGTCTTCAAGAAAATGATGGCCTTCTGGGATTTGAGGTTGGAAGAACCAGTTCACACTATGAATACTTCTTGAAAAGTTGATCGACAAGTTCAACGTACTCTTTCATTGCAGTTTCTTTCGCGATGCCCTTTTTCTCTACCCAGGCATCAAACTTGGCGATGGCTTTAAAATCAAAACCCCCTGGACGTTCACCGGTTGCATCGCCATCGGTGGCTTGTTTGAACAAGGCATATAGGGTGAGCAATTCGTCATTGCTTGGACGTTGCGGTAAGTCTTTTGACCGACTTACCGCATTGTCAAATTGTTCTTGAAGTTCCATTTTATCGCTTGCTAATATCTACAAATGGACGCGACACTTCACCAGTATAAATTTGGCGTGGTCTTCCGATAGGTTCCTTGTTCTCGCTCATTTCTTTCCATTGTGCAATCCAGCCGGGCAAGCGGCCAATTGCAAACATGACGGTAAACATATCCACAGGAATGCCTAACGCACGATAAATGATGCCGGAATAAAAATCCACATTCGGGTATAATTTGCGTTCAACGAAATATGGGTCTTTCAATGCAACCTCTTCCAGTTTCATGGCAATATCCAATACTTCATCATTTACACCCAACTTCGTGAGCACATCATCTGCAGCTTTTTTGATAATGCGTGCACGTGGATCGAAATTTTTGTATACGCGGTGGCCAAATCCCATCAAACGGAACGGATCATTTTTATCTTTTGCCTTGTTGATCCACTTCTCCGTATCGCCCCCATCTTTTTTAATTGCCTCCAACATCAAAATCACCTCTTGGTTGGCACCACCATGCAAGGGCCCCCAAAGCGCATTGATTCCTGCTGAGATAGCAGAATAGATACTGGCTTTTGACGAGCCTACAATCCTCACGGTTGAAGTAGAGCAGTTTTGCTCGTGGTCGGCATGCAGGATCAATAGTTTATCCAATGCATCTGCCACCACCGGATCGGCTTCATATTGTTCGGCCGGGAGTGCAAACATCATCTTCAAAAACCGTGAGCAATAATCCAATGAATTGTCAGGGTAATTGACCGGATGGCCCAATGCATTTTTGTATGACCAGGCAGCAAATGTGGGCATCTTGGCAATTGAGCGTACCATGCTCAGATAAACTTTTTGTTTGGAACGGTTAGGATCCAATGATTCCGGGTAAAACGCAGTTTGCGCACAGAAAAGGGAAGACAATACACCCATTGGATGGGAAGTGGATGGAAAACCATCTAAAATCTTCTTCACATCTTCATGTACCAGTGTGTGTGTACGTATGTCGTGGGTAAAGGTATTGAGTTCATCTTGTGTTGGGAGGTGCCCAAAGATCAACAAATAAGAGACCTCCAAAAAAGTGGATTTTTCCGCAAGTTCTTCAATGGAATAGCCCCTGTAGTGCAACACACCATTGTCACCATCGAGGTAGGTAATGGCGCTGGTGGTAGCCCCGGTGTTTTTATAACCCGGATCAAGGGTAATGACACCGGTTTGATCACGAAGGCTATTGATATCGATAGCTAATTCCTTCTCAGTTCCTTCTACAATAGGGAAGGTGTAAGACTTCCCATCAATTTTTAATTCAGCGGTTTTCGACATATCTCATACGTTAATAATTATAACCTTAAAGTAACATACTTCCTATTCTACAGGAAGGGAGTCATCTTACTGATTACCATCCTCTTGGATGAACTTTCAGCATGACGATCCCATGTTATTTTACAAAGGGTTTTAAATATACGGGCTAGCTGGTGGAGAAAAAAATCCAGCCTGCAAATTTCCCTAAATATTCACCATTAGTTGTTTCCAAGAATAAGCGGCATTCCGTCTTTGCCAGAGCCGATTACCACTACCTTGGCGTTTGGTGATTTGGCGAGTTCTAAAGTAGCTTCAATCCCCCGCATTTTTAACAGTTCACTGGTTAAGCTATTGTTAATGATTTTGTTGGCAGCCGATTCGCCTTCGGCAGCAATCCGCTTCCGTTCTGCTTCGCTTTTTTCTTTGTCCAACCGGAATTGGTACGCGAGGGCTTCCTGTTCTTGTTGCAGTTTATTTTCGATGGCACCTTTTATTTGTGCAGGAAGTTCGATCGAACGGATAAGGACAGCAGGTGCATTCACAAAATTCATTTGAAGGATTTTCTCGGTTTCAGTCCTAATTGCTAACTCAACTTCCGCTCTTTTTGTAGAGTAGATTTCTTCAGCAGTGAAGCGTCCCATTACCTGGCGTACTGTTGAGCGTACTTCAGGGATTACTAAAACGGCAACATAATCTTTCGTGAATTTTTCGTGTATATATCCGATTTTGTCAGGCATAGGATTATATCTTACAGTAATTTCAACATGGATTGACAATCCGTTTTTATCGAGTACTTCCATCTTTTCTTCAGATGTTTTTTCATTTACGCTGTACACATAGATTTCATTCCAGGGGGCTTTCATGTGAAAGCCTTGTCCGATTATATTGTCTTTGTCAAGGCCGATACCGAATTTATAGAAGGCAACCGCGCGCTCAGTGGCCCCGATGGTATAAAATAAGCTTGATGAAATCCCCATAATCACAAAGAGGGCGATGACACCGATGATAATGAATGGTACTAGTTTTTTGTTGTTCATAATTAGTTTATAATTTATTGGTTAGTTAAGCTTGTTTGTTTTCTTCTGTTGGGGGCAGTCCTAACAATTTCCCGATCACCAACATGGCGAACAGTGTGCCCCATACACCTTCGATAACACTGATATTCCGGATGAGGACGGGTGTGTCCGGTAGTCCGGGGTCAACACCTCCCTAAAACACTGAAACTATGACCGTACACTTTCAGCGTAGTTTGGGATACCAGGTTTCAAATCAATCCCAAAATTTCCTGGTTTGACGATGCAAATTAAGTCATAAAGGCTTCCAAAAGAAATCCCTGTCATTAAGAATGCACAGGCTGCACCCCATAACTTATCAGGAGCAAGTTTTCTGCCCGAAAAAAGATCGTTGAGTGCAAATGCAATAATGGTGACTTCAATCGGAAAAAGGATCGTATACTCTTCTCTACAATAAATTCAGGCAAGGTGAGCTCCATTGTAACGATGATGATCTGAACGGCTACGACATTTCGATAGTCTTTTTGTTTTTCCTTTTGAAGCTCGCTGGGAGTAAAAAGTGAAAATTTCTCTATAGAATATCCGTTAAGGCATCAAAATAGATCATTCTTTAATTGCTTTAAGAAAGACTGTTCGTTTATTTGGGAATGACAAAGTTGATGGATGCATGTTTAGATCGATGGCAAAGTTAATACTTTCACTTTCAGGATGGAGGGTTGCCAACCCGTTTCCTTCGGATGTCAAAAAACATGTTACGATTGTAGGGCCACACACCAGTGCATGGGATTTTATTATCGGGGTTTTGTTTCGGTCTGCTGAACAAATCAATGTGAAGTTCCTGGGCAAAGAAGAATTGTTTAAAGGGCCGTTTGGCTTTTTGTTCCGCTGGTTGGGCGGCTATCCCGTTGACCGTTTTAACAAATCGAACCTGGTGGATTCAGTTGTTTCTGTATTTAACTCGAAAGAAGAATTTGGAATAGCGCTTTCCCCGGAAGGAACACGCAAGCGTGTTGATAAATTGCGAACGGGTTTCTACTACATTGCACTGAAAGCAGGTGTGCCCGTGATTATGGCAGGCATTGATTACAAAAGAAAAGTGGCGATCTTCTCTGAACCGTTGGTTTTAACAGGGGACATAGAATCTGACTTTGAAAAAATCCATGCGTTCTATCGACCTATTGTGGGGAAGATACCCGGCAATGATATGCGCCATTTTTGAGGGGAATAAAAAAAGGCGATGAAATTTCACCGCCTTTGATTTTTGTCAAGTCTGGACTAGTTACCAGAACCTTCTCCAAACAAGGAAGGAGCTGCTGGTGCAGGAGCTGGTGCTGCTGCAGGCTTAGCTGCTTTCTTTTTGGAAGCTTTCTTCTTTGCTGCTTTTTTAGGAGCAGCTTTCTTGGTAGCTTTTTTAGGGGCGGCTTTCTTCGCTGCCTTTTTCTTCGCTGCTTTTTTAGGAGCGGCTTTCTTAGCAGTTTTCTTCTTTGCTGCTTTCTTCTTTGCTGCTTTTTTAGGAGCAGCTTTTTTCTTAGCAACTTTTTTTGCTGCTTTCTTAGGAGCCTTCGATTTCTTCGGGGCTGCCTTCTTTGCTTTTTTTGCCATAGCTTAAAGTGTTAAAATTTCCGAAAAGTTAAAGAATATTTTTTCAACTTTCGATAATTTCTTTCGGGAATTTTTTAGCGTGTAATTTGAGCTCGAAAAAGTTAAAGGTTTTTGAAGTAAAATGATCCTACTTTTGCAAAAAAACAGAACCAAAAATGAGTGCGAACAACAACCCGGTCGATGCGTATATCAGCAAGTCAAATGACTTTGCCAAACCTATTTTGATCCACTTGCGAATGCTTGTCCATAAGGCTTGTCCTGAGGTTGAAGAATCGATCAAGTGGGGCTTCCCGAACTTTGGTTATAAGGGAATGCTGTGTTTTATGACCGCTTTTAAGGAACATTGCACGTTTGGTTTTTGGAAAGGGGAGTTGTTGAAAGATGAACATAACATGCTTACCGAGGTCGGGAAAAGTGCGATGGGCCATTTCGGAAAAGTAAAAACCATTCAAGATTTACCTTCCGATAAAACCATATTGAAGTATTTGAAGGAAGCGGTGAAGCTCAATGAAGCAGGAGCTATACTGCCACGAAAGAAAAGCCCGGGGTTGGGAGCAATTCAAGCGCCACCGGATATGAAGCAAGCGTTGGCGAATAACAAAAAAGCTGCTGAAACCTTTAAATCGTTCAGCAACTCCAACAAGAAAGAATACGTGCAGTGGGTGGAAGAAGCGAAGACAGAAGCAACCCGTGAGAAGCGGTTGGCGCAGGCAATTGAATGGATGGCGGAAGGAAAAGCCAGGAATTGGAAGTACATCAAAAAGTAATCATAGTTCAGGTATTCTTTCACACGGTTGCGGAATTATAATGCTGTTAATCATTGACATTGCCTCTTTGAAGTGCTTAATTTTGCAGCATATAAAACAGAACCCACGCTCAAAACAAAACCATCATGGCAAAGACTACATCACGAAAACCTATCAAGAAAGCAGTGTTGGCAAAGGCCAAAACAACGACCCCTGCTAAACAGAAATCGGTGGTTTCAATCGAAGAACTAAGTGAGCAAATCCTGGATAAGCTACGTGCGCTGGATGTTGCCCCACAGCTACAATCGGATATCGGTTGGTGTTTGGGAAGCTATCGGCATGACCATAACCCGGTTGGGTTGTATGCTACCAGTGAAAAAGCACTTTCGGTCCTGACGGAAACAAAATCCAAAAACTCACGGGCGGTATCCGCAAAATTGATTGCTGACATTGAGAAAATACTGGCAAAGTAGGACGAGTTGGTTTTAATCTTATCAACAAAATGCCAATCCTGAGGGATTGGCGTTTTTGTTTGTAATCTGCCCCACTGATTCAACTTCGTACTTCGCTACAACTTTTTGACAGTTCACCTCATCCTATCATCGGCTGGTACGAAACCATTATTATTCTTGCTTACTGTTTCGGTATTTAGCGTCATCCAAATCTTATTACCATGATTAAAAACTACCTGAAAATTGCATTTCGCTCCTTGTGGAGGAATGGCACCCATTCGTTTATCAATATCTTCGGGCTTACCATCGGGATTGCCTGCTGCATTTTGATTATGCTGTATGTGAAGGATGAGTGGACGTTTGACACCTTCCATAAAAAGGCAGACCGCATTTACCGGGTGTTTGTAAATGAAGATTGGGGCAAGGACCAACAGTTTTTTTATACGACCTCACCTTTCCCAATGGGGCCAACCTTGAAAGAAAACCTCGGGGAAGTTGAACACCAGGTTCGGATAAACCCCGTGGGTGCGCAAGTGAAAATTGATGAAGAGCAGTTCTCCGAAAGGATATTGGTTGCCGGTAAGGATTTTTATAAAGTGTTTGATTTTAAAAGTGTGGATGGCAATAGTGACCAAACCATGCAATCCCAAACGGGGGTAGTCATCACAAAGAAGATGGCACAAAAATATTTTGGGGATGGGAATGCCATCAATAAAGTGATTTCCATTCAACTCAATGATGCATTTGAAGAATATACTGTAGGTGCGGTGGTGGAGGATATGCCCACCAATTCGAGCATCCGGTTTGACCTCATGATTTCAGATTTGAATTTCCCGAAATTGTTCAGTGAACAGGTACTGAACGAAGCATGGTTCAATATCTCACCGGAGACGTATGTGCTATTGCGGGAAGATACAAAACCAGAGCAAGTTGTCGCCAAGTTTCCGGATTTGTTCCGTACCGTTTTAGGGGCAAATGAGTTTAAGGATAGTCAGTATTCCCCGGGTTTGCAGCCTTTTCTTTCTATTCATTTGGACACCAGTTTTCCCCCCGGCAACGTACCTGTAAGCGATCCAAAATACAGCTATATCCTCGCTGCGATTGCTGTGCTGATTTTGTGCGTGGCGTGTATCAACTTTATCACACTTTCAGTTGGTCGATCGTTGAAACGTTCAAAAGAAGTAGGGATCCGAAAAGTAGTAGGGGCGATGCGTTCGCAACTTATCGCACAGTTTATGGGCGAAGCGGTATTGGTCACCATGATATCGGTTGCCATTGGGATTGGCGCAGCTTTGCTATTGCTTCCGTTTTTCAATGACCTTGCTGCCAAGCAACTTGCCTTTCCATTTGATGGGTTCTTGTTGATCGTGGTTATCGGATTGCTGGTGGTGATCGGGTTGGTTTCAGGGAGCTATCCCGCGCTGGTACTTTCCGGGTTTAAACCAATAGCGATATTGAAAGGCGGTTTAAAAATCGGGAACAACAAGCAAACCATTCGCAAAGGGTTGGTCACAATTCAATTGGTGTTTTCTATTTTTCTAATATCCAGTTCGTTGATCATGCAAAAACAGTTGCGGTTTCTTCAAAATAAGAACCTGGGTTTTACAAAGGAACAAGTAATGGTGTTGAATATTCCAGCAGCTCGCGATGGACGTTTAACAGAACGGATTAGTGCCGGGTTTGAGAAATCAGTGGTATTAAAATCTGAGTTGACAAAAAATACCGAAGTGATTGGCGTGGCCACTTCTGCTCATGACTTTGCTACCGGTGCGTGGACGAATGTCGGCTATACCGATGACAATGGTGCGTACAGGGAGTTCAATATAAATGTTGTTGACGCGGACTATGTTCCTGTGATGGGAATGGAAATCGTGGCCGGAAGAAATTTCGATGCAGGCATCCTTTCTGATACGCGAAGAGGGATGATCGTTAATGAAGCTTTTGTAAAAGAATATGGATGGGGTGATCCAATCGGGAAACGCATCCCCGGAAAGAATTTGCCCGATCATGAAATTGTTGGGGTTGTGAAAGATTTTCATTATGCCTCGCTTTATACACATGTTGAACCACTTGCCATGGTGCAGGATGTAAGTATCGTTTTGAAAGGTATTGAAAATATCAATGTTCAAAGTTCACCGATGCCCAAACTGCTTGTTCGCCTGCAAGCGGGCAATGTACATACAGCAGTTGATAAGATAAAAGCGGTGTGGCCGGCACTTACCGGTATGGAAGAGTTTGATTTTTCTTTTGTTGACGAAGCGATCAACCAATACTATAGAAATGATAAAACCCTGGGCGGGATTGTGGCGATTGCAACGATCCTGGCAATACTCATCGGAAGTCTTGGATTGTATGGATTGGCTTCCCTGAGTTTACAGAACAGGACAAAAGAGATCAGCATTCGTAAAGTTATGGGGGCTACCGAACAATCGCTGCTCATCCTATTGTCAAAAGAATATTTTTATCTTGTTGTGATTAGCCTGGTGATCTCAGTACCGATTACCTTGTATTTGATGAACAGTTGGCTCGCTTCCTTTCAATACCGGATCAAGATGGGGGTGGGAATATTTTTACTGGCCGGTGCCATTGGTTTGGTGATCGCCTTTCTTACCATCTTTTATCAGGCGTTGAAGACCACCTCTGCTTCGCCTGCGGAAACCTTAAAATATGAGTGATAATAATTTCTTGTAATATCTTCTTTACCAATTTGGCTAAACGAATCGGGCTTAAGTTTGATGGGTCAAAAAATCCATTGCTTCTTCTTTTGTATCGAAACTTTTAAAGTTCCCTTTGTACTTGAGCAATAATCCTTTTAAAATCCATCCTTTTACAGGGCCTGCCTTTAAGAATGTACCTTTGTCAATAATTTGTTTTGTGGATTCAAAAAAGTTTTTTGCGGCCTCTAAAAAACCAGAAGTCACATACGTGTCACGTGTGTCGCAAACGAAGGGTAGTTTTGTCTGAAGTGTTAAGGCCAGGTGTTCGTTTGCCAGTTTGATCATTTCATTTTCTTTTAAGCCCTTATAGTCTACAACAATTATTCGCTGCCCGTTATATTCTTCGATATATAATCTTTCCGTCATGTAAAGTTCAAAGATTGATTTCCGCATGTGCATTGCGGTTAAAATGACCGCATCGATAATTTATTAACATCTTAATTTGGATACACAGGCGATACCCATTTTTCGGCTTTTTCATATTTACTGGCGCTTGCCCACTGGATGCCACGTTGCAGTAAAGTCAATGCCGATGGATGATCGGTAATGTGTGTCAGGTTGTGGCCGAGTGAAGTATAGAAAATCCTTCCTTTTCCGTAGGTCTTTTTCCATGCGACAGGAAGGATGCACCCATCAATCCACGGATCATTGACACCATTGAATTTTGTAGTGGCCAATACTTTTACATTGGGATCTACGTGCATATAATACTGTTCACTTTTAATGGTAAAATTCTTTAATCCATTTGAAACAGCATCTTCCTGATTTGTGAAGTGCACATCATAGTCAATCTCACCACCCGGATGCGAAACCCATTGTCCTCCGGTCATGTATTGATACTCCGTATTGTTGCGGAACGCATCGCACATGCCACCATGCCAGCCGGCCATGCCTGCCCCGTTTTTGATGCATGTTAACAACCCTTCCTCTTGTTCTTTGCTGATGGTTGACATTGTAAAAATTTGAACGATCAGATCAACGCTATCCATTACGGCTTTGTCGGCATATACATCCAATGTGGAATGCAAAAGGACTTCGGCCCCTTCATTTTTCATCCAGGGTGTCAAATATTCTGCAAATTTGATAGGCTCATGGCCATCCCAACCACCGTAGGTAAATAAAACTTTTCTTCCTTTAAGCGAGGGGAGGGGTGGTGTTATTGAGGCAGAAGTTGCTTTGGATTTGAATGGTAAAAGCGCGGCAAGTCCAAGTGTAGCGGATTGTAAAATAAATTTTCGTCTGTTGTTCATTGGCGTTTCGAAGTTGGGTGAACGATGTGTTTTTTATTTGGATAGGAATGCATTTACTATGCTGGTTTTAAAAGTAAGAAAACAATACGGATTCTGTTTATTTAACTAGCTTGAATTTCGGCTTGGCCGATGGCTTCTAAAAAGATTTCGATTTTGTCAGATTACAGCGTAGAAGTCTTTGTAGTAAAATTTCTCTTTTACAATTTTACCATTGTCCCATTGCTGAACGGAAACTTCCTTTAATCCCATGGCCCTATCGTTTTTAGTTAGGAAGGTTATTTCCCATTCGCTGAATACCACATTGTTTTTATTGTCAATTGCCTGATTTAAAAGTTTATTGATAACCTTTTTTACATTTTGAAGATTTCGTTTTTCATTGTCCAAACAGGTTTGTTTCCCAATCCTTGGGTTGTCTTCATTTTCCTGCATTGACACATGGTCGGCATAAAACAATTCCATCGCTTCCAACGTGTGCCCTTTGATAATTAAATCATTTAGTTTAGTGGTTTTTATTTCTAAGTCTGTCATAGTATTGGTTAGCGTGAATTGCTTGCGCAAATTCGTCCCAAATCTAGCAAGTATTTGGGGCGAAATAGAGGAGTCTTCAAGAATTGTTGGGCTGTTTTCCTTGCAAGAATTTAATACCATTAAGATGGCTTTTGAGTGGTTGAAGTGGCTTTGTCCAAAGCCAGGAAAGAACAGATAAGACCTGCCAACCATATCAAAGACCTGACCCAGTTCATTCTTCCCCATTCAGAGGCAACTTTTTTGAGCGTTTCCGTATCGGGAAGCTGTTCTGAAAGAAACATAATCTCATTTCTGGGATAAAAATAGGTAAAGGTTAAAATCATAGAGGATATATAGCAAAGTAAAGCTATCCCCAGATACAACCGAATTGAAGTTGATTTTTTCCAAAATAAAATTAATGCCAGCACAATCAAAATCAGGTTTGTAGGGTCTATCAGTTGAAAAAAAGTACCAGGATTGGCAACTACAAAAAAATCTTTGGTGGCTGTTATGGAATTAGGGACATTGCTTTCCCAGTTGGCTGCATTGACTATAGAATTGTAAATATTGGTAAAAAACAATCCACTTGAAAATGCAACAGATGCATAGAGAACTAACTTTTTCATGTTTCGTCATCTTTGTTACTGCAAAAATATTCCTGAAAAGAAAATGGGGATAGTAAAAAAACGACAAAGTCAAATTTTGTCCCAGTCAGGCTGAAACTGCATATGTTGTCCCGATAATTCTTTGTAAACAAGGGTAGGTGTGAGTTTAGAAAACTCCTTAAAATCCTTGATAAAGTGCGTTTGGTCGTAATATCCTGCTTCATAGGTTAAATCTGCCCAGGATATTGTTGGTCTGCTTTCGAGAATTTTATATGCCTTATGAAACCTGGCTATTCGTGCATACATCTTGGCAGGCATACCTAATCGTTCTTTGCATTTTCGCTCAAAATTACGAATACTCATACAAGCCATTCCAGCAATCTTGTCCATATTCGTATTGTGGTTTGCCAACAGGTGTTGCAGGGCAAAATCAATGGGTAACGGTTCTTTTACCTGGGATAGTTTTCTGAGAAAATACGACTGTACAATACTATCCAATTCGTTTAAAGAAATAGTGTCGTGAGATTTGTCTAAAAGTTCTTCTATCTCCCTGCCTACAACTTCTCTGGCACTGTAACCATTGTCAAATATTTCGGTCATCGGAATATTCAAAAACCGGTTTAGCCCTCCGGGCTGAAAAATAATTGATACGGTTTTATGGCTTTCTTCTACCAATAGTTTGAAGGGAGTAATTTGTGCTCCTATCAACGTACAGGACGTAACGGTATTGAAATTGTTCTCGCCTGATTTTTTGGATTTAAGCCGGGTATTAAGATTGATGAACATTGCCTGGTCGGGCGAGGGCATAAAATTACCCTCTATGCTAACAGGAATATTGCCGAAATCAGCTTCTATAATAACGATGTGCCGTATCAGCGAACGTAATGCAGGATGGATATTGCATTGTTCTGTACGGATATTTGGCGTTAGGCTGTTCATCTTTTACTGACAGGAGCAATGGTTGATATTTTATTCTTTTCCTTGTTTTGTTTTGTTAATGTCTCACGAAAACTTATGTAACTCATGGATTAAATATACAATCAATTGCTGTTCCGTCACATGTTACCTGAATGAACATTGCGCAACAGATGGATAACAGCATCAGGGCAATCAATAATGCATTGGAAATGATTTGTGAACTGGCGTTGGGCGGAACGGCTGTAGGCACAGGAAAGCAGACGATGCCTATTATTTGCAAGGTGAAATATATGAACGACAACTTGCCAATAAGGATAAGGCCATGGGACTTTACTGCGGGTTTCTCAACAAGTTTCCGGGCAGTGTTTATGCGGCAGAAGCCCGCAAGCGGTTTCAGGGTGCTTCGTGGGGACTTTACCGATCAGGGGCAACCGCAGCTTTAGAAAAAAAAAGTATACCCTGGTTCGCACTTCACGAACCAGGGTATAGCGTTCACAACAGCGTTTAGAAGGTGAACCCCGCGTTCACCTTGAAGAAAGAATCATTCCCATCTACCAAATCCCCGCCTGCTGATAAACGCGCGAAAATGCCGTTTTTGGGAGATGAAAACTGTATGTACGGGCCGATCCACTGAAAAACATCGGTTGATGAAGTTACCTCAGACCCCCCTGTGTTGACTAAGTGTTCAAAATGAAGGCCCAATGAAAATTTAGAGCTTGCTTTGTACCCCAGGTTTGCCCAGTAGTGAACATAGGCCAACGTAGTAGGATTAGACAAAGGATCAACCTTGTCTGTCATATCTCTTAATGGCGCATAATAACCGAAATAGATCTCTCCCTCTACTTTTGGTTTGTCTAAGGAAACAATAAAATTAGGAACAATACCATCACCAAATACAGATGGGCCTTGCGTCCCGCTTGACAAAAGGTTGCCCCCTGTTATTCCCAGGTTGGGGTTAATGCTGAATCCATCCGCCACATTCAAATTGACGCCCACACCGAATTCCGTCCAGTTTCCCCAGGCAGCGGCCGTTCCACCAGACCACAAAATGCCATAAAAAGTAAAATCAAGGGTAGGGTTTATCGAATAGGATCCTGAAAATGAAGGCGCAAATCCGAAAAACTGGTCGGAGACCAATGCTACTGTAAACGAAAAACCATCGTCTTCATCATCAGTGCTCTGTGACTTAACAGTTGATGCATTGAAAAGGAGCAATAAAATACCCAGGAGGAGGGATAATTTCTTAACGGGTTTGGTGTAGATTTTCTTCATGGAAATTTGGGTTTATTGGTTAATTATGTTTTCCAAATTTTCCGATAAATTGGTTAGAAATGAACCAAATTATAATAAAAAGTTACGAAATCGTTGTAGTAAGGGTAAATTCAAAGCCTTATTATTTAAATAATACATACTTTTTTAAATTTTTGGTTAAAATAAACCAGGCATGTACTCAAAACCGCTTGTTTCCCGACAGAAAATTGCTGGTGCAGATCGGCAGCAATATCAGGCAAACTTGTGTTGAGTTGGTTGCCATACAAAAACATTAAACTGTTGACGAAATGAACGGCTGAAATTTTTCTTGACCGTTGAATAAACCCTGTCTTTCTGGCAAGCTGCCCGGTCAACTCTTTGGAAAAACCCCACTCGATGATGGCCTCAAGTGGCTTGGATTGATTGCTTAAATCATTCCTTCCGGTAATCCTATCATCCTTTCGCATGTTTGTTGTAACCGTCCGATAAACTACATCTTGCCAGGTATCAATTCACTTATCCGGTTT
>CAYNOT010000032.1:0-23008 GCA_964398945.1 uncultured Roseivirgaceae bacterium | reverse complement strand
ACGGAGCCTATGAAAGAATTAAAATATGTACTTCACCGGAGGCTTACGCTGTAACAACCTACCCGTTGCCATCAAGAAGTTACGATGAATTGGTTTGTACGGCAGGGTTTCTGGAAAACGGGGAATGGATTAGAATTTATCCAATTCCATTAAGTTTCTTGATTGATTTGAAAGGATCCGGAAAAGTCAATAATGTAAAATATGCGTGGATAGAACTTGAACTAAATAAAAGAACGGATGACTTCCGTCCTGAAAGTTATTCACCACAGAATTATGACTTTCGAGATATAATTGTACATGAGCGATTGAACACAGACGGGAATTGGCTAAAGAGGAAGGAAATATGCCTTCACAATATTTATACAAGCCTTAGCCTTTTAATTAAAGATTCAAATGCACCGACCAATCGGTCATTGGCAACTTTCAAACCATCAGAGATTATTGGTTTTGAAATTGAGGAGGATACAAGGGAATGGAAAGACGAATGGGTTGAGCTACGAAAGCAAGGCGATCTATTTGCAACAGAGAAAACGCCTGAATCCCTGATCCCAAAACTTCCATACAAATTCTTTTATCGTTTTAGAGATGATGCCGGGAAAGAAAGCCGTTTAATGATTGAAGATTGGGAAATTGGCGCTCTGTATTGGAACTGCCTCAGAGGAACAGAAGGAAATGAAATTGCTGCATTAGAAAAAGTGCGGGAAAAATATGAATCAGAATTTCTTTTAAAAAAAGATATCTATTTATTTCTTGGGACAACAAAAGAGTGGCACATGCGAAGAGCCAAAAATCCATTTGTAATTATTGGCGTTTTCTATCCAAAAATAGAATCTCAAATGAAACTGTTTTGATTGGTTAAATTAAATTTTGCATCTAAGCTCTTATTCATGAAACCAATCCTCCTCCTTGCAATCTTATTCACCACCTCAAACCTCTTTGCCCAAGAGTCTACCGATTCAACATCCACGAAAGATATCATACTCGTTGCTGAAAAAGGGCCGGAATTTCCGGGTGGGATAAATACGTTGTATGAATTTATCGGCAGCAAAATCAAGTATCCCAAAGATGCAAGAAAAGCTGAAGTTGAAGGAAGGGTTGTGGTTAGTTTTGTGGTAGAAAGGGATGGAAGTATCAAACCCGAAAGCATAAAAATTGAAAAAAGTCTTTATCCCTCCATCGACAAAGAAGCCATCCGGGTAGTCAAACTAATGCCCAACTGGATACCTGCCCGGCAAAGTGGTCGCACTGTGCGAGCGAAAACAGGATTTCCCATTATGTTTGCATTGAAATAATCTATGAAAAATATTTCATCCTATTAACATGGTATCTAATCTGAAAATATAAAAATCAAAAACAGGCTTCTATCGTTTATCTTTACTTTGATATTGAAATGAACCTCAAAGACATCCAACACGGAATTACGAACTGGAAGTTGACCCGTGAACGAATCATCAACTTTGCGATTGGATTTACCGCCATCCTTATCTACGAATTTATAGCGCGGCCTATCTACAGGCCCTACATTTACAAAAACAACATCAATGATTTTCATATTGCCGATACGATCGGAAACTCATTAGGTACGGTTGCCACGATTTTTGTTTTGATCGGCATCTTTGGCCAGGGAAGAATGCAACATTTGTTTCTGATTAAAACGATTACCATTAGTGTGGTGGTTTATGAAATAGCACACCCCTTATTGGGAAAACCAGTAGATCCGTGGGATATAATCGCCACCATTCTGACGGGTGGGCTGTGTTATGTACTCTATAAAAAATTTACGCAATAAATTCCTACCCGAATATTTCTCGAGCGTAGTGAATTGATTCTTTCCTTCACCGATCCGAAATTTGCCTTGCACATCCCATCACGCTATATTACAGTAGAATTCAATAAAACTTTACAACCCATCATGAAGACCAGGCTGATCTACTCATTATTGTTTTTCCTTGCATTTCTTTTACACCCCAACCTCCCCGCACAGGGGCTTGTAAAAACCTCGCCCGAAAAAACAGGCATGTCCTCCGCACGGTTGGAATATTTGACTAAAACTTTTCAGGGGTATGTCGACAATCAAAAACTAGCGGGTGCGGTGGTGCTGGTGGCCAGACGTGGTCAGGTGGCGTACTTCAAATCGTTTGGCAAAAGTGATATCGAAAACAATGTACCGATGAAAGACAACTCCATCTTTCGCATTGCTTCGCAAACAAAAGCGATTGTGAGTGTGGGCGTTATGGTCTTACAGGAAGAAGGCAAGCTCGTCATTTCCGATCCTGTCGGGAAATATATTCCGGAGTTTAAAGAAACCACTGTGGCCGTGCCCAAAGATGGTGGTGGATATGAAGTCGTGAAAGCAAACCGACAGATTACCATTCGTGATTTGCTTACACATACAGCCGGTGTTGGTTATGGATGGGGAATCGCCAGCGATAAGTGGGAACAAGCAAAAATCCAGGGTTGGTATTTTGCAGACCGTGATGAACCAATCCTGGCCACTGTAAAACGAATGGCAGCCTTGCCCTTCGAAGCGCAGCCAGGGGAAAAATTTGAATATGGGTACAGCACCGATATCCTGGGCGCATTGATCGAAGTGGTTTCCGGTGAAACATTGGATGTCTTTCTTAAAAACCGCATCCTTGATCCGCTCGGCATGAACGATACACATTTCTATCTTCCAAAAAATAAAAAAGAAAGATTGGCGGTTGTGTACTCGCCCGAAAACAATGGCTTGAAAAAAGCACCCGAAGCAGGCATGGTGGGCCAAGGCATGTATGTGGATGGTCCGCGAAAAAGTTTTTCAGGTGGCGCGGGTTTTCTGAGCACCGCCACTGACTACGCAACGTTCCTTCAAATGCTGTTGAACAACGGAACGTATAATGGCAAACGCATTATTTCACGCAAGACCGTTGAACTCATGACAGTTGATCATTTAAAAGATGGAATGTTTCCGTGGGTAGGTGGCACCGGGTTTGGACTTGGGTTTTCGGTGATAGAAGACTTGGGGGCAAAAGGTTCATTGGGATCCATTGGTGAATATGGTTGGGGTGGTGCATACCACTCAAGCTATTGGGTTGATCCGAAAGAAGAATTGGTGGTAGTGTATTTCACTCAATTGATCCCCGATGGCGGACTTGATGACCACAATAAATTACGCGCGTTGATTTACCAGGCGTTGGTGGATTAGCTGAAATTTGAAGCTGAAACAAACCGGGGTTAACGAAATAAATGAAAAAGACCACAACTGAATTTATATTGGGATGAATAATAAGCCCATCGTAAATGCGGAATCTTTACTAAAAAAATTTCCCGGAAAAGGTGGTTGGACCTATGCCGAAATCCCGAAAATCAAGCAGGACAAAAGCAATCCATTTGGATGGATGAGGGTAAAAGGTTCGGTCGATGGTTTTGCCCTAAAACAATATAACCTGATGCCGATGGGAAACGGCAAACTTTTCCTTCCCGTGAAAGCAGCCATCCGTAAAGCAATCAAAAAAGAAGCAGGTGATTATGTGAGTGTAGTCCTCTACCTTGACGATTCCCCGATGGAAATACCGGAAGAAATTTTGGGGTGCTTTGAAAATGAACCCCCTAAACTTTACCAAACGTTTTTATCCTTTACCGATAGCGAACAAAAAGCATATTTGGATTGGATTTACGATGCAAAAAAAGAAGGGACAAAAGCCAACCGGATTGTAAAAATGATGGTGCGACTGGAAAAAGGATTAAAGCTTTATGATGGATTATCCGAAAATAAATCGTAACAGGTACCGCAAGTATATCTATGCCTGTTATACATTCCTTGCTTTTTTTATAAAAAACCAATACAACAATCGAACATTCCATATCTTTGCAACCGTTTTCGGACTGTATCGGTGCCCCTGGCCGGATAGCCCGTCATATAGTTGGACTTTTTAAAACAAGACTATGAGTTATATTGAACCGGCCCCTTTAAAAGACAAGGAGAATCCGTTTGAGGCGATGATGTCACGATTCCATGTGGCTTCCCAAATCCTGGGCATCGATGAAGAAATCTACAACGTATTGAAAGTGCCCGCACGGCAAGTAATTGTCTCGCTGCCGGTTACGATGGACGATGGCAGCATTCATGTGTTTGAAGGCTACCGCGTTATCCACTCCAATATTTTAGGGCCTTCAAAGGGGGGTATCCGCTTCGATCCACATGTGAATCTGGACGAAGTAAAAGCACTTGCTGCCTGGATGACCTGGAAATGTGCGGTCGTGGATATTCCGTATGGCGGGGCAAAAGGTGGTGTTACGTGCAACCCCCGGCACATGTCGGCTGGTGAAATTGAAAGGTTGGTGCGTGCCTACACACTTGCCATGGCCGATGTGTTTGGTAGCGACAAAGATATTCCTGCGCCCGATATGGGCACGGGACCACGTGAAATGGCCTGGTTGATGGACGAATATTCACGCAAGCAAGGCATGACTGTCAATGCCGTTGTGACCGGAAAACCTATTGTATTGGGTGGATCACTGGGACGCACCGAAGCTACCGGCCGTGGGGTGATGGTTTCGGCTATGGCCGCCATGGAAAAATTAAAGATCAACCCGTACAAGGCTTCCTGTGCCGTGCAAGGATTTGGAAACGTTGGTTCGTGGGCTGCACAACTATTGCACGAACGTGGGCTCACCATAAAAGCAATCAGTGATATTTCCGGTGCTTATTATAATGACAATGGCATTGACATCGAAAAAGCGCTCGCATATCGTGACGCCAACAAAGGAACGCTTGAAGGCTTTACTGAAGCTGAAAAAATGCATGGGGATGATCTATTGACGTTGAATGTAGATGTTCTAGTTCCGGCTGCAACAGAAGATGTGATCACCAGCCAGAATGCACCGAAGATCCAGGCAAAATTAATTGTGGAAGGTGCCAACGGACCGACTTCCTCGAAAGCGGATGGCATCATCCATGAAAAAGGGATTATGGTAGTGCCGGATATTTTGGCCAACGCAGGTGGTGTTACCGTTTCGTATTTCGAATGGGTACAAAACCGTTTGGGATATAAATGGACTGCTGAGCGTGTAAACCGCAGGTCAGACAGGATCATGAAAGATGCGTTCAACAATGTTTTCAAAACACAACAGAATTATAATGTTTCGTTGCGGATTGGTGCCTACATGGTAGCCATCGATAAAGTTGCGAAAACCTATAAGTATCGCGGTGGTTATTAACTGACACGAAGTTAGTTTTGATACTATCCGTTACTAAAATCAATTGAATAAAGTATTTTTGCGGTAGGCTTTTGGTCTACCGCATTTTTTTTAAAATATCATTATGACTATACATAAAGAAGGAAGGACACTGTTATTTGTATTGTTGATCGTCTTTTTTGGGATCAACTGGGGGGTTGCCAAATACTTTCCCGACAACCTCGCGCTGCAAAACCTTGTAATTGCAGCAAGCATCATCCTTTACCTGATCGTACTTCAATTTTTCCGCAACCCGATTTTCAAGGTTGCAGAAAATGAAAAACAAATACTGGCACCTGCCGATGGAAAAGTTGTAGTGATTGAAGAAACGGAGGAGACCGAATATTTAAAAGAAAGAAGAAAGCAGGTTTCAATTTTTATGTCGCCTGTAAATGTACATGTGAACAGGATGCCCGCAGGTGGCACGATCAGTTATTTCAAATACCATCCCGGAAAATATTTAGTAGCATGGCATCCGAAATCAAGTACCGAAAATGAACGTACCACAGTGGTAGTAAAAACACCAAATGGTGTAGAGATCCTGTTCCGGCAAGTAGCGGGTGCTTTGGCAAGAAGGATCAAGTGGTACATTTCCGAAGGACAAAAATTAGAGCAAGGCCAGGAGTTTGGTTTTATCAAGTTCGGATCACGGGTGGATTTATACCTTCCATTGGACACAAAAATTGTGGTGAAGCCCGGTGATGTTACCAAAGGTGGGAGAACGGTGATTGCGGAGTTGGTGTGATCAGACGTTAGATACTAGACGTTAGACACTAGTTGGTAGCAATAGGCCCGGACAAATTTGTGTTCCACAAAAAACGGCTGACAATTTTCTAACAAGTGAACGCCTTCGCAGACAACTTGGACTTTGGTAAAATTAAACTTGGGACAGATTAAAAAATAAAACAACCGACCCTTCGCATTTTTAAAAAGAGTGTGCTCACGATCATTTGCGAATTGAGCTATCTAAATGGCTAATCAGAATCCGGATGCAGCTACTTTAAAATACGATCTAGCTGTGGCTTAAATAATTTCCCGATGGGCACCGTGTGATTATCAAGAAATATCTGGTTTCCCTCTATGCGTTTGATGTGCTTTTGTGCCACCATAAACGATCGATGTACCTGGATCAAACCGTCCGTTGGAATGTGTTCCTTTAGTGAAGACAACGTTCCGCGCAGGGTGATGATCTCTTCTTTCAGCACAATTTTAATATAGTTGCCCGAAGCCTCTACGAACAAAATATCATCCAGCGCAACTTGTATGTACTTGTTCGTTGAACGCAGAAAAATGCTTCCCGGCTTTGCATTATTACCTTCATTTTGTATGATGGATGGCGTTTTGGAAGTATCTGTACGCACTTTATTGATAGCCTTTAAAAAACGCTCAAATGAAAAGGGCTTCAATAAATAATCAACGATGTTCAATTCATACCCTTCCAATGCGTGCTCTTTGTAGGCCGTGGTAACGATTACCTTGGGCTGATTGGGCAGTGTTTTTAGAAACTCAAACCCGTGCAGCTTAGGCATGTTCAGATCGAGAAAGATCAGATCAACGGTATTGTTATGAAGATAGTCAATCGCTTCAATGGCATCGTAGCAGTCCTGCATCAGTTGCATGTTGGGCAACAGCGAGCAATACTTCCTGATGATGTCGTGTGCGACTGATTCGTCATCTACGATTATGTATTTAGTATTCATAAAGTAAGTCTTAACCGAATCTTATAAATGTCGTTATGGTTTGAGGATATTTCAAGTTCATGCCTGTTCAAATAAACCAATGCTAATCGTTGTCTAAGGTTATTAAGACCAATACCTTCGTTGCCACCCGTCTGTTCAACATCAAAGTTGTTTTCAACTTCAAAATCAACCTGTTGCTTTGTAGCCTTTAAGCGAATGTGAACGAAGGCATCTTTTCTTAGTTTTTCTACTCCATGCTTAAAGGCATTTTCCACCATAATAATAAATAGCAGTGGCATAATTTTAATACTCCTATCTTCTGCTTCTACTTCAAAACGGATTGCAATCTCCTTATGGTATCGCATTCGGTGTAAATCCATGTAGTTTTCAAGATACGTGATTTCATCAGCTAATGCCACCCAATCATTTTGTCCTTCATAGATACTGTAACGCATCATGTCGGATAATTTGAGAATTAACTGTTGTGCTTTAGCTGTGTCCTGCTCTACCAATCCATACAGGTTATTCAACGTGTTGAAAAAAAAATGTGGATTTACCTGACTTTTTAAATGCATTAACTCGGCCTGCTTCTTTTCCTTTTTAAGCTTTAAAATGTACTTGATCTGGATGATTAACCATCGAATCAACCAGATGGCCATAGCAGTAAAAAACAGCAGACTAAAAACTACAAACCCGTCCTCATCTCCAAAAGCATCATTAAAAACCATAATCAAAATGGTTGTCACGATGAAAAAGTATGCCACCAGCCTTTGAAGACGTTGCTTATTAAAAGGTTTTTGAAAGAAAGTCATCCTGCAAAATTACCCAAAAATTAAGCTGTATCTATTAGTTGTTGCAGATGTATCTGTGAGTGTGACGAATGCCCGGTTTATAGGGGCCACCTACTTTTCTATCGTACTACAAGCAATCTGCACCTACTTTATACCCATCCGTCCCAGTTCTTTTTTCAATTCTTTTCTCCACCATAGTATTGGGTCAAAATTAAATTAATCATGGACAAGCTAATCATCACTGACCTTTCTAAAACCTACAGCAACGGAGTGAAAGCCCTCCAAAATATCTCATTACAAATACCCAAAGGTATGTTTGGCCTGCTGGGACCTAATGGAGCAGGTAAGTCAACGCTTATGCGCACAATAGCCACCCTGCAAGAAGCCGACTCCGGAAGCATTCAATTAGGAAGCCTCAATATTTTAAAACAACCGAATGAATTGCGAAAAGTATTGGGTTACCTGCCACAGCAATTTGGTGTGTATCCAGCATTATCTTCTGAGATGCTATTGAATCATCTGGCGGTGTTGAAAGGAATTATAAATAGAAAAGAGCGCAAAGAAATTGTACATGCTCTTCTTCATAAGGTAAATCTGTACGAAGTACGAAAGCAAAAACTGGGTACGTTCTCCGGAGGAATGAAGCAACGCTTTGGCATTGCTCAGGCATTGTTGAACAACCCTAAGTTGTTGATTGTAGATGAGCCAACAGCAGGATTAGATCCTGTTGAGCGCAACCGCTTTTATAATCTGTTGAGTGAAGTGGGTGAGCAAACCATCGTAATTCTCTCCACACATATTGTTGACGATGTGAAAGAATTATGCCCCAGGATGGCCATCATTAACAAAGGGAAAGTGATTATTCAGGGGAACCCTACCCAAATCATGGAAAGCCTTCAGGGTCGGTTGTATGAGAAGACAATACACAAAAATGAATTGAACCAATACAAAAAAGAGTATCAGGTAATCAGTGACCGATTGTATTTAGGAAAACAACTTGTTCATGTGGTCAGTGATACTCATCCGGGCGCATCGTTCAAACTTATTGACGCCAACCTGGAAGATGTTTACATGTCTCAAATTTTTAACGCCTAATCTCAACACATCATGCTATACGAATTTTTTATATTCGAAATTAAATACCGATTGAAGCGACCTGAAACATATTTCTTCTTTCTGCTTCTGTTCTTGTTCTCAGTAGTTGGTGTTGAATTCATTTTTGAGGGAATTGATTTAGGATTAGTGAAGAAGAATTCTCCACTTGTAATTGCAAAAACAATGGGAGCCATTACGGGATTGTCTATGATTATTGCGTCTATGATTATGGGTGTTCCTGTACTGCGCGATTTTCAGTACGACATTACTTCACTTATTTATGTAAACCCTATCTCCAAGAAGAATTACTTATCAGGCCGTTTCTTAGGATCTTTTGTGGTATTACTCTTTATTTTCAGTGGTGTGCTCTGGGGAATGATGATCGGAGAATTTTTGCCCTGGAATGATCCAAGCGAATTTTTGCCCTTTCAATTTATTAATTATCTACAGCCTTTTCTTTGGGTGGTTTTACCTACGTTATTTTTTGGTGCTTCTGTGTTTTTTACAACTGGTGCGCTCAGCAAAAATCTGATGGTTGTGTACACTCAGGGTGTGGTCATTTTTGTTTTGTTCATGATCACTAAAGGCATTACGAATGAAATCTTTCAGGCGTTACTGGATCCCTTTTCGCTTACCACATTGACTAAAGCAAGTAAAGACTGGACAGTAACGGATAGAAACTCACTGCTTATTCCTGTGTCGGGTATTATACTGCTTAACAAACTCTTCTGGATAGGGTTGGGCATTTCGGTTCTGACGATTGGCTATGTCAGGTTTCAATTGATCGTTATCAATGAAAAGGCTTTCAATAAGAAGCAGAAGCAAAAAGTTAAAACCTTACCAGATACGTTTACTAAAAGCGTACCCACAGTTAAACCTGTCTATCATATTAAGGCTCAGTTTGCTCAACTATTTCTCAATGCCTGGTTTCATAGTGTGTCTATTCTGAAGCTTATTTCCTTCTGGGCGATTATTCTGTGTTGCTTCATTATTATTCTTGTCAACTCGGTGAGCTTAGGCACCTCTCATGGAGTAGATAGTTATCCTACCACATATCTCATTATTGAAGAATTACAAGAGATGTCTGTTTACTTCTTCATGATCATTTTGGTTTTTTATTCAGGTGAAATTATGTGGAAGGAGAGAGATGTAAAGCTTGACCTCATTCATGATGCCTCGCCCTTTAGCAATTTTATTAATGTGAGCAGCAGGTTCCTTGCATTACTACTCATCTATGCCATTGTCATGCTTTCACTCATTGCTGCCGGTGTTCTGTTTCAAACATTGAACGGCTACTACCGCTACGAATTGGACGTCTATTTCTTTGGATTCTTTTTAAAGTTATTTCCATTCCTGGCCTTGTACACATTTGCGGCCATGTTCTTTCAGGCACTTACCGGAAGCAAGTTTATGGGAATGCTCGCCACTATCGCGTTCGCCATCATAAATGTAGCCATCAGCACATTTGGTTTGGAGCACGCGTTACTCAACTTTGGCGGGCATGCGTTGGCTACATACTCAGATATGAATGGTTATGGACACTTCCTGACCGCTTATCTCTGGGTGAAAATCTATTGGGTGCTATTGGGTGTACTGCTTTTGATTCTCGCCAGTATCCTGATGACAAAGGGCAACGAAACGGAATTGAGAAAACGATGGACGAGCGGACTAAACCACATCGGAGAATCTTTGGGCACTTTCAGTTTAATATGCTTATGTCTCTTCATCGGCATAGGAGGTTATATTTTTTATAATACCAATGTGTTAAATGAATTCTGGACTAAGCGTGAGCAAACTGATTTCAGAGTTGAGTACGAAAAGACCCTGAAACAATTTGAATATATTCTTCAACCGAAAATTATAGATGTCAATTTAAAAGTTGATCTCTACCCATCACAAAGAGCATACGAAGTAAGAGGCTACTATGTCGTCACCAATAATACATCGCAAGTACCCATTCGTGAAATCCATGTACAAAAACTGATAGCATCAAAAGTGGAGTTAACAGATGTGGTATTTGATCGCAGTGCGACTGCTAACAATACCTATGAAAAATATCACTATACCATTTACGAATTGGATCAACCGTTAGCCCCGGGTGATACTATGAAAATGAACTTCAAACAAACCTTACAACCGAAGGGTTTTGAAACTGACAATTCCGATACAGATGTGGTGTATAACGGGACTTTTTTTGACAATGCGGTGCTGCCTGGTTTTGGTTATCAGAAAAAATATGAATTGCAGGATGAGGACGATCGAAAAGATTTTGAGCTGGCTCCCCGATTGCAAAAAGCCAAGCGTGATGATGTAAGAGAATTGGTGAATGCACGAAACGGAAGTGATTCAGATGGCGTCACCTTAGAAATAATAATCAGTACAGAAGCTCCACAAACAGCGCTCACCTCTGGCGATTTAGTGGCAACATGGAATAAGGGCGACCGCAATTATTTTCATTACAAAACCAATCAACGTATCATCCACTTTTATCCCATTGTATCAGGTCACTATGAGGTAATGAGAGATACCGCTATTCCGTCAGGTAAAACTTCAAAGGAGCTTGTTGATTTAGAGATTTATTACCAGAAAGGTCATGAATATAACCTCACGCGTATGATGGAGTCTATGAAAATGTCGTTGGACTATTACAGCACTCACTTCCGTCCGTACCAATACAACCAGCTTCGTATCGTGGAGTTTCCAAGGTATCGGACATTTGCTCAATCTCTGCCCGGTATCATTCCTTTTTCAGAGGCTATTGGTTTTGTTATGGATATTGATGATGAAAAAGATGTGGACATGGCATTTTATATTACTGCGCATGAAGTAGCTCACCAATGGTGGGGTCTACAATTGGAAGCCGCAAACGTACAGGGGCAAAATATGATTTTGGAAACACTGGCCCAATATTCTGCCATCATGGTGTTTAAAGAGAAATACTCGGGTGAAAAAGTTCAGCAATTCTTAAAACTCCAATTGGAAGAATATCAGAAAGCTGTTTTAAAGTCAAAAAAGGAGGAGCCACCATTAGCATTGGTTGAAAATGAAAGTCATATTTATTACAACAAAGGAGCGCTTAACATGTATGAATTACAGAAGCATATTGGTGAAGAAAATGTGAACAAAGCATTACATAATTTTCTGAGAGATTGGCATTCTTTCAATAATCCGCAAAAGCCAAAACGCTATTCAACTACATTGGATTTAATTCAGTATTTTCGGGAAGTTACCCCGGACTCGATGCAATACGTTATAACAGATTTGTTTGAACACGTGAATCGTATTAAGCAGGATACCGTTACCAAGTAAGACTTTAACAATCCATTGTTGTGCAACATCCAAAAACCAGAAAGATAGCCACCTAAAAATCAGAGCAATATGCAAGAAATCAAATCCATCAACATTATGGAAAAGTTTTCATTGTTTGAAAAACAATGGACGCCTCATATTATTGGCGAACTAAACGGACAATACGTAAAGCTTTGCAAGCTTAAAGACGACTTTATCTGGCATAGTCATGAAAATGAAGACGAGCTTTTCATGGTGTTTAAAGGGACACTCCTGATGGACTTTCGGGATGGTAGAACCGTGGAAGTGAAGGAAGGAGAAATTCTAATCGTCCCCAAGGGGGTCGAACACAGACCGCATACAAATGGCGAAATTGTATTTAACCTTCTCTTTGAACCGAAAGCAACGCTGCACACGGGTAATGTGGAAAGTGAGATGACAGTAAAAGAATCAGGATGGATTTAAGTTAAGGAGAAATAACGAACCAACTCAATCAAACACACTTTGGCAGGCCGCGCTTCCCGCCCTCCCGATAGCTATCGGGACCAAAGCCAGCCAAAGTGTGTGCTCAGTGTAGTGTAGGTGGAGAAAGTTGTCAATAAAAAATGCCCCACCGCACGACTACGAATGAAGTGGGGAGAAGGGCTCTGCTACTGCAAACAAAAAGGTTATGCAATAGCTAGGTGATGTGTAAGTTATAAGTTTTTATCTTCGTTCAACGTTTTGTCACGATGGACAGATACGTTTTCAAAAGCCAGCTACTGCATAAACTCAAACGATATAAGACGTAAGATGTGAGAAACCAGATGGCTGGCATTTAAAATCTGTTTTGAGATTAGTGATTTGTAGGTCAAGAAAATCACTAATCAGCAATCGCAAATTAAAAAAATCATAATGAATAATCCCATTCTCCTTCTCCACGGGGCACTTGGTGCAGAAGCCCAGTTGTTTCCTTTAAAAAACGAACTCGAAAAACAAGGGCATGAAGTTTTTACACTCAACTTCCCCGGACATGGCGGAACTCCTTTTTCAAAAGATGGTTTTGGTATTGAAGCATTCGCGGAAGATGTAAATCGGTTTATCAATCAATACGCCTTATCAAACCTCCATATTTTTGGATACAGCATGGGCGGGTACGTTGCACTCTGGTATGCGCTTCATTATCCTGAGAAGATTTCAAAGATTACCACGTTGGGAACCAAATTTGACTGGAACCCCGAATCTGCTGTGCATGAAGTAAAGAAAGTCAACCCGGAAAAAATTGAAGAAAAAATTCCTGCTTTTGCGCGCATCCTTGAAAAAAGACACGCGCCCAACGACTGGAAAGAGTTACTAAACAAAACTGCCACCATGATGAAAGGACTGGGTGATCAACCCCTCCTTCATGAAGGCAACCTCCCCGATATTAAATGCCCCGTCACTATTGGCCTTGGTGAGTTGGATGACATGGCCGACAAAACCTATTCAGAAAAAATAAGTTCATTTCTTCCAAAAGGGAAATTTGTTTTTTTACCTAATACACCGCACCCTATTGAAAAAGTTTTCAGTGGGACACTTCTAGAACTCATCTAGATTTTCTTCATAATCCCATCAGTTCTTATAGGTCGTTCGTGCAATCCGTGTCGATTAAAAAATTCATTCCATCGAACAGTGGCAGTCGACACCATCAAAATTTAAATTTTAGCCCCGGGTTGCACCCGGGCTAAAAATATTCCGCTCCTCTGGAGCTATCTGAATACGTTATGTCTGCTATACAAGTCGCTCTAGCGTGCGGAGTTTCTGGTAAGAAAGGCAGTGCCTACACCGCCATGTATTTACGGAACTAAGTAGTACCTACAGGGGAAATACTAAGTCGTCAAATTTTTTTTGTGAATTCAGATTCTTGTTCTATATTTTCGGGAATTATTAGCCGCTATGAAATATCCCTTAGTTTTTAATCTCATGCTTATTGCTTTTACAACCACCGCGCAGAAAGCAGTAAAATTAACCAACACCAAAACCCAAAAAACAATAACTTTAAAAGAAGGCAAAAGGGTTATCTATTCCCTGAAAGATAGCCCTGAAAAAAAAGTTGGGATTTTAAATTCAATCACTGAATCCACATTGATGATCAGTGACGAAGAAGTACCCGTATCCGATATTGATGCTTTCGGAAGGAACAATAAAGGGAATCGTTTTTGGGCTATTACGGAATTTATTTGGGGGGAGGAGTTATTATCTCCTCCATCCAAAACGCTAGTTATGATCCTTGTTCTAGTTGCACTCAAGGTGAATCTACTGGCGGAGGGTACATGGCCCTTGAGATTGGAATTGGGCTTGGCCTGATTGGCCTTGGCACCCATACCATTGTACGAAACCTGCCTAAAGATTTAACCGATGATTGGAGAATGGAAATCATTGCTGTCAGTAAATAAATCAACTAGAATTCAATCTTGTAACTAAATACCGGGATCAACGGGGTTTGGTATTCCGTTTTAATTTTCCCGGTTTCCGCATCAAAGAATTGCCCGAATACATTTTTGTTGTTCGTTACATTTTGAATATCCAGGGCAAAGGTGCTGGTAGTCTTTTTCTTGTTGATCTTCCAGCTAAAGCGCAAGTCTGTTCGGAAATAATCCGGCAAACGCTCGGAGTACGCTTCCTTCTCAATATATACCGTCTCGCCTTCCGCAACTGATGCATCATAGTCAATAGGAGTATCACGCAAACTTCCGGCATACAATGCTTTGATGTTGACACCAAAGGTGCGCTGCTTTGATTTCTTGATTTTCAAAAATTCTTTCCCGCTTGTAAAGCTGAAAGCATAGTTTCCGTTATACCGCGTGTTTCGCCAAACCTGATCGGCTGCACGGTATTTTGAATCGTATACAGAAGAGGACAACAAAAAATAAAAATTACGATGCAAAAATTGTTCGAGCGTTAATTCCAGGCCATAGTTCCTGCCAATACCTTCGTTCACCAATGGTTCAGTCACATATCCATATTCCTCATTAATAAGTGCCAGTGTACTTTCCGGATCAGGACTGATAGGAATATTAAAGAGATGCTGATAATATACTTCCGTTTTAATTCTTAAGTTTTTATTAAGGGCACGATCATATCCCAACACGAAGTGGTGCGCCTTTGTCAAGTCAAGGTTCTTGTTTGGAAGCACAATGGAATTGTCGGGCAATTGTTCTTCCACAAAATAAACCCCTATGGGTTGAATCTGTGAATGCAGTCCATACCCAACACTAAACGACTGGATATCGCTGACTTCGTAACGGATGGAAGCGCGTGGCTCAATTGAGTTGGTATTGTTATACAACAACTGCAAATAATGCACTCCCACATTCATCGTGATTTTTTCTGTAAAGCGGTAGTTCAATTGCGAAAAAAACTGAATGGTTTGTGCGTTTCCACTTGAATTGATGTGCGTAACCATTTGATCGGTTTCGTCATCCCGATGGCGCTCTTTCAAATTGTAATTGATAGTATTGAAATATACACCCGACCGCAAATGGCTCTTTGCATTGATCTTGTTATTGATTACCGAACTAATCAAGATTTTTCCGATTTTATAGTCCTGGTAATATCGTGGAATTGGATTATAGTCATCATCAAGTTTCTCTTCTTCATATCCATTGCCAGTTGTGGATGCAACTACAGCAGATTGAAGATAGGTATTCGGGTTTAACGTGATCGAATGCTTCACTCCGGCAGCTCCGCGATTTGAACGATACACCCAATCACTTTTATCGTACTCGCTTGTCCACTCAAGTGAATCACGAACGGCATCGGATTGCTGGTCGCTTAAACCACCAAATCCAAAAACAGAAAACATTCCTGCTTTTTTTGTGGGCAAATAAAAATTGAAAGATAAATCCTGAAAATTGGTGACCGCATCACCGATCGGTACACCAATCATATCCAATACCGATAAGGTAGAATAGCGATAGTTGATCAAATACGAGCCGTTGTAATTTTTAGAGAAAGGCCCCTCCGCTGCAAAGTCTACACCCAGGAAGCCTGCCTGAAAAGTGTATTCCCTGTTTTCATTGTTTCCTTTTCGCAAATTCAAATCAAAAACCCCGGACAATGCATTTCCATATTCTGCCGGAAAAGCCCCCGTTATAAAATCAGAATTGGTCAACAGTTGAGAGCTTAAAATTGAAATTCCACCGCCCGAGCTTGCAACGCCTGCAAAATGATTTGGGTTTGGGATATCAACGCCTTCCATCCGCCACAACAAACCAAAAGGTGAATTGCCCCGAATGGAAATATTGTTGTTGCCATCATTGGTTTGCACCACACCTGCATACGATGCAACCATACGTGCCGGATCATTTACGGCCGCTGCATACTTTTGTGTTTCTTCAACAGAAAAAGTACGCGCGCTCACCACGGCCATATCATTAATGGGTTTGTTTTTTTCAGTATCGGAAGCACGGACGATAATCACTTCCATCTGTGTGATGTCTTCTTCCAGCGCAATCGACAATACGACTTCTTTGCCGGAATTGACACGCAGGTTTTGAATGAAGGATTCTTTGTAGCCCGTGAAACTTACGCGTATGGTGTAGGTTCCTATGGGGATGTTCTGCAAACGAAAATTTCCATCTACATCCGTAGTGCT
This sequence comes from uncultured Roseivirgaceae bacterium, assembly GCA_964398945.1. Lineage (GTDB taxonomy): Bacteria > Bacteroidota > Bacteroidia > Cytophagales > Cyclobacteriaceae > JBGTGG01. The sequence continues at coordinate 6,323 of CAYNOT010000032.1, read as the reverse complement.
TCCCACCAAAGGATCAGTATTGAGTATTGCTACGTTAGCACCGGGAAGCGGTGTCTGTGAAACTTTGTCGACAATTGTGCCGCGAATATTTTGCGTGAAATTTTGTGCAGATAACGATGCAACAAACAAAAGTTGAAGTGAGAGTACGAGAAGGTTTTTAAAATGTGTCATTTTTTGGGTTGATTGTTTTAACAACCCTATGACAACTCTTTTTAAAATAACCCCTATCTGGTTGTGAAAAATATTCAAAGCCATGTTGCTCCTGCTAGCTAATGTGTGCTCCCGTGTCGAATGAATTGAAATCATTTCATCGAACGTTGGCAGGCGACACGGTAAAACCCTTACATTTTAACCCCGAGTTGCACTCGGGACTACAAATATTTTGCTCCTCCGGAGCTAAACCGCGTGTTAAAGTTCAATATGCATGAACCATCTCGAGGCGCGAGAAGATTAAAATTATTCATTGAAATATTCAAAAAAGATTTTCCTGCGAAGGTGTGCCCCGTTGATCGTTTGTGCATTCGTGTCGAAGGAATGTGAATTGTCTTATCGAACGATGGCAGGTGACACGGCTTAATCTTTACTTTTTTAACCCTATTGGGTGGGTGGTTTTTCTTCATCATTTACATGAAGGAATCGTTCATACATGTCTATATCAAATTTATTTGCTGACAAAACCTCATCCATTTTAATTACAAGATTGGTCAATGTCCTAATATCTGTAGCTTCACCATTTCGAATATAGGTTGAGTAAACCTCAAGGTACTGGGATGTGAAGTTTAATTGTTTCGTCTCTTTATCCCTATAGCCGCTAAACGCTGGGGCAATTCCAATATAGCTGGAATGTTGGGGCAGCGGAAGTGTCTTCACCCAACCAATATAAAACTTATCATTTTTAAGTGTAATTTGGATTAGCTCCTCTTGATCAGCGCATGAATCCAATAGTAATTCAAATTCATTTCCTATATCCTTTATAGCCCGTCTTATGCATCTCTTTCGATCGATAAATTTGTTTCCGATCTCCGCTAAAAAAATCCCAAGGAAAAAAGACAATACAGTTGTCCCAGAATAATTGTCCTTTACAGGAAAATAATCCTTAACGTCATTCAATTGAGGAAATAAATAAATAGCTGATGCTGAAACGAAAAATGCAGCTATCAATAAAAAAACACCCGCAATTATTGAATTAAATAGCAATTTCTGGCGATCAATTCTTTGGTGAAGGAACCTGAACAGATTACTCCTAACCAAGAAATAATATCCCCCAACTATTGGGAACAAAAGTAAATTAAAAGGCATCTACTAAAGCTGTGGCGTAGCTCCTGATTTTAAATGTTTGTAGATAGAGGATTCAAGCAATTTTTTAAGCGTTTCCTGCACTTTCACGCTCTTAAAAAATTCAATGTCCTTAACAAAAAGCTTCCCTGAATTGGAAGCATGAACATTTGGATTACTCTTACTTTGCGTTTTCATAGTAGCATAACAGTTTAACAGTTATAAAATTAACACTAAAATTGAATTTCGAATTCAAATTGATAAAATTTATTGACAACTTATGTCCATTTATTTCACATCCTACAAAAACCTTAACCCCACTTTTGCGCCCCACCACATTTTGGTGTTATAGCCACTCTCCAAATCGGTTTCATCATAAACAATAGTGGGCTTATACGAAGAAAAAATATCCACATAGCCATCATACGTTGTATCGGTAATGTAAGCATTCAACGTTACGCCCAAGCCAATCGCAAATTTTTTGGCTGGCTTAAATTCCAATCCTGCATAAAATTTATTCAACAAATTAATAGCAGGTGTAAACCCGCCTTTGCTCACTTGGTTCACGGTAAAATCAAAATTCAAATGCAGCCAATTCGCGAGCCGTGGCGCAGTACCAACTCCATATCCTACCGTCCAGTAAGGATCCTCAAAATCATCCGGTTTTATCCCGGCTGTTAAGATGTTATAGAAATGTGGGACCCCCGTACGAAAGGCCATGTTCAGATAAAATATCTCATCACCAAAAATTTCTATCTGGTGATATCCACTCTTTACAAAATTGACAAACCCAATAGGAACACCTTCAACCGTGTCCGCGATATTAATAAACCCAATCTGTGAACCCTTCACGTGTTTAGCATAGTTAAACAACACCGAGGCTTGCACGCCTTTAATGGATTTTGTTGTGACATTAAACAATGCCGCCAATTGAACCCCATCGTAATCCTGCACCTGGATATTCGCCATTGATGCAACCTGTATCCCACGCGAAGCTTTTAGATTGACATTCATCAGCCCGGCAAACTGTCCGCCATCAACACTGTCTCCGTTGATGTTCATTGTCCCGGCAATTTGAAATGCCTCCACTTTTCTACGCGTTAAGTTAAATCCCCCTGCCGCTTGAAAACCCGTGACCTTACCCCCCACCAAGTTTGCCAGCCCGGCAATCTGCGCAACCTTTACATCGCCACGGTCAATATTAAAAACTGTTCCTGCTTCCAGCCTCCGTGTACCCATTGAATAACCACCCACCAAATTGACGGAATAATCGTTGACAAAATTACCACTCAATTTATGGTTGGTGCCGATGAAGGGAAGAAACGAGAATTGATAGGCACGATACAATGTGTCTTTTATATTCTCAATATTGGCTTGCCCGATGGACATTTCCCTGACAACCTCTTCCTCTTCTAAAACAACCGGATCAATATCTACATACAATTCCAGCGCAACGGTATCTTCAGGTAGGGGTATCGGAACAAGCGCAACATTCAAAAGTTGGGAAGTGCCTTTGGCCATCGTTAACAACGTGTCCCTATAATCTTTTTTACTTACCGCTATCTGACTTTGATCTTCATCACCATTTACTTTCAAGGAGAAGTACCCGAAATTATCAGTGGTCGTTGAGCTTCGTGTGGTTTTCTCGTAGACACTCACATCGGATATTTTTTGCCCGGTATTCGCATTGAGCACATACCCACTCAATTGGATCGTGTTGACCGGTTTCGTTGGGATTGTGTTTTTGGTAAGGATAATATAATTGCCCTTCACTTTAATCTTTGCACTTTCCCCCACCAGCGTATTTACTATTTCCCGGACGGAACGTTTTACAAACTCACCACTCACCACCTTATCGGCAGGAATGGCTGTGGTTGAGTATGAGAATTCAAAATTCCCTTCACGGGAGATTCTATTGAGTGCATGATCCAGGCGTTCTTCACGAATCGTGATCGAAATGATTCTTTCCAACGGTGGTGTGGACTGGGCAAACAGTGTTCCGGAATGGAGCATGATAATCAGAAATACATTCCGACTATTCTGCGCAACCTTTTCCATCAAGAATAATTTCATTATCGCTATTGGTGATCGTGAGCCCTAACGTCTCCGCTATAATTTCCACAATATTTTCAATCGATTCGTTCCTAAACGAGACATGCAAGCGACAGGTTTTCAAAGCATCATTATTCAACCGGATTTTTTTATCGTACACATCGTTCAGGTTTTGCACAACAGATTCCAGATCGGCATCGTGAAAGGTGAAAATGCCTGTCTTATAGGAAAGTCGATTCGTATCCTGCTCCAAAAATTTCGCAAATGTTTTGGTCGTTCGGTTATAAATTCCTGTTTGTCCTGCTGTTAAGTTTAACCCCGGATTTTCTTTTGTGTAAAAAGCCACTTCCCCGGTTTCAACAAATACCACTACTGTACTACTATCCGGATATGCCTTCACATTAAAGGTCGTTCCAATGTCTTCAATGATCACATCATTGGTTTCAATAATGAAAGGCTTTTCTGCTTCATGCTTCACATCAAAATACGCTTCACCAGCCAACACTACTTTACGTTCTTTCTTGAGCCTATTGTACGAATATGAGAGTGAACTTCCCTTGTTCAAAAAAGCAGCACTACCATCGGGCAAATCCTGATCTTGAGTCGATTCCTGCGCTACCCACTCCACGCGGTCAACAGGTCTTGCCAACCAAAGGAATATTGAGAAACCCGCTACCACGAAGAATGAAATTGTTGCTGCTATTTGAAAAACACTGGGTGAAGATCTCTCCCGATGCAAGGGAATTGTTTTTCCATCCAGCTTCTCTTTTAGTTTGTTCCAGGCGGCATCTTCATCATACGTTTGAATGTCTTTCAGCCTGGCAACTTGCTCAGCAATAATTTTAAAATCGTTGAAATAAGTTTTGTTCTCCGGACTTTCGTTAATCCATGCCTCCACCTCGGCTACCTCCACAGCATTCGCCTCTCCTGCCAGGTGCTTGGCCAATAAATCATCAATATGGTGCGGTGCAGTATTCAATCCTTTAATTTAAAAATCCATTCAATAAAACAATCAGTAGCGGCAGATAATCTTTCAACTGTTCACGCATGATGCGAAGCGCTTTTCCCATTTGGTTTTCCACCGTCTTTATGGAGAGGTTCAGTTGATCTGCGATCTCTGAATATTTCAATTCTTCAAATCTGCTCAGCTTAAAAATCAGTCTACATTGTTCCGGCAGATGCGTAAGCGCTACATCGATTCGTTTTTCCAATTCTGAAGAGGCCATCATGTTGGAAACCGTTTCTTCACTATCCTTGCCCAACGCAAGTTCTTCACCTGCATGGCGCTGCTTTACCTTTTGATGCTTGATCATGTTCAAACTGGCATTGCGCACCATCGCATAGAGATAAGCCTTCAGTGAACTCCGCACCTCCAATGCATCTTTCTTCTCCCATACCGAAAGAAAAGCAGACTGGACTACTTCCTCAGCCTCGTCCCGGTCTTGCAGATAGGAATAGGCATAATTACAAAGTGGCTGATAATAGGATTTGAAAATCATCTCGTACGCAGTTATCTCGTGCCTTTTCAGGCCGTCCAGGAGCTCCTGTTCTGACAATATCACTGCTTTGGTTTCCAACAAACAGCGAATTTACAGATTTCAGGGTTTGTAACTATGACAATTTAAAAGTCATTTACCCCTATTTTTGATTCTTAATAAAACCATAATCCACATAATTGGAGATCCGCCTGATTAACGGATGTTGTTCCAACCAAAAAAACAGTACGTGCTCCCTAAAAAACTTTTAGTGCTCCGCTTTTCCGCCATGGGCGATGTGATCTTGCTGGTGCCTGTCCTCAAATCATTGACCGATGCCTATCCCGGTATCGAAGTGACGCTGGTAACGCGTCCAAAATTTGCTTCATTCTTTGAAGGGATCAACGGTGTGAAAATCTTTGAGGCCGACATGGACTATAAATACAAAGGAATGTTCGGCTTGCGTGATCTGTTCCGCAAACTTCTCCAAAAGGACCAGTACGATGTGATTGTCGATGCACACGACTGCTTGTCTACCCTCGTTCTCAGAAATGCTTTTAAGTTTTTCGGAAACAAGGTGGCGGTTTTCAAAAATGGGGATCAGGAAAAAAAAGCATTCACCAGAAAAAAAAATAAAATCGCACAGGCATTGCCCCACACCGTGGACCGGTATAAAGCAGTTTTTGAAGAACTTGGTTTTGTGTTTCCGATAAGTACACCCCCCTATTTGGCAGGTGAAAAAGATGCTGCCTCGTTTATAAAAGAATGGCTTACGGAAAACAAGCTGGAGAAGAAAACGAAATGGGTGGGCATTGCTCCTTTTGCATTGCAAGCTTCTAAAATCTGGCCTCCTGAAAGGTATGTGCTGCTAATTGAATATTTATTGTCGAAAGAAGCGATGCATTTCTTTTTGTTCGGAGGTGGGGAAAAGGAAATGGCATACTTTGAAAGTATAAAAAACAAATTTCCAAACCATTGCACCATTGTGGCCGGGCAAATGAAGATGCGCTATGAAATTGCGTTGATGGATTATGTGGACCTGATGGTTTGTGTGGACTCTTCGAACATGCACCTCGCTGCTTTAACCGGTACTCAACTGTTATCCATTTGGGGAGGCACACATCCCCATACGGGCTTTGCTCCTTATGGATATCCAGAGGAAAATATCTTACAAATTTCGCGGGAAGAACTTCCGTGCCGCCCATGTTCAGTATATGGAGGAGCCACGTGCCATCGGGGTGATTTTGCTTGTTTGAATAGGATCAGTGTGGAGCAGGTTTCAGAAAAGATTGATGAGTTGTTGTTATTGGGCAATTGAAAAGCTGAGGTATATGATACATTGTTGTTATGAGTGCCTCCCTCTTGTTTGTTGGTCAAGAAGACACAACAAAGGCCGAAGACGTGCGAACTCCAACAACGGCAAGGCTGACACCCCTATGGTGCAAGCACGGATGCTTGCGCCATAAGGGGTCGCATACCTGCTTAATGGCTCACCATTATTTGTCTTTGCAGCAATCCTTT
>CAYNOT010000031.1:0-26486 GCA_964398945.1 uncultured Roseivirgaceae bacterium | reverse complement strand
CGCTGAATGACGAAGTGCGCGTCACTCAGAGCGTAAGCGAAGAGTCTTTGGTAAAGGTATTAGACGCTAGATATTAGACGCTAGACATTAGATGTTTGACGATGCCTGGAAATAGGTTGACCGTTTTAAAGTTAAATTTTTAACTGGTCAATCACACACCCCTCACTAATCTGAAATCACTAATCGCTAATCATATACTGACTACTTCTTGATCCGGCTTTCTTTATAAGTACCCATGACAGTCTTCCCATCATACAAATCAAATTCAACAATAATTGATTTTTCAGGAACCGTTAAAGTAATGTGGTTGATAATGGTATCTGGAATTATTGGAAAGTTCTTAATTGTATCGCCCCATTTATAAAAATAATAATCCACAATCAGCGTATCGTAATAATACAATGCGGATCGAAACTGCTCCCCGGTTGAATAATAGCTTTCATAATTCTGATGCTTCATTCCATTTTTTAAATACCCTTCAGCGGCTTTCGGGCCATGAGGAAAGTATTCAATTTTATGAACCATACTATCCGGCATTATATTCAAGGTTTGCCCAAACAAATCTCTCCCCTTAACATTTGGATGATCAAGTTTTACCGAAAAATCTACCGTAAGTGCAATCCAAACTCCACCAACAATTAACCCGGCTACAACTACCACCACAATTACTTTTACAAATGCTTCCTGTATAAGGTTGCGCTTTTGGCGCTCAACGACTCGCAATCTAAGCGCAGGTAAATCAATATTCTCATGGGTGGATATTCGATTTTTAACCTCGTCCTTGTACAACTCACGCAAAGACTTCTTCTTCCCCAGCATCCCACGGTTCTGCTTAAGGGTATCATTCATCTGCCTAAGTGCACCGAAGCCAATCATCATTTTGCTTAACCACTCACGGTCCCGCGTGCCAGCAGGATATTCATGAACCAATAGCCTGCGAAACCTTGTCTGCAATAGCTTTTAACTCTTCGGCTGAAAGCATCAGTTTTTTTTGTGCAAAATTTATATCATCCATTTCATCCAAGGGAACCAGATGAATGTGCGCATGCGGAACCTCCAGGCCGATAACCGCTATACCAATACGCTTACAGGAAATAATTTTTTGAATTCCATGCGCCACCTTTTTAGAAAAGAGATGAAGCCCGGTAAGGGTTTGATCGTCCAAATCAAAAATGTAATCCACTTGTTTTTTCGGAACAACAAGGGTGTGCCCTTCTTTCAACGGATTGATGTCGAGGAATGCAATGTAATTCTCGTCCTCCGCTACAATGTAACCGGGGATTTCGCGCCTGATGATCCGACTAAAAATAGACGACATGGTTTTAAAGTGAAATATTCAGGATTTCGAATTCCATTTGACCGGCCGGGGTTTTGATGGCTGCCACTTCACCAACCTTTTTGCCAAGCAGGCCGCTTCCAATCGGTGAACCGGTGGAAATTTTACCTTGCTTTAAATCCGCTTCTTCTTCTGAAACCAACATGTATGAAACAGAAGCACCATTCTTTTTATTCTTGATTGTTACTTTTGAAAGTATGGAAACACGGGAAGTGTCAATGTTGGATTCATCCAATAACCGCGCGTTGCCAACCAAATTTTCAAGATGTGCAATTTTTGCTTCCAAATGACCTTGTGCATCTTTCGCAGCATCATATTCGGCATTCTCGCTTAAGTCACCTTTATCACGCGCCTCTGCAATCTGTTTGGCAATATCAGAGCGTCCTTTTGTTTTAAGATCGCTTAGTTCCTTTGTTAATTTGTCCAGTCCCTCTTTGGTGTAATACGATATCTTGCTCATAGCATTCTGCTTTAAAAAATAAAATCCCCGTTTGGTAGGGGTTAAAAACGAAACAACGGCCCTCAGTGTTGAGACCGTTGAATAATCAAAGTTAAGGGATTCTTTTAGCTGTTCAAAATTATGCGTCAACCAACTCAGGCAAATTGGTTTTTATTTGCTCTAAAATTTCATCGTCAAATTTGGCTAAATAAAGCGTTTTTACCTTCGAAAGCTGCTCTACCGTTAATCCCTTTGCCCCCCGCAAATCTGCTTTGTACAAGCTTGCATTTTCGAAATCAGCACCCATGAGGTAGCTGTTTTGAAGGTTCGCTTCCATTAAATAGGCATTATTAAAATTGGCTTTGATCAGAAAAGCCGACTCAAACCGTGCCTTTATCAAAAAAGTATCCTTAAAATTTGCACCGCTTGCATACGCCCCCATCAAATTTGCCTGGTTCAAATTCGAGTTCTCAAAATTGGTTTGGTTGAGCCGTGCATTTTCGAGGTTTGATTCGATCAAAGAAGATTGTGAAACATTCCCGGAATTTAAATTCGAGCCGGAGAGGTTTGTATAGCTCAAGTTGGTTTTGGCGAGGTAACAGTTTACCAAATTGATTTCAAATATTTTGTGACGGTTGAGCCGTTTGATATTACCCACTGTACGAAAAGCCGCTTCTTCCGATTCCCATAAGCGAAAGTCATCGATCTCATCTTTGTAAGTGCGAATGCGTTGGCGTGTTTCACCATTTTTATTCAACCAAAAAATCAAAATACCAATGATGGCAATATCGAAAATCATACCGTGTGCCTCGGCCAATACCTGAATGATGAAATTGTCGAAATCACTTAAGTAATATTTTAGGCTCAAGCTCAATACAAGTATCGTAACCAGTACCAAAACAATTGTGGAAGTCAACAATGGCTTCTCAATTATTCCGTTAAAAACCTCCTTTACTTTCTTTACCTGTTTTGTAAAATCAGCCATAGCACAGTAGAAAAATCAAAATGAACATAGGCCTAAAACCTACGTGTACAAAGCTACATTTTTCTGTGACTCGTTCGACACGCGCGAACCACGATTGAATGGTTAAAACTTACATTCGTTCCCAATCCATTAAAATCACCACGAATCGAACCTAAATTAAGAATAAAGCGGTTACGGACAAGATAAAACAAGGAATCCTTTAATCATTCCGTATGAAAGCAATTTGTATACGCGTACTTTTTTCACGAACCATACATTCGCACAACTGCTCACAACAACAAATGGACAGTGGTTAAGTATACCCCCAAGCCCAACAAATCATTGGTAGTGGTGATAAACGGCCCCGAAGCAAGGGCTGGGTTAAAACCAATCTTATTGAGCAACAACGGTGTAAGGGTTCCGATAAAGGATGCAAAAATAACCACACTAAACAATGCCAGGGAAACAACAATCGCAAGGTTGGTATTGTCGTCCAGCAAGATATTGGAAATAAAAACAATCAAGGAGAGAAAGAATCCATTGAGTACCGCCACTAAAAAAACTTTGCTCAGTCTTTTCAGCAACCCTTCTTCAACAAAACCCGGGTTGGCCAAACTTTGCACAACCAGGGAAGAAGATTGAATGCCTACATTTCCCCCTGTTGCCTGAATCAGCGGAATAAAAAATGCAATCGCAGTAATCCGTGCCAAGTCTTGTTCAAAAAGGCCCATGAATTTTGCACTGATGATCCCGCCAACAATCCCTATAATCAACCAGGGAAGACGTGCACGCGTATTACGCCACACGCTATCATCTTCTTCAACATCTTCACTGATACCCGACATCAACTGCCGGTCTTCTTCTGCCTGCGCGGTAATTACATCGATTACGTCATCAATGGTAATCCGGCCAACCAGTTGCCCCACTCCATTGATTACCGGAACAGATTCCAAATCATACTTCTGCATAACTTCAGCTACCTCCAGGTCTGACATGTGGGTTTCCACGGAAACAACATCATCATCATAAATATCAGAAACCATCGTGCGGGCATCTGAAATAATCAAATCCTGTAGGGCCACCAGGCCGAGAAGCTTGTCGTAATCATCGACTACATAGACATTGTAAAACTTCGAGACATTCTCCGCTTGTTTTCTGATCTCATCAATACATTGCACCACCGTCCAATTGTTGCGCGCACGGATCAACTCTTTTGCCATCAAACCACCCGCTACATCTTCATCGTAGCGAAGTAGTTCGGTAACTTGCAAGCGCAATTCAATATCCAACCCTACCAGCACGTTTTCCCGGAGCCGCAAGGGAAGTTCATTGAGGATATCTGCTGCATCATCGGAATCAAGGTGGTTCAAAAATTCAGCAATTTCTTCTGGCTGATAAACCTTTAAGAATTTTTCACGGTCATCCGGATATAGGCCATTGATAACTTCCGCGCGTTGTTCGATCGGCAATTGATCAAGGACATATTTTGATTCTTCATCATTAAATTCATACAAGAGCGTGGCAATGTCAGCCGGTTTTATACCGTGAAGGCTTTCGCTAATGAATTGGTTGTTACGCTGCTTCACCGCTTCCTGAAAATGTTCCAGGAATTCTTTGGTCATATCGAATTCAACGGATGGCTGCACGGCTCTCTTCTATTAAAATGGTCAATGCTTTGAAATCTTCCACCGAAAGTCTTTCCGCGCGTTTGTCCAACAAGGGAAGACTGGTAATTTCGATCGGCAAGTTAAGGGGTTTCAAGGCATTGCGCAAAGTCTTGCGCCTGGTATTAAAACCTTGCTTTACAATTTGCTTGAATAGTTTCTCATCGCACCCCAATGTTTTCCGGTCATTCCGCTGCAAGCGTATTACTGCCGACATTACTTTTGGTGGCGGGTTGAATACTTCAGGAAATACTTCAAACAAATATTCGATGTCGTAGTATGCTTGAAGCAATACACTCAAAATCCCATACACTTTACTTCCCGGGGGGGAAGCAATCCGTTGGGCAACTTCTTTTTGCAACATGCAAACCACCTGGTCCACTTTGTTGCGGTATTCCAATACCTGGAAAAAAATCTGGGAAGAAATATTATAAGGGAAATTGCCAATAATGGAAAAGTTGTTGGGGAACAATTGGTTGCCATCCAGTTTTAAAAAATCATCTTCCATGATGTCGTCTGCCATCTCCGGGAATTTTTTCTTCAAAAAAGGCACCGACTCCCGATCAAGTTCCACTACTTTAAAATCCTCAATACCTTTTTTGATCAGGTACTGTGTAAGCACACCCGTACCGGGACCGATTTCAAGAATGGAATCGTTGCCATGAAGGTGCAACGCATCCACAATCCGTATTGCTATTTCCTGATCAATAAGAAAATGTTGGCCTAATTTCTTTTTTGGTCTTATCATTTAAACGGCAAGGTACAATTTCAATTCCTATACCGAACAAATCATATCGTTGGTTTATCAACTATAATTAATTTAATATTATGTCCGTATCTCAAGCGATAGATTATGAGTAGACAAAAGCCCAGAATTGGAATAACCATAGGGGATTTAAATGGTATCGGCCCGGAAGTAGTAATGAAGTCTTTGACAGACAATCGCATACTGGACCAACTGACCCCGGTCATCTATGGATCAACACGCGTGCTTTCGTTTTATAAAAAAATGTTGGACATCCAGGATTTTTCCTACAGCCAGGTAAAAACCCCCGGACAGTTCCATTCGAAAAGCATCAATGTAGTGAACTGTTGGGAAGAGGTTATAGAAATAAAGCCGGGGGTGCCTTCAAAGGAAGCGGGCCGGGCATCTTTCCTTGCCCTTAAGCAAGCATGTGAAGATTTAAAAGAAGGTCATCTGGATGCATTGGTAACTGCCCCCATTGACAAGCAGTCCATCCATAGCGACAACTTTCCATTCAAAGGACATACCGAATACCTCACGCAATTCTTTGGAGCAGCCGACAGCTTAATGTTTATGGTCTCTGAAAACCTCAAAGTGTCTTTGGTTACCGAACATGTTTCCATTCGTGAAGTAGCCGATTTGATCACCAGGGAAAAAATCGAATCAAAAATCAAAATATTGGAGCAGTCACTCAAAAAGGATTTCCTGATCGGAAAACCACGGATTGCCGTGCTGGGGCTAAACCCACATGCAGGCGATAGTGGTTTGATCGGAAAAGAAGATGGCCAAATTATTGCCCCCGTGGTAATCGATTTGAAAAACAAGGGCAAACTTGTTTTTGGCCCCTACTCTGCCGATGGTTTTTTTGGCACAAAATCTTACTTGAAATTTGACGGGGTTTTGGCCATGTACCACGATCAGGGGTTAATCCCTTTCAAGGCCATCGCCTTTGAGGACGGGGTCAACTTTACTGCCGGGCTCCCGGTTGTTCGAACCTCCCCGGACCACGGCACGGCATATCCAATTGCGGGTAAAAATGAGGCTGACGAGGCCTCTATGCGGCTCGCGATTTATAAGGCATGCGACATTGTTTCCCATCGCCAGGAGCAATCCAAAGAAAAATAACTCCTGTTTATTCCTTGTTTTTGTTAGTTGACCGTCAATAGCCTATGATCTCCCAGAAATACTTAAATTTGAAGTTCAAGTATTGATTGAGATGGATATTGTCACAAAGAAGCAACTGAATATACTTATACAACTTGCAGAAGCCGATAAACACTTTGCGAAGATCGAACGCGAAATGATCTACAAAATAGCTGCTGAACGTGACTTTCCTGAAGAAATGGTGTCGGAGCTGATCCGAAACCCGGAACCAATTGACACCCTTGGGGCACTTTCTGTCAACCAAAAATTTGATTACCTGATGTCTTGCATTGAATTGGTCTTCGCAGACCAAAATGTGTTTGAAAGTGAAGTGATTTTCTGTAAGAACATCGCCATAAAATTGGGGTTCAAAAAAGGTGTGATCGATTACTTTATCGAGCATTTCAACGATAAAACACGCGAAGAATTTAAAACAATTGCCCTCTCAGAGTACATCTGACTTCCTCGGCTTATTCGGATGAATATTTCCGAAAAAGATTATTTCTTGGACATTCTCATTAATTCTCATAAATTTGCCGACTAATTTTTAATTCCCGAAAGGGGTTGGTTTTGAAGGATTTCAACATCAATATTGTCGGTTTAAGCAACAAAGTCCATCATTTTCAGTTTGAGGTGGGCGAGGCTTTTTTTCGTCATTTTGGTACAGAATTGATCGAAGAAGGCGCGTTTACGGTCGATTTAGACCTGGACAAGCATGAAACGTTCATTGAAGTTGACTTTAAAATCAAGGGGACTGCCCGGCTTACCTGTGACCGTAGCCTTGACCAGTTTGATTACCCAATAGAAACAGAAGGCAAAATTGTATTCAAATACGGTGATGGCGATGTGGAATTGGATGATGACATTGTTCAAATTGACAGGGATACCACGCAGTTAGAACTCGGCCAATATATTTTTGAATTTATTGGCCTGGCTGTTCCGATGAAAAAATTGCATCCTCGTTTTGCGGAAAATGAGCGTGAAGAAGACGAATTGATCTATACTTCGGAAAAAGAAGAAGAAGAAATTGATCCGCGCTGGGAAAAATTAAAGAATTTAAATAAAAACCAATAACAAGTTATGGCTCATCCAAAACGAAAAACCTCGAAAACCCGCAGGGATAAAGGTAGAACACACTACAAAGCAACAGCAAAGCAACTTACTGTTTGCCCAACCACAGGTGAATTCCACCTCCCGCACCGCGCTTTCTGGTTAGAGGGGAAACTTTACTACAAAGGAAAAGTAGTAATGGAGAAAGAAGTTCTTGCTTAATTGCTTCAATGCATTTTTCAGGACTTAATACTTGGTTTCCAGAACGGACCCTCCATTGGAAGGTTTCTTTTGAAACAAAAAGTACTACCAAATTGAACCACACATTTTACAATACCCGTATGCCCGATCGTTGATCGGGCATTTTTTTTACCTTGTTGTCGATGCAACAGCCAATTTATATCCTATGACCAAAACAAGAGCTGCAATTACCGGAGTCGGTGGCTACGTTCCTGATTACATTCTTACAAATCACGAACTGGAAACCATGGTAGAAACCAATGACGAATGGATTGTTTCCCGAACGGGGATAAAAGAAAGAAGGATTTTAAAAGGCGAAGGTTTAGGCACTTCGTATATGGGCGCTATCGCGGTAAAGGAATTGTTGGCCAAAACAAAAACAGATCCGAAAGATATTGACCTGATTATCTGCGCAACGGTTACACCCGACATGCCCTTCCCGGCAACGGCCAATATTATTGCCGATGAAGTTGGTGCCACCAATGCATTTAGCTTTGATTTGGGAGCAGCTTGCTCAGGATTTATCTATGCACTCACCACGGGTACGCAATACATTGAATCCGGCATGTACAAAAAAGTGATCATCGTGGGTGGCGATAAAATGTCAAGTATCTTAAATTATGAAGACCGCACCACCTGTATCCTTTTTGGGGATGGCGCTGGTGCAGTTTTGCTTGAGCCTACCACCGACAATGTGGGGATCATGGATTCGCTGCACAAAAGTGATGGGTCTGGCGCAGCTTATTTAAATATGAAAGGTGGCGGAAGCCGGATCCCTGCAACACACGAATCGGTGGATGCAAAACTCCATTATGCCAGTCAGGAAGGGGCAATGGTTTTTAAGTTTGCCGTTACCAATATGGCCGATATCTCTGTTAAAATAATGGAGCGCAACAACCTAACCGGTAACGATATATCCTTTTTGGTACCGCACCAGGCAAACAAGCGCATTGTGGATGCAACCGCCAATAGAATGAACATCACAGAAGACAAAGTGCTGATGAACATTGAGCGCTATGGAAATACAACAGCGGGCACCATACCACTTTTGCTGTGGGATTTTGAAAAAAAACTTAAAAAAGGGGATAATCTTATTTTTGCAGCATTTGGTGGCGGGTTTACCTGGGGTTCCATTTATGTAAAATGGGCCTACGATACACACTAACAGCCTTGTTATTACTTTATTGATTTGTAACTTAAACCCATAATTTTAGAATATGCCTTCGATATCTGACTTAAGTAGAGGGAACTTCATTCGCTACAATGGCGAAATAGTAAGAATTGAAGAACTGGAACACAGGACCCCGGGAAACTTGCGTGCTTTTTATCAAGTAAAGATGCGGAACATCCGTACCGGGAAATTAGCGGAAAATCGTTTCCGCCCCAGCGATAGTGTTGACCTGCTTCGTGTTGAAACCAAAGAATATCAATACCTCTATGAAGAAGGCGATAGCCTTGTGTGCATGGACAACGTAACATTCGATCAGGTATATGTTGATAAAGTGTTGTTGGGTGAATCCTTGCAATTTATAAAAGAAGGTGTCACGTTATTGATTGCTTTCGAGGATAATGGAAGCGCGGTTACCGCTGAAGCCCCTCAATATGTGGTCATGGATGTATCGTACACCGAACCAGGTTTGGCAGGCGATACTGCAACACGTACCCTTAAACCTGCTACCCTGGACAATGGTACGGAAATCCGTGTTCCACTTTTTGTGAACACAGGTGATACAATTAAAATTGATACCCGCACAGGGGAATATGTTGAACGCGTGAAATAAACAATCATGAGCAAAAAAAAACCAACGAAAAAAGTCGCTCCTGCTAAGAAGGCAAGTCCGAAAACACCAATAAAGACAACTAATTCTATGAGCATGAAAACCACTGAAATCAGAGACTTGATTGATTTTATTTCGCAAACAGGCCTCAATGAAGTTGATATTGAAACCAAAGACTTAAAACTAAAAGTAAAGCGCGAGCCCGATCAAAAAGTTTACAAATCCAGCACACCGGTAATCGCTCAACCAGCAGCACCCGTGGCAACCACTCCTACAGCTCAGCCGACAACCCCTGCTACCCCACAAGCCCCGAAAGCTGAAGCTCCAGCCACAGGAAACCTGATCGAAATTAAATCCCCGATGATCGGGACATTCTATCGCACCGCCAACCCGGATTCGCCTCCATTTGTTTCCGTTGGTGATTCAATCTCCAAAGGACAAACCCTTTGCATTATTGAAGCTATGAAACTATTCAATGAAATAGAATCGGAAGTTTCAGGAACCATTGTAAAAGTAATGGTCGACAACGCAAACCCTGTTGAATACGATCAGGTGTTGTTCCTGGTAGAACCCAATTAAGAAATTTATAACAGAAAACGACCTCCACAATTGGTGGAGGTTTTTTGTTTAACCTAAATTCAAATTCTGTGTTTAAGAAAATTCTGATAGCGAATCGTGGAGAGATAGCGCTCCGTATCATTCGCACGTGTAGGGAAATGGGAATCAAAACCGTAGCGGTTTATTCAACAGCTGATCGTGAAAGTTTGCACGTACGGTTTGCTGACGAAGCGGTTTGTATTGGTGAACCTGCCAGTAAAGATTCATACCTCAATATTCCCAGGTTAATCTCCGCTGCCGAAATCACGAATGCCGATGCCATCCATCCGGGATATGGTTTCCTTTCGGAGAATGCCGAGTTCTCTTCCGTTTGCCACGAATACGGAATAAAATTCATTGGCCCAACCCCTGATATGATCAACAAGATGGGTGATAAGGCAACTGCAAAAGATACCATGAAAAAAGCAGGTGTCCCTACTATCCCCGGTTCTGATGGTTTGTTGGAGTCGGTTGAGCAAGGAAAAAAGCTTTCCAGGAAAATGGGCTATCCGGTAATTGTGAAAGCAACAGCGGGTGGCGGTGGAAAAGGAATGCGCATCATCAAAGAAGAATCCGAGTTTCAAAAAGCATGGGATGATGCGAAACGCGAAGCCGGTGGATCCTTCGGAAATGACGGTTTGTATCTTGAGAAATTTATTGAAGAACCGCGCCACATTGAAATCCAAATTGTTGGTGACCAATATGGAAAAGTCTGTCACTTATCTGAACGCGATTGCTCCGTACAACGCAGGCATCAGAAGTTAGTGGAGGAAACCCCTTCGCCTGTTGTAAGCCAGGAGTTGCGTGAAAAAATGGGGGCTGCTGCCATTAAAGGAGCGCAAGCAATAAAATATGAAGGGGCCGGAACAATTGAGTTCCTGGTTGACAAACACGGTGATTTTTATTTCATGGAGATGAACACCCGTATCCAGGTGGAGCATCCGATCACTGAAGAAGTGACCGATTACGATCTGATCAAAGAGCAAATAAAAGTAGCGGCAGGTGTACCGGTATCCGGTACCAACTACTTTCCGAAAATGTATGCAATGGAATGCCGTATCAATGCAGAAGATCCTGCGAATGGTTTCCGTCCTTCACCGGGAAAAATCACCAACCTGCATTTGCCCGGTGGCCACGGGGTGCGCATTGATAGCCATGTGTATGCGGGCTATACCATTCCGCCCAATTATGATTCGATGATTGCAAAGCTTATTGTCAGCGGGCAATCACGTGAGGAAGTAATTACCAGAATGAAACGTGCGCTGCAAGAGTTTGTAATTGAAGGAGTGAAAACAACGATCCCCTTTCATATCCGGTTAATGGACAATGAAGTGTTCCGCTCAGGTAAATTCAACACCAGTTTTTTGGAGACGCATTTTGACTTTGAGGATTTGTAAATAAAAAATGATTAAAGGCTAAACACTAGTGATGGTGTTTAACTGATTGTTGGCTGCAACGACCGGGGATATTAAAATTTGATAAGAGAAATTTTAATATCCTCCGCCACAGTTGCCCAAAAGTGAAATAAAAAGTTCATGTGAATGGAGCAACTTAAATTCTCAAGAAAGAAATTAAGGGTTTTAGCATTTATAGGGATAGCGGCAATCATTTCCTCTTTTTCAACAATATCGGTTTCTTATCTTTTGGTTGACCACAAATCCTATCCAATCATTTTAGGGATTTTCACGGCAACGGGTTTGTTTTCTTGTGGACTGGCAGTTTGGGTTGTTTTATATAGCAAAAAAACACAGGATACTTTTGACATTGATTTTAGACAAAGCAGGGAAAGGTATAAATCTATTATAGCCGCATCAACCACCGGGGCATGGGAATACCATTCGGACAGCGAGTACCAATGGTGCAGCCCTGAATATTTTGAGATGTTGGGGTACAACGAAGATGTTTTTTTGAGCAATGGGGAACTGAGTAAAAACAATGTGTGGGCAAATCTTTTACACCCTGACGACAAAGAAACAGCGACAAAAAAATTTAAAGACTATCTTACCAATGGCTCCCCTGGAATCTACCAGAATTATTTCCGGCTGAAACATAAAGATGGTACATGGCTATGGATATGGTCGCGGGGGCAAACTTTGAAAAACCCTGACGGTACGCTGACCAACATTACGCTCGGTACACATATTGACATTACGGAAAAGGAGAATTTAGAGATTGAGCTACTAAGGCACAATAAAAAACTTCTTAAGTATGCTTACTTAAACGCGCATGAAGTCCGGGGGCCTGTTGCAAGGCTTTTGGGGTTGATACAAGTTTCCAAGCTGGACACCGACCCGGACTACCCATGGTTTTTTGAAAAAGTCGAGAATGAGGCAACCAGCATAGACAAGGTCCTTAAAGTTATCACAGAAGAGCTTAACGAAATAGAGGAACATAAAAGAGGTCAATGACAGGACCGACTGGTGGGCAAGTCTATTATGGCAATTACCTCATTGAATAAATTTTCAATTTGGTTGTGGTCCACAAACCAAAGGAAGAGGACAGGATTTAGAAAGTAGTATCCCTAATTTTTCTTTACTTCCTTTTCCAATGCTTTCTCCACAAAGTGGTTTAATGATATTTTCAAAGCAGCAGATTTCATTGAGGCGAGACGATGAATTTGGGGCTTCACGCGAACATTAAAACTTCCCTTGAATTCCTTATCAGGATTTTTGCCTTCATCCTCACATGTCTTAAAATAGTCATTAACTGCTTGGTGGAAAGCGCTCGTCAATTCTTTTACAGAAGACCCTTCGAAAGTTATGACATCGCGTATACCAACAATTTTACCGAAAAAAACTTTATCCTCAGCACTAAACTCTACAGACCCGGTGTAACCTTTGTATTCCAATACATTTTTCATATAAAACCCTCCTCCTTCAAATGTTCAATAATAATATTTACTGCGTAAAGCTTCATTACAGGTTTTGGGTGAGGTTCATGTGCCAAGGTTTTTTTCAAATTTACCCATGCACAAGAAATGTAACTAAAATATAGTTGCATTTTCACAATTACTATGGATTTTATACCCTACACCTTCGGCAGCAACCACAAAACGCCCGAAGCGAAAAGAAAAACCATAAAAAAGAACAAGGGAGGGATTTTACCTTCCTTCTTTTTATGCTCCCTGTTTTCAGCCGGATGCTCACTATAAAATTTATTGGCAGCTATCTGGTTGGCACTCCGAAGGGATGCCCACTCTCCTTCTTTCGGTACATAAAAATTCAAAACAGTTGAATCGTCCTTTATGGAAAGTGAATTCCACCCTTGATGTGTTGGCCAAATGGTTGTAGTCCAAATACCATCAATACGCGGATCCTCAATCAAAGGAATTGCTTCCCCTTCAAATAACAACATTGGATTAGCCGCCCGCGAAATAACTTGCACTTCAATCGGTTCATCTCTATACCACGGAAACGGGGTTTTGATTTTTAGTTGACTGCTCATTTCCGTTGTCCTCGCAATTTTCTCTAACAAAGGAATCCAAACCTGGGCAAATTCACTCTCCTTTCCTGACAACAGAAGTGGATAGGTTTCAGTCAATAATTGAAATCCCACTTTGCCATTTGCCCTTGAAACAAATCCTTCCACGATATTATTTTTTCCGGATAAAACAGGAACAAGCTGATCTTCATTCGGAACACGAACGGAAGCGATCGGAAAAGCCAACGTGCTTGCACCTTCCAGTGTAAGCTGAATGGTATCCTGATCCGCTTTGACAAAAGTAATGGGCAAAAGCTCTTTTATTTTTTTCGAAGGTTCACCTTCCATCAATAACAGCAACCCCAACCCATCTTTACTGGATTGCTCCAAAACGCGCTGTGTTGACTGTGCTAAATTATCAAATACACTTGCCCCCATAATTACGAGGTCAAACTGCTCAAGCATCGCGCTTGTAATCCGATCCAACGATTCGGAATTCCGATTCACAAATTCAGACCGGTCAATATTTTTTGAAATTCCGTAGCGGATCGCAAGGTGATGACCCTTTTCACCTAAATAGTTTTTTAAAAAACGCAATTCAACGAAAGGAAAATCCTGGAGCAATAAGATGTTCAATTTCCGTTCGGGGAAAACAGAAACCGGTACAGGTTCTGATAAGATCAAATTTCCCGTGCTATCCCTTTGTTCCAGCTCATACACAAAATGCCCGGTCACGCTGGGGCGGAATTTAAAATGAAAAGATTGCAATCCGTGTTCTTGATAGACAATCGAATCAAGTGCACCTTCCGGGCCTTTCAATACAATCGTGACGCCCTTATTTTCGATGGCAACCGTTCCTTCAATTTTACCAAAACGGTTTACGGTGAAGTGTTTATCAGGCAGGATCGACTGAATTCCAGTTGCATTCTTTGCCGGAAAAAATTGAAAGGTATTGGAACCAAGCTGTTCTAAATTGTAATGGGGTATCCCCTCTCCAACCACATACAAATCCATTCCCGCTAACGGTTCAAAGGGTTCCAACTGCGAAGATTTCTTAAAAGCTTTTACCGGCTCCTGATGAAAAAGTTGCGGGGAAACCAACGCCTTTACCAAACTGTCCACGATCTCCTTATCATATCTATCCGTTAGCAAAATGATTGATTCACGGGTTACATCCTTCTCGATAAAAGGCCTCGCTGCAAGTCCTAGCAACGACACCACAAGTATGAATTGCAACACACCATTTAAAAATACATATCTGCTCTTCCGCTTCCATTGCAGCACGAGTAAAAAAACGAGAACGAACAAAGCCCCGGTCAGCAATAAAGACAATGGAAAAAGTGGATCAAATTGGATTGTTCGCATCATTGATTCTTCTCCATAACTTCTGTAAAACTTCCCTCCAGCGGATGGATTACCCCCGGATTCTTCTGAACCGATTCCGGTTCGAAAGGCAACAATTGAATTAAATTCTTTCGTAAAATGGTAAGTGATTTTGTAAACCCATCCTGTTGCAACATCCCGTCAGAAAGATTTTTGAGAAGGGTAAGCGTTTCCAGTGGTGCTGTAGGATTTTCCAAAAGTGCTGCTGCTACTTCATTGCCTGAATTTTGAAAAACAAACCGCTCTTCTTCCAACACTTCATTTCTATTCTCCGTCAACATGGTTTCAACATTTCGAATGGCTTGAAGCGTATATGGAAATTTGGGCTCCCTGCTTGTATCCCATTTCATGGTCTTTGAATAAACATCTTTCAATTCACCTGTCAACCGTTTTTCTTCTTTTACCGGTGGCGGATCAAAGCCAACCTTGTGTACGTAAATCCTGGAGGCATTACTGATTTCTTTCAACAACTTCAGTGCCTTGTATTGAAATGGGAGCGACTTGTCTGGTTCGTATAACCGCAAGTAAAGTTCTGCATCCCACATCACTGCCAACGCTGCTTTTAACTTCGCGCGAATCGATTGTTCAAAAAAAGTGGCCGTCTCACTATCATCGTGATTATGCATAAATGCCGCCAGTGGGTTTTCCTTCTGTCCTTCCTTCTTATCTGGCAACACAACTTCCTGATGTTCTTCTTCCACATCATGCTTATGACTGTACGCAGCCAACGGATCATCATGCTCATGATCGTGATCATCTGCACTTTCATGATGTTCGGATTCGTGTGCAATGCCGGATTCAAATTCCTCCCCCAAAAATTCACCATATTTCAAACGCAATAATTTTTGGTCGTACCCAAGCTCATTGCTGCGCGAATTGAACTCCTGTTTCGTGACCGCTTTCTTTTCACGCAGCAATTTCTCGGTATCCATAATGATTTGCCGCTGACTTCTGAAATATTCAGGCATCAGATCAACACCGAGTCCATCATCCATTGCCCATTCAATTCTTACTGTATCCGCCATTACGATAAAATGGGTTTCGGTACGCGTACGATTTGCATGGGGTTGTTTGTTATCAAATGCCACCACGTAAAAATATAGTTCATCGCCCGGCTCCATTCCCATCTTTGTTAAATCAATTTGAAGACTGGCTTCTATACTTTTTCCGGAGAATGTTTTTGGTTTTGTGAACAATAATTTTTCCTCCCTGAATTTTACACTTTCACCACTTCCTTTGCTGATGGTGGCGATAATATGTGCATCCCGGATTCCCCAGTCATCTTTCAACAACGAAGTGACATTGATCCGCTGATCATTATCCAGTTCCACTTCCAGGAATTGCGGTGGATTCGTAATTTCAATAACCGGTGGAGCATCCTGTTGAACTTCAATCCGGTAATAATCCGAAGTGAAAACATTATCTTCCTGATCCTTCCAACCAATTTGATAAAATCCACTTTCGAAAAAACGTTTTGAAAATGAGTAGGACCCGCCAGCCTTTTTTAGTGAAACAGAATCACTGCCCGAAAAAATGAAATAAGCTGCCTTTACCGTATCAGAAAAATCAAACGACCAAAGGACATCTGATCCTTCCCGGATATTCAGCCCGGGTTCATGCTGCGATACACGTTTTACTTGCATGTAGGCGGGTGCAGTAATTGTAACCTCAAAATCTTTGAGCGCAGGTGGAAGTTTATCCTGAATAGTATTGACCACGTCCGCTGTTCTGCTTTCTTGTGGATTTTTCGTTGCGTCAATTCCTGACAAGAGAATTGCAGACAATCCACCAACAAGCATTATTAATCCCGGCCGCAAAAAGGAATACGGAACTTTTATTGATTTTATTATCCTTTCAAACTTGATTCTTGTCCGCTCCTTTTGAAGGCGCTCAAGCCGGGTCAGTTTTGCATCATCAATAAGTAAAAGGTCGGTGCTAAATTCAAGTTCGGGATGGTGAAGGCTTACATATTGTACAATTGATTCCCTATCGACTCGCAGCAAATCCTTTATCCATAGTTCAGCAATAAAAAACAAAAAACCGGCAACCACGCTACCGGCCACTCTAATCGATTGAGGAAATCCTGTAAAGACAGAAACACCATATACCAATAACATGAAACCAACCGAAAACAATACCGTTTCCAAAACACGCATCATGATAAACCGTGTTCTGATCTTATTGATCAATATGATAGCTGCATGATCGGTCATAACCGTTTCGCAAAAGCCATTGCCCTTTCGATCAAAAATAAAATCAATATCAACACGAATATTACCTCTTGGTTAGAAGATACTCCTGCGTGTTGAATGTCTGCTGAATGTCCGTCTTTCGACCACAACATTGCTTCCGGTAAACTTCGCTTGTCCAGTGTTTTTAGGCTCGCTTTATTTTTGTTTGGAATGATCAGGTCAAACAAAGCAGTAGTCAATTGATTGTTGGAAGCCACTTCCTGATTGAGCCGCTGTGTAATCTGCCATTTTGATTTTCCCACTTGTTTAAAAAATGGGGCAACATCTTCAGCTCCATAAAATATAAAATTGGAATCAGGCTGTTGTTCATCATCCGAAAACCCTATCACCCAATCATCCTGCGCTTCCGGTTTTCCTTCACAGATATCCAATTCAACCAGGGTTGCACGATTGATCGCTTCCAAAACAGCCATCATCACTTTTTTATCGTATTCATATTTTTCATCTGCAAATACCCGTACAACAATCGTATCCGGGTTTTCGATTAATACAGAATCCTTCCCGCCATGAAAATACTTGTCACCGGGCAACACAGGTTTCTTTCCGGATTCGAAAAAAGTAGCGAACGAATTGGACTTTGCATTTCGCACCTGCACTTCCCATGCATTCAATTTTATTGCTTCGGTATAGAATCCACTTTCCGGAATTGGCAATGAAGCCCAGCGTACATTTGAAGGAAGTGAAGTTCGCTTTCCATTAAATCTGTTTAACTGATTTCCACTAAAAACGATTATCTCAGTTTCGTGCATTTTCCCCAGATCAGAAACCAAGGCCCAGTAATCATCTTGGGATATTTTATTTCCTTCATCTATTTCTGGAAATCCCTTTTGCAATGATCGAAGTTCATATCCATCTGCAATTAAACTATCCAATACCTTTTCCATGGATGCATCAACTTCCAGTATTGGATCGACCAACACCCATTTCCCATTTTCTGCTTTCCACCAATTTGGCAACATCCACCCGCTGATAAACAAAACCATTAATGCCAGCAACAAACACCGCACCGCCAACAACAACAATTCGTTGATCTTTATACTTTTAAATGTTGGGGATTCAGCAGTGCGCAGATGGCGCAAGCTTCCCACCTTAATAATTTTTCCTTCCTTTCTGCTAAGCAAATGAATGGCGACCGGTATCGACAGTCCCGCCAATCCCCACAAAAAAACCGGGTGCAAAAAACTGTTCATTTCGTTAACAGTTTACGGCCCTTCAAAAAATGCTGGAGCAATTGCTCGATGGGTTCATCCATAAACACCAAATGATAATTGATTTGCTTCTCCAACATCCACGCCCTTGATGTTGCAATCCAATCTTTTACCTGGGCAGTATATGCGTCCTTTTGCACAGCGGTACTCACTTTCAACCGCTCCCCTGTCTCCAACTCTTCAAATGTGAACGAACCATCTTCATCCAATTCATATTCATGTCGTCCCATCAGATGGAAAACAATCACCTCATTGCGTTTGGTCTTCAATGAAGAAATGAATTCCAAAATATCCTGATCACGGTCATACAAATCGGTTATAAAAATAATCATCTCCTTTCCCTGGTGATTGATCAACGCATCCATGTTATTGCCGGCCTTCCACATACCCTGACTTTTAAGATGGATAAGTTCATTGAGGAACCGCATAAATTGTTGTTGCTCAAAACGCGGATGAACAATTCCGAGGGATTGGTCATTTACCGTAAAGAGCCCGAATGTGTCGCGTTGCTTTCTTGCCAGATAGGCCAACGCTGCCGTCATTACTTTCGCAATCTGAAGCTTTGAAATTTTGTTTTCTTCATACGCCATCGAATTGCTTGCATCCAAAATAAACTTAACGGTGATATTTGTTTCGATATCGGATTGTTTAATGTAATAGCGTTCCGAACGGGCATACATTTTCCAATCCAGTTGGCGCAGGTCATCCCCGGGCTCGTAATTCCTGTACTGGCTAAACTCATGGCCCACGCCTATCGACTGGCTCCTGTTGCTTCCCGACATGTACCCTTCCACAATAATGCGCGCCACCAACTCCAGTCCATCCACCGTATGAAGGACTTCCGGTTTTAATAAATCCTGGAGTTTTGGATCCACCTGTTTAGATTTTAACCGTTGGTTTTATCTCTTTCATTAATTCTTCTGTAACGCGGCTTGGTGCGATACCATCTGCTTCTGCGCGGAAATTCATCAAGATACGATGGCCCAACACAGCATGCGCCACTTCATTCAAATCTTCCAACACTACTGCAAACCTGCCATTCAAAAGTGCCCGCGCTTTCGCAGCAAGGATCATCGCCTGGCCGGCACGCGGACCTGCACCCCACCGCACCCAGTCTTTTACAAATTTCACCGTGGTGGTGTTCGGGCGTGTTGCGCGAACAATTTCACTAACATACCGAATCAATTCGCTGCTGATATGTATTTCGCGCACCAGTGCTTGTGCCTGCACAATTTCTTTACCGTCAATTACGTTTTGAATTCTATTCTTCTTGCTTCCTGTTGTGTTCATCAAAATTGATTCTTCCTCTTCAGCAGTTGGGTAATCGATTTTTATATACAAAAGAAAACGATCCAGTTGCGCTTCCGGTAACGGAAATGTACCTGCTTGTTCAATCGGGTTTTGTGTTGCCAGAATAAAGAAAGGTTTTTCCAGTATATAGGTTGTTCCGGCATACGTTACTTCAAACTCCTGCATCGCTTCGAGCAAAGCCGATTGGGTTTTTGGAGAAGTACGGTTGATCTCATCTGCCAAAATAATATTCGAGAAAATTGGCCCCTTGTTGAATTTAAAAAACCTTTTCCCTGTGGAATGGTCTTCTTCCAGCACTTCTGTCCCGATAATATCCGAAGGCATTAAGTCGGGCGTAAACTGAATGCGTTTGAACGACAAATCAATTGCATCGGCCATTGAGCGGATCATCAATGTTTTGGCCAGGCCGGGCACGCCTTCCAATAATGCATGGCCGCCCGCCAAAAAAGTAATCAACAATTGATCAATCGCTTTCTCCTGCCCGACAATTACTTTTTTTATTTCACTTCGCAAATCAGTAAGCTTACCGATTAGTGCTTTTGCTTCTTGCTCAACTTGCTTTAAATCCTGCTCCATAAATTCTTGTTAGGCTGTTAGTGCATACATCACAATGTTGACACTAAACCGGGTGTTGTCAATTTTATAAAATCGTTTGTTCCTAAAGTCATAATCCCATTCGCAACCATAATCTTTGTTGCTGTACAATACTGCAATACGGTTGTTGATTTGAATGGCTTTTAAATAATCATGTACGATGTCATCGCCCCAACCATTCAGTTCCTGGGTGGTGGTGGGCGGCCCATCAAACGTGAAAAAACTTGAATAGAGCGGATGGTTGTTGGGGATTTTTTTTAACTCCCCCGGAAAAATCATTTCCATCTGCGCTTCAAAAGATTTCGCAAAAAGCCCATCAATGTCGTGGTTGCAATCATCCACGAAAACAAAGCCACCATTGCGAACATATTTTTCAAAATTCACGCGCTCCTGTTTGCTGAACTCCACCAACTTATGTCCACTGAGATAACAAAAGGGTGCGCGAAAAATTTCGTTCCCCGAAAGGGGGATTACATTTTCCTGTGTATCGACCGGTAGTGTTGTGTACTCGACCAGGGAGTTCAGCACATTGGAAGGCATGCGCTGATCCACATCCCAATCACCGGATTCATATTGAAGGCGTGTAAAGAAAAAACGAAACATAATTAATTTGCTAATTGGTAAACTAGGGAATTTGCAAATCGGTTGATTGTCAATTAAAAAAACCGTTAGACTACCAAAAATACTCAGTAGACTAACGGATTTTTACATTTTAAAACTCCACTCAAAACATACGGGTATTATGCTTTTGCAAATCGTCCAATTTACAAATCAACAAATCCGTAAATTAAACCGCGTCTGATAAACTTGTAAACGTAAAGTCGCGAATCTTCATGGCCGGGATCAACCTTCCATTCACGCGGGTTGGTTTGCCCAGTGTTTCCAGGTTGTTCAACATGATAATCGGGCTTTCATTGAAGCGGAAATTTTTGATCGGGTGTTTGATCTTTCCGTTCTCAATATAAAAAGTACCGTCACGGGTAAGTCCTGTGTACAGTAATGTTTGCGGATCAACGGAACGGATGTACCAGAAGCGTGTAACCAAAACACCTTTGGCTGTGCTCTTTATCAAATCCTCAACCGAAGCTGTACCACCTTCCATGATAATATTTCCCGGAAACGGAACGGGCTCTACATTTTTTTGTGACGCCCAATACCGATCGTAAAACAAATTCTTTACTTCACCATTGCGAATGATGTCCATTTTCTTCCGTGCCTGTCCGTCACCAGTCCACGGTGATGCAGGAACTTCAAGGTTAAACGGATCGGTATAAATGTTGACACGTTCATCCACAATCTTCTCCCCTATTTTTGTACCACCACCTTTCTTCGACATAAAGCTCCTTCCTTCATCGGCAGTTCGTGCATTCAGGCTAGACAGCATGTTGCCCAATAAATCAGAAGCTGCGGATGGCTCCAGAATCACGGTGTATTTTCCCGGCTCAATAGCTTTTGCTTCGCGCGACATAATCGCTTTGTTCAATGCAATGTTGGACGCTTCAGCAGTATCCAGTTTACCTACATCATTGTAATCACGGGTAACCCAACCTGAACCGGTGCCATCATCGGTGCGCATGGTTACGGTGAAGTCTATGTTGGTTGATTCATTGTAAGCAAACAGCCCGGCAGTGTTCATCATCGATGCGAAACTATGGCGGTCTTCAATAAAGCCTGCAGCCGTCACATCCTTTTTCGCAGCAGGTTCAATACTTTTGGCCGCAGCTGCCGCGCGTGATTCAGGCGTTAGTTTTTTGTATGAATCAAAATAGGTTTTCGACTCACCGTATGTTTGTGGCCCCAACGGTGGCATAAACTCCGGGTTTTCGGGTGCCAACTTCGCCAGCTCTTCCGATCTTCTTACCACTTTTTCAAGCGATGCATCATCAAACTCATTGACTGTTGCTGTGCCTACTTTA
Source organism: uncultured Roseivirgaceae bacterium (assembly GCA_964398945.1). GTDB lineage: Bacteria > Bacteroidota > Bacteroidia > Cytophagales > Cyclobacteriaceae > JBGTGG01. Next base: position 4,446 of record CAYNOT010000031.1, on the reverse strand, counting down.
GTTCCGTAATTCGATTGCACTGCAAGATTTACATTGCTGTTATGTCCTGCTGTGGAAACCGAATTTCGTGCGTACCGGATGTTTCCTTCATTCGAACCGTTTAAATTCGCTTCGCATCCATCCGCTTTGGAAAGGCCTATTACCTTTTCCAATATTTTTTTTGCTTCTTCTTTTGAAAGTATTGCCATGATATGTTTGTTCTTAGCGTTTTAAAAAAATCAAATGGTCCTTCCTGTGTTGATGACATTGATGTTGTCGAACCGTGAAGTTGAGCTTCCATGCGACACCGCACTTACCTGAGAAGGTTGTCCTTTTCCATCGAAGAAAGATCCAAACATCCTGTAATCGCTCTCATCACAGATTTTTGTACAGCTGTTCCAAAACTCCTGCGTGTTCGATTGATAAGCAACATCATTCAGCATCCCTGCGATCACACCATTTTTAATTTCATAGAAAACCGTTCCGCCAAACTGGAAGTTGTAGCGTTGTTGATCGATTGAATACGATCCACGGCCCGCGATATAAATCCCTTTCTCAACATCTTTGATCATCTGAGCCGAAGAGTACTTCTCTTTGCCAGGGGCCAACGAAACATTTGGCATGCGTTGGAATTGTACATCGCTCCAGCTTTGTGAGTAGCAGCATCCATGCGATTCCTTTTGGTCCAGCATGTGAACCTGGTCGCGAATAGCCTGGTAATTTACCAACACACCATCTTTAATAAGGTCCCAGCGCTTGCACGGAACACCTTCATCATCATACCCAACTGCCCCAAGCGAACCTTCCTGGGTTTTATCGGCAAAAATATTGACGATCTTGCTTCCATAATTAAAGTTGCCGGATTTCCATTTGTCCATCGTAGCGAAACTGGTTCCTGCATAGTTGGCTTCGTATCCCAATACGCGGTCGAGTTCAAGCGGGTGGCCCACGGACTCATGAATGGTAAGGCCAAGGTGGTTTGGCTCCAGCACCATGGAATACTTTCCCGGGTCGACAGATTTTGCGGAAAGCATTTCTTTGGCTTGTTCTGCCGCCAGTGTGGCATCTTCAATTATATCATACGAGTTTGTGTACAATTGGAGGCCGCCTGGTCCGGGGATTTTATCAGAAGAACGTGCATCCAAATATTCATAGCCCATTCCCATTGGCGAACTCATTGCCTGACGCGCCTTGAATTTTCCTTCGGCACGATCAACAACCGTTACACCAAAGTTTGGCCAGATGCGATGAACATCCTGGTCGATATACGAACCTTCGCTTGAGGCGAAATATTTTTGTTCGTTTACCATAAAGAGCACGGAGTTCACAAAGCTGGCACCGCCTTTCATGGCGGCAGCATTTGTAGCCAATAACAAGTCTACTTTATCGGACACCGGAACTTCAAAAGCATTTTTCTTGATCGGTGTTTTCCATGAAACTTCGCCCAGTGATTTGGTTGGTGCCAATTTTACGGGTTCGGTTTGAAATTTTGAATTCGCATTTGCAATAGCTACTGCTTGCTCCGCTGCTTTTTTGATGCCATCGGGTGTAACATCATTGGTGGCAGCAAACCCCCAGGTTCCATTACTGATCACGCGGATACCAACACCGTATGATTCCGTGTTTGTAATACCTTGGACCCGTGTTTCGCGCGTAAAAACAAACTGGTTTAAATAGCGGCCTATCCGCACATCGGTGTACGTGGCGCCTTTCGATTTAGTGGTATTCAGGGCGATGTCCGCCAACTTCTTTTTTGCGGCCGCATCGGGCCCAACATCCAGCAGGGCTTCAGCAGAAATCGGGTTTCCAAAAAGAGAAAGCGGCATTGCTGTTGCGCCTAATCCCAAACCTGCTAATTGTACAAAATCTCTCCTTTTCAAAGTCAGTGGGGTTTAATAAAACATTTGGATTTAAATAAGTCTATTTGGTTTGCAATGTAGAAAAATAGATAAATCCTTATACAGGCACACGTAAGAATTTCATAAGCAGTTGAGGAATTATGTGGACGGTGGAAGAACTGCCAGCCCATACCACTTCTTAGGTGATTCCTTTATGATGTGGGTTTTTTATTTGCTATATTCCGGAATCGTTGACCTTGAATAAAACGATCAACAATGAAAAAAATTATCGTTAAGCCGTTATTTCATCGTGATGAACTTTGTTTCGGTATCTACTTTCCTTACGATCCTGAGTTGGCAGAAGTGGTAAAAAAATTACCTGCACGAAAGTATAGCAGCACCCATCGGTGTTGGTATTTGCTTCAGAAAAATATTTCCCTGGCTGAACTTTGTGAACAATTGGAGCAAAAAGCCGCGGTTGAACTTCAGGGGTTTGAAAACACAACTACCCAACCCGAACCAACGGGTGTGCACTTACCTGAAGGACAATCTCCTCCAAAAAAAGAATTGAACCCTGTGCACAAGCAAGCTTTGCGCATGATGGAACAAAAGCTAAACCTGCGGGGCTATTCACCCAATACACACAAAACCTATCTTTCGAATTTCACACAATTCTTGCTCTTCTATTATGATTCCCATCCTGCCGATCTTGAAGAGCTGGAAATTCGCAACTACCTATTGTATTTGGTTGAGCAGAAAAAAATAAGCAGGAGCCATCAGAACCAGGCGATCAATGCAATCAAATTTTTTTATGAAAAAGTATTGCTTCAGGCGCGGAAGGTATACTATATAGAACGGCCCATGAAAGAGCGGAGGTTGCCGGAAGTTTTAAGCGAGGAAGAAGTGATGGCCATCTTTAGTGCGTTGGATAACCTAAAGCACCAGTGTTTGTTGATGCTTACCTATTCAGCAGGGCTTAGGCGCAGTGAAGTACTGAACCTACGCATTGGTGATGTTGATTTGGACCGTAATATTGTTTTTATCCGTAATGGAAAAGGCAGAAAAGACAGGCAGAGCATACTTGCCAGCACGTTGGCACCCATTATTGCACGTTATTTGAAAGAGTATGCGCCTAAGTTTTGGTTATTTGAGGGGCAAAAAGGAGACCGCTATACCGAAAGTAGTCTACGAAGTATATTGAGTTCAGCCGTAAAAAAAGCAGGATTGAAGAAACGTGTGCGACTCCATATGCTTCGCCATTCCTTCGCAACCCACTTATTGGAATCTGGTACCTCAACCCGCTACATCCAAGTATTGTTGGGGCACGAATCGCCAGTTACCACAGAATTATACGCGCAAGTGACCCGTTTCGGCTTAGATAAGATTAAAAGCCCCCTGGACAATATTGTTGCTACTAAAATAATAGAAAAAAGAAGGGATGATTAAAACTGCGCTTTTGAAATATACGCCATTTTCTTGCTTTTTATGTTGGATTAAGCGTTTTTTACCCACTACAGACACACTCGATATATATGCAATTGCGTATATTCGGGCGTTGTGCGCAAGCCGAAATGAAAATGGAACAACTAAAAAAAACATTGACAATTTTGACTCTTCTCCTACTTACTGGTATCGGGTCATGTGATGCTCAGAAAAATGTGATAGACCATTCTTTTATGTTTATGGACAAGTGGGGCTTGATGATCGGTTATGAAATCCAATATATAACTAAAGCGAGATCTCCACTAGATACTATGCAGAAAGAGAAACTTTTCCTTGAAACTAAAAAAATTGCTTCTGCCTTTGGAGAAGAAATTCAGTTAACTGATTTTTATTTTAAGAGGGACTCAATTGAGAAGGAGTTTATTAACGAAGTAATTAACCAGGCGAAAAAGAATCAGATCAAAATAAAAGAAGCTGTAATTATTAACTTAATAGTGCCCAAGCAGATAATGGACGCGATAATTTTGAGAACTACAACACTCAAAGAACCACAACCTACAAGGATAAAGTCAAATAGCAATTGACCAAATGATTGAGGAAGAAGTTTATATAGACTATGCTACAAAAGCATTTTCGTTCTTGTTGACAGAGTTTCAATTCAGACTGAACAAAAAGACGGCAAATGGAAATGTCTTCTATGACGTGGAATTCACTGACGACAAGACCAAAACAATTTCAATTTCCCTTGAAACAATTGACAATTCTCTTCGGGTGACACTGTTTACTCTCAACAATGGACAAAAATCCGACTATGACGACAAAACAAAGACTTTTCATTTGAATCAAATGAACGATAGAATTTTAAAAACATTAGATAAGATTGAATTTAAACAAAACAATAAATACTTCAAGGACTTAGAAACTAAAGATGAGACTGAAAAGATGATTTTGAAATCAGCTAAGGACTTGAGACTTTGTTTAAAACATATAACGGCTGACGAGTCGGCCAGCGCACAACAATAGCTATGGCAAATGGCGGGCGAAAGTGTTGACGAAAATATTTATCTTGCTACTACGTTCGGTTACGGTGGACAAAAACGTTTTCAAAACCGCCACTTGCCATAGCCGAGCGTTGGTGGCAATGTGGCCGGGACAAAGTTGTCATCTAATAAAGGAGAAACTAAAT
>CAYNOT010000030.1:0-34304 GCA_964398945.1 uncultured Roseivirgaceae bacterium | reverse complement strand
AAACTGTTTGTTTTGCCAGCCTTCATAATCATCGTACACACACATGCGTGGAAACCAATGCGCAATGGTATACACATAGTTATCATCTTTCGGAAAATATTCCAGGCCGCTGCGTTCTCCATCTTTCATGCGGTCACCAATGTTGTAAAACCACTCAATAGAAAATGAAAATTTCCCGCCTCTCTTTAATGGTTTTGGTAAATCAACGCGCATCATGGTGGCATTGATTGTGTATTTTAAATCCTTACCGGATTCGTCTTTTACACTTTTGATTTTATAACCGCCATCATAATCGTAAAGCGCTAAATCACCCGCTATAAATTTTGTGGCGGTAGAGTCACGGATCGTTGTGTTAAGCGTTTTTGTGGTGGTGTTGTCCTTGTCAAGATTATTTTGATCCAATTGCAGCCAAAGGTAGGTTAAGGCTTCGGGCGCATTGTTGTGATAGGTGATTTTCTCAGAACCGGTAATGGTTTGTTTTGTATCATCAAGTTCAACATTGATCACATAATCTGCTTTTTGTTGCCAGTAATCAATTCCCGGTGCACCGGAACCTGTGCGAAACTCATTGGGTGTTGGAAGCAATTCGCCCAACTGCTCAAACTTACCTTGCCAGCCCTGCGATTGCGCAACCGCAACACCGGTTAAAAACATCAGCCCTGCTATTAATAATCTTCTCATTTTTATATTTATTAAATCTTAAAACCCGTTTACCAATATACTGCGTCTTTCATCAACATCAACGCAATACCACCAATGGCGGAAGAGACCACAAACCTCCAATCCCTGCGATTAACACCAAAAATGTCGGTCAGAATAAAGCTTGCTACCATAAAGATCGCAACAATTATAATCTGGCCAACCTCCAATCCAACATTAAAGGACAATAACGGGGTGAAGATACTTTTCTCTTTGCCCAATAACATCCGCAGATAGTTCGAAAAACCCATTCCATGGATGAGTCCAAAGAAAAGTGCCAGCCAATAATTGGTTTGGATCAGACTTGTGCCTGAACGCATTCCGCCTTCCTTCTTAAATAAATTAAGGATGGCCGTCACTAAAATTGTTAGCGGAATTAAAAACTCGACAAGCTCGATTTTTATTGAGATAATTCTAAGTGTTGCTAGCGCCAGGGTAATTGAGTGGCCGATTGTAAATGCTGTAATTAAAACCAATATACTTTTCCAGTCGCGAAGGGTATACACAGCACATAAAACTATTACAAAAAGTAAGTGGTCATAGGCATTCTTATCGAGGATATGGTGCAGGCCTTCTTGAAAATAAAGTTGGAATTCGCTCACGTATTGTGTTGTTTTTAAAGGGATTGTAAGTATAGCCCAATTTTTTTTGAAGCGCAACGGCTGGTAATTTGAGCGGCATTTTATTCTCGATTGATTTTGGTATAATTTGCAACCATGATCCAAACGATTCTAATCAGCTACCTGCAAATCCTTGGTTTTATAGGTGCTGTTCACCCGCTACATGTTTCGGTAACCGATATTGTGTATGACGAAAAAGAAAAGGAACTGGAAATTGTGATGCGGATATTTATTGATGACCTCGAACTTTCGATCCGTAATCAAACCAACAAACCTGAATTGAATTTGCTCACCCCAAAAGGGGGACAAGACACCGATGCATTGGTGAGTGCTTATCTTCAGGAACATCTAAAAATTTCCCTTGACGGGAAAACGCAAACCACAAAATACCTCGGCTCCGAAATTGATGACCTTGCCTTGGTGTGCTATGTACAGGTAAGCAGCGTAAAAAAATGGAAAACCATTGAAGTGAAAAATAATGTGATCATGGAAACCTACGATGATCAGTCGAACCTTGTGCATGTAACGGTAAGGGGAAAAGTATTGAGCATGCGGCTGACGAAAGAGAAGTCTGTGGGGAAGTTGGTGTTTTAAGGTTTCAGGTTAAAGGTTTTTTAAGTTACAGATCATTGAGTTGAACGTGACAAAGCTGAACGTTTCAATGTTGTAGTACGATTAACTCAATATTTTTCTTTCATCAATATCCTTTAAACCTTCATTTGGAAGACTTTTGTCAACCTCTATTCTATTAAGGGATTTAAATTCAACAGAATCTACTTCACCTAAAGATTGAACTACATATTTATATTCCATAAATACCCGTTGAGAATGTCCATCAATTTTTCCATTGATCCGATAGGAAAATGGTTTTCCTCTTCTTAGATCAGCGATTTTATGATCTTCTCTTTTAGGTAATCCTATTGAGTTTTGATTTGAGAGATAGTTCAGTGTAAATTCAAAAGCGCTTTTAGAGGTTTTCGTAATTTTAAATATTTCGAAATCACATCTTGAAGAAAGCGAGTGGAAACATTTGATTTGTTGGTTTCGCGATAATAAATAGTCTGCTCTATGTTTACCAAACCAATTCGACAAATTCGATTTTTTAAGTTCTTGATTCAAGATAAAAGGATCAAACCCCTCAATGTCTTGTATAATAATTAAGCCTGAACGCTTAACATCTGGATTAGACCTTTGGGAGTCAGGCAGAAAAAGTGTTTCATCTTCAACATATCCTGTCTTTGATCGAATAGTAGTAGGCCAATCATTTATGATTGATCTACTTTCAGAATTATAGTCTGTTTTTCTAATTGCATAAACAGACTTATAAATTTGAATTACTTCTTTCATTCTGTGTGCTACAACAACCAAATATACATAATCTCAAAGGTTAGCTGATTTGAAAATACATCAACCCTTATTCTCAGCAGAGTCTCCGGTCACGGGATCCTGTCGGAACTACATCAACCTTCATTCATAAAAATCTTCCTTTTTCATCTTCGCCACCTCTTCCATAAATTTCGCTACTTTTTTTGTAACAGCATCAAAATATTTTTCACCTTTCCCTGCGGTCGCTTTGCGCGGATCACCAACACCCGTGTCTTTTGTTACCTGCGACCATTTCCGCTCTGCCCACGCCCACCCTTCACGGATAGCAGTAAATTTAAATTTCTTTGACGCCCCATCGCCTGCTTCTGAAAGGGACAACACCAACCCCGGGGCTAAATGCAACATCAAACTCGTTTCCATTTCCCCCGCATGGTCGTCCTTGTTTTCAAAAAACAACTTTTGATCAAGCGCCTGAAACCAATTGCACTGGCACAAAAACATATTCGGGAATTTTAAGCCCAGTTCACGGATCATGGTTTTGAAATCATTCCCACCATGGCTGTTTAAAATCATCAGTTTATGAATCCCTTGTCGATCGAGCACAGTAATAAGATCGTGCAAGATTGCGAACTGTGTACTCGGATTCATATTGATGTCCAGGGTAATATCGGCTTGTCCGGTGTTAACACCAAAGGGAATGGCGGGCAACACGACCACGCGTGATCCATTTTCCCACGCGATCCGCGCAGACGCTGCTGCAATGCGGTCGGCTTCAATAATATCGGTTCCGTAAGGAAGATGATAATTATGTGCTTCACAAGCCCCCCACGGAAGGATCGCCAAATCAAAATTTGCATCTTTGATTTGTTTCCAATTGCTTTCGGCTAAAATGTATGGTCGCACTTTAAATATTTTTATAAAACCAATAAATTTAAAAGACCCCGGAATAAATCCTGTGGGGATTTGCGATGATGTTTATTATATACATACGTTCACAAGATTGTGTTTCGGGGCAGTATCCATACCGAACCTGTTCCGGTATCTGAAAAAACCCTACAACATTGTGCAACTGCGAACGATTTTTTCATTCATGTTATTTTCTTTTTCGCCTATAATGATCCTGTACAAGTTGGCTTAATAAAACGTGCGATTCAACATGTTCAAATTCCAACCGCTTGGTTAGTCCCCCAAAGAGTGGGATTCCTTCACCCAATAAAATGGGAATCGTAGTAATGATCATCTCATCAATTAAATCTTCTTTCAAAAAACTTTGAATCGTTACTCCGCCATCAATATAAAGCCTGCCATATCCTTTTTGATGAACGGTTTCCAATACATCTTGAATGCTTCCGGTAACCAGCGCTGCTTTATCACTGTATTTTTCAGGAATTGATTTCAGCGTACTACTCCATACAAAAACAGGACAATTGTAAAACCACTTTCCATCAAAACCACATACCGTTTCAAAAGTTGAACGTCCCATAATCAATGCATCGATCCCTTCCATGAATTTTACGAATCCCAAATCCAAACCATCCGGGTTGGGGACCATCTCAAGCCAATCAATCTCACCATTTTTACCGGCAATGTATCCGTCTAAACTCCGGGCTATAAATACTTTGTTCGTTTTCACCATGCTTTTTACAATTTAGAGCAAGCCGTCTGACGGCTAACACGGCTAAAGTTAAAATTTCAATTGGGTATTCTCCAACAATAAACAATCTTTGTGGCTGTTTATGAAGAATATGAAATCGTCATTCCTGAATTTTTTCTCTTTATCTATTGTCATTTTAGTCCTCTTCCTCTCCTCTTGTGGTGATAAATCCAACGAATGCGTTACTGCTCCTGATACATCCTCCATTCAGCTCACGGTTGAAATAGAGCAGTTGCAGGAAAAGCTGGTCGGGATCAACACAAAAGATGAATTGGTTTCTTTGCTCTCTGCCTATCCCGCCGTGCGTGATGATTTTTTCAGGCGCCCTGAATACCCCAACGATTCAGTTTTCATCAACACCTTGTTTTCAAAGTTTACCAATCCACACATGGATTCGTTGTTGATGGAAACAAAAAAAGCATTTGGTGATGTTTCTGTTTTGCAAACGCAATTTCACGAAGCATTCACGAATTTAAAATATTACTATCCTGATTTTAATCCACCGAAAATCCAGACCGTGATTTCCGGGCTCGACAATGATTTATTCATAAGCGATTCGCTTATTATTATTGGCCTGGATTTTTACATTGGCCCTGGTGCAACGTACAGACCGCAGATGTATGATTATTTATTGCGCCAGTATACTCCTAAAAATATTGTTCCTTCCTGCCTATTGCTTTTCGGAATCAGTGATCCCTTCAATGCCACAAACCAAACCGATAAAACAGTAGTGGCAGATATGGTAGCGTATGGCAAATCCTACTACTTTGCCAAACACATGCTTCCGTGTGTTGCGGATAGTATTTTAATGAATTACACGGGAAAAGAAATTGAAGAAGCAAAGAAATTTGAAAACCTGATTTGGTACCGCATCATTGAAGACAAGATTTTGTTTTCCACCAACCATATCGATAAACAACGCTTTCTTGGCGATCGCCCGAAGACAATTGAAGTTGGCGAAGACTGTCCGGGAAGGATTGGGCAATGGGTGGGGTGGCAAATTGTAAAAAAGTATATGAAAGATCATCCGGAAGTAACGTTGCCCCAACTCATGCAAATGAGCGATGCACAATTGCTTTTTAAAGAATCGAAATACAAACCGAAGTAATTTGTTGATAAACGCTGACAAAGCTTTTAAGCTTAGTAAAAAAGCTTTGTCAGCGTTTAATGAAAGGCATCTTCAAAATGTGTAACCGTTACCGATCCATCCAGCACCACTGAAACAATATCAAAGCGGATGGGGCCATGCCAGTCTGAATCATAAATGTATTCATCGGCACCTTCAAAAATTTTGGCGACCTGGCCATCGGTTACAAACTCTTCGGGTTCTCCAAAATCAGTTGAGCTCCGGGTTTTGACTTCAACGAAAATGAGGAAGTCATTTTTCTTCACAATAAGGTCAATTTCAGAGTGCCTGTACCGATAGTTACGTTCTATAATTTCATACCCGTTATCAATCAGGAAGTTGGCCGCGATGTCCTCACCTTTATTTCCTGTTTTGATTTTATCGGTCATAAGAAATACCTTTGAAACGAATTTACCATTCCTGCCATGACTAAAAAATACATTGAGGATTTTACACGCCAACTTGCCAGCGCCCTTAAAATTGGAGAGTCATTTGATTTGGTAAGGCCGGGTAGTGATATTCGAAATATCGTGATGTGTGGTATGGGTGGCTCTGGAATTGGTGCCAACCTGGTGGAATCGCTAACCTACGGCAAAGTACCGATCCCGATCACGGTATGTAAAAGCTACAACATCCCCCAATTTGTTAGTCCGCATACGTTGTTTATTGCCTGCTCATACAGCGGCAATACCGAAGAGACCATTGCTTCAACAAACAAAGCCTTGCTAAAGCGCGCACACATAATCATTGTCTCTTCCGGAGGGAGATTGCTGGACATGGCAAAGGAATATAACCTCTTGTATTTTCAGGTGCCCGAAGGATCGGATAGCCCGCGAGCAATGTTGGGGTATAATATGGTGGCGTTGTTGCATGTGCTCTACCACACCAACCTTATTGGCGCAGCGTTCATTAAAGAAACCGAAAATGCCATCGAATTTTTGAATCGTGGTGAAAAAGGAATCCAGGCGGAAGCCGAATTAATTGCCCGAAAGTTAAAGGGCAAGTTCCCCATCATTTATTGTGATGATCGCCTCCATGCAATGGCCCTTCGCTTTCAACAACAACTTAATGAAAACGCCAAGCAACTGGCGCATGTGAATACCTTTCCTGAAATGAACCACAATGAATTGGTAGGATGGAAATTTCCGGAAGACTTGCTGTCAAAAATGCAAGTGATCTACCTCTACTCCGATCACGATCATTCCCGTGTAGAAAAGAGAATGGAAATCTGTCGCGATATTTTCGAAAAAGCTTCCAACCCGGTGATCGATATTATTGGGGAGGGCGCTTCCTTGTTGGAACAATATTACTACCTCATCCACCTCACCGACTGGGTATCCTATTTTCTGGCCGTTGAAAACAAAGTTGATCCTGATCCGATTGAATCCATCAACTACCTAAAAACCGAATTGGATAAAATTAAATAATCTGGGATTTAAGATTTTTGATTGCTCTCAAAATCTAAAATCATAAATGGCCAAATCTAAAATTTATTAAAGCGTTCGCTTACTTTCGCGTTGCTCGTAGCTTTCAATTACATCGCCCTCTTTAATGTCGTTGAAGTTCTCAATTCCGATACCACAATCGAAACCAGATTTCACTTCAGCAACATCGTCTTTGAAACGCTTCAGGGTATTTAGTTTACCCGCATACACCACAATACCATCGCGAATCAAACGCATGGCATTGGCGCGTTTTATAGAACCGTCTGTCACCATACATCCTGCAATGGTTCCTACCTTCGATATTTTGAATACTTCACGCACCTCTGCATTCCCTACAATTACTTCTTCAACTTTCGGTGCAAGCATACCTTCCATGGCATCTTTTACTTCATTGATGGCATCGTAGATAATTGAGTACAAACGGATTTCAATTTCTTCATTCTCGGCAAGGCTTCGCGCAGAAGTAGATGGGCGCACCTGGAAACCAAGAATAATAGCATCCGAAGCAGAGGCCAACAATACATCCGATTCAGAAATTTGTCCAACACCTCTATGGATAATCGCTACCTGAACTTCAGGTGTTGAAAGTTTTAACAAGGAATCAGAAAGTGCTTCAACAGAACCATCCACGTCAGCTTTCACAATTACATTCAATTGTTTGAAACTTCCGATGGCAAGCCTGCGGCCAATCTCATCGAGTGTGATGTGTTTCTTCGTCCTGATATTTTGTTCACGTTGGATCTGACCGCGCTTGTTGGCAATCTCCCTTGCCTCACGATCCGAATCCATCACGTTGATTTTTTCACCAGCTTGCGGAGCACCATCCAATCCTAAAACAACAGCCGGAGTGGAAGGGCCTGCTTCTTTGATTTTCTTTCCCGTATCATCAAAGATCGCTTTCACCCTACCGTAGTAAGATCCGGCAACCATAATATCACCAACCTTTAACGTTCCGTTTTGAACCATACAGGTAGCTACATAACCGCGTCCTTTATCAAGGGAAGCTTCAATGATACTGCCCACTGCATTTCTGCCTGGGTTGGCTTTTAAATCCAATACCTCCGCTTCCAACAATACTTTTTCCAAAAGCTCTTCAATACCTTGTCCTGTCTTCGCAGAAATTTCCTGGCACTGATATTTACCTCCCCAATCTTCAACTAAAATGTTGATCGCAGAAAGGGCTTCTTTTACCTTTTCAGGATTTGCTCCGGGCTTGTCAATTTTATTGATCGCGATAACAATCGGAACCCCGGCAACTTGCGCGTGGTTGATCGCTTCTTTTGTTTGCGGCATCACATTGTCATCGGCAGCCACCACAATGATAGCCACGTCTGTAATCTTGGCACCACGTGCACGCATAGCGGTAAACGCTTCGTGGCCCGGTGTATCCAGAAATGCAATTTTTTGTCCGCTCTTGGTGATTACATCATACGCTCCAATGTGCTGTGTAATCCCACCCGCTTCACCTGACGTTACTTTTGTTTTACGAATAAAATCAAGTAACGAAGTTTTACCGTGGTCAACGTGGCCCATGATGGTAACAATCGGGGCGCGTGGTTTTAAATCCTGCTCTTCATCTTCATCTTCGATCACATCCAATTCTTCTTCAGCAGATGTAAATTTCACATCAAAGCCGAACTCATCGGCAATGACTGTAATGGCTTCAGCGTCCAATCGTTGGTTGATCGAAACGAACATGCCCAGGCTCAAACAAGTAGAAATCACATCATTTACAGATACGTTCATCAATGAAGACAAATCGCTGGCCGAAATGAACTCTGTTACTTTTAATGTTTTTGATTCTTCCTGCTCCTGCAATAATTTTTCCCCTTCAGAATCAGAGTAGGCTTGTCGTTTCTCCCTCCTGTATTTAGATCCGGAAGATTTTTTGCTACCGCCACTTAGCTTGGCAAGTGTAGCGCGGATTTGTTCCTGAATTTCCTTTTCAGTTGGCTCGGCTTTCTGTGCCCTTCCGGGTACTTTTCCGCGTGCGGGCCGTTGTTGTTGACTTGCTTGATTGGAACCTCCACCTTTATTATCAGAAAGGCCGATTCTTCTCCTCGGACGTTTTCCTTTTCTTGCGTCTTCTTTCTTATCGGAGGAAGCAACAGGTTGGTCTTTCTTCTTATCCTTTGGTAATTCAATTCTGTCAACCACTTTAAGGCCCTGCAACTTATCTGCGCGTGCCTTAATTAACTCCTGTTCAGGTTTCTCTTCAACAACTGCTTCTTTAACCGGAGTTGGAGGAACTTCTTTTTCTTTTTTCTCTACAACAACCGGCTTTTCCTTTACTTCTTCTTTAACTTCTTCCTTTGGGGTTTCCTTGACTTCCTTCTTTGGTTGTAGATCGATCTTACCAACAACCTTTATTCCTTCAAGCTTTGGTTTTTCCCGCTCTACTTTGCCAGGTTTTTCTTCCTCTTTGTGAACAACCTCCTGAGAGCCCAGGTTTTTGATCATGATGCTCTCTTCGTCTGAATCTTTTTGTTTCGGATGAATGGTTTCCCGTTCTACTGCAACATCTTCATGCTTTGGACCGATTGTCAATCCGGAAGCTTCCCTCTTCTCCGTTGCGGAGGCTGCAAATTCCTTTGAAAGCAAAGCAAATTGATCGGGCGTAAGTTTAGCGTTCGGGTTATTTTCAACCTTAAATCCCTTTTCATCCAAAAAGTCCAATATGGTATTATGTCCCACATTAAGCTTTCTGGCCGCTTGACTTAACCGTATCAATTTTTCTTCAGCCATATTCTAATATTATCTTTTTAAGGTTTTTTTAATGAACGTATTGTTAACCTTATTCAAACTCTTTGCTTAGCACTAAGAAAATGGTATCAATGGTCTCTTCTTCAAGATCAGTTCTGCGCATCAGTTCTTCTCGCGACAAAGCAATCACACTTTTAGCTGTATCCAATCCTACTTTCTTGAGCTCATCGATCACCCAACTTTCCAGTTCATCGCTAAATTCATCCAATGCCACATCTTCTTCTTCAAACTCACCGAGTTCCCTGAACACATCAATCTCATAATCAGCAAGACGGCTGGCCAACTTAATGTTCAAGCCTCCTTTACCGATGGCAAGTGATACCTGGTCCGGCTTTAAATATACCGCCACACGGCCTTCTTCTTTATTTACTTTGATCGAAGAAATTTTTGCAGGGCTCAATGCACGTTGCAAATACAATTCAATGTTTTCAGTGTAGTTGATCACATCAATGTTTTCGTTTTGCAATTCGCGAACAATCGCGTGTATACGCGATCCTTTCATTCCCACACAAGCCCCTACAGGATCAATACGATCATCGTAAGACTCCACTGCAACTTTCGCGCGCTCACCTGGCTCACGGACAACTTTCTTAATCGTAATCAAGCCATCATACACTTCCGGAACTTCCTGTTCGAACAAGCGTTCAAGGAAAACGGGTGATGTCCTTGATAAAATAATTTTTGGATTGCCATTCACCATTTCCACTTTGTGAACAATGGCGCGAATGCTCTCTCCTTTTCTATACCGATCTTTTGGAATTTGCTCCGAGCGAGGGATGGAAATTTCATTTCCCTCTGCATCGATCAACAATACTTCCCTGCTCAATACCTGATAAACTTCACCAGCGATAATCTCGCCAACAAGCTCACCATATTTTTGAAACAAAATATCCTTTTCAAGGTCTTTGACTTTCTGGATAAGGGTTTGCCGTGCAGTCGTTACCGCCCTTCTTCCGAAGTCTTCAAGGAAAATTTCTTCAGCAACCTCTTCACCGATTTCAAAATCAGGTTCAATTTTCTTTGCATCCGAAAGGCTGATCTTATCGTGCTCCCAAATATCTTCGGAATTGTCATCTACAATTTCGCGGAAGCGCCAGATTTCCAAATCACCTTTATCTGCATTCACGATGATATCAAAGTTATCATCCGTTTCATACTTCTTCCGAATCATGTTTCGGAACACATCTTCCAGGATCCTAATCATTGTAGGCCTGTCGATATTCTTTTGCTTAGCGAATTCGGCAAACGATTCAACTAAATTTGCAGTGTCCATCATCTTCTTCTTACATCATTTAAATGAAACCAATACAAACGTATTCTTTATTTCAGTATATGGGATCACCTCCTCGGTGACTTCCTTTTTATTTCCTTTTCCTTTCTCAACCTGAAGCGTTACTGATTCCTCAGTAGCAGCACACAGTTTCCCTTCGACTGTTTTATCGAGCCATTGGATTTTCACCCTTCGGCCAATATTTTTGAGATATTGGCGGATAATCTTCAGTGGCTTATCCAATCCAGGGGTAGTAACCTCAAGGTTTTGAACCTGCTCTTCCAGACCCAGTTCCTCAAGCTTAGTCGAGATTGCACGGCTCAGTAGAGCACAATCGTCAATCCCAACTCCTTTGTCTCCGTCTATTGTTATGGTTATCTTCTTTGGGGCCTTCCCTGAGGAAACCGTTAGATCAACCACAAACTGGTCATTTGGAAGATGATCAATCGCGCAATTTTTGATTTCTTCACCCAAATCCATAAAAAAAACTCTATAAACAAAGAGGGGACTAATTGTCCCCTCGAAAGAAGTTGTTCAGAAACGCAGCAAAATTAGGTGTTTTTTATTTTATCGCAAAATATTGTGTTATTTGAACGTCATGATTTTCAATAATATGAATAAGGCAATTGCGATTTTCATTGTTTTTGGGCTGTTGGTTTCGTGTTCGGAAAATAAAAAGGAACAATTAAAAGAACTGGGAAAACCGGCAAAAGTAGTTACCGTACCTGCTTTTAATAGTGATTCTGCTTATTACTTCATACAAAAACAAGTTGATTTTGGTCCCCGTATCCCAAATACCGAAGCCCACAAAATAACCGGGGATTATTTAGTTGAAGCACTGGAAAAATATGGTGCTTCAGTGTATCAACAAGAATTTGAGGTTACTTCCTTTGATGGAAAAGACCTTCGGCTACGAAATATCATCGGAAGTTTCTTCCCTGAAAAAACAAAAAGGGTATTGTTGGCTGCCCATTGGGACACGCGCCCTTTTGCCGATAAAGACAAGAAAAATCCAAATGCCCCTTTTGATGGTGCCAATGACGGTGCAAGTGGGGTTGGTGTTTTATTGGAAATCGCCCGGTTATTGAATAATAAACCCACGGATATTGGAATTGATATCATTTTCTTTGATGGTGAAGATGGTGGTGAACGAAATGATGCAAAACATCGCGTTAACCCTCCACCAGGACTAGATGATTGGTGGTGCCTCGGTTCTCAATACTGGTCGAAGAACAAACATACCCCTCGGTATGCTGCATATTATGGAATCCTGTTGGATATGGTGGGGGCAAAAAATGCCCAATTCCATCGTGAAGAAATGTCGTTGCAATACGCACCAAGTATTGTTGAAAAAGTATGGAACACCGCTTCCCGCATTGGATATTCCCATGTTTTTATAAAAAGCAACAAAGGAGGAATTACGGATGATCACATTTTTGTGAACAAGTACGCAAAAATACCCATGATCGATATTGTGCATTACGATCCGGACCATGGATACTTTGGTTCGTTCCACCACAGCACAGATGACAACATGGAATTGATCAGCAAGGAAACGCTGAAGGCCGTTGGTGAAACGTTGGCAACAGTTATCTACGAGGAATAATCCGGAAGCATTTGCAGGTAAACCCCGTACCCGCTTTTTTCCAGGGGCTTTGCCAACGCTATTAATTGTTCACGATCGATATACCCCATCCGGTAAGCGATCTCTTCAATGCATCCAATCTTCAACCCCTGGCGTTGCTCGATAACTTGTACAAAGTTGGAAGCCTGTAATAGCGAATCAAACGTTCCGGTATCGAGCCAGGCAGTACCCCGGCTCATGGTTGCTACTTTTAGTTTTCCTATTTTGAGGTATTCTTTGTTCACATCCGTGATCTCAAGCTCACCGCGTGGGCTGGGCTTTAAATCTTTCGCGATTTGGATTACATCATTGTCATAAAAGTATAAACCAGGAACCGCATAATTTGATTTTGGTTCTTTTGGTTTCTCTTCGATGGAGATTACATTTTTTTGTTTGTCGAATTCCACAACCCCATAGCGTTCGGGATCGTGAACATGATAGGCAAAAATTACCCCGCCATCCGGATCGGCATGTGATTGCAATAAATTCATCAACCCTGATCCATAAAAAATATTGTCCCCTAAAATCAACGCAACTTTTTCATTCCCGATAAATTCTTCCCCAATGGTAAAGGCTTGTGCAAGACCTTCCGGTTTTGGTTGGATGGCATAACTGAATTCACACCCAAGGTTTTTTCCATCCCCCAATAGATGTTTAAAGTTGGGCATATCCTGAGGAGTGGAGATAATCAAGATTTCTTTAATGCCCGCCATCATCAACACGGATAATGGATAATAGATCATTGGCTTATCATACAACGGCATAAGTTGCTTACTAACCGCAAGTGTGAGCGGATACAAACGTGTGCCAGAACCTCCTGCTAAAATTATTCCTTTCATGCTTACCTGTTTTGATACATCGAATCGTAATACTGTAAGTATGCTCCTGAAGTTACGTGATCCATCCACGTCTTGTTGGCGAGATACCAGTCAACAGTTTTATCAATACCGGTTTCAAAAGTCTCTTCCGGTTCCCAACCCGTTTCATTCATCAGTTTTGAAGAGTCAATAGCATACCGCAAATCATGCCCTGCCCGGTCTTTTACAAAAGTGATCAAGGAAGCAGAGGTTCCTTTTTCACGCTCCAGCTTTTTGTCCATGATGGTACAAAGTAAGTTTACGAGATCAATATTTTTCCATTCATTATTGCCCCCAATATTATAAACATGTCCTGTACTTCCCTTGTGGAAAATGGTATCAATAGCTTTTGCGTGGTCGGTTACATATAACCAATCACGAATATTTTCACCTTTTCCATAAACGGGCAGCGGCTTCATGTTCACAATGTTGTTGATCATCAACGGCACCAATTTTTCAGGAAATTGATAAGGGCCGTAATTGTTCGAACAGCGACTAATCAACGTTGGCATTTTATAGCTGTTGCCAAACGCTACTACAAAGTGGTCGCTGCTTGCTTTTGAAGAGGAGTAGGGTGATTGCGGTTTGATGGTGGTTTCTTCTGTAAAGAAGGAGCCATCGTCAGCGGACCCATATACTTCATCGGTGGAAATGTGATAGAACATTTTTCCATCATGATTTCCATTCCATAAGTCTTTGGCAGCACGTAACAGATTAATTGTTCCGATAATGTTGGTGACAGCAAACTCAGCAGGATTGTTCAAGGAGCGATCAACATGTGATTCAGCTGCCAGGTGGATCACCCCGTCAAATTGATGTTTCGAAAATAAAGTTGATAAAAAATCGAAATCTACAATATCCCCTTTTTCAAAAGTATAATTGGGAAGTGCTTCAGCATCTTTTAAGTTCTCAAGGTTTCCTGCATAGGTAAGGGCATCCAAATTAACAATTTCGTAATCCGGATATTTATGTAGGAAAAGACGAACAACATGGGAACCAATAAAGCCGGCACCTCCTGTAATTAAAATTTTTCTTTTGCTCATTCCTTATCGAATGTATTGGTCGAAATTTTTATGATCACGTTGGTACAAAACTTCTTGCGGCAGCGATTTAAAATACTCATACGTAATCTTAAGCCCTTCTGCCCTGGATACTTTTGCTTCCCATCCTAAAATTTCTTTTGCTTTAGTCGTATCGGGTTGGCGTTGCTTTGGATCATCAACAGGCAATGGATTATAAATTACTTTTTGCTCAGTACCGGTAAGCTTGATGATTTCTTCCGCAAAATCGCGGATGGTAATTTCATCCGGGTTTCCGATGTTCACAGGTAAATGGTAATCCGACATAAGCAATCTAAAAATTCCTTCTACCTGATCATCAACATAACAGAAAGAGCGTGTTTGGGAACCATCCCCAAAAACAGTTAAGTCTTCACCGCGTAATGCTTGCCCGATAAAAGCTGGTAACACCCGGCCATCATTCAAGCGCATACGCGGGCCATAGGTATTAAAGATCCGAACGATCCGCGTTTCCAATCCATGATACGTATGGTAGGCCATCGTAATGGCTTCCTGAAAACGTTTTGCTTCATCATACACCCCTCTCGGCCCTATCGGATTTACGTTTCCGTAGTATTCTTCTGTTTGCGGATGTACCAATGGATCGCCATACACTTCTGAAGTGGAAGCAATCAATATTCGCGCTTTCTTTACGCGCGCTAATCCCAACAAATTATGGATTCCCAACGAACCAACTTTTAATGTTTGGATGGGAATCTTTAGATAATCAATCGGGCTTGCCGGGGAAGCAAAGTGTAGAATGTATTTTATGTCCCCGGAAACATGAACAAACTTAGAAACATCATGATGGTAAAATTCAAAGTTTGGTTCCTTAAAAAGATGTTCAATGTTTCGAAGGTCCCCCGTAATCAGGTTGTCCATGCCCACCACTTTGTACCCTTCCTTTATGAAGCGATCGCAAAGATGGGACCCCAAAAAACCGGCTGCGCCTGTAATTAAAACCCTTTCCTTATCCATTGACTGAAGCCCTCCCGATACTGAAGTAAGCGTATCCCAATTCTTCCATTTGTTTTAGATCATAGAGGTTCCTGCCATCAAAGATGACTTTATTTTTCAAAATTGATGAAAGCTTTTCAAAGTCGGGTGTTCTGAATTCCTGCCATTCAGTGGCTATAAAAATAGCATCTGCTTTATCCGCTGCTTCATAAGGTGTCCCATAGTATTGGATAGAGTCGCCCAAAATTTGGCGTACATTTTCAGTAGCTTCCGGATCGTGTGCATGAATGATGGCCCCTTCTTTTAAAAGTGCCTCAATGTTATAAAGCGAAGGTGCCTCACGAATATCATCTGTATGTGGTTTAAAGGATAGCCCCCAAAATGCAATCACCTTTCCTTTTAGATCGTTGTTGAAATATTTTTTGATTGTCTCAATCAATTTGGTTTTTTGGCGATGGTTGACATCCATCACCGCGTTGAGTATCTGGAAATCATATTTGACTTCATTGGACGATTTGGCCAATGCCTGAACATCCTTTGGAAAACAACTTCCTCCATAACCAATTCCGGGAAATAAAAATCGCTTTCCGATACGACTATCCGTTCCTATCCCTTTTCTTACCGCATCAACATCGGCACCAACTAACTCGCACAGGTTGGCGATCTCGTTCATGAAGGTAATCTTCGTGGCCAGAAAAGAATTTGCAGCATACTTGGTAAGTTCTGCCGAACGCTCATCCATAAATACCAATGGATTTCCTTGTCGCACAAACGGTGCGTATAGACTTTCCATTACTTTTTGTGCACGATCAGATGTTGTGCCAATCACAACCCGTTCAGGCTTCATAAAGTCATCAACTGCTACACCTTCCCGCAAAAATTCCGGATTTGAAACAACATCGAATTCTACCTTGGCATTTTTGGCAATGCGTTCCCTAACCTTGTCGGCTGTGCCAACCGGAACTGTACTTTTATCAACAACCACGGTGTATTCAGAAAGAAGGTCACCAAGATCGTCCGCAACTTTTAAAATATACTTTAAATCCGCAGAGCCATCTTCGCCCGGAGGAGTCGGTAAGGCCAGAAAAATGATTTTCGCATCTTTAATCCCTTCCGCCAAATTAGTGGTGAAGAAAAGGCGATTCTGCTTGATGTTCCGTTCAAACAATTGTTCTAAACCGGGTTCATAAATAGTGACTTGCCCACCTTGGAGCTTTTTGACTTTTGCCTCATCAATGTCTACGCAGGTTACTGTGTTTCCAGTTTCCGCAAAACAGGTTCCCGTTACGAGGCCAACGTAACCTGTTCCAACTACAGCTATTTTCATTCAAATGGGTTTTTTTGAACCGCGAAAATAAACCATAATTCCGAAACGGACTTAATGTCGAGATTATATATAGTTGGTGAATTTTGTTATCCCCACACTAACATTCGTTTGGTTTTGTCGTCTTATACCCTTAGCTTCGTGGCCTTATTTAAAAATAAACGATGAAAACGTTACTTGAGACCCCGCCTGCAATTGGATTTGATGAGAATGAGAATCAGAAGATGATCGCCCAAATGGTCCGCGACTTTGGTGCGAAAGAGATAAAACCAAAAATGATGGAATGGGATGAATCCCAGGAGTTTCCTGTGGATCTTTTTCACAAAATGGGCACACTGGGGCTTATGGGGGTTATCGTCCCTGAAGAATACGGTGGTGCCGGATTTGGCTACCACGAATATGTAACAGCCATCACCGAACTTTCAAAAATAGATGGTTCCATTGGCCTTTCGATGGCAGCGCACAACTCGCTATGCACGAACCACATTTTAACATTCGGAAACGAAGGCCAAAAGCAAACATACTTACCAAAGCTGGCTTCCGGCCAATGGATTGGGGCTTGGGGGCTGACAGAGCCAAACACGGGCTCGGATGCCGGAAATATGCGGACTGTAGCTATTGAGGATGGGGATTATTATGTGATCAATGGGGCAAAAAATTTCATTACCCATGGAAAATCCGGCAATGTGGCAGTGGTAATCGTGCGCACCGGCAACGTTGGTGATTCACATGGCATGACAGCCTTTATTATAGAGCGGGGAACACCCGGGCTCTCAGCAGGAAAAAAAGAAAACAAACTGGGAATGCGGGCTTCTGAAACAGCCGAAATGATCTTTACCGATTGCCGTGTGCATAAGGATCAAATTCTTGGCAACGTTGGCGAAGGATTTATCCAGTCTATGAAAATATTGGATGGCGGACGGATTTCCATCGCTTCCCTCGCATTGGGAATCGCGATTGGTGCTTTCGAGGCTGCCCTGGCGTATTCTAAAGAAAGACATCAATTCAATAAGCCAATCTCCTCATTTCAGGGGATTTCGTTCAAGCTTGCAGATATGGCAACCAAGATTGAGGCAGCCAAATTGCTCATCCATCAGGCTGCAGATTTAAAAAACCGAGGACTTCCGATGACCAAAGAATCGGCCATGGCCAAGTATTATGCTTCTGAAATAGCCGTGGAAATTGCCACTGATGGTGTCCAGATTTTTGGGGGATACGGGTATACAAAAGACTTCCCGGCTGAAAAATATTATCGGGATGCCAAACTTTGTACTATTGGAGAAGGCACATCCGAAATCCAAAAACTGGTGATTTCAAGATCAATCCTTGGATGATTTGCTTTTTTGGTAATGAATATCCTATATTTGCAGCCCTAAAAGCATAGACAATGATCATTATTAACGTTAAGGAAAACGAATCAATTGACAAGGCACTTAAGCGTTTCAAAAAGAAATTTGAAAAAACCGGGGTTCTTAAAGAACTTCGCTCAAGAACTGCTTTTGAAAAGCCTTCTGTTACCCGCAGAAAAGAGATTATTCGCGCTTCTTATATCCAGAATATCCGCAACGCTGAGAATAACTAAATAAACGCCTTCGGTTTTCCCCTTTTTAAAGAAGACCGTTCGTTTTTAAAATATTTGTATCCCCGTAAGCACATCCTTACGGGGATTATTTTTTATATTGCTATACGCCATGGGGTTTTGTGTAGCATGATTGAATCCTTCCTAAAATATATACAGTTCGAAAAGCGGTTAAGCAAACATACTACGCTTGCGTACCAAAACGACCTGGAACAGTTTAATGGATTTCTCCATAAAAACTACCCGGGAGAGCAAATTGAGCATACCAACCATGGCATTATCCGCTCCTGGATCATTAGCCTTGTGGAATCGGAAATCCAAAACCGGTCCATCAACAGAAAAATTGCCTGTCTACGATCTTTCTACAAGTTTCAGCTCCGGCAGGAAGTCATCGCGAAAAACCCGATGACCAAAATCAAGATATTGAAAAGCAAAAAGACACTTCCTGATTTTATTAGTGAAAACGACATGATCAATCTCTTTGATAAAGTCGAATTTACCAACGACTTTAAGGGATATAGGGATCGTCTAATGCTGGAATTATTTTACGCCACCGGCATTCGGTTATCCGAATTGATCAACCTGAAAGAAAACCGCCTGAATTTGCATGACTCAACGATAAAAGTTTTAGGAAAAAGAAATAAGGAAAGGGTTATTCCTTTTCCTGCCAATCTCGTTTCAATAATCAAGGATTATAAAACAATGCGAAACAGGGAAATCGAAAATAAAACTGATTTACTTTTCGTTACCAATAAAGGAACTGCACTTTATCCGATGATGGTCTATCGAATTGTCAATAAATACATCCACCAATACACCTCTGCCAGCAAACAAAGCCCGCACGTTATGCGGCACACCTTTGCAACCCATCTGTTAAACAAGGGTGCTGAAATAAACGCTGTTAAAGATTTATTGGGACACACCAGCCTGGCGGCAACACAAGTGTATACCCACAACTCCATTGATAAGTTGAAGAAAGTATTCGAACAAGCACACCCAAAAGCATAATGTACAATCTTTTAAACAATACGATCATGTAAACGCAATCCAAACCTTCTGTCGGTTAAGTCCGTCTGCCACTAAAAATTATTTTTTTACTTATTAAATTTTAATCTTATGAAACTTCAAGTTCATTCCATTCACTTTAATGCAGACCAAAAATTAATTGATTTTATACAAAAGAAAGTCGATAAACTTGAGACTTTCTATGACCGAATGGTAGATGGGGAAGTTTTCCTCCGCCTTAATAACGAAGGTATCGATAACAAAACCGTAGAGATAAAAGTACGCGTTCCGGGAAGCCAGTTGTTTGCAAAGGAACAAGCTAAATCATTTGAAGCAGCAACCGATCAAGCCACTGAGGCACTTAAAATGCAATTGCAAAAATTCAAAGAGAAGGTTAAAGAAGCCAGGGTGTAATATGGTCTTGAGTAGTTAGTCCTGAGTCTTGAGTATCTGACTATTACTCAAGACTCAGGACTATTAAACTATTAAAGTTTGAATGCTTTTCTTATTGCATCAACATAATCAAGTTTCTCCCATGGAAACAGCTCCACTTTCACTTTCTTCTCTGTTTTCTTTCCTTTATTAAATACTTTCTCAACAATACGTGTCTCCCGGCCCATGTGACCGTAAGCAGCCGTTTCAGAATAAATAGGGGTACGCAAATTAAAACGCTTTTCTATAAAGTACGGGCGCATATCAAATACCTTTTCGATCTTACGTGCAATCTCTCCATCGTTCATACTTACTTTAGAAGTTCCGTAGGTGTTAACATATAGCCCCATTGGTTTTGCAACGCCAATCGCGTACGCAACTTGTACCAACACTTCTTCGCACAAACCGGCAGCTACCATATTTTTCGCAATGTGACGCGTTGCATAGGCAGCAGAGCGGTCAACTTTTGAGGGGTCTTTTCCCGAGAAAGCCCCGCCACCGTGCGCTCCTTTTCCCCCGTATGTATCAACAATAATTTTTCTTCCTGTTAAGCCCGTATCACCGTGCGGGCCGCCAATTACAAATTTGCCGGTGGGGTTGATGTGGTACGTGATTTTATCACTGAAAAGTTTTTGAATACGCTTTGGTAATTTTTTCTTGATACGCGGAATCAAAATATCGACAACATCTTCACGAATCTTTTTCAACATGACCGCATCCTTCGCAAAATCATCATGTTGTGTTGACACCACAATGCTATCGATACGCGTAGGCTGGTTGTCATCACTATATTCAATGGTCACTTGCGATTTCGCATCCGGACGCAGATAGGTCATTGTCTTTCCTTCTTTGCGAATTGCTGCAAGTTCGCGAAGCAACAAATGCGCAAGCTCCAATGCCAATGGCATGTAGTTGTCGGTTTCGCTCGTTGCATAACCAAACATCATTCCCTGATCACCGGCACCTTGGTCTTCCTTCTTTCTGCGTTCAACACCCTGATTGATATCCGGGGATTGTTCATGAATAGCGGAAAGGATCCCGCAGCTATTTGCTTCGAACATATACTCGCTTTTGGTGTAGCCAATTTTTCTGATGACCTCACGGGCAATGTCCTGAACATCTAAATATGCTTCTGACTTTACTTCACCAGCCAACACAACTTGTCCGGTAGTAACAAGTGTCTCACACGCTACTTTCGAGTTTGGGTCATAGGCTAAAAAATAATCAATAAGGGCATCTGAAATCTGATCGGATACTTTGTCTGGGTGTCCTTCTGAAACGGACTCCGAAGTAAATAAATACGGCATAGTAGGAGGTTTATAAAATTGTCTTTAACGCGCGGCAAATTTAATCTAATTGACCAAATACAGAAATACTTATGCATGAAAGAGGAACAATGTCGGAAGTTTAGACATCTCAACCTTGGCATGCTGCCAATCTTTTACTGTGGCCATACGGATGCTTTCATCTTTCCCGGTAAGGTCAATCGCGACACATAATTTTGTTTGAGGCGATAATCCCTTCAATAATTTGGTGAACAATGATTGATTTCTGTAAGGTGTTTCAATAAAAATCTGTGTCTGATTTTTATTCTTCGACTCCTTTTCGAATTCCTTTATGGCAGCGATAGTTTGCTTTGTTTCTATGGGTAAATAACCATTAAATGCAAATCCTTGTCCGTTTAAGCCCGATGCCATCAACGCCAGTAGAATAGAAGAAGGCCCAACAAGCGGAATTACTTTCACACCAAGTTTATGTGCATATTCAACGGCCAATCCCCCGGGATCTGCCACTCCCGGACAACCGGATTCTGAAATCACACCCATATCCAACCCATTCAATAATGGCTCAAAAAGTCTTTCCAATTCGCGTGCAGTGGTTTTCTTGTCCAACACCTCAAAATGAAGTGCTTCAATCGAACCATAAATTTTCAGGCTACTTAAGTACCTCCGGGCGGTGCGGGCATTTTCAACCAGAAAATGTTTAATGCCTACAATCCCTTGTGGGATTTGCGCGGGCAAAACTTTTGTTTCTGTTCCCTCTGCAATCACAGTCGGGATCATAAAAAGCCTTCCTTTACCCATTGTTCTTTAAGAATTCTAAAACTGTATCGACAAACTCTTGTGGTTTCTCTGCCTGTACCCAGTGGTTCGTCTCCAATGAGACAATGGTTGCGGAAGTAAAAATTTTATGGATGGGGTCGTAGTCTTCCTTTAGGATATAATTTGAACGCTCTCCCCGAATAAACAGCGTAGGCTTATCAAAACCACCAGGGTATTGCAGGCCTTCACTAATCTTTTCAAGATTGGCATCAAGGGCTTTTAAATTGATTTTCCATTCAAAACCACCTTCTTTTTTGCGTTGTAGATTCTTTAACAAAAACTGGCGCACTTCAAACGAATCAATATATCCTGCCAACGCCTCATCCGCTTCCTTACGGGAATTGATTTGTACCAGATCCATTGCTTTCAGTCCATCAATAATAGAATCGTGGCGAACGGGATAATCTTTGGGTGCGATATCAACTACCACCAGCCGTTTTACTAATCCAGGATGAGCTACCGCTAAATTCATAGCGGTCTTTCCGCCCATCGAATGGCCGATGATGATCGGATCGGCAATACTTTTCCCCTCAAGGAAATTCTTTAAATCCTCCGCCAGCAATTTGTAGTCGTGTGCATCTGTGTGTGGTGATTGCCCATGATTGCGTTGGTCTAGCAAATAAACGTGATACTTTTCACCAAACATTTTTGCCTGGGTAAACCAGTTGTCGGAAGAACCAAACAAACCATGCAGGATCACCATCGGTGCCCCCTCTCCAACTTCACGATAAAATAATTCCATGCGTTAACTTATTTAAGGATACTGCCAATTCCTATTGAACAGATCAAATTTAACATGATATATTTGAAGTTTAATCATTACTTATGGAACTCACCAACGGAACATACACGATTCAAAACATTCCGGTTCAGCAAATTGCCAACGAATTCGGAACCCCTCTCTTTGTGTATGATGCGGATAAAATCTCTTCGCAAATTAAAAACCTGAAAACAGCTTTTTCAGAAGTCAACCTCCGCATTAAATATGCAGCCAAAGCATTGACCAATATTTCTATCTTAAAACTAATTCGGAAAAACGGGGTTGGTGTTGACGTTGTGTCCCTCCAGGAAGCACATATTGCGTTGCTTGCAGGCTTCAGCAAGAATGAAATCATGTTCACGCCAAACTGTGTGGCGTTTGAGGAAATCGTGGAAGGCGTTGAAATGGGACTGGCCATCAACATCGACAACCTGACCATGTTACAAAAATTTGGCGAACGTTATAAAAGCACCCACCCGTGCTGCATTCGCCTAAATCCACACATTATGGCAGGTGGCAATTATAAAATCTCAACCGGCCATAGCAATTCAAAATTTGGGATTTCCATTTATCAATTGCCGCAGATTATGGAAATCGTGACTCAATATGGGATCAAAGTGAATGGACTTCATATCCATACCGGATCTGAATTCACGGAAGCGGATATTTTTCTCAAGATGTCTGAAATACTTTTTAGCGTAGCGCGCGATTTCCGCGATCTCCAATTCATTGATTTTGGAAGTGGTTTTAAAGTAGCCTACAAAGAAGGGGACATGGTAACAAACGTTTACGACCTTGGCCTTAAGCTGAGCAAAGTCTTCAATGAGTTTTGCGAAAGTTATGGTCGAAAACTTGAACTCTGGATCGAACCCGGGAAATACATTGTGAGTGAAGCGGGGGTTTTGTTGGTCAATGCAAATGTTATTAAATCAACACCCTCGGTTACGTTTGTTGGTGTGAACTCTGGATTGAACCATTTAATCAGGCCAATGATGTACGAAGCGTATCATGATATTGTGAACCTATCGAACCCAAAAGGTGACCATAAATTATATACGGTGGTCGGATATATCTGTGAAACCGATACACTTGGTGCGGATCGAAAATTAAATGAGGTAAGGGAAGGTGATTTATTGGCCATTAAAAACTGTGGTGCATATTCCTACTCAATGGCTTCAAATTATAACTCAAGGCTTCGCCCTGCGGAGGTTCTGGTGATCAATGGCGAAGCCAAACTTATCCGGAAACATGAAGAAATGAGTGATTTGTTGCGGGGGCAGGTAGAAATTGATGTATAAGTGTACGCTGTCCTGCAAATTGATAAATCCATTTCAACTTTTTGAAACCGACTTCGTTATCTTTGGACGTGAACAAAAAAATAATTTGGTGCGCATCCTTCTATCGTTAGTCTTCTTCTTTCTTTATTCCAGTTTGGGCTTTTCGCAAATCTTAAAGCCTGCAACTTGGAGTACAGCCACCAGCAAAACCTCTGTGGATATTGGTGATGAAATTGATTTGATATTTCATGTTACGATTGATCCGGACTGGTACATGTATTCCACCGACTTTGATCCTGATTGCGGACCGATCGTTACAAGCTTTGCTTTTGTTCCTCATCCAAGTTATCAGCTAGTCGGAAAAATAAAACCAATCAACGCCATCGATAAGCACGATGAAGTCTTTGGTTGTGATGTAAGGGTTTTTAAAAAGAAAGCAGAACTCAGGCAACGCATTAAAGTGCTTGCTTCCAACTTAAAGATTTCCGGGACCTACGATTACCAGGTGTGTACTGAAGTAGATGGAAAATGTATCCCGTTCGATGATGAATTTACATTCGATCAAATAAAGGTTACGAGCACCAAAACTGAAACACCTATTATTGAACCAGCCGTTGAGCAAGTTGCCCAACCTGAAAAATCAGATCCGGCCCCACAAACAATACCGGAGCAACCAAAAACATACGGCCAAAACACAGGTCCTATTTTAGATGAATCAATTCTTGAGGGCGAGGCTGAAGACAATTCAAAAAGTGTTATAGGATATATGGTCCTTGCGTTTTTATTGGGCATCACTTCGCTCGTTACACCTTGTGTTTTTCCAATGATCCCGATGACGGTGACGTTCTTTTTAAAAGACCAATCCAAACAAGCGGGCATTCGGCAAGCATTCTTTTTTGGGATTTCAATCATTGTTATTTATACAGTTGCAGGAACCCTCTTCGCAGTGGCATTTGGTGCCGAAGGATTAAATGCCCTTGCCACACACTGGATTCCCAACCTTTTTGTATTCGCCATTTTTATATTTTTTGCACTTTCTTTTTTAGGATTGTATGAAATCAATGCACCACACCAGTTGGTAAACAAAACAGATCAAGCCGCTGAAAGAGGAGGCTACATCGGTGTGTTTTTTATGTCTGCTACCCTGGTGTTGGTTTCTTTTTCCTGCACGCTGCCCATTGTTGGCAATGTGTTGGTGCTCGCGGCTGGTGGCGAAATAATCAAACCGGTGTTGGGAATGTTCGCCTACTCACTTGCATTTGCCATTCCGTTTGCGGTGTTCGCTATGTTTCCCGGTTGGCTTAAAGAGCTGCCAAAATCTGGCGGTTGGTTGAACACTGTAAAAGTTACGCTCGGTTTTTTAGAGTTGGCGTTGAGTTTAAAATTTTTAAGCATCGCTGATCAAACCTACCACTGGGGTATTCTGGACCGTGATATCAACATTGCAGTATGGGTAGTGATTTTTGCCGTACTCGGATTTTACCTGATGGGAAAAATCCGAATGCCACACGACAGTCCGATTGAAAAAATTGGCGTGCCACGATTGATGTTGGCAATTGCCACTTTTACTTTCGTTATCTATTTGATACCTGGTTTATTTGGCGCACCGCTAAAAGCCCTGGCGGGATATCTTCCTCCCATGCATACCCATGATTTTAATTTGTTTGCAAAAGAAAAATCCCAACAGGAAGAAGTATGTGAAGAACCGAACTATGCTGATTTCCTCCACCTTCCGCATGGGCTCAGCGGATACTTTGATTATGATCAGGCGTTGGCTTGCGCACGTGCAACAGGCAAGCCCCTATTCATCGACTTTACCGGGCATGGTTGCACCAACTGCCGTGAAATGGAAGCTGTTGTGTGGGCTGACCCTGAGGTTTTGAGAAGGTTAAAAAATGATTACATCGTTGTAGCGCTTTATGTTGATGACAAAACAGAATTGCCCGAACCGGAATGGTTTACTTCCAGGCACGATAATAAAATCAAGAAAACAATCGGTAAGAAGAACGCTGATTTACAAATCTCGAACCTTAACAACAACGCCCAACCTTTTTATGTGCTGGTAGGGCAAGATGAGCGGGTTTTGGCCTGGCCGTACAGTTACAACCGCGAAGTTTCAGGTTTTGTTGAGTTCCTGGAAAGGGGAAAAAGGAAGTTTGAAGAACTGTATTAACCACCGCTAGCTATCCATCAGGCAGCCAGCGTTTTGGATAATCAAAAGAACCTTTTATATTTGATTTAAAGTGGCTGTACCTTTTGGGACGAATGTCCTATTTTTTAAGCTGATAAAATGATGGTTTCATGTTTATCTTTGCCACTAATTTTTTTGACTGGCCAGAGCGGCATAACACATTAAAGAATGGTAAAAAAGATTTTTGTAGGTACCCTCATCCTCATCGCGACAGGTGTCGCGCTCTATTTCGGTTATCATATCACTGCCCCTAACAAACTGGAGGCGTACGTTCCATTGGAGATTGAAATTGAAATCCCCGAACCCACCATACTCTTCAATATGATCGTTGATAACGACATCATCATTGAGGATAAAATCAACCGCAATGAATTTTTGGGCGATATCCTGTTGAGGCACAATGTTGCGCCCGGTATCATCCATCAAATCGCACTGCTTTCCAGAAATGTGTTTGATGTACGAAAAATCTCTACCAACAAAAAATATACAATTATCTGCAACGATGATTCGCTTCGTACGGCAAAAGCTTTTGTCTATGAACCGAACCAAATCGATTATGTAGTGTTCTCTTTTCAGGATTCGCTTCGCGTTGAAACGCACAAACGTGATGTTACCATTGTTGAAAACAGCATCTCCGGGGTGATCAACTCAAACCTTTCACAAACAATCGAGAAGTTGGGCATCAGCCATGAGCTCACCAATAAATTTGTTGACATCTTTGCATGGCAAGTTGATTTCCAACGCTTGCAAAAAGGTGACAAATTCAAATTGATTTATGAAGAGAGCCAGGTAAACGGGCAAACCGTTGGGATCAACAAAATCATTGGTATTCAGTTTAGCCATTTCAATAATGATTACTATGCTTTCCCGTTCGATCAGGGAGAAGGACTGGATTACTTTGATGAAGAAGGCAAGAGTTTACGAAAAGCCCTTTTGAAATATCCAATCGAGTTTACACGCATCAGTTCCCGCTATTCCCAAAACCGGTTTCATCCCGTTCAAAAAAGATATAAAGCACACCTCGGTACCGACTTTGCTGCACCAACGGGTACCCCTATCCGTTCTGTTGGAGATGGTATCGTATTGGAGGCGCAATACAAATCTTCTAACGGAAACTATGTAAAGATCAAGCACAATTCCACCTACACCACACAGTATCTTCACATGTCGAAGATTGCTGGTGATGTGAAGCCGGGCACGAAAGTCAGGCAAGGACAAACCATTGGTTTTGTTGGGAGTACCGGTCTGGCAACGGGGCCGCACCTGTGTTATCGCTTTTGGAAGAATGGCGTACAGGTAGATGCATTGCTTATTGAGTTGCCCCCATCGCAGCCTATTCATGAAGAATTTTTGACTCCTTATGAAGAAGTCAAGAAAGCCATGATTAAAAAACTCGACCAGATTTCCTATCCGGTAGAAACGGTTGATGCAATCGCTTCCCTTAATTAAATCCGGATTTTGAATTAGGAAGGATACTTTTCTTTACTTTCTTTTGTTAGAGGTAAAGAGCAGTAACTTCCCGCATGATCCGATTTTCGCTATCCATCATCTTCCTTTTACTTTTTACAGCCGGGTATTCCCAAAAAAAAGTAGGATTAGTGCTGAGTGGCGGGGCCGCAAAGGGCATTGCCCACATCGGTGTATTAAAAGCCCTTGAAGAAAACGAAATACCCATCGACTATATAGTGGGGACCTCGATGGGGGGAATTGTAGGCGGATGCTATGCAGCCGGTATGAGCCCCGACCTTATCGAACAGATTTTTCTTTCGAATGAATTTTTAGGATGGATCAACGGGAATCCTGAGGAAGGGTTCAATTATCATTTTAATAAATCCGATGATAACCCCCACTTCTTAAAAGTCCAGTTTTCACTCGACTCAACGTTCAATGTGCAGGTAAGTGCCTCCTTGGCAAGCGATGTTGCGTTGAATTTTGCTATGGCGGAAAAAATGGCACAGGCCTCCGCAATCAGCAATGGAAATTTTGATAGTTTGTTTATCCCTTTGCGCGTGGTTGCCGCCGAGGTTTTTACGCAAACTGAGGTAGTGCTGCACGATGGATCGTTAAGTGATGGATTGCGCGCCACGCAGACCGTTCCCTTTTTTTATGAGCCTATCCGGGTTAATGGTCAATACCTTTTCGATGGTGGGGTCTATAATAATTTTCCGGTCAGCGTTATGCAAAAAGATTTTGACCCGGATGTTATCATCGGTGTAAATGTATCCACCAAAATCTACAATGAATATCCATACGGTATGGATGACAAGTTGATCAGCAACTCATTGTTGTATTTGTTGTTGGATAAATCCGACCCTACACTGATTTCCGATTCCGGGGTTTTCATTCAGCCGAATTTAAAAGGTTATACTTCTTTTGACTTTAGACGGGCGAAAAGTTTAATTGATAGTGGATATGCACAAACCATTCGTCAGCTGGATGAAATAAAAGCAAAAATCCCAAACCGTATTACGTGCGATGAAGTTGCTGCCAAAAGGAACAACTTCAATGATCGAAACGTGCCCTATCGATTCAACAAAATCGAGTTCAATGGGTTTAGCCAGAAGCAACAAAACTATATCAACAGGATTTTCAATGTCCGTAAAAACAAACCCAGGGATTTATCTTATCACGAAATAAAAAAAGGGTATTATAAGCTGGCCTCGGATGACTACTTCAAAAACGTTTATCCCAACATACATTACAACCCTGATGAAAGTGCCTTCTCATTTAAACTGACACGAAGGCCACAGAAAAACTTTCAAACGGAACTTGGTGGGGTAATAGCCACCCGTGATATCAGTAACATTTTTGTGGGCCTTAATTATTATGTGTTCAACAATTTCCTAAACCATTTTTACCTTGGATTATATGCCGGTGATTTTTACAAAGCAGCTGAACTAAAGGCCCGTATTGACCTGCCCTTTTCCAATCAGCTTTTCATTGAACCTGCGATTTCCTACAACAACCGGAACTATTTGGAAAACGATGATCTATTAGTGGATGCCGACCCAACCGTACTCACCCGTGAGGATAGGAATTATGTTGTAAATATCGGGTGGCCGCTCGGCAGAAGGTTCAAGACCACGGTTTCTGTTGGAGGGATGAATACACGGGATCGCTATTCGAACCGCGATTTTTTTATCAGTAGTGATACGCTGGATGTTTTACGTTTACGCGGTGGCTCACTTGGTTTTGAAATGGCTTCCAACACCTTGAACAGAAAGCAATACGCATCTACCGGAAGATCGTTCTCGCTCGCTGGCACGTATTATTTTGTTGAAGAAAACCACACGCCCGGAAATACATCCTTTCAACAAGGAAAGTATAAAGCATCGCATAGGTGGGTCCAATTGCGCTTGAAAGCCGAACAATATTTAAGCAAAGGCTGGTACAAGCCCGGCTATTATATCGAAGGTGTGCTTTCCAACCAACCTGTGTTTCGAAACTATTATGGTACTATTGTCAACGCACCAGCATTTTACCCGCTACAAGATAGCCCCACCCTTATTCTTGAAAACTTTCGTGCTTTCAACTATATGGCCGGAGGTATTCGAAATATTTTTACACTCCGCCCAAAACTTGATTTTAGATTAGAAGCATACGTTTTTAAACCCTTTGAGTACCTGCAACAAGGATCCGATCAGGAAGTGGTTTTTAATTCTGATTTTTCCACTTTCTATTTTGTTGGGACAGCCGGCCTTGTGCTGCATTCCCCCATTGGCCCGGTCAGTTTAAGTTTTAACTACTACGATGACGAAGAGAACCAGTTTGGTGTACTTCTCCACGCTGGTTTTCTGCTGTTCAGAAAGCATCCATTTGAGTAGCCTGTTCCCGTATTGTTAATCTTTTTATTTTCCGTGGCTTAACTAAAATAATTATAACCCTGTTTTAAATTTTTTAGCTAAGTTTATCTTCTAAAACTATAATTCACTGCCTTCGATGATACGATATCTACTAACCCTTCTTTTAACTGCCTCTTGCCTCATATCTACCGCTCAAACCGTTCAATGGGCCAGCACAGTTGTTGAATTTTCGTCTGAATTGACCCCGATCCAATATTCCGCAAAACAAGCCTTGGGAAAACCAAATGTATTGCCAGCCGGAGGTCAAAACCCAGGGGCATGGGCACCTGACAAACCGGGCAGAAAAGAATTCCTAAAACTAGGTTTTGAAAACGCGATTAACATCCGACAAATTGCCATTGCTGAATCCCATAACCCAAGTGCGATTTACCGCGTGCTTGCTTATGATGTAAGTGGGAAAGAGTATGTGATCAATACATTGAACCCCATGTCGGTTCCACTAAAAGGAAGGATGCTCAATCTTTTCATGGAAACAACACCCTATAAAGTAGCGGCAATAAAAATTGAATTTGATGGGGCGGCCATTGGCGAATATTTTGGCATTGATGCAGTGGCCATATCAGACTCCAACTTCCCAATCATTGCCGACATTCCAAAGCCACTCTTGCTGGCATCCGGAATTGTAATTGAAGCCCTCGATGAAAATGTGAACAGTGAGCAAAGTGAACTGAACCCACTCTTATCCCCGGATGGAAAAACACTTTACTTTAGTAGAAGAAACCATCCTGGAAATGCAGGTGGTGTAAAAGACAAAGAAGACATCTGGTTTTCAGAGCTGGATTCTGCCGGTCACTGGCAACTAGCAAAAAATATGACGCAGTTCAACAATGAGTACCCAAATTTTATCAGTACCATTAGTTCTGTTACACCTGACGGCAAATCAGCAATTATTCTGTTGGGAAATAAATACCTCGCCAACGGAAAAATGCAGGCAGGCGTTTCCATCAGCTCAAATGTTGGTGGAGTATGGTCTTCTCCGGTTGCATTGAACATAAAGAATGATTACAATTTCAATGAGAAAGCAAACTACTTCATTACCAACAACCGACAAACCCTGATCATGTCCGTAGAGCGGGAAGATTCCTACGGAAACCGCGATTTGTATGTAAGTTTTCTTCAACCCGATAGTTCATGGTCAGAGCCCTTGAATTTGGGGGATGTTATCAATACTGCAGACGAAGAATCTGCTCCTTTTCTGGCAACCGATGACAGGACATTGTACTTCTCTTCAAAAGGTTTTAGCGGATATGGCAGCAGCGATATCTATGCATCAAAAAGGTTGGATGACACCTGGACAAACTGGTCTGATCCGGAAAACCTTGGGCCTGAAATAAATTCACCGTTGGAAGATTTGTTCTTCAACATACCTTCCAATAGCGAGTATGCGTATTACTCCAGAGGGGTTACAGAAACCAATACTGATATTTATAGGGTAAAGCTGCCCATTCTACGCTCGCCCGATCCTTGGGTGATTGTAAAAGGCAAGGTTGTTGATGCCCAAACAGGCGAGCCGCTAGCTGCTAAAATTATTTACGAACGATTACCGGATGGAAAAGAATTGGGTATTGCACAAACCAACCCCGCTACAGGCGAATATGAAATTCGACTACCGGCAGGAAGCATGTATGGTGTGCGTGCAGAAACCAAAGATAAAATCAGTGAAGGACAAAACCTTGATTTGAGAAACATTACCAACGATACCGTGCTTGAACATAAAGATTTCTCGCTTGATCCGATAAAAGTGGCGGATATTAAAGAAAACGTGGTGATCTCCCTCAATAATATTTTCTTTGATTTTGATAAAGCAACGCTGAAGGCAGAATCATTTCCAGAGCTTGACAGGCTTGTTAAAGCAATGGGCGAGCACGGTACAATGGTCATAGAAATTGCCGGGCATACAGATTCCACAGGACCCGAAGCATATAACCTGGGGCTGTCGGAGCGGAGGGCAAAATCGGTTGCTACTTATATTACCAACAAAGGTATCGGTCAGGACCGGGTTACGGTTGTGTTCTTTGGTGAAACCAAGCCAGCAGAAAGCAACGATACCGTAGCCGGCAGGAAGAAAAACAGAAGGGTAGAGTTTAAAATTATCAAACAATAAATTGAACTATGATTCGCTGTAAATTATCCGTCATTCTTTCTTTTGCAACGCTTTCGGTTTATGCGCAACAAGTTGATAGTTTAATTTACGCTGTAGGAAAAGTTGTACACGCTACAACCAAGGAAGAAATCCCGGCAAAAATAAGTTATCACAGTTTGCCATACGGCAACCGGATGGGCGTTATCAACAATAATGCAACTTTCTCTTTTCCTATGTTTGACCAGGAGAAATACTCCATTCTTGTGGAAGCCCCCGGTTTTCAGCCTGCCAAATACATGCTTGATCCCGCCACCGCAAATGATGATAACCAGGTAGTTCAAAACATTGAACTTTCCGAAGCAGTTGCTGGTGCCAACGGGCACGCTGCGGGCCAGGTGTTGATCCTTAAGAACCTCATTTTTGAAATGGGCAAAGCGAAGATCAACCCTGAATCTTTTGCCGAGCTTGACCTCTTGGTAAACATGATGACCGAGAATAAAAATATGGCGATTCAGTTGGAAGGTCATACCGACTACCTCGGGGATGCGCGACAAAACATGAGATTATCGGAGCAACGCGTGGAAGCAGTTAAAGATTATTTAGTTGGTAAGAAAATCCACAAAAACAGGATCAAGACAAAAGCTTTTGGGGGCACCATGCCACTTTCACAAGACAATACACCACAGGCACACACACTAAATAGAAGAGTAGAGGTTCGGATCCTTAAGAATTGATTCGCGCAAAAAAAGTTTGTTTCAAAACTTTCTGACAAAGACTACTTCCTGTCAACCCACCACAACACTTCCACCTATAATTTTTATGTTAGCGAATCTTGAAGTTTAAAAGTGGGAGCACCATTAAAAGTTGGGAATTGCTTTACATCAGTAGGCAATTCTTCCTGAGGAAGGTCATCGATTGATTTGATTTTGGGTTTTACTTTCTTCACTGGTTTTCCTTGAAATTTTGATACCCAATGATGGATGGCTCTAAAGTCAACTCCATGTTTGGCCCCCAAATTACGATAGGTCGTATCACCCAACAAATATTCAGCTATGATAGCCTCCTGTTCTTGAACTGTTTTATCTGATTTTCTCATATCGTTTACACGTTAATTCGTGTAAACCTATTTCAGGACGAGACAGTCCAGTGATTCAATGAATCCGTCCACGGGCTCTCCACCAAATAACTTGTTGTTCTTTATGTGGATGCTTCTAAGTCCATTAAGATGTTCGACTTGAGAATATGGTGGCAATTTTGTCCATGTGTTACCATTATTTGTTGAGCGGAAAA
Organism: uncultured Roseivirgaceae bacterium; assembly: GCA_964398945.1. GTDB lineage: Bacteria > Bacteroidota > Bacteroidia > Cytophagales > Cyclobacteriaceae > JBGTGG01. The sequence goes on along the minus strand of CAYNOT010000030.1, from coordinate 999 downwards.
TGTCTCTGTCTGTTCCAACGAATATGGTCGAGCCATTTACAGTGATACACCTAGCATAGTTTTCTTGTCCCCAGCTTGAAATCTGAGTCCATTCCTTATTACTTGTTAAGGATTCATCGTCTTGACAGGCTGTCAAAATCAGTCCGAATGCGATTGCTTTTAGTATTCTTTTCATAGTACAACTTTTTTTTAATTAATGGCCACAACGTTTGTGTTTAAGGAGTTGCGGGGGTAGGAGGGTTTAAAAATGTAGCGCAGCGAAATGTTAAACCCGACCACTCCGAAACTCTCCACCGTTACGCACTAAATTAAGAAACCAATTTGATTTGGCACACAACACCCCGCAATTACTTAAACACGGTGTTGTGGCCTGTGCATTACAGATAATTTCTATAAATAAAGATTTTTGAAATCTTTTTCTTTGAATGCACTTCTTCGTCCAAAGGAAATTTTGGTAAAGACTTATCTCTTTCAATTTCAAATTCAATTCCTCTATATCTGGCTGTCCAACTGTCGCAAGTTTCACAAATTGACCATTCTGGTGGCCCATAAATTTTTGAGACATCACTCATGGTCGATTTGTTTACATTTATTCCTTTTGTCGTTTCTCCATTGAATGGTTCTGTAATTATTACACAGGAAATTATTTTTGAGCTGTCATTACTTTGATAGTAAAATGAAAGTCCGTGTTTTTTGTAAGCTCTTTCAACTCGCAAGTCCTCTTGTTTAACGTCTTCATAGTCAGTTCCAAGAGTCTTAATAATGTCGTCAAGCTTTGTTTCGTTAACTCGAAATTGTCCAACGCTTTCTGCTTCAATTATTAAGTTCTCCTTAGTAGCCTGCGTGTCGTTATTACCTTGTCTACATTCAGTAAAAAGTGTCAGTACGACTATGGTAAGTATAAATCTGCTCATTTTTGAAATTCTATTTTTTTATGCATTGGCCACAACTAGAGTGTATATGCTGTGGCGCTGATCCAAATATAAAAATAAAAAATCA
>CAYNOT010000029.1:0-36264 GCA_964398945.1 uncultured Roseivirgaceae bacterium | reverse complement strand
GGAAGAACAGCAGCAGGTCCGGGTAGTCGGACTTGGCTGCGAAGAACTGCTTCATTAGCGGGGTATGTTCCTGCGCGCCCTTGGCTAACTTGCCGGATGCTTTGATATCAATGGGTTGCGTGGTTTTTGGATCTTGCATCGCGGGCTCAAAAAGGGGCTAAAATACGTTTCAAGGCGACTCCGATGGTCCATAGATGGACCGTAAACGAAGGGCGGGGCGCTGACTTTGGTCCCGTGGACCATCCATTAGCCACGCGTAGAGGTGTGGACCATGGCAAAAGTCGCCTTACAGAAGTATCGCCTGACTCAGGCTCAATTGCGTTCCCTGACCATGGCCGAGCGTCCCGAACTGGATGCGAACGGCAAAGTTGTCTTTGTCCCCAACGAAAAGGGTGAGCCCTACCGCTTTGTTGACGACACCCCCGGTGCGCCCGCCGGCTTTGGCTTCTACGTCGGCCCCACGGGCGTGTTCTACGAACTGCGGATGCAACACAAAGGCGTCCGGCGTCGGCTGGCCCTGGGCTCCGTCCAAGAGCTGACGTTGGCCCGTGCGCATGAACTGGCGGGCGCGCAGCGTCATCACATCCGGCAGACCGGCGAGGATCCGCGCGAGCGGATCCGTATCGAGACAGAGCGACAGCAGGCCAAAGGCACAACGGTGGGCGACGCGCTGCGGGCCTACCTGGCCCATCTGGAGGACAAGCTGGCCCGCGGCAAGGCCAAGAAGGGGGGCGTGGAAGGCGTGCGCGACTCGCTCACGCGGCTTGAACGCGATGAGGTTGTGTTGGCCGAAAAGGCCATTGCGGGGTTGGCGGACAAGGACATCCTGAACGCCTGGAATGCCCTGCGGCACTCGTGCATGCAGCAGTCCAATCGGTTGAAGCCCGAGCTCAAGACTTTCATTGCCAAGCAGGGCAAGTGGTGGACGCTCAGGCTGGAAGACTGGGTGCGTCTGGGCTTGACCGGCAAGGACATCGAGCTGGCGTATGCGGCGGGGCTTTCAGCAACCGAGCAGACGATGGGCAATGCAGCGCGTGCCGTCACACGCGCCATTGCCGCCGAACGCAAGCTGGCCACCCAGCGGGGGCGCCCGCCCGCCTTAGGCTACAACCCCTTCGATGTGCTGCGTGAACAGGAGCGCTACCGTTCCTCCCGAGAGCTGGCGACCCACTACGAAAACGCCAGGGTGCGTAATCCGTTGGGTACGGATGACTCGGCGACCGGCCAGCAGACCCTGCCCACGGTTCTCAAGGCGTTGGTGGGGCGGCGCGACATGCAGAATGGTCACAACGCCGTCGGCGTGGACTATGTCCTGCTGACCTTGCTGTGGGGTGCGCGACGCAATGAGGGCGCCAAGCTGCGACGCTACGAAAGCTGCTCGCCCGAAGAGTTGAGCCTGCAGATCGTGTCTTGGGTGTGGCTGGCGCCCAAGCCCAACGCCAAGAACCCCACTACCGGCCTGCGTGGCTCCCAGGTGTTCTTCCACGACACCAAGAACGGACAGATCCAGTTGTTGCCGGTGGCGTATTTCGCCGAGCGGATCCTTCGATGGCGTTTCGACGACAGCTATATGAAAGAGCGCGCACTGACCAAGGAACTGGCCAAGGCCAAGCGAGAAGGCGACAAGCAGCGGGTGGCCCACATCGAGCGGCAACTGGCCAACCTGGCCCGCTGGGTGTTCCCCGCGCGCAATCCGAAGTCCAAGGAAGGTCACCACACCGACAGCAAGGCCATCTTGCACAACGTCCGGCTGGACGCCGGCCTCCTGGACCCCGAACGCGGCATCGACATCGGCCTGACTCCGCATGACTTGCGCCGTACCTTGGGACGGTTCGCCGGCAAGTTGCTCCCTGGCCACGTGGTAAGCCAGCTGCTCAACCACCACAGCAACCAGGACGACGGCGGCAAGATGGCCAAGGTCACCGAGCGGTACAGCCAGCAGGAGTGGCCGGCGCTCCAGGAAGCCATGGACAAGGTCGAGGGGGCGATGATCGCCACCAGTCCGCGCGTTTGGAATATCCTCAAGGGCCCGGACCGCCCCATGCTGGACGAAATCCGAGACCCTCCATTGAACCTCCCCTCGAGGCGCGCCCTTGGCCATCGCAGCAAAGCGCACACCGCAGGAAGCAAAGGAAGCGCTGGCCCAGCGGCGAGCAAAGGCTGACGCGCGCGCCAAGGCGGTCATTGAAGCCCTGCGCAATGCCGGCGACCTTCGCCGGCATCAGGCGGCCGCCGATGCACTGGAAGGGCTGCTCGCCCGCGCGACGGGCCTGCGCTTCGGGACGCTGGCCGACCTGCTGGCACCTCAGCCTTGGGCGCTGGACGAGGACGGCAACATCCTTGGCCATCTGCTCACGGTGGAGGACGTGGTCTACCTGGCGGCAGTCGCGGACGACCGAGTGGATGGGCTGACGCTGGGCGAAGCGTTCGGCCTGCCATGGGCCGACTTGGATGAGCGGGAGGCGTGGACGCGGGTGTATGCGGATGCCTTGCGCGCGCTGGCTGACGAGGCCGAAGGGCAGCTGGAGGCTCAGCGTAGGCGGGAGGCGTTGCGACAGTTGGCGAGCAAGGAGTAGCTCAGGAAGTTTCAGGCTGGAAGCGGGGTTCCTGAAAGTTTCCGCGTCAACGCGTGCTGGCTGTAGATTACAGAAACGTTGTGGGGTGGCTGTAATTGAGTCCATAGGCGAGGGCTGGCCTCGCTCGGGGAAACTTTAGGGAAGGCAAGGGAAGGCTAGGGGACGCGCATGAGCCGGATACGGAAAGTTTCAATTCGACGTTTCCGCGGTATCCAATGGATGGACTGGATGCCGAGGCCGGGCATGAACGCCATTCTCGGTTCAGGCGATTTTGGGAAGAGCACCGTTCTAGATGCCATCGCTTTGGCGATGTCGTCCACTCGGCGCGAAGTCTTCTACGACACAGACTTTTTTCGTCTAGATCCGGCGGCAGGATTTGAGATCTTCGTTACGTTGGGTGAACTGCCCGATGAACTAAAGGATGTTGATCGGTATGGCGACTATCTACGAGGCTGGAACCCGCTGACGCGCGAGGTGGAAGACGAGCCAGGAGAGCTATTGGAGGATGTGCTTACCCTGCGGCTGGCAGTAGGGGAGGACTTGGAGGGCTATTGGTCACTGTTCTCCGACCGGACTGCTGGCCAAGAGCCCCGGGACCTGTCGCTGCCACATCGAGCCCTGATTGCGCCGGTCGTTCTAGACCAGTCACCTGTCACCCATCTGCGGTGGGCTAGGCAGTCCATCCTCCAGCGCTTGGCTGAGCCTCAGTTCTCTGTCCGGTCGCTTGTGGCGCGAGCTGCCAGGGGACTGAGGGAGCAGGCAGCCGACGAGGAGGGGGTTGATGCCGAGGTCGAGGCGGTCGTCACGCAGGTGAATGAACGAGCCAGGGAGCTCGGAATTCGGCCCGCCCAGGACGTGCAGGTGCTGCTGGATGCATTTGGCATTCCCGGCTGGAATGCTTCGCTGGCGTTGCACGACAACCAAGGGGTTCCCCTTCGTCGCTTAGGTACAGGATCTTCGCGATTGCTGGTGGCGGGGCTGTTTCATAGCCGCATGGCTCCGGCAGGCATCGCGCTGGTCGATGAAGCGGAGTTCGGTCTGGAACCCCACCGAATTGCCCGGTTCCTCAGGCTGCTCGGTGCGGGGGATGATGGAGGGCCTCAGGTCTTCTTGACGACGCATTCGCCAGTCGTGGTGCGTGAGTTGCGCGCCACCGAGCTTGCGATTGCACACTGCGATCCCATTTTGGGCACGCATGAAATTGCCAACGTGGCCGACACCCAAACGGGCATGGACACGCAGGCCCTTGTCCGCCAGAACGCCGAGTCCTTCCTGGCCGCGTCGATCATCGTTGCCGAAGGTCCAACAGAGATCGGACTTGTAAGGGGGCTGGATTACTACTGGATCAGTCAGGGGCAAGATCCGCTTGCGCTCGCCGGTATTGCGATTTCCAACGGAAATGGCATCCCTCAAGCAGCCACCCGCGCCGCTGCGTACGCCAAGCTTGGCTATCGAACGGCGCTACTCATGGATGACGACCGGCCGCTTACTGCCGCGGAGCGAGCGCCGGTGGATCAGGAGGGTGTGAAGGTTATCTCATGGGGTGCCGGTCATGCGACTGAAGAAGCACTATTCAATGGACTTGGATGGCCTGATGTACTCGCACTGGTGGCTATCGCAGAGGAGATTTGGGGCGAAGGACACCTTAGTCAGGGCACGCGTAATGCGTCAGGCGGCGTATTAAATCTTGCCGGATGTCGAGTAGGCGATAACCCTGTGGCTCGAGCTACCCTTGCAGCAGCCTCGAAGTCACAAGGATGGTTCAAGCGGATCGACTTCGGAGAGCGAGTCGGACAGGAGGTCGTGGGGCCTGGTTACGAACGGGCCACACCTGAACTTCGTGCAACTTTAGAAGCGATCTATTGGTGGACGCGCAGTGGCCAGGACGCTTGATTCAGAACAACTGGTGGGTGTGGCGCGGGGACTGATTGAAGCTGCGGCTGGCTGTGGGAAGACAGAAGCGATCGTACGGCTGACGGCAGAATGGCAGGGGCCACGCACTCTCATCCTTACCCACACCTTGGCGGGTGTGGCAGCCCTGCGGCGGCGACTCCAAGGGGCGAATGTTCCGACAAGCCGCTACACGCTGATGTCGATCGACGCCTGGTGCGTGCGCAGGGTCTCGGAGTTCCCACTTCGGGCGGGGCAGCTGCCCGACGCCTCTAATGCCGGTGTGTTCTATCCGGCAGTGCGCACAGCTTGCTTGGGTCTACTTGAGAGCAGGGCCCTGAACAGGGTGTTGCAGGCCACCTATGGCCGCGTGTTCGTGGATGAGTATCAGGACTGCGGGCCTACTCAACATGCGATTGTGTGCAAGCTGGCAGATCTGATTCCCACGTTCGTTTTCGGAGATCCTCTTCAGGCTGTCTTCGGGTTTAGGAACGCCCCTGTGATCTCCTGGGACCAGGATGTCGTTCCGACCTTCCCTTTGATTGAGACGCTTGACCATCCATGGAGGTGGGAGCGGGTTGGTGCTAACGAACTAGGTCAATGGCTAGCCCGGGCCAGGGTGCAGCTGAGGGATGGTACCGGTATAGATCTGCAACAGCTCCCGGCTGGCTGCGAATGGCGACAGTTGAACGGGAACTACGCCAACGACAGTCAGATAATCCGGAACGCAACAAGCTACTGGAAACGTAACGACGGCAGTGTCTTGGTGATGGCCAATCCGGAACAACCCCAACGGCACGCTGAGCTGGCACGGAATGGGGAAGGTATTCAGGTCGTGGAGAACCTTGATCTACGTGCTGTGTTCATGAGCGTGAACCAACTTGATCGAGCTGCCCCCTCAGAGCGGTTGGGCCACCTGCTGGAGTTAGCGCACTCGGTCATGACGGGGATTTCTGTCAGAGAGATCCAGCGGCGTCTGGAAACATTGCGACGCGGCCGGGCACGTACTCCGGCTACGCCAGATGAAACAATTGCGTTGGCCTTTGAGGCCCAGCCAGATTGGCGTCAGGCTGGACAGGCACTGCGGAGCTGGTCGACTCAGCCGGGACGAAGGGTCTTCCGGCGTGATGTACATCGCATGCTCGTGGACTGCTTTGCCTCCGTTGCCGAAGGGCGACAGCCCTCGCTTGCACAGGCCATGGGTTCGGTACGCGAAAGGCGAAGGCACCAAGGCCGGCCGGTCAACGCGAGGGCTGTCGGTAGTACGCTACTTCTGAAGGGACTTGAAGCTGACTACACGGTGCTACTCGATATAGAAGAGCTAGAGCCCGCTCACATCTATGTCGCATTGACGCGCGGGACGCGAGGGATGCTAGTTCTGTCGCGCGAACGTTGGCTGGGACGGACGCGTTAGTCATAACCCGATATCCATCCCGCGGCGGTTCCGTTCCCGGGCTTGTTCGATTGCCGCCGCTTCCGCGGCCAGCTCCACCTCATGCTCCAGTACGCGTGCCGCTTCTGGCACCTTGGCCATCCACTCGGGGCCGACGCGCTCGACGGCCTCGGCCATCGTGTAGCCCATCTTGGACAGTAGCTCGGGCTGATTGAGCACCAAGGCCACCGTCAGCTTCTCGCCCGTAGACAGCACATCGAAGTGGCCGTCACGGGCGGCACGGGCCTTGTCCAGGATCTGCTCTAGGACGTGGTCGGTCGGAGACTGCGCGTTCACTTGGACCTCCCGCTACGTTCGGCCTCCAGCGCCTCTAGCATCTTCCTGGCTTCGGTGATTGTGATGCCATGTTTGTCGGCACACGCGAGCAACGCGTCGGCGATCTTGCGACGGCGTTCAGTCACGGCGGCGACCAAGGCTTTCTCTTCGCTCTTGGCCTTGATCAGGGCCTGATGGGTGTTGTACTTGGACCATGCCTTGACCAGCTCATCCAGCCTCCTGGGAGGCACACCCGCCATGATGGCGTCGTCGATGGTCTGGGTAGGTCGGCGGGGAGCCGCTTTCTTCTTCTTGTTCGTCGTCTTCTTGTCCAGGTTCAACTGCTGCTCGGTGCCGTCTAGCCTTTCGATCGCAGTACTGGCAGCTGCAGCGAGCGTGGTCTGGTTAGTGTTGTCTTCTGTCATGTGGCTACACCTGTAGCGAAGGGGATACCAGCACCATGAAAGAAAGATGCAATTGCGCAAGGGCAACGCCGACGACGGAAGTCGAGGCGCCAGAGTGCAGCCGCGGCAGCGGCCAGATAAAACAGCCGCCGTCAGGCGGCTTGGGCGTGAGGCTAACGTCGCGACGACAGTCGCGACAGCACATGCAGCCCGAGCAAAGCGAGGGCGGCATCGGCCACTACCTGTCAAGGCGCAGGCTGGCCGTCCTGATCTTGAGGCGGTGCTGGTGGGTGTACGACGACGCAGCGGGAAAGGAATCGCGACAGATCGTTGGTCAGGCGGGCACGGGCAGCGTCGGTCGCGGCGAAGTGGGGCGGAAGACGCGAGACGATGTCGGCGGCGAATTTGGCAGCGTCGTCGGGCGGGATGAGCGTGTGGCGAGGCATGGCGCAGAGTGCTGAGGCTGTCTAAGCAGTCTGTGGCGGGGAGCGTGTTTGGCAAGTCGTTAGGCTGGCGCCTGTTGAGCTGTTGGCGCCTGGCTGATCGCGAGTACGCCTGGCAGGGAACGCTGGCCAGTTGGGTAAGGCGGGCGCAGCGGGGGGAGGGGGAGGCGCAGCTAGGCTGGCGGCGACGCCAGACGATGGGGCTGTCTGGCGTCGCGACGGTTGACGATGAAGCCGTCAACCGCAAAAGCCAATGACTAGGTCATTGCTGACAAGCAGCAATACACGAATGCACCTCCGGTGTTTCGTGTGGCCTGCGGCCGGCTTGAAAATCAAAGGCTTATCCCCGTAACACCCCCGCTCTTGCGCTTTTCAAAACCCACCGCAAACTGGAATGGGAGCACTCCCGCCCCCACCCCAAATGAGCACCCTGATCCAGTTCCGCGTAAGCGGCGAAGACGAGCAAGCCCTACTAGCAGCAGCCCGCCATGCGGGCATGCGGCCGGCCGACTATGTCCGGCACGCCGCCAAGCTTTCGGCCAACCGTCCCGACAGTGCGCTGGACAGGATCGAGCGACGCCTTGCAGAGCTGGAAAGCAAGCTGACCAGCTCCGCTCCAGCTGAACAGACAGCTCATGGCCCTGCCACCTTGGTCAAAGGCCTGGAGGCTACCGACCTGATCTTGGAGCTGCGGCGTGAACAGATCGCCGGCATCAACGCCATCCTGCGCCTGCTGGACGGCGAGCCACTGCCCGACATTCCACACCGCCGGACGACGGCCGGCCTGAGCGAACACTGATAGGTGGCTGACCCATGGCCGTCTTGAAGTCGACCCGTCTCAGACTAAAGACCAGCGGTAGCGTTGGTGCTGTCCGGGAGTACCTGCGCACGACGCGCGAGTACTACGCTCAAGCCGGGGAGAGCTCCAACGGCAAGACGATCCTGCCGGACGCGGAATGGTGGGACACCACTGCGGCCGATCGGTTGGGCTTGAACGATCGAGGGCGCGATCAAGACGACGACTTCGCCAAGTTGCTGGCCGGCTACCACCCCCGCACGGGCGCGCCCTTGGTCCAGAACGCAGGCGAGGCCGGCCGCTGCATGGGGCTGGACCTGACCTTTTCTCCGCGCAAGGAGTACAGCCTGGCGTTCGTAGCGGCCCGTGATCCTGAGCAACGCGAGCAGATGACCCAAGCCTTCCATGCGGCCCGTGACAAGGCCCTGGCCCTGATCTCAAGCGGTCTCAACACGCGCGCGGGCAAGGGAGGCAAGCGCCATGTGGCCATCGATGGTCTAGTGATCCGCGCCGTGGACCACATCGACTCACGCAACGGTGACCCACAGTGGCACTGCCATGCGGTGGTCGCCAACGTCGCCCTGGACGCCGATGGCGAGTGGCGCTCGGTCGACTTCCGCGACCTCATGCGAACGAGCGGAAGCCTGCAAGAAGCCGCCCAGGAAGTTTTCGCTCGGGAGCTGGCCGAAGGGTTTCAGCGACTTGGCTTCGGCATCGAGCGGGAGCGGATCCTGGACGAGGACGAGCGTGACACGGGCAAGGTGGCCAACAAGATCGCTGGCATTGACCAGGCAACCTGCGACGCTTTCTCGTCCCGGCGCGCCGAGATCAAGGAGGCGATCAAGGAGGCTGCCGAGCAGGGCGAGACCTTGACCGGTGGCGAGGCCGCCATGAAGACCCGGGCTGCCAAGCACATGAGCGCCAGCGAGGTGTTGGTGGCTGCTCGTACCCGATTGGAAGAGCTGGCGGCGCTGACACCTGGGCACTTCACCCAGGCCAGCGACCTGCAGGGTCGACCATCTGTTGAATTGGAAAAACAAAAGAGCGCCCGCCAGTGGTTCGACGAGTTGCATTCCACCGACAGCCACTGGAACCGGTCGGCTCTGATCGCCAAGCTGGCTCGTGAGCTGCCCCTGGGAACAGGCTTGGACATCCCGGAAGAGGCCGACCGACTGCTGGCAGAGTGGGAGGCCAACGGCACGATCATCCGTTTGAAGGACGATCCCGACCTCCAGCAGGCGCGGTGGTGTTCGCGCGACCAGTGGTTTCTGGAGGTGGGCGTGCTGCCCGCGGCCAGGGCCCGAGTAGATGACCAAGGGCTGCGCCTGAGCCGCTCGGCGGCGGAAACGGCCATCACCATGCACGAGGCGGCCATGTCCGAGCGCTTCGGCAAGGAAGTCCACCTGACCGATGAGCAGAAGGCCAGCGTTTACCACGTGCTGTGCGAGACGGGCGGCCTTGCCTGCATCATCGGGCAGGCCGGCACGGGCAAGTCCGCCAGCGCAGGTGCCTACATCCGTGCGTTCGAGCTGGCGGGGCGGAGGGTCATCGGCACGTCCACCAGCCAGGCGGCCACCGACAACCTCAAGAAGGAAGCCGGGATCGAGGGCTACAACTGCGCCGAGCTGCTGCATGCCTTGGACAGCGGCAAGCTCACCTTGGGCCTGGACGATGTCATCGTGCTGGACGAGGCCGGGATGGTGGGCGCGAAGACCTTCCGGCGAATCCAGGCGCACGTCGACAAGGCTGGCGGCAAGCTGGTGGCCGTGGGTGACCCCAAGCAGCTGGAAGCCATTGAGGCGGGTGGTCCGTTCGCCGAGCTGTGCGAGAAGTTTGGGGCCGCCGAGATCACCCAGATCCAGCGGCAGCGAAACCCGGAAGAGCGCGCCTTGGCCGAGTCGTTCTACGACGACAAGAAGACCGGCCAGGACATCGTGGACGAAATGCTGGCCAAAGGCTTCCTCCGGCAAGAGAAGCGTCAGGTCAAGGCCATGGCCGATGCTTACCTGGCCGACGAACGCAGCGTTCAGGACAAGCTGATCGTGGTGCACACCCACAAGGACGCGGCGGCTGTCGATCACTATGTGCGCAAGGGCTTGAAGGCCAACGGCGTGCTCCACGAGCGCGCTGTCGAAATCCTGACCCTGGGGTCGGGCGAGTATGAGCGCCAGTTGGAGGTGTGCCTGGGCGAGCGCATCCGGTTCCAGAAGAACGACCGGAAAGACAAAGACGGAAACCGGCGCTGGAACAACAACGACATCGGCACGGTGGTCGGGTTCAAGGCCGCCCGCGGCAAGCGCGGCTTGGTCTTGAAGATCAAGATGGACGAGGATGGCCGGACGGTGGAGGTGGACACGGCCAAGTTTCAGCGCTTCGGCTACGCCTACGCGCGCACCGCCCACAGCGCCCAAGGCCTGGGTGCGGAGAGCGTGTACTGGCTGGCCAGGGGCGGGATGATCGACCGCAACGCAGGCCTTGTGGCCATGACGCGCACGAAGAGCAACTTCCACGCCTTCGCCTCTCCCGAGGAGGTGGCCCGGCTGGCCGGCGCCCTGGACGAATGGGGCAAGAAGGAGACAGTCAAGGAACTGGCCAGACGGAAGAACGCCCCTGAGGTGGCGACCACCTTGGGCAAGCCGTTGCCGACTGCGCTTGGCGAGAAGGAACATCCACTGGCCGGCGGTGTGCAGCAGGTCAAGGCGGCTGAGACGATCAAGAGCCTGGACCATGCCCAGGATGTTCAGCGCGCCGGGCGCGAGTTCGACCAGGCCATCTTGATGTGGCAGGAGCGCTGCCTGGAAGAGCGTGGTCGAGTAGAGGCTGAGCTGGAAGTGCTGACGGCTCCCGATAGCGACATTCGGCGCTACAAGGATATGCAGGGTGGCGATGACCCCTACCTCGAGGCATCGCTCAAGAAGAAATACGAAAAAGCCATGCGCCAGTACGCCCACTTGAAGGAGCGTCGCGACGTACTGGCGCTGGCATCAGAGAAGCACAAGGACAAGCACAGCCGGGAGCTGATGGCGTGGCTGGATGGCTTCTACATCGGGGGGAGCGAAGCCGCCAGGCGCGACAAGGAGCTGCGCAAGGCTCCAACACGGCTGCCCACGCTCCGTGAGCGGGCGGTGTACCGTCGGCTGGCTGTACTTGAGCGCAACCAGATCAGCCTGAATGATATCGGCACGCCGTTGGAGCCCGCTCATTCAGTGCCAGAGCCCCCCCAGCCTGAGCCGACGACGGCACCTGTCGGTGATACCGGCTGGAAGAAGGCACAACAGATCATGGTCGACCAGGAGGTGTTCTTCACGCAGTTGGCCGAACGTCAGCGGCGCAAGATCGAGCGTGATCGCCAGCAGCGGGCGCGGATAGAGAAGGCGGGCGATGACCTGGGCGGGCAGACAGTAGTGTTAGGCGCGGACACCACCGTGCCGCTGGATGACATCGACTGGAATACCTCCCGGTTCCCAGATCGAGATCAGCACATCCCTATCAACCCGGGATCCATGGCCCAGCCCTCATCAGTGGGGCGAAACCCCACAGCGGGGCCCAGGAAGCGGCCAGGCATGCTGCCAACGCAGCCCAAGCTACCGACCGCACCGCAACCGCCCAAACCGCCGGGGTGGGACCAAGAGCTAGGTATGTAGCCTGGCGGCTGGCGCATTCCCCTTTACTGTTATACTTTTGCGGTTTATCCGCCCGCCCATGGCCAACGTTCCCGCCAGCATTCAGTCATCGGTCTTGGCCGTCCTTCGGGAGGTCAGAGACGCAGGCGTGGGCAAGATCACCCGGACGACCCTGTTCAAGCTCGTCTACCTGCTCGACTGCTTGCATGCCGAGATCCACGAAGGTCAGCTCGCCAGTGGTGCGGGGTGGTATTTCCATTCCTACGGCCCCTTCGCCGTGGATCTCGCTGAGGGTATTGACGCATTGGCCGGTCGCGGCATGGTGCAGTCTGCAAGTGGGGAGTTCGGCGACAAGGAGTTTTCGTTGTATTGGCTGGGCGAGTACCCGCTGGGCCCTGGACTCGACGAGGTTGGACTTTCGGGTGGTGCTGCTTCCCGCTTCTCGACCATGGTGCGCAAGTACGCCAGGGACCTGAGCAAGCTTCTCGATCACGTCTATTTCGATACGCTGCCCATGAAGGGCGCAATGCCTGGTAAACGGATTGATTTCTCGATCTTGGCTGGCCAGGCAAGCTTTCAACCGCATCGGCACGCGCATGTGACCGACCAAGCTAAGCACTTCCGGTTGATGGAGCTGAGTGATCGGCTGACCAAGAAGTTCTCGGAAGGCAGGGGTAACGCGCGTGCTTTGGCGGCACATCGCCCGATCTACGACAACGCGTTCGCAGGTGCAATTTCGGCCATGGACGAAGAAGATTTGATCGACGGCGCAATCCCGTTCGATGCACGGCTAGCCTGAGGTGCCCATGGCATTTGGCAACGGAACGGATATCCACGACATATTGCCTCCCTACGATCTTACGCATCGTCCGCCCACTGTTGGTGTTCCTGAGATCGGTCAGGTGGTCTACACCGTTGTTCCAGACTTCGGTCGTAGCTGGCAGATCTATGACGCCGTGCGGGCGGATCACCAGACGCACAGCTCGGTCTCGGGGACGATACGGAACGTTGACGAGAGCAAGGACTACAAGCCCAAGGCGGGGCGGCTTCCGGTGTTCAAGATTGGACTCGGCGATTGCGTTGAGTTGCTGGCCATGAAGTCAAAGATGCGGCCATGTGTGGTGCTGGCGATCGCGGATGGAATACCCGACAAGGCGCTGCCGGCCTCTCAGCGCAATCGAGCTCGGGAGGCGTTCCTCTATCCTGCAGCGTTAGTGGCGCCTGCCTATTCAGTCGACACGGCAGCCCAGCCCCGGTCGGTGACAACGACGATTGCAGCGCGCGCCGAGTGCCTGGTTTACCCGCAGCTGGCCTTCCTTCCGCGTAGTGGCGGTGTCATCAAGAACGATAGCGTCCTCCGCTTGGATCGCGCTTTCTGGACAACTCTGCCGAAGCCAAGCGAGTTGTGTCCTATGTCGCTTAGCCAAGAGCGACAAGCCATTCTCCATGGGCAGATGCTCACACTTCATGGCCAGGATCCTGGCAACGACTACATCGAAATGGTGACGCTCCTGCGTGGCGAGCTGGCCGCGGAGCATGAGGCCGACCTTACCTAGTTGATCTGGGCCTTCAAATGAAGGCGTACTGCCGAGCGTGGTGCGGGCATCTCATGGATGTTCGTTTGTGGACCCTTGGCGGGGCTAGGAATAGTGCATGGGCCGATCAAGGCAGTCACCCCATTTACATGGATTCTGTTGCGCGGCTGGCTGATGGGTTTCATAAGGGGTCCTGTGAAGCAATTGGGATGAGCAAAGGCAGGCCGGGCAGCGAGCTGGTTTACAGCTCGCGCACGGTCGACAGAACACTCACCCCTCACCTGGCTACACAGATCAACTGGTAATCCTCGTCGTAAGCGAAGTATTCACTCTGGTTCCAGCTTACTTGCCATCCCACACGCGAGGCATCGCAACCGCATCCAGCACGATTATCGTAGAACCCAGGGAAGTAGCCGCCACCTCTCCATGTCCAGAGATTGCCTGATGGCGGGTTCTGCCAGCAGCTGGATGGCAATGTATCCATGCCGGTGACTGAGAACACCTGATACTGAGTACGGTCGCTCTGGGTTCCGCCAGCGTCAGCACGCAATACCACTATTTCCCAGAAGTATTGCAGAGACGATTGGCAGGTGTTGCTGGTCGTAGTCCAAGCACCGTAGGTATAGCTTCCACTCCACGTTTCTGTCGTGGATGAGGTCGGGCCAGGGCAAGCCCAGCTGGTGGTGCGCGTGCCGCTTTCGGTCACGGTGCGGGTCTGCCAGTGGTTGCCAGTTTGGCCGGTCGGGCAGCCCACATCCCGGCCCTGGTTGGACAAGGCTCGAGAGATGGCCACGCTTGTGGCGGCAGGCGCGGTGCAAGTAGCCGCACACGTATTGGACACAACCGTCCAGGCCGACGTGCTTGAAACGGGTGAGCCCGTGGCCGACGGGCACGTCCAGCTTGTGGTCTGGGACTCGGTGATTACGCCACTCTGGCCCGAGGGGCAGGGCGTGGATGTGCGCGTGGCGGTGGTTGCGGCCGGGGCTACGCAAGCATTCGCACAGGTCTTGACGACATTGCGGACAGCACCCGTTTCGGCCTCTGCGGACCAGGCGCTGTAGCTCAATGCCGGCAGAGCTTCGGTGCCCGCAGGGCAGTAGTACGACGCTGTGCGGGTGCTTACAACCTCAGCCTCCCACGTGTTTGTGCCTAGCTGGCCAGACGGACAGGCTGCGCTTCGCGAGCGCCATGTCCTGATCGTTTCCGTGATGGGAGCGGGGCAGGCAACACAGCCTAGGTTGGGGGTAAGGATGTTCCAGCTCGACCAGGTCGACGCCTGGACGGTGGGGCTTGCGCAATCGCGGAAACGCTCACGCTCGCCCGTAGTGAGCCCATAGGTGCCTGCCCCGCAGGGGATGGGGCCGGTCTCGCGCTGCGGGGAGCACGTAGCGCTTCCTCGACAGGTGTTGTTGAACGTCATCCAGCCGTTGCTGTCGGTGTTCGAGTCGGTAATCCACTCGGAGACGCCCAGTGCGTTGCACCTGGAGCTGCGGGACTGGGTGATCGAACCGATCTGCCCGGCAGAGCAGGGCTGGACGCGTTCCTGCGTTTGCGGGGTACACGCCGCCGACGCAGGCGCCGCCTGACAGGTCGTGTTGATAATCGTCCAGGGGGTGTAAATGCCTGAGCAGGTATCCAGATCCCGGGTGCGCGTTACGTACCCCGTTTGGCCTGCCGTGGGGCAGGCATCCACTTGCGTAAACGACACGGTCGTGCAGCTATCGGCCACGGCAGGCGGCACGACAATGGGGGGCGGGGTCACCGCGGCGGCGCAGGTGTCGTCGGTGGTCGTCCAGGCGGTGTAGACCAGCGCGTTGTCTGGGCCGGTGCAGGTACCGTCGCGTTCCTGCTTGATCGTGCCGATCTGCCCAGCCGGGCATGCGACGTGCTGAGTCTCGTGTACCGGGTTGCAGCGGGTGGCCGGCGCTGGCGTTGCGACTGTGGTGGCGGCAATGGCACGGGCTGGCGAGAAGTACAGGAACACGCTAGCCGCACCTGCAGAACAGCTTTCAGCAATCTGCTCGGGGTTGGCCGTCAGCTGGCCGCGTAGGGCCAAGGCAGTTGCACTTGAGTCGTCCAGTTCGTTGTTGGCAACGCTGACTTTGTGGGCGATCGGATAGGACGCAGTGACCAAGCGGGAGCACTCCGCAGAGCTTAGATCCTGATAGGCCAAGCGGTAGCCGCTATTGGGAACGGCAGGGCCGGTCCCGGTGTCCACATTCCACGCCGCCAAGTTGAGCTCGCCGGAGCCTAGTGCCGTCGTGAGGGTGGCGGTGCCGCCGGCATCCTTGCCCAGGTTAAGGCCCGCACGCGCTGCGCCGCGGGTGCTCAGGTACTCGGCACCGTTCGTACCCAGAGCCGCGAAGTTCGGTTGAAGCGCGAACATCGAGTCGACCGTCTTGACGATGTCCTCGACCTGGCGTTGTTCCTTTTCCACCGCGGCCGTGACGGAGGTCTTCTTGGCGAACACAAACAATCCTGCAGCGGCGGCCACGATGATGGCGCTGACCAGGATGATTTCAATGAGGGTGATGCCGCGCTGGCCGCGCGCACGGGTGGAGAGCATGGGCAGAGTCCAGATGTACCTCTCTCCAAGGTATGGAAAGGGCCGGATCTGTCGAATCAGGCGGGGTTGTGGGCTGCGAGGCGGTTCGCACAAAGAAGAAGCGGCGGGCCCATGCTCAGGATCCGCCGCTTCTGTCAGCAGGTATAGCACTCCTCGGCCGACGGGATCAGGCTAGCAAAGGATTGGAGGGGCGCAAGGGGTTAATTCCACTCCCGGGCCAGTGATCGAATGATGTCCTCTTCGGTTTCGATCGGGACCAGGGTGCCAATGGTTCCTCGTAGGCCTTCTAGCTCGCTTCCGGTATCGCGGTCGCTGATGAAGAACTCCACGGACAGCGACGCGCTCATGCGGTTGATGTCAGCCACGCCAAGACACGGTGGTGTATTCGGGACGTGCCCCACAATACAGCGTGTAGGTGATACCGGAAGGAATACAGCGTTGATTACTACGTCACCGGAAATGGCGGCCAGCATCAGCCTGGGCTTTCCGTCGGAGAACATCGCAACAGGCCCGCAGTCGCCCAGGATGAAGAACTCACCTGGTGGGGCGTCGATTACGCAGAACGTCAAGTCGGTGGCCATACGGGTTGCACGCGTGGCCATGGCCGGATCTTTAGCAAGGGCTTGCAGGTAGGCGTTGTTGGCCCAGGTATCTGCTTCCGCCCGGGCCTTGCTCAACACGAAGTAGGCCAGCTGCCAAGCTTGGGCCACCAGCTGTTGTTCCTGCTTGGCCACCTCGGTCTTCCATCGGGGAAGCAGGAGGCAGTAGGCCTTGGCGCGCTGCTCACGGGGCAGTGGCCCCATGTTCTTGTCGATCTGCTCGTACATGAGCCGTTTTCTTTCCTTCGGATCTGTCAGGCTGGCCATGAGGTCTCGTCGCAGACGCATGGGGTCAAGCAGCTTTACGCGAAGTGCCTCCAAAAGGGCAGGGAACAGCCCGACCAAGGCCTCCCGCATGGACTTCGTGCGGAAGGCCAGAGCGCAGATGAGGGTAGCCATGTCCGCAGGCGCAACGGCATCCCCACGATTGATGGCCTGCATGGTCTCGGCCAGCGCGTCCTCACCCCGGGTGATGGCGTCGTCCAATGCCGTGTCCTCAGGGCCACCGTAGAAGTCCAGCTCCTTACCTAGACCTCTGGTGTTGGGGGTGAACCGCCCCCTGGTTCGGTGGTGGGCGTGGACGTAGAACTCCTTGCCTTGCTTTCGGTAGGCAAACGGGCGCTGGATCAGCTGGGGCAGATAGTGGTGCTTGCGGCCGGACATAGGGTGATCCATGGAGGTCTATGCCAGTCTACGAGTCGGCCGAATCACCAAGTGAGACGAGCATTTGCGACGATCCAGACCTGCTAGGGCACGAAGCGTGGAACCGGGCTATGCCCTATGTGACAATCCTGAACGAACCTGCGCCCGTCCAAGGCGCCCCGAACCTGCGCCCGTCCAAGGCGCCCCGAAATAGCCAGACCGAGCCCATGACCCAACCTGAAAAGGCGACAGACCTCCTTACCCGACTTGGCCAGCTAGGCGCCCCGGAACTGCGGCGACTGCTGGTGGAGCACCTCACCAAGCGGAAGCTGGGCCTGACTTGGGAGCGGAACGCCATCGAGCACGACGAGGCATTGAATGCCGACATCGTATTGCCTCGACTGGTGTCGGATTTGAGCCACTCGCCGACGAATGCCGGCGACAAGTTCGTGCACCGGAACCTCATCATCGAGGGTGACAATTTCGATGCACTGCGCCTGCTGAAAGCTACCCATGCTGGCCGGATCCGGGTGATCTACATCGATCCACCCTACAACACCGGAAACAAGGACTGGGTCTACAACGACAACTATGTCGGAAAGGCCGATAGGTACCGCCACTCCATGTGGCTGGAGTTCCTGTATCAGCGTCTTCTTCTTGCGCGCGACCTGCTGACCAATGACGGCGTGATCATGGTTTCGATCAATGACGAGAATAGGGCGCGCCTAGAACTGCTGATGGATGAGGTCTTCCCGGGTCGGCGGGTCGGTAGCCTTGTCTGGCGAACCCGAGACACTACGAGCGCCAAGGATCGCAATTTCAGCGATGTCCACGAGCACATCTTGGTGTACGGCAACGAAGACTTCGCCTTCAACGGGACTGAGAAGACCCAGAAGAAATACAAGAACCCGGACAAGGATCCACGCGGACCTTGGAATGGTGATCCGTTGACCTTGGCATTCGATCGGTTCGATCGGGCAAACCTCTACTACCCACTTCACGACCCCAAGCGAAATCGCTGGTATCCATGCGATGAAAATCGCGTGTGGGCTTATGCGACCGAGGCCCGAGTCGAGGAAACGACGAAACTCCAATCCGAAACAATGGAGGAATGGGTTCGCCAGGAGAAGATCCTTTTCCCGGCCGAAGAAGAGACACGTACGTGGCACACCATGGAAGAGCTGCTTGCGGCCATCGATGCGGGCGATGTTCCAGTGACGCCCAAGAGGAAGAGGCCGCTACTGACGCGTGAAACACCTGACCTGGACTTCTGGGTGGGCAAAGAGGTCGGCTTCGGGCGTCCGCTGTTCAAGAAGCACTGGCGAGACTTGCGCAGCCACACCAATCCTCTTGGCTCCTGGATTGCTCGCTTGACCGAAACTTATGATGACGAAGACTTCGCCGTCCTGCGGTCGCCTCAGGCAGGCGAGGGTACGGAAGT
This sequence comes from uncultured Roseivirgaceae bacterium, assembly GCA_964398945.1. Lineage (GTDB taxonomy): Bacteria > Bacteroidota > Bacteroidia > Cytophagales > Cyclobacteriaceae > JBGTGG01. Next base: position 18,041 of record CAYNOT010000029.1, on the reverse strand, counting down.
CATTCAGGAGGTCTTCGGATCGAAGGCATTCCAGTACCCGAAACCGCCGACGTTGATCCGAAATCTCCTGGCCCAGACGACCAAGCCGGGTGACATCGTGCTGGATTTCTTCGCAGGCTCGGCTACCACCGGTCAAGCCGTCCTTGAGCTCAATGCGGAGGATGACGGGGGGCGCAGGTACATCATGTGCTCCAGCGCCGAGGCTACCGAACGGGAGCCCAACAAGAACGTGTGCCGTGACATCACGGCCGAACGTATGCGCAGAGTGGGCAAGGGTTTCGCCGGGAAGCCTGGTTACACGGCGGAGCAGGGCGGTGAGTTCGCCTACCTACAACTGGACAAGATCGCTCCTGCTGACCTTCCCTTTGAAATCAAGCCTGCTAACGCACTGAGCCTTCTCAGCATGCGCTTGACGCATTCGGTTTGGGAGCACTCCCAGGGGAACATTCAGCACGTCGCCCGAGCAGGGGACCATGACATTTTGCTATGCCACGAAGTTACCACTCAGGTCGTGGAAGAGCTCTCGGCGTGGCCAGAAGCGAATGGTGTACGGCGGCTTGGCGTGTACTGCGACCGGCCCGTGACACTACAAGAGGCGCTGGAGGAACGTGGCGTCGATGCCAACTGCCATAGCTTGGTCGAGGCGTTGCTCAGCGGGCAGGCCGGGGGTCGGGCATGAACATGGACTTCGTTGCCGCACAGTCCGAAAGCCTTGAACCCATTGGCTTTCAGAAGGACGTCATCAACAACCTGTCTGCCGCCCTGCTTAGCCACCCATCGCCGCCGGTCTTGCTGCGTTCGCCCACCGGCTCAGGCAAGACCTTCATGCTGGTGCGAGCCCTGGCCAAAGTGTCGGCGGCGCAGGACACCGTATGGCTGTGGTTCGTGCCCTATGTGAACCTGGTCCAGCAGACAGAAGACGCCATCCTGGGCAATGCCGACGGGCAGCTGTTTCCCGTCATGTTGTCCCGTGGACGCAACCAGGAGCCCAGCAAGGGCATGGTGCTGCTTTCCACGGCGGCAGGTGTGGCCAGCGCCAAGGATCGCAAGACAGGCTATTCCAGCGGAGCCGATGACGATCAGCGGGCGCTTAACGAGTTCGTCGAGCTGGCGCGTGCCCGCAAGCTCAAGATCGGTTTGGTCGTGGACGAGGCCCACATTGGCCTGAAGACTGGAACGGAGTTTGGCGCTTTCGCCATGTGGGTCAATCCCGACTACATGGTCATGGCGTCGGCCACCCCGAAGGACGCGGTCCTGGACCAGTTCCTGGCGCAGTCTGGCAAGCAGGCCCGCACGTCATTTGTCGTCAGTCGGGCCCAGGCGGTCGAAGCCCGCTTGAACAAGAAGTACATCGAGGCGGTGAAGTACGACTTGCAACGGACCATCTCCACCGTTGCCGACCTCAAGCGGACGGTATTGCGACAGGCCTGGAAGAAGCACCTGTGGTTGAAGAAGATCCTCAAGGCCGAAGGGATCGACCTGACCCCCCTTCTGTTGGTCCAGGTCGCTAACGGCGACAAGACCGTGGACGAAGCCCGGGAGGATCTCATCCGCCTGTGCCGGGTGCCGATGGGGGCCATTGGCGTTCATTCGTCTGACGAGCCCGATCCGGTTCTGATGGCTGCCATTGCCAATGACCATAGCAAGGAAGTCCTGATCTTCAAACAGTCTGCGGGCACGGGCTTCGACGCGCCGCGGGCGTTTGTCTTGGCATCGACGAAGCTGGTCAACGACGCGGACTTCGCCATGCAGTTCATCGGGCGCGTCATGCGCGTGGCGCCTCAGGTGCGGGACGCATTCCCCAAGCCTCAGGAAATTCCCGACTATTTGGATACGGCATTCATCTACTTGGCCGATGGAGAGGCTCAGGCGGGCTTCCAGTCGGCGGTGAACACGGTTGGCGCGGTCAAGAGCCAGCTGGAAGGCCAGACCGAACAGATGATCGTCAAGCAGACCAAGAGCGGCGCGACGGTCATCACCAACAAGACTTCGCCCCAGCTGCCGGCGTTCTACGACGGCACCAAGCCCCCGCCGGCCAGGGCAATCGAGGAGGAGGACGAAGAGGACGAGGAAGGGCTGGCGAGTACCGGTACCGATCAGCCCGGCCTGTTCGGCAAGGACACGGGTGCCGACACGGGCACCACGATCATGGAGACGGATTGGGTGGTGGATACCACGCCCAAGCCGGCCGTCGTTCCTGCAGATGAGAACGAAATCCTGGAACGGCTCAAGGAGCAGGGACTCAAGGCTTACAGGCTCAACTTGAAGCTGCCCGGTGCGCCAACGGTGTTCCAGCAGGAGAGCAGGCCGGCAATGGCCGACATGGCCAAGGTGTCGGCGCACGTAGCCATGAACCTGCCATTGACCGAGGACAGGGTCGCCTTCGCAGTGCGCGCGGCCTACAACCTGCTGCGCGATAAGGAGATCCACACCGAGCTGACCAAAGACGAGGACAACATCCGGACGGAAGAGGTCACGGTCATCACGGATCGAGGTTCGTTGGCACGGGATGCCGCTACCCACTTGAAGAAAATCCCGCAGGTGGAAGATGCCGACGTCAAGATCATCATCGGGACGCTGGCTGGGCGGCTGAGGGAGGATGTGGCCGTACCGCCCTCTGACTCGAGTTCTTCGGTGCTGGACGACAAGCAACTGGATCGATTGGCGCGAGACGCCGCCTGCTGGGTCGTTCGCCGAGACGCCCAGCGGATCGGTGAAATGGTCCAGGATGCGATTGCGGAGTTTGCGACTATCGGCAATGCCTCGCCATTGCCCCAGTTCCTGCTTTACCCGCTAAGCAAGGCGCTCGATCAGGCTCAAAAGAACCTCTATGGCGTCGTCCCGCCGCTGGATGGCACGATTTCAAGTGCACGTGACAGCCTGGACATCGAAGGCCAGACAACCATGCTCAAGGATACCTTGGCCCACTCGGGTGGGACGATCTCGATTTTCGGGATCGACGGGTCGGCGGGCGTCAACCAGGAGGAGCGGGAGTTCATCCAGTCGATGGAACGCGACGACCACGTCGTGTGGTGGCACCGCAACCCGTCGCGTAAACCTTGGTCCGTCCGTGTCGTCCGCGGAGAACATAGGAACTACTTCTACCCAGACTTCATCGTCTGCTTGGAGTATCCAGTCGGGGAGCCGCCTGAGATCCGGATGGTGGAGACCAAGGAAAGCACCAAGGACGCCAGCCGTAAGGCGCAGCGTACGCCCAAGATCTACGGCAAGGTGCTATTCGTCACTCGGGAGGACACACGCCTGCGCATCGTCAATGATGACGGTAGCCTGGGCGACGAGTTCGACTGGGTCGATCTCACGCCGGCATGGAAGTGGATGGCGGCGCGGAGGAGCGGCTAACTATGCAGTAGTGCGGTGGCCCGATTGAGGTGTAGCTACTTGAGGGTCAGGTTATTTTTCGGGCAACCGTAGACAGCGGATTAGGGCGCAAGAAAGTTGCACGGAGCGCGATTGGGCTTGCGCTGAGCGCAACGTGGTGCTGGCCTGGGCGGCGCTTGGCGCGCCGCTGCTCCGCACTGGGGTAGGTGTGGGGCAGGGATCCTAGAACGGGATATCGTCATCGCATAGATCAGTCGAGGCATGGCCGCCCGGGCCGTTCTCCAGAGTCAAGCCAGCTTGGCTTGCTACGAGCATGCGCGAGTCTCCACTGTCAAAAACCACGCGTACAACTCGGCCGTCCACCCAGCGATCAATCTTCCCAGGGCCGAAGCTGGGGTGGCGGATCCTGGTTCCAGGAGGCATGTCGGTAGAGGTAGAGCGGCCAGTTGTTGCGACGCGATGTACCCTGGGGCGGCGGGTGTAGGACCACCCAGACGCGCAAGGGAAGCGTTCAAAGTAGGCGTTGGCAATTTCCGGCCTGGCCACAGAAGCCGTTGAAAAAGGGCCGCCATTTTCCACCGCAGCGGCAGCATGTCGGGCCAAGGCCAGATCCATTTCCCAGACGAACTGAGATACGGGGCTCGCGCTGGAGATGGCCTTATCGCAATCAATGTTTTCGGAGATCTCCTTGAAGTCCGAGTCAGCAGGATGTGCGACAAAGAGCTGCTGGCTTGCACGTGTGATCGCAACATAGAACAGGCGCCGCTCGGCTTCGATCTGCTCATGCTCGAGGTCGTCCCTGGGGAAGGAACGAGCAGCAAGGCCGGGGACGAAGACGTGCGGCCACTGCGCGCCCTTTGAGCGATGAATTGATCCTATCCAGACATGGGGTTCGTCCGGGGGATCCTTCTTCGATGAGTCGATCAAGGGGTCGATTTCTTCCAGGAACTCGGCGATCGTCCCTTCATGCCGCTTTGCTATGAGCTTAAATGCTGCGACGTTCGCCAAGATGGCCTCTGCCATCTCCGCGGTTGGGGATTGCTTGGCAATCATCTTCTCGAAGTTCGTTCCCGACAGGTAGAGATCGAGAACCTCAATCACCTTGGCATCGGGCTCGGTAGTGGTTCCTATGATGTCCAAGAGGTCTGCGCGGTCCCTGATCTGATCCGCATGAAACTCCTTGGTCTGCGGTGTGATGACTGACCGAATTACATTCGCAAGGTGCTCGGGAGCGCGTGATGCGTCTTGAACCACGCGGTCGATCGCCACTTTGTCCAGATAGAGGGCGGGGCGCTGCAACAGGCTCCGGATGATGTAGTTGACTTCATCCTCACCCAGCTTATTCCAGCGTCCGCTGGCTAGTTGGAGTACGCCTACGAGGGCACTTATTTCCGGAATTCTGGTGAGGGGCGGGCGTCCATAAACGAAGTACGGAATGCCGTGATGGTGAAGCTCCAGTTCGATGGACACACTTAGGCTGTAGGTCCTAACCAGTACCGCAATATCCTCGGGGGAGGCTCCTTCATCGACGACCTCCTTGATGTAATCCCCGAGCCCTGTGAGTCCAAGCGACAACCCTAGGCTGTGGATCCGAGTTCTCGGAGTGCCCTCGGCCGAAATGCTGATCTTGGGGTTGCGATTGGCATTGCGCGTGATGACCTGACTCGCCGCTATGGATAGATGGTGACCAAAGCGGAAGGTGTGCGGCAGGGTGTAACGGACGGCTTGGGTGAAGTCCTTCTCGAATCCGCGGATGAGGTAGTCGGGCTTGGAGCCGCGCCAGTCGTATATCGCTTGGTCTTCGTCGCCCACGAGCATGACTTTCGCGCGCGTTCCGGCCAGGATCCTAAGCAGCGCAATCTGGATCCCGTTCATGTCTTGGGCTTCATCGACAATCAGGTGATCAACCTTGTCGGCGACGTAACGTTGGGTTTCCTGGGTTTTGAGCATCAGCTTGACGGGATCGTAGAGCTGATCTTCGAAGAAGCGGATCTTCAGCCTCTTTCGTTCCTTCTCGAAAAGATGGAACGCTTCGACAAACCCCTGAGCCGACTTCTGGTAGTTGCCGGCTTCGAATACGTGATCCGGAGATCGGGTATCAGACTTCACCAGTTGAAGGAACGTGATGAAAGCGTCGATCAGGTCCTTATCGGGTGTCTCATCCTCGCCATTGAGACTCTTGAAAACATGAGTGAAAGCCCCTTTGGCTATCCTGGTTCGGTGATGGTCTTTCTCTTCGATCCTGGCATCCGGCAGGAGGCCGATCTGCACGAACCGATTGACGATCCGATTGCCCATTGAATTGAACGTGCGGATCTCTGGTGCTGTCCCACCAACGGCCCTTTCGAAGCGCTCGCGGAAAGATTGCGCAGCATCCTTGTTGAACATGACCACAGCAATCTGATTTGGATTGTGGTCGCGCAACAGATGACGAACACGGCCAATCAGCGTTTCCGTCTTTCCTGAACCGGCAACCGCTGCGACTACGGCGTGGCCACCGTCGTGCTCGATGACACGCACCTGTTCGCTGGTGTAAGAGGTCTCGCCCATAGCCTTGTAAGCCGTTCCCCAGCGTCGATCTTAACCGGAGATACGAGCCGAGGGCCAAGGCTGTCAGGGGCTGCCAGCGTGGAGAATGGCCCTTATGCAGCCAGGCCGGTCAGTACCGCATCCGTGGCCAGTACCATCTGTCGGATGAAGTGGATATGCCGGCGAAGGTCATCACGGGAGACGGCGTGCTTGGTGGGTGCGCCACTGCTCGGACGCCATGAGCGATGGGCGATGTCGCCCCGCTTCTTGGCCAAGGCGTTCAACTCCGACCGGGCGGCCGACGGCTCCATCATGTTCCACTTCCAGCCTTCCGTGATGTCAATGCCCAGGTACTTCTGGAACAAGGGCCGGACGCGATCGGTGCTGGGGGTGTGGAAGTACTTGAGATCGTTGGCCAGGCTGTCGCGCATGAACTTCGACAGGTGGCCTTCGCCCGTGCCAGCAACGGTCTCCACGGCCTCGACCAGCCGATCCTCGAAGTAGGTCTCCAAAGCGGCCAAGGCCATGACCAGGCTGGCTCGTTTCAGAACTTCGTTCTCGGGCGGTGGCGGTTGGGTGTTGAGCTTGTCGAAGTGATTGACCAGGTCGACGGCATCCTGGATGGCGTGGTCGAAGGTTAGGCTGGCTTTGGATGGCATCGGTTCCCCCTGTGGTGGCCGATTGTGTCACCAAGGTTCGGTTAAGCGCCAAGCGGTTGGTTGGCCGCCTGACGGCGGCCGGACAACTGGGGCAGAGCAAGGGCCTGGGCGGCGCTTGGCGCGCCGCTGCTCCGCACTGGGGTAGGTAGGGCTGGCTGGCCCGTGGGTGGGTGCTGGCGGGCTGCCGGGAGCGTTCTGGGGTCAAGGCCGAAGGCAGGCCGCCGGCAGGCGGCCAGGTCCTGGCCACCGGCCAGTGGTCCGCTCCCGCAGGGAGCGTAGGGATGGGGAAGGTTTCCCATGGGTGCGGTGATATCCACCCATAGCACAGGCCGGCCGGGGCGCAGCCCCCGGCGCTGCTGCTGTTGCCTTTCCCTCCAGATCTGAAAGATCCCTGCCCGCGCTAGCGGGCCCTCAACCTCTAAAACCTATAAACCTAAAGAAGGGGCGAAAAACGCTTTGGTAACAAAGGTTTGGCGAGTGCGGGTGTAGCAGGAAACATAGTCCGGTGTAGCAGGAAACATAGGGTCGGTAGCAGGAAACATAGTTTTTCGTAGCAGGAAACATAGTCTGGTGTAGCAGGAAACATAGTCCGAGTTATGCCTTGGCCCTGCCTTGCTTTTCTGTTTGGTAGCTAATCACCAGGGGTGATTGACAGAAGCCGTTTGCTGCCTACCTTCTTGGCATGAAGACAGCCAAGACATTCACCCGACCGAGTTCAAAGAAGCCATCCTCCAAGGATTTTCCTGCCAAAGAGCAACATGCGGAAGACCCTGCCAAGAAGGAGAAGAGCTCGCTTACGGACGAAGCCCCGCTCTACACGCTGGTCCCGGTGTCTGTTCTGCGCTGCGCCCTTTTTGGTGTTGGCATTGATGGCGACGAGGTTACCGACTTCACGCCAGTGATAGTTGATCGTCGGCTAACTGGGGCGGAAATCCGGTACAAGGGGCCATACCTCAATCAGGATCACCTGAAACTCTGGCAGGCGTGCATCTTCCTGGCGCGGGAAACAGTCGGACTCAACGGGGATCAATTTATTGTGACCAACTTCGCCGACCTGCTGCGCCTCAGCGGACGCTCCACTGGGGACTCTCGGCAATACCGAAGGACCTGGAAGTTGCTGAAAGATCTGGGTAGCGCTGAGGTGGAAATCAGTACATCTCGCGTCAACTACTTTGGGCGTCTCATCCTCGAGGCCGTTTATGACAAGGCAACGGGGAAAACTGTTATTCAAATGAGCCAGTACCTGAAGCAGTTTATGTCGAACGAGACGCTGAGCAACGACATGCTGCGCTTGGCGGGGCTTGGCAAGGACCAGTTGGCTTCCTGGCTTCACAACTATTATGCAAGCCAGAAGGAACCGCCGAAGCTGACGGTTAGCGAGATCAAGGAGCTGAGTGGATCAAAGCTCGACCTGCCTCGCCTGCGTCAGCGGATCAAGGGTGCGATGGGCAAGCTCAAGGGCGGTATGCGACCCCTCGTTTTGGACTGGAAATTGGACAAGAAGACGGACACGCTCTTCGTCAAGAAGGCGGCGACAACCGTCGATATGCGTGCAGCTGAGGCTGCGGCAGCCGCCGCGTTCGCGAGGAGGATGGCGGCAGAAGCAAAGAATAGGGAGCGGGCGAAGAAGAGTTTCAAGACTCAGGCGGAGCACAATAGGCCTGGAAGGGGAGTGGTGCTGTGAAGGCCGTTTCCGTGCCAAGGCTGCTCCTTGATGGGCCGATGTTTGGAGACGGTTATCAGTCAGAATGGCTGTCGAACGTGATCATTCGAGAGGCGAAGGAGGGGCGGGGGGCTGTCTACTACTCGGGGCTGAAACTCGGTCCCGAACATCGGGCGGTTTGGAAGGTGATCCTCACTCAGTTGAAACTTCAAATGGACCTCGGAATCGAAGGTGTCACTTTGTATATATACGAAGATGAGATCTTCAATATGATGGGGCGCGCGAAAATCACGGAAAGGATGAGAAGCCGGCTCGGGGAAGTGCTGGTCGAGCTTGTTGCGAACAGCATTCATTCTGGTGGCGACGCTTCCGGAAAGCTTCTCCGACATGTTTCAACGTTTGATGGCTTGTGTGAGATTGAGGTAGGTCTACCTGAAAAGGCGTGGCTCGATGGTGAGCAATACATCGATGTTCCGACCACAAGTCAGGCCATGAAGATTGCGAGGCGACCTGTTCCTTTGGACTGGCATGAAGACCGGGAGGCTGAGTGGCAGCGCATTTGTGACAGGCTTCATAAGCCTGTTGAAAAGATATCTGATGAGCAGGGGATCGAGAGCCCGAAGAAAGCAAGAGGTAAGGCGACTACCCGCACCCCCGGCTTCGTCTACATCCTGACCAACCCATCCATGCCGGGCCTGATCAAGATCGGCAAGACACGCCTTGACCCTGCCGATCGCGCCGCCCAGCTCCACACAACGGGCGTGCCCGCAGGTTTCAAGGTGGAGTACGCCTGTCGCACCCCAGACCCCGATGCCGTGGAGCAAGCCATGCATGTCGCTTTTGGTCCGACACGGCTAAGCCACAAACGGGAGTTCTTCCGGATCGAGCCAGCCCAAGCCATTGCGGTGCTATCCCTCCATCATCAGGAAGAGCCCGTCGCCGCCTGAGATCCAGGCCGAAGGCAGGCCGCCGGCAGGCGGCCAAGGCCCTGGCCACCGGCCAGTTGTCAGCTCCCGCAGGGAGCGTAAAGGTTTGCGCACGCCTGCCATGGGTGCGGCGATATTCACCCATAGACATCCTTCCATTGCGCCGGCTGCGATCGACCCAAAGCAGACGTCGATTGGGCATCGGTCATGGGGTCTAGGATGCTGGGTGAGGTAGACGTCTCTCATTCAACCTTATCTCGGACGGCCTAGGGAGGTTAATCAGCGGTTCTGCAACGCTTCTAGTGCTGCGTCTAATGCGGTGACGGACTCCACTATTGTGCGCACCGTGGCACGGTCAAATTCATGGTCACGCTGGGCGTCGTGTACGCCACTGTTGAGGTATCCCCACTCGATACTCGCGCCGCTGACATTGAGCAGTGAGGCGAGCGCGGCGACCGCCTGCGGCGCCCCGTCGTGCTGCACCGCGATCCGATCGACCGCCGATCGCAGCTTGCTGCACTTGTTGTTCAACTCCCAGGGCGAGCGGGGCCCACCCAGCTTGATGTCGATTCGACCGTCCGCCCGCCGGCCCAGCCATGTCCAGAGGCGGTCCGTCAGACTCTCCAGCGCCGGCCGCGCTTGGCGCAGCGCTTCGCGCTTCTCGTCGGCGGCCAACGCTTGCTGGGCCAGCAGCACGTAGTTCTTCGTCGGCGGGTCGCTGTCGACGCGTAGCTCGTGCTCTCCCTGATGCGGGAGGAACTTGTAGCGCTTGATGGCTGCGGCACGCCGCACGCCCAACTCCTGTTGGATACGGTGCAGGAATTCCTCGGCGTGTGAGGTGAGGATGACCTGCTTGCCGTCGAGCAGGCCGTCCTCGAAGAAGGTGCGCCAGATGCCGTCGCGGTGATCGTCGTCGATCGCGTTGACGACGTCATCGAAGATGACCACGGGACAGCCCTGTGCGATGTTCTTGGCGAGCAGGATCGCCAGGCCAAGACATTTGATGTGCCCTTCGCTGAAGACGATGAGCGCGTCGTAGCGCATGCCCGGCTCCCCCGCGAACTCCACCTCGATCTTGCCGTTCTCCGCCACCGGCAACCACAGCGCGTGCAGCAGATCGCCGGGCGGATCGGCTCGGTTAAAGGCGTTGTACAGATGCCGGGCCTGTTCGCCCAGCCCCTGCAGCAGCACACCCGGCAGAGCGGTCAGGTAGGCCTGGATCTCGGGCAGGAAGCCGTCGTAGGCGGCCTTGATCCGCTGATGGTGCGCCACCACCGGCACTTCGGCCGCGACAGCCTGGATCAGCTCGCGGTTTGCCTCGTCGAACTCGGCCACCGTCTGGCGGGCGGCCGCCAGGTCCTGATCGGCCGTCGAGCGCAGGATCCGCAGCCGTTCGATCTCCAACTGGTGCTGCTGCAGTCGGTCCCGCTCCTGGGCCAGCGCGCCGCGCTGGGCATGCGCGTCACGCGCCTGCGCGTCGAGGCCCTCAATGATGTTGGCGATTCCCAGCAGGGCTTGCCAGGCACGCTGGTCCCCGTCGACCCACGCGGCAAGCCAGTTGCCCGTAGCCGTGGGAGGCAGCAGCGGAAGGTTCCCGGCCTGCAATTCGGCGGGACAGGCGGCAGCGGCCGCCGTCAGCACGCGGCGCATCTCGTCCCACAGCGCTCGGACCGCCTCGCTCAGTTGCGTCCGAAGCGCGGTCTCCTGCTGTTGGAGGGCCGCCAGTTGCGCGAGCTGGTCGAGGCCCGTTCGCGCCTTGGTGAACGGATCTTGCGCCACGGCGGCCAGTCCTGTGCCGCAGGCGGGACAGGCGGTCGCTCCGTCGGCCAGAGCTAGCACTGCCTCGTAGAGCTTCGCGTACGAAACATCGCCGGCGCGAGCCGCGAGTTGCGCGGACGACGCCTGCCAGAGTCCCTGGACGCGGTAAGCCTCTGCCAGCAACGCCTGCAGGCGGGCTCGGGTCACCTCGTGAATGGCAGGCGGGTTGGCGTCCAGCTGTGCCTGGACATACGGCAACCGCCCCTGCTGCTGCGGCGTACCGAGCAGCCAGTCCACACAGACCTGGTAGGTCGCGCCGGGCGATATGCGCTGCGCCAGGGCTTGCTCTTCGCCCTCGACCGCTGCGATCTTTTGCGGGTAGGCGGCGATCGTCTGCTCGGAATTCGCCAACTGCAGGCGACGCTGTGCCAACTGCGCCCCCTGGACGCCGCTAAGCATCAGGTCTTGATCGAGCGAGGGGTTGAAGCCACGTACGAACTCGCTGAACTGATCCACGCCGAACAGAGTTGCGATGAGCTGACGCTGATCGCTCGGGGTGCGCGCGGCGATGCGGGCGAAGTCGTCAAGGCGGTTCTTTTCGATGAAGCAGAAGCGGTATTCGGCTTCGTCGGGCTGGACGGCCTGCGCCTCGTCCGCCGCCTTGGATGACAGGACCGGTGCGACGTGGCGGCGCAGGCGCGCATTGTTGCAGTAGGTCCGTTGGTCGACTCGCTTGGCCTGCGCTTCGCTGATCGAACCGAGCATCGCGACCTCCAAGGCCTCGCAGAAGCTGCTTTTGCCGGTGCCGTTGGCACCGTAGACCAGAGTGATGTCATGGCTGAGGTCGAACGTCTCCTGCCGCATGAATCCGCGAAACGGTCCGACGTCGAGTTGGTGGAGTCTCCCGAGCACCGGCCCGGTCTCGGGACCGCGGGCGTCCCCGTCGTAGGCGACAGGCATCTGCGCCAGGTGCGCGATGGCCAGCGGTGCCAAGCGTGTGGATCGCCCGCGGCGCACAGCACCGACCTCGGCCAGTGTCTGCAGGTTGTCGAGCACCAGGCGTGCAAGCCGCCGCACATCGTCGTGCACGTGTCGTTGCGCCAAGTGCACCATGAAACGGTGGTATTCCAAATTAATGCTTGCCATACAGCCCCCTCTACACAGAAGGACACTCTGAGCGGCGTCCTTGGCGTTGTTGATCGGTCACCCGCGCTCTGGCGCAGGTGGGTCGTGCTTCCTTGCGTGGTTATGGCTTGTGGAAGTTCTCCGCTAAGTAGTCGATGACCTGGGACGCCTGCGTCCCCTGGCGGAACCGCTTCTGCTCGTCGAAATCGATCGAGGGCAGCATGTGGATCAGCTGGTGATCAGCGTAAAGTGTCATGACCTCACCCGCGTCCAGTGCCCCGACACGTTGCCCCGTGAGCGTGTTCGCCGCTTCGATGGCCGCGCCGATCATCACGTCCGCCAATTGCACGGCAGGACTGTTCCTGGAATCGACCTGTGTCACCGACTGAAGCTTGAGCGGAAAAGTGATGCTGGCGATCTCCGACTGGCGGAACGTAACCACGTCTTCGTGGCGGATGTAGCGCTGCAGCAAGTCGTGATAGGTGAGCAGGTTCTTCGACTGGTCGTGCTCGACCCGATAGTGACCGTTGGCCATGGCCTCCATTCGGCTGACCAGTGACTGCAGCACCACCAGGGCGGCATCCGTGCTGACGCCGGGGGTGGCGATCGCTCGCAGGCACTCAGGGGCGGCGAACTGCGCCAAGGGTCCCAGCGCCTCTGGCAATTCCTTCCAGCGCGAGGCGCGCGCGGCTTGGACCAGGTCGGCGAGCGCCGCCGGGCTCTTTTCTTTTACCGCGCGCTGGAAACTTGCCAGCAGACGGTCGAGAGCGCCCGGCCCGAGAAGCATCGGCCCCACCGCGTACAGCAGGGATGCCAGCGAGTAATTCTGCCCGTCCTGGTAGAAGTCCATTCCGCGCTCGTAGTAGAACGGCTCGACGGCATAGTCCAGGAACATCAACAGCAACAGGTAACGCTTGTCGCAGACGTAGGTCACGCACTTGTAGTGGCCCAGCAAGTCGCGTTGCAGCGTCATCAGCCGGTGACGATTGCTCGGTCGTCGCGCTAGGGCCCGGTACTTGAGCTCGCCCGCCTGCAGCTTGGGAAAGTGCTCCCGGATTAGGCGCCTGGCCTCGCCGTCGTCGATGGCGATCGCCGTCGCACCTTGGAACCTCTGCTCCGAGTTCAGCAGGTCAAAGCCTGTGTAGCCGCTTTCGTCGATTCGGAAGCATTCCAAGTTCCAGCCTCGTAAAGCAAGAAGGATTCAGACAATAATACGGTCAGTAGAGGCTTCGGCCATGGTGCAAAGACTGATCTTGGCCACCCATTGAGGCCGGCAGGCCGGGCGATCCTGGCCTAGTCGAAAATCAGAAAACTCCTACTCTCCGCCGTGCTGCGAGCGGATACACAAAATCCCTCCCGAAGCCCATCCTATCCCTGCCGCCTGCGAAGCCAGATCGGGCCAACACCATCGACGTCAGTCTGGGGTGCCGTGAAGCTCGCGGTCCAGGAAGGACAGGGCGGCTCCGTTTCACTCCGCTGACGCAGGGCGGCGGCTCCGTTCCACTCCGCTGACGCGCGCTGCGCTTGCGGCGGCTCCGCTTTTCTCCGCTGACGCAGGCCACCCCCCTCAGATGGCAGCGCCCTTCACGATCCTGTGGTTGAGCGTTGGCCGCACGAAGTTCGCAGGCGTGGACTTGTCCAGGGGTTGAGCACGAACCTGAAACTGCCCGCTCTCACATAAGCGAAGAAGCTCGGCCTCGTCGAACACCTCGCGCTGTCCCTCCTTCGTATTGCCCATCATGGCGACGCGGAACGCTACACGCCCAGTGTCTCGGTCTTTCATCCGGACGGGAATGATCTTGCGTCCGTCATGCCTCACCAGATGGAAGGTCTGGGCGAAGCGGTCATCGTTTGAGGCGTCGCCAGAGGATGGCGCGATCGCGCGTGGGGCAGCGCGTGGGGCAGGAAGCGTGGCCTGCCTCGGGAGTGGGGCGACGGGCGTAGCCACAGTTGTTTCGCGCTGCTCCGGGCGAACGGAACGCCCCAGGGCCTGCAGCGCCAAGTGCTTCTTGCGGCCAGCCTCGGTGGTGGGAGCCCCGTCCACCCATGCCTGGAAGGTGCCGTTGGCAGGGCTCGGATGGGAGGCGAACACCCACGCGCGGCCTTGCGCGCAAAATGCCACGTCATTGATCTCCCGGTAGTCGGGAAACTGCTGGCGCATGAGCGCTTTCACCCCCTTCACGTAAGCCGCCGTAGTGCCCAACAGCACTACCTGTTCCACGCTCTGGGGTAGAGGGCTCAGGTGCCTGGCGATGCAGGTCCGCATGGCCTGCAGCGGCAGTGAGGACCGCATGGCCTTGGGCATGATGGTGCCACTGCTTACCAGCTTGCCTTTCTCCATGACAGACAGCCCGCAACGGACCAGGGAAGCGGCACCTATGAGACGGCTACGGGCGGTCAACGCCTCATCGATCGACTGGCCGTCCAGATCAATTTGAAGTTCGCTCAGCACCGTCGCCAGCCGCCCCCGCATGGGGCCGGCAAAGGCAACGCCGTCGAAGCCTCCTGTCCTGGCGGCAGCAATCTGGGTGGCGCCCTTGGAAAAGCCGAGCACCAACGTCTTTGGCTCGCTTGCGCCCCAATAGCCTGGATTGGCGCGCAGGTGCCAGTCGCCTTCTACCCGAACATCGCAACCGGCTTGATGGCATGCGCGACAAGATTGCCAACCGTGTTGAAGCTCCATCACCACCCCCTATGGTGTCTTGCGATGGCTCCTATACTCCAAGGCGGGCAATGGCATTGCAATAAGAATTTGTAGGCGAAAAACAGGCTGGGCCTAGGAAATTCCTAGGCGAACGTCGGACATAGGGGAGGTGGCCTAGCCCGATCCTTCCCCTCAAGTTGACGAACGCCAACCTTCTGCTACTCGTGGTTACATCACGACCACGAGGGCGACATCATGCGGAAGCGCGGCGAGAACACCGGAAAGATCATTCCGGACAAGCAGCCAATCAAGAAGGCACGGGTCGTTGGCACCCGCATTAGTGGCGTACAGGCTGAGAACCTCGAACAGCTGGCCACCGCCAGTAACATGACCGAGTCGACCTATATCCGGCACGTGATCCAGCGGGCCATTGCCGAAGGCTGGGTGTTCAAGCTCGAGATGACGGCGGTCGCTACGTCGTCTGCCAAGCCTCGCATGCCCTGAGGCGGAGACCACTATGCGAGAGATTGGATCCAACTACGGACGGCTGGCGCCTGACCAGCACATCACCATCAAGGAAAAGCCCGTGTCCGCCCGCGTACATGCCGAACAGGCTGAGCAGATTGAAGCGCTGGCCGCGGAAAGCAACATGACCCTGTCGACCTACCTGCGATTGATCTTGCAAAAGGCCATCGACGAGAAGTGGGTGTATCAGCCGCAAGCTGATGCAGAAAATGCGAACGAAAACAGCAGATCTCATGGGCCCAAGCGCATGATCCGTTGACTATGTTCATTTTCTGTTTAGGTTGCGGCGAAGGCCCTGGGTAAGGGCTGCTTGCATAACCTACTCAG
Source organism: uncultured Roseivirgaceae bacterium (assembly GCA_964398945.1). Lineage (GTDB taxonomy): Bacteria > Bacteroidota > Bacteroidia > Cytophagales > Cyclobacteriaceae > JBGTGG01. The sequence goes on along the minus strand of CAYNOT010000029.1, from coordinate 2,546 downwards.
AGACCTTTTCCCATGAAGAACTTCAAACAAGGCCGCTCCCAAGGCGGCTTCTCGCTGATCGAATTGCTGTTGGTGCTGGCCATCATCGCCGCACTGGCCGTTGCAGCGTTCATCGTCTACCCGCGCGTCCAGGCTGGACGTAATGCGACCTTTGAGTCGCAGCTGCTGTCTTCGGCGCAAGCAGGTGTCAAGGCGCTGTTCACCACCGGCAACTACGACCGGATCAATCTGGCGGCCGCATACAATGCGGAGATCTTCCCGTCCAATATGAACATTTCGGTCACTTCCATCCAGAACCAGTGGGAGGGCACCGTGACTGTTGCGCCGTCGTCTTCAGCCGGTGGAAACGGCACGGCGGTGGGCACTCCAGACCGGTACTTCAAGATCGGCTACACCAACGTTCCGACCGATGTATGCATCCGATTGGCGGGTGCTGCTGTCCAGAACTTTGGAACGGTCCTGGTCGGCACCAGTGCTACTGTGGCGCCGAGCGCTGCCGCCGACATCGTCCAGGACACTTACAGCGCGACCCAAGTTGCGTTGGATGAGGGGAAGATTGCTGCGAACTGCCGCGGTACTGGCGGTCGCGCTTCGATCACCTTCGTGTCGAACTGATCCAACTGTTCCTCGAAACAACAACCAACGGCGCCCTCGGGCGCCGTTGGTCTTTCTATCTTCTGCGGAGCTTGCGTTTACGCATCGCAATCCTCCTTTGGCGCTTTCGTAGTTTGGCCTGGCCGCTCCCGGTCCAGGCGATCGGTTTCAATGTCGTAGCGGGCAAGGGGCAGAACCGCCTTGTGAACAACCCGCAAGATCTTCTCCCAATCGTCCACCCCATGCCTCTCGATGGCCTCGTCGGTCTTCGAGAAGACGAGATCGGCAACCCTGATGCGTGCACTCATGCTGGCCTCAGCCGTGGGGTGGCGCTCGAGGTACGTCATCAAACAGTAGGCTTTCAAGAAGTTCGTCATGGCAGTTCTCCGTGTTGGTGTGCTGGCCATGGTCCTCCTCCCACCTCGGTCCGTTGGGTGGGAGGGAGCGCACCTATAGCTCGTTAATCGAGCACCCAGTAGATCGCTTCCGCGTCCGGATGCTGACGGCCGTACTCCCGCAGCGCCTCAAAGTTGGCGATCGCCGCACGACGCGCTTCGTCGTCGCCCTTCTGGTGGTAGTACCAGCTCAGATGATTGACCAGGAACTGCGTGACGGTCAGGCCCGCCCCGTCCTTGCTCATGGGGTAGCGCTTGCCCTCCCCGTTGGTCAGTTCGTAGGTGTCATGGTCGTCAGGCACCATGTACCAGCCGCCGTTCGAGAGCTCGTGATACGACCACAACCCACCCGTGTACTCCGGACAGATCTCGGACATCTTGCTGAACAGCACGTTCTCGAAAGGAAGTCCGGTCGCGATGTAGGGGTAGTAGGGCGTATGAAGCCGCAAGGCTTCAGCGTCCGACATCAGCCGGGTGGTGACGGGATTGAGGATGGGGCTCTTGATGAGCGACTTGCGGCGGTTGAGGGCGCCACCCTTGCGCTTGGCCATGTCAGGCTCCGCTGTTGAGGGAGCCTGTATTGAATATCCCGCCCACCAAGGAAATGGGTGGGCGGGATGACACCTAAAGCGGGCTGGGCGGTGCGAGTTTGTCAGGCTTGCGCTTGGCCAAGGCGGCCAGTGCCCTCTTCTCGACGTCGGCTTCCAGCAGGCGATTGCCGGCACGGTAGCGGGCTACCCACAGCTTCTGCTCGCTGGGATTGCGCCACGGGCGTAGCAGGGCTTCGTGGAGCGTCAGCGAACGGATTTCCCACTGGCTGACCGGGATGTCAGCGATCGCGTCCTCAGGCAACTGCTCGATCCAGCCCAGCACTTCGCCCTTCGCGATCACCCATTGGAGCTTTCGCAGCAGGGTGGCTGCCGCCTTGTTTGTGGCCTGAGCCCCGGACGCGTGCATGTCCTGGACGCCCTTGCTCACCATCTTCTTCAAGCGCCACGCGGCATCCCACTCCAGGATGGCCTTCTTGGGCGCCTTCTTGGCGGCGCCCACCTTCTTGAAGGGATTGGGCGGCGGGTCGGTCTTGCGACGTTCGCGCTCATCAGTCTGGCTGATCCTGAGCCACAGCGCGGCCAGGGCCGATGGAATGAGCGTGTCGTCGGGCAGCGTGTCCAGGCGCTTGCGCAACTCATCCAAGGAGATGGTGAAGTCCACGCCGTGAGTGCTTCGTCTGTTCGGGCTGCGCGGATGCAGCTCGTCGAACAAGGCAACGGCCTGAGGAATGCCTTCGGCGTGGTAGTACGCCTCTTTGGTCGGGTGCGTGGTCATGCGCAGAGCATATCCGTGGTCAAAAAAAGACGCGCTAGAGGGCAGGCGTGGCCGAGATCTGACGTGCAAAAACATATGGACCATAGCTGGACCATGAGGCTTTCGTGATCTTTGTAAGGCGCGATGAGAGCCAAAAACAAGGGGAAAATTGTCTTGCAGAAAGCTATAGCTGTTTATGCTTCATCAGCGGCGTGTGTTCGGGCGACTCGGCGGGCTTGGCGACGTGTTTGG
>CAYNOT010000028.1:0-39483 GCA_964398945.1 uncultured Roseivirgaceae bacterium | reverse complement strand
GTCGTTGCCTTCTTTATCAAAGCCCTTCATGGAAACATGAAGGGCTTTTTTTATGCCTTTTTGAATCCATTATATTTGAATAAAAAATTCGATAGTGCCATGGAGGATAGAAGGGAGCCTCAGCGATTTGTAAAGTCATCCTATAACCGTAGTGATGGTTGGGCTCTTTCAAGATTTAAGGAGCATTTGATAAAAAATGGCTATTCAATAATCGAGAAAGATCAAGAAGATTATGGATTGGATATTAAAGCCGTTAAAGGTGATTTGATTGAGTTTTATGAATGCGAGACAAAAACAGGGTATCCTTTTAACAATCAAGAGGACTTCACATTTTCAACAGTTAGTTTTTTGGCAAGAAAGAAGAAATGGGCAGACGTTGGGTTTTGGTACGTAATTATTTGCAGAGAGACATCGGTATATTTGAAATGCCACAGTAGTATTATTTTTAAGGATGACTATTTTGAGTTACTCAATATTAATTCACAAGAAAGAATGGGACAAGATGCTTTTTATCGTGTACCAAAACACCTATGTGAGTGGGTGACGCTTTAATCGAATTACAAATTGAAAATAAACACAATTTATAATGAGGATTGCCTGACCACAATGGCAAGGATGGAGGATGATTTTATCGATCTGACTGTGACTTCTCCCCCCTATGATGATATGCGGGAATACCGTGGATATACACTCGATATTGATAACATTATAAGGGAGTTGTTCCGGGTTACAAAAAAGGGCGGTGTTGTGGTTTGGGTAGTTTCGGACAAAACAAAAAACGGGTCAGAAACAGGAACAAGTTTTCGCCATGCGCTAAAATTTATGGAGTTGGGTTTTAAACTACTCGACACCATGATTTATACAAAACCCCCGAAAGGAGCTAGTGGGAACAACAAACTCTATTGGCAAGGGTTTGAATACATGTTCATCTTTACTAAAGGTAATCCGAAAACTATAAACTTAATCGAAGACAGAAGGAATAAAGAAAGTAGACAGGGTGACAATGGAACAAAGAGGCTTGCCAATGGAGTGTTAAAAAAAGTATCCAGAGGGGGTTATGGTGAATATGGTAGACGCACCAACGTGTGGGAGTATCTTGTTGGAAAAGGGCACAGCACCAAAGATGAGATTGCCTTTCAACACCCGGCCATATTTCCTGAAAAATTAGCACTCGATCATATCACCAGTTGGAGCAATGTGGGTGACCTTGTTTACGATTGCTTTATGGGAAGCGGAACAACCGCAAAAATGGCGATGCTCTCCAATCGTAATTATATTGGGAGTGAAATCTCTGCTGAATATTGTTTGTTGGCCAACAAGCGAATTGAAATGTATAAATGAAAAGAGGCCGTCTTTGGAAGGCGGCCTCTCTCGTATTTTATTTTAGGGAAAGAATAGTAGTAGTTATTTATTTAACTTCTTTCGGTTTATCCAGGTCAAGGACCACCGGTGATGCTATGAAGATGGAAGAGTATGTTCCCACCACTATACCAACCGAAAGCGCGAATGAGAACCCCCTTAATACTTCACCACCAAAGATCAAAAGCACAAGCACCACAATGAACGTAGTTCCGGAAGTGATAAAAGTCCTTGAAAGTGTATCGTTGATTGCATCATTAAAAATCTTTTTCGGTTCGTGCGATGTTCCCATGCCGATGTACTCACGGATCCTGTCAAAGATAATTACCGTGTCATTGATGGAGTAACCAATAATCGTTAACAACGCTGCAACAAAAACCTGATCGATTTCAAACGCAATTCCAAAAACATTGGCGATGGCAAAGGCTGAAACAACAAACAACGTATCGTGTACCAATGCTATAATCGCACCGGCACTATATTGCCATTTCCTAAAACGTACAAGAATATAAACAAAGATGGCCAGTAGTGAGGCCAGGCTTGCCTTCCATGCTGAACTTTTGATATCATCGGCAACGGTTGCCCCTACTTTTGAAGAACTACCGATTGTAAAATGATCTTTATCAACACCATAATCATTATCTGTATATTTTAAACCACTGAATCTTTCAAGCCCGGCAATCAATACTGCTTTTGCTTTTGCATCCGCATCATCCGAATCATCATCAATCAAATAGGATGTAGTGACCTTCATTCTATTGTTGCTACCGTACGTTTTCACTTCTGTACTAGCTTCCTCAAAATCTTTGGAAAGTTCGATTTTCAGATCCGTTGCTTGCACAGGATCGTTAAAGGAAACTACATACGAACGACCTCCTTTAAAATCCACACCCATGTTCAACGGTTTAACCAAAAGAAGTACGAAGCCGAGGATGATGATAGATCCCGAAATCATATATGCCAGGCGACTGTTTTTTACAAACTCAAAATGCTTACGTTCCTTGATTATCCTGGAAATAGGGGTTTCAAAAGAGATTTTGCTATCATCCCCTTTTCGTGTCATCCATTCGGTGACGACACGTGATACATATACTGCGGAAAAGAATGATGTTGCGATACCAATCATCAACGTTGTTGCAAAACCCTTAATGGGCCCCTGGCCAAACAAGAACAAAAACAATCCCGTTAGGAACGTGGTCAGGTTGGAATCGAGGATGGGCGCAAATGATTTTTTATAGCCGGTTGCAATCGCATCCCTTAGCTTTCTCCCAGCGATCATTTCTTCTTTTATCCTTTCATAAATCAATACGTTGGCATCTATCGCCATACCCATTGTAAGGATAATACCGGCTATGCCCGGAAGTGTCAATGCTGCACCGATAGATGGTTGTGCAAGGATCCCCAACACAAAGAATATGTTGAAGAGCAGCGCAATGTTTGCAACGAACCCGCCTTTTGAGTAGTACGCCACCATAAAGACCACAACCAGCGCAAGGCCACACGCCATGGAAATGAACCCCTGGCTTTGCGCCACTTGTCCGAGTGTAGGGCCTACAATTGCTTCTTCAACAATCTTGGTTGGTGCTGGCAACGAACCCGCTTTCAATACATTGGCTAAATCTTTTGCTTCTTCCGTTGTGAAGTTTCCGGAGATTTGTGAATTGCCTTGAGAAATCTCAATTTGAACAGATGGTGCGGAGTAAACGGTATTGTCCAATACGATAGCTATTCTTCCTTTTGGGGTTTTGTTAGATGCATCTAATGTCATTTTGGCCCAGGCCCTTGTGCCCGTGGCATTCATGGTCATGGAAACAGCCGGACGGGTTTTATCATCCAAGTCGTTTCTTGCACTCGTAATGGCTTCGCCCGTTAATTTAGGTTTGCCATTTCTTCCAATGTCCAAAAAATATAGTTCCAATGCTTTTACTCCTGTTTGATCAGCCTCAGGTTTGTTTGCCCAGTACACACCAACAGTTTTTGGGAGCAGGCTCTTCACATCTGCCCTGTTTAGGATCCTGTTGATTTCAGCGGTGTCTTTTACATCGTAGCGTAGACCGTAAGCAGAAGGTTTGCTCAATGCAAACAGTGGGGACACTGCGCTATTTTGCAATGAGTCTAAACTTTTTAGTGTACTGTCAGTTGCACTTTGAAGTTCTCGTTCTAATGCAGATGTTGTTGAATCTGTGGAAAGTAAACTTGATAGATCTTCTGACTCAGTTGCTTCAGTTGAAGCCGTATTTGTTTTTGATGTATGCTGCTCTTTCAATAATAAATCGTTGATCGCTACAAAAGAATTGTTCAAATCTGAGAAATCAACCACATCCCAAAACTCTAGCCGTGCAACTCCTTGCAATAATTTACGGACCCGCTGCGGGTTATCTGCCCCCGGTATTTCTACCTGGATGCGACCGGTTCCCGGAAGGCGTTGAATGTTTGGTGAAGAGGTACCAAATTGATCCAAACGATTTCTAAGAATTGTGAAAGAACGATCAATTGCACTTTCAATTTCTTCATTCACCACATCCATTACCGCTTCATCCGAATCGGTGAGACTGATGCGGCCACGGGTGTTGGTGGAAGCGAATACTTCTGCCAATTTCACATTCGGGTTGTTTTTCTTAAGTGTATTAAAGAAAAGTGTACTGAACTTTTCCTGACTGCTTTTTTGCGCTTCGCGTGCTTCTGCTAAAGCTTTTACAAAAGAAGAGTCCTGGTTGTTGCCGCTAAGGCCTTTGATAATATCGACAGGTGAAATTTCAAGGGTAACGTGCATACCTCCTTGCAAGTCGAGGCCCATGGAAAGTTCATTTTCCTTGACTTCTTTGTAGGTATACTCCAATCCAAAAAGGTTGAACACCGGTACACTCCAGATGGAGTCAAGGTAAAATTGTTTTTTGTCCAGGTTAACCACACCATCTTTTCCGGTGGCATACCGCAAGGCGTCTTTGTTTATAGTAAGTGAAATCATGGTAAATGACAGGTAGTATAAGCAGAGCGCTGTTATTACTACCGTCAGAAAGATTACGAATCCTTTGTTCTTCATTTTATTATTTATAGTTTATTTAATTGAAAAATTATATCTCCGCGAATGCGGAAAAAATATGGTCATGAAAGACCGGTGTGAATACGTTACTAAATATTAGGGAGCGTTGGGGGAAATGATCACGCGGAACAAGTGTTGAAAGAATTTTCCCAACGTCCGGCTTACTTCAACCCTGGTTGGAAAATCAATCTCTTGTTCAAATAGAATCTCAAAAATGAATGATTGTTCTTTTTCAACTTCAATAGTGGATGAAACCGGGATTGAAATTGAAGGTGCGGATGAAATCACCAGGTCTTCAGGTGGTGCCGGATCTTGAGAATCCTGATCTTCGGTTTGTTCTGTTTTTACTTCCTTTTTGGAAAGGCTGGCATTTTGAACATAAAACAACTGGGAAAATAAGATCACTCCAGCCGTTATCAGGCCGGTGATGATCAAAAGTATCCGTGATTGTTTCTTTTCCATCGTCATTTTGAGGACTACAAAAGTAAGGAATTGGGCTTAATTTCCAAGTCCGGAGAGCTTTGCTTTAAGCGCCAGTGTTACGAAATCAAGGGCTTTTTCAAAATGGAGGTTATTGGGGATAATAAGATCGGCCTTGTCTTTTAGTGGAATGATCAGCGATTCGTAAATGGGCATCACATGGTTTTGATACCGGTACAAAACATCGTTTAAATCGTAGCCCCTTTCATCATTGTCGCGCCTGATCCTGCGGGTGAGCTTGAGGTGGTCTTTGGCTTCTATGAAGATTTTGAAATCAAGCTCTTCTTCAATTTCCTGGAAATATTGAACAAACAATCCTTCAATGACCAGAATGGGTGCAGGCTTAAATACGAGGGTTGCTGCGGTGGAAAGGGGCTTGTTGAAAGTGTATTCGAGCTTATTGACTGTTTCCCCTCTCTTTAGTTTTTGAATATCTGTTTTGAATGCTTCCCGCTCAAATGAGGTGGGAAGGTCAAAATTTTCAATGCCTTGGTCGTCAATAAGTTGTTCTGTAATCGGTTTGTAATAGTGGTCCTGGGAGAGCAGGCACATTTCATTCTCGGAAAAGCGGGCAAAGAGGCTATTGATGAAGTGGGTCTTTCCCGATCCGCTGCCCCCCGTAATACCAATTGTGAATGGATTCATTGGGCACGAAATTACAAATCCATCTTAAAATGAGGATGGTTATTTGAATCTTTCCTTTAAAAAGGATACAAGTTGGGATGTTGCTTTAGCGCGATGGCTGAATCCGTTCTTTTCTTCGAGCGACATTTGGCCAAAAGTTTTTTCCGATCCTTCCGGCATGAAAACAGGGTCATATCCAAAACCTTGTGTGCCGATTGGTTTTGTTGTTATAATACCTTTGATCATCCCGATAAAGGAGTGCGCCCCATCCTTATCCATGTAGGTGATTACCGTTTTGAATTGTGCTTTTCTGTTTGATTGGTTGGCGAGGTTTGATAAAAGCAATGCCATGTTATCATCACTATTTCTTTGTAGCCCGGCATATCGCGCTGAGTATACTCCGGGTTCCCCGTTTAGCGCTTCCACTTCCAATCCGGTATCGTCAGCAAAGCAGGGAGTATTGAATTTAGTGAAAACGTATTCTGCTTTTTGAAGCGCATTTCCTTCCAGGGTATCACGAGTCTCTGCCAGTTCTTCATGGCAACCAATTTCAGAAAGCCCAACAATAGAAAAGGAGCCCCCGAGAAGGCTCCTGATTTCTTTTACTTTGTTTTCATTGTTGGATGCGAAACAGATTTGCATTATTGAACTACGTCAACTAACTCCACTTCAAATTTTAGGATAGCATGGCCTGGGATAGTATTATATCCGGATGCTCCGTACCCGAGCTTTGAAGGAATATAAAGTGTGGCTTTTGAACCCTCCTTAAGCAAAGGAAACACAATTTGCCATCCTTGTATTAGCGTGTTTAACACAAAAGTTCTTGCAGTAGTAGCCTCGTCAAATGTTTCACCGCTGCTTAAAAGTGTTCCTTTGTATTTTACGGATATGGAATTGCTGGTAGTTGGGGAATCCCCAGTGCCTTCTTGTGTTATTTTATAGCGTAATCCACTTGGATGGATTTGAACGTCCTCAATTTCATTTTCCAAGAGGTATTCATCAATCATGGTTTTTTGGATTTCAAAAATTTCTTCCTCGGTACCTACCACATTGAAAATTTCTATATTAAAAATAAAATTTGAGTTAGCTGGGATATCTGTATAGGAAGCGGTGCCATATGCCAAACCTGATGGAATGTAAATGGTGGCAATGGTCCCATTGGGGAATTTTTTGAGAGCTTCTCTTAAACCTACTAATCCAATCCTCTTCACAGTGTGGAATACGGGCATAGAGGTTTGTTGAAAAGCGGTAGTTCCATTTAAAAATTTGGCTACATATGTAAAATTAACATGATTGTCTCCCGTAGGTATTTGCCCCGTTCCTTCCTGATCGATCACATAGAAAAAGCCACTTGGATCTTTTACATAATTAGTGATGTTGTTGTCAGTCAGATGCTTTTCGATTTTTTGAACATCCGCTGCCAATTGGATTGATGGATCGGGAAAATCATTGTCGAGGCAACTTGTTAAAAAAGTCAATAAAATAAGACTGCCCACTACCCAAAAATTCTTCATTCTTCTTATCATATTATCAAATAAATTTATTTCAACCCTAAGACACTGTTTTTACTGATGGGGTTGTAATCCGATTGTTTTTTTATTCAATTACATCCAGCAATTCAACTTCAAACATCAAATTTGAATTTGCCGGTATATTGGGAGACACCTGTTTCCCATAGGCCAACGCTGATGGGATGTAGAGTATTGCCTTGGTTCCTTCGGGCAATTGCCTTAACCCAATCTGCCACCCCTGGATCACGCCACTTAATTGAAAAGTTGAGTAAGGCGGGTTTGCTTCCGGTGATTGATCAAAGACGGTTGCTTCTTCATTCATGAGCATGCCTTTATATTTTACACGTATATAATGGTACACTTCGGGTTTTGTACCGGTTCCTTCTTCAAGGATTTGATAGCGCACTCCGCTGGGGTGCGCAATTACATTGGGTACATTATTGTCGGCCAGGTATTGGTCAATGGCAATAATATCAAGGTTCAATTGTTTGTTGGGCTGGATGATATCGGTAGAATTACAACCCGAAAGCCCAACGATCAAAAGAACAAGTAAGTATGATAATTTTTGCATGATTTATTTTTTTTTAGTGACCGGTTCTTTTTGAATAATCCCCTGTTCGTCATCATCCCGAACAGGGGATCATTTATATTTTATTTTACGTCTAAAATTTCTAAATCGAAAACCAAGATTGCATTCGCTTTAATCACTTCACTTCTCTGTTGTGGGCCATACGCCAATGACGAAGGGATATAAACGGTTGCTTTTGATCCTTTTTTCAACGCTTTGAACGCATCGTGCCACCCACGTATCACACTTGTTTGATCAATGGTAACATCATACGGTGCGTAGTCCCGCGCCTCATTATATAGCCCTTTTTCCTGCGCAACTTCTTTTACGCTACTGTCGAAATGGGTTCCGTCCAATAAATATCCTGAATAATTAACGGATACGGTTTGACCGGATGTCAAGTTTTCCCCTTCACCTTCCTGAGTGATCACGTACCGAACACCAGATTCGGTTTTTTGTGCATCAATTCCTTTTTCTTTCAGGTACGTATCAATCTCAGCCCCATCTTTTTCCAATTGTGCTGCACTTTTCTTTTCCATTAGCTCTGTTTGAAAAGCCTGATAGCCTGCCATATCCGTTATTTGCGTTACACCTACATAGAAATTCAAAGACCTTGTGGTATCAACACTTGGCGGAACAAATCCACCCGAAACTTCAGTAAAGAATTTATTTACAGACAAGTTGAAGGATACGCTATCTCCTTTAGAAAGCATTCTGAAAACCTGGATCATGCCCGGTTCCTGGTCAATTGTGGATGAATCACCAATCGGCAACGCCATTGGCATGCCTTCTGTGCTTGTATCGAACCACAAGGAATCTTTCGAGTCTTTCATGATATAATTGAAAACCATTATTTCCCCCGGTTTTGGGAGTACACCATCCCCGGCTTTGATCACTTTGTACTCAAAACCGTTTGGTGTTTTCTTAGTGGTTGTGCTGTCTGAACATGCTGTCATCATCAATATTCCGAACAGCGCAATGGATAGTTTCATAGGGTAATAATTTTAGTTTAAAGGCCCCGCAGGGATTGTTTGTTTTATTCTATTTATTTAATCGAGACTTGTATTGAGTTCTTCCTTGTAAGCAGGTAGCAGGTCAAGAAATTTTTTAAGGGTTTCTTCCAAAGTTAAATCACTTTGCCCACCTGCTGCATTTTTATGTCCGCCACCACCAAAATATTTGCGGGCGAAATCATTTACATTAAACCTTCCAAACGAGCGGAACGATAATTTGATTCCATCTTTTCGCTGATGGATCAAAACCGACATGCTTACACCTTTTACGGAGAGCCCATAATTAACAAGGCCTTCAGTGTCACCGGTTTGGGAACTAAACTTCTTCAGTTCGTCAGAAGCCAGAACGATATAAGAGGTGCTGAACTCGGGCAATACCTGAAGTTTTTCAGCCAGGACAAAACCCATTAAGCGCAGTCGTTCAAGGGTATTGGTGTCATATATCAGTTTGGAAATTTTTGCGGGCTCTGCCCCATGCGCAACCAGCTCGGCTGCTACACGAAAAACCTTCTGTGATGTATTGGAATGCCGAAATCCGCCAGTATCGGTCATGAGGCCGGCATATAAACATTCCGCTATGTCCTGGTCTATGTCCGCGTCATCCCCGAGGTCGTGGATAACCTGATAGACCAATTCGGCAGTTGAAGCCGCTGTGGGATCCCACGCTTCAAAATCGGCAAATCTTTCCGGTTCTAAATGGTGGTCGATCAGGACCTTTTTGGCGTTGGAGCGCGCCACCAATTCACCAAGCTCAAAAATACGGGACAAGGTGTTGAAATCGAGGCAAAAAATCAAATCGGCAGTTGCAATGGCTGTTTCTGCGGGTTGTGGCCTTTCTTTTTGAAAAACCAACACATTTTGGTTTCCGGGCAGCCAATTCAGGAAATTTGGGTAATCGGTTGGGCTAATGGGCGTAACCGAATGCCCTTTTTTAGTTAAATAGGCTGACAAGGCGAGGGTCGATCCCAGGGCATCGGCATCCGGCTTTGGGTGCATGAGAACCACCACTTTTTGCGGTTTTGAGATGATTTCCTTGAATTTCCCGATATCCTTCATGCACTCATTCTTACGAACCCGCAAAAATGACAATAAAAGGGAGGATTCCAAAAGCAGGGCTTTTCGACTGGGGTACCTAATTTTTGTTTTTTTAACCATATATGTTCTGAAATCCGCCCTGTTCCCCTATTTTTGCGCCCGTTTTGATAAACATTATCCACAACACAATGGCAGGAAAAAGAACTTTTACGATGATTAAGCCCGATGCAGTAGGGGCAGGAAATACTGGTGCGATTACGAAGATGATCGAAGAAGCGGGGTTTCGCATCGTTGCGATGAAAAAAACAAAGCTTTCAGCAGAGCGTGCCGGACAGTTTTATGAAATCCATAAGGAACGTCCTTTTTACAATGATTTATGTGCGTACATGTCATCGGGGGAGATTGTGCCGATGATTTTGGAGAAAGACAATGCAGTTGAGGATTTCCGTAAACTGATTGGCGCAACCGATCCACAAAAAGCAGAAGCAGGGACCATTCGCAACTTGTTTGCAAAGTCAATTGAAGCAAACGCGATCCATGGATCGGATTCTGATGAAAATGCACTGATCGAAGGAAGTTTCTTCTTTTCGAAATTGGAGCAGTTCTAAATTGGAGCAGTTCTAATTTAGTGAATTTGATGATTAGCTGATTTGCAAATGATCAATATTGAAGCCGCCTTCGGGCGGTTTTTTTATGGAAAAAATTTCAATCTTTATTCCCTTGTTTGAATTGGGCTTCCAACGATTTCTCTTTTTCAAGTTCGCTCGGAACCCGATTTAGCGGATTCAACTTGATTACATTATAGTTCGTCCAAAAATCCTCATTATAAGGAATCTCTTTTTTGTACAAATCGAGGTTGCGGTCTTCTGTGTTTTTCCATTTTATTTTTGAAAAGTCGTCCTCATAGATGTGGGTCAGCAAAAACTGAGTGTGGACATATTGCTTTTGTGTTTTTCCATCTTTCTCCACAACATAGCTCGCATCAGCGGCTGAGTGTTTTGCGGTGATGTAAAATGGATAGTAGGTGTTATTGATTTTTCGGTAGCTGAGTTCAGCCCGGAACCAATGCTTCCCGTCAATTAAATATTTTTTATCGATTTGATGATCGTTTGGGTTTGCGAATTTATCAAGCTCTATTTTTAAGATTGCGAAATCAGTTTGGTTAACATAAAATGTTGCGTTCTCCCACTGAAAGAAGTTTGGTCGATTATGTTTTAATTCAAGAATATAGACTTGTTGATTTTCATACGCTGTTCTTCCCACATAGTCTATGTCATACCGGAAAATGTTCTTCTTGGAGAAAGCATGGGATGAATTATTGCCAATTGCCTTTGCGAAATTATAATCAAAAATTTGATAGAGCTCATTCCTATCCCCAAACATTTTATGCATGCCTTTATCAGTATCACGAAAATCATCACTTTTTCTTAATTCGATAATTTCAGCTTTGTTTCGCGTAAACCCCAGGTTCTCATTGTCGTATGTGTTTTTTTGGTAGCCGACTTCCTGAACACGGACAGCGGCTTCTATAAGCCTGTTGTAAAGCGTATCGATATAAGAGATTTCACGAAAGAATCCTTCCAGGATATGGGTTTTGTGTGGATAATTAAACTTGGCAAATTTTATTGCGGTCTGTAAAATGTATTTGCCCGAATCAAACTCACTTGCGGAAACCACTACTTCGTTTAATGTTATGGTAGTAGGCTGAAGTTTTATTGTCAACGTTTCGTTTGAATTTTCAGAAACACGAATAACGATTGATTTGAACCCAAGGGATGAAATTTGGATTTCATTGTTTTGATTGCCGGGTAGTTTCAATGAGAATTCACCTGCGCTATTTGAAACGGTTCCAATGGTTGAATTTTTAAGATAGACATGTGCAAAGGGCACGGGAAGGTTTTCATCGGTAGAGACCACAATTCCAGATATGGTTTTAGTTGCGTGATCACCCACTTCTTGACAAAACCCGGAAGTGCAACAAGCCAGGAGAAGATAAAAAACCGGGATGCGCATAAAATTCCGGCCAACGATTATTGAGAATGAAATTGATTTCATTTATTCAAATAAGCGGAATACATCCAAACCATTTTTTCCTGTGCCCGGATGTAATCGCTCATCAGGGCATTTGTTCCTTCGTCATCAATTTCACTACTAATGGATAAAATTTCACGTTGTAGTCTAATGATCGTTGCGAACGATGTGAGGATATTGGCGATAGCTTTTTTTCCATCTTCCACCTGGCTGCTTTCTTTTATCGTTGCAATTTTCTTGTAAATAGTAAACCGATGATCGGGAGCGTGCCCCAACGTAAGGATACGTTCGGCTACTTCATCAATCTTTAAAAGGAGATCATTATAAAGTTCTTCGAATTTTAAATGAAGTTCAAAAAAGCTATCGCCTTTGATGTTCCAATGATAACCGCGCACATTCTGATAGAAGACAGAATAGTTCGCAAGTAATTCACTTAGCTTGTCAGTGAGGTTTTTCGATTTGGCAGTGTCCAGTCCGATTGCATTTAACTTGGCCATACTTCTTGTTTTTTGTGTATTGCTAAGTTAACACTTCCAGCGATTGAAAGTTGTGATTATTGTCACACTACTTCATGATTATTTTTTATCGAGCACTTCCCGCTTCGTCCAGATTTCTTCTATCGGTTCGCCTTTGCTGCTCAAACCTTTGTGGTTCCATTCGCCATCCACCAGCGAAAAATCAAATGCCAGGCTGGCGCCTACGCGACTGTTATCGCGTGAAAAGAATTCAATATCTTCGGTATACTTCCCATCTACAGTGGTGTACGTGCCGCCACCGGTTCCGGAAAATTCTTTTGTTTCCGTATTGTAGGCAATCCATTGAAAGCGTGTGCCGGATAAAATCTTCATGGTTTTTCGAACACCCGGTGTGCTTCTTCGTACTTCCCCATCCCTAACGCGGCCTGTTATCAGCCATGCCCCGTTGAGTTTTCCGGGCCTGCCGTCATCCACTTTCGCCCATGATGATTTTTGATTGCCTTCAACGGTCATGTTTCCTTTTTTGAAACTTACTTTTGAAGTGAACTGCTTTCCAACATTGTCGGGTGTTTTGGTATCGAACTCAATGGTCTCGATTAATTTGCCATCCCTGACTTCAAATTTTCCACCGGAAGTAGAAATAAATTCTTTTCCTGAAAAATTGTAGGTGGCAATGCTAAAGTATTCACCGGAATAAATCCGGGTGGTGCGCATTTCATCGGAAACACTTTGCCAGGCACCCTGGATTTCATCTTTTATAAGTAGGTTGGAGTGAAATGCTGTGGAGCAGAACAAAATGAACAAAAGGGAAAATGAGGTTTTCATATAGAAAAAATTTAGATCGAGTTGAAACTTTGTGCCTTAGCGGTTTAAAATTCTTTACCATCAACATGCTGAGACGTTAAGTTAAAATTGCAAAATAATTTTCAACGATTTCCATGAACGTTATATCAATAACAGCAAAACAGGGTGAACGGTAAAATTTTGCTTTAGAAGTTTTTAAAAGAATGTGGTTTTCTTGTTAATGGATTTACATCATGTTTGAGCTTTGCGGCTTTGTGCCTTAGCGATTTAAAATTCTTTACCGCCAAGACACTAAGAATTAAATTGAGTTGACAAAACCTCCAGTAACCGGAATTGATTCCTTGCGCGGCCCAAATTTTGTCCGCGATAGGTTGTGTGGTAATACACATCGCCATTCAGAAAGTCTGTAAGAAAACGCAACCCCATGATGTAGGTCATCATCATACCACCAAAAGGAACCAATGTTTTTTCTTTTGAAGTCAATACATCGTCCATTTGGGAAAGGTATCCATCAATTACCGCAGCGAGGATTTCTTTTCTGATAATGATTTTGTTTAAATCCTTTTCCTCTTCGCTCACCGGACTGACGAACGTGCGAATCATATCCCCGATATCGTAAATGAAATAGCCCGGCATGAGTGTATCAAGATCAATTACACAAACAGCTTTGTTGGTGTTTTTATCAAACAAGATGTTGTTGATCTTGGTGTCATTGTGCATTACACGCGGAACCAAATCACCGCTTGCGATCAGGGTTCCATACTCATCGACCAGAGAATTAAACCTGCCGGCTTGTTCGATTGTGTCTTTTGCTTTCTCAATCCGCTCTGCTGATGCATTGCTCACTGCGTTTTCAAATTGCTCATACCGCCAATTTAAATTATGAAAGCGCTCAAGTGTTGGTTCGAATCGGGAGACATCACAAGTGTGAAGATAACGTGTTAACCTTCCAAATTCCTGCGCTGCACTAAACGCTTGTTCCGGAGTTTCAACACTGTCCATTGTGAAGGTGTCTTCGATGTATGGAAACATGCGCCACGGAAATCCTTCAGCATCATATTCCATTTCTTCGCCTTCTTTCGTTTGAATGGAAGTTAGAAAGGGATAATCTGGATAGTGTTTTTTTAAATGATCGGCTGCCAGTTTGATGTTGTTGGCGATATGTTTGGGTTTGGTGAAAATATTTTTATTGACCCGTTGTAGAATAAAACTTTTGTCAGGGCCAGTTATTTTGAATGTAAGGTTGATGTGCCCGGTAGGAATCTGAACAATTTCAAACCCACTATTGATATTGAATGCTTGGAGACTTTTTTTGTGGGGAACTGCCATCAGATATCTATTTTTTTCTTTGAGTATCTCAGTGATTTCTTTGTGTTCCTCTGTGTAATAGTCTTATACGATTTAAAATTATTCCACAAAGTTACTCAAAGCAACACGAAGGTTTACAGAGGATTATCCCCAAAGATTCCTCGGATACTCACCTTGCTTCACCAGTGCGTGCAGTTTTGAAATCACTTCATCTTTATCTTCGGGATAGGTAACACCAAACCAGATCTTTCCGCCTTCCAGCACTTTTACTTTTCCGGTTTGTGTTTCAATCATTTCATTCACGATCAACGGAATGAAAAATTCAGCTTTTAGGTTTTGATGGTTTTCTTTCAAAAAAGTATCGAACAGGGCTGATGAAAACTCAAATATCCCCGGATGGAATCCCCAAAAGTTCATGGAAGTTGGCGCTTCAGGATTGAGTTCCATATCGCCTTCCGGTGTTTTGCTAATAATTGAATCCCCTTGTTTAATGATTTGCGTGTTCTCCACAACGGTTGTCAGAAAACCATTCGCGTCTGTTTCGCCAATGCCGCGCGATACAGACCCGTGATCCGACAACACATGCTTTAGCGTGAAGCCCACCATCGCGTGGTCTTTTCCGTTTTCGTTGTTGAAATAATCGGCAAGCGCCTGAAAGGAACTTTTGCCATAAAAATCATCGGCATTGATCACGGCAAACGGTTCGTGGATAACCGCTTGTGCGCACAGCATGGCATGTCCGGTGCCCCATGGTTTTTGACGTTCGTTCGATTGATATTCAATAGGAATTAGTTTGTCCAGCGATTGAACAACAAACTCAACTTTTACTTTGCCTTCCAGCTTCGGTTGGAATTTTTCTTTTACCGTTTCCAGTATTTCTTCACGTACAATAAACACCACTTTTGTAAAACCGGCACGAACCGCATCAAATAAGGAATAGTCCATGATGGTTTCGCCATTTGGCCCGAACCCATCAATTTGTTTGATACCACCATAGCGGCTTCCCATCCCTGCTGCCAATACCAATAATGTAAGTGGTGGTTTTTCTTGTGTGTTGCCCATGTTTCTTGTTTGAGTGCAAAAATATCCTTTTTAAAAGAAGTGTGTCGCAAGCACACAATTTTTCTTCGGAAAAAATTAGCATACTTGTGGTTCGTTTAACTGTCAACTATGAGCGTAAAAGAAAAATCCTATCGTGGGCCGATGATCATTATCGGAATCCTGTTTTTTGTTTTCGGATTTGTTACCTGGATCAACGGGCCGCTGATCACGTTTGTGAAATTGGCATTTGGACTTGATACGGACTCAAAAGCGTTCTTGGTTACAACGGCTTTTTACCTTGCTTACTTTTTCCTGGCGCTTCCTTCCTCCTGGATTCTGGAAAAAACCGGAATGAAAAAGGGAATGGCGCTCGGCCTTTTTGTAATGGCCATCGGTACATTTTTATTCGGGACCTTTGCTACCCAACGCGACTATACACTTTCACTGATCGGATTGTTCGTGATCGGATCGGGACTGTCGCTTTTACAAACGGCTTCGAATCCGTATATCAGTATCCTTGGCCCGATTGAAAGCGCTGCCAAGCGGATCAGCATTATGGGGATCTGTAACAAAGTGGCCGGGATTTTAAGCCCGATTATTTTAAGTGCGTTGGTATTGACGGATATTGATAAGTTGGAGGAACTTGTTGCGGCAGCAAGTGATGAAGCGACCAAGAATTCTATCCTAACGGAATTTGCCGCAAAAATTTATGCGCCTTACATGGTGATGGCGGTTATTCTTGTGGCATTGGCATATTGGATTATCAAATCCACGTTGCCCGAGATCAAGTCATCGGAAGCGAACGAGGCTCCACCGGAAAGCAGTCTTTCAAAAATGAAAACCAGCGTTTTGCAATTCCCGCACCTTTTGTTGGGCGCGTTGTGTTTGTTTTTATATGTTGGTGTTGAAGTACTTGCAGGTGATGCGATTGGTACCTATGGAAATAGTTTTAACCTTCCGGCTGATGAAACAAAATACTTTACATCGTTTACACTTGCGGCCATGTTGGTCGGCTATGTCATTGGGTTGGCAACCATTCCTAAAATCATCACACAACAAAAAGCGTTAAAAATTTCAGCAATCCTGGGGGTACTGTTTTCGGTTGCCGCCTATTTTACTACCGGATATACTTCCGTTTTATTTGTAGCAGCGCTGGGACTAGCCAATGCGTTAATGTGGCCTGCTATATTTCCCATGGCGATCGATGGCCTTGGAAAGTTTACAGAAAAGGGATCGGCTTTATTGGTGATGGGGATTGCCGGTGGTGCGATTATCCCAAAACTCTTTGCGGAATATAAAGACCTGTATGATTTTCAACTCGTCTTTTTGGTGATCGCGGTGCCGTGCTACTTGTATATTCTGTTCTATTCCATGAAAGGCTACAAGGTGGGGAAAATTTAGTTGTTAGGTATTAGTTGTTTTTTTGTTGGAAATTGGCAACAACGGTCAACTACTTTTAACATTCTTCTCATAAACCTTAATCCAATCCTCCACCTTCATCTTGCTGGAAAGTTCACCAATTAACTTGAACGGGATTTGGTCAGGTTTTTTAAAGCGGATGCAGCTTTTGCCCATGTCGGGTTTTAGTTTGCTGTGCTTCGGGAATTCTTTCACAAACCAATCCAGAATTTTTTTGTCGGCATACATACCTGAATGGTACACGGCAATAAAATTCTTTTGGGATGCAATGTAAATAAACGGCAGCGGCAGTTTTGGATCCACATGGTATCCCTTTGGGTAAATGGAATGCGGTACTACGTAGCCGATCATGCCGTAACTCATTTCTTCTTTAAACCCTTCCGGTAGATTTTTCTTGATTGTTTTTCGAAGTTCTTTGATGGCAATTTGACGGTCTTCCGGAAGTTGCGCGATGTATTCTTTTGGGGAGGTGGCCTGGTATTTCATTGGTTGATTACTTGATTTAAGATTTAAGATTAAGATGTTAAGATTTCAGATTCCTTTGATTTATTCAAGCTCAATTTCACAAATCACATAACCAAATCTTAAATCATTAAATCTTAAATCCTAAATTTTTTCTAGAATTATCCTTTCCCGCTCTTCCCAATTCCCCCGCACCAAGGTGTATGGAATTGCACGCTTCTCCAATTCAGTTTTAAACAGGTTAAACATTTCTTTTCGCTGTTCGTCACTTCCCAAATCACGGAGGCCATCATTCACCCAGGGCACATCAATGTCGAATAGAAAATACTGATCGTATGTGATTTGTTTTTCTAGTTCAAATAAGATTTCAGGTACTTCATTTAAATAGTGTTTCGAATAAATCTGGGTGGTGATGAGATCGGAATCGCAAAAGAGGTACTTGTTGGCAGATGCTAGCTTCAGGTGTACGCGTTCGGTTTGGGCTTTTCCAATCCTGACAATGTCATCAAGTGTAAAATCATTGGAGGTGATGAGTTCGCGCGCAACTTCGGGAACAAATTCTGTATTGAATTTTTCCGCCATCTTTTTTGCCATGAAAGATTTTCCGGTGCTTTCTGGTCCGTAGAAGCAGATGAGTTGAATGTTGTCAGTCATTGGTTGTTGGATACGATTTGTATTCTTTGATCCAGTTCAGCAATCCGAAAGTAGCTATGAAGCAAAAGACAAGGTATTCGAGGCCTACAAATTTTATCCCCTTCATAAAGTACATATAGGTAGCAATGATGTCAATCACTATCCAGAATATCCAGCATTCGATTTTCTTTTGGATCATCAGAAAAGTAGTAATGATGCTCATCACGGTAACGAACGAATCGAGGTAGGGAAAGGCACTGGGTTTGCCAAACAGTGTCGGGAAAAATTCATGCAGCCGGCTGGCGAAACTTCCCATCACAAAGGTGCCGGCAATTCCTATCGCCAGAACAAGGATCAAATGCTTTTTATCCATCCAGCTAATTTTGAGTTCTTGCTTTTTGTCTGCCTCTTCTTTCTTAGGGTGTGACCACCGCCACCAGCCCATCAAATTGGTGACAAAGAAGAAGGCCTGTAAGAACATATCGGGATATAATTGCACCTGAAAGAATAAAAAGAAGAAAAGCGTAACATTGATAAGACCAAGTGGCCAGCTCCAGATATTCGCCTTTGCGGCCAGCCATACCGCAACACCCCCGGCAATCGTGCCGAAAAATTCCAGGTAGCTCATTTCATAGCCCCAGATTTCGAAGAAGATGTTGGTGAGATCGAAAAAAGACATAAGATGTTAGTAGTAAGACTTAAGACGCTAGAAGTAAGACATTTGATTTAAGATACAAGACTAGCAGATTCTTGTGAATATCGGTGTGATCAAATTGATTTTTTGCTTTCTTTGAATTTTCCGATTGAAAGAGATTCAGTCAGGCTTTTTTCTTTGATGGTTAAAATTCACCACTGGCTTTTTCCGGAAGATCAATTTTTAAAGTAGAGTTACAGAGTATAGCGGTCATTTAAAGGAGGGTACGTCTCCTATTTCAAGGTATTGCAATTGTGTTTCGCCCAAATCGAGATAGGCGCTGTAAATTTTAATGCCAGGGTCTTCTTTTTTGATGATGTTTATAATGTCCTGCAGGAGAGGTTGAGGCGTTCCCTTGTCTGCAAAAAGTATGATTTTTAGTTTATCCCGATCAGGTTCATCTAACTTGGTTTTCTCAAACTTTAAAAAATTTGGAATATCCTTCACTTGTAGTGTTCTGTTGTAAAAAAATTGTATTTGATAACCACTAGCTGTGATGCCAGAAAATTCCTGTTTAGCGTTTTTAGGAAGGCCAACATACAATGGACTCCAACCCCCTTTTGGTTCAATAGATATGCCATCTGCTCCTTTTATTTCTGGCAGTTCGATTTTTAGATCAGAATCAGAAAACAAAAGTTTCGAATAATTTTCCTTAAAATCGATTTTGCTGAATGTAGTCTCACTACTATCCGGTAAATAAGACATGATTAATTTGTCGTTACTTTTCTCCAGCGTAAATCCTGTAGGATTATAATGGTATGCATCTATGATCTCAAATCCATTGTGATCCCGTGTTATAAGATAATCCATTCTGTTGAGGCCAAATTCATTCTCAGTGATCGTAGAATCTGTGATGGTAAGAGTGAAGAATTTTTCCTCACTAAAAAATCCTTGGGAAGCCCAGTTTCCTGTAAGGTCGCCATCCTTTTCTTCGGAACACGCTATGCATAATGCTAAAATCATAACTGAAAAAGATACTATGATTTTATTCATCTTGCTACTTATATCTTATGTCTAAAATCTAACATCTAAAGCTTCACACAAATATTCTTCGCTTCCGTAAAAAACTTCAGCGCATCCCAGCCACCTTCGCGCCCAACTCCACTTTGTTTCATTCCCCCGAAAGGGGTGCGCAAGTCGCGGAGCAACCAGCAGTTAACCCAGATAATGCCGCTATGGATTTTATGCGCTACGCGATGGGCGCGTTTTAAGTTTTCCGTCCAGATGGTGGCGGAGAGACCGTATGCAGTTCCATTGGCATATTGGATCGCTTCTTCTTCGGTATCAAAAGGCATGATCGTAACGACCGGGCCAAAGATTTCTTCCATGTTGGTCCTGCAATTTGCCGGAAGCCCCGTGACAATGGTGGGCTCAACAAAAAAACCATGCTCGCATTTTCCGGCAACGGTGATTTGTTTTCCTCCGGTGAGGATGGTTCCGCCTTCTTGTTTGGCAAGCTCAATGTATGACAATACTTTTTTCATGTGCGCTTCCGAAACCAACGCCCCTACTTTTGTATTTTCATCCAGCGGATCGCCAACGGATAATGCTTTCACCCGCTCTACAAATTCATTTACAAATTTTTCGTAGAGTGGTCGCTCGACTAAAATCCGTGATCCGCATAAACAGATTTCACCCTGGTTTGAAAAAGAAGAATGGACAGAAGTAGCAACTGCTTGTTCGAAATCACAATCCGCAAAAATTATATTCGGATTTTTTCCGCCCAGTTCCAACGATAATTTTTTGAACATCGGTGCTGCGGTGGCGGCAATTGTTTTTCCGGTGGCGGTTCCACCTGTAAAGGAAATTGCTTTTACCTCCGGGTGTTCCACAATCGACTGGCCTACTTTTGGCCCAAGCCCGTGGACAATATTCAAAACACCTTTCGGTAAACCCGCTTCTATGCAAAGTTTGGAAAAGAGATAAGCGGTCATGGGTGTTAGCTCCGATGGCTTGGCAACTACAGTACATCCTGCTGCCAGGGCAGGGGCAATTTTCCAGGTGAACAAATACAACGGCAGGTTCCAGGGGGAAATGCAACCGACAACACCAACCGGTGAATGGATGGTATAATTGATCGCATCCTGATCGGTGGAATGTGATTGTGATTCGGTATGTAAAATCGCGGTGGCAAAGAAACGCATATTCGCGGAAGCACGTGGAATGTCAACGATGCGCGCCAACTTTAAGGGCTTTCCGTTATCAATGCTTTCTGCCAGTGCCAGTTTTTCTAAATCGCGATCGATCAGGTCAGCAATCTTTAATAAATAATTGGATCGTGTTTTTGACGGTAGCGTTGACCACATCTCAAACGCACCCTTTGCAGCATCAACTGCATTTGCTACATCACTCGCATCCGCGTCAGCGATATGGCTATATACTTCTCCCGTTGCGGGATTGATGTTTTCTAAAAACTGATTGGAAACAGGATTTGCTAAACCGCCATTGATGTAATTGAGGATCTTTTCCATAAAGCAAAGTTACAAACTTGCCGTGCGACCGCCATCAACCGGAATATTTATTCCATTGATATAACCAGCAGCGGGTGACGCGAGAAATGCTACTGCTGCTGCTACTTCATGCGGTTCAGAAATCCTTCCTGCCGGGATTTCATTTGTCATTTTTTGTTTGGCTTCCTCAAAAGAGATTCCGGCTTTCTCTGCATTGGATTGAATGATGGCTTCTAATCTCCCGGTCATGGAGGCGCCAGGCAATACATTATTGACGGTGATGCCAAACGGAGCGAGTTCCCCCGCCAATGTTTTCGACCAATTGGCAACAGCGCCACGGATGGTATTTGAAACACCCAGTCCTTTGATAGGCGCTTTCACGGAAGTGGAAATGATATTGATAATCCGGCCATAGCCGGCAGTTTTCATTGCAGGGGCAAATGCCTGCACGATAAAATGATTGCAAATCAAATGCGCATTGAATGCCTGGATAAATTTAAAAGCACGTGCTTCCAGTGCAGGCCCGGGCGAAGGTCCTCCGGTGTTGTTTATCAGTATGTGGACAGGATTGTTTTGCGCATAAATATCAACGGTGATTTTAAGGTCGTTGGGATGGTTGAAATCCGCGACCAGGTATTCGTGTCGTTGTCCGGTATTGGTTTGAAGTTCTGTAATTAGCGCCTTGAGTTTTTCTTCATCACGCGCAAGTAAGGTGATGTTTGCGCCTAATTTGGCCAATTCGATAGCGGAGGCTTTTCCAATTCCTTGTGTGCTACCACAAACAACTGCGCGTTTACCGGAAAGATCTAAATTCATTCTAGTGGGTGTTGTTAAAACAATCTTTCAGAGAGGGTCAGGAACCATAAGATTACAAAAGATGTACTCAAAAAAGAATATTGTTTAGTAGTTTTATTGAAAAATTATTCCAATGGCAATACGCAAACCTTTTAACCTGAAACAATGGATCACTGACAACCGCGATTTGTTGAAACCTCCTGTCGGAAACAAAAACTTATATGCGGATGCCGGTGATTATATCGTCATGATTGTAGGCGGGCCAAATGCGCGAAAGGATTTTCATTTCAATGAAACGGAAGAGTTGTTTTATCAGCTTGAAGGCGATATTAACGTCACGGTTCAGGAAGATGGAAAAGCGGTAGGGATTCCGATAAAAGAAGGGGAAATGTTTTTGCTCCCTTCCCGGGTTCCACACAAACCTGAACGGCCAGCCGGCTCTGTCGGGTTGGTGATTGAATGCAAACGCGCTGATGAAAAAATTATGGACGGCTTGCAATGGTATTGTGAATCGTGCAACAACATGCTCCATGAATACAGGTTTCATTTGGACAATATTGAAAAAGATTTTCTTCCAAGGTTCAAAGAGTTTTATGGATCAGGGACATTGCGCACCTGTAAAAAATGTGGCACTGTGATGGAAGCGGATACCCGGTTTGTCTAGTGGAAGGGCTCGGCTACTATGATGCTCCTTATGGAGTTTATAAAATCACTTCGCGTGATGAAGCGATCACTGCGGTGGAATTGTTGCGTGAGGTGAAGGTTGAGGAAAATATCACGCCCGTCATTCAGCAGTGCAAAGATGAGTTGGATGAATATTTTTCCCGTGGAAGAAAATTTTTTACCGTTCCGTTACATCCGGAAGGGACTACATTTCAAAACAAAGTCTGGGCTGAGCTTCAGGAAATCCCTTTCGGCACCACAATTAGTTACACTGAATTATCACAACGCATTGGCGATCTGAAAGCCATTCGGGCAGTTGGGTTGGCCAATGGACAAAATCCCATCGCGATTATTATCCCGTGCCATCGGGTGATTGGAAAAGACGGCAACCTTGTTGGCTATGCAGGAGGATTGGATAAGAAAGAGTGGTTGTTGGAGCATGAAGGGATTATTTCGAAGCAGTTGAAGATGTTTTGATATTTGGCGCACAATTAAAGCAATCATTTGGTTAACTTTAAGCAAAGGAAAGAGTATGGTAACGGTTATAAAAAAGGGGCAAAATAAAACACAAATCAACAAACTCTTAGCAAGGGCACTGAAAACAAAGGGAGTTGATACTCATAAATATTGTGGAGTGATCAAATTAAAGGAGGATCCTTTGGTTATTCAAAAGCGTATGCGGGATGAATGGAAATAGTATTTTGCTGGACACCAATATTGTTCTGTATCTTCTTTCTGGTGATAAAGATTTAGCCACCTTGCTTGATAAGAAGAAACTTCATGTTTCCTTTATTACTCAATTAGAACTACTGGGCTTTCAAGGAATCACAATTGAAGAACAAAAAGAGATTAAGCGTTTTTTGGGAGATTGCATTGTTATAGATATTAACAACCAGATTAAAGAAGAAGTAATAAAAATTAAGTGTTCCCAAAATCTAAAATTGCCAGATAGCATAATCTTAGCCACTTCAAAGTATTTAAATATCCCTATTATAAGTTCTGATAAGGCTTTTAGCAAACTCAATGATTTAGAAATTATTTATTACGAACGAGCATAGATTTAGAATTGGATTAGCTGCTCTGGCAGCTAACGTAAATAATTGATGTATTTATCATGGAATTCAATAACTCACTTCTTTTTGCACAACAACTTGATCGAAAAGATCCGCTAAAGAAATACAGAAAGCAATTTCACATTCCGAAAGTAAACGGCAAAGACTCCATTTATTTTACGGGCAATTCATTAGGGTTGCAACCGAAGTCTGCAAAAAAAATTATCAATGAAGAACTTTCTGATTGGGCTGGCCTGGGAGTGGAAGGACACGTGCATTCCCGAAGACCGTGGTTGTATTATCATAAATTCCTGAAAAAATCTTTATCAAAAATTGTGGGGGCAAAACCATCTGAAGTTGTGGCGATGAACCAACTTACTGTAAACCTTCATTTGATGATGGTTTCATTTTATAGGCCCACGAAAAAACGGTTTAAGATCATTGTGGAGGCGGGTGCTTTTTCGTCTGATCAATATGCATTTGAATCACAAGTGAAGTTCCATGGATTGTCGCCTTCCAAAACAATTGTTGAGTTGAAACCACGAAGAGGAGAGGCTTATCTTCGTACGGAAGATATTCTCGATTCCATTAATCAACATAAAAAGGAGTTGGTACTCATAATTTTTGGTGGCGTTCAATATTATACCGGGCAATTCTTTGATATCAGAACTATCACCGAAGCGGGGCACAAAGCAGGCGCCATCGTTGGGTTTGATTTGGCGCATGCAGTTGGGAATGTCCCGCTGCAACTTCACAAGCACAATGTGGATTTTGCGGTGTGGTGCAGTTATAAATATTTGAATTCCGGACCGGGAGGTGTTGCCGGGGCATTTGTTCACGAACGTCATCATGGAAACAAAAAAATCCCACGCTTTGCCGGGTGGTGGGGACATGCTGAAAGGGAACGCTTTCAAATGAAGAAAGGGTTCATCCCCATGGAAGGTGTGGACGGTTGGCAGCTTTCCAATTTTCCGGTATTGTCGGGGGCAGCGCAATTGGCTTCGTTGAAAATTTTTGATGAAGTAGGAATGAAAGCATTGCGAACAAAAAGTGAAGCATTAACAGGTTACACAACATATTTATTGAACGGGATTGACCCGAAAGAAAAGTATTTTAAACTCCTGACATCATCCAATCCCAAAGAGCGCGGTTGCCAGCTTTCGATTTTCTTTAAAGGAAAAGAAGGAAGAAAAGTATTTGATTCGCTTACAAAAGAAGGTGTGATTGCCGATTGGCGCGAACCAAGTGTGATTCGTATTGCCCCGGTTCCGTTGTACAATACTTTCGAAGATGTTTTTCGTTTTGCGGGGATTTTTTCGAAAGCACTTCCAACCTGATTTTTCTCATAGTTTAATTAGATTACGCATTATACCTTATTGTCGAGGAGATTATATATGAGTTTAATTGAAAAGTTTTCTGATACCCGTCAGACCGCTCCAAGCGGTCTGACGGGTAATATCGCCATTGTAGGGGCCGGCCTTGTGGGTTCGCTGCTTGCTGTTTATTTATTGAAACGCGGTTACCGAATCACCATCTTTGAGCGCAGGCCCGACATGCGGAAAAATTTGTTGGATGCCGGAAGGTCCATTAACCTCGCGCTTAGCAACCGCGGTATCCGTGCGTTACGTGAAGTTGGCCTCGAAAGAATGCTTGATGAAAAAGGAATTCCCATGCATGGTAGGATGATGCATGACAAGAAAGGGAACTTGACGTTTCAACAATATGGGAAAGAAGGGCAATTCATTAATTCCATTTCAAGAAGCGGATTGAACATGGCGTTGATGACGGAAGCCGAACGGCTTGGTGCTGCTATTCATTTTGATAGCAGGTGCAGCCAAACCAATTTGGAAGATACCGAACTCACGATTTCACAAGGGGATTCAACAGCGGTACATAAATTTGATTTGATCATCGGTGCCGATGGTGCTTTCTCTGCTGTGCGGACGGCATTACAATACACCGATCGCTTTACCTACGCACAGGAATATCTTGACCACGGATATAAAGAACTTACCATCCCCCCCGGTAAAGATGGAAGTTTTCTGATTGAGAAAAATGCACTCCATATTTGGCCGCGCGATAGTTTCATGTTGATCGCCCTTCCCAATCCGGATGGAAATTTTACCTGCACGTTGTTTTTTCCGTTTGAAGGCCCTGTTTCGTTTGAGCAACTAAAAACCGATGAAGAAATCAGGCTGTTCTTTGAAAAGGAATTTCCGGATGCAGTGAAACTGATGCCGGCCCTTATGGAAGAGTTCAAAAGCAATCCAACCTCATCGCTGGTTACGATTCGCTGTTATCCATGGGTGCGCAACAAAACATTATTGATTGGGGATGCTGCCCACGGTGTTGTTCCGTTTTACGGACAAGGCATGAATGCAGGTTTTGAGGATTGCCGGGTGTTGAATGATTTATTGAATGTGCATGGTGATAACTGGGACGAGGTGCTGCCTGCATTTCAAAAACTCCGCAAGCCCGATACCGATGCCATTTCACATTTGGCGGTGGAGAATTTTATTGAGATGCGCGACCTGGTAGCGGACGATGATTTTCTCTTACGGAAAAAAATAGAAGCAAAACTTTATACGCTTTATCCTGACAGATGGATTCCGCAATATTCCATGGTCACCTTCCATGATGGGATGCGGTATTCAGATGCCCAAAAGATTGGAAGGAAGCAGCGGTTGATTATGGATGAGGTGATGGTGCGATCGGATATCCATTCCACATGGGAGTCGCTTGATTTTGAGGCGATTGTGAATCAACTCTAGCAATAGGATGCTGGATTCTGGTCGCTAGATTCTAGTTCTGGATACTGGATTCTGTGCCACTAGTATCCAGTATCCAGTATCCAGTATCCAGAATTACCCGACAATATGCTGCTTATATTCTTCAAACCGATTGAGCACCTCGTCAACATATTGGATGGGCTCTTCACATTTGCAGTAGCCTGCTTCCACCACCGGGTCTTTATAAAATTCAGGTTCGGATTTTTTCTTTAGGAAAAACTCAACATTGTTTTCCCAAAGAAGTGTGCTCAAATTGTTTTTCCCGGCAAGGTTCCGCGCATCTACAACATGGGACAACCCAACATTGTAAGAAGCGAGCACAAATTTCAACCGCTCCTCAGGATCTTCTATGGTTTTCGCCCACAGCGAATCGAGGTATTTCAAATATTTAACACCGGCTTTAATACTTTGAACAGGATCATCGCGATTGGTGACGCCAAATTGTTTCGCGGTTTCCGGCATCAGTTGCATGAGCCCACGCGCACCTGCCCACGATTCGCCTGAAGGATCGAATTGTGATTCCTGATAAACAAGCGCAGCAAGCAAGCGCCAATCCCAACCCAAATCCTCCGCGCCTTTTTTGATCAGCTCATCGTAGCGGGAAAGCCTGCTTCCGCCAAGCGAAGAGTAGTCGCTGCTCATGCGCAGCAACGAAGTGCGCGGGCTGTTGAAGTAGCGGTTAAAAATCACCATGAATGTTGGTTCTTTTTTTATTTCACTTAACCATGCGTCGATAGCGTTTGTGAGATCGGGTGCATTTTTTCGAACCGCCCATGCGATTTGTTGCGGCAGGCTCAAAACTGTTCGAATATCCAGGTTTGGATAATACGCAGCATTGACGCGTGCGGTCATCCGATCGGCAACGGTGTATTCAATTTCGCCCAGCGCGACTTTTTGGATAAGCGATTCACTCATGGCGTTGGACGTGTCGGTGAGGATATGGATATCACCACCAATTTCTTCAGAAAGATTGTCCAGGCGTTGTTCAAAACTTGTTCCGGCTATTACGTGTACATTTTTTCCGATCAGTTCAATCGGGTTTCGGACCAGGCTGTCTTCAATTTGATCAAGTGTGAGTTTTCTCCACTCAGCAGGTTTTCGTTGTACCAATACTTGTTGCGAATGGAAGTGTGGCCTTGTAAACGAAACCAGGTTTTTCCTGCTCTTAGTTACGGTCAGTGGAAATGCAAGGATATCGCCTTCACCCTTGTTGAGTTTTTCAATTGCATGGTTGACACCGGAGGTGACGTGTATTTTTAGTTTAACGTTGAGGTGGTTTGCGAATAGACTTAACAACTCATATTCATAACCAAGCGGCCTTCCTTTGTAGATAAAAAAACTGATGGAGTTGTTGTCGACCAATGCATTGATATAGCCCCGTTTTTGAATGGCTTCCAGGTCGAAGTGGATGGGGATATTCCTTTTACTGTTTTCAATAAATAAATTACAGGAAGAAGCGCACGAAAAGAGCAGCAAGAAAAGGATTCCGTACCGAAGATTGGCCAGCATAGATAGCTTCAAATTACGGTATTCGATGGCCAGGAAAAAAGTGAAAAATTGTCAGGCAGGCATAAAAACAAAAAAGGGCTCGAATTGAGCCCTTTTCTGGTATTAAAGTTAACCTTACGTGCCCGGTTGGGGCTCTTTTATTTAATAGGATTCAATTTCTAATTGAAAATATAGCGTATTCCAATTTGACCAACCCAACGCGATCCTCCAATTGGACTATCTGAGATTGTCCAAGGATCATTGTCCCTCACGGGATCAAATGAGAACACCGGTTGATCACCCGAAAGTGCACCTTGATTTTGTAATCTGAGCACTTGGAATGTATTGTCAAAGTAAGAATTACTCCAAGTATATTGGCGGCCCCAATCTTTGTTCAACATGTTTCCGATGTTAAATATATCCAACGACAATTGTAAGGTGTTCTTTTTCTTGCCAATGTTAGTGAATATATCCTGAATTATTTTCACATCAAATTGATGTGTAAAGGGAGCTCTTGCTCCATTTCTTTCAGCATATTGACCTCTGCGTTCTTTAAGATAATCTTGAGTATTGATAAAATCTTCAAACTCTTGTGCCTGCTGTGCTGCTGTAATCGCAACACCATCTCTAACATAACCTTCTAAGAACTGAATTTGACCTGGATCAGTAGCATCTGTTGGAATATAAATCAAATCATTATTTTGACCTCCTGAAATATCTTCCCGGTTTAGATCTCCATTATAGACATAACTGAATGGAACGCCCGATTGACCAGAATAGAAGACAGATATTGTTGTGGCCAAGTGACCCAAGTATTCTTTTCTATAAGAAATCGATCCGACAATTCTGCTTCCAGAATTATACGGAGAGTTCGCCTGTGGAGCATTGTTTATGCCATTTACAGTAGGTAGAGGTCTCCAATTACTATGGTTTTGAGAAGAAGTTCCTGGGTATACATCTGTTGATCTTGTAAAGGAGTATGCTAACGAACCATAAAAACCTTTATCATATGGCTTTTGAATTTGAACGGTTCCACTGTAAGCGTAACCTTTACTTATATTATCTATATAAATAACTTCTGAATAATTTTGAAGTATTCTCTTATCTGCCGTTGTATTCGACCAAAGAGGCCTTCTATCGGCACCAGCCACTAATGTTTCTCCTGGCTCTGTCAAATTAATTTGACGGAAACGGAAGCTTTGTAAGTTCTTTGAATACATACCTTCAACAGTACCGATCAACCCAAATGGTAACGTTACATCAACACCTATGTTGGTTCTGAAAATTTGAGGGAGTTTAAAATTCTGATCAATAACTGTCATTCTACCACCCGGCCCTTGAACTCCAGGGCTTTTCGCTTGATTAAATGGATCTGGGTTAAATGGGATTGTTGCCGGCCCATTGTTTGTACCCGATTGATTAATATTCAATAAAACACCACTTTGTGTAAACGCACCCCCTACCCACACAAATGGGAAGCGACTTGTAAAGACACCTGTTCCACCTCTAACTTGGACGGATTTATCACCTTTAGCATCCCAATTAAAACCAATACGTGGTGAGAACATGAATGCTGGATCTGGAAGTTGGTCATTTTGAACACCATATTGATCAGCTAAAATGGAGTTATTGAAATCATCATTTGCGGGAGGACTATCTAAATAGACTGGAACATCTATGCGCATCCCAACAGTCAACTTTAAGTTGTCATTAACTAGGTATTCATCTTGTGCATAAATACCTAGTTGCAGAGCACTAAATGCGGCTCCACCCCGTGGGTCATCTGTTATGGAATACTGATACGAGGTTCTACTGGCATTCCCAGCTTCAAAATTCTCCAGACTGCTGAATTGATAAACCCCGTAAGCTTCGCCAATGAATGCGTTGTAAATTTTATAAAACTCGTTATGGGTCCCAAAAGTAATGGTATGCTTACCCTTATATAACGTTAAATTATCGGTGAGTGTAACTACATCTTGATCAAGTTGATTAATCGATGAGAACGCTTCGGTTCCAAAGTTTATGGTTCTGCTAGTTCCAATATTAATACTTCCGTTAGGAAAAGGAGCGCCTGGAGCTGTTCTCGGTTCTCTCAATCGTGTATAGCCAATTAACAAATTATTTGAAAGACTATTACTGAATCTACTGTTCAATTCGAGCACGGATGAATGCGTAGGGCTTTCTCGTAAAATTGCTCCGTTTGCAAAAGTGAGAACCCTCTGCCCTCTACTAAGCTGAACAGCCTCTCCCTTTGTGTAGCTATGCCGTAGAGTAAGTGAGTGTTTATTAGAAATGTTCCAATCTAAACGCCCAAATATTTTTTCAGACTTATTTGTTTCTTCTTGCTTCTGCCATGATCCTGGGTTGTAATTGTATGCAAGCAGGGCTGCTTCAACCCGTTGAGCTTCTTCTGCTGTTATTTCAGATGTGGGAGTTCCTGGTTCAAATCCAAGTGGGGTTGTCGCGTCTGTGATTTCTACATTTATAAAATAAAACAACTTATCCTTGATAATTGGCCCTCCTATTCGAATACCCGATTGTCTTTCTTTAAAATCATTATATCTAACTCGTTCAAGATCTGGATCATTTGTTGGGGTTTTCCCTGCCAGATTTTGATTTCTGAAGTAATGATATACGGAACCTGAAATTTCATTCGTTCCACTTCTTGTAATCGCACTAATACCACCACCAGCAAATCCTCCAAGACGTACGTCATAAGGAGCAAGTACAACTTGAAACTCCTCAATAGCATCTAAACTGATTGGAGAAGTACCTGTTTGACCACCATTCGTACCTGATGCCGCTAAACCAAACACGTCATTGCTTACCGCACCGTCAATCGTTACTTGATTAAACCGGTTGTTCATACCTCCGATAGAAATTGAAGAACCCTTTATATCCGCAAGAGGTGTCAGCCTTGTAAAGTCATTAAAGGATCTTGTAATGGATGGCATCGTTTCGACCCTTTCTTTACCAATGCTTGTTTGAGATCCTGTTCTATCACTATTGAATACATCGCCACGTAGTGCTGTAACTTCCACCATATCTAATTCAGTTGCATTTTCAGAAAGTGTTATAGTGGTATTGAAGGGTTGGCCAAGCGACAAATAAATATTCTCTGTTTTGTTATCAACATAACCAACAAAAGAAACGGTAATTGAGTAAGGTCCGCCTACTCGTGTATTCGGTATAGTAAATGCACCATCAGATCGGGTTGATGTACCATATTGGGTTCCTGATGGAACATGCACTGCCACTACATTTGCCCCTGGGATTCCTCCACTGTTTTCATCGATCACCTTTCCACTAATTGTGGCGGTGGTTACACCTTGCGCCCAGACTCCCGAAAAGCCCAGTATCACAATGATTGCTGTTAGTAAAATTTTCTTCATAAGGTGGTTTTGTTAAGTAAAATTTTTGTTCAAAAGTATCCTATTCAAGGTAATTACCTTTTATCAAAAAATTAAATTTTCCCACAATTTCTTCACACCCCGGTAACATGGTTTTAACCGCTTGTAAAATGATGTTGAACCTTTTCCGGTACTGGTGCTACCTTCATATTCTAACCCTTGAAAAATGAGAAAATACCTACTGTTTCTATTGTTTGTTTCGATTGCGCCAACCCTTTATTCGCAACCTGATTTATCCTACTACCTTCCGGAAGGCATCAGCTATGATCCGAACATCCCTACCCCGAAATCGATTGTTGGCCACGAAGTAGGCGAGTGGCACATTAGCCACGACCGCCTGGTCAGTTACATGTATGCACTTGATGCTGCTTCCGACAGGATTTCCCTGGAGGTAATCGGGTATACCCACGAAGCACGTCCCCTTTTGTTGCTCACGGTTACTTCCCCCAAAAACCACCAACGTATTGAAGAAATAAGGGCGCAACATATTTCGCTTACCGATCCTTCTCAATCCGCGGGTTTGGATACCAAACCAATGCCTGCGGTATTTTATTTGGGAAACAGCATCCATGGCAATGAACCCAGTGGAAGCAATGCCGCTTTGTTGGAGGCGTATTATCTGGCCGCTGCCCAAGGCGCTGAAATCGAAAAACTTTTAGGGAATGTAGTGATCCTGCTCGACCCAAGTTTCAATCCGGATGGACTTCAACGTTTTTCATCGTGGGCCAATTCAAGAAAAAGTAAATTGATTTCTTCCGATCCGTATGACACCGAACACAACGAAGCGTGGCCGGGTGGGCGCACCAATCATTATTGGTTTGATTTAAACCGCGACTGGCTGGTGGCGCAACAACCCGAATCGCAAGCGCGCATCAGGCAATTTCAAAAATGGAAACCGAATGTGCTTACCGACCACCACGAGATGGGAACGAACTCAACGTTCTTTTTTCAACCGGGCGTGCCCTCGCGTGTGCATCCGCTCACGCCATTGAAAAACCAAGAGCTGACACGCAAGATTGGAGAGTACCATGCAAAAGCATTGGACAATATTGGATCGCTCTATTACACACAAGAAGGGTTTGATGATTTTTATTATGGAAAGGGGTCGACCTTTCCGGATGTGCAAGGTGCGATCGGTATTTTATTTGAACAGGCCAGTTCGCGCGGCCATGCGCAGGATAGTGAAAATGGTGTGTTGGAATTTCCATTCACCATCCGCAACCAATTCACCACTGCGTTGAGTACGATGGCTGCCGTACAAGGTTTGCGCGAAGAGTTGTTGAACTACCAACGCGACTTTTATAAATCTGCTGCAAGTGATGCCGCCAAAGATCCGGTGAAATCTTTTGTTTTCGGTTCGAAAGACAAAGCACGCGCTTACCATCTTGCAGAAATCGTTGCACGCCAGGATGTGAAAATATATAAACTCGGGAGCAACCAAACGATCAACGGAAAGGCATTTGATGCAGAATCGAGTTATGTGATCCCCATGAACCAACCGCAATACCGGTTGATCAAAGGAATGTTTGAAAGAAGAACTCAATTTGAGGATAGTCTTTTCTACGATATTTCAAGCTGGACACTTTCACTTGCTTTTGGTGTAGAACATGAAGAAGCAAAAACAAATGTTCCGCAAGGTGCAGTGTTTGTTCCCGGGTCAATCCCGCAAGGAAAATTGATTGGTGGAAAAGCGGAGTATGCGTATGTTTTTGAAACGGTAGGATATTATGCGCCACGGGCCCTTTACAGGTTGTTGAAGAATGACATTCGTGTAAAAGTAGCCACCGAGCCTTTCCATAACCCTGCCGGCAAAAAATTTGAACGCGGCACCTTGATGGTTTCTTTGTCTGGCCAGAAGATGGCACCGGACCAGCTTGAATATTTTATGAACCTGATGATGAAAGAAGATGGTATTGATGTATACACGTTCAACACTGGCTTGGATTACCGCGGTGTGAGCTTGGGAAGCAATTCTTTTGAAGTACTTACAAAACCTTCTATTGCGATGTTGGTGGATGGCCGCGTGAGCTCGTACGATGCGGGCGAGATCTGGCATTTGTTGGATACACGTTTTCAAATTCCCGTTACGTTGATTCCTGTTGCTGTTTTTAACCGGGCGGATTTACGAAAGTATAATACCATCATTTTACCTACCGGGAATTACAACGAAGTTTCCAGTGGCGCTAAGGAAAAGTTAAAAGGCTGGGTGCAAGGAGGTGGTGTGTTGATTGGTTTTGAAGATGCGCTAACCTGGATGAGCGCTTCCGGGTTAGGGAATTTTGAAATGAAAAAGAATGAAGAAAACAAAGAAGCGCAAAAGCAACAACCCTATTCGGAAATCAGTATTACGAGCGGTGCACAACAAACGAATGGTGCTATTTTCGAGGCGAATGTCGATTTGACAAACCCGTTGTTTTATGGGTATTATCAAGCGAAGATGCCGATGTTCAAATCCAACAATTTATTTATGGAGCAGGCGAAAGGAGCATACGCTAATCCGTTAACGTATGGTAGTAATCCATTGATGAGTGGTTATATTTCCAAATTGAATTATCCAAAAATGAAAAACACTACCGGCATAGGAATATCCTCATACGGACGGGGGAGGGTAATCGGGTTTACCGAAAACCTCGCCTTTCGTGCTTTTTGGTTTGGGACCAACAAAATGTTGATGAATGCAATTTTCTATGGCCCGATCATAAGCCCTGCGGCATCGCGATAGTGGTTAATTTGTTGATTTGTCAATTAGTCAATTAGTTAATTGATTACTGATTACTGATTTCGCGGTACGCACCTCCCCGGATTTATTCCGGGGCCTTAAAAAGTTTTAGTGTAAACGTATCAATGTAGTTCGTATGTGAGGACACGGCCCATGATTATAACAACGGGTAGAATTGCTAATTTTAGGGTTCAAAAATGACGCGCCTCTTTTATATACTCGCCTTGTTATCCTTCCCCATCCTTTCGCATGGTCAGGATAAGGGTTTAAAAACAAAAACAAAGAAGGCGTGGCGCGGTATGATCAATGATTTGACGGCAGCCCAAAATGATACACTGGTGAATGTAAAAAGTGAAGATGTTTTCCTTCCTTTTGAAGGAATGGTTATTCGCCACATTGATATTGAACATGTGGGCTTTGAAATTTCGTTGTATGATTCTACCAAAAAGGCAAGGAAGGCAATCGTGAATATTGGCAATGCGTTGCACACGGATACGAAACCAAAAACTGTAAAGCAAAATTTGTTTATCAAGGAAGGGGATAAACTGAACGCGTACAAACTAGCCGACAACGAGCGGTATTTGCGTAACCTTTCTTTTATTGTTGATGCGCGTATCCAAATTGTTCCGATTGAAAATTCAGACTCCGTTGACCTTGTGGTGGTAGCGCGGGATGCGTTTAGTTTAGGTTTTAGTGGATACCCCAGTGATGTGGATAAAGGTAAATTCCGAATATACGACACCAACCTGTTGGGTGAAGGACAGTTTGTCCAATATGGTGGCGAATGGGATGGGGAACTCAATCCAAATTATGGAAACGAATTTCTGTATAGCAAGACGAGTGCTTTCGGCAGCCTTATCAATACATCTTTGTTTTACACTCAGGTTAATAGCGGACGCAGCCTGGGCAATGAACATGAATACGCGTATGGTGTTCAGCTTAACCGGCCATTGCGAAGTCCTTACATGCGGTTTGCGGGCGGTTATGAATGGAACAACAATTGGTCGGAGAATGTAAAGATCAAAGCCGATACTTCCTTTCTCGATTACAATTATTTTTTGAGTGATTTTTGGATCGGCTACAACATTGGTATCAAAAAAGAAAGGACAGACCGCAGTCGGTATTTTGTTGCGCTCCGCTGGTATAACCAAACGTTTCAGGATTTTCCCTCACAGGTTATTGAAAAGGACAACCCCGATTACAACAACAATTATGTAGCGTTAAGTGAGTTTACTTTCTACAACAAAGATTTTTATCGTACACGGTATATTTATGGGTTTGGTATCACGGAGGATGTGCAGTATGGGTCAGAGGTTTCGGTACTGTTAGGATCCGTTAAACGGTTAAACCTTGAGCGTCCGTATGCAGGGGTTGAGGCCGATAAGATTTGGGCAAATGATAAAGGGGATTTGATCGGGCTAACGTTAAATCTCAGTTCGTATATCGGTGAACACCAACTGCAGGATGCAGCCTTTGTAGCTAATTTCAGTTTTTTCACACGGCTCTATACCAAGCGGCATGTGAAGATCAGGGAGTTTGTAAATTTTTCGTACACCCAGGAATTCAATGGCACCAATGCAACCGATCCGCTTGAGCTTAGCGGGCGATATGGCCTCACTGGTTTTAATGCTGATTCGCTGGCGGGAACAAAGCGGTATGGGCTTCAATCACAAACGGTTTTCTTTACCAATTGGATGTTGTTGGGATTTCGTTTTGCAGGGGTTGCTTACCTCGAGGTAGCCTCATTGGCAGACAACAAACAAAACTTGTTGTTAACTGCGCCTTATTACGGCATCGGACTTGGCATCCGCACACGAAATGAAAATTTATCATTTGGAACAATGGAAGCAAAGGTCCAATTCTTTCCGCGAACACCCGATGGTGTTGATAGTTTTCGTTTCACATTCAGTACCAACCTGCGTTTTAGAAGCACGGGGGTTTTAGTGGATCCGCCTACTATTGTTAATTATAACGAAAGGTAGAGGGGGGTCATTATTCCAATGGCATTTCATCATCTTTTATCAGTTCAGAAATTTCTTCAAGTTTGTGGTTGCAAACTACATCGGGTTGCGCCCCACCCCGGATTTCATTCCGGGGTCTTTGTGACCCGAAAACCATATAGTAACATAAGATGCCCTGATCCAAATCGCAGAAAAGTTATTGTTAACCGTTGTGACGGCAACGCATTAAATGCCCCACCTTCTTCAGTTTTTTGGTACATCATTACAAATAATTTAGCTCGTTGGTTATCTTTGCGCTGTTATTGATTGCGTGCAGGTGAAAAAAACGTTATGACCAGTAAAAAAAATTCTATCTTTTTTATTCCTTTCATTTTTTGCTTTGCCCCCTGGCGGTTTTACCCTGCCGTTATAGTTTCTTCAGAAAACAACGTTTAGGCTACTTGTTGATTCACCATTGAACCACAGATCAGATGAAAATAAAAATCACTTCGCTTTTCATAATTCTGGCTTCACAAAATTTATTCGGACAAAATGCCGATGACACTAAATCAAATCAATTTTTTGATCCGCTTAAAAACAAAAACCATTGGGGGATCAACACACAATTTGCATTTGACAGGTTGTTTGGGTTGCGGGAAACCCCCGTAGAGATTATCTATAAGCGGCAAAAAGCCGGGAATAAAGCCACCAGACTTGGGTTGCAACTGTTCTTCAACTATGACAATGAAAGCCCTTACCCCACAGCACCTGACTGGACCACGATTGAAACGGATTTGGTGGCCGGCTTTTTCCTGGGAAAGGAAAAACAACACTTCATTGGGAACTCACCCCGCTGGCAGTGGTACTACGGTGTGGACTTCAATTTTACGTTCACGTATAGCAGGCAATATCTTGACGAGAGGAATGATCCACATCTTCGTGAATATACGGACGAAAGGCATCATAAATATAGCACATCTATCAAGCCGTTTGCGGGATTAAGGTTTGAAATTACCCCAATTATATACATTTCAGCCGATATGCTTGTAAATGCACAGTTTGAAGTACAGCGTGTGAGACTGGAGGCGAAATCAGCCCCCAACGTCTTCCCGAAAGATCCTCGTTGGGATGTTCACAATTATTACGGGCAACTCAAATTCCATCCCATAACAAGACTGTCAATTTTTGTTAAACTAAACTAATCCAAATGACGAAAAAATTTATACTTGTGCTCACCCTCCTGGTTGCCCTGACAGTCAAATTATTTGCTCAAGGGAGTACTGGACAGATAACCTTTTCCCCGGGCGCTGACAATCCTGTGCCTGAACAATTATATTGGTATGAGTTTCAACCACCAAATCAAAGTTGGGAAACGACAAACTGTACTTACAACTGGATAACCAATGGGCAATCCGTATTTACCACAAGTGACGGTAGTTCAGTCGGGGATTTCTCCACCGAAGAAGGCATATCCTGATGGGAAAAGTTATTGTTAACCGTTGTGACAGCAACGTATTAAATGCTCCCCCTTCTTCAGTTTTTTAGTACATCATTACAAATAATTTAGCTCGTTGGTTATCTTTGCACTGTTATTGATTGCGTGCAGACGAAAAGACGTTATGACCAGTAAAAAAAACAATCTCTATCTTTTTTTTATTCCCCTTCCTTCATACAATCATATTCTGTTTTGCTCCTGATTGCTTGTCAATTCAGAAAAATCTGATATTAAAATATATGAACATGAGAATTAATTCAATAATCATTTCGCTTTTTCTCTCACTGCTCTCTTTTGCAACTTTTGGACAAACAAAAGAAACGCAAATTGAAAGAGATACAACAGGACAATGGGAAATTGGTTTGGACCTGCTTTGGCTGATTGATAAAAACACGTTACCCCCAACTTCACTGTTTGCACGGTATAACTTTGTAAAGAAAAACAATAAGCCAGCAGCTTGGCGATTACGCTTCGGGGTTGACATCAGCCATTATGACTCCAGCCAAATTAGCAATGCTGCTCCGCACGATATTAAAAACACATTAGTATTCATTCAGCCTGGTTATGAATGGCAAGTAATCAAAAAGAGATATGTATTTTTTTATGGCTTGGATGCCAAGGCAGGTTACAGTAAATATGACTTTGATAATATTGTGCTTACCACAGACGGTGAATGGACTCAATTTTATGGGACTGACAAAACATTTGAGTATGGTCTTTCTCCTTTTCTCGGATTTAAATACAATTTTAATAATTGGTTATCAATTTCTGCTGAATCTTCGATTACAATGGAGTACAAAGTAAGAAGACAAAATTCAGAAGCAATAAAAGTTGATACTCAATTGCCCGCTGGAAGCGGCGCGATAAATGTCGACAATTTTATTATACTGGCAAATCCTATTTCTGTTATAAACCTTTGTTTTAAATTCTAAAAAATAACGATGAAACATTTATACATAACTTTGATGATTTTCTTTGCTCCAGTGGTAGGGCTTACACAATCTATAGGGTATCAATCTGGTGCGACTGCCCCTGTTCCCGAGCAGGTCTATTGGTATGAGTTTGAACAGCCTACTGGCTGGTCAACAGAAAACTGTAATTACAACTGGATAACCAATGGGCAATCCGTGTTTACCACAAGTGATGGTAGCGCAGCAGGCTCTAACGATACTAAAAAAGTTTACGTAAAATGGCTCAATTCAATCCTTAATAATAATGACAGAACCATCACTGTTACTACAAATGGTTGCGACAGTACAGGATTAAATGTTATCAGGAACTTGACCATTCAAACAAAATACCTTCCCCCGCCAACGTTTAAGACTGCCGGTGGCAGCACCATTACATCCCTCAATGTCCCCTGCTATGCCAATGAAATTACGTTAAGGCTGGAGTCAATAGCAGATGCTGAGTACTATCGTTGGGAATTGCCGGCAGGATGGAGCAGGAAGGGCTCACCAGGTGTGAATTTGTTTTCTACAACAACACCGAATGTTGAGGTAACTGTAGCTGAAGGAGCTTCAAATACAAGCATTAAAGCATATACTTCCATAGCAAGCTTTAACGGGCCAGGCGCTACACTTCCGGTTACAAGGAATGCCGACCAGATCAGTATTACAACCAACCCACTTGTTTATTGCAGCAGCATAAAACCTGTAACCTACCAGGCTACGGGTATTCCCGGCCTAACCTATACCTGGACGTACCCATCAGGCTGGTCATGTCAATCTGGTTGTAACTCCAGTACTATTACGCTGGTCCCGGATGGCAGCAATGTACAAGGGCAGGCTGTTACTGCACGTGGCTCAACAACCTGTGCCAGCCAGAATATACAAACCAACATTGCTTCCGCAAATATAAATTTTTCCACAGCGGCCTCACCGGATTTTACTATTTCGGGGCCATTGCTGGTCTGTACTTCACCCACGCCATTCACGCTGTCAAATGTCGCCCCCACTGTACCAATAACGTGGACGGCCACGCCAGCAAATTTGTTTGCTGTGAGCTCGGGGAACGGTGCAAATACTACATTATCTGCGGCCAATAGCAATTCAAGCGGGCAGGGGATGATTACATTTACAATTGATTCAGGTTGTGGTAATCCAGTACAGGTAGAAAGAGCAGTTTGGGTAGGTTCACCTTCTATCAGCAGCTTTAATTACATTAATACCAGTTTTCCTG
>CAYNOT010000027.1:0-45664 GCA_964398945.1 uncultured Roseivirgaceae bacterium | reverse complement strand
ACGGAGCCTATGAAAGAATTAAAATATGTACTTCACCGGAGGCTTACGCTGTAACGACAATAAATTGAACTGAAACCGAATAATGGCGAAGAAAGCAAAAGAAACCGACAACAGACCCAACAAAGACGAACTGCAACAGTTCAACAACTTTGTGCTGTTTACGGCAGAAAACGGCAAGGTAAACGTTGATGTTTATTTTCAGGA
Organism: uncultured Roseivirgaceae bacterium; assembly: GCA_964398945.1. GTDB lineage: Bacteria > Bacteroidota > Bacteroidia > Cytophagales > Cyclobacteriaceae > JBGTGG01. The sequence goes on along the minus strand of CAYNOT010000027.1, from coordinate 45,460 downwards.
CGAAACCCTGTGGCTTTCGCAAAAAAGCATAGCCGAACTCTTTGAAAAAGGCAGAACCACCATAACCGAACACCTGAAAAAAATATTTGAAGAAGGAGAATTAGACGAAAAACTGGTATGTCGGTATTTCCGACACACCACTCAACATGGCGCCATTGAAGGTTTACAGCAAGAAAAAGAAGTTAAGTTTTACAATCTAAAAGCCATAACTGCCGTAGGTTACAGGGCAAATTCGCACCGTGCCACTGAGTTTCGCAAATGGACTACCAATGCATGACTTACGAATGCCCCTAAAAACGCAATAAAAATATTGTTTTAATTCCTGGTTCAGATTCAACGGTCAGCGTTCCATTGTGCATTTGCATGATTTGCCTTGAGAGGCTCAAGCCAATTCCGGAACCCTGTTTCTTTGTTGAGTAAAAAGGAATGAAAATATTGGCGACAGCTTCCGGAATTATACCGGATCCGTTGTCGACCACTTCAATTTTAACACCCCCTTCATCATAACTTCCGTGCATTTCAATTTTCGGATTCTTTTCTTCGGCCAGGGCTTCCATTGCATTTTTCAACAAGTTGATCAACACCATTTCGATCAGCTCATCGTCTGCCTGAATCGTGAGGTACTCTGAACTACAACTGCTGTGGAACTCAATGGATCGTTTCTTGAATTCCGGTTTCATTAGTTGGCTCACTTTTTCAATGAGGGTTTGCAACCGAACGGTTTTTATTTTTGGCAGGGGCAGGGAAGTGTATTCACGATATGCGTCAATAAAGGTAATGAGCCCTTTGCTTCGGTTCTCTATCGTTTCCAACCCTTCGCGCAAATCTTCAGCGCCTTCGTTTTTTAAAATATAGTGATCGCGTTCCTGTATCAATTCATGTTCCAGCACGCCTTTGAGTGTGGAAGTTAACGAAGAGATGGGTGTGATGGAATTCATGATTTCATGCCGCAACACCCGCGTGAGGTTTTGCCACGAATCAAGTTCTTGTTTTTGCAATTCCGTTTGGATGTTTTGTAACGTCACCAGTTTTATTGATTCACCCTGAATGCGGATTTCAGTTGCCTGGATAGTCAGCGACATTTCATTGTTGCCTTTATACAATCCACTTTTCCCGGCTTCCACGTCCCAAATCGCATCAAAAAGTTTACTGTTTGTTTTTTTCAGGTCGCGGATGTTGTCAAGCGTTTGAATGCCCATGATCCGTTTCGCATTGGTATTGATCAATTGGATATCCCCTTCCGGGCCGAAGGACAAAATACCGGTGCGAACTTGTTGTACCACGGTATTTAGATATTGCCAATGCTCTTCTTTTTCCGAGCGCGCTTTGCGAAAAGCTTCCAATACATCATTGAAGGCCACATTCAATTGCTTAAAACTTTTTCCAAGTTTATTGTCTGCCTGGAAACTTGAAATAAAATCGGAGTAGCGTATCGATTCTAAAAAGCGCGTGAGCTTGCGGTTTGTTTGACTGATAAACCGGAAGAGATCAATAAATTGAACCAGTAAAATGACACAGGTCAGCAAGGCCGCAAAAATCATGTTGGGCCGTGAAAACATAAAGGTGAGCAACGTGAGCGTGATCCCTAAGAATATAACACGGAGTATGACCCGTGTGCGGAAATCGCTAAACATTACAGGCCATGTTTTTCAAGTCTTCGGTACAAGGATGAGCGCGTAAGCCCAAGTTCGGTGGCAGCTTGCGTGATGTTGCCATTATACTTTTTCAAAACTTTTCGGATCAATAATTTCTCGACTTCTTCCAAATTAAATTGGTCAAGGTTGAGCGCTGCTTCTTCTTTTCCTGTTGTTTGGGCAAGATTGAAGTCTTCCGGTTGCAGCGTGCTTCCGTTTGATAAAATCACGGCACGCTCTACGGCATGTTGGAGTTCACGGATGTTGCCAGGCCAATGATGCTTGGTCATACGGTTTAATGCGGCTTCACTTAGCGAAGTTTTTTTGTTGTACTTATCAGCGTATTGCTTCAGGAAATGGTTGGCCAACAAAGGAACGTCTTCAATGCGGTCGCGCAACGGTGGTATCTCGATTTCTATGGTATTGATGCGGTACAACAAATCCTGACGGAAACGGTTTTCTTTTACCATATCGTAAAGGGGCAAGTTGGTCGCACATATCAAGCGGATGTTGATGGACATATCTTTGTTTGACCCCACACGGCTTACTTTTCTGTTTTGGATCACAGTTAAAAGTTTTGCTTGTAAGGGCATGGACAAATTTCCAATTTCATCCAAAAACAAAGTGCCATTGTTGGCCAGTTCAAAACGGCCGGCACGATCTTCTTTGGCATCGGTGAATGCACCTTTCTTGTGTCCGAAGAGTTCGCTTTCAAAAAGTGTTTCAGTGATGGAACCTAAATCCACGCTCACAAAATTTTCACCTTGTCGCGATGAGTTGCGGTGAATGGCGCGCGCAATCAATTCTTTTCCGGTTCCATTTTCCCCCAGGATCAATACATTGGCATCCGTCTTGGCAACCCGGTCGATGGTTTGAAATATATGTTGGAGTGTTGCACTCCTGCCGATGATTTCGCTATAGCGCTTGTTTATTTCCTGGTTGATCTCCTGGTTCTTAAAGCGAAGGGTTTCGATTTCATTTCGTGATTCGCGGAGGCGCATTGATGAATAGAGGGTGGCCAGGAGTTTTTCATTTTCCCATGGTTTCAAAACAAAATCAGTAGCGCCTGCCTTAATTGCTTTGACCGCCATTTGTACATCGCCATACGCAGTGATCAGTACAACAACTGCTGATGGATCGATCTCTAAAATTTTTTCCAACCAATAATATCCTTCACTCCCGCTGCTCACATCTTTGGTAAAGTTCATGTCCAATAGAACCACATCGTAGGATTCATTTTGCATGAGGGCTGAAATCGCCTTTGGGTTCTTTTCTGTATCGACTTGCGCAAAGTGCCTTTTCAAATACATCTTTGCTGCTTTCAGCAAATCTTCATTGTCATCTACAATCAGGATTTTACCTTTTTTACTTTCCATTGGGTCTGTTCTTGAGTTTAACCTTGCCCTTTTATTTAAGGACATAACCGTCCGCTTTCGGGCAAAGCGCATACCATATATAATAATCATTGAATTCGGACTAAAAACCCAGATAAGTACTTGATTTTTGTACGTTTTGTGTTCGTTATCGAACGAAACCGTTCACATGTGAACGTACAATTTGTAACTCTTTCTTCGAAATTGACCTCCATTGCGCATTATTTAGCCTTGGCACACTTGTTGGCTTTCGGAGCGTGCTAAGAATGTATCTGAAAATATTTCATGGATAAAAAGATTAAAAAGAAAACCTGGACACTCAAGCGGATTGCTATGGGTGGTGCTATCGCGTTGTTTGTTGGATTTGTTGTATACCAATTGTTTTTCACAGACCGAAGGTCAAAACTGAAGGTTGACAAGGATAAGATCACGATCTCCACTGCCGATCGGGGTGTATTTCAGGATCGCATTCCCAATACGGGGATTGTGGAACCCTTGCGTTCTGTATTTTTAGATGCGGTGGAAGGTGGTTCCATCAAAAGCATTACCGCTGAAAGTGGGGCATTGCTAAAAAAAGGGGATGAAATCATGGAGCTAAGCAACCTAAACCGTGAATTGCAAGTCTTACAGCAGGAAGCTCAGTTAAACGAAAGTATAACGCGTGTGCGGGACACCCGATTAGGCATTACACGAAATGATTTGGAGCAACGCCAAATGCTGGCGTTGGTTGATAATCAACTTGCCATTTTAGGCCCGCAGTATACGCGACAGAAAACACTTTTTGAAAAAGAGTTGATTTCCAAACAAGAATTCGAGCGAACTGAAGCGGACTATAATTACAATATTGAGCGAAGAAAGATTACCTACGAATCCTATCGAAATGATTCCATCAACCGATATCGGCAATTGCGTGAATTGGATGCGGCTGAAAAAAGGATGAGCCTTAACCTTGAGGGGATTGGAAGGATTTTGGACAACCTGATTATCCGCGCTCCGATAGATGGCCAGCTTTCCAGGCCACAATTGGAAGTGGGCCAGGCGGTGACGGTAGGGCAGCGATTAGGACAGATTGATGAAGTGGGAACATATAAAGTTCGAGTACCCATTGATGAATTGTATTTGCCCCGGATTACTGAAGGATTGAAAGCAACTACACCGTACGCAGGAAAAGAATATGAACTGGTAATTACTTATGTATACCCCACCATTCAAAACGGTCGCTTTGATGTGGATATGCGTTTCACCGGTAATGCTCCTGAAGGGATCAGGCGCGGAGGTTCATTGCGCTTGCGTATCGAGCTCGGCCAATCCTCTGAAGAGTTGTTGTTGCCTGTTGGTGGATTTTATAAAGACTCCGGTGGCAACTGGGTATTTGTAGTGGAGCCCGATGGCAATAGGGCAGTGCGCAGGGATATTAAACTCGGCAGAAAGAATACCGAATTCTACGAAGTGTTGGAAGGATTGCAGCCGGGAGATCGCGTGATTACCTCATCGTATGAGAATTTCGGAAACAATGAAGTCCTTATTTTGAATTAAAGTGTAACCTAAACATAAAAATCAAGTTTAACCCAAGTAGCCAAAACCAATCGACTAAAACGAACATCCTTAAACTGAAAATAAATCAAGCCATGATCAAATTAAAAAACCTAGAAAAAGTTTACACTACAGAAGAAGTGGAAACAACTGCATTGAACAACATCAACCTTGAAATCAAGGAAGGCGAATTTGTTGCCATAATGGGACCTTCCGGTTGCGGTAAGTCTACTTTGTTGAATATCCTTGGATTGTTGGACAACCCATCCAATGGTGAATACAATTTCGGGGAACACGAAGTTGCCAAATATTCCGAACGCCAACGTGCACAATTGCGCAAAGGGTCAATCGGTTTTGTATTTCAAAGCTTCAACCTGATCGATGAGCTTACGGTATTTGAAAATGTTGAGCTTCCGTTGTTGTATTTGAAAGTTCCTTCAGCAGAAAGGAAAGAACGTGTTGAAGAAGTGTTGGAACGCATGAACATCATGCACAGAAGAAACCATTTTCCGCAACAACTATCGGGTGGCCAGCAGCAGCGTGTTGCTATAGCCCGCGCTATCGTTGCAAAACCAAGGGTTATCCTTGCCGATGAGCCTACAGGTAATTTGGACTCTGTAAACGGTGAAGAGGTAATGAAACTATTGTCACAATTAAATGAAGAAGGTACTACAATCATCATGGTAACACACTCTCCGTATGATGCGAATTACGCACACCGGATTGTGAACTTGTTTGATGGTAAGGTGGTGACTGAAAATATCAAAGAACAATTTCACGTTTAGGTTAAGGAAAAAGCACCAGACGATCATGGCAATATGAGTCTGGTGTTTTTTTATACTGGTATATTGTATTGCAAGGTACTAATGCGATGCAACCTTTTTTCAGAAAAAGAGTCTTAGACGTAAAACACCAACCCACATGTTAAAAAATTACCTTCTCATCACCGTTCGCGCCCTTTTAAAAAACAAAGTTTACATCTTCATTAATGTGCTCGGCCTGGCGGTGGCCATCGCCAGTTGTATTGTTGCGTACTTTAATTATGACCACAATGCTTCGTTTGATGGTCATCATGTCAATCGTGAATCCATTTACCGTGTAAATTCTGTCCGCGAATTTCAAAACCAACTGACCACGTACGGGTATGTACCCTTACCGTTGGGGGATATGATCCGTCAAAATGTGGGTGATGTAGATGCGGTAACGCGGTATTATCCGGGTGGAAGCAATATGCGGATCAAGGACGATGTGTTCTCCACTGGCCTTACTTATGTTGACGAGAACTTCTTTGACCTTTTCACATTTGATTTTGTTGAAGGAAGTGGCGCAGGGCTGAAATCGAAAACAAATATTTTGATCAGCGAAACGCTCGCTAAAAAATATTTTGGCAATGAGAAGGCAGTCGGTAAAATGATTACGCAAATTTTACCGGAAGGTGGGATGCAAGAACTGGAAATAGGTGGGGTGTTTAAAAACCAACCATCCAATTCAAGTTTTGGATCAAGTGCGTATACACGTTTCGATAACTGGTTTGATATTGATTCAACATTGTTGGACGGTACGAATTGGAAAAGCAGGATTACACTTTTTATCCAGGTGGGTGATCCATCCCGTATTGCAAGCATTGAGTCGCAGATAAAACCCTATGTTGAAAACAATAATAAAGTCCGGGAGGATTTTATAATGCGAAGCTTTGTACTTGATCCGTTGGTAGGAATGGGCGTGCGCGATTCATACGAAGAAAAGCCCGGGACCTGGACATCCGAGGGGTCTCCCATTGCAGCAGTTGTAGGAATGGGGATGATGGGAATTATTATATTGTTGATTGCATGCTTTAACCTCACCAACACAACGATTGCTATTTCTTCCCGGAGGTTAAAAGAAATTGGGTTAAGAAAAGTAATGGGAGGGTTGCGGAAGCAATTGATCTTTCAGTTTTTGAGTGAAACCTTATTGGTCAGCTTTGTTGCTTTATTGTTGGGGGTTGTTATTGCGGAGTGGTTTCTCATTCCGGAGTTTAATAAAATGTGGGGAGGGGATGGCAATGGCGGATTTGGAATTGATGCTGACTATTTTGGCCGTCCGAATTTTTTGATCTTCATGGTCTCGATCCTGCTGGTAACTTCGGTTATTGCTGGTGGATATCCTGCCCTTTACATCAGCAAATTTGAACCTGCCGTAATTCTAAAAGGCAAAGCAAAACTCGGTGGTACCAATATTTTTACGTGGGCTTTGTTGACCATGCAATTGGCATTTTCATTGGTGGGCATTGTTGCCAGCATTGGGTTCTCCGAGAATGCGAAATACCAACGCGATTTTGACCTGGGATTTAACCAGGATGGCGTAGTGTATTGCTATGTAGAGAATCAATCAGGATACGATACCTACCGGAATGCATTGGCTTCTATTCCCAATGTCAATTTAATTGCGGGCACCCAGCATCACATTTACTCAAATTACTACAACGATCCCATCAAATACCTGGATCAGGAAATTGAAACCGACATCCTGAATGTTGGTGAAGATTATTTGGATGCAGTAGGGTTTACGCTTACGGAAGGGAGAAATTTCATGAAGGATTCAGAAACCGACAAAAAGGAATCGGTAATCATCACTGATATCGTGGCTCAAAAATTTGGCTGGGATGATCCCCTTGGAAAGGAATTGATATGGATGGATACGGTAAAGCTTTATGTGATTGGTGTAGTGAAAAATGTTTATACCAATGGGCTTTGGCGCGAATTGCAGCCCATGGTTCTTCGCTATGAGAGTCCTGATAAATATCAATATCTACTTGTGAATGCCCCAATTGTAGAAATGACAAGTATCAATAAGGAGATGGAAGCAAAATGGAAAGAGGTTTTTCCAAACAAAATGTACAATGCCCGATACCTGAACGAAGCAGCCTTGAATGCTACCCGCGATAACATCAACATCGTAAAAATGTTTGCCTTCCTTGGTTTCGTGGCACTGGGCTTGACGGCCACCGGACTTTTTACATTGGTTTCGTTGAATATTTTAAGAAGGATGAAAGAGATTGGTGTACGAAAAACATTGGGTGCCTCTATTGGCAACATTGCCGCGATTATCAATAAGGAGTTTGCTGTCATTTTGATCATCGCTGCAATCCTGGGAAGCATTGGTGGCAAATACCTGGCGGGCTGGTTGATGTCCAGCATTTGGAAATATTACATGGCCCCGAACACGCTCACCTTGATTATTTCATCAGGTTTGTTATTTGTAATTGCCACACTAACGGTAGGCTTTAAAGTTTACAATGCAGCACGAATGAACCCGGTCAATACTTTGCGCGATGAATAATTCCGGGCGAATGCTGTAACCTGTATTTTGTTAAGGTCGTCTTATCAGCAGTCTTCAAAACCCAAGCCTGGTACCAGGCTCAAAACTTACTCTTGTTTAAGAAACTATTACTATGTTAAAAAATTATTTTAAAGTCGGATTTCGCAATTTAATGCGCCACAAGTTTTTCTCTTTTGTGAATATCCTGGGGATGACCATCGGGATAACCGCTTGTATGTTGATTGTTCTTTTTGTTGGTCATGAAGTAAGTTATGATACCTTCCATGAAAAATCGGAACGCATTTTTCAAGTAGGATTGCATGGAAAGATTGGGGAACAAGAAGTGTTTACCTCTACAACTTGTGCTCCGATGGCAGCAGCCCTGCGTGCAGAGTTTCCGGAGGTGGAAGATGCAACGCGCATCAGTTATTATTCGAATCAGGCTTTTATAAAATTTGATGACCAGGTATTTGTGGAAGAGAAAGTTTTTTATGCCGATTCAAATTTCTTTGAATTCTTTTCCTTTAAACTGCTGGAGGGTGATCCCTTCAACGCACTGCGGGAACCAAACTCGATTGTATTGAGCACTACATTGGCAAATAAATATTTCCCGGGCAAATCAGCCTTGGGTGAGTTGCTCACTGTAGGAAATGAAAACCAAACTTTTAAAGTAACCGGGGTTGTTGAACCGGCTCCTGAAAACTCACACTTTTTGTACAATGCGTTGATTTCGGCTTCTTCTTCCGAAAATTTACAAAGCACGATGTGGCTGAACAATGGTCTATGGAACTATTTTATTCTAAGGCCCAATGCATCCATTGAAAATGTGACAAGCAAGTTTGAGGATTTAGTGGTCAAGTATATCGGGCCGGAAGTAGAACGCTTTATGGGGAGCACGCTGGAACAAATGAAAGAAGGCGGTGGGGCGTATGGGTATTTTGTTACACCGCTGAAAGATATTCATCTATCCTCCAACGCACAGGATGGCATTGAACCGGCTGGCAATATTATGTACGTGTATTTCTTTGGCGCGATTGGGATATTTATTATCCTGATTGCGTGTATAAATTTTATGAACCTATCGACTGCAAAGTCTGCGGGCCGTGCGAAGGAGGTAGGATTACGCAAGACCGTTGGTTCGGACCGATCACAATTGATAGGACAGTTTTTGGCCGAGTCAACATTGTTTAGTTTAATATCAGTTGTGTTGGCGATCGGTTTATGCTATGCATTGTTGCCCGCTTTTAATTTGTTGAGTGGCAAGGCCCTTGAAATCGAATCGCTATTCAACCTACGGTTTTTTGGTGTAGCTGCCGCACTTGTTGTTTTGGTAGGTATTATCGCGGGAAGTTATCCGGCCTTTTACCTCACTTCTTTTAATACAGTTGAAGTTTTAAAAGGGAAGGTTAGAAGCGGGGCAAAAAGCAAAGGTGTGCGCAGCACGCTTGTGGTATTTCAATTTGCCATTTCTATTTTCCTGATCATCTTCACATTGATTGTAGTTGACCAATTGAAATTTATGCAGGAGAAGGATTTGGGCATTGATAAGCATAATGTAATGGTCCTGCAAAATACCAATCGGCTGGGCGAGAACCGGGGTACGTTTAAGAATGCTTTGTTACAACAGACCGGTATAGTTGCGGCATCGTATACAAACAATTCTTTTCCGGGAGTAAACAATACTACAGTATTCAAGACATCTCAATCTGAGCAAGACCATATCATGGGCCTTTATTATGCAGACTATGATCATCAGGATGTGATGAAATTTGAAATGAAAGCGGGACGTTATTTTTCAGAGGATTTTCCGTCCGACTCAACCGCCATTTTGCTGAATGAAGCAGCCGCTGCTGAATTTGGTTGGGCAAATGCAGTTGGTGAAGAAATCCTTTACAACTTTGGGGATGGCCAGGAAAGGCTGAGGGTTATCGGGGTTTATAAAGACTTCAACTTTGAATCATTGAAAGATAAAGTCCGCCCGTTATCCATGCGGTTATTGAAGACTTCAAGGAACATTATGATTCGCTACGAAGGAAACCCGGCAGCAGCAATTGCTGCTGTAGGGAAAATATGGAAAGAGCAATCCGGAAACGAGCCTTTTGAATACACATTTTTGGATGAAAATTTTGACGACTTGTTTCGTGCCGAGCAACGCATGAGTAGCGTATTCAGTGTTTTTTCCGGATTGGCGATCTTCATTGCCTGCCTCGGGTTATTTGCGCTGGCCGCCTTTACTGCAGAACAACGTACGAAAGAAATTGGTATCCGAAAAGCGATGGGCGCCACCGTTACAGGGTTGACGTTCCTGCTTTCAAAAGAATTCTCGCGGCTGGTGTTTATAGCATTCATTCCAGCTGCCGGCCTGGCCTGGTATGTTGCGAATAATTGGCTTGATGGATTTGCTTATCGGATTGAAATTAGCCCACTGATTTTTATTTTGAGTGGGTTGCTGGCAATTGGAATCGCGTGGTTGACCGTAAGTTTTCAATCCTTTATGGCGGCAAATGTAAGCCCTACAAAATCATTGAAGTATGAGTAGAAAAATTTACCGGTATAGCGCCCGGTACTGAAGCCACTCGTACACGGAAATATTGGTGACGATCAATAACATTGCATAGAAAAAATCTTCAATAGGAATGGTGCCGATGCGGATACCCAAATTGGCATCATTGTTATACCACACGACCGGTTCACCGATGAACGATCCGGTTAGGATTCCGTTGATAATCAGGAAAGGAACCAAAAGGACAGCAAAAGCAAAATAAAACCTGCCCATGTACCGGGGCCTTAGCACAATCATTTGAAACGCCAAAAAACCTCCCGTTAGCAAAAAGGTAATTCCTGTATACGGTTTGTTGATAAAGAACAATCCGGCAAACATTAACACCACACTTAATAAACTGGAGATTAATTCCTGGTGGGGAAATAAATAGTCTTTCTCAATGAGGTGTGTTAAAGCAAAATATGTGAACACACAAGCGTAGGGGATGCATACAAAAAAAAGTACCTCTTCGAGCGGAAGATTGAAAAGATGTGTCCCTAAAATATATTTTTCATTAAAGCCCCAATACCCTGCATGCGTAAATGCGATATCCCAAAGGATGAAGACCAGGCCAATTCCCACAGTGGAGATAAAAAGATACTTCCAGGTTTTTGAGAAGTTTGCTTTTTTATGAAAACTAAAGAGCAGCGGAATGGAAATGGAACCAAGGTTGATCAGCAGGTATAAATACTTTGGGTTCAAATTCAAGTGGGTTAAGCGTACAATTTAAGAATTGAAATCACTTGCAACCAAATCCGGGGGATATTTTGTTAATCGGTGGAGGAAGCCGTAAGCAGCCTCTTATTGCGTACTTTGACGATCGGTCTTGAGTTTGAATTTTTTTGGCTGATATTTTTTAGGGGCATACAGGAACCCAAAGGCTTCACAATCCTCCTTAGTATGTTTGCTATGATGAACGTAATGGGCGTTGACCATACGCTCTAAATAACTGCTCCTTTTCTTTGGTCTCCATTTGATGCGTTGGTGGACAATCACATCGTGGAAGATCATGTAAAACAACCCATAAAAAAAGATGCCCAAGCCTACCGCCAGCCAATACGGATTGTACGAGACGATTGAGAAATAATAGAAAAGGCCAATTGACGGCAAGCTAAAGACAACCGCAAACCAGTCATTTTTTTCCAGCGCATGATGGTGCACACTGTGATGCGATTTATGCCAAATCCAAAGTACACCGTGCATAATGTATTTATGTGTAAACCACGCCACAAATTCCCAAAAGAGAAAGGTGCCGATGGTAATGAGGGAGCATAAAACAATGGTACTTGATTCCATAATTAAAACGTGCCAAATAGTTTAGTAAGCACAGTCTTTCGATGTGCAAAAATACGGTTTATCTCCGCATGTATGAATAGATAATTCATTAATCGACCAAGGATGCCGAGCGGTATGCTATAGGAAATTGTATCCGACATTTTGACCCCGCCTTCTATTTCTTCAAAACTATGTTGGTGATGCCACATTGAATAAGGGCCTTTTCGCTGTACATCAACAAAAAAAGATGGACGGTCCACATGGGTTATTTCGGTAAGCCAGGTGGTGGAATAAAAAGGAATGGCTTTTATTTTGTATTCAATGAGTTGTCCTGCATACATCTTTTCCCCACCCGATTGGAATTTGATTTTGAACCCCATTTTTTCAGGTGTGATCTTTTGAAGGTTTTTCGGTGAAGAAAAAAAGTTCCAGGCCTCACTGATGGTAATAGGCAAAAACTGTGTGAATTCCAGGTGATAAGTTTTCATGTGTTGGTTAAGGCCATTTTGTAGGCTTCTATCGCACGGTTCCTTGCCATACTATGGTCTACTATTGGTTTAGGGTACTGAGGCGTATCGATTTCAGGAATCCATTTTTTTATGTACACCCGATCCTGATCAAACTTGTTTTCTTGTAGCGTTGGGTTAAAAACCCTGAAGTAGGGGGCAGCATCACACCCACACCCTGCAGCCCATTGCCAACCACCGTTATTGGCGGACAGATCGAAGTCGAGGAGTTTTTTCGCAAAGTATGCTTCCCCCCAGCGCCAGTCGATCAGCAAATGCTTGGTTAAAAAACTGGCCGTTACCATTCTAACGCGGTTGTGCATAAATCCTGTTTCATTCAATTCCCGCATTCCGGCATCAACCAGTGGATAGCCGGTTTTTCCTTCGCACCATTTATCAAATTCATTTTCATCATTTCTCCACACAATTTTATCGTATTGTCTTTTAAAAGATTTCCCCACCTCAGGAAAATGCCAAAGGATCATCTGGTAAAAGTCGCGCCATATCAATTCGTTAAGCCAGGTTTCGTTTTCTGTAATTGCCAGTTGAACCAACTTTCGAATACTCACTGTTCCAAACCGGAGGTGGACGCTCAGTTTTGAAGTTCCGTCAACACCCGGGTAGTCACGGTGTTTATGATAGCCTTGAATGGTTTTTAATTTGATTTTCCGTTCGGGAAAACCGGGACTTGTTTTTTCGAACCCGAATGCTTGCAGTTCAGGAATGGCAATGGGGTTTGTGCGGTACAAATTTTTAAGAAGGTGTTGTGTTTGATACGGATGGATTCCCGTTACCGTTAATTTCAATTTCCATTGTTTGCCATACGGTGTAAAAATTGTGTACGGGCTTTCATCTTTCTTGAGGATTTCATCTTTCTCAAAAATGACCTGATCTTTGAATTCGAAAAAATCAATTCCTCTTTCCTTTAAAATGGTTTTTACTTCCTGGTCCCTTTTTCTGGCGTAGGGTTCATAATCGCTGTTTGTATAGACTGCTCTGCACGGAAGGGTTTTAAAAATACTGACCGGGTTTCCATAAAGTACCAACATGGCCGATCCTTGTTCAACAAGTTTTTCATGTAACAACTGAAGTTGCCCATAAATAAATTGAACGCGTTTATCGGTGCTGTCCTCCAGTTCGTTTAGAATCCGTGTATCTAAGATGAATAGCGGAAGCACATTTTTGTGTATGCTGAGCGCAGCATGTAACGCATGATGATCTTCAATGCGAAGATCCCTTCGCATCCACACGACCACGAATGGATCGTGGTTCCTGCTCAGGAATTGTTCAGGGGATATGCTTGTTTTGTGCACATCGTTTTAACAACATTCTGGCAAAAAGGTTTAAACAAAAAAGGGCCGTCCAACCCGGAACGACCCTTTACACAATCCAACTTCACTTATCTACCAAAAAAACATCTTTAATCAACCCACACACTACTTAACGGTTTCTTATATCCATTGTTATTGTCTTTTACGGACAATACTTGTGACAAACCGCTAACCTTAAATTCATAAATTCCAGAAATTCTTAAACGCCTCCAATTCTTCGTTTGAGTGAAAGAACCATACGCGGTCGTTCCATGTAAGCATAATCATTTAGTTAAGCGTTAAAACCAGTGCAAATTTCCATTGAAATGCAGGATAGAACCTTGTCAATCACAGTCAAGTACTGTGGTTTCAGGACATGTACTTTTTTTGTGAAAATAGTTGCCGCCTGTATTCCATAGGAGTACGGCTATTGTGGTGTTTAAAAAATTTCGAGAATTGTACGGGGTCCCGGAAGCCGGTTTTGTAGGCGATCTCTTTTGCGGACGTTTTGGAAAAGTGAAGCAACCGCTTGGCTTCGTAATTGATTTTATGATGGATGACTTGTTGGACGGTTTCACCTGCAACCTCCTGGCACGCACGGTTCAAACTTTTTTCGGATGTTCCCAAAAGTTTAGCATAATAGCTTACACGATGGTTTTCACTTATGCTTTCGTCAAGGGCATTTAAAAATTGAAGGTATAAAGGGGCGCTCTTTTTAAAACTGGATTTCTTTGAAGGATGGATTTGGTCGAATTTGGTTAGCAACGCTTCCATGAGTTTGCAAACAATGAAATTTGCCCTTTCACCATCACGTTGAAATTCTTCTATTATGGATTGGAAAAGTTTTCGGAGAATTTCAGCGTGCTCGCCTGGCGCTATTTTGATATGCTCTTCCGCGGCATGTATTGTGATTTTTACGCCCGGTCGAATGTCCAGTTTATCAAGGAATTTTTTATTGAACGCCAATACATACGCTTCCACAATTTGTGGCCGTTTTACTTCAATCCAGTGGATCTGATTTGGGTTAACCAGTGCCGAAAAACCAGGGGCCATCCCATATTCCCGAAAGTCGATATATGATTTTAATTTTCCGCGTACAATAAACGAAGCTACAAAGTGCGTTTTTTTATGCGGGGAATATTGCGGGAGGTTTTCGGGCACCCATTGGTGATAGTGTATGGCGTTGAAGTTTTTTATGTCATCAATACCCCAAAGGGAAATTTTTGGTATTTCCTTTCTATTGTTTTTTTTCAAGGACTTCATTCGGCCAATGGTTAAGGATTAATCGAAACCAGTGCGAATATTTTTCAGGATGGTTGTTAACATCGTCTTGTAATTTCTGTAAATCAACATATTTCCAGTCTTGCACTTCTTCTTTGTTCAGCGTAGGCACACCGTCAAAGGTTCCTAAAAATACATAATCCAACTCATGTTCGATAAGGTTGTTGTCCAAATTTGCTTTATAAATAAAGGAGTATTGAAACGTGAGGGGTGTATCGATCCCCATTTCACCCATGAGCCTTGCCCGCGCTTCTTTTTCAATGGGATCGTTTCCCAGCGGATGGCTACAACACGCATTCGACCACAGGCCTGCTGAGTGGTACTTGTCAGAGGCCCTTTTTTGGATCAGCATTTCGCCTTTGTTGTTCATCAACAATACTGAAAAGGCACGGTGGAGCATTCCTTTTTTATGGGCTTCCAGTTTCTCCATTCGCCCAATTTCATTGTCGTGTTCGTCTACCAGGATAACATTTGCCATCAGATGCGCTTTAATTGAAATTTAACAAAAGAGTACGCCAACAAGGATGCTTTTTTTGTGTTTGGAATTCGAATTCTGCATTTCAAGATTTTATCAGCTGCCGTATTTTTGATTTTCTTAAAGAGTGTCTGGTAGTAAATATACGCAACGTAGACACCAAACCGCGAACTTAGCGGAAGCATTTTTATTCCCTGACTGGCAATATAAAAATCTTCATCGATCTCTTTTTCGATTTTTTTCTTGCTCCTTTCGTCAAATTGGTTCAAATCCACATTTGGAAAGTAGGATCTTCCCAACTCTGAAAAATCTTGTTTGAGGTCCCGAAGAAAATTTACTTTTTGAAAAGCTGCACCAAGCCGCATAGCGGAAGGCTTTAATTTTTCATAAGCGTGATCATCGCCATTTACAAAAACTTTCAAGCACATTAACCCGACCACTTCTGCAGATCCCACGATATACTCCTCATACGATGACTTGGAATGCTCCATGTCTTTCAAATCCATTTCCATGCTCTTTAAGAAACAATCGATTAAATCAAGCGGAATGGAATACTGTTTGACTGTTTTTTGAAAGCTGTTTAGGATTGGGTTCAAACTAATACCTTCTGTAATGGCACGATGTGTTTCATCCGAAAAACGTGTAAGCAAATCACGTTTATTAAATCCATGGAAACTATCTACAATTTCATCTGCAAAGCGAACAAATCCATAAATCGAATAAATGGAAGGGCGAATGGTTTTATCAAGACAAAAAATCCCTAATGAAAAGGATGTACTATAACTTCGGGTAGTTAGTATACTGGTTTTTAAAGACACCTGATCAAATAAATCCTTCATCCTACTTTCTGTTTGCTTCTTTTAATAAGTTCTTTTGCAACCACACCACCACTGATCAGTGAAGGTGGAACTCCGGGGCCTGGCACTGTAAGCTGGCCTGTATAAAAAAGGTTGCTTACTTTTTTGTTGGTGATCCTGGGTTTCAGGTTTGCGGTTTGTGTGAGTGTATTGGCCAGTCCATAGGCATTGCCTTTGAATGCATGGTAATCAACAATAAAATCACGATGTGCGTAGCTCCGTTTAAAAACAATCTCGGATTTGAATGTTTGTTTTGTTAATTGCTCCAGTCGATCAATCACTACTTCAAAATACTTGTCACGGATTTCTTCATTGTCGCAGAGCCCCGGTGCAACAGGAATGAGAACAAAAAGGTTTTCACTTCCTTCAGGGGCAACCGTTTCATCCGTTTTGGATGGACAGCATACATAGAACAATGGATTGGATGGCCATTGCGGATGGTAATATATTTCCTGTGCGTGTTGTTTAAAATCCTGATCAAAGAATAAATTATGGTGCAACAGGTTTTTTAGTTTTTTGGAAACCCCCAGGTAAAATATAAGCGAAGAGGGTGCCAGTGAGCGGCTATCCCAATAGCTTTTTGAGTAGTTCCGTTTGTCGGGTTGTAAAAGGGCTTGTTCTGTGTGATGATAATCAGCGCCTGCTACTACATAATCAAAATCCCGTTGGTGTTCGTTTACAACCACAGATTTTACCATGCCATTCGTAACAATGATTTGTTTTACGGTACTGTTGAATTCAAATCCTACTCCTTTTTCTATTGCCAATGATGTCATGGCGTCAACTATTTTGAACATACCTCCTTTTGGATACCACGTACCCAGGGCCATATCGGCATAGTTCATTAAGCTGTATAGGGCCGGTGTTTTTTCTGGGGGTGCACCGAGAAACAAAACCGGAAACTCCAACAATTGAATAAGCCTCGGGTCTTTAAAATATTTGCGGATGTATTTGGAAATTGATTGAAAGAAGTGGACCTGAAAAACTTCCCGGATCATTTTTAAATCGAACAGCTCTGTTATCGAAAGCCCTGGCTTGTGGACCAGCTTGTTCATGCCTACTTCGTATTTTAGTTTGCCTTCTTTTAAAAATTCCCGAAGATGGTTTCCACTTCCCGGTTCAATCCCCTCGAACTTTTTGCAAAGCGCTTCTATCCCTGCCGGAATATCCATTGATTCATTTTTTCCAAAGAAAATCTTGTAGGAAGGATCAAGCCGTTGTAGACTGTAATAGTCTTCAACTTTTTTTCCAAAAGATGTAAAATAGTGTTCGAAGATATCGGGCATCCAATACCAACTCGGGCCCATATCAAAAGTAAAACCACACGCTTCAAATTTTCTTGCCCGGCCTCCTGATGAACTGTTTTTTTCAAAGACAGTGACCGCGAAGCCCTCGTTTGCAAGATGCGTTGCTGCTGAAAGCCCGGCAAAACCTGATCCTATGATTGCTACGGTTGGCACGCTGGATTTTAATTTAGATATGCGTAATCTTTTAATTTTTCCTGCATTTCTTTCCGCGCATGGAAAATCCTGTTTTTTACCGTTCCGAGTGGAAGATTAAAGTGATCGGCTATTTCCTGATATTTGTAGCCATCGGTATACATTTGGAACGGTTCCCATAAGATACTATTTATTTCCCTCGACTTTTCAACTATCTCCTGGTATTCCAGATTCTTTCCAGGCTTATTGAACGTGTACGTTTCTTCAATATTTAGTTTTAATGAACCCGGGCTATCATCTAACCAGGTATTTGCTTTTTTTCGTTTGCGATAGCCATTGATATACGTGTTGCGCATAATGGTAAAAAGCCAGCCTTTCAAATTGGTGTTCTCTTTGAATTTTTCGCGATAGCGAAGGGCCTTTAAAATTGTATCCTGAACCAAATCTTCCGACTCTACCTGATTTCTGGTAAATCGAAATGTAAACAAGCGCAATACATCCTGGAGTCCCGCTACTTGGTGGTTGAATTCGAGTGCTGTCATTTGTTTAAGTATTTTGGCTTAATATTGAACAAAACTAAAGCTTAAACATGTGTAACCAAAATATTGTTTAATTATTTCTTAAAAAAACTAAACAAAATTAGATTTGATCTTTTAATTCCTCGATTGAAGTGAATACGTTAATGTTTTTGGGCGTTTTGATTGCGTTGTCAATCAGCGGAGCACCTGAAGCCAGCATGGTTAAATTTTTAAAGTCAATTGCCATTTTTTCGAGATAGGCCTCCATTTCTGGTTTTTTGGAGGTTGAAACAACAGCGGTGACCAAGAATTCGGGTTTATGGGTATCGCAAACGGCCTTAAGATCTTTATAGGGCACCGTTTGTCCAAGGTAATATGTACGGTAGCCATTCTTTTTTAGGATATAATTATAGAAAAGCAGGCCAATTTCATGTAGTTCATTTTCAGGGAGGAATACCACCGCCCGCAGCCCGTCAGGGTTGGCACGGGGCAATTCATCAATGGCTACAATAATTTTTTGCCGGATGAGGTTTGAAACAAAATGCTCCTGGGCGGGATGGATGTTCCCGGTTTGCCACAGGATACCGATTTTATTCAGGAAGGGATAAAGCACATTAATGACTGTGTTTTCGAAACCATTTTGAAGGATAATTTGGTGGAGGATGGTTTCAAAAGCTTCTTCATCAAATTCGATCACGGTTTTGATTAATTGATCGTGGTGGATGGTGTGGTGGTTGGTTTTTTCTGAAAGTGAGATGATTTCATCGTTCACCTCCTTAGAAGACATGTTGGCAATCTTCGAAATTTTTATTCCCTGATGGTTTAATAACGCCACGTTGATGATTTTTCGCAAGTCATCGTCAGTATAATAGCGGATATTGGTTTCGGTGCGTTGAGGGTCGATCAGTCCGTATCTTTTTTCCCAGATACGGATGGTATGTGCTTTTATACCGGATAGTTTTTCAAGTTCTTTGATCGAGTATCTTCCCATTACTTTTAGGTTGTCAGCACTGTAACAATACAAATATCCAATTGTTGAAAGAATTACCTATTTTTCTAAACAGGTTTTGTAGGATGGGATGATATGGGTGGAAAGAATCAGTTAGGCAGGCAGTGGTTTGACCACAATGGATGGAATCCTTTTCCTTTTCAGGAGGAAACCTGGGAGGCATACCTGAGCGGAAAGCATGGGCTGGTCAATGCTCCCACAGGAAGCGGAAAAACCTATTCGCTCCTGGTCCCTATTCTGCTTGAGGGCATGCGCGACCAGAAAGAGGGGGGCAATGTCACCGGACTTCAGGCTATCTGGCTTACACCTATTCGTGCATTAAGCAAAGAGATTGAATTGTCGGCCAACCGGTTAATTCAATTTTATGGCCTTCCCTGGAAAGTGGGCATTCGATCCGGGGATACGTCAACGAGGGAGCGCGAACACCAAAAAAAAGTTCCGCCTGAAATCCTGATCACCACTCCTGAAAGCCTTCACCTTTTACTGGCGCAAAAAGGGTACTCTTCTTTTTTTAAAAACCTGAAAGCAATCGTGGCAGATGAATGGCACGAATTGATGGGGTCGAAGCGTGGCGTGCAAGTGGAGCTTGCATTGTCACGACTGAAAGCCATCGCACCAAAATTAAAAGTCTGGGGTATTTCAGCAACGATCGGGAATATGGATCAGGCCATTCAAATTTTGCACGGCATTGATTACGATAAGAAAAAAGTAAAGATCATTAAAGCCGATATTGAAAAGAAACTGGAGGTCGTTTCGGTTTTACCCGATTCCCTTGAAAGCCTTCCCTGGTCGGGGCATGTGGGCACACGGCTTCTCGACAAAGTAATTGAAATTGTAAAGCAGAGCTCAAGTACGTTGATATTTACCAACACACGGTCCTTTGCCGAGACCTGGTACCGATTGATGTTGGAAAAGGCACCCGGATTGTCGGGGCTTATCGCCATGCACCACGGATCAATAAGCCAGGAGTTGCGCGGTTGGGTGGAAGATCAATTACATGCGGGAAAATTAAAAGCGGTGGTGTGTACTTCCAGTCTGGATTTGGGTGTGGACTTCCGCCCCGTTGAAACCGTCATCCAGGTGGGAAGCCCGAAAGGTGTTGCGCGGTTTATGCAGCGTGCGGGCAGGAGTGGACATCAGCCCGGAGCGGTAAGCCGGATCTATTTTGTTCCAACCCATGCGCTTGAATTAATGGAGGCTGCGGCTTTACGCGAAGCAATTTCCAATAAGGTTATCGAAAACAGGGTTCCGTATTTGCGTTCCTTCGATGTGTTGATCCAGTATCTCGTAACCCTTGCGGTTTCGGAAGGTTTTGATGCTGACGAAATCTACAACGAGATTATCAAAACGGTTAGCTTTTCTTCAGTTTCGAAAGATGAGTGGAATTGGCTTTTGTATTTTATTACCGCGGGTGGGGACTCGCTGGAAGCGTATGATCAATATCACAAAGTTGTAATCAACAATAAACGTTACACCGTTGAAAGCCGAATGATTGCTATGCGCCATCGGCTTTCCATTGGCACCATTGTGGGGGATAGTTCACTCTTCATTAAATATCAAAGTGGAAAGACATTAGGAACAATTGAAGAGTCTTTTATTTCACGGCTTAGTCCGGGTGATGTTTTTTGGTTTGCCGGAAAGTGCCTGGAATTGGTTCGGATAAAAGAAATGGAAGTGCATGTTCGCAAGTCCACTAAAAAATCAGGGATGGTGCCCTCCTGGCAAGGCGGTCGGATGCCACTGTCTTCACAGTTGAGCAAAGTGTTGCGCGACAAGATACATGAAGTGGCTTTACATACCGGGCATGATCCGGAGTTGATTTTCTTAAAGCCAATGTTTGATCTGCAACGCACGATTTCGATAATTCCTTCCAAGAAAGAATTTCTCATTGAATATTTAAAATCAGAGGAAGGCTACCATGTGTTGATGTACCCGTTTGAAGGCAGGTTTGTGCACGAAGGGCTTGCTGCGCTTGTTGCATACCGTTTATCCAAATTAGAGCCGCTTACTTTTTCAATAGCGATGAATGATTATGGGTTTGAGTTGCTTTCTGATTTGCCCATTCCAATTGAAGAAGCGGTGGAAACCAATATCCTGGGAATAGAAAACCTGGCAGCCGATATTCAAGCGAGTATCAATGCGGCAGAGATGGCAAGAAGAAAATTTAGGGATATTGCAGCCATTTCAGGATTGGTGTTCAAAGGCTTTCCGGGCAAGCCGGTGAAAGACCGTCATTTGCAATCCACCTCACAATTGTTTTTCGATGTGTTCCATGAGTATGAGGCACACAATTTATTGTTGCTTCAAGCGTATGAAGAAGTAATGGATTTCCAATTGGAGGAGGTACGCTTGCGGGAGGCGCTCACCCGTATCAATCATCAAAAAATAATTATCAAAGAGATTGACAAGCCTACACCGTTTGCATTTCCCATTATGGTGGACCGGCTTCGGGAAAAGTTGAGTTCCGAAAAGCTATCCGATCGGCTCAAACGAATGGAACTGGATTATCAATAACAATATGCTATCAATCGATATGCTAAAGGTTTTGAATATTTAGCGTGTTTGATCAAGGAGTACCAGTTCTTTTTGATATTTTTCCGGCTTAATTGAATTGAAGCCCAACCTAAACCATTACCAGTGGCAGCAAAAATCGTAAAAAAGGGGACTTACCTAATTGATCCTGTTAGAACGCGGGTTTTCAGGCTTTTCATTTTCAAGGAAAGGAAATTCTTTATTCTTTTGATTTTATTGTTCCTGACCACAGGGATATTCTACCCCTATCCTAAAATTGCCATGTGGCTGGGTTTTTTATTTGCAGGATATGCCGCCATTGCCAATGACAGCATCCAAACGATTGGAACTTTCCTGGCTTCAAACATGAAGAGGCCCTGGTGGTTGCTTGCACTTTATATCGGGGGGATTTTTGTTGTGACCATGTTGGTCAGTTGGTTCATGTATGATGGGGATGTTTCTTTTCAGCGGTTAAGTTCGAAAGGTTTTGAAGAAGCCCCGCAAGAATTCCAGTTTCTTCAATTGGCGGCACCATTGGTTTTGCTTTTGTTGACCCGGCTTCAAATGCCGGTATCCACAACGTTTTTATGTTTGAGTGCCTACGCATCGAGTGTGGAAGGCATAACGGGAATACTTCAAAAAAGCCTGATGGGATATGCCATTGCATTTGTAGTGGCTTTTCTTGTTTGGTATCTGTTTTCCAGGGCAATTAAGGGCCTGGTCAAAGGAAAAGCCCACCCTGTCTGGACTTTCTTTCAATGGGTTATTAGTGGTATCCTGTGGGCGGTATGGCTGATGCAGGACCTGGCCAATATTGCGGTTACGCTGCCACGATCACTGAGCGTTGTAGAAGTTTTCTTTTTCATCGCATACATTTTTATTGGTTTGGGTGTGTTGTTTTATTTACGTGGCGATAAAATCCAGAATGTTGTTACCAAGAAATCGGAAGTACAAGATGTTCGCGGGGCAACGGTAATCGATTTTGTCTATGCATTGATTTTGATATTTTTTCAGAGCATGAGCAAAGTGCCGATGAGCACCACCTGGGTTTTTATTGGTTTGTTGGGCGGAAGGGAAATTGCCATGACGCTGGCACCTGATTACAAACTCGGCAGGAAAATGAAGAAGACCTGGAAGCTTGTTCGTGGCGATATCCGGAATGCTTCCATCGGTTTGCTTGTTTCAATTATCGTGGCAATTCTGGTGAATAAAAATTTGCTGGAAGAATTGATGGCTTATTTTAAAAGCCTTAATTTTTTTCCTTACTGAACAGCCATTCCAGCAATTCAGGTTCCCGGTATGCCACAGACCAACTATTATGGCCCGCATTTTTATATTCGGTATAACGAGGCGACCCTCCCGCAACTTTAATGGCTTCAATCATTTTGCGCGATTGATTGACGGACACGATGGTATCTTTGGCACCATGAAAAGCCCAAATGGGCAACTCTTTTAAAAGGTTGGCACTTTTTACATCACCACCACAAATCGGTATCGCGGCCGCAAATTTAGCAGGGTACTTCGCAATCATGTTCCATGTGCCGAAACCACCCATCGACAAGCCTGTAATGTAAATTCTTTTTTTATCTATGTTTTCAGCATTCGATAGGGAATCAATTAAGATAGATAAATCTATGGTTACACTATTGGTTGTCCATAATTTACCGGGAGGACATTGGGGGATTAGCAGGTACGTTGGGTAGGAAAGTCGATTGATAGAGTCAAGGAATAAAGGCGAAATGACCTTCGTTGATTTAACATTGTCTTTTCCACGTTCATTTATCCCATGAAGAAAAATGACCAATGGTTTTTTGTCAGGAGTTGAATCCATCGGCTTTAGCAACCTAAAGGGCAGGCTTCTAAAGTTGCCATACAAAAGCGGAGAATCCGTTTGTGCTATCCCCGCAGTAGAAACAAACATGATAAAGAAGAGAAGTGGAAAACGCATACCTTTGTTTTTTATTTGCTAGTCAAGAATTAAGCCGAAATTACCTTTTCATTTTGATGGAGATTACGATCTGCGGAAAAAAAATACGATTGCTCCCACACCGCGCAATTTTTTTGGTTGAAGAAGAGGTATTGATTTTGGCCGATTTGCATATTGGTAAAGTTATCCACTTTCGGAACGCAGGAATTCCCGCCCCTTTACGGGCAGGCAATCGAAACTTTGAGCAATTGGCAAACGCTATTGAAGCGACTGGCCCAAAACGGGTAATTTTCCTGGGCGATCTTTTTCACAGTCATTACAATTCCGATTGGGAAGTTTTTGGGGAATTTCTTTTTTACTACAACTACATCAATTTCGAATTGGTAATTGGCAACCATGACGTGATGAGCGCCCACCAATATGAGCGAAAAAATATCCAGGTCCACGAGCAACTTGTAGTGGGGCCGTTTTTATTGACCCATCATCCGCTGGAAGTTAAACCGCATCCCTATTATAATTTGGCGGGACACCTTCATCCGGGTGTACGGATGGTGGGAAAGGGGAGGCAGTCGTTGACCTTGCCGTGCTTCTTCTTTGGCAATCAACAAGGGTTGTTGCCGGCCTTTGGTATTTTTACAGGCTTTAAAAGAATAAAACCTGAAAAAGAGGATAAAGTTTTTGTTATTGCAGAGGATCGTATTTTTAAAGTTGAATGAGAAAGATTGGATTTTTTATGGTTGCTTGTTTTACAAGCAGTGTACTATACGCGCAAGATACAACCCGCCTATCCATGTTGTTTGTAGGTGATATTATGGGCCACGATTCGCAAATCGCGGATGCTTATAATGCAAAGGATGGTACTTATGATTATCAATCGTGCTTTCGTTTTGTTGAGCCGATTATTAAATCTGTTGACCTGGCTTTCGGGAACCTGGAAGTCACCCTTGCCGGAAAACCGTATAAAGGATATCCACAATTTAGTTCGCCCGATGAACTGGCAATCAAGTTGAAAGAAATCGGGTTTGATGTTTTGGTGACCGCGAACAACCACAGTCTCGACAGAAGAAAAAAAGGGCTTGAGCGAACCGTTCGTGTGCTTGATAGTCTGGAGATACTGCACACCGGAACTTTTGTGGACACCGTTTCGCGGATGAATGACTATCCGTTGATTCTTGAAAAGAATGGTTTCAAGATTGCCTTGTTGAATTATACATACGGAACCAACGGAATTCCTACAACGAAGCCAAACATCGTAAACCGTATTGACACTGCTGTAATGCGAATTGATTTATTGAAAGCGAAGGAATTCAAACCGGACATCATTATTTCTTTTCTGCACTGGGGAAATGAATATCAACCGCTTCCTTCTTCTATTCAAAAGAACCTTGCTGAATTTTGTTTTAAGAACGGGAGTGATTTGGTGATTGGCGCACATCCGCATGTTGTGCAGCCCATGGAGTGGCGAAAGGATAAAAATCAGGTAGTAGTATATTCACTTGGAAATTTTGTTTCCGGCCAGCGAAAAAGGTTCACGGATGGTGGCGCCATGGTGCGCATTGATTTACAGAAAGTCCTCAAAGACGATACGGTCAAAACATCCATTGATACGGTGGGGTATTTATTGGAATGGGTCCATCGTGACAAAAAAATGAAATACACGATTTTGCCGACTTCGTTTCTAACATCCGCTGTAGATTCAACTGGTTTTGAACTGGACAATCTTTCAAAAGAAGCTTTTCAACTTTTTGTAGCGGATTCCAGATCGTTGTTTAAAAAACACAATGTATCTGTAAATGAAGTTGAACCTTTTCCAAATGATTCAACAATGTATTATACAATCGAACTAAAAGGGATACAACAGCACACACTGGACTCAGTTTCCAATAAACGGATTTTGTTTTATGGGTTGGAAAAACCATCTCCCACGGAAGAAAAATATTACATTGGCAAGTTCAGGAGGTTGGAGCCCGCTGAATTGTTTAGTGAAGAAATTAAATTGGAATATCCGGCTGCTGAAGTAAGTGTGATCAAGTATGTAAAAGAAATTCCAACAGTGGATTAACGTTTCCTTCGCTTGGGTTTCTTTGGACCGCCACCGCTTGAACCCATGATTATACCGATGGAAAACTCCAATCCCGTTAAATCAATTTTAGCATCCGGATAAGTTACATTCGCTGTCTCAATTGTTGTCGTTCCTCCCTGATACGATCCGCTCAGAGGAAACTTTGATTCACCAATGAGGTAGTTGCACTCTATTGAAATCCCCAATTGGCTGGGCAAGAAAATCGTAAGTTCCACACCCGTATGGTACCCAAATCCGGGTTTGTTCCTATATAAAAAATTTGAGTTTACAACGCTCAAATTATAGTGTTCAGCCATTGCACGATCAAGGTTTCCATAATTTATTTTTTGATCGAAACCATAAAAAAAGAAACCGCCACCTTTAATGTCAAATTGAATGGCTTGTCCTTTTAATTGGACCACCAATTCCACCGGAACGAAAATGGTAAAGTTTGGCCCCACAAACGGATCTTTGCTTTCGAACGGTAAATCTTTCACTTGTAAACCTGACATCCGGTATAAGGAAGCCCCGGTTTCAAGTGCCAGAAAATTTGTGAGATCGAAGCCTATTCCGCGGATAGAAAAGGGGCTGATGGGTGTTGAGAAATATCCATCCTTCGGAAGGAAGTAAGAGAAGGAGAGACCAAAATCCTGCGCATTTACGCACGTGTTGATCAATATAATAAAAGAGAAAAGACTGATTTTTATAAACTTCATATTGTGTTGTTTTTTGTCTGGCGAATAGAAAGTAATTTGTGGGGCTACCATCTGTAAAATGGGACCATACGATTTGCAAAATTATGATTAACATTACCAAACACTAAAGCTATTACCAATGCGAATACTTTCCTACTTCTTGTTTATAATCCTGATCACTTCAATTGCATGCAGCACTAAAACTGAACCTGCTGATATGGTGGTTTTCGGTGGTAAAATTTACACAGTAAATGAGGGCCAACCTGAAGTAGAAGCAGTAGCCATTAAGGAGGGTGTAATTTTGTATGCAGGTGGAGAGCAAGAAGCCAGGGCATTTATCGGTAAGGCAACTCATGTTATCGACCTTGAAGGCAAGACCATGATCCCGGGTTTTATTGAAGGACACGGACATTTTATGGGGGTTGGTTACAACGCGCTCAATTTGGATTTGATGGATGCAAAAAGCTATGAAGAGATAGTGCAGCGTGTTGCCGATGCAGTTTCAAAAGCAGAACCGGGCCAATGGATTTTAGGGAGGGGCTGGCACCAGGATAAATGGGATTCGATGCCTTCAAAAATGGTGAAGGGGTTTCAAACGCACGAACAGTTAAGTGCAGTTTCCCCAAACAACCCGGTTTTTTTAAGTCATGCCAGCGGCCATGCAGCTTTCGCCAATGCAAAAGCAATGGAGATAGCCGGGTTGAATCAATTATCGACTGAAAAAATGGGGTCAGAAGAAGTTGTTGGCGGTGAAGTTTTTCGCGATGAATTGGGCAACCCCACCGGAATATTCAATGAGCGGGCACAAGGATTGATCCGCAAGTATATTCCTGATAATAGTGCAGAGACCGATGCACGTGCGTTGGAGATGGCAGTTAAAATTTGCAATGCAAATGGGATCACCAGTTTTCATGATGCGGGAGTTGGGAAAGAGGGAATTGAGTTATTCCGGAAAGCCAAAAGAGAAGGAACACTGGATGTTCGTTTATATGTAATGATCACCGGATGGGATCGTGATTTGGTTTATGAGTGGCTTGCTAAAGGGCCAGAGATCGATAGCGAACATTTGCTCACCATAAGGTCTATAAAATTAAACTGTGATGGTGCATTGGGATCCTGGGGAGCATGGTTGTTGGAGCCTTATACCGATAAACCCGATGCGTATGGCCATGAAACATTGTCGATGGATACTGTTTTAGCGACTTCGCGTGAAGCGTTGAAGGCAGGCTTTCAAGTTTGTTCGCATGCCATTGGTGACCGCGCGAACCGGGAAGTATTGGACCGCTATGGGATTGCGCTGAAAGAAAACCCAACATCTGATCATCGCTTTAGGATCGAACATGCACAACATCTGCATCCTGATGATATTCCGCGTTTCGCAATGCTGGGGGTTATACCGGCTTTTCAGGCAATCCATTTATCTTCCGATAGACCGTGGGCAATTGAGCGGTTGGGCGAGAAACGGATCGTTGAAGGAGCGTACATGTGGCAATCGATTTTAAAGTCAGGTTCCCCTTTGATAAACGGAACGGATGCACCCGTGGAACCCGTCAATCCGATCCCAAGCTTCTTTGCTTCGGTCACACGCCAGACCTTGAAGGGTCAACCAGCAGGAGGCTATGAGCCCAAAGAAAAAATGACGCGCCAACAGGCACTGCGTTCGTATACACTTGATGCTGCGTATGGGGCGTTCGAAGAAAATATAAAGGGGTCTATTGAGGTTGGTAAACTGGCCGATTTTGCAATCCTTTCAAAAGACATTATGACGGTGCCTGATAATGAAATTCTGGAAACAGAAGTTGAAATGACGATACTTGGTGGAAAAGTGGTGTATTCCAAAGAATAAAAAAAGCCCCGGCATCGGGGCTTTTTTGTTTTGTTTTGTGTTGTATAAATTATCCTTTATAGAATTTAACTGCTTTTTCTTTTAACATATCGCGGTCGGCAGTGATGCTTGGATCGCTATAGATATGTTGTGAGAGTTCACCCACTACGCCACGCTTGTAGCCAAGGCGCTCGGCAATTTGTTCACAGAAAACAATTTCACTTCTGAAAACCAGTCCATCCATTTTCATCAACTGGATCAGGTGGTATAAATGCTCAAATTTTTCTTCCGGTGTAAGCGAAGAGATATCGCCAATCGGTTGGGGGTTTGCGAGCATGGTATCAATTTCTTCTTTGGAGAAGCCATTTGCTTTTCCAATCAGGTGAATGAGCTTAGATTCACGATCAGCAACCGACTTATCGCTAGCGGCTAAATTGATCAATACGTTGAGTTCGGATTTCTTATCAAAAATCATAGAATAGTTAATTTTGACCTAAAGTTGAAAAAATAATTTTTGAAATATATTGAAAAATACGATGTTTTGGTACACGATCAAAATTATTTACCGGATATTGCCACCATGCAACCCTAAAGAAATCGATCGGTCTTTGGGTCAAATCAATGGAATAGCATGAAAAGGATAATAACATTCATCATATTTTTTGGGGTATCGGTATTGGCAACCGCACAAGAATCTGAGGTTCGGAGTGTAGATAGTTTTACGGGGATAAAGTCTTCAGAAGGGATCGATGTTTATCTAAAGAAAGGTTCAACGGGGTCCGTTCGCGTGGAAGTTTCCGGAACAAGTCTTTCAAACGTTTTAACGGAGGTGAAGGGTGGGTTTCTCAAAATCCACATGCGCGAAAACCGGTACCGGGGAAATGTGAATGTTAAAGTATATGTTACCTATGTTTCTATCGAAAAAATTTCAGCAAGTTCTGCATCCAGCATATACACCCAAGGCAAATTAAGGGGCAACCGACTCTCCATCAATGCTTCCAGTGCAGCTACTATTGAACTGGATATTGAGGTAAATTCCATCGATGTGAGCACTTCAAGTGCCGCTGAAGTTGAACTAAAGGGCAAAGTAAAGGAGGCGTCTTATGAATCAAGTAGTGCCGGGGAGATTGATGCGGATGATCTGGAGGCTGAAAATGTGAAGGCATCGGTATCCAGTGCCGGGTTTATACGGCTTTTCGTTACCAAAGATTTTGTGGGCAGGGCAAGCAGTGGCGGAAGCATCCGGTATCGGGGAAGTCCTTCCCGGTCCAATACCGATGCAAGCAGTGGAGGGTCCGTCAAGAAATCAGGGTAAGAAAATAATAACTGGACTTACGTATAAACGCCACGAAATCACTAAGGTTTTTTATCAGATTGCATTCAAAATGAATACTTTTCTTCGTGACTTTGTGCCTTAGTGGCAAAATCTGCGTAACGTCAGTAAATAAATTAAAAAAATAGGGGGCTGTGGGTTAAAACCACAGCCTTTTTTTGTTGTGGAGTGCCCAAATATGAATTGTTGTGGTATTAAAATAAGGCGGTGTTTTCTCTATCCGACTAAAAAATTAACGAGATGGGGCAAAAAAATACCCATGATTTCAAAAATGTAATAAATTTGTCTCGATTTTATCCAAACCAATACATTCTATGGCATTTTTAAGGCACAAAGCACTCGATCAGCTTAGTAGACGAAAGAAGATTTCAGTTGAACTTCCCTCCGAAAAGGTATCCGATTTTTTTGCAGAGAAAGTTTACACGTTAGAAGAAATGCGGGCAACGCTTGCACCCGAAATATATAAAAAGGTAAGCAAAGCAATTAAAATGGGGGAAAAAATTGATGAGCCTACTGCCGATGCTGTGGCATCTGCAGCAAAAGCCTGGGCTATGTCAAAAGGGGTAACACACTTCACCCACTGGTTCCAACCATTGACGGGGGGTACTGCCGAGAAGCACGACTCTTTCTTTGATGCCATTGCCGGGATTGAAAAATTCAAAGGATCGGAGTTGGTACAACAAGAACCGGATGCATCCTCTTTTCCGAACGGTGGTATTCGCAGCACCTTCGAAGCGCGCGGGTATACTGCCTGGGACCCATCTTCCCCAATGTTTATGTATGGCCGTACGTTGTGTATCCCAACGGTCTTTGTTTCCTATACAGGTGAAACATTGGATACAAAATCACCACTTCTAAAAGCGTTAAAGGCTGTCGACATTGCTGCAACGCAAGTGTGCCAATTGTTTGATCGTGATATTAAAAATGTAAAGGCATCGTTGGGTGTTGAACAAGAATATTTTGTGATAGACCGCGCGCTGTACCTGGCGCGACCGGACTTGGTAATGGCTGGCCGCACGGTTTTTGGGCACTCCCCGGCACGTGGTCAACAATTGGAAGATCATTATTTCGCTGCAATCCCACCACGGGTTTATGATTTCATGAAAGACTTTGAAATTGAAGCCTGGAAATTGGGAATCCCTGTGCGTACCCGTCACAATGAAGTGGCACCAAGCCAGTTTGAAGTAGCACCTTTGTTTGAAGAAGCAAACGTAGCGAATGATCACAACCAATTGTTGATGGATGTGATGGATCGTATTGCTGAAAAGCATGAATTAAAAGTATTGTTTCATGAGAAACCATTTGCGGGTGTTAACGGAAGCGGAAAACACAACAACTGGTCGTTGATTACCGATACCGGTGTAAACCTTTTTGCACCCTCCAGCAGTGCCCGTGATAATTTAATGTTCCTGACATTCTTTATCAATACAATTCGTGCGGTATACGAAAATGCGGATTTACTACGCGCGAGTATAGCTTCTTCCGGAAATGATTTCCGCTTGGGCGCAAACGAAGCACCTCCGGCAATCATGTCTACCTTCATTGGTTCCCAAATGACAGCGGTATTGGATGAACTTGAGAAGAAGGGAAACATCAAGATCGAGAAAGGCGATAACATGTATATGAAATTGGGAATTGACCAGATTCCTGAAATCATTCTTGACAACACCGATCGAAACAGGACTTCCCCATTTGCGTTCACTGGAAATAAGTTTGAATTCCGTGCGGTGGGCGGTAGCGATAACTGTGCTACACCAATGACAGCGTTGAATTTAATTGTGGCCGATCAGCTTACCAAGTTTTTTGATACCGTTTCGAAGGATATCGAGAAAGGTACTGAGAAGCGTTTGGCAATGGTGAATGTGTTGCGTAAGTACATTAAGGAATCAAAAGCCATCCGTTTTGAAGGAGACGGTTATTCAGAGGAATGGGTGAAGGAAGCTGCGAAACGTGGCCTCTCAAATATCAAAAACACACCACGTGCCATTGAAGAATATATTTCCCCAACTTCCATTAAACTTTTTGAAAAGCATAGCATCTTTTCAAAAATTGAGGTGGAGGCAAGAACGGAAATCAAACTGGAAGGGTACATCAAAAAGGTACAGATCGAAGCGCGTGTAATGGGCGATTTGGCCATGAACCATATTATCCCCACTGCCATCGACTACCAAAATAAATTGATCACAAATGCCAATGGGTTGAAAAGCCTTGGCGTTGACAACAAGGCTGTTGTTCAAACGATCAAAGAAATTTCCGGGTACATTGATACGATCAAGACGAGTGTCCGGAAGATGATTGAGGAGCGCAAGCGCGTGAATAAAATTGAAGATACACACAAGCGTGCCATCGGATATTGCGATGATATCAAAGAGAAATACTTCGAGAAAATCCGGAAAGCCGTTGACGAACTGGAGTTACTGGTGGACGATGAAGACTGGCCATTGGTAAAATACAGGGAGATGTTGTTTCTACGCTAATTAAAATTTTAACCTAACCTAAACCTGTAAGAAGGCTGTCTTTCATAAGACAGTCTTTTTTTATGGATTTTTTGTTAGCTTTCGATTTCAAACTGAACCTTAATTATGAAAAATACTATCGCCCTGTTTCTGTGCTTGTTCCTTTCAGGAATGCTTGTTGCTCAAAAAAACCCTGTACAGGATGTCACCCAATCTGTTCAACTTAATCAGGTGAAAGCACACCTCACTTTTCTGGCAGCCGATGAAATGCGTGGGAGGGATACAGGCTCCCCTGAAATTGATATTGCAGCGAATTATATCGCCAGTCACTACATGCAGGTTGGGGTAAAAACTGTTCCCGGGGCGGACGGATATTTCCAAAAGGTTTTCCTTGAAAAGGTGTCACCAGCAAAAACTATATCATTGACGGTTGGCGGTCAAAAATTCAAAGCGATAGATGACGTTGTTCAATATAGTGGTGGCGAATTTTCTTCATCAGGAATTGTATGGGCAGGGTATGGAAGCAAAGGAGAATTGGAGAAAGCTTCAGTAAAGGGGAAAATTGTTGTGGTATTTGCCGGAATTAGCGGAGAGAACAATATGAACAAAGCATATTTGACAGACGCAAAACAAAAGAACACTGACGCGAAGGCACTCGGGGCAATTGCCTTGGTTGAAATCGTGGCGATACCGGGCCTTCCCTGGGCTGGTTTAGCAGGTTACCTGGGCCGTGAACGAATGTCTTTGAAAAATGAACAAGGCATACCCCACCTATGGATGCGCAACAGCGATGATGCTGAAGTAAAGAAATTGATGGAGACGAAATCAGCATCGGGAAGCCTTGAAATTTCAGGTGGTAAGTACCAGGAAATTGTAAGTAAAAATGTTGTTGGAGTAGTGGAAGGAACGGATGCCAAACTTAAGAATGAATACCTGGTTGTGTCTGCGCACTACGACCATGTTGGGGTTACTAAAAAGCCGAATGAGGAAGATTCAATCTACAATGGCGCCCGCGACAATGGCATCGGCACGGTTGGGCTAATGGCCACAGCAAAATACCTGGCTGCTTTCCCTCCAAAACGGTCGGTGTTGTTTATCGCATTGACAGGAGAAGAAAAAGGAATGTTGGGAAGTAGTTGGTATGTTGAGCATCCGTTGATCCCGCTAAAACAAACTGTTTTTGATTTTAATTGTGATGGGGCCGGATACAATGACACCTCCATTGCTACTATTATTGGAATGGAACGTACTTCAGCGGAAGGAGAACTTGCAAAAGCCTGTGAAGCTTTTGGATTGAAAGCAACGCTGGATCCTGTGCCTGAACAGAATTTGTATGAGCGCTCGGACAACATCAGTTTTGCTTCGAAAGGAATTCCAGCAATTAATTTTGCCCCCGGCACAAAAGCATTCGATGCGGAATTAATGAAATACTATCATCAACCTGCGGATGAAGTGGGTACGCTTGATTTTGATTACTTGATCAAATACTTCCGGGCGTATGTGTATGCCAACCATTTGCTTGCCAATATGCCGAAGGCCCCCGTTTGGAAAGCAGGCGATAAATTCGAAAAGGCTGCAAAAGAGCTATACGGAAACTGATTTCACTTTTTAAAACCCAAGGTTTCAATGAAAAGGTTGATACGAAAGAACCCCACAACACGATGTGTGCACAGGTGGGAGGGTTCTCCATTTGTGGAAATCGTGATTATTTGATATTCAATACCTTTTTGTATTGCTGTGGGTCGTGAAGCACTTCGATGGCTTTCTTTACTTCCTCATCATATTTAAATGCTGCCTGAACGCTACCTTTTTCCAAATGGTAGCGGGAGATAATATCTTCTTCCAGCAATTTTTTTATCTGGTCTTTGTAGAGGATCAGATCTTTTTTCTTCGTGGCTTCAATACTTTTTTCCAACAATTCAATATCGCTTTTTAATACTTCATAGTACTTTTCACGTTTTGCATCTGCTTTTAATTCTTGCAGTTCGATTTCCATCGGTGAGCGATAAGAATAATTTTTTGTGCCCAGCCATTTTACAAAGCCACTGTATTCTTCATCCGACAAGGTGAAGTTTTTGGGATCAGGGATAATGTTGGGTCGTTCATAAGCGTATTTGGTTGCATAATCGAATATAA
This sequence comes from uncultured Roseivirgaceae bacterium, assembly GCA_964398945.1. Lineage (GTDB taxonomy): Bacteria > Bacteroidota > Bacteroidia > Cytophagales > Cyclobacteriaceae > JBGTGG01. Next base: position 11,463 of record CAYNOT010000027.1, on the reverse strand, counting down.
GGCCGCGATGGAAAAGCACTTGTGTGATCGCGTGTGCTTCTTTTGCTTCCATCGGGATATCAGGATCAATGCCACCTCCATCATACACAATTCTTTTGTTCGGTGTGGTAAAAGGTTTCTTTACAGAATCAGGAACTACATCAACACTGCCATCTTCCCTTCGGTGCGAGTAATCAAGTACCTGGATACATCTGCCTGTAGGGGTATAATATTTTGCAATGGTGATTTTGACTTGAGAATTGTAAGACAATTGCCTGCTGACTTGCACGAGGCCTTTCCCATAAGATCTTTCTCCGATGACAACGCCACGATCATAGTCTTGAATGGTGCCGGCTACAATTTCAGCAGCGGAAGCACTGGACCGGTCGATGATAACCGCTACCGGGATATCCGGGTCCGTCACCGGGTTGAGTGTTTTATAGATCAAATTATTTTCAGGGATTTTCCCAAGTGTGCTGACCACCTTCTGGTCTTTTGGTATAAAGATATTTGCAATGTTTACGGATTCCATTAAGAGGCCACCAAGATTGCCACGTAAGTCGATAATCACACCTTTTGCACCTTTTTCTTTTAATGCGATCAGTGCATTTCTCACTTCTTTACCCGCATCGGGGGTGAAATCCGTTAGTTGGATATACGCGATATCGTTTCCAACCATTCCACTGTAGGGTACATTTCCAACTTTTATTTTTTCGCGTTTGAACGAAAGGTCAAGGGGTTTTTCGCTGCCATATCTTTTTACAGTCAACGTTACTGTTGTTCCAACTTGTCCTTTCATTAAGTGATTTGCTTCTTCACGTGTTAACGATGCCAGGCCCACTTTGTCGATTTTGATTACCTCATCACCAATCTTTAATCCGCCTGCTTGTGCTGCATATCCTTCCAGAAGCATGGTAACTACGGTGCGGCCTCCAAATTCCCTTGTGATAGCACCGATGCCTCCGTACTGGCCGGTGTTTAAGGTTCTGTAATCCTCCACTTCATCTTCCGGAATATAATTGGTATACGGATCCAGTGATTCCAACATCGCATCAATACCGGTACGCATTAATTGGTTTGGATTTACATCATCCACATAAAGGGTATTGACTTCTTTGAACAGCGTGGCGAAAATATCAAGGTTCTTGGCGATCTCGAAATAGCGTTCGCCCGGTCTTACCGCGGCCAGAAAGCTTATTGAAACGAGCGCAAGGGAAATGATCAATAATTTTTTTCTCATTCTTTCAGCACATTTGAGATAACAACGGAATCTCTCCCAACCAAGTTTAGGGGATGTCAAATTTAACGCTTAATCAGGTAAAAACTATTTAATTTTAATGATAGCCCGCGATGAGACCCAACCGCCAGGGGCCACTATGTCTATTCAGGTAAAGGATTCTTTTGCGAGCGATTTAGGCGTTATATTATCAGATAATTTTTAAATCATCCTTACCGCGTAAGGATTTCTATTTATCTTCGTTAATCACCAAAAAAACCCATTATGAAAACATTTCTTTCGTGGAGTTTCCTGCTCCTGTTGTTAATGATCGCATGTTCCACCGAAAAAAAGTATGAATTAAAAAAAGGCGAAAGTAACGGCTATTCCTATGAATATGTCACGAATGATCCCTTGAAAGTGAGGATTTATACCTTGGCAAACGGTTTGAAAGTTTACTTGAGCCAAAATGATGCACAGCCCCGCATTCAAACCCAAATTGCTGTTAAAGCCGGAGGGAAAAATGATCCGGCCACCGCAACCGGCCTTGCGCACTACCTGGAACACATTATGTTTAAAGGCACTGCCGATTTTGGAACCCTAAATTGGGAAAAGGAATCCGTTTTGTTGGACAGTATCGAGAACATGTTTGAGCATTATCGAAGTTTGACGGATTCAATTGAACGCGTAAAGTATTATGCGCTTATTGATCAGGTTTCCAATCAGGCAGCAACTTTTGCGATTGCAAATGAATATGATAAAATGGTTTCGGAAATTGGGGCACAAGGCACCAATGCGTATACATCAGAAGACCGTACCGTGTATATTAATGATATCCCATCCAACCAGTTGGGGAATTGGATTCAAATAGAAGCCAATCGTTTTCAGAAAATAGTTCCGCGTTTATTCCATACCGAATTGGAAGCGGTGTATGAAGAAAAAAACAGATCGCTTGACAATGATTATTGGAAAACGTTTGAAGCGATGTATGCAGGCGCATTTAAGAAACACCCGTATGGGACACAAACGGTTATTGGAACGATCGACCATTTAAAAAACCCATCCATTACAGAGATAAAAAAATATTTTGATGCGAACTATCGCCCCAACAACGTAGCGGTTTGCCTGAGTGGCGATCTCGATTATGATAAAACGATTGCTGCTATCGATAAAGCATTTGGTGGCTGGAAACCAAATGATGAACTGAAAGAATGGACAAAGGTACAAGAAGACCCAATTGCCGAGCCGGTGCTAATTGATGTCTATGGCCCGGATTCAGAGTGGATCAATATCGCATTTCGATTTGATGGTAGAAATTCAAAAGAATACCAAATGATCCGGATGATTGACATGATCCTGGCCAATTCCGAGGCGGGCCTTATTGACTTGAACCTTAAGCAACAACAGAAAGTTTTGCAACCCTCCAGTTATGTAAACGAAATGAATGATTATAGCCTGCACACCCTGACCGGAAAACCACGGGAAGGCCAAACACTTGAGCAGGTGAAGGGGTTGTTGTTGGAACAGGTTGAGCTTTTGAAAAATGGTGAATTTGAAGAGTGGCTGATTGATGCTGTCATTAATGATTTTAAGATCAACAGTTTACGACAGTCGGAGCAAAACTGGTCGCGTTCCAATGATTTGGTAATGGCTTTCACAAATAATATTCCCTGGGAAGTTTACATCAACGAGAACGAGGCATTAAAAAATATTACAAAAGAAGATATTGTGAAATTTGCCAATGACCATTATGGAAATAATTATGTGGTCGTGAATAAAAGAAATGGGAAAGATCCGAATGCACAGAAAGTGAATAAGCCACAGATCACAAAAGTGCCATTGAACAAAGAGGATGTATCGCCTTTCCATAAAGCAATTCAGGAGAATGCAGTGGCCAAACTTCAGCCTGTGTTTTTGGATTATGAAAAGGATATCCAGCGGTTTAAACTGGATAAGGGTGTTGAAGTGAGATTTACCAACAACAAAGACAATGATCTTTTTACGTTGTACTATTTAAGTGATGTTGGTAGCAACAATGACCCCAAAATCAGTGTGGCTATTAAGTATTTGGAATTTCTGGGAACAGAAGAAATGCCTGCTGAAGATTTTAAAAAGGAGTTTTATAAAATAGGATGCGATTTTGGTGTTTTTGCGGCAGAGGACCAAACCTATATTTATGTTTCCGGCCTGTCCGAAAATATGGACAAAGGCGTGAAGCTCATTGAGCAACTTCTCGCCAATCCGAAAGCGGATGATGAAGCACTTCAGTTGATGATTGATGGCATGTTTCAAGAACGTGAAGATGCCAAGAAGGACAAGTGGGCAATCATGTTTGATGGCTTAAATAATTTTGGATTGTATGGTGAAAATTCACCGTTCACCAATGTTCTGACAAACAAAGAATTGCGTGAATTAAAATCATCCACATTAATTGACATCATTAAAGGGTTTACCCAAATGGAACATCGTGTTTTGTACTATGGGCCAATGGACCAACCACGTTTAAGTGCTTCCCTGAATGCGAACCATATCTTGCCGGATAAACTGAACCCGATTCCTGCTCCGGTTGATTTTGAAATGGTTGATGTTAAAGACCCTGTAGTGTATTGGACGGATTATGATATGGTGCAGGCAGAGATCATGTTTTTGGGAAAGGGTATAGCGTTTGACAAAGACGTATTGCCGAAAGCACAAGTTTTCAATGAATATTTCGGGGGCAACATGAGCTCACCGGTTTTTCAGGAATTGCGAGAGGCGCAAGGTTTGGCGTACGCAGCGTATGCATTTTATGGAACGGCTTCAAAGAAATCGGGCAACGATGAATTTTTTGCCTACATCGGAACACAGGCGGACAAGCAAGGTGAATCGATGAGCGCAATGTTGGGCTTGATGAAAAATTTCCCGCGTTCGGAGAATGGTTTTGAAGTTGCCAAGAGCAGCATCATGAATAGAATTGAAAGTCAGCGGATAACGAAGACCGGGATTTTATTCAACTATGAAAATGCCATGAGAAGGGGATTGGAGTATGATATCCGAAAAGATATTTATGCACAAGCGCAGACGATGACACTCGATGATGTTGAGAAATTCCACAATGAGAATATTATCAACCGGAATTTTAATGTGGTGATTTTGGGAAGCCGCGATAAATTGAATTTCAAAGACATGCAAAAATACGGCAAAGTCCGGGAGCTAACCCTGGATGAAATTTTTGGATACGAAAAGGTACAGAAGATTAACGTGGAAACCCCGGATTAATAGTTGGTAGTTAATAGTTGTTAGTTAGTAGATGTTAGACATCCTACAAACTAACAACTACCAACTAAAACTTGTCCGGGATTTGAATAATACGCACCACGATCTCATGCGGATCCCCATCTTTATCGAGTAAACTAAACTTCACCATGGGGTTGTCTTTTTTGATGTTGCTCTCCACATGCACGATCTCATTGTCTTGCAGGTGTTTTTCAATTTCCTTTTGCAGCAAAAAAAGTGCATTTGCAAAATCAACTTCAATTGGACTTGGGTTGTAAGTCGATGTCTTCATAGGGTTTTTTCGGTTACCAACGAATGAGCGCGGAGGCCCACGTAAATCCGCTTCCAAAAGCGGCAAGGCAAATTAAGTCATTTTCTTTGATTTTCCCTTCCTGGAAGGCTTCGCTCATTGCGATGGGAATAGATCCAGCGGTGGTATTTCCATAGCGCATGATATTGTTGTATACCTGGTCATCGCTTAGGTTTAGCTTTTGCTGTATGTATTGGCTAATCCTCAGATTCGCCTGGTGCGGGACCAGCAAGTTAATATCTTCCTTTTTTAAGCCATTCGCATCCAGTGCCTCATTGATCACTTCCATAAAACGGACAACGGCATGTTTGAACACTTGTTGCCCGTTCATTACTACTTTAAAATCAGTAGTGTCAAGTATTTGTTCTGCCTGACGTTCTTCCCGGGGCCTGCTGCTTCCCGGGTCTTTTACATATAATTCCTCCGCAAAGCGTCCATCGGAGTGTAGGTGGGTACTCAGTATTCCTTGTTTTTCCGATGGCTGCAAGATGGCAGCGCCTGCACCATCACCAAAAATTACGGCCGTATTTCGTCCGCGCGTGGTTACATCCAATGCAGTGGATTGTATTTCGGCACCCACCACCAAAATGGTTTTGTACATGCCGGTTTTGATAAATTGATCCGCCACCGATAAAGCATAAATAAAACCAGAACAAGCATTTCGAATGTCCAGTGCACCAATGCTTTCCAAGCCAAGTTCGCGTTGCAAAAGGACACCCGAGCCCGGAAAGAAATAATCCGGGGTGATGGTTGCAAACACAATAAAGTCGATATCCTTTTCGGTAAGGTTGGCTTGCTGAAGTGCCATTCGCGTAGCCTTGGCAGCCATATTGGCCACTGTATCCTTGGCGGGATCCATCCACCTTCGTTCCTGTATCCCCGTTCGTTCAACAATCCATTCGTTGTTGGTATCCATAAGGGTGGATAAATATTCGTTGGTAATTACAGTTTCGGGAACATGATGCCCAAGTCCTACTATTTTCGAATGGTTCATAGTGAGAATAAATGTGGGGCGCAAGATACAGAATTATGGCCTAATGAGTGTTAGTGCGGGCAAAATTGAAACTATGTTTTTTTGATGAAAGGCACGCAGGGTTGAGCCATGTTGGGTATTTCAAGTTATATTGTTTCGCAAAAAAGCAGACAGTAAATGAACGGACCGATAGTTACCCCTGAAGAAAAGAAAAACCTTTGGTATGTAATCACCGCTTCCTCCGTAGGAACATTAATTGAGTGGTATGACTTCTATATTTTCGGAAGCCTTGCCATTATTCTTTCGGAGCAATTTTTTCCGGACACCAACCCTACGGCTGCCTTTCTTGCTACACTCGGTACTTTTGGTGCTGGTTTTGTTGTGCGTCCATTCGGGGCTATTGTTTTCGGAAGGCTGGGGGATATCGTTGGAAGAAAATTTACATTCCTGGTAACACTTTTACTGATGGGGGGCTCCACCTTCGCGATTGGACTTGTACCGGGATACGCAAAAATTGGAATCCTTGCACCGATTATTGTTCTCCTGCTACGGTTGCTACAGGGCCTGGCACTCGGTGGTGAATATGGCGGGGCAGCTACCTATGTGGCGGAACATGCCCCCGCAGCGAAACGCGGTTTTTATACAAGCTTTATCCAGACAACCGCAACGCTTGGATTGTTGGTTTCCATCGGTGTGATCTTGGGTGTTCGCTCAAATTTTACCCCCGCAGAATTTAGCGAGTGGGGCTGGCGGATTCCTTTTTTACTTTCCGCTGTTTTAGTGTTGGTCTCTTTTTTTATTCGCATGCGCATGAACGAATCACCTTTGTTTGCGAAAATAAAAGCAGAAGGAAAAATTTCTAAAAACCCCATCAAAGAAAGTTTTGGCAACAAAGCTAATTTACGACTTGTGTTGATTGCGTTGTTTGGTGCAACGGCAGGACAAGGTGTAGTCTGGTATACGGGTCAATTCTATGCGATGACCTTTATTGAAAAAATTTGCCAGGTTGAGTTTGTGCAAACACGAAACATTATTGCGGTTGCATTGGTGATTGGAACTCCGTTGTTTATTTATTTCGGCTGGCTTTCCGATCGGATTGGCAGGAAGATGATCATGATGATAGGAATGTTGCTGGCGGTACTTCTTTACCGGCCGATTTACAGTAAGATGTATTCTATTTCAGATGTTACTATTAAAACCGAAGTTGTTTCCGAACGGGATGTGCAAGTGTCAACGTCCTCCAATGATGCGGGGCTAAAGTTCACAACAACGAAAACAGTCCGCGTATTTGAGGATGGAACACGCGCGACAGAAACTGCTGTTGCTGGTGAGGCGAAGGATGCGGATGTCAAGCATGAAATTTTATTAAGTGGATCTCCTTTTTATTGGATGATCGGGCTCGTGCTCATACAAGTTATTTTTGTTACGATGGTCTATGGCCCGATTGCTGCTTTTTTGGTTGAGTTGTTTCCAACGCGAATACGTTATACGTCCATGTCGTTGCCGTACCATATTGGTAACGGAATCTTTGGTGGACTAACACCGTTGTTGGCGGTGAGTTTATTTGAATTAAGTAAAACCAAATCAAATCCGGATGGTGATTTACTGGCCGGACTCTGGTATCCCATTGTGGTGGGTGCAATCTGTTTTGTGGTAGGGATGATCTTCTTGAGCAACAAGAAGAAGGCGGACGTGATAGAGGATGAATAATTTCCCCAAAGCCTCACTCACTTTGAGCGTACTCCACAGTTTGTTCATGGTTGCATGACGGTTAATGTCACACAATTTTTCAAAAGCCATCCTCAGTCACAAACAAATAACTACCGTAGAAAAAGTAATACCGCCTCATTTGGAAAAGAAGCCATTGGTTGCTTCGCTAATGTTACTTTCGTAGAGGTATGTATCGAAAACTTTAATTGAATTCCAGAATATGAAGAGATTTATAACATTATTGTTTGCACTGGTGCTGTCTGTTGGCGTAGGTTACCCACAATCAAAAGACCCGGTTATTGAAGCCATCATTAAAGAAGCTACTGAGAACTCCCAATTGGAAAAGTTAGCACACGAACTGATGGATGGAATTGGCCCACGGTTAGTAGGGACCCCCAAGATGCAACAAGCCAACGATTGGGCAGTGGCCAAGTATGGCAGTTGGGGAATCACGGCCCGCAATGAAAAGTGGGGCGAATGGCGCGGTTGGGAACGTGGTATTACCCATATTGACATGGTTGCCCCCTGGGTGAAGTCATTGTCCGGGATGCAACTTGCGTGGAGCCCGGGGACGAATGGAAAAACGGTTACGGCCGAAACTATTTTATTGCCGGATGTTGCAGATGCAACTGCATTTGAGAAATGGCTCCCGAATGTAAAGGGCAAGTTTGTATTGGTATCGATGGTGCAGCCTACCGGTCGGCCGGACTATAATTGGGAAGAATTCGGGAAGAAAGAATCGGTTGGGAAAATGAAAGAAGACCGCAGCAAATTGACCGATGAATGGAACAAGCGCATTGACAACACGGGTTACAACAGTCGTACTCTACCGGAAGCATTGGAGAAAGCAGGAGCGGTAGGAATTGTACAGTCGTACTGGTCGCGTGGGTTTGGAGCCAATAAAATTTTTGGTGCGCGCACGAAGAAGATACCAACCGTTGATGTTTCATTGGAGGATTATGGATTGGTGTACCGGTTGACCGAATCGGGCAAGAAACCAAAGTTGAGTATCCGGGCAGATTCAAAAGAACTTGGAATGATCCCCACGTATAATACCGTTGCTGAAATGAAAGGCACTGCATTACCGAATGAGTATGTTATGCTTTCGGCACATTTTGATTCCTGGGACGGAGGCACCGGTGCAACAGACAATGGAACCGGTACACTCGTGATGATGGAAGCGATGCGTATTTTGAAAAAAGTATATGCAAATCCGAACCGAACAATTCTGGTTGGGCATTGGGGCAGCGAGGAGCAAGGCCTTAATGGATCCAGTGCATTTGTAGAAGACCATCCGGGGATTGTAGAAAATTTACAAGCGTTGTTTAATCAGGATAACGGAACCGGGCGTGTTGTACGAATTTCCGGACAAGGGTTTTTAAATGCGTATGATTATTTGGGAAGGTGGCTGGCTGCCGTTCCGCACGAATATAAAACTGATTTGGAAACCACTTTTCCGGGCAGCCCGGGTGGAGGTGGTTCGGATTATGCATCTTTTGTAGCAGCAGGCGCCCCGGGTTTCTCCTTAAGTTCCAATAGCTGGTTGTATGGAAGCTATACATGGCATACAAATTTGGATACCTACGATAAGATTGTATTTGATGAAGTTCGCAACAATGCAATACTTACTGCCATACTTGTTTATAAAGCTTGCGAGGATAAGGAAAGGACTTCACGAGAGAAAAGTGTGTTGGGCATTAGTCCAAGAAGTGGGGAACAAATGACCTGGCCGGAGCCGCGAAAACCTACGCGTAAAGGAGGAATGGATTAACATCCGAATACACAAAAGGGCTGGTTATTGAAATCAGCCTTTTTGTTTATGAGGAATTTTATCCTCACCTTTCTTCGGAAACTTCTACACAATCCCACCCAAAACCTCAAATTGAACGGTGTGAGGGAATGGCATAGTTTTGTTGTTAATTAAGGTAATCCCTCAAAGATCAATCGTTATTTAATCAAGAAGCCTAAATGGAACTAGCAACTACAGCGAAATCGCAAGAAGAAAAATCTAAAAAAAATTATGTGTTCACTACCTTGATTCAGGGCTTTGTCTTTTTATTGCCGCTGACGATTATTCTTGTTTTGCTTTCGGTGTTGTTCAGTTTTGTTTTCAAAATTGTAGCACCGCTGAGTGCACTCCTGGATAATGGCGGCACTGTACCCGATTGGGTCATTAATTTTATTTCAGTGGGTATACTGGTGATGTTTTTTTTCTTGTTTGGTTTAATGTTAAAAAATAATGTGGGGAAGGGCTATTTCACCATATTTGAGAAGCGGTACCTCACAAAAATCCCCTTGTACAACCTTGTCCATAAAATTGTATATCAATTCACAGGATTGGAAGATTTGCCGTTTAGCCAGGTGGTATTGATTGATCCCTTTAAAACAGGAACGTTCATGACTGGTTTTGTTACAACAAAAATAAACGAAAACCTGTACACTATTTTTGTTCCGACAGCACCAAACCCGATGAACGGAAATATTTACCATGTACCAAAAGAATCGATTCAATTTTTAACGGTGAGCACGCAAGATGCCATGCGCACGATCATGGGGCTGGGAACAGGATCCTCCTGCTTATTGTCGAAGCAAGATTGTTCACCCGAAAATTGATCGATAAAAAAACAGCTCGTTGATTATTGAATGGTTATTTCAATTTTTCCTGAGGGATAAACATATCGGGGCTAATGGTTTGGGTGTTTTTTGCATTCTTCCACTCGCTTTCGTAGCGTTTCATAATATTTTCCACAAAGCCTTTTGCTGCCAGTTTTTTCTCTGTATCCTTTATTTTGGATTCGGGTGTTACTACCGGGGCTTTTTGCAGTACCAATTCTTTTACGCGGTCAAAATCGGGATTATCAATCGTAATTGGCTCAAGTCCAATCCGTGCTTTCATTGCCCCCATCTCAATATTCACCAAAACAAGGTACGTTTCACCAGCTTTCAAGTCGCACTTTAAAAACTCTTTGTCCTCGGAGGATGCCCACAATAAATTTTCACCTGCAGGACATTCATAGCGGATATAATTCTTGCCTTTAAAAACCCCAATAAAATTTTCATTATGAAAGTATTCGAATGAAACCGCACCACCGTAGCTTGAGACACGCACAAAATATACGGCAGCATTTCCGTCAGCCGGAGGTGGGAACCCCTGGCCAACTAATTTTATAGATGTGATAAGCAGGGCAATCAGGAAAAGGTTTGCTTTTTTCATTTTGGTTAAATTTTTAATGCATGAAGGTATAGACTATTTTTTTATTTTCCTTCCGACAGAATAAAAATTTTGGTGGCCTTACTGAGTACCCTTTCGCATACGCTTGGGGCCATACCAAAGCCAAAAACCGGTGATGGTAAAGATCAACAACGCAAGTCCCATGACCGATGTATAGACCAATTTTATTTGTCCGTTTCCGGTGCCCAGATAAAAATCCAGAATAGACCCATCATGTATTTTTTCGATGTAGTCGGATCTCCTTTGTTCGATTTGTAAAAGTTTTCCGGTGGCACCATCCAACTGTAGTCCCCAAAAGTGGTTGGCAAACACAAATTTCACCATGCCTTTATCTTTTCTCACATCAATCCGGTCAAGTTCCAGGGACAAATCATTCGAAACAGAATCGTGTAAAATCGTACATGCATTTTTGTACAGGCTGTCGAGCGGAAGCCAGTCTTTCAGATTGGTGGAGGTTCCGGTGGCAGAGTTTGCCAGTATAATGCCGCCACTATGTTTTTTCCATCCCAATAAAAGCCCGGTTATGGAAATGAAAAGGAAAAATATAAAGAGGAGCGCACCGGTTGTCCGGTGTATCTTTCTAAAGATCCGCAATACTTTTGCCTGTTGTTGTCGCTGTGGGTTTTCGGCCATGGTAAGATTTCTTGGGCGAAAGATAACTAGCTTAGTGGGTTTTATGTAAAAACATTTTTTTAACGGTATTAAACTTAGAGCCAATTGTAAGTAGTTGTAAAGTAAGCCTCCGGTGAAGTACATATTTTAATTCTTTCATAGGCTCCGTATTTTTG
>CAYNOT010000026.1:0-46313 GCA_964398945.1 uncultured Roseivirgaceae bacterium | reverse complement strand
TATTAGGCCTGCCGCTAGCGTTCATCCTGAGCCAGGATCAAACTCTCCATTGTAAGAATCTTATACCTCAAAGACAGTCTCCCATCTTCTCCGTATCCCTAATCAATTAACCATCGCTGGTCAACCTTTCAGGCAATTTGTTGTCCGACCTTGGCCCTCTAATTTATTTATCGTCTATTCCCCTTATTAAAGGAAATCTCCGTGGCCCGCTATCTAATTCCATCTATTCAAAGAACTCCTTCCTTCCAGTTTCTGGAACCTCATAGTTCCATCCGCCTTCCGAAACGTTACAGGCATAAAACCTCTCCTAAACCTGTACTCCCCTCATTTGGGAGTGCAAAGGTATATGTTGGATTCACGTTATCCAAATACCAATGAAAAAAAATTTAAACAGTTACGCTTTGACGATTTATAGTCTCTGTTCGATCAGGGCCAATCGATATCAACGTAATGGGTACTTCAAGCTCACGCTCAAGGAATTCTATATAATCATTTAACTCGGCCGGGATTGAACTCCCATCAATGCCTTTCAATGAGCAGTTCCATCCCTTCATTTCTTTATATATGGGCGTAACTTGTTGGCTTACATATTCATAGGGAAGAATACTGGAGGTTGTACCATCTGTAAGTTGATAGTGTGTGCACACTTTTATTATAGGAAAAACATTCAAAACATCAGCTTTCATCATTAAAAGCTGGGTGACTCCATTGATCATGATAGAGTATTTAAGAGAAGGTAAATCAATCCATCCGCAGCGTCTTGGCCTGCCTGTAGTGGAACCAAATTCATTTCCTTCCTTCCGCATTAATTCCCCCTGATCGTCTGACAACTCTGTTGGAAAGGGGCCACTTCCGACCCGGGTGCTATAGGCTTTAAATATTCCATATACTTCGCCTATATTTTTTGGGGGAACACCAAGACCAGTACATGCCCCAGCAGTTACGGTAGTAGAACTTGTTACAAATGGGTAGCTTCCAAAATCAATATCCAACAAAGACCCTTGTGCCCCCTCCGCCAAAATAGTTGATCCTGCTTTCAGTTCTTGGTTTAGAAAATACTCACTTTCAATAATTTGGAATTGCTTTAAAAAATCAACAGCCTCCAAAAACTTTCCTTTCAATTCTTCCCAATCATATTGAATATCATATTCCTTTAGAATATTGAAATGGATTTTTGTCAACTTTTCAAAACGTTCCAAAAAATTTGGAGAAAGGATATCACCCACCCTTAGTCCTTGCCTGCCAATTTTATCCTGATAGGTTGGCCCTATTCCTTTCAAAGTAGAACCAATCTTATCTACACCTTTAGCAGTTTCATAAGCCTGATCCAACAACCGATGTGTTGGCACAATCAATTGTGCCCTTTTCGAAACAAAAAGATTTTGTGTTATATCAAGGTTGAATTTTTGGAGTTTTTCTATTTCTACTTTGAAAATAACAGGATCGAGGACAACACCATTCCCGATTACATTTCTAATGTTTTTTCTGAAAATCCCGGAAGGTATTTGATGTAGTACATGTTTTATCCCATCGAACTCAAGTGTATGCCCCGCATTCGGCCCGCCTTGAAATCGTGCCACGATATCGTACTTGGGTGCGAGCACGTCCACAATTTTCCCTTTACCTTCATCGCCCCATTGGAGCCCTAACAAAACATCTACTTTCGCCATTGTTTTTTCTTTCAGGTGTTAAAGCACCTCGTCTTCATTTTGAATTACTTGAAAAATAGCATTCAGTTTGGTAATCACTAATAGTTTCTGAACGCTCTCGGAGGGTTTCATCAAATATACCTCGCCTCCTTTATTTCTAAACTTCGTTAATACGGTTATCAATACACCAATTCCACTACTATTGATATACCGCAGACCGGAAATATCAATAACACATACTGAAACACCTTTTGAAATAGCTTCGCCAACAGATTCTAAAACCCCCAACCCATTATCTTCACCAATCAAATCCCCGGAAAGGCGAAGGATCAAAGTATTTTTGCGGTACTCTATTTTCAATTCCATGGTAGAATGTATTTAAGGGGTTACTGCTTTCTTGTTCTCGCAGTTGGTTTTTGTACACGTAGCATACAGGATAAGCGAATGGTGCAGGACTTTGAAATCCAGAATTTCCTCAGCAGTATTTTGGATATTTTGAATGCGTGGATCACAAAACTCAACAACCTTATGGCACTCTGTACAAATCAGGTGATCATGCTGCTTATATCCGTACGACTTTTCGTATTGCGCCAGGTTTTGCCCAAACTGATGCTTGCTTACCAAATCACATTCAACAAGAAGGTCGAGGGTATTATAAACTGTTGCACGGCTTACGCGATAGTTTTTGTTTTTCATGCTAATGTAGAGCGACTCCACATCAAAATGACCATCACGGGAATAGATCTCTTCGAGAATAGCATAGCGCTCAGGCGTTTTGCGTAGCGCGCGATTTTCAAGGTAGGCCGTGAAAATCTTACTTACTTCTTCAAAAATTGATGTATTCAAAACCATAATTCAACAAGACAGCAAAGATAGCATCCCTTAAGTGGCATCCAAAAGACAATCAGAACTTTCCCATAGGTCAATTTCTTGAATCGAATCGTCTTACTTTCACGACCCCTTCTACCATCTGAAGTTTCTCGATGAGGTGTTCAAGGTGGCGGGTATCGTTGACATAAAGCATAATTTCACCTTCAAATATGCCGGTATCCGTATGGATGGACATGGAACTCATGTTTACCTTGAGTTCTTCCGAGATGATTTTTGATATATCATTGATGATCCCTACGCGATCGGTGCCCCTGAGTTTTAATCCGGTAAGAAAGGCCACTTCATGTTGAGAAGTCCATTTTGCCTTGACCACACGATTTCCATGTTGGGCAAGCAATTCATGTGCATTGGGGCAATTTGCCCGGTGTATTTTTATGCCTTCGCTTACTGTTACATATCCAAATACATCGTCTCCCGGAATTGGCGAACAACACTTGGCCAACCGGTAATCGACCACATCCATATCTTCCCCTATCAATAATATATCCTCATAGCGTCCTTTTATATTGGAGATTTCATCCTCAATCATTTTCATGTCAGCCACCCGGATATTGGGCTTGGATTTAATGGGGGCTGCTGGTTTATAGTCTTTGAACCTTTTTAATTCGCTTGGGGTAATCCACCCCTTTCCTACCCGGAAATAAAAGTCCAAATGCGTGGGTGCTTTAAAGAAATCGCGCATTTGCTCCATTACCAGTTGTGTTGGTTCTATCCGAAGTTGTTTTAATTTTCGAAGCACAATCTCTTTCCCGTCTTCGGCCGCTTTCTTTTTTTCTTCTTTCAGATAATCTTTGATTCTGGCTTTGGCCTTGGAAGTGACAACAAAGCGGAGCCAATCTTCATGGGGTTTTTGTTTTTGGGAAGTTAAAATTTCGATTTGATCCCCATTTTTTAAAACATAATTGATCGGGACCAACTTGCCATTAACCTTTGCGCCAATGCACCGCGAACCAATCTGGGTGTGGATGTCGAAAGCAAAATCAACAGCAGTGGCTCCATAAGGCAAATTCTTTAGTTCGCCCCGTGGGGTGAAAACGAAAACCTCTTCACTAAAAAGGTTTCCTCTAAAATCATCTACAAAATCCAACGCAGAATGGTTGTTCTGGTCGAGCAAATCCCGGACACGGGCAAGCCATTTTTCAAGATTCGATTCACTGGAGGAGTTCGAATCTTTATACTTCCAGTGCGCTGCATAACCCTTTTCGGCAATTTCATCCATCCGTTGGGTGCGGATTTGTACTTCCACCCATTGGCCATTTTTCGCCATTACGGTGGTGTGAAGCGATTCATAACCGTTGGATTTCGGAGTGCTGATCCAATCGCGCAAGCGATCGGGATTGGGGGTATAGTAATCCGTAACAACAGAATAAACCTGCCAGCAGACAGCTTTTTCTTGTTCGATTGGGGCATCCAATATTATCCTGATGGCAAACAGGTCATAAACTTCCTCAAAAGGGATATTTTGTTTTTTCATTTTATTCCAGATGGAATAAATGGATTTTGGCCTTCCTTTGATTTCAAAATCAATGTCCTGTTGTTCGAGTGATTCTTTTACCGGTTGTAAAAACTGGCGAATGAATTTGTTTCGGATCCCGCGGGTGGCATCGATTTTCTTTGAAATATTATCGTAGACTTCAAAATCGGTAAACCGAAGGTACAAATCCTCCAATTCTGTTTTAATGGTATTCAAGCCCAGCCGATGCGCAAGCGGGGCGTATAAATAAATCGTTTCAGAAGCAATTTTTAACTGCTTGTTGCGCGGCATGCTTTCCAGTGTGCGCATATTGTGCAACCGGTCAGCCAGTTTGATCAAAATTACCCTCACATCATCTGATAGTGTAAAGAGCATTTTCCGGAAATTCTCAGCTTGTTGGGAGGTGCCGTATTCAAAGACACCCGAAATTTTAGTGAGCCCGTCAATAATCCTGGTGACCTTACTGCCAAAGATTTCGTTGATTTCCGTCAGTTCAATATCGGTATCCTCCACTACATCATGGAGTAAGGCAGAAATAACAGAGGTTGTTCCAAGCCCAATTTCTTCCACACATATCTGGGCAACATCCAGAGGATGAAAAATATAGGGTTCCCCGGATTTTCTCCGCATATCCTTGTGCGCTTCAAGGGCCATCGTAAAGGCCCTTTTTATCAATTTGGCATCACCATCCCCTAAAGTCGGCTTCGCCTTTCTCAATAACTTTCTGTAGCGGTTAATTATCTCCCGTTTCTCCTGCTCTGCATCAATAACCATGGATGGCTTTTATATTTCAAATAGCAATAATTATATGGAATCCCCTGAATTAATTCCTCATAAGTAGTACCAATCCGGGGGAGGTTTCCGTGTAAATATATTTTAAACTAAATCTTTTTCTAAAATCCTGCCCGGACTTCTTTATTCCCAAATAATCTATAAATTTGCACTCCGTTTTCGGGCTCACCTTCGGGTGAATGCCAAAAACACTTGCGGGTGTGGCGAAATTGGTAGACGTACTAGACTTAGGATCTAGCGGGGTGACCCATGGGGGTTCGAGTCCCTCCACCCGCACACTTTGAACCCTCAATGCCTGAATTTTTTTCGCGTATTGAGGGTTCTTAATTTTTTTCATCACTCAAAATACTTCCATTTTGGAGATTACACTCAATAAAAAGAACAACACCGAAGGTGTTATTAAAATTACGCTAAGCGAAGGGGATTATCAACCTCACGTTGAAGAAAAAATCAAGGAGTATGCTAAAAAGGCCAATATTAAAGGTTTCAGAAATGGCAAAGTTCCAACGGGCGTAATCAAGCGGATGTATGGAAAATCCTTAATGGTTGACGAAATCAATAATCTGCTTTCCAGTAACCTGAACTCGTACATACGGGAGCAAAACCTGAAAATACTGGGTGAGCCTATGCCCAATCACGAAAAGGCATCCCAAATTGATTGGGAAAATCAAAAGGATTTTGACTTCGAATACGAAATTGGAATGGTCGATGACTTCACATACGAGTTGTCACCGAAAGTGAAAGTAAAATCATATCCTATTGAAATTGATGAAAAAATGGTTGCGGATACCATCAGTGATTTGAAAAAACGCTTTGGTAAGGTTTCGTATCCTGATACCAGCGAAATCGGTGATATTTTAGCGGGTGAACTCACCAGTGAAGATCCGGATTTTAAACTTGAACACGCTCGTATTGAAACAGACAAAGTCGAGAAGAAGTCGCAAGGAATTTTCATCGGATTGAAAAAGGACGAAACGGTGACCTTTGAAGTTTCCAAACTCTTTAAAGACACTGAAGCACTTGCCGAATTACTCAATCGAAGTGTTGATGAGGTTAAGAAAGAAAAAGGGGCCTACACCTTACAGATCAACACCATTAGCCGTGTGGAGCCGGCTGAACTGAACATCGAGCTATTCGATCGGGTTTTTGGTAAAGATGCTGTGAAAGACGAAGCAGCATTTGTTGCCAAGGTGAAAGAAACCATTGGAGAAAATTATAATCGCGAAAGCAACCATTTCTTAGAACACTCCATTGAAGACTATTATGTAGAGAACACCAAGATCAATTTGCCCGAAGGCTTCTTGAAATCGTGGTTGAAAAATACAGGTGGTGAGCAAATCACGGATGAAATCCTGGAGAAGGAATTTGGCGCTTATGTTAGAAGCTTGAAATGGGACCTTGTGAAAAACAAAATTGCCGAAGACCATAAAATCTCTGTTGAAACAGAAGATGTTCGCACCAAGGCCAAAGAAATGATTGTTGCGCAATTTGGTGGGCCTGCCTTCGCTGAGCAACTTGGTGATAAGATTGATGGAATTGTTGATAATTATCTTTCAAACGAAAACGGCCAGAACTTCACGAAGTTATACACCCAATTGCGTAGCGATAAAATCCTCTCCTTGTTAAAGGATACGATTACATTGGTGGAGAAGAAGGTTAGCGTAGATGAGTTTAAAAAAATTATTGAAGAGCATAAGCACTAGGCAACAATAAAAGCCCAACACTTTCGACTTACATTACATAAACCTTTTCCGATCAGAATTGGTTAATGACATTATTTCCTGAAAGTATTTGCATTGTCCATATTTTCAGCAAATTTAGCACTATCAAAAACGAAATTTAAACCTCTATTATTTATGAGCCAGCAAAATGATTTCAGAAAATATGCAGTACATCACCTGGGCATGAGTGGCAACACCGTAGACTCTTATGCACAGCGTATTGATAATATGACACAATATGTAATTGAGGAAAGGCCCGGTAATTTCAGGGCTATTGATGTGTTCACCCGATTGATTTCGGACCGGATCATTTTTCTTGGAATGGGGGTCGATGATCAGGTGGCAAACCTGATTACCGCCCAACTTCTGTTTTTAGAGTCTGCTGATCCAAAGAAAGACATTATCATGTACATCAACAGTCCAGGAGGATCGGTATATGCCGGTTTGGGTATTTACGATACGATGCAATATGTAAATCCAAACGTGGCAACAATCTGTACGGGTTTGGCTGCTTCAATGGCTGCCGTTCTATTAGCAGCAGGCGCACCGAAAAAACGTTCCGGGCTTCCGCATTCCAGGATTATGATCCATCAACCGATGAGTGGTATGCAAGGGCAGGCTTCTGATATGGAAATTTCATTGAAACAAACAATTGAAGTGAAAAAGGACCTGTATACAATCCTTGCCAATCATAGCGGGCAAAAGTATGAGAAGATTGAAAAAGACTCTGACCGTGATTTCTGGATGCGCTCAGCCGAAGCAAAGGCATACGGCCTAATTGATGAGGTTTTAGAGCGTAAAAAGGCATAATTCAACCAATTCAAGGAATGGATATTTTCCGTACCTTTGCAATTCGGGCAATAATATAACCGGGAAAAACAATGGCTGAAGTAACCTGCTCATTTTGCGGTCGGAATAAAAAGGACGTAGACCTGATGATATCAGGTATCCATGCGCATATATGCGATAAATGCGTGACCCAAGCCAACCAAATCCTTTCCGAAGAAAAGAAAAGCAAGCAGGAGCCAGGATCGACACCAAATTTCAAACTGATCAAACCCAAAGAAATCAAGAAATTTCTTGATGAGTACGTAATTGGACAGGATGAAGCAAAGAAAATAATTTCAGTAGCTGTTTACAATCATTTCAAACGCCTCACACAACGCGCACCTGACAATGATGTTACGATTGAAAAATCGAATATCATCATGGTGGGTGAAACCGGTACAGGGAAAACGTATTTGGCACGAACACTTGCGAAGTTGTTGCAAGTTCCATTTTGTATAGCGGATGCTACCGTACTGACCGAAGCTGGTTACGTAGGTGAAGATGTCGAAAGTATCTTAACACGATTACTGCAAGCTGCCGACTACAATGTGGAAGCAGCCGAAAGGGGGATCGTTTATATTGATGAGATTGACAAAATCGCCCGTAAATCTGATAACCCCTCTATTACACGTGATGTAAGTGGTGAGGGTGTTCAACAAGCGTTGTTGAAATTATTGGAAGGAACTTCTGTTAACGTTCCCCCGCAGGGAGGACGTAAACATCCTGATCAAAAAATGATTTCTGTTAACACCGAAAATATTTTATTTATATGCGGAGGTGCCTTTGAAGGCATTTCAAGGATTATTGGAAATAGGTTAAACACCCGGCCGCTGGGTTTTGCTTCTGCACAGGATGGTGGTGCTGCGCTTGATAAAGATAACCTGCTGCGCTATGTAACCGCGCAAGACTTGAAGAATTTTGGATTGATTCCTGAATTAATAGGCCGTCTTCCTGTCGTTTCATTTCTAAATCCTTTGGACCATACCGCGTTAAAGCAAATTCTTACTGATCCTAAAAATGCGCTTGTCAAGCAATACAAGAAATTGTTTGAGATGGAAGATGTTGAATTGGAATTCAAAGATGGCGCATTGGATTTTATCGTAGAGAAAGCGCTTGAGTTTAAACTTGGTGCCCGCGGCCTTCGCGGTATTTGTGAAACCATTGTGAACGATGCCATGTTTGAAATGCCGAGTGATAAAAATACAGATCGATTAGTGATCAACCGTGCATACGCGGAAGAGAAATTTAGCAAGTCGCATTTCAGTAAACTGAAAGTAGCTTAATTTTCCTTTCTCAAATAATTCATCATTAATTCAGCAGTGTTTTCAGAAGCAGAGCCGCCCGCATCCAATGTGTTGTATACTTCCTCATATTCAGAAAGAATTCGCATTCTATTTTCTGTATTGACTAATCGATCCAGTTCAATGGTTATCTGTTCAACATTCACATCTTTTTGGATAAGCTCCGTAACTACACTTTTGCCCGCGATCAAATTCACCAACGAAATAAAAGGAACCCGAATTACAAGCTTAGCAAGGAAATACGAAATCGGGTTAGTTTTATAAACAACTACCTGAGGCACTCTGAACAATGCCGTCTCCAACGTGGCGGTTCCCGAAGTTACAATAGCCTCAGTCGCAACGGACAATAAATTGTACTGATCATCATTTACAAAACTTATGTTGAGGATGTTGTCAAATGCGGAATAGCTCTCGCTCGCCATATTATTTACCTTCGCCACAATAAAATGATGGTTTGAATTTCTTCTCGCTACTTCAGCCAATATCGGATTCATCAACGTTAACTCCTGCTTTCGGCTGCCCGGAAGAAGGGCGATAATCGATTTACCTTTAGGGATGCTATGCTTTTCAGGAAAAGATTTATCTACGCTATGTTTTCGGATCGCATCCAACACCGGATTTCCAACATAGTCTACAGCCCAATCATACTTCTTATAAAAATCAACTTCAAAAGGAAGGATCACGAACATCTTGTCGACATTCTTTTTCAGCATGCGCGCCCTTTTTTGTCGCCAGGCCCATACTTTTGGAGAGATGTAATAGTAGACTTTCCGTTTGGTTTCCGTAGCAAACTTTGCAACCCTTCGATTGAAGCCTGCATAGTCGATCAAGATGATAACATCGGGATTAAAGGACTTAATATCTTCCTTACATTTCTTCAAGAATCCGGTGATCGTCCAGAGATTGGATATCACCTCCACAAATCCCATAAAAGCCATTTGATTATAATGGATCAGGATATCCACTCCAGCCTTTTCCATTTCATCTCCACCAAGGCCACGAAATACAGCGTCACTATCCCGTTTTAGTATTGACCGGACGAGATTACCTCCATGAAGGTCCCCGGAACGTTCACCTGCTATAATGTAATATCGCACAGGACGAAGATGATATTATTCACCGAAATATTCAACATAATTACGTGGGGTTTCATAAAGGCGAATGCAATGAAGCTTACCACGAGTGGTTACGGAAGGAAGGTGCTGATCCAAAATCTTCCAGATTTCTACAATTAAATTTTCACAACTGGCCATTTTACCAGCCATGAAATCAACATCCAGATTAATGTTTTTATGATCCAATTTTTCGATGACTTCAGCCCGGATCATGGTGCTTAACTTTTTTAGGTCTGCAACAAAGCCAGTCTCGGGATCGGGAATTCCTTTGATCGTGACAATCAACTCAAAATTATGACCATGCCAATTATCGTTGGCGCAGGGCCCAAAAACTTCAATATTTTTCTCCTTGCTCCATTGATCGTTATAGAGCTTATGCGCTGCGTTGAAGTGTTCTTTGCGGGAGATGTGGAGCATATACCATTAAAATCAAAAAGTATTTACTAAATGCTAAGTTATAGTCGTTCAACAACTAACAACTCGTATTTATTTTCATCATTGCGAAATCCTTTCATTTCCGGATTCCCTCAAAAATAATCTACTGTTCTCCGAAATATTTAAAGATTCTAATCAAATCTTCTTCCTTCTTAGGATTGATCTGTTCCGTATCCACAAACTTATGGTAACCAGTGTGGTTAATGATTTCTGAGATTGCTTTTTTTGTCAATTTAATTTTCTGAAATTGATCATCTGAAAAAGTGTGATAAGTTGCGGATTCCAACACGGTCTTTATATTACTGGCTGTTCCTAAATTGTTCTCATCAACCAATGACTTCATCGATTTCCTGTATAGAGGAAACTTTCCCAACACCAGTATTTCATAATACCCCGATGGGCTAGCCCTTACAAATTTTCTAACCTTTTCATTCTCGATAACCTCGAAAGATTGAGCGGGTTCATTGAGTTGCAAAGTTTTGCCATACCTATCTTCAATCAATAGTTTATCTTCAATCATATTATACATAACCTGAACACCCTGTAATTGGTGACCATTAGCCATTACAACACTTCCTGGTACCCAATCTACCAGTAAATAGGGAGAACCTTTTATTGTAGCATTCGACACGACTTTCATTGGAGTGCCTCCCTGGATATCTCCAGAAACCGCATATTGCGCATTTGCAGAACCCATCATCCCATAAACAAAAAACAATACTAAGGACACTTTCATACTATTAGCATTTAAAATAAAAAAGTATTGGGAAATTATTCCCAATACTTTATCTAATTTGGGGCTATCTTTTTTTACTCAATCAACGAATTTGTCAATACTTCCGCTAAAGGTATAGGAAAAGTATATCTGGAATCCGTCACCGGGATACTTGCTCCTGCTCCCACTGAAGCCATTGATTCGAGTCTACGTTGAGTATCAGTTGCTCTAAAACCTTCACCTAAAAACTCAATTCTCTTTTCAATATAAATAGCTTCCAGAACCTGTGCGCGATCAGAAAAATCAACACCAGGGAATGTGTAATCAGCATCAGAACGTGAACGGACTGTCTTAACCAAAGCTTCCGCTCTAGCCAAGTCCCCTGTGGGCAATGCTGCCTCAGCTTCAGCTAAATTCAACAATACTTCCGCGTAGCGAATCATGGGTACCCAATCAATATAAGTAGAAACATCAGTCCATTTAATCAAAATTTGGCCTGCCGGTGCCGCAGTGCGAGTTGCCGTTAATCCAGACTTCCTTCTATCTGAAGTCGGCCATGCCGAATCTGAAAAAATACCAGGTGCCGATGTATTGATAAAATACTCAATGTTGCCGGCATTATAGTAATAGGCAAGTTGATTTTGAGTTCCAGGGACATTCGTTATTGCCATCGGAAATGAAAATACATTCTCAGAGGTAGTGAATGGGGTTCTGAATGCATTTACCACATCAGCTTGAAGCGCATGTGCAACGCGGGTAGCATTTTGAAACGGTGCATCTTGTGGCACAATTTTATTTGCCTCGGTAATCACATCCTCAAATCTTCCCATTGCCATATACACACGGGCCTTCAGTGCAATTGCGGTATTTTTATGAGCACGCGTTGTATTTAAAGATGCGCTGGAATAGTTATCTGGTAATCCTGTTTCCGCATCATTCAAATCCGCCAAAATTTGAGTATAAATCTGAGCGACAGTGCTTGCGGCCATGTCATTGTTAGCTGAAGTAGTCTGTGGTTGCAATCGCAAAGGAATACCACGCGATGCTCCATTATCATGGGTGTACGGTTTCGCTCCGAAAAGTTGAATAAGCCCAAAATAGGTAAGGCCGCGTATAAACTTGGCTTCAGCACGATAATTTGTTTCAACCGCCTCTGTTACAACACCAGAATGACTATCGAAATCATTTAAAAATTTATTCACTCGATTAATTGTTAAATAACCTTGTGCCCAAAAATTACCAATATATGTATCACTGGGGTCATTGGTGAACTGGTATGTACTAAACCCAGTTACAACATTCGATGTCCTGTTCCTGAATTCTTCGCCACGGATATCGTTGTATATATGATATCTTCCGCCAAACAAAGCTCCATTTTTTGCTGAACCATATAGGCCGTTAACCTGAGAAAGAATTCTGGCAGGTGTATCAAAGACATTCTCTTCAGGAATGGATGTCTCAGAAGGATAATTAAGAAAATCATCCCCGCATGACGATGCTATGATCATCATCGGCAAAACAAGCATTGTAAATCGTACAACACCTCTTTTAATATTATTAAAAATTTTCATATTCTATCTTTTATTAATTAAAATCCAATATTAACACCTAGAGTAAAAGCTCTTCCTTGAGGAATTGTGTTACGTTCAATACCTGAGGCAATATTCGAATTTCCGTTAGAGGATATCTCAGGATCAACACCTGTATAGCCAGTGATCAAGAATAGATTATTTGCCTGAACATAGAACCTGGTAGAGGTTATTCCAGTCTTTAATAGAAGCGAAGATGGGAGTTGATACCCTAAAGTTGCTGTTTGCAATCTCAAGAAGTCCCCTCTCTCTACGTTCGCATCGATCAAGAATGCAGACCCATTCGATACGTTATCTGTATAGATGGCGCGCGGAATATCGGTATTAGTATTTGTAGGTGTCCATGCATTCAGTACCTCTGTAGAATTATTCCAAACACGTTGATCCAATAAACCTGCCCGGCTACCATTATATATGTAGTTACCACCTGAATACGTGAAGTTCACTGCAAGATCAAAATTCTTGTAGGTGAAGGTGTTGTTAAAACCACCATACCAAGTAGGTTGTGTGTTGCCCAACATAGTAGTTGCGCTTGTTACAACTGAAGAAGAAACTGGAGTACCATCTAGTAATGTCCAGGCATTTGCCCCACCTTGGTGTTGATATTGAACTTCTCTACCTTGGTTATCAATAAATATACGTCTTCCGTTTTCAGGGTTAACCCCAGCCGTTCTTACACCGTAAATTTCGCCTGCTGAATACCCCACCTGTGTAATACTGGTCAATTCCAAACCGCTTGTATATCCTAATATTGGATTACCATCTCCCACAAGGGCAGTAACCTCATTCTTAAGGGTGGTGAAGTTTAAATTGGCTCTCCAAGTGAAATCATTAGTACGAATTGGAGTTGCATTTACTGCAAATTCAAAACCTCGGTTGTACATCGAACCTACGTTAAGCAGAATTGAATTGCCTGGGATACCTTTCGATGGTGCCTGAGGTACAGCAAGAATCATGTTATCAATATCCTTGTTAAACCAGTTTATCTCAAATGACAATGCATCGTTCAAAACACCGAAATCTAACCCTATATTTGTTTGGCTACTGGTTTCCCATTTCAATTCATTGTTTCCAGCTTGACTATAAGCGACAGTAGATGCAGCAGCTCCATAAACACCGGTACCATACAGATTATATGCTCCATAGTAGCTATTCAGGTTACCATTACCTACACGTCCCCAACTTGCTTTGAGGCGTAGGTTGGAAATATTGTTTGATATACCATTATCCTTAAAGAAACTTTCTTCAGAAACCGTCCATCCTACGGATGCACCTCCGAAATTTCCCCATCTGTTATCTGGGGACAATGCTGAGTTTCCATCCCTTCTAAAATTACCGCTAATAAAATATTTACTTGCATAATTATAACTTACACTTCCAAGATATGCTTCGAAAGCCAGATCGTTAATAGCATTACCACCACTTGCGTCAGTCAAATAGCTACCTTGGAATTGTTCAAAGAATGGATCAGCAATATTGGTTCTAACAGCTCCCCATGATGTATTTCTTGTTTTTTGTGCATCTGTTCCTAATACAAAACTCAGATTGTGCACTCCATTAAATGATTTTTGATATTGTATAGTATTAACCCAGTTCCAATTATTGTTACGAATTAATTGATTGTATGCATTCCCTGTAGTAGAATACCCATCACCATTCAAAGGGTTCCAGAATCTATTATTTTCAGTATATCGAAAATCCCAAGAATACATTGTTTTGAATGTCAATCCCTCCGCAATATTGATCTCAGCACCTATATTTGAGAATAAGCGGCTGGTTTCAGAGGAGTTCTTATCTAAATCTATAAGCACTGCAGGATTTGACCATTGCATCGCAATCTGGTTAGCCCCGCGGCCAATTGCATTACCTTCCAATGAATAATCCCCTGTTGGAGTATAGGCTGAAACGTTAGGAGCTTGAGCAACTGCAATACGCCCCAAACCTGAGGAAGCAAAAGCGCCTCCAGAGTAGGAACCACTATTTGGAGAATTGTTCATGGTATTTGTATAGTTAAAGTTAGCAATCAACTTTAACCACTCTGTTGCCTGATGATCTAAGTTTACACGAGCTGTTGCCCTTTGGAAATTATTTGCGGCAAGAATTCCTTCCTGATCAGTAAATCCTGCTGAAAAATAATAGGTTGTTTTTTCATTACCTCCAGACACGTTTATATTATGGTTTTGAGATACTGCGGAACGGTAAATTAAATCTGACCAGTTTGTATCTACGGTTTTACCGTCTATTTCAAGCGGCTGAAAAGCATTAAGGGGGGCACCGCTAAACGCTGGGTTAACATCAAAAGCATTAGCGATAGCCTGATTCTTATGTGCTATGAATTGCTCAGCATTTAAAACCTCAGGGAGCCTAACAACGTTTGTAACACCTACCCATCCATCATACGAAACACGGGCTCTTCCAGCCTTACCACGTTTAGTAGTAATTACCAATACACCTGCTGCTGCACGGGAGCCATAAATAGCTGCGGACGCTGCATCTTTCAAAATATCAATTGACTCAATATCTGAAGGGTTGATATCACCCAATGGGTTATTAGTAGATGCATTTGAAGATACATCACCAGTGGAAATCGGAATACCATCTACTACAATCAACGGGAAAGAACTTAAAGAAATTGAACTCAACCCACGAACTCGAATTACAGGGGGGTTATTCAACAAGCCGTTAGGCTGAATAATATTTACACCTGTTGCTTGTCCCGTTAAGCCTTGCGCAAAACTTTGAATTGGTCTTTCTGCGAGCGTACTCCCTTTAACAGTTGAAGCAGCGCCTGTGAACTCCTCTTTTCGTTGCGTTCCGTATCCGGTAACTACGACTTCGGCTAATTGTGTAGCATCACTTTCAAGATATGCATCAATTGATCCCCTTTCGCCAATCGTAGTCTCCCACGTTTTCAGTCCAATAAAAGAAAAAACCAACACACCACCTGATGCTGGCACAGACAGGGAATATTTTCCGTCTGAATCTGTTGCTGTACCGATCGCAGTACCTTTCAATACTACGTTTACGCCCGGTAGTGGCGTTCCATCATCCTGAGAAATAACCTTCCCGGACACCAATCGATCCTGCGCAAATACCCCAAAGGATGAGGTAGTGATTAGCAGGAGGATTCCTAATTGTAGAACTCTCTTCATAAGTAATTTAGTTAAGTTAATAATTATGCGAATAAGGTAAATAACCAATAGATAATTCCTCTATCCACAAAAATGTTAGCAAAAATACCACAAAAAGGGTTATCACAAAATTTTAAATTCTATTCTCCTGTTTAGCTGTCTCCCTTCTTCTGTATCATTGGTCGAAATTGGTTTTTTCGAGCCAAAGCCCTTTGAAATGAGCCTATTAGTAGTTATTCCTGCCTTTTTCAAGTAATCTATAACTGCCTCTGCCCGTTGGGTTGAAAGTTTCTGGTTGTAGGATTCTGCTCCCACATTATCGGTATGGCCACTAATTTCAATACGAACTGCTGGATTTTCTTCCATAAACAAAATTACTTTCTGTAATTCTGAGTTTGACCTATTTTTTATTGTATATGAATCAAAATCAAAGAAAATATTATTCAATACAGCCACGGAACCTGTTGCAATTTTCTCCAATTCAACATTTAGTGTGACGGGGACAAAATCATCTACTTTTGAATAATTGAAGTTTAAGCTTTTAAACAAATACCCCTGCTTCCGAACATACAATGCGTACTCCGCTCCTTGTGTAAGGGTCATCAGATAATTTCCATTTATCGAATCAGATGAGACTTTGGAAATTATTTTGTTCTTCTCAATATCAATCAATTCAACGATTGCCTTCAATGGTAAGCCGGAAGACTTATCGCTAACCACTCCTTTTATATAATTGGCGCGAAACTTTAATTGGCCCTCCTCAGGAATATCCATCTCGTAAATCCTTCCGGCTGAAAATCCTTTATCCGTAAACTCTTCATGTGAATAGTATCCTTTCTTTCCATCGGCAGTGATAAACAGTGAAAACTGATCCTGATGATTGTTAATGGGTCGCCCTACATTGACAGGTTGTGTCCAATTTTCTTCACCATTCTTTTCTGTATAAAAAATATCATATCCACCAAAACCGGTTAAGCCATTTGATGCGAAATAAAGTACCTGATTGTTCACGTGAATGAAAGGGGAAATTTCATCGTACTGACTATTAATTGTTCGGCCCAGGTTTGTTGCTTTTGTCCATTGATCATTTTCATCTAAATGACTCATCCAAATATCCCTCCGTCCTAAACCTCCTTTACGGTCTGATACAAAATATAATGTACGGCCATCTGCCGAAAGCGAAGGTTGCGATTCCCATTCCGTTGAATTAACCATCGCACCCAAATTTTTTGGTTTCGACCATTCATCACCTGTCCTGACACTCTCATACAAATCGCAACTTCCAAAACCTTGTCGACCTTCACACGAGGTGAAAATCAATTTTCTTCCATCAGCAGAAATTGTACAAGTACCCTCATTAAGAATCGAATTAATATTAGGTGACAATGATTCTGGCTTTCCAAACCTCCCATCCTTCCCTTTTTTACTAACTACTAAATCTTCGTCATCACCTGCACCATTTCCATTTCGTTTCGTAAAAATCAATTGCTGTTGGTCAGCCGTCAGCACCGGAAAATACTGCATGGCGAAAGCATTCACCGTATCACTTAATGAACGAAGATTATAAGCCGCTTTCTCTTCACTATTTTTAATAGCAAAGTCAGCAGTATTGTACAACATTTTTGCGTGGTCAATTTTCCTAACGTTTTGCGTTTCCGTATTTAGAAACTTTAAAAGCGTGTCTTTTCCTTTTTGATATTCCCCAATCAACAAATAGGATTCACCTAAATCGTACCAAAATACTTTTTGTTTTCGAATATCACTCGTCAAATTGAGTCCTGCTTCGAAATTACCAATTGCTTTTGGATATTCCCGTGTGCTCATGTACACCAGCCCTAATCGATAATAGGCTTCTACAAAATTTTTGTCCTTTGCAATCGCCTCATTCAATAAATGAATTGCCTGATCGTATTGTCCACGGACCCGATAGTTATCTGCCTCGGTATAAAATTCAATCGCTTTCTTTGATTTCGTGCTCAATGTTGGTTGTGAATAACCAGCACTTACAATACAAAAGATAATTGGAAATAATAAACGCACCATTCCTAAAGCTAGTAAACTATATTGGATACATCAATTTCAGGGCCATCAAATCCTAACATCGCATTGATCAGTTTAAAGGATTGAAAACCCTTAATATCCTCAACGGAAATATCCTCTTCACCAATATCATTCCTCTCCAATAAATTCTGTCGCATGGTTCCTTTCAACAAGGCTGACCTGGGGGTAACCCATTTGTCTTTTCTCCTGAAAACGATGTTGGAAAAAGAAGCGTCTGAGATTCGTCCGTTAACAACAATCAAAATATCATCGCAATTCTTTCGCAGTGAAAACAGATGGTCAATTGCATTTCTATCAACGTATTTATGTTCGTATTCAATTTCATTGTCCTCCACCAATTGCAAACGCTGAATGACCTTTGGTCCGTAGGACACAAATTGAACATCTTTCGTTTGATCATCCCAAACAATCCTGCATTTATAAAGGCCTTTTTCCGGCTTTTCTACGTGGAGGAGAAAAGCCTCCAAATCAAACCACTCGTCATCCCCGAACAATAATTTTAATGAGCGGTTCATCCGTTGCTCGTGGTAGAACAAGTTGTGGTATTGCCCATTTAAAAGTTTTATGGATTCAAGTAACAGGGACATACACTTTGTCTATGGTTTCCTGATATTCTTGTTTTGCGTCACTTTGCGTTGTTATTCCCCCACCGCTCCGGTAAAAAAAATTACCGTCTTTTTTCTCAATATACCGGATCATCACGCCACTGTCAACTTGTTGGCCATCAAAATATCCAAACACCCCGGTATAATATCCCCGCTTTTCCTTCTCAGCTTCCGAAATTATTGAAAGGGTTTTCTTTTTAGGCGCCCCACTCACCGAACCACCGGGAAGCAAGGAAATCAAAATATCACCAATCCGGTTTTGCCAATTCGGATCAAGGTCACCAACAACTTCAGAACTTACTTGCAGTAAACTTTTTTTATTTGTTTTGATCTCATCAAGGTATCGGAACCTATTCACACGAACATTCCCCGCAACTATACTTAAATCATTTCGAATCAAATCCACTATGGTAACATGCTCCGCCATTTCTTTTTGATTGTTCAAAATCGCTTCATGTGCGTTTGGAATTGAGGCGTCAATTGTACCCTTCATTGGATAGGAATAAATTTTATTGTCCTGGATTTTTACAAACCCTTCCGGGGAGAAAACAATAAATTCACCTTTATAGAAAAGCTTATACCGGGCAGTACTTTTCTTATAGATCCCTAAAAGTGTATCCGTTGATTTTATCGGGGTGGCAACAGTAAGGTTGGTTAAATAGGAATCACCGTATGCCAGGTGTTTGTACACGGTATCAAATTTGATTTTGTACGATTGAAAAGAAACAGGGTCTGCGTGTATCGAAACTGGTTCGTTGTTGACTGTCCCTTTCCAATTCGTAAATCCATTTACATCAAATAGAACTTCAGTCGCATCAACCTCATCAAGTTTCCAAACCAACGGTTTCTCCAATTCAAAATCAACAATAAATAAAAAAGGGACCCGCTCCCGTCCCCATGCATTCAACTTCTCTTTGAATTCATCAATCACCATAGCATTAGCGAACATTCATATACTTATGAATCTGCAAGGAAATTTTCCAATGCGGATTAGTCTTGATATACTCTGTAATTTTTGGCACCATTTCCTTCTCACGCGACCATTCCGGTTGTAAGAATAACTCACAGTCTGTATTAACCATGGCGGCATGCTTCTCTGCCCACTCAAAATCACTTTGATTATAGATTACCACCTTCAATTCACTAGCGGCCTCATAAATAGAAGGATGTGGTGCTTTAAACTTTTTGGGGGAAAAGCAAACCCAGTCCCAATCGCCTGTTAATGGATAAACCCCTGACGTTTCTAAATGCGTACGGAAATTCCCAGCCTGCAACCGCTTTGTTAAATGGGTTAAGTCGTACATTACTGGTTCTCCACCTGTAACGATTACAATTTCGGTTGTACTGGTTTTTATCCTTGCAAGGATTTCTTCAACGGTTGTGACCGGATGGAGTCCCGCATCCCACGATTCTTTTACATCGCACCATACACACCCCACATCACATCCCCCCAGCCTTACAAAGTAAGCTGCATGACCTTGATAATGCCCTTCACCCTGAATGGAATAAAAATCTTCCATCAACGGAAATGCTTCAACAACCATGTTTTTTTTTGTGATCACAAAAACCTGGACTCGGCCACTTTAAGTGTATTCAACAACAGAGAAGTTATCGTCATGGGGCCTACGCCTCCGGGAACCGGTGTGATGAATGAACATTTTGGAGCAACATTCTTAAAATCAACATCCCCTTTTAACGTCCAACCACGTGCATTCGAACTATCCTCCACACGTGTAGTTCCAACATCAATTACGACTGCTCCTTCTTTCACCATATCGGCAGTAACCAGATCAGGTTTCCCGACCGCAACAATAAGGATATCACCTTGTCTTGTAATACCTGGCAAGTCTTTGCTGTATTTATGACAAAGTGTTACTGTTGCACGGCCGTGCTCCGCCAACATCATACTTAATGGCGCACCAACCAATCGGCTTGCCCCCACCACTACACAATGCTTTCCTTCAGTCTCTATTTCATAACGTCTTAACAATTCCAACACACCAAACGGGGTAGCTGGTAAGATCAAGGGGTGATCCGAAACGATACTCCCAAAATTCTCATTGGTAAACCCATCCACATCTTTATCAGGACGAATATGTTCTGTCACGGTATTGACAGAAATATGTGGAGGAAGTGGGAGTTGAACGATAAATCCATCAACATCATCATCATTGTTGATTTGTTCGATATGCTTTAAAAGCCTTTCCTCGGTTATCGTTTCTGCAAAGCGCATCAAACTATAATGAAAGCCTACTTCTTTACATGCTTTTACTTTCCCATCAACATACGTTGTGCTGGCACCATCATCCCCTATCAGGATAATCGCCAGGTGTGGAATTTTGTTGTACTTGCTTTTAAGTTGCTCAACTCGCTCCGCTATTTCAGATTTTATTTGAGCCGCAATCTTTCGGCCGTCAATCAGGGTATAGTTTTTTGTCTCTACCATGTCCGGGTTTTTAATTGATTTTTAGTACGGCCATAAATGCTTCTTGCGGGATTTCAACGTTCCCCACCTGACGCATCCGCTTCTTGCCTTTCTTTTGCTTTTCAAGCAGCTTGCGCTTACGCGAAATATCACCACCATAACATTTTGCGAGCACGTTCTTTCGCATCGCTTTTACAGTTTCACGTGCAATAATTTTTTGTCCGATAGAAGCTTGTATGGCAATCTCAAACATCTGGCGAGGAATTAGTTCGCGTAACTTCTCACATAATTTTTTTCCCCATTCATAAGACTTGCCCCGGTGTACAATCGCAGACAGTGCATCCACTTTATCACCGTTCAACATCACATCCAACTTCACCATGTCAGACTCACGGAATCCAATGAGGTGATAATCCAAGGAAGCATACCCACGTGAAACCGTTTTCAACTTATCAAAGAAGTCGAATACAATTTCAGACAACGGCATTTCAAACGTCAATTCAACACGATCAGAAGTCAGGTAATTTTGATTTTTTATGATCGCGCGTTTATCGATACACAAATTCAAGATCGCTCCGATGTATTCAGATTTAGTGATAATCTGCGCCATGATGTACGGTTCCTGAATGTGGTTCATCTGGTTCGGCTCCGGCATTTCAGAAGGCGCATTGATTGTAATCTCTTTTCCGTTTGTAAGTTCAGCTTTGAACTGGACTGAAGGAACCGTGGTGATTACCGTCATGTCGAACTCGCGCTCCAACCTTTCCTGGATAATTTCCATGTGCAGCATTCCCAGAAACCCGCAACGAAAACCAAAGCCCAGTGCAGCTGATGATTCAGGTTCCCAAACCAGTGAAGCATCGTTTAACTGGAGTTTTTCCATGGAAGCGCGCAGCTCTTCAAACTCACTGGTTTCAACCGGGTAAATTCCGGCAAAGACCATCGGTTTTACGTTTTCAAAACCCTGAATTGCTTCACCCGGACGTTTTGCATGCGTGATCGTATCCCCAACTTTAACTTCTTTCGCTTCCTTTATACCCGAAATCAAATAGCCAACATTGCCGGCTTTGATTTCTTTCTGCGGAAGCTTTAATAATTTGAGGACGCCAATTTCATCCGCACCGTACGTCCGCTTGGTGTTTACAAACTTCACTTCATCATGCTGGCGCATGGTTCCATTAAATACACGATAATATACTTCAACACCACGGAAGGAGTTAAAAACAGAATCAAAAATCATGGCCTGTAGCGGTGCATCAGGATCACCAACCGGGGGCTTTATACGCTCTACCACGGCACGCAATATGTCCTCAATACCACGCCCTTCTTTTGCACTTGCGTGGATAACATCTTCGCGTTTGCAGCCAATAAGTTCTACAATTTGATCGGTAACCTCTTCCGGCATAGCGCTTGGAAGGTCGATCTTGTTCAAAACGGGGATTATCTCCAAATCATGCTCCAGGGCAAGGTAAAGGTTGGAGATGGTTTGGGCCTCAATGCCTTGCGCTGCATCCACAATTAAAAGTGCACCTTCGCAGGCAGCAATAGAGCGGGAAACTTCGTATGAGAAATCGACATGGCCAGGGGTATCGATAAGGTTCAACGTAAACTCTTTCCCCTGGTATTTGTAGTTCATTTGAATGGCGTGCGACTTGATCGTGATGCCTTTTTCACGCTCAAGATCCATACTATCAAGTACTTGCGCCTGCATTTGACGGTCTGTGAGTGTGCCTGTAAACTCTAGTAATCGATCAGCCAACGTACTTTTCCCATGATCAATATGGGCGATTATGCAAAAATTGCGGATGTTTTCCATTCCCTCTGTTCCCTGAAATTTTTAGAACTGCAAAAGTAGCCTAAAATCTTGGTAGAACGAAAAAAAGAAACCCTCCCCAATAATTTATGGAGAAGGGCTTTTACAGTGGGAACCGGCAATCAATTAATCAACAAATACACCCAGTGTGCCATTAAAATCAACTTTGCAAGTCATCGGTTGGCCACTGTATTCATTTGCAAAATCCTCATTTGTCTGAACATTAATGGAGAAGCTTACCTGCCCGGTTTCGGTATTGATAGAGTTTAGCTTAAAATCAAATTCGACATTGGTTTGGCCTTCATAAAAAGTGGGATTAATCCGGGTGAAATACTTATCGTACCAACTCATACCCATTTCTACATTTTCTGTCTCGCCAGTATTTGAGTCGTACTCAAAATACACCCAAAGACGTTCATTAAAGCTGATATCAAGAGCACGAAATACATAAATGTAATAATACCCATTTCCGCCATCCACCATATAATTCCCATCTACATCAGCTGCCTTAAATAAGAACGCAGCATTTTTCACAATGGCTTCACCTTCTGTAGTAGTGGTTGAGAAATTCATAACAAGCGGTTCATTGGAGCCTAACGCCTTTTCAAGAGCAGCCAGTTGTTTTTCAAGGTCTTCCAAATCACCTTTTAAGCAGGAAGACATCACTACCATCAGTGGCAGGATTAGGAAGAGGATGGGTCTTGGTTTTGGGGACATAATGGTTGTTTTAAACAAAAAGTTGATCGAATGTAGTGATTGTTCAAGGTTAATTGAAGTGTTTAAAGGTAGCCAAAAAAAGAGACTGTCTTATATGACAGCCTCTTTTGGTAAAAATCAGAATCAAATACTTTAATCTTTGTCTATTCTTCTTCCCACTGAGCATACAGAGTAACATTTGCAATGCCCATATCAAAGCTTGATCCTGCGGTAAGCCTCGATCCAGAACCATCAGCAGCGGTATTCCAACCGTTAAATGTAAATCCTGTTCTGGTTAAAGTACCTACAGCAGCAACTGTTACACTCGCTCCATTCAAATATTGATTACTATCAACAGGGGCAGTTCCTCCATTGTTACCATTACCATTGTATGTCACCGTATAAACAGGAGCCCACATGGCATAAAGGGTAGTGTTGGCAGTAGGCATACTAAATGTTCCACCGGCAGTGACATTTGTACCACTTCCACTAGCGGTAGTATTCCATCCAAGGAATGCAAAGTCGGTTCTGGTTAAGTTACCTGTATTGTTATCTGCATTAACAGTGGAGCCAGTAGCATAGGTGTTATTATCGACCGGCACCGAACCACCAGTATTACCATTACCATTATAGGTAAGAGTATTTTGATTCGCAGTCCATTGCGCAAAAAGCGTAACAGCAGTGAGAGGCATGGCAAAATTGGAGCCCACGGCCTGCACAGTTCCAGAACCGTTTGCGGCTGTATTCCAACCATTAAAAGTATAGCCAGCTCTGACTAACGTACCTTGAGGAGCAGCAGTTACTGAGGCTCCCGTTACGTAAAAAGTGGCATCTGTCGGTGCAGTTCCCCCAGTGCTACTATTACCATTATATGTTACTCTTTGAGGCCACTTAACAGTAATTGTATAAGTAGAAGATGGCAATGTTCTTGGAATGGTAACCACATCACCTCCATGGTATACCGTGCTTGAGCCTGTCACCATCCATCCCTCAAAAGTGGCTCCAGTGGTCCTGGTCAAATTACCGGTATTGCCAAGAAGGGTAATTTCATCCCCCAGTTGATAGTTATTCGCATCAACCGGAACAGTACCCGTAGTTGTTGCTTGATCCGCTGCCGGAATTGCATAAGTTGCGTTGACGATGACGCTGTATTCTCCAGTCACATCCTCATCAGAACATCCCGATACAAACAGCAGTAAGCCCAAAGCTACAACCAAAAATTGTTTAAGGTTTTTCTTCATATTCATTGTCTTAAATAAATCATTTAAAAATAATTATTACGGGTTTTGCTGGCCTATCAAAGCTTTATTGGCATCCAATTCGGCACGGGGGATAAGAAACTCCCAGCGCACATCCCCGACTGGTACTTCATACAAGCCAGCCACTACAGATGTAACAAAGTTGGCACCATTACGGTTAAGCGGCAGGTTCATGCGCTTCAAATCGAAGAACCGAAAACCTTCGCCCCATAATTCTATCCTTCTCTGAAGTATAATCTCATCAATAAGGGCTGCACCCGTATTGGTAGAAGTTACATAACCGGGGTCGCGCATACTGACTAATGCAAATAGCGTATTCTGTGCGGCCGTTTCCTTAGCGCCACCCTGACGGGCTTGCGCTTCTGCTTCAATCAAATACATTTCAGAAGCTCTCATATAAGGAACATCGCCCGTAAAACTGGTGGAAGGATTCGCTGCATCAAGCCTGAACTTTTGCACCATATAGTTGGGCTTAATTCCACCTGGTGCAGCAACAATATCATCAGGGTGGGTTCCAGGCGCTACCCACATCTTCTTTCTGATATCAGTAGCAGGGATTTGAGCATACAATGCGCTGTTTATTAACTTGGGGGCAACCCTATTGACCGTTGAGTTATAATTGCAGGACATATATTGATGGAATCCCCAGAAAAATGTTGTGTGGACTTCCAAGTGATCAACTCCCCACATCCATTCCCCAACAGCGATATTTGAAAAACCGGATTTGTATTGTGTAGTATCCATTGGCAGAATACCCTGACGGGCTTCATTGGCCAGTGTTTCGGCCAATGGCCAGTTCTGTTGAACAAGGGCAACCCTTGCCTTCAGGCCTTTGGCCACTTCTTTATCAGGATGCGACTTGTTTACTGGTGTTGACGGCAACAGGGTAATCGCCTCGTCCAGATCAGCATTGATTTGCGCATAAACCTCCTCAACCGATGCCCTGGGCTGTCCTTCTAGAATAGGCTCCAATACAAGCGGAACACCCATTTGATCATTATTAACACCTGCCACATAGCGTTTACCATACATTTGAACCAAGTTAAAATAAGCCCAAGCCCTCAAGGCGTAAACTTCACCTTTTAACCGATCCCTGTCTGCCTGCAGACCGGTGGCATTGTCTATATTTTGAATAGCCACATTGGTATTGGCGATTACCCTGTAGTACATCCGATAGGGATGGGTCGCAGTGACGTTTACATCGGTTCTGTGCGCTACCCATCTGGCATCCGTTAAGTTCCAGGTATTATCAGTATTGGGTATAACCACGTCATCGGCCATAAGATCCCATACATACAGCATGGCCGGATGATTGGCATGCCCCTGATCGCCACCAGTAACCTGGGAGTACAGAAGACGGTATATGCCATTCACGGCAGCTTCTGCATTCTTGGTGGTTAAAAACGCAGCACTGGCATCCACCTGGTTCGTGGGGGCCGTATCCAAAAAATCCTCACCACACGATAACGTGAGGAAAGAGAGCGCGATAAACAGAACAGTTGAAATTTTATTTTTCATAACCATTATAATTTTTATAGTGTTATAGAAGCTCCAAAAACCAAACTCCTGGCAGGGCTGTACACGTTAGTGGTTGTACCACCGTAGTTCTCTTGCACATTCATACCCTCCCTTTTCGACTTAAATAAAAGGTTTTCACCACTAATGTAGAATTGTGCCCTATTTAAGAATACTTTATTAGCCCAGTTAGCGGGAAGATCATAGGACAATGTTACTGAACGAACGTACAAATAACTGGCATCAATCAGCCACCTGTCGGATGCACCATTATAGTCGGCTGTGCGGCCATCATCCAAACGGGGGGTGTGAGAATCATTTAAAGACCATACATTTGAAAATTCCGCTGAAGGAGTCCATCTATTCAAGATATCCACGTGCTTGGCGCTACCAAATCCACCTGAACCCATTAAGCCGCCATAAGCGCCATCATATACTTTGCCGCCAAGCTGGTAAACTACTACTGCAGAAAGTGTGAAGTTCTTATATCTGAATGTATTGGTAAACCCTCCCGAAAGTTTAGGAATTGACGATCCGGCATAGTGAAAGCGGGCATTGGAGATAGATGTTGTCAACGTATCGCCCTCCACTGTAATGAATGAATTGGCAGGGTTATAGGTATCTGCACGGTAGAGGGCATCCCCTGTTTCAGGTCTTACTCCAATGTATTCCCTTAACCAAAAATCATAGAGTGAACGGCCTTCTGCCCGTTTTTTCGTTCCATCGATTATTTCTTTCGTATCATCCGGCATCTTGGTGATTTCGTTTTTAAGTCTTGTGGCATTCACATCCAATTGCCACGAGAAATCCCCCAGTTTTAGTACTTCAGCACCTAAACTCACTTCAATACCACGGTTCACCATCTTACCAATGTTTTGGGTGACTGTTGCCACCCCTGACGAAAGGGGCATAGGAACACCGAAAAGAAGGTTTGACGATGCCCGGTTAAAGTACTCAACCGTTCCTGTAATGCGGTTTTTAAGCACACCAAATTCCAAGGCTATATCGGATGCATCGCTGGATTCCCATGATAAATTCCTGTTGCCAAGGCTGCCTTGTAAAATTCCGGGCTCATCGGCATTATCCCAACCTAAGCCATAAACAGCTTGCCATGCGTAGTAACTAATAGTGGTACCTGAACCGCCATCATTACCTGTTTGACCGTAAGAAGCCCTGAGCTTCAACTCGCTGATGGCCGGAATATTCTGGATGAAAGTTTCCTGATCCAATCTCCACGCACCACTTACAGACATAAATGTACCCCAACGCACGTCTTCACTGAATTTGCTTGACCCGTCTCTTCTAACAGAAAATGAAGCAAAGTATTTCTCGTTGAAATCATAGTTTATACGGGAAAAATATCCTTCCACTCTGTACCTGTCCAGATAACCATTACCCCCTGTTAACGTGGCAAAGTTGGGAAGTTCAATATTTCCATCAAGTGACTGTAACGCCTTTGATACAGTTACAAAATTTACGCGCCTGTCGAAACTCTCATGCCCTACCAAGGCCGAAACATTGTGAGGGCCAAAAGACTTGCTATAATTCAACAGTTGGTTGAAGTTAAGGTTGGAGAAGTTGTTGAAACGATGTGTCGTACGACCGGCAGGTGCACCATCACCGATTTCAGGGTTTCCGAAGGTTACAATATTCTCGTTCGTTATATCCGCTCCAGCATTGGCGGTAAACCTAAAATCATTCAAGAAAGAAATTTCCACATAACCGCGGGTACTCAACACATTTCTTCTAAAGAAATCCTCGTTCAACTCAGTTTCGGCAATGGCATGACGGCCACCGTATTGGGGGCGGTTAGGTAGCCCCAATGCCGACATGTTTCCATAGTCATAGAATTTTTCACCGTCCCGTAACAAAAAACTTCCGGGGTTTGCCGGATCATACGCATAGACCGGGAAAATAGGACCCATACCTCTGGAGAAAAAGAAAGGGTTAACAAATGAGGTGCCTCCGTCAGCAGCCGACTGCCTCGATTCAGTAAATGTTGTTGCCACATTGCCACCCGTCTTAAACCATTTTTTGAGTTGGGTGTTGTAGTTTACACGGGCTGTAAATCGATTATAATCTGACTTTATCTGGTAACCTTGATCATCAAGGTAGGACATCGAAATAAAATAATCAGACTTATCGGTAGCACCGGAGAAATTTAAATTCAGTTCATCCCTATTGCCCTGTCTCATCAAGGGAGCTTCCCAATCCAAATCGCTCTTGTTGTACAAAAGTCTTGCATTGGGGTTCATCACACCGTTTGCAGCCACCAACTGGTTAAATGGAACATCGTAAACATTATACCGAACATTCGTACCATACGTTGCAGTGGCATTGGCACCGGCCGTTGCCAAATCCTGACCGGCACCGGTACCGGTAGTAGTGTAAGCCAGGTTATTCCTAATCATCTCCCACATAAGCGGGTAATATTCAGAAGCACCTACACGGTCATATTCCGGCATACCCCGGTTACTAAAGCCTTTTGTATAACGGAGATTGATAGATCCGTTTTTATCTTTTCCTTTTTTAGTGGTGATCATCACCACACCATTGGCAGCACGTGCACCATAAAGGGAGGTTGAAGCAGCGTCTTTTAAGATCGTCATTGTTTCGATGTCAGCCGGATTGAGGTTGGCGATACTTTCATTATAGGGCACACCATCAACAACATATAAGGGGGCATTGGTTGCAGTCATTGACCCAAAACCGCGAATCCGTACATCAGGTGCTACCCCAGGCTGACCAGTACCTGCCGTGGTGGTTACGCCTGCCGTTGAACCTGCAATAGCCGAAATAGCATTACTGAGGGGCCGCGAAGCTATA
This sequence comes from uncultured Roseivirgaceae bacterium, assembly GCA_964398945.1. Classification (GTDB taxonomy): domain Bacteria; phylum Bacteroidota; class Bacteroidia; order Cytophagales; family Cyclobacteriaceae; genus JBGTGG01. The sequence continues at coordinate 17,472 of CAYNOT010000026.1, read as the reverse complement.
TTATCAGCATTGATCTGAGAGTATGATCCGGTGAAGGAAGATCTCTTAGATTCCCCGAAGGTAGTGACAACAACTTCACCAAGTTGAATAATATCCATTGAAAGTGCAACGTTAATAGTAGTTCGATCTCCAATTAGAATTTCCTCCGATAACAATCCAATAAACGAAAAGATTAGGCTCCCACCAGAAGCTGGGATTCCCGATAATGCAAAATTGCCGTCTGCATCCGTGGCAGTACCCGTTGTGGTACCTTTCAAAACCACGTTCACACCAGGCAAAGCCGATCCATCATCTGCGGATGTAACTTTCCCTGACACTGTTCGCTCTTGTGCCCATGATATACTCGATATCATGAATAGAGCAATCACACTGACTAGTAGATTTTTCCTCATACTTTAAAATTTATAGGTTAGTATTATTTATAAAAAGAATCACAAATATAATGGACAATAATTCAAAATTATTAAGAGGTCAATATAAATTTCCCATCCCTAAAATTTTGCAGAAAGAAATAGAACAATTCAAACGAGATGAATTTAAGTAAAAAAGCAACACCTAACGTAGTTAGTGGTATGTTTTACCTTAGTGCATTTGTCTAGTATTTAATTTCTAAAAGATTTTTATACACCACACCCTCCTTCATCACAAAACTTACAGCATCCAACGTCTTGATATTCTTCAACGGGTTGTCATCGGAAGCAACAATATCCGCAAGTTTTCCAACCTCTATCGTTCCAAGTTTATCGACTACTCCAAGGATAGAAGCATTCACAATGGTCGCAGATTTAATCGCTTCCATAGCAGGCATGCCAGCCTCCACCATAAAACCAAATTCTTTTCCATTTTCACCATGCGGGAAAACAGCAGCGTCTGTACCAAATGCAATCTTCACTCCTTTCTTATATGCTTTCGCAAATGTGCTCTGGATTTTCGGCCCGATTTCCAGTGCTTTTGGAACAACCAATGGATGGTAGTATCCGGAAATTTTTGCTTGCCCGGCAACATACTTTCCTGCTGAGATAGTTGGGACATAGTACGTTCCTTTCTGAACCATCAAATCCATGACCTCATCCGTCATCATCGTTCCGTGCTCAATAGTTGTAATACCTGCCAGCACTGCACGCTTCATTCCTTCTGCCCCATGCGCATGTGCCGCGGTAATCATTCCATAATCTTTTGCTGTGGCAATGATCGCTTCAAGTTCTTCATCGGTGAACTGTGGCCCCGATCCATCTTTTGCAATGCTCAACACGCCACCTGTTGCTGTAATCTTGATAACGTCCGCCCCATCTTTGTAGCGCTGACGTACAGCTTTGCGTGCATCCTCCGGTCCATTAATGACTCCGTCCTTCGGGCCCGGGTCGCCCATTAAATCTTTTCGATACCCGTTGGTCGGATCGCCATGGCCTCCTGTTGTAGCAATTGTTTTTCCTGCCGTAAAAATCCGTGGCCCTACCACAGTCCCCTGGTTGATGGCGTTGCGCAAAGAGATGTTTACACCCGATCCACCTAAATCGCGCACCGTGGTAAAACCAGCCATCAATGTTTTCTTCGCATAAACAGTGGAACGAAAAGCAATGTCCGCTTCATTTAAGGTAAACCGTTGCAGTGCATTGTCTTTGCTGGTCTCCCCCTCAATATGCACGTGCATATCGATAAAGCCGGGCATCACCGTTTTTTTGGAAAGGTCTATTAGCTTATCGCTGGATCCAGGTTTGGTAAAGCCCTTTGATACTTTTACAATTTTATCCCCTTCAACCTCAATGGTCATTTGCGGTTGGACATCGTTGCTTTTCCCATCGATCAGATAGCCACAATGGATAATTGTTTTTTGAGCATACGCTGATAAACCCAAAGCTGTGATAAGAAGTAGCGTAAAAATATTCTTCATTGTAAATAAGGTTAGGGGTTTGGTTTACGGTTTAAGTATTTCCGGGTCAGTTCTTTTAACGAAAGCATTTCGTCACTTTCCATCGCTGCCGCTTTCACATGGAGCATCATTTCAAACATGACTCCCTGGTCATAGCCAAGGTTGGCCGCGATCTTGGAGCAGAACATAATCTCTTCTTTATACAGGCGCTCATCAATTTTCATCAATTGCACCAAACTGAAAATGTATTCAAACTTCTGGTCGTCCGTTAAATCTTTTGGTATAATCAAATCATGCCGCCTTTCGAAAAGCGGTTCGATTTCATCCGTTGCAAAACCATTGGCTTTCCCAATGTTGGCGATGTAAACCTTTTCACGCTCAGCCACTTCACCATCGATACGCGCCAAATTGATCAATAATTTCATCTGCTCCAGAACAGCCATAATTACTTTGTTTTATGGTTGGAAGATGGAAAATCGATGGTGATAAACCAAATAAAACTATTTGTATTGTCTTACCTTACAGGAAAAAAAATAAACCCAAAGGAGGCTTCGACAGGCTCAGCCTGACAAAAAATATGAATTTCCTCGCTCACGCATATCTTTCCGGTGATAACCCTCAACTATTGGTGGGGAACTTCATTGGGGATTTTGTGAAGGGGCGGGATATCCATGAGCGCTTTGAAAAAGACATTGCCAATGGCATTGAACTCCATCGCATGATTGATGCTTTTACGGACAGCCATCCGGTGGTTATGGAAAGCAAAATAAGATTGCGTGAAAAGTACCGGCATTATGCACCCGTTATTGTCGATATGTATTACGACCATTTTCTTGCCTCCACCTGGACAACCTATCATGATCTTCCCTTAAAAGAATTTGCTGCCAACACCTATCAAACATTGAATGATAATTTTGATGTTCTTCCCGAAAAACTCCGATATATACTCCCGTACATGATGCGTGGAAACTGGCTTGTCAACTACGGGAAAGTTGAAGGTATCCAGCGCGCACTAACAGGCATGAGCAGGCGGACTTCTTTCAATTCCCAAATGGAGGATGCTGTAAACGATCTCCGAAAACATTACAAGGAATTTGGCAATGAATTCAAATTGTTCTTCCCTGATCTTGTAAAATATTCGCAAGATGAGATTGAAAAGTTCTAAGGTAAGTTCCGAATAGCGACCTGAAAAATTTCAGGTGCCGGAACAGGTCCGGCATGGTGCTTCGTAGTAAAATTTGCAGAAACTATTAAATGTAGGACAAGTAGCCTCAAAACTTATCTCGGAGTCATTTATCATTATCATCAGGTGCCGGAACAAGTCCGGTATCTGAATAACAGAAGCATACAACATTGAATAAGGATTTCCGGGGCAAGCTGTACCTCCCTCTGAATGACGTACCTCGAACGTCACTCAGAGCGTCAGCGAAGAGTCTCTGAAATCTCAACAAGGTTTCCAAGATGCAGGAACAAGTCCGGCATGGGCTCCGATTTGAAATGCGCTCCACCCCGGATTCATTCCGGGGTCAGTTATCATTATCATCAAGTGCAGGAACAGGTCCGGTATCTGAATAACAGAAGCATACAACATTGAATAAAGATTCTTCGGTCGTACCTCCCTCTGAATGACGATCATTTTAATTGATTTAAAAATGTTTATTTTATCTCCAATTCAACTTCGCTGCTCTCAGTACCATTCATAAATTTAATAGTATACTTTCCTTTATCGGCATACTTCAATAGTGCGTCTGTTTGAGCGGACTCCTTTTTTGGCTTTCCTTTTTTCGCTGGCGCTGTGGCAGATGCTACCTTCACATCCCAGGCCACTGTATTAAATCCTTTCGTTCCGCTTGCTTCCAGCTTCCTCACCACATTTTTTTCACTATCCAAAATTTCAATGTTGATTCTATCAGTGGCCGTTCCCACAAAATATTGGATCACTACTTTTGGTTCATTCGGTGTATCCCATTCGGCTGCCTTATTTCCCCAACGCGTACTATGGCGAATACTGGCGGGTTGAAAAGCAACAATTGCTTTATTGGTCGCGCTAAGTTTTTGCAATGGCTTTACATCCACCACAAAAACACTTCTGCCATGTGTGCCCACTACCAACTCATTTTCCCGGGGATGTACAATCATATCGTAAGATGCAACAGGCAAAAGGTTGTTGAATAGATGCCATGTATTTCCTTTGTCGAAAGATGCGTAGGTTCCGTTGTCCAATCCACAATACAGTAAATCAGGATTTACCGGATCCTGAACAATGACATTGGCTACTGCTTCAGGTAAATTTCCTTTTACACTTTTCCATGTCGTTCCATAATCTTCACTCATAAAAAGATGGGTCATAAACTCATCTTCACGATAGCCATTTAGCGAAATAAAAACCGTTCCTTGTTTATGCGGAGATGGGGATATACTGCTTACCCACCGATTTGCCGGCAAGCCATTCACAATTAAATCCCATTTAACCCCGCCATCTTTGGAAACCCAGGCATTGCCATCATCGGTGCCTGCATACAATAATCCGAATTTCAATGGGGATTCTGCAAGCACTGTAATTGTTGAGAATGGAACATTGCCATTCGGCAAATTTTTGGTAAGGTCATCACTGATCACTTCCCAATCATTTGCCTTGTTTAAACTGCGGAAAACTTTTTGGGCACCCATGTACAAAATATCCGGATTGTGTTTGCTTAATACAATAGGTGTCCGCCAATTCCAGCGCAACGGTGCTTCACCAATATCATGTTGTGGAGTGATACGGGTTGTCTTGTTTTTATCCAATTCAAGTCGCACATAATTCCCGAATTGCAAACCTGTATAGACAATTTTACTATTCGTTGGATCAGGTGCCACCAACATTCCATCGCCACCATAAATTGCTTCCCAATGTTTGGTGCGATTGGGGACCGACTTCGAAGAACCGCGCAGCACACCGTTGTCTTGCAAGCCACCATACACATTGTACGGCTCTTCCATGTCTACATTCACAGAATAAAATTGTCCGACCGGCATATTATTAATATGCAACCAGTTAGCACCCTCATCATAACTTTGGTACAAGCCGCCATCATTGCCCAACAAAATATGCTTTTTGTCTTTTGGGTTGATCCACAGCGCATGATGATCAACGTGCACATCACCAATGGTATCCAACTGATGCCACGTAACACCACCGTCTTTTGATTTCAGCATCGGCACACCATAGATGTAAATCAAGTCAGGGTCATCGGGTGTTACGCGCATCTCTGCGAAATAATATCCATAGGTATAAAACACTGCATCAAGATCATAGCTGTTCATTTTCTTCCAGGTGGTGCCACCATCATCTGACCGATATACTTCCGCACCTATTACTTTCGTGTTGAAAAGATTGGCGTTTGCATCTGCCCCAAAATAATCGGCAATCGCTTTCGGCAAATACTTGCCTTCCCGTACTTCCATTTTCACCAAAGCAGCATTGTATTTTCTGGGAAACCTGCTGCTCCTTAAAAGCTCATCCAGTTTTTTATTGTCAAGTTTCAGAAAATCTTCTTTCGACATGTTGCGCAAATCATTCAATGAAAGCCGATCCTTTTTAGGCGCCTCTGCTTTTTCATCCTTTATCTCGCCTTGATTATCGAGGATTGCATACAGCACATTGGGTTGCGTTAAACAAACATCCAAACCAATCCTTCCTACTTGTTTTCCTTGCGGGAATCCGGCCATCGATTTTATCCAGGTTTCACCACCATCTTCTGATTTGTAAATGGCCGACCCAACGCCATTCCCTTTAAAATCCCATGCTTTGCGTTCACGCTCCCAGGAACTTGCCCAAAGTTGTTTCGGGTTTTGCGGGTTGATTACCAAGTCGATCACGCCCGTACTATCATTTATGTACAATGTCTTCTTCCATGTTTTTCCACCATCAGAAGATTTAAAAACCCCACGCTCAGGATTTTTGGAATACAAGGCACCAATCGCGGCCACCCAAACTGAATTGTTATCGGTTGGATCAATCACCACCCGGCTGATATGATGCGAGCTTGTCAGTCCAATGTGTTCCCAACTTTCACCACCATTGGTGGTTTTATACATTCCGGTACCTGCATAACTTGAGCGGCTTCCGTTCTTTTCACCTGTACCGACATACATTAATTTCGGATCGGATTGTGACAACACAAAATCCCCCACCACAATACCATCAGCATTATCAAAAATGGGTTCAAAGGTGATGCCGTTATTGATGGTTTTAAAAATCCCACCGGAAGCAAAGGCCACATAAAATTCTTTTGTATTGCCCAAGTTCACATCGATATCAACAATACGCCCACCTTGCACAGTAGGGCCAATGTTTCTCACGGGATAATTTTTTAAGAGCGAAGCCCCGGCAAGCCCTGCACGCGCTTTTAAGTTGGATGCTATTTCAGCTTCGGTTGTTGGTTTTACCTGGCCGAAAGCTATCGTTGATAAAAAAACAAGAATTAGAACAAAGGGCTTTTGCATTGCGATGGATTTTAAGTCAAAAATAAATGTATGCATTTAAACATCTTTATGGTTAGGCGGATTGAAGTTATTATTTTAGCGGTTCCAAAGAAAGTTAAATGAACAACGACCCTGAATTAAACGGAAAATACCTCGGCACTATCAGCCAGGATTTTGTGAAAATTTCAGACACCCTGAAAGAAGCTTCGTACCAAATCCGTAAACGTGGCTTTTCCGAATATCCAATTTTCCCGGTTTGCAAAACAGGCCAGCCTGTCGGGCAACTTTTAATTGACACAAAAACCAACAATACACTTTGGAATTATTCTGCTTCTTTCTTGGATGAGTTTGTGCAACGCGAACTGGTGATGAAAGACAAAGAAGATGCGTTCAAAGAGATTTATAAAGACCCGGATGAGTTTTGTTGCCTCTTTATAATTGATGAAGAGTTTACGAACTTTCTTTTTATTCCATACCCTGTTGATTAGTTATGAGATATGAGTTAGAAACCCATCATTCATATCTCATAACTCATCATTACCTAAAATGGTCCCACCCTTGCGCCTTTAATGGCACGGCATTTTGCCCTTTTGTTACCATGATATTCTGGTGCTTCTGATCGTGGATGTAGCCGATGAAATGAATATCCGCATGGTTTTTAATCTTTTCGTAATCAGCTGGTGATATTGTAAACAACAGCTCATAATCCTCACCGCCATTCAGCGCACACGTAATCGGGTCGACTTTAAATTCAATGGCAGTATCATACGTGTTTTGATCGATCGGGATTTTATCTTCAAAAATCCGAACCCCCACTTGTGAGTTTTTTGCAATGTGCAACAGCTCAGAAGCCAGTCCATCGGAAACATCGATCATCGAAGTTGGTTTTACTTTTAATTCCTGTAATTCATAATAAATATCGGTCCGCGATTCCGGTTTTAACTGCCGGCCAACGATGTAATTATATTTCTCGATGTCGGGTTGCATTTCAGGGTTTGTCAAAAAAACCTGTTTCTCCCTTTCCAATATTTGCAAGCCAAGATAAGCAGCGCCCAAATCCCCGGTCACACAAATGATATCGTTGTTCTGTGCACCATGGCGGTACACAATCTGGTCTTTTGGCGCACGGCCAACAGCCGTTACCGAAATAATCAAACCGGAAGTGGATGAAGTTGTATCGCCACCCACCAAATCGACTTTGTAATTTTCACACGCCATTTGAATCCCTTCGTACAGTGCATCCACTGCCTCCAACGAAAAGCGGTTGCTCAGCGCAATGCTCACCGTTATTTGTTCGGCTTTTGCATTCATGGCTGCGATGTCCGAAACATTCACGGCCACGGCTTTATATCCCAAATGTTTCAGTGGCACATACGACAGGTCGAAATGGATTCCTTCCACCAGCATGTCGGTTGAAACCACGAGCACATCCGTTCCATTTCCGGCATCGATCACCGCAGCATCATCCCCGATCCCCATCAATGATGACGGGTTTACACGCGAAGCGGTCTTTTCAATACGGTCGATTAAACCAAACTCGCCAAGCAATTCTATTTCTGATCGATTTTCCTCCATAATCCTATCCGGTAATTTCGCGATTAATCCCGCAAAAGTAAGACTATAACCGAAAATGACCTTATTTAAGCATTCGGCTATGTATCTTTGCCCCAATCGTTTTTTAAACTTATGAAGAAAATAATCGGCTTGTTTTTATCAGCATCCCTCCTTTTAGGGGCCTGTGGGCCAAAGTCCTATTACAAAACAAGGGAAGGGAAGAAAAAACAGAAGTACTATAATAAGGTGCAATATGGCGTTGAAGACCCTGGAATGAACCCTATTTATAAAGACAAGAAGAAGAAAAAGAAAAAGAACTAAGGTTTCGACAAGCTCAGACTGACTGTCGAGAGTTATTCATCCTGACAGAGTTCGATCAGCACACCATTGGTGGATTTGGGGTGAAGAAAGGCAATCCGCTTATTGTCCGCACCTGCCTTTGGCGTTTCATTGATCAACGTAAACCCGTTTTCTTTATATGCATTGAGGCTTTTATCGATATCTGTTACCTCAAAAGCAAGGTGATGGATGCCTTCCCCGCGCTTCTCAATAAATTTTGCAATGGGCGAATCCGGATTGGTGGCTTCCAACAGTTCAATTTTCACCCCTGATACTTCAAAGAAAGAAGTCCGCACACCTTCCGACTCAACTTCTTCAATTTTATAATGTTCACGGCCTAACAGTTGGCCAAACAATGCATTTGCAGACTTCAAATCCTTTACGGCAATTCCAATGTGCTCAAGTTTTTCCATGTTGGATTACGGTTAAAATGCCTTAATTTTGTTTTTCTTATTGTAAATAAGTCGTCAAAGTCCGAAACTTTTGGATGAAATCTAAAGTTTTTGAACCGAATTAGAAACCATGGCAGAAATCCTTAGTGATACCCACGTAGAAGTAGCCCGCATCCAGCAGGAAATAAAAGACCATCTGGGCGTACGTACCAGCGACCTTATTTTTGAGTTCTCGCAGGTGGATGGAAAAGTCAAATTGGATTTGATCACCATCAACCCAAAGCATAATCAGGCCTTTTTGTTCCAGTCGGTTACTGCCGCTGAAAAAGTGGATACCCTCAAAAAAATGCTGGAGTATGTTCGTCACACGAAAGAGAAGGAAAATTCCTATACCATCCAATGGGTAGCCAAGAGCGACAAAGAATTGCACACTTCTTATTTCAGGGCGGCCAATGTAATGGATGCATTACAAAAACTTTATTATGGCCGGGATATGAACACAATTACCGTTTTTAGCGTTGTCCTGAATCCAATATCCTGATTATGATTAGTGTTACAGAAAAAGCAAAAGAGCAAATACTGCAATTGCAGAAAGTAGAGGGAAAGTCTTCGGATCACAACATCCGTGTATCGGTAAAAGGCGGGGGTTGTTCCGGCTTGATGTACGACCTTGATTTTGACGATGCCACCAATCCGAACGACCAGATCTTTGAAGACAAAGGCATTAAAATATTGGTCGACAAAAAAAGCTTGCTTTACTTATTGGGCACAACCCTTGATTTTTCTGACGGCCTTAACGGAAAAGGGTTTCAATTTGTAAACCCGAATGCTTCGCGTACTTGCGGGTGTGGGGAGAGTTTTGCGGTTTAGGGATTTTTTTAGATTAAAGTATTTAAAATGGTAATCGAGAGAACGAAAAATGAGGTAATTATCAGGCTGCCCTCCTACATTGATACTGATGGGCTACTCAATCTTATTACTTATTTGGCTTATAAAGAAGCCACGGATACTTCCCAAGCAAAGCAAGATGAAGTTGACAAACTTGCGAAGGACGTAAAAAAAGGTTGGTGGAAAAAAAACCGAAAGCGGTTTATTAAGTGAAGATCGTCATTGACACCAATATTGTATTTAGTGCTTTAATTAAAACCAATACCGTCTTTGGCCAGATAATTTTTAATTCACAGGGGGTTTTTGAGTTTTACAGTCCACACTATTTAAAGACAGAAATCAAAAAACATTGGGGTAAACTTTTGAAAATCTCGAGCCTTTCTGATCGTCAGCTTGAAGAGTCGTTCGACTCACTACTGACTAAGATTCATTTCATAAATGAAGAAGTCATCCCACAAAAAGTCTGGGAGGATTCTGAAAACATAACCAAAGAAATTGATATTGACGATACTGATTTTGTCGCGCTAACAAAATTCCTGAAAGGAAAACTGTGGACTGGCGATCTGGAGTTAAAGAAAGGGCTACACAAGTGCGGCTTCAAAAAAGTTATGACAACTCCAGAAATACTAAAATTTTGGACAAAAAAAAGAAGTTCTGAGTACAAGCTGTGAACTCTGAAAATACTGAATATCGGAGCAGGATTGTATCCGCCTGCTAACCATTCAAACAAAAAATACGAGTCCCTACAATTCTACTGTTTCTTTCCTGATAGCAAATTCATTACATTCCGCTATCTGTAATTTTAAATCAGGCCTGAAATGAACGCTACAAATACCCTCTGGAAAGTATTCTTACCAACACTTCTATTCACTTGTTTCACTTCTTTTTCAATCGCCCAAGGTGTAAAAGGATATTATCAATACCCCGCTTTAAGTGGTGACAAAATTATTTTTGCTGCTGAAAGTGATCTGTGGACTGTTTCTATCAATGGTGGCCTCGCACAACGCCTAACAGCACATCCGGGGGAAGAATCTTTTCCAACAGTTTCACCTGACGGGAAAACGGTAGCATTTTCAGCTACTTACGAAGGGCCGCAGGAAGTATATTCGATGCCCATCACCGGTGGCCTTCCAACCCGCTGGACATACGAAGGTGAATCCGCAGTTGCTACCACCTGGACACCACAAGGTGAATTGGTTTATGCAACACGCCACTACTCCACACTTCCACAATATCAGTTGGTAAAAATCAATCCGGCCAACTCAGCAAAAACACGTGTCCCGTTGGAACAAGCAAGCGAAGCCACCTATGATGCCACCGGCAAAACAGTCTATTTCGTACGTCCATCCTATCATGGCAATGTAACGAAACGTTATAAAGGTGGTACTGCACGCCAGGTTTGGAAATATACTGAAGGTACTGATGAAGCGATAAAACTCACCACTGATTATGCTGGCGAAAGCCATCACCCCATGTGGTGGAACGGTCGTATCTATTTCATTACCGATCGCGATCGCATCATGAACATCTGGTCGATGACAGAAGATGGAAAAGATTTAAAACAACATACACAACAAAAAATATTTGATGTCCGCTATGCATCACTGGCGAATGGAAAAATTGTTTACCATTCCGGTGCTGACATCTGGCTGTATGATATTGCTACCAACAAAGATCAGTTGGTCAACATCACACTTGCTACCGACCTTGATCAACTCCGCGAAAAGTGGGTGAAGAATCCGCAAGAATACATTACTTCAATTCATCTGGACCCCTCCGGGGAAAAAGTTGTGCTTACCGCACGCGGAAGGATTTTTGTTGCCCCTTCCAATGGAAGCAGGTTTGTCCAGGCTTCGCGCAAAGAAGGTGTTCGTTACCGCGATGCTATCTTTATAAATAGTAAAGAACTCGTAACACTTTCCGATGAATCGGGGGAATTTGAACTTGTGAAAATCCCCACTTCAGGAATCGGGGCGCATACCTCGTTAACCAAAGACGGAAAAATCCTCCGCTTCGATCCTGCCCCATCACCGGATGGAAAACTGATTGCCTTCACTGACAACAATAATGAACTGTGGGTTTTCAACACCGAGACAAAAACCAATAAAAAAATCTCTACCAATCAAGAAGGTATTGCAGGTATTTCCTGGTCGCCTGATAGCAAGTGGCTGGCCTTTTCACAACGTGCGGCAAACAGTTTTTACCAGATCCATTTATATGATGTGGCAAAAGGAAGTTATATAGCGTTAACAACCGACCGGGCCAACAGCTACAGCGCTAGCTGGAGCCACGATGGTGAATGGATTTATTTTATCTCTGACCGCAATTTTCAATCGCTGGTGGGGAGCCCCTGGGGACCTCGTCAACCGGAACCTTATTTCGATAAACAGGAAAAAATATATCAGATCGCATTGCGAAAAGGATTACGCTCACCCTTTAAACCCGTTGATGAATTGGCACCCGAAAGCAATCCTAAAAAAGAACCAGGTGCAGTTTCTGTAGTCATTGATAAAGAAGGAATCCAACAGCGTATTCAGGAAGTTCCAATTCCTGCCGGAAATTATAGCAGTCTTTCGGTAAATGATAAAGGTTTGTTTTTTATCTCCCGTGAAACCGGATTGGATGCAAAGCGCCATCTCATGGCGGTAAAAATCACCAACGAAAATCCTAAGCCAACAACACTGGTGGAAGATATACGAGGATATGAATTATCCGGCAACGGCAAAAAATTATTGATCACCAAAGGAAAGGATATCTATGTGACGGATGCATCTACCAGTCCGGTTTCAAAACTTAGCGATGACAAAGTCAATTTAAGCAATTGGTCGTTCTCTATCGATCCGAAGGAAGATTGGAAACAACTCTTTACGGATGCATGGCGAATGGAACGCGATTACTTCTACGATCCGAATATGCACGGTGTTGATTGGGACGGAATGTACAAACGCTATCTTCCGTTGGTGGACCGTATTACCACACGCGCTGAACTAAGCGACCTGATCGGTGGGTTTGTGGGTGAACTGGAAGCGCTTCATACCAGTGTGCGTGGTGGTGATTTGCGTGAGGGCGAAGATAAAATTACAATTGCTACACTTGGCGCAAGACTAACACGCGCACAAGACAAAGGTGGTTATCGGATTGATTATATCTATCAGGCCGATCCCGATTACCCGGATCAATTGTCGCCACTTGATCAACCGGATGTGGATGTTTCGGTTGGTGATATCATCACGCACATCAATGGCGTGGGGACGCTTTCTGTTCCGGATGTGAATGCTTTGTTACGGAACCAAAATAAAAATCAAGTTCGTTTGGGAATTACTTCCGGTTCCACAAAAAAAGAAATCATTGTTGCTCCAACAACAGGTGAATCTAATCTGCGCTATTCCGATTGGGAATATTCCCGCAGGTTGGAAACGGAGAAGCTGGGCAACGATCAAATCGGATATGTACACCTTCGTGCGATGGGTAGCGGTGACATTTCACAATGGTACCGCGAATTTTATCCGGTCTTTGATAAACCGGCATTGATCATTGATGTGCGCTCTAACCGGGGTGGGAACATCGACAGTTTTATTCTTGAAAAATTATTGCGTAAAGCCTGGTTCTATTTCAAGGACCGTGCCAGTGATCCGACCTGGAACATGCAATATGCTTTCCGCGGCCACATGGTTGTACTGGTGAATGAGAATACCGCATCCGATGGTGAAGCGTTTGCAGAAGGCTTTAGACGATTGGAGATGGGAAAAGTAATCGGTACGCGTACGTGGGGTGGGGAGATTTGGTTGGGGTCACAAAACCGGTTGACCGATGGGGGATTGGCGCGCGCCCCGATGACAGGTGTGTATGGCCCGGAGCGTGAGTGGCTTATCGAAGGACATGGCGTTGTTCCGGACATAGAAATAGACAACCTTCCGCATGAAACATTTATGGGAAAGGACAAACAACTGGAAGCGGCTGTAAAGCATTTACAGGAATTATTGAAGGCTGATCCGAGAGCAGTGCCGGCTCCACCTAAGCATCCGGACTTTGGATCGGGATTGAAGGATTAGCAGATTTCAGGATTGTCGCTTCTTTGGATGCAGCAGTCGTTTTACTTCAAGGCTTACGGATCCGAAATTGATGAGCAATCCTTTTTCCATTTTATATGCGACCAAATAATTTAATCCCTGTGCCAAGTGCGCATCTTCCATTCTAATGACAGCTTTTAATTCCACCATCACCTCATCTTCAATCAGGAAATCGGCTCTTCGCTTACCAATGCATTCATCGTCATAATAGATAGGAATCTCCTGTTCAGACACAAATGAGAGGTTTGCTTTTCTAAGTTCAATTGCCAAGGCTCGTTGATATATAATTTCCTGAAAGCCATTTCCCAGAGTGGAGTGAACTTTCATGGCACACCCGATTATTTTATAAGTTAAATCATCTTTTATCTCCTCTTTCATTATTGATAACTGCTCACAGTAAATTCATTTCTTCATCTGTGCCAACTCTTTATTACTCTAACCTTTTTATGCTTTACTATAAAATAGTATCTAATCCAAAAATCAACTAATCCCTAAATCGTGGTCGCGATGCATTTTAACTCAATGGCAATAGGCGTGGGTAAAGCATTTACCTCCACGGTTGTGCGGCATGGTTGATTTTCTTTAAAGTACTCCGCGTAGATTTTATTGAATGTTTTAAAATCATCTTTCATGTTGGTAAGAAATACCGTTACATCCACCAACTGTTCCCACGATGAACCGGAGGCTTCCAAAATTATGCGAACATTTTCAAAAACTGACTTGCATTGGATTTCAATGTCGTATGCAACAATTTCTCCTTTGTCATTTAAGGTGACACCCGGAATTTCTTTTGACCCTTTCTTTCTTGGCCCCACACCAGAAAGAAACAATAAATTACCAACACGCCTGGCGTGCGGATAGGAACCAACCGGTTCGGGTGCTTGATCTGCGTGTATCTTCGTCATATTATAAACTTCTATTCTATTCCAAAAACCAAACTCGCCCACATACTTTCATAATCCACTTCGGGCTTTTCTGATTTGACCATCTTCACGGTACTCACCATCCACGGGCCTTTGTTGCTGATGGGGAATTTGATTGCTCCATCATCTTCCGTATAAATGTTTTGAAGGAAAATACGATTGCCAATATGGCTCCAGACTTTTACTAGAGTGTGTGGCAATGGTTTTCCTTCATAATAAACAACGCAACCCAAATAATCACCGGAAGTGATCGCATACGGGTTTGCATCCGGAACAATTTCCAACACCATTCCGGTCCTGAGCTTGTATGTATCATCCGTTCCCTTCCCTACCTGCACAAGCAACTTTGCATACCTGCTGTAAAATTCTTTCGCGTCTTTTTCGTTTTCCCCATTCTTCTCCCGCTCTTTAATGATATAATCAAGGCCGTCTTCTTTTAAGTACTCGTTAAACTTCTCCGCATCCAATTCAATAAATGCTTTATTGCTTTCGAGTGTAAAAACCTGTGTGCCTTGTTGATTCAGCAAATATTCGATCGCGCTATTTTTTGCTCTGTTTGCGGTCGCTGTAAGGTCTTGTTTCCCGGCTTTATTATAAAGTGTGAAGTTTTCAATTTTATGATGCGACAAATCCCACGCTTCCCCAGTGAAACCCTCCCCTACTTTCAATTTGATTTCAATCTTTTCACCAATGTCGTAGACAAACTTCCCAGGCTGCAACCAAAATTCGTGGGCCTGAGCGAGCCAGGAAAGTGCCAATATTGTAGTTGTAAAAATGATTCTTAATCGCATGGGCTGTTGTTTATATTCGATACTGGTTTCTGGATACTAGACACTAGTATCCAGAAACCAGTATCCAGTATCCAGAAACCAGTATCTAGCATCTAACTATTCATAATCTCTTCAATCTCCTCCGCTTCAATCGGAATGTTTTTCATTAAATCCACCAATCCGTTCTTCATGATCACCACATTGTTTTCAATGCGTACCCCCAACCCTTCTTCTTTGATATAAATTCCCGGCTCAATAGTCCATACCATACCGGGTTTCATTTTCTGGTACATGTTACCGATATCGTGAACATCCAACCCCAACATGTGGCCTGTACCGTGCATAAAATATTTCATAAATACTGGTCGATCGGGATGCTGATTTTTAATATCGGTTTTATCGATCAATTTTAATTTCACCAATTCACTTTCCATTACCTTCTGAACCTCTTTGTGGTAATCAAAGTATACAACACCCGGCTTCATAATTTTCATTGCGTAACGCATCACCTTCAACACCGAATTGTATACATCTTTCTGGCGCTTCGTGTATTTTCCGCTTACCGGAATGGTACGCGTCATATCCGCATTGTAATTCGCATATTCTGCGCCTACGTCCAACAACAATACATCCCCTTCTTTACACGGTTTACTATTATCGATATAATGCAGCACGCAAGAATTGGCTCCCGAAGCAATGATGGGTTCATACGCAAAGCCTCGGGATTTATTTCGTAAAAATTCGTGCATGAATTCAGCTTCGATCTCATACTCTTTTACCCCGGGCTTCACAAATTTTAAAATTCTTCTGAACCCCTTCCCGGTAATGTCACAGGCTTCCTTCAATAATTTTATTTCTTCCCCTGACTTTATGGTCCTTAGTTTTCCCATGACAGGTGCCAACCGCTCGTAGCGATGCAGCGGATACCTTTCCTTACACCAGGAAATGAAGCGCATATCACGTGTCTCCACTTGAATGTCGGCACGGTAATGGTCATTCGTATTCAAATACACATGCTCGACACCACCCATCACCATCATCGTATTGAAAACACGCGGGAATTCCGACAGCCACATTACAGTTTCAATCCCGGTAGCTTTGCGTGCTTCTTCTTTGGTAAGTTTATGGCCTTCCCAGGTGGCAATCAATTCGTTTGTTTCGCGAAGGAACAATACTTCGCGTAATTTTTTATCGGGAAAACCCGGACAGATAAGAAGCTTTGTTTCTTCCTGATCCACACCGGTAAGATAAAACAAATCGTTGTTTTGGCGGAACCTCATGGTACCGTCCGCATTGGTAGGCATGATGTCATTTGCATTTAACACCGCAACCGAATTTTGCTTTAGCTCTTTTACTAATCTTTTCCGGTTTGAAACAAACAATGATTTCGGCAAGCTTTCGTATCGCATAGTTGTAACTTATTCCTGTGTTGCAAGGTAAGGAAAATCCATTCGCTCAAAAAAAACAAAAGCCTGTGATCTGAAACATTTTCAGATCACAGGCTTTTTAAATAAAGCAATTTATCCCTGCGGATCGTTTACCTCATCAGTAGGCACATAATTGATGATTATAAAAGTGAAAAGCAATCCTGAAAAAACACCTTCCAATGCAACAATAAAACTGGCGATGTATGGATTCAAATATTGGCCCATCGGTTCATTGTCTTTAATGGCTTGCATCAACTCCACATCCGATTTCATCCAAATAAAAAGGAACAATGCGAAAACTAAAGAACCAAAAGAAGCAGTGGCAACACCTGTTATCAATGCTCTGAAATAATTAAGGTGATCTTGATGCGCGCTCCTAAAACGCTTAAGCGCATAATAAATACCCGGAATAATAATGGCGATATTTACAAGACGAAGCTCAACGTAATGCGTAAGGCCGATCAGGTTCATCACTAAAAAATATGCAATTAGTCCACCAGCTATACGAAGGCCATAACTTTCAGGGATACGATTAGGGTTATTGAAGATGTTCATATACGTGTTGCGAGTTTGGTTTATCTGTAATTTTTAAATTTTTACAGACAAATTCAAGGAAAAAGGAGGTTATTATTCATTTGCCATCTGAACTGGATGCTGGATATCAGATACTGGAGACTAGACGCTAGATACTGGATACTGGATACTGGATACTGGTGACTAGTGTTGTAACAATATAATTATGGTGCATAATGTTTAGATAGCTTTTTATCGG
>CAYNOT010000025.1:0-46407 GCA_964398945.1 uncultured Roseivirgaceae bacterium | reverse complement strand
TTCGCTGTCGCTTTGCACCTGCACGCGCGGGGCGGCCGGCGCTACATCGTTCGCGAACGTGCTAACCACGCCTTCAAGGATCGGATCGTTAGCAATCTCGTATTCGCTACGAATCCGCAATGTTTCCAAGCGATCAAGCAAATCTTCATTGATCGTTCGCCCGTAAGCGCCTTGCCAATGAGCTTTGTTCAGCCGGTTGGTATCAGCGGCATCCCAGCGGCGAGCGCGCCATGAATCGCGATCCTCGCGAACCATTGCCGGATCACGCTGTACCGCTTCGCGCAGATGCCGCTTACGCGATGCGCGACGCTTATCTAGCAACTGGCGTGTTCGACTGGTAACTTTCATGACCTGTGGCAAAGCCCCGGACGCTGATATTCGATCTTGTTCGCGACGATGCCTTGCGCTCCGCGAACCAATCGCTCTAGTCGGGCGATGTGCTGGGCAATATCACTTCGCCAGCTTTGACTATTGCCGTCCCGCTCTTGGTCGGGAGTCGTGGCTAGGTAGCCTTCAATCGCGCGATAGATGCGTAACGCCTCGCCGTAATTGCCGTCGCGCTCAGCCAAATAGGCTGCTTGACGGTCGGCAACAAACATCTCGGCAAGGCTCATAACCAAATCGTAGAAGAGATTTGGCAGCTTTCGATGAGGGGCTTTACACCAGGTGTAAAGCACTTGGAAATTTATTCACCAAGCATCCACGGCTTCGGCGTGCCCATCCAATGCACAATGCGCGCGTCTGGGTGGCGTTTCTTGGCCTGCTGGAGAAGTTCTACGGGGTTGCTACTGCAAGCCAGCCGCGATGCGCGGCGGGTATTCATTAGGTAATCCGCCGGTTGGTTCCACGCTGAATTCTCGACTATTGGTAGTTCGATTTCTGGCGAACGCGAAAGCAATGCGACAAGTACGGACTGGTCCATGCAGTCGCATTGGCGAATTAGCTCGGGCGACTCAATCACACGCTGGCACAGTTCGCGCCATTCGGCCAGCCACTTGTCGCCCTTCCAGAACCCAAACACCCCCGCATTGATGCGGCGTACTTCTGCAAATCTCTCGGGCAACTCCCCGCAGATAGATTCAACGATTGACCGGTAGCTTTCCTTACACCATTTATCATTCACAAAATGATCTCTAGTAACAAACGAACGGGCACAATCAACCACCTCTCTAGCGTCGTCAAGAATCACTGCATCGGCATCGACCCACACGGTAAAATCAAACGGCGATCGTTCGCAGACTAGAGGCTTGTGCCAAGCACGGTACGCAATCTCCAAGCCAGTACGGTGGCTGGACGCAATTTCGCTGAGGCTCCTACTAAGCGACTCCCCATCAGGAATCACCTCGACCTCCCACTTTTCAAGCAATTGTACTTGCTCTTCAGTTAGGCCGTGATTTACCACAACGTATGGTATCGCTTGCGCAACGGTAGACATTGCGCTAGCCATTACCGCCGGAAAGAATCGAGAATCGGCAGCCGTCAGGAATCCGCTGTGGAGTCTAGAATTGTTGAGTGACACGCCCCCTCCAGTTAGCGCGTGCGGCATGGTTGGACGATTCCAAATGGTAGACGCCATAGCCAGGAATCAACATACGGCGACTCCATTGCTTCGCGAATGCCATATCATCCTTGCTCGCGTCGATTGAGTTTTCTGGATATTCCCGCCAACACAAGCTATGCCACAACTGAAAGAACCCCAGCGGCGTGATGTTCCTTGCTTTCGGTTTAATGATCGGCGCGGCATGTTGCGGCAAAGACTGCCCGCGAATCAAATGATTCCACAATTCACGCCCCCGCAAACTGCGCCGCTCGCAACCGTAGATTGCGTTGCGGGCCAGGCCATTAACAATGCCGAATAGATCATCCAGTACGGCAATGTCCGCATCAACATGCAACAACCAGCCCTTGCGATCCAGCCGTTCCAGCCCTTCGTTAATTGCAGCACCTTTGCGAAATATCGCGCCGCCACGACAAAATACATCGGTAAGCACGCACTCTGCATTAGGTACCCTGCTAACTACCTCGCGAGTTTGCTCGTCGCGTTCCGCTGTGACAACAACAACGCGATCAACGCGCTTTGCTAATAGTGGCAACGTCTCCGCCAGGAAGTCACCATAATCGAGACACACCGTCACCGCCTGAATCATCGTTTCACCCTCTTGAGCCATGAGCTATCTGTGAACACACTGTCTGGCTCCCCGATCGTCGCCCGCACCGCTGGAATTACCTGGATGTAATTTGTCGCCCTTGAATCGCGGTAGTCCACGTAGTCGTGTCCGGCGATCCAGCCGCCATTCCGAATCTTCGAAAGCCAGGCCCGAATATCGGCCTCGACCTCTGTTCGTGTGTGCATTCCATCGATATAGACCAAATCGAGCGAACCATCGGGGAAATGCTTAGCGGCACCGGGGCTTGCTTCGCGCAAGATGCGAACATTCGAGTAGCCAGCCATCCGCGTGTCGAATTTGTCTTTCACATCGAACACACCATGCCACGGATCTATTGCCGTGAGGGTGCCCGACATGCAATGAAGTGCAATGCACTCCGTAGACACCCCTTCGTAGCAGCCCACCTCTACCACGCTGGTTAACTCGCCGCCTTCTGCGATAACGTGCGATAGTAAATCCCGCAGACCCGCAACGCTGTTAAGCGCGGCCTGATCGAAATAGGCGGATAGCTCGGCCATCTGATCATCGGTAAGCGGCCAGCGTGGATGCGATTCAATTTCCGCTAGCCTACCAAGCCCATTCATGCTGCTCTCTCTTTCGCTAATTTCTCGAACCGATGCCACACGTTGGCAATGTTCTGCACGGGATCGCTAGTTGCGATGCCCTGCAAACAGCACCGTTTCAACGGCTCCAAAATGTGAACTACGTGTGCCTTATCTAACGCGGTAGGCCAGTCGTGTTTACAGGCGTTCCATTCGGCAGTCTTTAACTCTTTAACATGCACTCCGCCCGATGTTCCGTTATGATTCTCAAGAATCCACCCTAGCGCCGCTTGGTTGATTCCGCCCCATTTCTCTTTCCATTTCTTGTGAAACGCTTCATCACTAAGCATCCGCAGAACTGTCTGCCACCATGCGCTGTAGAACTCTTTCGTTCTTTCAGACACGCGCACAAACACCACGCCGCTATTACAAACGTAGCCGGAGTTAGGCGATTTCACCGTATACGCAAAGTCGAACTTACTCCACCACACAAGGGATAGATCGCGCAAAATCATGGTGTCACAATCCATCAGGCATATTGCCTCACCGCATTTTGCAGACTGTACGATCTGGTTGTGCATGAAGGTTTTCATGGCGTTGCGCTGGAACAGCCATTGCCGTCGCCTTCCGACTGCCATGATTTCATCCGTTACCGATGGCGCATGATGCAACGTGAAATCTACGCCGGGGCAGTGAACGCGCGCCGACTCTTGCAGCACTGCGGCTAGCCGTGCGTAGTCGTCGCCACCTTTTACCGAGGGGAATAGGACCGTGTCGATTTGCATGGCTACTCTTCGTAGGTGCTGAACAAATAATGGCAACCCCGACAGTCGTGGTAGCGAACTCGTGTTCGTGCGCCTGCCTTCTTTGTTGGACTCGAGCGCGTGCTGATATCTTTCGAGCTACACCTTGGACATTTCAGGACAGGAAAAGGGACACGGTAGGCCGGGGCCACGCTAAGAGATGGTGACGATCCACCAGAGAATGTGCGATTGCAATAGTCACACTCATACATTGCGAACGGACGGCCATAACGCTTCCCTGCTTCGACTAACTCCGTAGCATTGCAACCACAGTGCGGACAATCAGGCGTTGCAGTTGTTGACCGACTATTCTGCACCACGCATCCTCGCGTACCAGTTGTCGTCTTCGCTTGGCTCGGGGTCCGGGATGTCTGATAGTTTGAAACCTTTGTAGTCGAGGGCCGCCGCCGCCATCGCCGCACAGTCAAGCCAGTGATTTCGCCCACGTTTCACCCACTTTTTAACGAGCCCCTTCAATGGCTCCCAAGTTGTTTCTAATTGTTCGCTACACAGATGGTGTGCGAATTGTGTGTGTTCGTTAGCGGAGTCCGCGCGAAAGAACTCGAGCGATCCCTTGCAGCCCTTCTCCACACGCAAGCGCTCTTGCACCCACAGTTTCCAGTAGTCCGCGTCGAAGTTGAATTTCAGCAGCTTATCTTGAACGTCGATCTTCGCGTGCCAGCGAGTACCGATATGAATTATTTTCTCCGTTCGCTTCTCGGGATGCCGGTAGCCGACACCAACAGAACCAGCCTTACCGATCCGCTTAGAAGTCTGACCGAAACCCTTAGCTGCCTTGTAGCGGTTGTCACGAAGATTTCCATACGCGCGAACCACGTCGCAAACTTGATCCTTCATCCACCCGCGATCGAACCACGCTGAATCAACAGCGCGCAGCGCCACCTTGCCAGCCTGATCGAAACCAACCTCGAAAGTGTCGTCGATGATTTGATGCAACGATGCTCTTAGATGCGACTCAACATCATCTTCCTCGGAAGCGCAGGGGTTGAAGTTGCCGTAAGCTGGAACGTAGATAACGCCGTTCGCACGCGCCGCCAGAACGATCCACCATGCCGTCCACTTGCCAGGGTCCACCGCCGCTACTACGTGTGTCGTGTCTGGCGGTAGCACGTTACGCGGCCATTCACTCCGCCGCCGGCTGACAATCTTAGGGTTGAGCGGTTCGCTTTCCGCCAGAGTCGAACGAAACGGGATGCAGTGTCCGAACTGGCAAAGCTCCCGCTCCGCGTCGTCGTGTTCCTGCGAGCCTCTTTCCTTCTGCGCCGCAAGCCACTCATCGACGGCGATGTTACCAACTGGAACGAGCAAATTATTAAACTGGGTCCAACGAAACCAAAGCGTAAATACATTGGGAACTTCACCACGAATCACGCCTCTTTTATCAATCGTCTGCCCGTGATGCAGGATGCGTATATTTTGGTTCGCGCTCTTTCGTTGCTCTTCGGTGATTCGGCCCTCGCACGTCGGGCATTCCCAATAAGCCAAGTCCGCCGCTTCGCGATCCGTTCGCGATTGCTGCCACCCTTTGAGTTGTGGACGCTCGGGCGCAATCCACGCATCGCAATGCGGGCACGGAACAACCAACTTCGATCGCGTGCTGATTGGCACGTCATCGTCATCACTGCCGCGCAGCCGCCACGGGTAATCTTCCTCATCTGTTACCGTGCCTTCGATGATGAAGCGCTGCCGGTCGATTCCAAATCCACGCAATCGCGCACGAAGCTGGGCAATCAATCCACCTTCCTTGCTGGTTTCGCTCTTGCCAGACCAGCCCGCTGCCTCGGTAACGAACATCCAGCGAAGTGTAACGGCTGCTTTGTTCGTGTCTTTGCCGCCGCGTGTAAACAGCAGCATTTGCGGGCCGTGTGAAAACTCGATCTTGTCCTTCACGTCACCGCGCCGGCTACCGCTACCCGCTTGCGGAATGAACCGTCGCAATCGAGGTGATGCCTCAAGCACCGGCTGTAGATCGATCTTCCACCGCTTAGCATGCAAGTCAGCTTCGGGGCATGCTAGGCCAGCATTCTCGCCATACTCGCAGATAGTGCGAAGCGCTGGTATGGAGAATCCACAAAGCGATTTACTCGACTGACTCGGACCGGTGATGACAACGGTTGGCCAACTATCGCTATCGATCTCGTCGAACAAAACACCTGTAAACGGCTGTCGCTCGATTCTGAACGGACAATCTTTATGCTCGCCCGTTGGTATTACGACTTCCTGCTCTGCGAATTCGCGCAGGCTTCGCGGACGCTTTGGCCTTATCCTTTCGATTAGCCGAACGCTTAGCTCGTGCAACTTCGGAGTGTGCGTTAGTGTGGCCGTTACCATTGTTGCCATGTTGACCAAATCGACTGTTGATCTTCTCAGTGGCACTTTCCAATGCCACCATAAATCGTTCCGCCGATGACGGGTGCATTCTCTGCACTACCGTTAGCGCCGCTTTAAGCTCCGCTGCAATGTCCTCGAATGCCGATTCGATTTCTTTCGCGGGAACCAATTCGCGGATGAGTGCGCGATACTTCGCCTCCGCCATTTCACCTTCGTAGTACTCTTGCTTTTTCTTGCCGCGAAGTTCTCCCGATTCGTCCGACGGCTTCGATTCGGAATCCGTCTTTTTCCGCGCGTCTGACCACTCAGGCAACCAGCCCGGCAAATAGAACCACAGGCCTCGGTGAGTGCCGTTCTTTTCGAAGTGCTCGTAACGCTTGCCAATCTTTTTACGGCACTTGTCGATCCCGGATTGTTCAGCGTACCCAAGCGCTTCGCGCAGGTGGTCAAGCCTGCACCACGCCGGAGAATTCGGCTTGAATTGCAATTCTTCAATGGCTGAGTCCTACTACTACGACTGCTTCAAAATGCGGCGCACGAAAAAAAGTCCGTCGATGTGCTGGACGCAGGCCCGTTCCCCACCCCCTCCGGAAGAACCTATTCGCAAACCCTACAAAACAAGGTGTTTTTTGATGCGTTTTCACGGCCATTTTTCGCATGTCGTTGACGTAAGTCGTTGTTCTCAGTTTGGGATTGGTTACAGTGCATGGGTGTATACTGTACGCCCCATCACTCCACATCATCCTTTGGTCTCTCAACCACCATCACAGCTTTGATTGCTTGCCCACCTTGCGGTGTGAGTGTTAGCTTGATCTCGGCCTTATCGTGATCGTCGCCGCTCCAAATAGGATTGATCCAAACAACAGCGTAGTGTTGATTAACACCGACTCTTGGATTGCCTCCATCCTTAACCACGTCCGCAGCTTCGGCGTCACTCGTGCTCACGTAACTCGCGCTACTCAGCCATCGTCCGCCCGCAATGTCGCGTGTATCGATCCACCAAGGCAGCGTTTCGCCCTTGCGAGGCCTGATCGGTGGGTAGCAGATCGTTACGCCATCAGCGCGCGAACCGAGCTTGACGACTCTCGATTGCACCACCTCCGTGTTATCGACATTGACTAGCACGCCTCCTCCCCCACCCCCCTCGACCTCGCTCACCTTGGCATCAAGATTGGTTTCGATCGTGGTCAGTGCAGCAGCGATGTCTTCTTGCGCTGCCACAGCCGCCGCGTTGTCGGAGGGCAGCGGGATGTCATCCGGCGCGGCTCGTGTGCTAATCGCAGCATCAAGGTTCGGAGCTTTATCCGAGGTTATAGCGCCGTTAGCGATCTTATCTACAGATATCGTGCCATTTGCAATTTTTGCTGCGGAGATTGCGTTGTCCGCGATCTTGCCCCAGGTAATCGCGCTGTCAGCGATTGCCGCTTCGGTAATCGCGCCATCTGCAAATGTGCCTATCTGGATGGATTCGGGCGCGAATTCGTAGACCTCCGCAACGCCTTGCACCATCCCTACAGAGTGCGTTGAGGGGTCGTAGCCAGTGTCCGCGAAGTCCTTGAGGTCGAGCAGTGATTGCGAGTCGCCTCCAAGTTGAGTGGCGTTAGCTACCGGCACGACCGCGCGCACTACACCCGACGCAATCGGTTGCTTATCTGTAAGGCCGTCCACGGTGGCCGTTACCGTCAGAATCACGTAATGATTTACAGTCCACCCACCCGGCGCGGTGAACGTTGCCTGGTAATGACCGATAGCAATCTTGGTGACTGTGACTACGGTTTCATCACTGCTGCCGTTCACGCGCAGCGCGCCGGTTGGTAGCGTGTCCGCATCCTGCAATTCAAGATTCGCATTGCGAACCGTGAATTCCGCGACAACCGTTGAGCCAATCACAATGTCCATTTATCGAGCCCCCGAAATAAGGCCGCTGTTGATTGACGGCAACGCTGCCGTGCCTGGCCCGTGGGTGTAAATCGAAAACCTGCTGAATCGCATGTACGAATCCTGAGCTATCAGCCGAGGCATGAACAACACACTCGGAATCGATGACAGGTCACTTAAATCAGCCGTGTACGTTACGTGGCCATCGATCAAAATCAGGGCTTTCTTCGCGGCCGGAAGAATCCGAAACGTCAAGTCAATCCCGATCGTGCGCCAATAGCTTCGGATGTTGTTGGATACGCCGAATACTCGCCAGTTGTAAGTTGCCTCGTTGAGGAATCCCGTATTGGAGTGGTTTATAAAGACGCGTGCGCGGCCCCCTTCGTAGCTCACGTCGTTGGACCCGTTAAACAATAAGCCGTCTTGGTTGGCCCACGAATCAATGATCCCCCACTGAAATGCGGAACCGGCTGAATCGGTGCTTAACCTTAGGTCGCGAAGCGTCCATTCAACGACATCGTAGCCATTGATGTCGATCGCGCTGGACTGTTGCAATCGCAGGTCCGTGGTGCCGCTGCCGGAAGCAAACTCGTAATAATTGCCAGCGCTTTGCGAACTTGCATTGGTGCCATTTACCACATTGACAGCCAGAGACGACGGCATCGCGTCGTTGGCCGCGTCCCAGTCGATTAGCGCCGTGCGTTTCGGCGGCGTGGAAAGTCGGCCATTCCACGCGATTGGAAACGCTGGCGCTGTGTACGATGCTTCGCTGCCGTTGGCTTTTGCCAAGCATACGTGCTGCACACCAGCGTTGGTATTGCCCATGTAAACGAGATAGATGTCATCGCCAATCTCGTACATTGCGACTTCGTTACGAAGCCGATAATCGGGATCAGTGGTTGTACCGCTTACTTCTAGCAGCGTGTAATAACCGCCGATGGGGCGCAGGGTTTCCCAGTCAATCGGGATGGCGATGACGGCGACATTCGCACCCGCCGATGATCTTGGACGTGTTGCGCGAGTGGTGATCCAATACCATTGGTCGGCCCACTTAAAAACAAACGGGCATCCTTGGCAGCAGTAGCCAGAACCAACTACATGCGTTGGCGATTGGAGCCACTTACGATCAAACGTGTAAGTTTCGCCGTCGTCTGAGAAACTTCGTCCGGCTTGCCACACCTCAGCGCCACTGATGCAATGCAGGTTTACGAATCGACCATCCCGCTCGAACACCTGTTGGTAACCAGTATGGTTCCCGTAATCAAGCGGATTACCATTGAGCAATGTGAAATTGCTCAAGTCGGTAGTGGTAAACACCCGCTGGGATTGATCGTTGTAAGTGGCTCCGTTTGTTGCGCCATGGTGGGCGTAGACGAGCACCCGCCCCCCGTGCACGTGATCGAACACTGGATGCACAGCCTCCAGTTGATTCGCACCCGAAAACACTTGCCCAGCGTCGGTCCACGTTCCTTCGATGTCGTCGAAATCCACGCGGCCCCAATAGCCGGTGCCTGACGAATGGTCCGAACTATAGATGCAAGAGAATGCCGATGCAGGTAAGCCAGGCAGTGCAGCGCGATGCGCATCGTTATCGAACACACGCGGGAACATGATCTTGCTACTGAGCGTTGTCAGCCACGTAGGATCGCTGAACTTGCTGCCGAGTTTTGTGAATGCAGGGAAACTCACTGCTAATAGCCCCCCACCACGGTCGGCCCCATCGGCCACAAAGTTGCTTCGACCAGCCGCTTGTATGGCGGAAGTGCCGGTACGTCGATCCAATCCGCCGCCGGCGTGGCATTGTTGCCGATCTCGCCGCTCAGCACGCGCAAACACACCGGTCCCGGTCCTGTGTGCCGCACGAGTCGCCAGCCGGCGGCGGCGTTGTCGGCTTTTAAGAAATTCACCGTGTAAGACGCGGAGTTGCTGGCGGTGCGAGAGAAGTCGAACACAGTCCTTTTAGATGTAAGGTCTATCTGGCCGACGAGCCAACTCCCGCCGGCGGAGATTTCAAAAACTCTTTCGCCTGGCCCGTAACTTTTGATGTGACTGAAATTCATACAAGTCGATTGCTTATTGACGCTCTTGATGTCAGTCTTGTTGCTGATGAAAACGAGTAAGCCGAAGTTGCTTACATCAACTTGATCGCCGCCAGCGAACAAAAATCCAACATCGAAGCCGCAGACCGCCAGGTGGTCTACAACCCACTGCCCGTTTTGGGCACCGGCATGGTTGAATTCAACGCCGACTGTGCCCGCTTTTTCAAGCGTGGTTCGATTCCAGCCTCGCCACACGTTGATGCCGACAATGCGCGTGCCGTTGCCGGTGATTTTCCAGGCCGGTTGGTCTGTTGGGCCTTCGTATACCCACCGAACGGAGGCGTTGCCTAATCGCTGTGGAAGCTTAGTGCTTTGGTGGATGTAATTACCTTTGTGTTCATCCCAAGTCGCGAGACCTTGGCCAAGGAAGGCAATTCCAGTCTTACTACAATCGTTGGCAGTGCTTTTCGCGTAATACGCACCGCCTGGAAAGTAAACTGTGCCGTTGACTTTGCCGGTGCGAATCGCCTCGGTGAGGATCGCGCCGTTATCAACGGTCGGATCGTCGGGGACGAGGCCCAAGTCTCGCACCGCATCCAACATGCCGGGTCGCTGCTCATCGGCAGGAACCTGCACGCGGAGCTCGCTTGTCTCGCGTTGTAGCGAAGCAATCTGCTCGTCGAGTTGTGCGCCGGGGGTGGTCATTTGCTCTTTAGCTCCGCTCGAATCGCACGCAATTCGTCCAAGATTTCCCTGCGAGTCGCATCCATGCGAATCTCCAAACTATTGATCCGCTCTGAATCCATGATGCGATTGGCCTCTAGCGTCACCACACGCCCATGAAACAGGAACGCTTGACCGCCTAGCGACAGCACAACCGTAATCACTAATCCCACCCAACTGCCCGCGCTGAGTGATGTGGTTCCGTTCTCTGTTTTCTGGAGCGTCATTCCATTCGGAGCCCTTACCTAAAAGCCTCAATCGCCGCACAGGCGCTGATTCCTAGTTTGTTAGCCAATTTCCTTAGCGTTGATTCCTGATCGATCCCGGTTGCAAACTCGTGATAGCCACAGCGGTTGCACGCGATGGCTTTCCATTCGGTGATTCCAAGTTGCTTCAACTCCACTTCCCAGCGGTCGATTTCACGGATAACAGGTTTGTGCTCGTGGCCCGTCATGCAGCCCCCGCAAATCTCTTGAGCGTCCGTCGCTTCATCGTCGAATCGAGGTAAGCCGTAGGGTGCTGCGGATAGTCCGCGTTCGGCAGGTGTTTCTTGACGCGATTGAACAGTGATTGCAGCGTCGTGTTGGTGTGGCGAGTCTCGAACTCTTCCAGGAAGGCGTTCGTCATCGCGCCGCCATTGCCAGTGCTGTAGGCAACTTCACCAGCACGACACGCCGTGTAGACAGAGTTGGGCCGCTTCTGCTCGCGTGTGGGCCACTCAACGTCGTGACGGAACACGTTGCGGATAGAGACAGTGCGACCTCGCTTCCCTCGTGGCAGGCCGCCCGAATAGCAACAGTCAACCAGCATGGCCAACATCGACCCTTGCTCGCGGCGCATCAGTTCAGCACGCCATTCCGTTTCGTAAATCAGGTTGAGGTCGTGGCAGACGGTCGCTTGAATCTCTTTCCCTTGCACCTTGTCCGTGGTGCCGTGGCCAGAGAAGTAAAGCAAACCCAAGTCGCCCTTGCGTAAGCCATCGAGGAACTTGCGAACGGCAGAGAGAGTACCGCGGCGTGTGGATTTGTTGCCGATTAGGCACTTAGCCGATGCCACGAATGGTTCAAAGGCAGTGGCGACGTTGAGTACATCCAGGATGCAATCTGGAAGCTCACACGATTCGCCTTCGTAGTTGGAGCCAACGGCTAGTAGGTGGATGCTCATGCGCCCACCTCCATCGGTAGCATTTCCTTTTGCTCGGCAATCGCCTTTTTGATTCGCTTGACGGCAATGTCGAAATAGCCCTGGTCTAGCTCGATGCCGATGAACTTGCGGCCAGTCTTGACGCACGCTACGCCGGTTGTGCCGCTGCCCATGAAGGGGTCAAGAACGGTTGACGCTGGACGGGATACTCCCACCACCCACTCCATAACCTCGATAGGCTTCTCCGATTGGTGATCTCGCTTCGCGGTTGGCATGGTCGCGCACTTAATCACGTTCTGCTGGCTGCATTCTCCATCTGATTCATGCGGCCCATTTGTTCCATAAACGACGTACTCAGCAGAACTACTAAACCTCCCTCGCTGCATGCGCATCCCCGGCTTCCACCAAGTTGCGATGTTTCTCCAAATCCATCCACCGCACTGTATGGCGTCGGTCATCGTCGGGAGTTGACGCCAATCCGTGAACATGCAGATAACTGCGCCAGGTTTGCTGGACGCTCTCGCCATAATGAGCCACAAAGAGCACCAAGACAGAAAAGATCGCTGGTCCCTGTTATCGCCTGTGAATGATTGCAGTGCGTGCTGCGTATCGGTGTTTTGGTACTTGTCGCGTGTCGCTTGCATCCGATCTCCGCGAACCATGCCGCCACTTGAATACGGTGGATCAGTAACCACAGCATCCACGCTCCCAGCCTCCAGCAACGGCAGCACTTCCAGGCAGTCCGCGCGATATAAACGCACGCTGCCGTCTGCGCTCTGCCAGTCTGGTGCGCGTAGTGTCACGGCTTCACCTCCGTGGCGTAGCCAGATTCCACCATCATTTCGCTAAGGGATTTGTCATGGCCGTCTGGGTAGAAGTGGCCCAGCACGCGCCCGAACGTGAGAACGTCGCCTATCTGGCTGGCTCCATCCGTGGGAACGAACAGCACGCCATGCCGGTTGACGGTTAATCGCTCGGCATGTTTTTTGGCCAGTTCGGCGCGGAGCTTTTCGCCGTCGCTCTTGCTGCGTAGTTCCGGTGCCCAGCAATCGAGCAAGCGAACGTGAACGATATGAGTTATGCGTACTTCGATGGTATCGCCATCGACAACACGAACAACCTCTGCTCGTGTGGCATAACCAAGGGTCGGCTGCGCGGCGTACAGAGGGGAGACAATGCACGCCAGCGCAGCCGTTATCACGGCTGAGAGTAACACCAGTCGTGAGGGGGAGGGTTTCATTAGTAGGGCTTGCTCTCGATTCCGTAGCTGTAATCAAACTGACCGGCTGGCTGGTTGATCGTCGTTACCGCTTCCGGCTTGGCAAAAAAGTAGTTGTAGATGGCCATGCCGCACGCCCCGGCAGCGATCATTCCACCGCCAAGTAGCAGCGGCAGGACGAAGCGATGAAAGCCGCCACGGGCGACGGTAGCGGCCACGGCTGCGGCTTTACTCTCGGTTGCTTGCGGTTGTGCCATTTGAATATGCCAATGGTTTTCGTTGCCGATACTGACTCCCATTTCTTCCTCGCCTTCCGAGGGCATAAGGTCGTCTACGTTGCCCGTCGCTGCGAATCGCTCTAGCCGGGCAGCGCGGGCTTTAGTTTTCTGCATCTCGTCGAGCATGACGGCCTCGTGCGCCAAGTGGCGATTAAACACATGCCGCTTGGCTTTCGTGTAATCGCTTCTTTCCGGGATGGGTTCAGTGAACCCTTCAGCCGTTGCCGTTGATTCCACCGATAAGCTCCTGGTGCTTTTGTTCGATAAAACCATGCAGGCGACTCCCAGGCTTCCCGGTTGACTCGAAGTCGTGCATATCTGCCAAGTAGGCGTAATCCATCGCCATCGACTCGCGAACACACTTCTCGTGCGCTGCTGCTGCTTGCTCGCTAATTTCTTGAAGTGTCGGCACGCCTCAAACTCCTAGCGACTTGCTCTTTGGTTTCAATCTGCGACCGAAGCCGCGCAATCTCTTGTTGGTATTCCGATACCACGACGCTCGCTTGCTGCGATAGCCTGCGGGCTTCCTGTTGCCATGCCGCCGATTCCTGCCTAGCAGCAGCGAGCGCGGACCGTAAGTCCGCAAGCTCGCGCTGCTTGTAGGATTCGACTTCAGCACGAAGGCGATTAACCTCCGCTTGTAGCGCATCATCTGCCATTAGGCGGGATTCGATACGTTGTGGGTTTGAGCGGCGTTAGGAATGCCGAGTTGGCCCGATTGGCTGGTCACTTCGCGAACGCCAAGCGACTGCACAAGCGAGACCATCTTGCGGTCCATTTCGTAGCTCAAATCCAACACCTTGGAATACGTGGTAACGTGTTCCGCGTGGATCGTGCCGGCCGCGCTCAGTCGCGCTAACGACTGCTCGTGGATTTCGGCGGGTACTGCTGCCATGAGAGGCTCCTTTGGTTGTGGCGCTCACTGCGCCGGGGTTGAATAACGCTGGTCGATAATCAAATCCGTCATGTAACCGTGGCGTACGTCGACGGCTTTAGTTGTGTGCTTGCCTTGCGGATCAACAATCCGAATTCGTGGCGGTCGCTTGTTTAGCTCGGCCATCACGTCATCGACGGTCGCGCCGCTCGGATGCTTGGCCAGATACTCCGCGATCTTCACCTCGAAGTTCTGCTGCATCGCTAGGATGGTCGCTTGCTGGGTGCTGACCGTGGTTTCAAGCTTGGAAACTCGCGATTGTGCAGCTTCCAAATCGGCCTGAATTTTGACATTCGCTTGCGATTGAGATTCCCACTTGGGCGCGCACTCACACGGTTTCGACGCTACCGCGGGCACCGCGGGCGGCTGATTGACAATCACCGGGTTCGTTGGCCGTGGCGGTCGCACGTTGTTTGCAGGCGGATAGCAAACTCCACCTTGGCAACCGCCTTGGAAGCAGGCCATTTGCATCGGGTCGAAGTCGGGCAACTTGCTGCATAGATTGACGATTGGTCCGCGACCACACGCGATGGTCTGCCCTGAGCCGGTTACATCGCCGATAAGCACGCCCACTAGCTGGCCGTCCGAATTGACGATTGGCCCGCCGCTTTCCCCTGGTGTGGCACCACCTGAGAGAAACAAATGCGGGCCATCTTGCTGAAACTGCCCAGTTCGAACACGGTAGCGGCCCATCGGGAAGCCGATCACCCACAACGTATCGCGGTCGGCCAGTGGCTTTTGAGACAGCGTGAATGGCTTCACCGCACTGGATAGACTGCCCTCGAATGTCGAGATAGAGCAATCGCTTTCGGCATCGACCGCTACGACCGTGGCCGCTTTGGTGACGCCATCGGCGGTCGTGAACTTCAACCGCTCGCCGACCGCTACGTTGGTGCTGGCCGTTTTATGGCCGCACGATATGAGATAAACACGCTCGCCAACCTTGAAGAATGAGCCAGTTGCGCCGTCCATGAACACAACGCGACTATCGAACTTCTGGCCCTGAGCAAAGGCGATCGAGCAAAGGCAGAGGGCAACGAGAATGGCGGCTAGCTGCTTCATCGTGCCCCCGTTGGCTGGCAGTAGGGGTGATAAATCCAAACTGGCCCAAACAACGCGTTGCCGACCCACAGAGGCCGCTGGTAAGGCATCCACACACCTTGTTGCGTGTGAATTGGTTGCGCTGACGGTTGTTGGAGGATCGGCGATTTCACGACCACTGGCGCAAAGTAACTCGGCTGCTGCGCGCTTGCGTCAACGCAGAGCACAGCCGCGAAGTAAAGAACAATGGTTGTGATTGCTTCTTTCACTTTCGCCTCCGCACTAAAACAGAATGTTCACGTGGGTCTACGGCTCCAGCGTAAACAGGTATTCGTAGAAAAGACTTCGCGCTAAGTCGCCGGGGTGAGTGGCCCAATTTGCAAGGTGCGGAACTACATCGATTCCGCCGCCGTAATCGTCCGCCATCGCGCACGCTGCGCTGCAGTAAGGCAGCCGGTTGTCTTTCACATCGTCGTTCGTTGGCGGTTTGATCTTCCACCGCACAAACGGAAGGTGCATCAGCGCGCTGGCCATCAATGCGCTGTAGCCGTAAGCGCGACCCGTCAACGACCACATCCAGGCGTCCGCTTTCGCGCGGTCGTACTCGGGCCAACGGTTTTTTGCATTCGCCCGAAACACATCGATCCGCCCCGGAAACTTCTCGACCTGGCTCTCCAGTGTCACCGCTCGTGCGCCCTTGAACTCCCGCGACTCCAAGCACATCAGCCGGTCGCGGTGCCAACTTGCTTTCGCCGCGTGGGAATGCACGCTTCTGCCCGTCGTGCGAATCAGACTGGAGATGACGCCTTGCGAACGGAACAGTAGCAGGTCCGCGTCCAAAATCTCGCACGCAGCTTGGGCAAGCGGGCGATAGATCGTCCCGCCGTTGAGATTCGCCATGACAGACTCCGACAATCACGAGCAATGCGATGATGGTTTTCATAGTTAAAAACAGTGCGGCGATTAGGAAGTAAAACTCTCGGATAGGATGCCCCTCCCGTCAGTTGCACAACCCGTCGGGTTCGCCGCACTGCGAAGGGTTTGTTAAAAGCGGCGCGTCGCCATGGTTTCAGGGTTTAGGATCACTCACCTCTCTTGGTTGGCGTGCGACGCGCCGCGTGTACCAACAAAAAAAGGCCGCAAGCCTCACTCTCGGAAGAATGAAACTTGCGACCTTGCGATACGCTCTGTGGCCTCAGTCGGGTGGCCGTCGATTTGTCAGCAATAAATACTACCCGTCGTTTTTCCGACTTGCAACTCTTTTTTTCCGTCGGCCGAACTTCTCGCCGCTCACTCCCTTCGCTCGCTCCGCCTCCCCAGTGCGAATCAAGTCATCGTCGAACGCCTCGGGGTGCGCGCGACGAATCAGTCCGACCGTACCATTTGCCGCGAGAAAACAATAAAAACGCTCGCCCCCGATAGTCAGTAATTCTCGGTGGCAGAACGATATTTTTTCGTAGTGGATGCCTTCGACCAACTCCATTTCGGCCCTCAATTGTGCGGCTCCCGCCATCGCCACGGCTTGGCGGGCTTGGTTAAACGCCTCTACGGCTTATCAATTCTGGGTGTTTCAGATACGCCTTCAAAGCTTGGTGGAAACTCTCCTGCGTGCCGCATAACCAATCGAGATATTCAAGCGGCACCTCATCGAATGACTTGCCTTGGTGAGCGCCAAATGGCATCACTGTAGCTCCCAGCCGTGCAATTGGCTGTGGCTTTTCTGGCGTTGGTTCTGTGGTCCTTCTCTTTGGCAGCTTCGACCGCAGCGCCTCAAGGAACGCCTCGGCAAAGTCGGCACCGTAGCCATCTGGCCATTCTAATAGCTGTATTATTTCGCTAGCCGAATCACGTGCAGACTTACGGGCAAGTATTTTTCCTTCGTCCACAACCATCCAGTTCTCCCCGTGTGACTAAAATTCCTCGTCGTGAAAACCTTCGCACTGCCATTCCCCATCTCTCATGCCGCCCCCTTGGCAGCACTGGCACTCGTGTTCGATCGGGTTGCCAAGCCTCGTGTTGTGCAGCCGCCAACCCTTTCCGTCGCAGCACGGACACTTGTTCGCCTCAAACCACCGGTGGTATTCGATCGCGTCTACAAACGGGTCCGGTGACTCTGCGCCGAAAAGGTCGCCGAGGATCATCACTCCTCCTCCCGCGCTGCAGCGACGGCGGCGAATATCTGCTCTTTGATAGCCTGGATTTCCTTCGAGAATCTGTTGCGCTCCGCTTGGCTTGTAGCGTGGCTATATTGGTAACACGTAATATCTAATTCTTTTGCCGCCTCGCACGCCTCCAGTAGTTTTGTGTGGGAGTTCACGCAGCGAACGATATACGCCAGCGTTTCTTTGTCCGGCACCCACGGGTAATATTGCATGTCGCCTAGCAGCGATCCACCGTTCGCGTCTCTTATCTCGGTGTCGCCGTCCCTGTTAGTTTCAATTCGCCACGGCGTACCAAACTTCGTTTCTTCCGCGCTCATCGCTACGCTCCTGTTAGTTGTTCCAGTCGTCGGGGTGGTGGCGCTCGCGTGGCTGCTCAACAATCTCACACTTCCGCCGCTCACCGCAAAACAAACACGATTGCCAGCCGTGTTCGCGCGGCACACTCCACAAGTGCGGACCTGGACCGGTCCATCGATTCGGACACTCGTTTGTTTCGCTTTCGTTGTCCATGATCAGTTCCTCGCCAACACACTCACCACCAACGCCACGAACCCAGCGCCAATAATCGCAGCCACACCAACAAACGCGCCTACCGTGAGGCTTGTACTAGCCGCGTACTTTTCGTCCACGTAAATACTCCCGTAGTCTGGCAGCACGGTGGAAGGTGTTTCGCAGCGTTCGCACGATTCGCACGAGCACGAATATCCGTGCCTTGGTTCTAGCGGCCTGAGCCGCACTACTGTTAATAACAACATGGTTTTTCCTTTCGTTTGACGACCTATCCGTGGTTGCGCAC
Organism: uncultured Roseivirgaceae bacterium; assembly: GCA_964398945.1. GTDB lineage: Bacteria > Bacteroidota > Bacteroidia > Cytophagales > Cyclobacteriaceae > JBGTGG01. The sequence goes on along the minus strand of CAYNOT010000025.1, from coordinate 28,329 downwards.
GCCCCACGTTTCGCGGGCCGCTGCAACGAACCGCATACGACGGACGATATTTGCGCGCTGGTGGTTGCGCACGCCCCACGTTTCGCGGGCCGCTGCAACGGCTTGATCGCCGATAGCTTGGTATCGACCTGACCCGTTGCGCACGCCCCACGTTTCGCGGGCCGCTGCAACTGGATCGGTGACACCATTGTCGAGCCGCGAATCTGGTTGCGCACGCCCCACGTTTCGCGGGCCGCTGCAACAACCGGATCAAATGCCAGTCGCTTACATGCCGGGCGGTTGCGCACGCCCCACGTTTCGCGGGCCGCTGCAACCGTCGTTGCGCAACTTATTGCCGTGCAACGGCTTGCTGGCCACATTGCGAGCACCAATCTGCCGCCGCGACAAACTATGCCGCGAACCAACGACAGATTTTTCGTAAACTCCAGCGCGGTAACAGTCGCGAGCGACTCACCGTACATTTGCAGCACCTCGGCTCTCGCAGCGATCTGCGAAACGTAGTAACGGCTCCAACGCGCGGCATTGCCTCTGTTGGACTTTCCCACCAAACGGTGACGCTTGTGGTGACGTAAATGGTCGGCCATGCGATCTCATTCCGTGTCACGCTCTGGCTCGGCAAGAGCCACTGATTCCATTTCCAATTCACTCGCGTCGTCGGTGGAATCCACCCCGACAACGTGTAGTCCAATTCCCGCAGCCTCTAAGCCACAGGCGATGTAATCTCGCAACTTCCGCCAAGGGAAGTGAGGCACGAAGCCGCGGTCTGTGATTTCATAATCAACACTGGTCACGCGGCGCGACACGCACCAACGCACGAGCGCCGCCGCCGCGCAGTGGACCAGGTAATCGATCTTTCTGCTGCGATTCTCGCACGCTCTTGTGCGATCCTTGCTCCAGCGTGCCAGCTTTCGCTTCGGCATGATTCCTCGGTAAATGGATAAATCCACTTGCCGCTTTTTGTCCGCTTTGTCACCACCAACGATCAGCTTCCGCAGATCGGTGCCCGGCAACTCAAACACGCTGCCATCTTCGAGCGTGCCGTACAGCAACGACTCCGCATCGTGGCCGAGAGTCAACGTGGTTTCAACGTGCGAGGACCGCCTGGCTGTGCGCGGCAACAGCACAGACACGCGGCAAAACCATGCTTTCGTTGGTTTGCCGTTCGTGCCGGGAATTGGCTGCTTGGAGCGGCGTACAATCTTGAGCGCCAGCGGCACGGCCGAACCGTTCGCACATGCCTTGAGATGCGCTAAGTTGCGCGTGTCGCAATAAACTTTCAGCGACCAGCTTTTTCCCGGCCCAATCGTCACGCGACGAAAGATAAACTTGCCATCCTTTGCGGCCAACTTCCAATCTGCGGCTCGCACTTCGACCGGGAGGAAGCCAAAGCGATAGCTTTCGACTGAGCGAGCCAGCGACATGAACACTTCGTAGCGTCTGTCGGTGTACCAGCCGCGAACCATTTGGCCGAGCGCTGAGATCGTGCCGCCGGAAATGTTCGGGAATAGCTCTGGCCTGTAGAGATTAACTACCGGCAACGTCGGTAGTTTCGGTTTGCCCCCCTTTGTTTTTGGCCATTCGCTTGTGGGAATTCCAACCGCTGGATCAGCCGCGTACAGTTGCTGCACGGCCCAGTTGCCAAACCGTGCGCTATCGCGTCCAGCAGCGGCAAGAGCCTTGCGGCAATCCTCCCAAGTGCGACCGTCGTTTTCGAACTCGTCCACGCCAACGATCTGCGCGCGGAAGGAACGCACATAGTAGCGGCGGCTAATGCAGCCTTGCACTTTGGTGCCGCCTTTGTGCTGATCGTTGCAGAGCGATTGATCGCCGATGCGCCGCCAGCCGCGAGGCAAAAGAACGGTCTCACCGTCTTTGCCTAGTCGCGACTTAACGCTGCGCCCGCATCCGTCGCAAGTCTTTCGCACTTCGGTATCGATCGGCATTGATTTTGTTCCTGAATCGGCGGTGCAGGTGCTAGGATGTTACTTTGTCGGTAAACCATTTCACAATTTCGCGGTGCGCCGGTTTGCCGTCGACGAATTGCAGGTACGACCAGCCAAACGCCTCGGATCGATCGATGTCAAATACGTCACAAACATGCTCGACTTCCGGCGACTTTTGTTGATCTGGGTCCGGCTGCGAATCAATGAACGCACGAGCTTCCAATTCCGTTGCGAATATACGCACCGGCAGGTCATCTATCTGGCAGCTAAGAATAACTAGGTACATTCTTTTGTTCCCAAACGCCCGGCTCCCCCTCCTGGTTCACCGGGCGGATTCCTTCGGCCTCACTCCGGGGGCCGAACTTCGTGTGTCTATCTCGACGATGCGGCCTTGCGGCTCGTGCCTTTGCTCTTAATTGGCACAGTCGGCTTGTCGTCTTCGAACTTGATCCACAACTGGCGATGCGATTGCTTGAACGCTTCGTACTGCTGCACTTCGACGCTGGCTTTGCCGTGCCGACGTGCGATCGAATCGAACCAGCCGAATTGATGATCGTGGAGGCGCAGGCGCAACTTAGGCCGGTCTAGATCATCGCGTTGCAGCAGACCGTCGCCGTCGTATTTGAGTTCAAGATGCTCTAGCTCGTGGTCAATCAGCGAATCTTTTTCCTCATCACTCCATTCGTCCCAACGATCGCCGTCGATCGTTATCTCGGCGTCTGAATGACCCAGCACTCGGAGTTTGTAAGCGTTCACTTTGACGACCGCTGCCGCTTGGTAGCCGTGCAGTTTGAGTGCTGGTCCTATGGCATCGCCGTTATCGTCGGTGACTGCTGCGGCAAATAGCAGATCGATTGTTACGCCGTGGTCGCGCAGGTCACCGTGGTACTGCTCCATGATCCGGTCGCATCGCTCGCGAACTTCTTTTGGTGCTTTTGTGTAGATGGGCATTTCGCTCTCCTTTAGGTCAGTGGTCACTCTCCAACTAACACGCACGCTGCCGAGTCCTCGCACGGAGCCTCGCAGACAATGCGTTTGATTTGTTCGACGATGCGCGCCCGACGCTTTTTGTTGTCGCGCACGAGACTGGCGGGGAATCGTAAGACGCGCCATCCAAGCTCCAGTGCGGCGTTTAGTTTTTGGCAGTCGTTGTTGTAGCCGGAGGGCGTTTGATGTCGGCCGCGCCCATCAACCTCGATCGCCAGCATCAACGGTGGGTAGGCAAAATCAAAGCGCCACGCGCGCTCACCGTGGAACATGAATTCGCGCACAGGCTTGATCCCTTCGGCTTGCAATGCTTCGTAGAGCACGTCGTCTGCTTTTGGTTTTGGTGCCATCGTTCCTTCTCCCTCGGATTCCTCTCAACTTCTCCGCCGGTTACGGCTGGGCATCGAATCACTCACACCGCTCACCGCTGTACGGGGGCAGGCGGGGTATCTATCTCTCACACTCAAACTCGACCAGCAAACACCGCTGGCATGTAGCACGCGGCTCACAACACCGATGCTGATTTCTAACTCGCTCGCAATCGTCGGCAGCCGGTAGCCGCTTCTGTACTTGCGGATAATGGCGGCGCGGGTGTGGCCGCTTTGCTCTGGCGACAGCTTGCGTTTCCGGTGGCGTGGCATCGCTTTCCTTTTCCTTCTCGGGGACGGGGTTAGGTTTCCCTTCCGCTCACTCGCTCACTTGATTGGGGGCGGGGAGGGCTTTGTCTAGGATGGCATACGCTTCGCACGCACCGGCATTCAGTGCAGACACTTCATCTTCGTCGTAGTTACTCATGTTTAGCTCTGGCGCTTGGTAAAGCACGCCACGAGCTACATTCACCACCTCCCTCAGCCGCTCCACTTCTGCGGTCAGCGCGGCTAGGCTGTTGCAGGCACGGACGATGAACTCGGCTTCCGTCCGTGTAAGCAAGTGCGCAACTATCGTGCCGTTGCGTAACACCCCGTAGTTGTAAGTGTGTCTTTCCGTTTGGCAATCCATCCGCTGCGCTATCCATTCAGGCTCTTGCTTCGCTTCCATCTCAGCCTCGCGTGGGGGTGGGGGTTAGTTTCTCGAAGGCTTCAAGCAGCGCCATGCGTAAGTTCGGGCTCGTGACTTTTCCAGGCTTCAGGAACACCAATAGTTTTGGGCAATGCTTCTCGCACAACGCGCGGCGTTCGTCGTCGGTCATGGTGTCGAGTCGCAAACCATGCAGCGATTCGAGTTGCTCCATCCGTTTCAGGTCTGCCGCTTTTTTCTTTCGGTACTCGTCACTTTCGGAGCGGCGTTTCTTGGTTTGGTCCTCGACCAACTTGCGTGATTCGGTGCGGGCCTCTCGCTTCTGCGATTCGATGTATTCTGCTCGCGGCTCTGGCCAGCTAATTTTCTGGCCGGGCTGGAAGCCGCATAAAATCTTGTAGAGTAGGCCCGGATTCCATGCCCCCGGATGCTCGGAAAAGTGTTTGCAGGCCAACCGAACTTCGGTGGGGGTCGCGCCCCTGCCACGAGCCTTTTCGCAAGCAGTGGCCGCGTCCCCAACTCCGCAATCTCGAACCACCTCCACCACCTCGGACCACTCGGCAGGGAGCGGCTCGAACTTGTAGTCGCTCGGATCGCGGCTAGGCTCCGAAGCAGGGGGTAGGGGGTGGTGGTGGGTGATGGGTGATGGGTGGGTGGTGATGGGTACCGCACTTCCCTGGGATTCACGTGCTTTTCGGGGAACTACCGTTTTGCGTGAGCTTCTACCGCCCTTCTTATCTTGGTAAGTCCCCCAGTTACAAAGGGTTATGGTGTCGCCGTCGATTTCTACCGCTCTGCACTTTTGCGCCCGTTTAAGTAGGCCCTCAACCGACCTACCACTAAGCCTATGCTCCCTTTGGAACACACTTTTGCGGATTGAGACGCGACCGCCGCGACCCTTTTTCTTGGCATCGCACATGAGACAAATCCACGCCAGACGCTCGCCGTCGGTCGCCTCTTCGATGCCGTGTTCGGGTATCGCATCCCACATTTCAGACTCGTCCCAATCGACCGCTAGAGCCAACCACGGTGCAGTGCTACTCATCGTTCCGCCTCCGTAAGTACCATGCCTGCCTCTTCTGGGGTCCGACCTCCTTTGCGTGAGTTGCACCTCTTGCAGCATGCGACAAGGTTCTCAGGAGTTTCACCACCACCGCGAGAATGCGGAATCAAATGGTCTAGAGCCGAAGCGGATTTTCCGCAGTAGCGGCATATTCCACCGTCGCGAATCATTACCAATCTGCGAACAGATTTCCGAATGAATCTTCTGTGGGCGCGTCTGCTGGTGGCGTTGCGCCAAGGGACTAAAATTAACCGCCTGTCGTCATCTACAGGCGTCAACCAACCGGCTTCGACTAAGCCCTCGATCAGGCAATCCTCATCTCCGTGCCACTCGATGCACGAAGCTATGTCGGCGTTAGAATAGCGACCGACAGCGAGGTCTCGCGCTCGCTTCCTGGCGAAAAGTAACAGCGATTCGAGCAGGCCGACGACTTCCCAGTCGCGCAGGCTCAACACCCGTTTGAGGGTGCGGAACTTTACCAGTCCTATCGTGTCGTCCTTCATCGTCGCCAAAATCCATAATCCGTGGCGTAGATTCCAAGTTCAGCACCGCCCGCCGCGATGCTCTAAAAGTCGTTAAATCAAATTCCGTTACTGATATTTTTCGTTCACCTGATCCCAGATCACTTTCATGTCGTCTTTGAACTGGAAGTCTGACGCATCGCCCATGTTGAACCCGGCTTGCCTAATCGCCGCCATAACGCAGGCGGGGCAGTAGTCGCAGGTTTCCCGCAGCTTTGGCAACGCTGCGTTGACTGCTACTTCTAAGCAACGATCTTTCGCCCAGTCATCTGGAGTCCATTTGGTCGTGTCTGGAAGCAATGCAATAAGTGCTTCGATTGGCTTTTGGTCTGAACCAATCATCTTGCACACTCCGCACTCGCGAGCCGGGTTACACGTACACCTCTGCTCATGCCGCTTCATGTGGCCAGCAGAGCAACCCGACTTCTTGCAATAGTCGCAGTAGTACCGATTTACTCGCTTTGTTTTCATGTTTGCGTCCTGCTGAATCCGCGATGCTCTAAAAGTGCCGGTTTTGCGATACCGGCAAACGGGGGCTTTGCTAGTTGCCTGGGTGCAGCTTGGCCCTTACTGCCGCGTCTTTTGCCTCAAGCAGTTTGCGGAGCGCCACGGTACGCTCTGGCCCACCATCAAGCGTGTCCGTGATGCCGCGTGCAAGATCGTGGAACGGCTTCGACACCGCCTGTAAATGTTCTGGCAAATGCTCAAAGGCAAACCACTTCATCATTCGTTCGTCCATTGATTCAATCTCCTGATCTAGTCCAAGTTCTCAAAGGGTGCCGGTTTCTCCTCTCGGGTTTCCCCCACTAGCAAACCGGCAAAGTTCGTGGGTTCCTCTGGGTTTTTCAAAATCGCGGCCTCGGGCCGCTTCTTGGTCTCAGTCAATTCGCAGCAATGATTCGAGTTCATCAATCTCTTTTTGTGTCATGCCATCAGGGTTTTCTTCCGACTGCTTTCCCTTGCCGGATTCGATAAACAGTTCGATCATGCGATTGCGGTACTCTTCACCGCGATCGGTCCAGTCCATGAATAGCTTCAATGCTTCGGATGGCCGCAGGAAATAGCCCTTGCGAGCGTATTTGCAGCAACGAAGCAGCGACGAAATGGGGCAATGAATGTTCTTGAGACGAAGCAAACCCTTCTGCTCGTCGGTATCGAAGTCCCCATCGACAAGGCACTCGGTCGGCGAAATAATCGCTGCTCGCACGATCGTAAAATCGAAGTTGTCGAGAATCTCTTCCGTGGTGCCCGTGGTAACTATTCGCCCTTCGACAACCGGCTTAATGATTTGCGGCGTCGGGATGTATTCAAGCACTTCCTTTTTGTCGTCAGCGGGCTTGAGCGTTATCGACACGTGATTCTCGTGTGCAACCACGTAACCCGTTTCGAGCAGTGCCGCGAGCAGTTTTTCATGTGCGTCCTGCGAATGCGGAAACAAGTCAGCATCGCCAGCGGCGACAACCTTGTCGGTTTTCTTGGGGCTGGCGCAGTAGCGTGCGTAGCCACCGCAAATAGTCGCGCCGTGCTGTTGGCACAACTCATACAGCGGTGCGACTTCGGTAAAGCCGCGTTTCAGTGGTGTTAGCTTATATGGCATCCGCTCAGTTTCCTTTCCTAGTTCATCACTTTCAAAATCGCGGCCTCGGGCCGCTTCGTGGTCTACCTGCGACTCTCCGCCCATTCGCAATTCGCTGCCCATTCGCGGCAGATCGTGGCCAAGGCGGCTTCAGTTGTCTTGGCCGGGAACAACTTGACGATTGCACCCTGGATGTCCTGTAGCTCGTCGTCGGTCATGTTCAGCGACATAAAGTTCAGGCCGTCGATGGGGCCGATGTGGTTTGCTTTCGGTGGTTCCCAGTCTTCGTCCACAACGCCACTTGCTGCTGGTAAAAAAGCCATTGGTTAATATCCTTCGTCGTAAAATTGCTGGTCCGATTCGTAATCTGGAGCGATGAACCCTTCGCCTCTGCATTCGGGGCATGGCTCGGGGTCGTTCTCGTTCAGTAGGCCAGTGCCACCGCACGCATCACAGTCGGCACCCTCCAAGTAGTCCGGGCCGTCAGTCCAGTCGCTTGGTTCAATTGGGCAATGGTGGTAGCTCATGTTCATCACTTTCAAAATCGCGGGAGCGTGAATCCGGTTAACTCCGGACGCCCTCCGTGGAGGAACGCATCAAATGCACGCCCCCGCGTGGTTGGTTAATGCCCGCTTCCGTAGTAATCGCTGCCGTCATCTTGCAGCATGGACTTTTGCGAACGTGCCTCGCGTTCCATCTCGGCCTCTTCCTCGGGCGTGATTGTGCTAGATGGCGGAGCCTCAATAGCGTCGTCAACTTCCTGGTCGGCACCGTCCGCATCTTCGAGCGTGTCGTCGAATGGTTCGGACTCGTCTTCCACTTCGACTTCGTGGGCCACCAGTTGCGTCTTTAGACCGGCCACCCCCTTCGGTCGCTCCTGGTGGTGTGCCATCGCGGGTGAATCAATCAACTCGTCCTCGGAGTACACGCCGAGAATCACATCGGGGAAGTATGCACGCGCCCAGTCCCGAGAGGTGTTGTAGTACAGTTGCAAATCCGGCTTGGTCTTCCACAGCGGCGAATTCTGCGGATTGATCTTGCTGATTTCTGGCGACGTATACACGAGTGGTTCCGCCTCGCCTTTAGCCGCTGCCCACACGCGGCAGCGACGTTTTGGGCCTTCGCCGATGAACTCGTGTCGAAGCCGAGCCGTAATTGGCGCTCGCTGCTCAATCACTGCATGAACAAGCTGCGACTCGTAACCAATGCGGTCATTGACCACGTAGCTCTTTCCGGCGACGGCAAACGGACTCATGCGCCACTCGACCGCCTGAATGGCAAGGCCGAGGCACAGGCCGGGATTGTTGCGGCAGTGTGGCGGCACAGCGTGGCCGCTCACAGCCATGAGCTTTGCAAACTCCATAACTTCGGCCATGTTCTCGAATCGCATTCCGCCAGATTCGCGGTTGATAATGAGATTTCCAGCGGCTTTCTTGTCGATGGCGTTCGTAATCAACTCAGTTCGCGATCCGTTTTTAGTTGGTGCAGTTGCCATGATTATTTGCCTTTCTTAATTCTCAACGTCCGATAAGAAGTGTCTGCGACGACATAGCCTTTGCGGTGCGTCTCTAGGTAAGTAAGCTCGCGTCCATCCGGCAGCGTTGCCGCTTCGGCGTCTCCAAGTAACATGAGTAGCTTCGACTGAGCGGCCTTCTTGGTTTTCTCAGCCGACAGCGCCAGTGTGTTCGCTTGTTCGTACTCCGCGACGGTTGCCAAGTCCTCGCCGTAGAGTTCGATGACCTTGTTAGGTTGGCGGCGGATTCGCTTGACCACTTCCAGCGGCAACGGCTCGCTACTCGCCGGTTCGATGTCTTGCACGATGTGCCGATCCCACCAACGTGCTAGTCGTTCGACAATTTCTGCAGCAAGTTGCTCGTCTAAGCGAATCTCGTAGCGGACAATTCCACGCCCACCGATCAGCGCGTAGAGGTGCGCTAAGTCGGTTTGCGTGCAGATCATTTGCACCGTGGTTTGCACGAGATAGTAGGGCGGCACGACGTCCGTGCCCTCGTCGCCCCACTCGCCGTATACGGGTCCGACGATTCCGGTGCTTTTCGCTTCCACCGGCAGGCCGCTGCGAACCACACGAGCATCTAGCGTTGACGCGAGAGGGAAGTCTGCGTTTGGTGCAAACACAACTTCGCCACGTTTCAACTCCCCAAGCTCCGATTCTGCAACGTCGAGGATCGATGGCTCCAAAAACTGACCGGCGCGTGTTGACTTCGTTCCCCTGTCAGGTTCAAGCCGCCCGGTTTTTTCGAGGCGGAGTGTGCGTTCATCCCCGAACGGAGAGAGGCCAAGAGCAATCGCGGCATCCGATGCCCCCATGCGGGCCTGGCGTTCGATTTGTTGTGCCGCTGTAATCATGCTTCCCCCCTCGCAGCCTGCAACAACCACAAACACTCGTCGCGCTTCGCCAAAAGATTCTCCGCGCTGTCGAGTTCGCTCATGCGCTCGAGCTTGGCAATCGCGGAATCGATGGCGGCGGATTGCTGGTTAAGCATTTCCAACTTACACTCGATGTAGCGGCAATCTTGCTCGAAGGTGCTAGGCATGGGGGGCCTCGCTTTCAGCAATCAGCTTTGTGAGGCCACGCTTGTCATCGCTAACGATCGTTTTCACACCGCCGCCTAACAGGCCAGGCGTGTAATGCACGCCAAATCCAATGCCGCTGCGCCAAGGATAAGTGCGCAGATAATTCGTGTGCTGCGAATTGACAACCTCGGCCTCGGGGCCGATCAGCTTCGCCCACTTGGCCAACTCGCCGCGCGATGAAACGCCGTGGATGGTGAAGTCGATGTTGCAACGGACTCCTGAGACTTCCGCCGCCTCGATTCGATCAGCCAGTTCGCGCAACACTTGCGGTAATTCGGATGCGTTCATTGCTGCACCGCCTTTCCTTCGACCGAAACCGTGTCGTTTCCGCGAGCACACAAATGCACCGCACGACTCGCACAATCCAGCACGCGCGAAAAATCAATCGGCTCAACAGTCGGCAACGACAACTTAAGCACGAGGTGCGTTTCCTTCGCTTCGTGGTCGAATCGCATCTGGTCCATCACGACCTGGTCGCTAGTAGCGCGCTCCATCGCGGCGATGGCTTGCAGCCACTCTTGGCGGAGCGACTCTTGCAGGTTGGCTTCGTCTTCGGCGCGGCCTTCCGCGACGGAGTAGGGATCGTGAGCGGGGTCCATGTTCTACCTCCAACAAAGGCTAGTAATTACTATGAGGCGTAACGCCGCCGCATGTTTTCCAAGTTCGAAACGCGGTTACTGGCCAACCCAGCCGGAGCAACGCGGGCGCGCTGGCTCCGGTGGGGAGTGCAAGTGCGGGGTTAGGTTGGGCGAGGCCAACGGCTCAGAGGTGAGCAGAATGGCCGAACTATCTTTGTGACGTTCGGCAATATAACAGCACAGTTATAACCGTGCAATAGTAATTCAGCCAGCGCGGCGAGAATTTTTTCTGCTCGATCCGGAGAGCAGCAAATCGGTGGAAACACCGAAGAATTCGGCTATGTTCGCCAAGTCGTCGCCAACAATGTCCGACATTCCGCGAACGTAACGGTAGACTCGCTGTCGGACATTCTGTAACTCTTCGCCGTCAGCACGGATTGCTTTCGCAATGTCCGCTTGTTTTGCGTTCTTCTCGCGAAGCAATCGCTGGATGTTCAGCGATAGATTCTTGCGAGCCTGTTCTTTGGTTATCACGGTTGACATGCCTCAGTTATAACTAGATAGTTACTAAAATCAATAGGCTGCTGGCCCGACTCCAAAACAATCAATTGTCACAAAGATGGTCCGGCGGCCCGGCCAGCAGCGTGTTGAGTCATTTTTCATTTCGCTGCCGAGCAGCGGAGAAAGGGAGTTAGGGATGATCCTGGACAATAACCTCGTGCGAATCCGGCGGCTCTTTCAGTCCGTGTTCATATTGAGCCTTGGGTTTTTCTTCGGATTCTTCACCCGCGACTTGTACCGCCGCATTTCCGCCCTTGAACAACGCGGGAACGAACTCATTCGCCAACGCGCCAAAGACCGCACCGAAGGCGAGCAGGGCGATGGATCGAACCCAGCTTTCGCCAGTGCCGATATGGTTTGTTCCGTTGAAAACTTGCATGGGAGTTAGTTATGGATGCTGTAGAAAAAGCCGACCGCGAATTGCGGCTGGCCATCGAGTCATTTATCAAGTCTGTGTTTGAGTCGGTTGGGATGCCTTGCGAAGAGACTCTAGCTCCTCCATGTCTGCAAAATACTGGTCCGCAAAATCCTCTCTCATAACCGTAATAATCTCCGCACCCTGGTAGGCGTGTCGCGTTCCATTCGCATCGACACCGGCAACCGACCCCTTGCTAATCCCCAGCGAGCCTAGGGTTAGGTCGAACATGGCCGAAGCGGTTATCACCTTGTACTTGGACATAAACCCTCCCCCCTACGAAAATCTCGGTAGGGATTCCCCTTTTAGGGTAGACGCGGCTTTTCTCGGTAATTAGTTGTGTAATTCGTTGCTCTTCCCTTGGCGGGCGGAGCTTCCATTTTTACTACCCCCAAGCCAATAGCTATTTATGGCTATACCCATTTGGGTAGCATCTGTAACGATTGTGTGGCCGCGAAAGACTGCCGTATCACAGCAGTGCGGAATTGACAGATGCCCGCTAGGGTTTAGCCTGAATTTACACCTACCCGGTTGGGGGTAATTCCTACCGCACGGAGGCACAACCATGATGAAGAGGTTGTGTTATGTCTCGGATTGTTTTAGATGTTCTGCCGTTGTACTTTTCGTCGAACATTAAGATTAGGCAGCCAGAAACACGCACTCATTACGAGCGGAGTTTCCGGCAATTCGGCGAGTGCTTAGGTCGGCCCGCTACGCTTGACGATCTTTGCGACGATCTTGTCACTAAGTTTATCCTCTGGTCGGTAGGGCAGGGCGTTGCCGAAGTCACCGCCAATCAACGCGCCAAGCAGATTCGCGCATTCTGGGAGTGGGCGGCGCGACGCCGATTGGTCGAGGTGTTCCCCACTTTTCGCAAAATCGAAGAGCCGGAACAAATGCCGATTGCTTACATGCCGGGCGAGCTTCCCCTCTTGTTTGGAGCGTGCAAAAAACAAACCGGCTACATTGGTCCCATCCCCGCTGATCTATGGTGGTTGTCGCAACATTGGTGGTTTTTTGCCACTGGCGAACGCACCGAGGCAACGCTGCTGTTACGCCGCGAGCATGTTGATCTTGTAAACGGAATCGCGCGTGTCCCCGCGAGCATTCGCAAAGGTGGACGCAAAAACATGGTCTACAAAATGCCACCGCGCTTGTGCGAATTGCTTGCCGAGGTAGTCCGCTATCCGTCGCAAGGTGGTTTAGTGTGGGAGCGGCACTTCGGTTTAGGTGCTTACCACGGACGCTACCGAAAGCTAATCGCCTCGTCCGGCTTGCCTGTGGTTCGCGGCAAGAGCGGACCGAAGAAAATGCGCATCACTGTGCTTACGATGGTGCGCGCTCTTGGTGGCGATGCTACCGACTTCGCCAAGCACTCGTCGAAGCAAGTCACTGACGACAGCTACATCGACGACGCGCTGATTCTGGCAATCCAAAAGGGCGTTTGGCCGCCCGTGGACATCAACCCCGAAGGCAGCAAGGCAGGGTGGCTCAAGCGTTTCTTCGGCAAAGCAGGGTAGGGCATAGTCCCGCCCCTGCATGAGTGGGGGCGGGCTTTCCCCGCAAAATAATGCGACGTTTCACCGCGATTGCTAAAAAACTGTGCGTTGTGCTATCATTTCGGCTATGGAGAGCAAAGACTACCAGCCTGGAATTCTGATTGCCGTCGAAGGCATTGACGGCGCTGGTAAGACCAGCCAGGTAGAGCGTCTTTGCGAGGCGCTAACCAACGTCGGCGAAACCGTCTGCCGATCCAAGGAGCCTACCAACGGACAATTCGGTAGGTTACTTCGCGAGTCCGCGCATAGCGGACGAATGGACCCGCACGAAGAGCTTGCGACGTTCATTGCTGATCGCCGCGAACATTGTGACACAGTGATTCGTCCTGCGCTTGATCGTGGCGAAGTGGTGATTCTCGATCGCTACTTTTATTCAACGATCGCTTACCAAGGTCCGCTCACTGGCCACCATCCTTGCGATCTCTACCAGCAGATGCGGGAATTTCCGATTCCTGATGCGACTTATCTAATCGACGTCCCGGAAGCAGTTGGCTTGCATCGTGTGTCCGCGTCACGAGGCGACACACCCAATCACTTCGAGCGACTCGAATCACTTGCCATTGTTCGCCAAGCTTTTCTCGATCTGCGCGAATGCGCTGACGAAATTTGTCTGATCGATGGGCAGCCGGACATGCGCGCCGTCTATCACCAAATAATCGACAACGTGGTGCATGTGCTGCAGCGCAAACGCTGCCTTAAGCCGTGGGGTTGCGACATGCTTCTTTGCTCGTACAAAGAGACGGGCGAATGCACGTGGCCAAGAGAGCGAGCAAAGCTGCTCGCGTCGTAAGACCGCCACCTCACAACGTCCGCCTCGCACCCCCACCAAATTTAGCTAGTGTGTGTCCATTCACCGCCGGCCCCATCCGCAGCTTAGAACTCCCCATTGCGATCTCGTTCGGAATCGGCATCATTGCCGCCGTGGTGTGGAGCGCGGTGGAGTTTGTGCTGTGGGTGCTGGGTTAGTTCTCCGCTTCCCACCGCGGCGGTTTATCTGGACAGCCTTCCGTCGCCAACGCAATCTTGTTCGCCATAGGCTCGCTGATGTCCGTGTTCAGCGGGCAGCCACAAAGGCCGCAATGTGTGTCGCGGAAGTGCGGGCAGGCTTGGCAAATCGAAAAGATTTCATTCACCCGCTCTTGCGAGCGAACTGGCTTGCCTGCTTTTTTCCACTTGCTCTTAGCGGAGCAGCGCGACACGAACCGCTTTGCGATATTCGGCGGTCTGGCGGTAGATCGTGTTACCGTGGTCGCCTTTATCTTAATTGGCGACGGACATGATTGGATCATGCCTTGCGTTGTAGCAGCGCCACACACTTCGCATGCAGGCGAACCAGTGCAGATTTTCGGTTTCGTTTTTGGCTTTGGTGCCTTCATCATGACAGGTCCGCGTATAAGCCGACTGACGCCCTAAGCATGAATGGCGTGCAGCCCCAGGCACGCGGCGTTGTGCTGGGGGTGTAATCGTAAATTGGCCATCGAGCGTTTAGAAACGCATCGTCAATTTCAAAGTCAAAATTGACTGTACCGGCCGACGTTGAAAACATACAGATTGCTTCATCTGACGATGCGCTGTCTGAGTCGGACAGAAAGCTAGAGCCGCCTGCGCCACTTAGCAGGTCGCCCGTTACTGGGTCCGCATTGAAGCTCTGAGTCTTGATAACAACCGTTACCGTGTCGCAGTCCATCGTAGCTTCGATTTCATACACGTAATCGAAGCGCAGCATCGTACCGATTAGCAGTTCTTGATAATATCTTGCAAAGTATATTCCTGGATTGCTTGTGTCTTGCCATTCGCCGAGAACTATTTTACGGCTTTGAGCGCAATCACCTCCGCCGTTGTCTTCGAGGAGCGCGAAGAGGCCGCATATTTTGTCCCACTCGATTTCGGCAGCTACATACTCGTTAAACGGATTGGTTTCTTCCTCAAAGCATGTCGGTGGCCCGCCGATCGGAACGGAAATATTAACAAGAATTCCAAACGCATCATCCACACACTCGCAGCAGTCGTATTCGCAATCTGGCTCTCTAAAACAGAAAGTTCTTATCGACTCACCATCAGAACAGGCAACATCAATGCAAAGCTCATTGGCCGCAAATCGACGGTCAACAATATCACAATCACACCCATCGCCGGCGCTAATGCTGATGTCCCAGTTCCAGCAGTGCGGACCGATGTAAGTCGCTGACACCTGAACGGTCTGCAAGCAAGTATCGGGGAGCAGTTCGGGGCAAATCGTGAAATACGATTCTGATGGATCGCAGTTCCATAGATCGGGGTGCGGCTCGATGTTTACGAGTCCGGCGCAGCCAGCAGATTGGGTGTTTCCGTAGCCTGTTATGTCGCCAACGTACGGAACATCGAAACACTCGCCGGCGCACAACAGTTCCAATGCTTCGTATGCCTCGGAATTCTCAAGAGCGTACACGTGCGCCATCATGTTTCCGAAATGGTTGCGCTCGAAAAGAACGATGATTATTTTCCATTCGTTGTCATCTTCGTCGTCACCTGTTGCGTTGCCGATAAATAATCGATAGTTGCTATGCAGGATAAGATCATCCAAAGGCCCAATCAGGTCGCCAAGGCAAGCATAAAATCCATGGTGGCCAGCGTATGATGCGTAGCAGCAATCAGGAAAGCCGCTGAAGACAGTCCACATTGGAAATGGCGTAAACTTGTAATCGGTGCCCATTCCGATTTCGCATCCAGGGTGGTATAGCCAGACACAATTTGAATCACCAGCATCAGTGAAGCCGTGCAACTCGCCGTGCAAGAGGTAGCGAGTGAAGCACGGCCACGTATCGCACGAAGGCTTTTCAGGGCACACGAACGTCTCGCACGACGTTTCGCAGCTTGGCTTACCTAATCGACTGTTAATTGTGTTTTGGCCCATTAGCAAAACGCAGGGTAGATGGTCCAACTTCCGGCGATCGTTACAAGTCCGCAGTAGGTGCCGGTTGGCAATTCTATGTCGGCCCAATTTTCAGCGGCCGGCGTATCTTCAAGAGTGCCGCGAATCACGTCATAGTCAGTCGTAGTTCCGGGTGTGTCGGAATCAACACGACCAGGGCATGGGCTGGTAAGTTTGACTAATGCGGTTTGTGCTCCGTCCGTGCCTCCCCCGCCGCCGCCGAGCAGGACTAGCGCCCACTGCTTACCCGTCCCGCCCGACTCATCTTGCAGCTTGCGATACCAAATAGGCACGCCGCTCGATGCGCTCTTGAGGTAGCGCGTGTCACCCGATTCAATATCCGCGCACTCATGGTCGTCGTCCGTTACGTCCACGCGCGCGGGAACCAAGCCAGAAACAGCCACGTAGCCCGTCTCTCCGGCGGCGATCGGCTGGAGCGTCACCACCCATTTACGATTCTCGGCATGGTCCGCAGTGGGAGTGACGATCTCTAAAACCGGTGGCCCGAGCAACACGCTATCGGCTTCGTTGTCGTCGTCGTATGGTGGCGAGCTTCCTTCCTCGATGTCGGGGAAGTCGAACGCGGACACGTCCACGCCTGCGATGCCGAATTCAATGAGGTCGGATTCGGTGGTGTTTTTGGCGAGGACGGGGAGAATGTGCGAGCTACCGCCGCCGCTCTGGTCGGCAGGGCCGGGAGGTGCGCCGATCATTCCGCCTAGTCGCTCTAGTTCAGCTAGAATGCGATTGATCGTTCCGGCCGGAATCTGCCGGGTGCGCTGGCCAATTACTAATCGCTTGAATCCCATGCTAACAAACAATCACGGAGGCTGGATTCCCAACGTCGAAAGATCGGCGTAAGGATGAACACGGTTTACAACCACAATCTCAGGGGTTCCAAACAATGCCCCGTTGGCGCGGTTCGCAACGCACTTCGGTTTCTCCCACACGTAGTCATGCCCGTTGTAATCAATGCCTGTTATTGCGCCGCGAGTCTCACCCGTAACATTCGCCTTATAGCTCCAAGCTAACTCCAGCAGGAATTCGTCCTTGGTCCCCAACTGTCCCTGAATGCTGTACAAGAAAATTGTTCCGATTGGATACGTGCCGGATGTCAGTGCCGCGCTGTTTACTTTCCCAACCAGCAGCGCCGCCGTTCGGCACCATAACGGCGTAACCGTTCCCACGGGCAAAGCGAGTTCAACAAACAGATTCGGCGCAGGCGGGTCGATTACCGCGCCAATCTTTTGCTTGATACCTCCGGGGTTGAATTCGACGTTTACCAATCCGTTATACGGGCTGGGTGAAACCGTACCGGTCGAGTTATACGCGGCCACCTCGGGAGCCCACCGCACATCGCGGCGCTCGGCAACGCAGGAAAATCGAGGGCGCACCGTGCTGCCGGTGACTGGCGCGATGGCCCTCACATTCGCCTGCCGGTAGTTGACCGTGATATCCCATGCACTCTTTGAGAGTCTTCTAATTGACGGATTGCCGTCGTCGGGGATACCATTTAGCGACGTGGGGACGGTAATACCAGCAGCCGCATTCACGGCGCTGATTGCGCTGGCTAGCGACAAGTCGCCGAACGCATCATCGTAGACGTGCAGCGGAAACGATGGGGCTATGCCGCTTCCCGATATCTTGCCTGGAATGATTTGCGTTGCCATTGGTTATTCAAATAGGGGAATCGAAATGTTCTTTTCTAATCAGGCTGCCATCTTCGTGTGGATTCTTGCAGCGATGTCTTTGGTGCTTTCTGGGCTGGCGTTCATTACAGATACCTTTCCCCCATCGGCTCCGGTAGTGTTCGTCGAATGGTGTTGGCGTTTTTGCGTGTTGGCGATACTCCTAGAAATACTCGGGTCTGCCAGTAAAAATTCAGTCAGTTAGTTGGGGCCGTAAAACACGTCATCGTCTTTGAGTTCCCGTCGCTCTAGTGATAGTGCCATGCGTTCTAGCAGCTTCTCGATTTTCTTGTCCTTCTCAGTTTGCACGCCTGGCATGCCACCAACATCGATTGGGTTGCGCACCCTGTGGAGTTCTGCCTCGACCATGCTTCGGAGAGAATCGACTGTGACAGTTCCGCTACCTTCTAGGTAGGCATTAATCATCTTCATTTTGCGAACTAGAGACGGGTCGCCAATCGCTTGTAAAGCATCTCTCCACCTTTGCACTTCTTCGGTCCCTAAAACCTCACTCGTATCGAGTTCTCTAGCCCCCCGTGTAAAATCATCAATAGCTTTACCGCGCCGCTGGATTTGAGTAGCCCGCTTATACTCATCACTCAACCGGTAATCAGTGGCCTTAGCAGTGGCTTCCGCCAACTGCTGCTCTTTCTCGGCTAATCGCTGACGCGCTTCGGCAGCGGCGGTTGTCGCGGCAACAATCGCCTCGTTTGCCGACTCATATTTCTCACGAGCCTTGGCAATCCGTTCTTCAATAGCCGCCACGCGCTCCGTTGCCGATTCGACTTGAGTACTGGGCTTGCCCTTCGACTTCTCATATTCGCGCATGGCCTCGCGAGCATCATCCACGCGGCGCGTTGTGGACTTGCTGATTTCACCACGCTCGGCCCTCTCTTCGTCTTGGTCTTGCAAGGCACGCTGTAAGTTCTTTAAGGCGCGACTCCCAGCCTTTTGTTGACGCTCCGCCTCATCAGCAATGGTTTGTTGGCGCTCCGCCTTAGCCTTCTCCAACTCCTTTTCCATCTTGGCGATTTCTTTTTCCTGCTGAATCTGCGATTTCGCGTCTTGCTCCTGTAATCCATCGCGGGAGCGCTCCGCCTCAATCGCGCGTTCACGCGCGCGGTCTACCTCCGACTTGCTCGATTCAATCTCGCGGTCAAGGTCTTTATCCTTTTCAAGCGGCTCTTTGAATTGGGCCATGCGTTTATCAACGCGATCTTGGATGTCGTTAAGCTCATCCTTGATCTGGCCGATGGCGGCTTTAATGCCGATAAATGCCCCCATCGACTTTACAAGAATCGCCGGGTCGAACAGTTTTTTGAACGTGCCTTCCAATCTGCCGCCGCTTCGCTCCGTCACATCGATGCTATCGCGAAGCTCGTCGATCTTCCCTCGCAATCGGTCAACGGTTTGGTCGGCTTGCGTTTGCGGAATGAGACCTTGGGCAGCGGCAGACTGCACGTCTATAATCTGCTCTTCGATTTTCTTGATTTGGTCCGCTGCCCGTTCGCCACTCGTGGCCACGGAATCGATCGATGCCTCGACTTTGATCTTTAGTTGGTCGTGTGCCTGGGCAACCTTCTCGGCATCCTGCCGCTGCTTAATCGTCGCGTCATCCAGTTCAATCCACCGCTCACGTAACCTCGCGATAGCCTTCTCGTTTTCCTCCGTGGTCCCGATACCCTTTTCTTGCCGCTCTTGAATGAGCGAGATTTTATCGGCGATTTTCTCTTGTTCGGTGGCGATGCTGCGCAATGCTGTTTCAGACGTGCGATGCAATTTTGCCGTGGCTGCATCCCACTTGCCGGTAGACTTCGCGCCTTCCTCGAACTCGTTGCGGATTTCGCGCGACTTCTTCGCGATGTCCTCTTGCGCTTTGAGCGCTTCGGCCTGCCCTCGGGTTGCGAATACTAGATCGGCCATAAACTACATCCCGCTCATTAACGCAAACAAATCCGCACCGGTCGGCTTATAGCTCGGCAGCATCCCACGCGACCACGCTTTGTAAGTTGCCTTCCTTATACTTCCGTTTTTTTTTGAAGCCACTCCATCGCGTTTTCGTAATCAACGCACACTTCGGCAATTCTTCGCAGGCAGTTCCCACGACGCTTGAATAGTCTGAGCATCGCACATTCCAGTTCAGAGACGCGGTAATTGACGGCAAGTATCACCGGCGCGTAGCCAAGCATTTCCTTTGTCGTCAAGACTTCCGAGTCATCCAGATACACGCCTTGGTGGATGCGGTCTGCGATTTTGTTTAAGTGTGCGTACTCTTGCTCGACTTCGCCGTATACCCACTTGCCGTTCTCGTCGAGGTCGAAGTACGTCGGGAGGTGAAGTCGGAAGCCGTCTTCTCCGCTGTGCCACACGAAGCTAGGCACGATCCATTGCGAACCACCCAACTCAACATTCTCACCGGCTATCTGATTCTCGTTTGCCAAGTCACGCGGCGTAGGCGGCTCATCATTCCAATAACCCACCCACACGCAATCGTCACCCGGTCGCTTCCGCCAGGTCTGTTTGTCGGGCGAGTAAACCGGGTCCACGTCGCGCATCGTCTCCCGATCGACCATGATCGTGCCCGGTGCGCCGGATGGCGTGCGAGATTCCAACACGCCGAACACCGGCGCTTGCGGGAAAGCGTAACCAAGCTCCAGCGACTTGATGAGCTTGTCGTCGATCGGGTTGGTAATCCCCGATGCAAAGTACAGAAATGCGGACATGCTAACTCATCTTCGTGTTGCGAAAGAATCCCTGATGCTTCGGCTCCAACTTGGAATCAACCTTGGCGTGATGGCGCTCTAAGAACTCGCCCGCCTTAGCTTCGATCTCTGCCTGACATTGGCACTCGTCGTACGCGCACGCCAACTCATCGATCTCGCTTTCGCTCAGGCCGTAGGTGCTGTTGCCAATACGTCCAGCACGACACAACACCGAACGCGCTTTTTCTTCGTTCGTCATGCGCGTTGCTCCTAGCTTGAGCCGTCGATCGATACGCCCAGTGCAACCGTCGTCGGCGTGCCCCCAACTCCCTCGGTGCCTTCAATCACGATCTGGCCCGTGCCGACGGCGCTGCCCGAGGCGTCATAGTGAGTTTCGTGATACGCAAAGCCCGCTGCCGTCAGTTCGATATGCTCGCTCTCAGTCGGATCGACAAAGCCGCCGAACGGACTTCGCTTTTGGAATTGGAAAAACGTGTCGGCATGAGCACAGTCGATTCCGTCCGCTGGAATCTTATTGTCGGCCAGCAGGGTTGGATCGTCGTGTTGGATCGTCCAGCGTGGCTCCACCTTGGTAATATCTACCGCTGTGGCGAACAACGAACCGGCTGCTACGATCGGCGTGATTTGTATGCCGGTTTCGTACGTCCAACTGATAATGTTCGAGGCATCGATGCTGATGCCGGCGATCGTTGGCGCTTCAATGCAAAACTCTTCGTTAGCGATGTAAGTACCAGGCAAAGCCGCATTCTGCACCACCGCGTCGGGGTCGGCTTCGCCATCGGTCGAGAGTTCGATAATACGCACTTGAGCTACCGCGCTCTGACCACGGCTGCCGCTGATCTGTGTTACCAGTGCGTGCGCTTTCGGTACGGTGATTCGCCGGTGAGCGCTGCCAGACGTGCGGGCATTCGTTCCGCACGAATTGTGGCTTTGTAGGAATGCACGAATGCCAGGGTGGCCACCATCAGCAGTAAAGCAGCTACCGGTAAGCAGATTGATCGTGCTGAGCAAGCTGCGCAGTGCAACCACCGAGCCAGTGATTTCCGGCAACCGCTGGCCAACGAAGCGCACTTCGCGATAAGTCGCGCCAGAGTCCGGCCCGATCGTGGTGATACCCTGCGAGTGGCGCAAGTTCCCGAGGCTTCGTAGCGTTACCGCCGCGTCTTGTGGCGTGCCGTTGATTATGCCGTGAAACTGCAAACTATCGGTTGAGTGGCGACCCATTGCAAAACTCCTAAGCGGCGCTGCCGCGTACTATCGGTGATCGTCGAAAGCGTTTTAACGACAGGCTTTTGACGCGCCCGCCTATGTACCCACGGTTCCGCATGTGTGCAGGAACTTCTTTATCGAGTTCGGCCTCGATATCAATGACGAGGTTTTGTTCGAGCGCGCGAATCTCGGACCGTGACACGGCGCGGATTTCCTCGCTCATGTTCGGGCCTTTGGGGTTGTAGCGATTGAACTTTCGAGGTAGCGGAATGGTTACGCTGTCGCGAGTGACTTTGATGCGCGCAACCGTGGTTTCACTCATAGCCTCTTCCATACCCTCGCCTGTATGCACAAGCGGATTCTTGGTTCTCGCGTTGTGGCGCTTTCTGACTTTGCGGAGTTTGAATCCGTATTCCTGATAAGCCAGCGGGGTAAACCGCTTCCACAAAAACGCCTCGTGCCAATACTCGCCGGTTTTGCGCAGAGCCCGCTTGACCGCGTTGACGACTTGCATCCGCGTCAATAGTTCAATGCCCGTCAGTTTGTATTCAAAAACTATCACGTTTCGACCCAAGTAAACTCGTACGCGCACACTTGCCAAACGCCTTGCTGTGCGTGCGTGTTGGCCGGACTCTCGCCAAAATCAATCACCTCAAAAGTTGGTAGCGATGGGCCAGCGCCGCCGTTCTGATCCATCCATTCAACGATCTCATCAACGGCCACGCCGTGCATATTGCGGAAGTCGCGGTCGTGTTGATCCGTGAGGCCCGTGCGATCGTCCGCGTCGTAAGCACGCTTTTCTAATTGGCTCTCGGAAACGAATCGACAAAACTCCACGATCATGCGGCCGTGCGGGTAAAGCTGCCTGACTCCGTTGCTGGCGGCGTGCTTGCCGTAAGGTTGATCGGCACTTGGAAAGACGCGCGCGTGCGAACCGAGGTTAGCCAGTTCGTCCACTGTGTAGGTGCGACCACTGCGCGGGTGCGTTACCCGTTCGCCGAATATCTTATCCTTGGCGTCGGTAGCACTGGCCGCGCCGACGAACGCGATGAACGCTTCCGAGTTGGCTACCGCGTCTGCGAATAGCTGCTCGTGATACGTCCAGCAGTTCGTAGGGGTGGCTAATGTCATTTACGCTCAATTCCACGGCGCTGAATCTTGGCGAGCGAATCACGCTGCGCCTCGAACGATGTCCATGCGTCAGTAACGCTAATAATCCGAGCCACGTAAAATGCTTGCCGATCACGCTGGCTATCGTCGCCTTCGAGTAGCTTTTTGATAATGATCTTCTGCCGTGCCCCGATCGTGCCCGGCTTGCACTTCACCGACACATTGCACAGGTCGCGATAGACAACTTGCTCGGAACCACCAATCGGTACATCGACCGGTTCCGTTCTTACGCTGCCAATAATCGCATCAAAGCCTTGCGCTCCCGAGGCCGTGAAGATTTCGACGCCGCCCGAGTCACCCATGTGGACGATCATGTCGCCCGCATGGGCGGACTCGTGGATGTCGAATTCACTCATGGCTTATTAGCTTCCGCCTTCGCCGAACTCGTTAAGGTTGACGACGGTTTTTGTTTGCCCGTTGATCTTCGCGTCTACCGCGCCGCCGATACCGAACGTGCCCGAGGCTTTCGCCTCTTTCGAGGACGCATCCCACTCAACCGCCGCGCCTTTGCTAAAGGTGGTTGACGAGTCTGTGTTGATTTCATACACACCGCTTGTGTAAACGGCGAACCGCTCACCACCGTAGATCGGCGACGAGCCGGAAACGACACCGCAGACGTTGCCGTCCACCGCAGCCGGTGCCAGGATTTCCCCAGCGTCGTAAACTTTGGTTCCAGCGCTGCCAGATGCGGTAAGGTGGATTTCTCCACCGCCGCCATAAATTAATCTCGCTTGCATGTTCGATTGCTCCTGAGTTGGGAGGTTTGTTGTTGGTTTAATTCTTGGCCAGTGAAGCGATGGCGTTTCTCAATTCCTTTTCTTGCGATTCGCTCAGTTCGCTGATTCCCGCGTTCGCTTCACCATGCGCCAGAACGTCCGCTACCGTTTTAAGGCCAAGACCACTGAGCACTTTGACCGTCGGCTGTTTAAGGCCGAGCGATTTGATCTCCGTGCTTTGCCACGCAACTGGCTTTGGTTCTGGTGCGGGCGGCGGAACCTCCGGCGTTTTTTCGATGGTCTTTTCAGGCTTGGGCGCGACCGGCAATAGATCGTCGTGGACGAACTCTAAGACGCGAGTTGCCTTGAGACTGCGCACCGCGCCACGAGGCAGCGCGTTAATGTCCGCCTCGCTAAGCTCAGTACCAGCCGTCAATTCCCGCTGCCCGGATTTGATGGGCACACTCACGTTTTTAGTGACGATCCAAGCCATGGAAAAAACCTCGTGTTGGTTTGCGAACGATTACGTTGACTCTGGGTCAGCCACCATCTTGACCAGGCCCTGTCGCGCCAGCGCCTTACCGCCAATGTCATGTTTCACGTCGAAGCCAATTCCCCACTGGCCTTGCTCCAGAATCTTGGAGCGAACTTGTGGAACGCGACCGCTCGAAGTCAGGTAGGTGATTTCGATCGTGTGACGGCTTGGAGGCGCGGCAACATACCAATCTTCGGTGTTGCCCGCGTAGTGCGTGTTTGTCTCCGGGTTCGTCACGCCGTTGTCGAGTCGAGAATCGAACACCGATTGCAAGCCAAGCTTGGATACGCTGGCGTTGGTTGGGATGATTCGATCCGAATTCCCAGAAACAACCACGGTGCCAGGCTGGATCATGTCCGCGACGCTGAATTGCATGGAAGTCGGATGAATCACGAACTGTCCACGAAGATTCAAGTTGCGACCGTTTTCCTGCTGGGTAGCAATCGCGGCTAGCGCCTTCTCCAGAGATTCCTTGCCCCACTGCGAACCGTAGAACAGGTTTCTCGCTGACTCGGAAAACAGCGGGGAACCGTCTGACAGATTCGGCCCCTCCAGGAGCAACGAATAAGCGATGTCGGGGCGAAGCGAAGCGGCGGCTTCGCCAAGTTCCTGCGGTGATGCCGCTGGCAAAGCGTTGAACATCGTATCATTGATGATGTCCATTTCGTCGAACACACTTTGCGCGGAGTAGCGGAATACACGGGTGTATTCGACAGTGTCCTCCAAGCTGAAGTGCTCGGCCTCACCGCCCTTGGCGTGCTTTGTGAGCACACCGCCCTTTTTGATGCGAACGCGCTCGTTCTGCAAAAAGTTCGGGTTAGTGCGTTCGATCGTCCACTGCGAAGTAGTGTCGGGCGCACTCTCGAACGAAACCAACATCAATGCCCCGAATGTCTGAGTATAGATATTCTTGAGTGCGTTGATGCTGGCCGCTGTTGCAGCTCGCTGTTGATGTAATTCACCAAGGACATTCGAGGCAGTCGATTCAACGCGGATACCAAATCGGTTGAACGTCCGCGCGAATAGTTCAACGTGCGAGATGTCGCGAAGGTCATTGCCTCGATCAACCGCACGTTGCCACGAATCATCGCGTGCCGCGCTTCTGAATTGGAAGCCGCCAGTTCGCGAGTCGAATGACACTCTGTTGGCTGACGGATCGTTGACCCCACTTCGCAGCAGCAGAGCCGCGACCAACGAATCGTTGTCGTAGTCATTGCTGCGAACGTGTCCAGCAGGCGCGCCACCCGAAAGTGGCTCGCCGCGACCGTCGCGAATGGCTTGCAAAAATGCTGCGCTGGCTCTCGACACGGACCAACCCTCCCCGATAGCTCGGTTGAGAATTTCGGCGGGGACAAGCTCGCCCGCCATTTCACGCAACCGATTTTGGCGTTGTTGTTCGTGCCGGACAGCACGACGTTCAATTTCACGAACCGACAGGTTGCCGCGACGACGTTTGCGGCGCTTGCGTCGGCCACGCTCTTCGTTCTCTTCGTCGTCTTCGCGCTCTTCATCCTCTTCGGAATCTTCGCGCTCCTCTTCGTCGTCTTCCATTTCGCGCTCTTCGTCGGTCTCTTCGTCTTCGCGCTCCTCCTCGTCGTCGTTGCGACGACCACGACGGGTGAGCGGAGAAACTGGATTCGTTGGATCGAAGCCAAGATGCCGGATAGCCAAGTCCGCGCTGCTACGCGCGCCGTTGTCGATTTCCGGGTAATCGAGAATGTTAGCGATGGTGCGCTCAACGCCCCGCAGGCAACTCATGTACTGACGAACTTCCTCTTCGGAGGCGGTGGCGCTCAAGCCGAGGCTACGAAGATATTGAAGTAAACGCGGATTCATAACGACGCTCCTGATGTTTGGGGCTTCTCGGCCCGAGTGGTCTCTAATTTTTGCTTGGGAGTCAGCGCCGATCGGCGTGACGGACAATTCTCGTACGCGCCACCTCGTGGTAACGCGAAGTGTTCGTTCTCCAGCGGTGTAGGGCCTGCCGTTCACCTTCTGGGTTGTTCGTGCCGGAATGTCGATGTAGCTCAACACTTCGTAGCCGATCGACACATCTGTAATGTGTCCATCGCGGACGCGATGCGCGATGCGGTCTACCTCTGGATCGTCAGCGGCAAACACGCCGCGCCCGATCCAATCGCGCCCTTCGCGGTGGAAATCGAGTGCCGAACCAATCACATCCTTGCTTTGTGAGCGGTTGTGTGAGTCGAGAAGCGGACAACGCTCGGGAAACTCCCCGCCCTCGGCAACAAGAATTTCATCGATCTGTTCCCAATTCCGCATATCCCACACTTGCGCGGGAGTTTCGGTAGCTACCACGGCCCGGAACGATCGATCCTCCGTGTTGTAGCTATTGGCGCGTAGCGACAGACCACGCGCCGTAATATTGCGCGTTGCATCGCGTTGGCCAGTGTTTGCGGCTTGTTTTTTCATTCGACTCCCACGCCATCGGTGACGACAAGCACTTCTGCGCCGTCTACCGCTTCGATCATTCCGAGCAGGTTTTCGGCAATGTCTATCGAATCCTCGTGGCCACCTTCGTCGATGGCGTCTTGCAAATCAGAGGCTAAATCGTCAAGCTCTTGTGACCATCCGTGTTCTACCAAGTGCCGTAGCTCCGCGCATTCGCTATCGAGGTCGCCAACCCAGTCGGCAAACTCTTTCCACCCGAGCGTGGTGGCCACATCGCCGCCGGTTTTCGGATTGTCGTCGAATTCCGCGTAGTAACTCATGCGTTTTGCAAATCCATACTTCGAGACCGGCTATTGCTGCCAATCAGCTTTTTAAGCTCCGCGTAACTCTTCACCTTCGTCATGTTGGCGAGTCGGAACGCGCCAACGCCCGCCGCGTAATAAATCTTGTGGCCGCTATATTTGGCCGCGTGCCTACCGCCATCGAACTTGTCGCGATTGTCGATCAGCACGGTATGCAGGGAGCGGCCCTTTCCCGCCTTCTGCCATGCTTCTTTTCGGGAGCGGCTATCAGGTCGCATGTTGACGCGACCTTCTTTGGCGTCGTGCATAACCTTGAGTTCGACGCCATGCTTGCCGCTAAGAACAATGTCCATCGGCGCGTTATCGCCTGACTTGGTGCCGCCCAGTTTTTTGGCGACCGCACGTTCCGCCGCTTCACTCTCGTCCTGCTTGGCTTTGGTCGAAGGGTTGTAGGCTGCTTTGGCTCTTTCCGCTCGCGTGCGCGGCTTCGCCTCTTTGGTAGACCTTCCACCTCCTTTGCCGCTGCTGCTGCTTCCACCTCCGCCGCCTGTTTCGTCCCACTTGCCGTCTTCATCGCGCGGCTGGCTGGGATCGTATCGACGCACGCGCGAACGCGCGGGACCGTCTTCAGATGGATCGGTACTGTCGAGTTGTTCGGCGATGTCGCGCAAAATGTCGGAGGGGCGACCGGCGGCACTGCCGACATTGATCGGCGGATACGGCATGCCGCGCTTTTCGAGCACTTCGTTCACATACTCGCGAGCTTCCTGCACTGTCTCGAAATCTTTATCAAGCGCCGCACATACGTCGGACAGCGCGATTGCCCCGTCCTCAAGTTGCATTCGCAACGCTTCGTAGTTTTTCTTGGGATCAGGATGCGGCGGCTTCACCCACGTAAGCGAATAATGCACCCTCTTGGGAACGCGGAGGCCACGAGCAATCGCCACTTCGGTTGCAATCTGCCGGTACTGCGGCGTAAGCGTTCCGCACGCGAGCCACGATTGCAGGCTGGTAACGGTGCGAATGTAAATCTGTCCGTCGTGGTTCGCGCCGCTGAATGAGTTTCCTTCGCTCGACAAGAGCACCATCATCAACGGCATGCCGAACGGGCGACCGTAGCCTCGCAGTTGTTCGTGCTCAAATTCTTTCCAGTTTGCCGCCGGTTGCGTCGGACTGAGCATCGCTGGCTGGTAACCGGGCGGCCCGAATTGTTCTGTGCCCGGTTCCAGCTTGCGCGTTTCATTGCAAATCTGGAAGTTTTCAAGAATTGCTTCGAGGTTGTTCGTGTACCAATACACGCCCTGTGCAGCAGCGTTCTTGGCAGCTTCGATAACATAAGCATTCAAGTCGCGGCGATTCGCCATGTTCGGCAATGATACAGCGATCAACGGAAAGCCACGTAATTGATCCGGCTCGTAGCTGATAAAACGATGTTGAATGTTTTGCGAATCGACTGACCGCCAATTCATCGTGGAGCGAGCCAGCAAGCCAGGTGGTTCATCGCGGAACCAATGCCGCAACACGCGACCGCTTTCCTCAAGTTCGAGACCCATGAAGAAATAAGGGTCGCCAGCACGATCGATCGGCGTTTCCAATCGACGTGGATGGAGTGAGCGAATGGCGAACTCGAACGGTCCACGCCGTCGCGTGTTCGTGAATTGATGAATAAACTCGCCAGCCGAACACAAACCACGAACGTCCACGCGGAGAACTTCGGCCATGGACTGTTCACGAGTCGGATCGGGGCGCTCGTGGTACTCTTCGATGGCCTCTTCGACTGCGGTGTTATACTCTTCGCTGTCGCTTTGCACCTGCACGCGCGGGGCGGCCGGCGCTACATCGTTCGCG
>CAYNOT010000024.1:18573-54640 GCA_964398945.1 uncultured Roseivirgaceae bacterium | reverse complement strand
CCGATAAAAAGCTATCTAAACATTATGCACCATAATTATATTGTTACAACACTAGCTACTCCTGAAATTAAAACTATTCGTAAAAACTTAATCATACTTTAAATTTAATTAGATTAATCGGTTCACAATTTCCGATAGCACTAAAAATCAGTTAATAAAATGAATTCAACTCCATACCTTTAAACTTGTGCGATGAGAGGCAAGGGTTGATCATGGCTTCACAATCAAAAATTGACATATGGACGATTTAAATACTCATAAGGCATTAATTAACAGATTGGAAATAATTAAAAATTTGATGTCCCTTAAAGAATATGATTCAATTCGAAGTCATATAGCTAAGCTTAAGGACTTTGCAGTTCACAGTTCGATTAATTCAATTGTTTTACTTCTCACGAATGAAGAGTACTTTGATGCAAATTTTTTAATAAGCCAAAAACTTGAAGCATTAAGGCAAGCAAGTAATAAAACTGTAAAAAAACAACATACTACACAAACCGAATCAACAGAAGGAAAGAAAATAATTAGGAATCACTTAAAGCTTATACCATATAGGAAAAAAGATAAATGGGGATTTTGTAATTCGAAAAAAGAAATTCTGATTGATTGTGTATATGACGAGGTGTATCAATTTACAGATGAAAGAGCACGTGTTTGCCAAAACAAATTATGGGGCTTAATTGATGCAGATGGTACTGCGGTTACAGATACTGAGTTTGAATATATAGATACTTTTAGTGATAGATTAGCTTATGTAAGAGATAAGCGATATAAATTTGGTTTTATTAATCAAGATGGGGAGTTGATTGTTCCTCTCATTTATGACAATGTTAATTCTTTTTCAGAGGGCCTAGCAATGGTAGAACTTAGTGGAAAGAGAGGATTCATTGATACCGAAGGCAATGTAGTTATAGGCATAGATATTAAGTATGCAAGAACAAGCTACAACCGAAATTGGCATAAGAACAGTTATTATTTCAGAGAAGGACTATGTTTAGTAGAAACAGGACAATGGAAAGAGATGGAGCTTCTAATTGATGGAAAATCTAAAGAGTCTGGATATCATTTAAATTGTTCTATAGGCTTTATAAACAAGAGCGAAGAAATCATAATTCCATTTAGTCCCTTTCCTGGTGACTATTTACACTCTTTTACCTCATTTTCTGAAGGTCTTCATGGCATAGGAAGAAAAACAGGAAAAAAAGTAAAGTGCAAAATCTACGATGAAGAAACTGATGAATATTTATGGGGCTTTATCGATAAAATGGGAAATGAAGTTATCCCATGCGAGTTTGAAAGTGTTGGTTCTTTCATTGAAGGCTTAGCTGTTGTTCAAAAGAATGAAAAATTTGGATTTATTAATAGACGTGGTGTTTTAGTAATTCCATGTATATATGAAAATGCCATGCCTTTTTCGGAAGGTCACGCGGCCGTGCAGAAAAAGGTTTCTGATAGAACTGCAATGTGGGGCTACATTGATAAGAAAGGGAAGACAATTATTCCGTTCATTAACAGTGGATACTTATTAGAATCTGATGATGAACGAATTCCTTATTGCCCCCCTATGAAAGAAGGCTTAATTCAAATACAAAAAAATGAGTTAAAAGGATTTATAAGTAAAAATAACGAGACTATAATTAAGCCTAAATATTACAATGCGAGCTTTGAATTTGAAAATGGATTGGCTTATGTCAATCTTAACCAAGATTGGTACAGAAAGCCCGGGTTTTATATTGATAAAAATGGTGAGGAATACTATGAAGATTAGTTTGTAAATATTTGTAACAACCCTCATGCATTCCCACAAAAACCAGTAAAAACAAGGGCAAACCAGCAAAGAGCTTGGTAAAGCTTATAATTAAGTGTGTAGATGAATATAATTGCAATTAGTGGAAGTAGAAGTGTAAATAAAACCGAAACTATAGACTATTTACATTCATTAATGATTCAATCTGGTTTTAATGAAATAGGGGGCAACTTTGGAAAGCATGTGAATTTTTGGAGCGTCTTAATTAAAAATGGTAAAAAAACAGGTGTGACAACGTATGGTGACACAGTTAAATCACTAACGACTAAACTCGATCTCTTGAACAGAATGGGATGCGAAGTAATTGTATGTACCTCTCTAATCTGGGGTCAAACAATAGATTTGATTGAAAATAAACCAGGATTCAAGCATGAATATTTTTATTTGACACCACGAGTTTTAAATGCTTCATTGGCAAATCATCGCACAGATGCTCTTAAAATTCTGGCAAGAATAGAACAATTAATTTAAACACATATTCAAAAACTCTGGGACTCCGCAACCTTGCAGAGATTTCCTAATACTTCATATCTAAGTCATCTTTGTTTACATCATTCCAGAATGGAAATGGTGAATAACAAACCAAGTAAACAAAGAGATTATGAGAAATTCCATAGCCTTATTTTTATTCATGGCACTATTTCAAATAGTGCATGCGCAAACCTTAAAAGATGAATGGATTATATGCAATCTGCAAGGCTGTCAATTGCTTGACCCATATTATAGCGAGGGGGCAACCATTACTTGGGATGGCGAATGTGTGGATCAGAAAGCACATGGCTATGGTACACTCATCAAATATATGAACGGGGAATACGAATCTACATATGAGGGTGAATTTAAAAATGGTATTCGTGAGGGAAGAGGTAAGTTTTCACACAAAGATGGCACCGTGAGGGAAGGTCAATTTGTAAATGGTCAGTTAATGGGCAAAGGCACCATGCACTCAGCGGATGGACAAAAATATGTAGGTGAATTTGTCAATTACAGGATGCATGGTTTTGGTATTGCTCATTTTGCTAACGGTGCCAAGTTCGAAGGTTTTATCGTATCGGATAGAATGTATACCGGTAAATACATAGACTATGATGGCACTGCAACTTACCTTCAAGCATATTATCCCGTTGCAAAAATTACAGAAAAATCCAGGGACTATAAACCCCAGCAGGGTGTAATGGTAACTGAATATTTCGATGAAAATTGGAAAAGGTGTGCGCAAAAGAATGCTTTATACTACAGACGTGTTACCTATGCCGCGCCCAATAGACCAGCAGGCATTGTCAGAGACTACTATATAACCGGAGAACTTCAATCTGAATTTTATGCTGTCTATCTGGATTATGACGATGAGGGAAAGAACTTTCACGAAGGGGAGGCGACTTGGTACTTTAAGAATGGAAGAATCGAGCAAAAAAGATATTACTACAATAACAAGATAAACGGCCTAAACACTTTCTATTACGACAATGGCCAGGTGAGCCGGGAGGTGAACTATGACCATGGGAAATTACATCGTGAATATACAGAGTGGTACAAAACGGGTAACCTT
Source organism: uncultured Roseivirgaceae bacterium (assembly GCA_964398945.1). Lineage (GTDB taxonomy): Bacteria > Bacteroidota > Bacteroidia > Cytophagales > Cyclobacteriaceae > JBGTGG01. Next base: position 51,284 of record CAYNOT010000024.1, on the reverse strand, counting down.
AAATTGCAGGCGATTTATGAACATGGGAAACTAGTAGACAATAAATTTATTGAATATGACGAACTTGGTTCGGGAGCCATTGTTTACAGTGAAGATTTTTATTCCAATAAGGAAAAGTGGGAGATACGAGATGATGGAAACGAGTCATTGGTGACTGATGATAATAAATTGAAATTGCTTGTTACGAGCAAGGAAGGTTTTGCAAGCAGAGGTAACTATATCACGTTGGATCAACGTTCAAACTACTCAATCGAATCAAGTATGATTAAGAGGGTAGGCAAAGGAGAAGATGCGTATGGATTATTCTTTGGATTAAAGGACTGGGATAATTACTTTGAATTTCTGATTTCAGATCAGGGCTATTACTTGATCCGCTGTGAAGTTGAGGGCATAAGTATCAAAATTGTTGACTGGACAAAATCAACTGCTATCAACATTGAGAAAAAGAGAAACCAACTTAAGGTCATGAAGCTTGATGACAGGTTTATTTTCTCAATTAACGGGCAAATTGTTGAGAGAATAGAATCAAGAAATCTAAGAGGCAATTTTTTTGGTATATCCGCATACGGTTTTGGTGAATATTCTTTGGAAAGGCTTATTGTAAAGGAGTTTATCTCAGCAGAGGAGGCACAAAAAAGGAAACCGATTCAAAGCAACGATTCGAATCCATGGAAGGGAAATGGCTCCGGATTCTTCATAAATGAGGCTGGTTATATTGCAACAAATTATCATGTTATTGAAGACGCGAAATTTATTCAGGTTGAGTACTATCAAAAAGGTATTAAGCATGTCTATCCAGCTATGGTCATTGTTACAGATAAGCAAAATGATTTAGCCATCATTCAAATAACTGATCCAAATTTTAATACGGTTGATAGAATTCCTTATGTTTTCACAACCCAAATTAAAGATGTTGGAACAGATGTATTTGCGTTAGGCTATCCGTTGGCTAATGTGATGGGTGATGAAGTAAAATTTACAGATGGCAAGATTAGCTCTAAAACAGGTATTAAAGGCGACATTTCAGTCTATCAAATTTCGGTTCCGATTCAGCCTGGCAATAGCGGTGGTCCTTTATTTGATAACAAGGGAAATCTGGTTGGTATTACCTCATCGGCTTTGAACAAAGAATACTTTAATGCTGAAAATGTGAATTATGCAATCAAGTCGGCCTATTTGAAAAATTTGGTTGATGTAATGCCAACACCACTTCGTCTTCCGAATTCTCCGGAGATACACAACAAACCCTTAACTGAAAAGATCAAATTACTCACTGACTTTGTCCCGATTATAAAGGTGAGGTGACTTAAATAAAGCAACATTACATAAACTAAATAACAGAGACTTGCGCAATACTTAAAAAAAGAGCCCCCTAAAACGGGAGCTCAGAAATAGAAACCTCAAACCACAACACACGCAGCGAATACTCACGATAGTCCCACCACATGTTGCAATAACGAAAGAGTGGCCTACGCCACTTGAGCCAAACGCCCGCCAGTAGCCACCAGCCACCGATACGAACTCTTATAATATATTTAAACATGACGCGACCACACGGGACGGATAGAAAGGTGCAAGGGCTGCCATAAAAAAATACTACCCGGTGGATGTGCGGCTGGCAGTGGGAGGGTGGAGATTTTTTTATGAGCAGGCGCAGCGAACCCTTGCACCTTTCTATTCCGCACGCCCGTAACTTTGTGTTATGTTTAAGTATTATTAACCCCCAACTATCTGGTTCTTAATCATTGGACATAATTATGTTAAGTAATGCTGCGCGGTGGCCCGGCCCAAAGGCGAGGTGGTGTGTTGGAATGTGCGGGGAAGTATCTTTGGGCCTTGATTTTTTTGGTACTTTTTGCATCAAGGCAAAAAGTACAGAAAGATAATCATGCGAACACCGCTGACGTTCTGGTGAGCGTTCAGCGAGCCAAATAACCCAAATAAGTGAGCTTTAAAATAAAGAAAGCCAGATCACTCTGGCTCCTTTAATAGCAGGCTCTTACTCTATCCAATTGAGCTACTTTCGCTTTGTTTGAATTTAACTTAGAGAGCGAAAGATGGGATTCGAACCCACAACCGAGAGCTTATCTTAAATATCTTGAATTGATAGACACAAGAAGTATATAAAAAGTTCCCGAGGGTTGAAGAAAGCATGTGTATTGCTGGCTTTGGGTTGAGCGCTGGAATTGTGCGGCCTGCAATACTTATGCTTTGTGCGTGGTTGACTTTAATGCGCGTTGGCAAAAAAACTTTTGGCTGTACACATCATCATTAACAGGCGCTCAAGACTGTGTGCACTGAGGCCCGGATGCGGGCAGGCTTGAGCGGCTATTTAATATAACGTCAAATTATATAACTGTGCGGCTGGCTTGTGCGGAACAATCCCGAACTTCAATACGAAGCCTAAAACCCCCAGACCAGCGTAGCAAAGGCATTGCGCAGATGGCACGCTGGGATGGTTAACATAATATGATTATATAACTGCGGGTCAGGAACTTAGCTCGGAAAGAGTTATATAATTTATATTATGTTAAGTAATGTTTTAAGGAACACCTCCATTCTTTCAAATTCACCACATTATCAGGTTTAACCGAAACGCTCCCCTCAACAGCCACACTTTAGGGTTTCTTGACAAGATTAAATGAAACTCAGCAAGAATCTCATTTATTTCGCGGGCAAGGTTTGCAACGATGGCGACAAATAGTTAATCAACGGACCTTGTTGCAGTAATTCTGCATACGCCAAAAACCCAATGTACGCTCCATAAATTTCTTGCTTCAACCGTGCGGTAATCTCATTGGATTTGATCACGTTGTTTTCAAGCCGCACAGTTGCCATGGGATTTCCCTTCTGCTGTTGCAACGATGTGCCCAATTCATCGAGCTTTAACGCTTCAAACTGGAGCTTCACATTTCTATATCTGCTGATCAGGGTTTTAATTTTAGCATGCATCAGCGCGCGGCCACTTTCCTGTGCGTCTTTTGCCCTCATTAAATCCCCTTCTGCTTCAATGATGTCCAGCTTGCGTTTGGCCATATCCCCTTTATTGGGATTAAAAACAGGAATGGTTACACCAAGCGAAATGCTCCACGGGTTGCGGTCTTGTTCAGTCCGAAAAGGTTGATATTCCGTTTGTAAAAAACCAACGTTGACATTCGATTTTTCCAACAGCCATTCATCGTTGGCCATCATCACTTTCTTTTCCCGATAGGCCACTTCACCATTCCCGCCACTTCCCAGGTTGAAAATACTATCGACAACAGCTTCTACCCGTTCTATTTCCAGCAACGAATCGGAAGTCCACCCAATGGTAGCGTATTGGTTTTTGGAAAGCAGCGCCTCTACCCGACTGCGTTGATCATCGATTTTAAATTGTATTTCTTCCTGTTCAATTATTTTTTCCATCTGGTTCAATTTCAATTTCACATAATCGTTGGCATCAAAATAATCGGAGAAGCGCTGTGCTTCCAGGATTTTAATCATGTTTTGATTGACCCGGCTTTCATCTTCCTTCAATTTTTTCAACTCCGTCCAGTATGCCCATTGGATGATCAATTGATAGCGGTTCAGCAACGATTCCTTCACCTTTCTGCTTTGGTCGAGTTGCAGTACTTCCTGATATGTTTTGAAATACTGGTTGTTCCGTTTCACCTCCCACGGATTGGCCGGGTTCAGGCGTAGCGCATAATCCTGACGTTCGGGATCGAGCTGGTTGCTTTCGGTGCGAAACTCCAGCCTGCGCACCATCGACAACCGGTACGGGTTGGTGTTCAAATAGGCGTTCTGGTTTGAAAATGCTTGAAGCTCGGGTTCGTCCCATACGCCTGCCAGAAAATCTTCCATGCTAATTTGTGCCTGGGCGAAAGATGAAAGGAAAAAGAAAAGTAAAAAAGAAACGATGCGCATAGTTTACCGGATCAATACCTTTTCCCCATTCGATAAAAAATTGTCGGCAGGAACATCAATAAACACTTGTTGGCCGAACGCTTTTGTGGCCGTTGACTTTTGTAAAATTTCAGGCAGTTCATTTACCGATCCATAGCCAATTACTTTTCCGGTAACGGAATTCCTGCGTTGATCATAAGAAGACACCGTTACTTCAATTCCGATGGGATAGCTTTCAGCATTCTTGCCAACAAGATATGCGACCACCGTGGTGGGCCGGATCGGATTGATGGCCAGCAAAGGCGTAAATGCGTCCACTTGCTCACCGGGTTTTACATACACATTTTTGACAACACCGGGCGCGGTTGCCACCTTGATCAGTTTTGACTTTTCATTTTCCAGAAGTTTCAGTTCGCTCTCCAGCAATACAATCTGGTTTTCGAGCAGGTGCTGTTCAGTCGTGCTTCCTTGTTGCACATCTGCAATTTTTATATTCATGGCTTGCAGGTGTTTTTGTTTTTGCTGTTGCAATGAATGGATTTTGATCATTAGCGGATGCTCTTCGGTTGCTTTCTGTTCTTTCCCGAAATCTTTTGTCAAGGCCTCATTTATTTTCATCTCGCTGGTGGTCTGTAAAATTTCCAAATCCAACTCCTCCAGCACAATACTGTTTTGTGCTTTGATGTATGAGATTTCAGCATTGGCCAGTTTTGCTTTTTCTGTGCGCTCTGATTTATAGACCGCAATTCGGTTTACGAGCCTGGCCATTTCCATTTCCAGCCCATCGCTGGTGAGTTCAATTAACGGGTCGCCTGCTTTTACCTGCATGCCCGGCACCACCTGCACGGATTTTACCAAAGCCGATTTTTCGGAATTGATTTTATACTCAGTGGTTTGCGCTACGCCTATAGAAGCTTCCCCACTGCCTTTGAAATACTTGCCACTGATGTACAGCATCGCTACCAGCATCACCGCGATTAAGATATAGAACCAATTGAAACGTGTGTTCATCAGCCGGGGATTACTTCGTTGGAGGATATTCTGATTTGGGTGATCCCATCGAATTCTTTTAGCGTTTTCATAAATGCTTCTTTGGTGACCGAAGGTTTCAATGAAATGGCATATTGATAGCGGGTTGCCTTCTCTTTGTTTACGAGTATCGTGACCACACGAAAATCACGACAGTTATCGGCAATCACGTTGACCAACGCGTCATATCGGCTGTTATCCTGAAGGGTAAAAAACAAATTGCTGTGATGGCCAAAACTTCGAAACGGTGAAAAGTGCAACAGTACTGCCACCAAACAAAACAAAATGGACCCGACAAAGGAAATGGTAAAACCATACACACCGATGGCCAATCCGGTGCTTAACGCAGCAAACAAAAACAACACATCGCGCGGATCATCAATGCGTGTTCGAAAGCGAATGATCGCCATTGCACCAAACACCCCAAGCCCTCTTGCCAAACTATCCCCGATCGCCATCATGACAAGCGTAGTAACCACGGCTCCCAATACCAGTGATTGGAAAAAATTCTTTGGGTAATAATCCCCGGTAAAAGTGAGTTTATGGGTGATGGCAATCAACGATGCCAGGAGAAACGCCCACAAAAAAGAATAAGTAATATTGATCAACTGAGGATACTCATAAACCGGTTGATCAGGAAATAATTCAAACATGTATTTTTATTTCAAATTCGTTATTTAATTATTTGATTGCCCCGGGGTTGGAGTCGTAAAAGCACCCCAGGTTGCTCCGCCATCGGACGTTCTCCCCCATGATATATTTGCATTCTGCGCACCGAAGGTGTAGGTATCAATAGTCCTTCCATCAATGTAAAACAAACCAACATCCTCCCCTGCTGCATTCAAACTAAAGTTCAGGTGCAATACCCCCTGATGGGTTTCGCCATCGGCCCACAGTACCAGAAAACCACCGGCAGGAATGGTGGTGGCAGCCGGGTTGGAAGACGGGATTTTATCCCGAAAAGGATTGTCTTTGTTGTCGGACAAATACATCCCTGCAATATTGATTGGGGTTGGCCCTGTATTATGGATTTCGATCCAGTCATCAAACTCATTCGAACCACTATCGGTATCCGGACAACAGGATGTGTTGCTGGCCATAAACTCGTTGATCACCAATTGTGGCAACGGATCAGTGTTCAATAAATAGTCATCTGTATTTTCGGGGGCGGTGGCGGGCTTGAATGTTGTTTTTCCATTCGTGCCTTTTGCCTCTACGTAGTATTCCACTTTTCCAACCGTTGCCATGCCGGGAATGGTGCCGGTGTACACATTCCCGCTCAATGCCATATCAACGGAAGTAAATTCACCACTATTAAAGCGATAGAATAACTTGACCGTGGCAATATCCGTGTTAGAAATCAACACTGCGGTTACCACAACAGCTTCGTTCAATCCCGGAACAAGCGGGGTACGTGAAATTGTATTAATGGCCGGGGCATTCTCATCCCCGTTGGTGGTGCCTTTGGTTGTATTTCCGGAGATTTTCCATTGTGGGGAACCATCCGGAAACCGGCCATACGATTGACCATTGTCGAGGTTGGGGAATTCTACCCGATCGATCAACGTACCGGACGCATTTTCCAATGACACCGTTTCACCACCGGAAGCCAATCTAAAATTTGTATTGAGCCCTACTCCGAGATCATTGCACAGCAATACCAAAAACCCCTTGGCGGGAACGGTAAATCCGGAAGGTAGTTTGTATTGATTGCCATCATCCGAAATGGTAAAGCCGCCAATATCTTTTGTCGTTTCCAGTGCATTGTACAGTTCGATCCAATCGTCACCGGAAGCATATATCTCATTGATAAAAAGGCCTTCTTCCACGATTGGCCGTTCTTCATCACCACACGCTGCGATGAAGAGTAACCCGATGAGTGACAGAAAACTGAAAAACCGATTGATCTTTGAAACCACGTACATGAATTGAAAATAAAGTAAACATTAAATTAATTCGAAATATAACGATGCAACGGCACTTAATACGGATGAATGCCGATCGAAAATCCAGGAACGCTGCCTGGGGGACTGATACCCTATTGAGATTGAGAGATTTACCCACCTTCACGGGGATGTGGTCGGTAGTATCACAAAAATTTGTGAACATGATTACCTTTGGATGCAATCAACGCAGAAACTGTGAACAAAGAATCGTATATCATTGACGGCATTCGTACCCCTTTTGGAAATTTTGGTGGATCATTGGCAACCATTCGCACCGATGATTTAGCTGCCCTCGTGATCAAAGCCTTGATGCAGCGAAACCCGGGCATTCCAAAAGAATCGATCGATGATGTGATTCTGGGCTGTGCCAACCAGGCAGGTGAAGACAACCGAAATGTTGCGCGTATGGCGCTGCTGTTGGCAGGGCTCCCCTGGTCGGTTCCCGGTGAGACGGTCAATCGGTTGTGTTCTTCCGGGATGTCGGCCATTATTCAGGCAAGCCGGGCGATCAAAGCTGGCGATGGGGATTTGTTTATCGCAGGTGGTGTTGAAAACATGACGCGTGGTCCGTGGGTGATATCCAAAGCGTCCACCCCTTTCGGGCGCGATGTTGAAATGCACGACAGTAGTTTCGGATGGCGGTTTATCAACCCGAAGATGGAGCAAATGTATGGTGTAGATAGCATGGGGCAAACCGCTGAAAACCTGGTGGATAAGTATACAATATCCCGCCATGATCAGGATAGGTTCGCCTATCGGTCACAGTTGAAAGCAAGCCAAGCAACTGCTTCCGGTCGTCTGGCAGAAGAGATTATTGCCGTGGAAATTCCACAACGAAAAGGAGAACCGATTTTATTCAAGCAAGATGAATTTATAAAAGCGGATACCACAATTGAAATCTTGAACAAACTCCGTCCGGCATTCAGAAAAGAAGGGACCGTTACGGCAGGAAATGCATCCGGGCTAAATGACGGATCAGCCGCCACCTTGATCGCATCTGAAATTGCAGTCAAGAATTTCAACCTCTCCCCGCTTGCGCGGATTGTTTCATCTGCTGTCACAGGGGTGGAACCGCGCATCATGGGAATCGGGCCAGTTTCTGCATCCCTAAAGGCGTTGGAAAAAGCAGGGCTTACTTTAAACGATGTCGATATAATAGAATTGAATGAAGCTTTTGCTTCCCAAAGCCTGGCCGTTATCCGGGAGCTTGGATTACAAGATGATGATCCGCGCATCAACCCGAACGGTGGCGCCATTGCCATCGGACATCCATTGGGTGCATCGGGAACACGCATCACCTACTCGGCTGCACTTGAATTAAAAAAACAAAACAAGCGCTATGCCCTGGCCACCATGTGCGTTGGACTTGGACAAGGTTATGCGGTGGTGTTGGAGCGGGTATAAGTTCGCGCACAGGGTTCGAAGAATCTTTTTCACAGATTAAAATAATACCTGCATCGATCCGTCCTTATTGTGTGGGATTCGCTTCCCCGTTCATTCTAATCGTCCTAACTTGCGCAACATTTTTACTACTTCATGAGCAAATCGAAAGTCACCATTGGCCAGGTTTTTAAAACCATTATCTGGCCTCGAAAAAATAAATTAGCAATCGGTCTTATCCTCATCATTATCAGTCGGTTATCCGGTTTGGTCCTCCCCTACGCCAGTAAATACCTGATGGATGAGATTATTGCAAAAGAGCAGATTGATATGTTGCAGACGTTCTTGGTCATTGTAGCGGGAGCGATTCTTATCCAGGCAGTTACATCGTATGTTTTAACGCAGCTATTGAGCGTTGAAGCACAACATCTTATTTCGGTGCTTCGGGCCAAAGTACAAAAGCAGATTTTAAAATTGCCGGTCCGCTTCTTTGATAATAATAAGTCGGGAGCATTGGTTTCCCGCATCATGACCGATGTGGAAGGTGTTCGTAATCTGGTAGGAACTGGGTTGGTACAATTGATCGGTGGGTCGTTGAGTGCTATCATTTGTTTGGGTTTTCTGATCAACATCAGCCCGGTCTTAACGCTTTATGTATTGGCACCGGTTGTCATTTTTGGGTTGATCTCACTAAAAGCTTTCAGCTACATCCGCCCGGTGTTCCGGGAGCGCGGTCAATTAAATGCAGATGTGACCGGAAGGCTAACAGAAACATTGAATGGCGTTCGGGTGATCAAAGGCTTTAATGCAGAAGACCAGGAAATCAAAACTTTTGAAGCGGGTGTTGAGAAGTTGTTCCTTAACGTAAAGAAGAGCCTGACCGCCACCAGTTTTGTTACCAGTTCGGCCACCTTCCTATTGGGATTGGCAAGCGCAGGGATTATGGGGTACAGTGCGTATTCAATTATCAACAATGAAATGTCTACCGGTGATTTTCTTTCCTTCACCTTGTTCCTTGGGTTTTTGATCGCTCCGATTATTCAAATGAGCAACATCGGTAGCCAACTGACAGAAGCCTTTGCGGGATTGGACCGTACCGAAGAATTGATGAACATGGAGTTGGAGGATGACGGTACGAAGCGAAAAATTACGATCCCGGAAATCCAGGGCGACATTGTTTTCAAGGATGTTTCTTTCGCGTATGAAGAAGGAAAAGATGTATTGAAGAACATCAACTTCGTTGCTCCACGCGGAACAGTGACTGCGTTGGTGGGAACATCGGGTTCAGGCAAGACCACCATTGCCGGGCTGGCAGCTGCATTTCTGAACCCGGATAAAGGGACTATAACCGTAGATGGACAAGATCTTTCGGAAGTTACCTTAAGTAGTTTCCGCAGTCAGTTGGGTGTAGTGTTGCAAGATGATTTTTTGTTTGAAGGCACCATCCGTGAAAACATTTTATTCCCACGCCCCAATGCTTCAGAAGAAGATTTGATTAACGCGGTAAAAGCAGCGCACGTAGACCAGTTTACCGATCGGTTTGAAGATGGACTTGATACGTTGATCGGAGAACGTGGGGTTAAACTTTCCGGTGGCCAACGGCAACGCATTGCCATCGCCCGGGCTATACTGGCAAACCCACGGATATTGATCCTGGATGAAGCGACTTCGAACCTCGATACCGAAAGTGAAACCTACATTCAACAAAGCCTTTCCGCGTTGATGCAAGGTCGTACCACCTTTGTGATTGCACACCGGTTAAGTACCATTCGTCAGGCTACACAGATTTTGGTAGTGGAAGATGGGGAAATCGTTGAGCGCGGCCGTCATGAAGAGTTAATTGAAAAGAAGGGGCGCTACTTCGATTTGTATACGTATCAGGCGCGGATTTAATTTAAGCAGCGGGTCTTACCCACGGCTAAACATTTGCCGCTCCTCTGGAGTTGGATGGAACAAGGGAAAATCGCACCCTATTCCATTCGTATCGAAACAACAGGGTTCACCATGGCCGCTTTCAGCGCATTGAAAATAATGGTGATCCCCACCACCAACACCACGAGTATAAAACTCAGGAAGTAGGTTAGAAAATCGATTTCGGTATGGTACGTAAAGTTTTCCAGCCAATGCTGAATGAGGTAATATGAAAACGGAATTGCCAATACAAACGCGATAACTTTTTTAGATTACAACTGACTTGATTAAACAATTAGCTATCTGAGTTTCCTTGTATCACTTCAATTTTTGTGATTGCTTTCATAAATTTTTCACTTCAATCCCCTCGCATTGTTCAATTGCAAACAGAAAAGTAAAAAATCAGTCCTCCATCGAAGTTATTAATTTTTATCATGCGCCTTTGTCGTGTGGCCACTATTCTGTCCGCGAGGCATTCTGCACAACAATGATGGCATCTGCAATCATCTCAGGTGTTTACCAGTCTATTGATCCGGGGTTGGATATACCAATATCCGATTATCGATATCCAAATCAGAAGGAAATCAACCGCATAATCTTCAAAGTGGGCCATCCGCTGCAACTCTATCGATTTTAATGTTTTTGCAGCAAAACGGATCCCATAGATCGTGCAGGCGATCGCAATGAAATGCAATACAGCAAACAGGATGATGACCCACCAATCGGAACGGGTGTCGACCGGGCCAAGCGAAAAAAGGAACCCCATCCAGATATCAAGGGTGAGCAAATAAATAAAGGGTATGGCGAAAATAATTTTGAACCGGCTTGTATTGAGCCGTACCGTCTCCGGTAATTTTTCACTGAGTTTTCCCCCGATACTCCATATCCATCCAAAAAGGGAAGTCGTAAAAATCAACATCATGAACGGGAAAATATTCTTGACGACAGAAGGGTTATTGACCGAAAAAAAGAGCGCCAGCATCGGCAGCCCCCACGTAATCAAAAATAGTTGCCAATGTTTAAGTTTGAGGAAAAGTAACATGGGATAAAGATCGATAAATCCAACTGAAAAATTGGCAGGGCGGATATTAATAAATAGTAATTTCCCAAGCCGCTAAATATCAAAATTTTAATTACTTTGGTCGCTACGATTTGTATGCGTTACCTAAAACCAAACATCATCTCTCCCGCGCTGGGGAAAAGTATTTTTTTGCTCAGTTTTTACGTATTTATTGTCGGCAATTCCAATGGATACAGTCAAGGCATTTATGAATTGGACCAACGCAGCAAGACGCATCGGCTGGATTCTTATGTTGAGATTTTTATAGACTCAGGATACGCCAATACTTTTGAAGAAATCAGTAGTCCTGAATTTCAATCAAATTTTAAATCAAACACAAAAGAAGGACTAACCTTTGGCTACCTGCGGCCCCCTATTTGGCTTAAACTCAACATTAAGAACGTTTCCCGGGCACGGTGGTTTCTGGAGATACCTGCACCTTTTTTAGAGGGGGTAGATTTTTATAAGTCAAATACGGATGGAACTTTTCAGCACTTTGAAACCGGATACTACTTCCCCCATCATACCCGTGGGTTTCCACATACCGGCTATGCATTTGAGTTGGACCTTTCACAGGGGGATACTACTACCATCTTTATAAAAATAACCGGGTTTAGCCCCAAGACCTTTCCTGTATTGGCTGTTGAGAGCGGATATTTTTTTGAACGTATCCGGTTCGAAGATTTTGGTTACGGGCTATTCTTTGGCGTTTTGTTCGTAATGTTATTTTACAATCTTTTCCTTTATTTCACACTCCGGCATCTTGATTATTTTTTATATTCCTGCACGATTGTTTGTACCATTGCAATCTTCGCTGCCGCAACAGGATACGGTGGTAAATTTATCTGGCCCAACCACCCATGGATTAATTTTTATGCAGGAAGAATCTCGTTGCCCGTACAGGTTGCTATCCTTTCTTTCTTCACACTTCGATTTTTAGAAACCAAGAAGTACTCACGCGCCATATACTATACACTGTTGTCGCTAATCCCAATGGCATTCATAGCCATTATTTTAATGTTAACGGGTACATTTCTTTCGGCTGGCAATAACTTACTTTCGCTGGCGTTGGTGATTTATTTACTGAGCGGAATTGTATGCCGGATTAATGGCAATAAGACCGCTAATTTTTATATCGCAGCATGGGGAATGTATTTGACGGGCGGGCTCATGCTAACCCTGCGAAACAGCGGTTTTTTTGAATACAATTTTTGGACTACACATTTTGTGGAAATTGGGGCAGCGGCAGAGACAACGATCATCGCGTTGGCGCTGGGTGCCCGGTACCGGAGGTATAAGGAGGAAAAAGAAGAAGTGCAACTACTTGCACTGAAACTTCAACAAGAAACAACCGAATTGTTGGAGCTCAAGGTGAAGGACCGCACAGAGCAATTATCACGGGCAAATGAAGAGTTATCGGCCACACTGGAAACAAACCGTTTGCAAACGGAAGTAATAGAACGGAAGAATGCGGAGCTTGATGATTTTTTCTACCGGGTATCGCATGATTTACGGGGACCCATTTCATCGCTGCTGGCGATGTCCTTTCTTGCAAACAAGGAAGTAAATGACCCGGTGGCATTGGAGTATCTGGACCGGCAAAAGCAACAAGCGGAAAGGCTTAATGGAATTATCAATGCGCTTATCAGTTTGACCAAGCTTAGCCATAGCGAAGTAAAGAATGAGCCCATTGATTTTGAAAAAATGGTCCATGAGTGTATTCAATCGTTTCGTGGACATGGTAATTTCAGTGCGATCACTTTTAAGAAAAATATCCAGCCCGACATACAGTACGAATCAAGTTGGGTCTTTGTAAATGCCATTATTCAAAACCTCATCGAAAATGCAATTAAGTATTGCGGTAAAAATGAGCCGTTTGTAGAAATCACTATCAAAAAAGAACAGGATATCGTGATCATTGAAATCACCGACAACGGGCAAGGGATTCCGGATGATCTTCAGTCCAAAATATTCGATATGTTTTTCCGCGCAAGCAAATCAGGCGGTGGCTCCGGACTGGGTTTATATATTCTCAAACGTTCTGTTGATCGGTTGAAAGGAAAGGTGGGGATAAAAAGCGAGCTTGGTAAAGGCTCGGCTTTTAAAGTTAAATTACCGCTGGTGATACAATAATCCCTACACCGCGTTATTCCATCTCCGACAATTCCAACCACCGCATTGTTTTCTGCTCAATTGCATCCACCAGTTCCTGGATTTTCGCTGACCATTCCTGGAGTTGCTGATGGTCATTTGTTGCAGAAGAAGTGAGCTTTTCTGTTAACAGGGCTTTTTTATCTTCGAGTTTTTTGATTTCGGCAGGCAGGTTTTCCAACTCCCTTTTCTCGTTATACGATAGTTTCTTTTTCGTCTCCGCTACTGGTTTTGCTTCGGGGACAGCTTTTGGTCCTGCCTTTTTGGGACTTGCTTCCTGCTCTGCAACCCACTCACGATAGTCTGAATAATTGCCGTTAAAGATTCGGATGCTTCCTTCCCCTTCGAAAACGAATAGCTGATCCACTAAATGATCCATAAAATACCGATCGTGTGAAACCAACAGCAAGCAACCTGAAAACTTGGTAAGGAAATCTTCGAGTACGTTCAATGTATCAATATCAAAATCATTGGTAGGCTCATCAAGGATTAAGAAGTTTGGATTCGTGATCAACAACTTCATCAATTGGAGGCGTTTACGTTCTCCCCCGCTCAACTTCGATATGTAATTATATTGCTGTTCGGGTGCAAACAGGAACGACTCCAGGAACCGTGAAGCGGAAAGCTGAGTGCCATCGGCAAGTGTGATGTACTCGGCAATTTCTTTTACTTCTTCGATCACCCGGTTTTCCGGGTTCAGATCAATACTTTCCTGTGTGAAATATCCATACTTGGTGGTAACCCCCGGGATCGCTTCGCCACGGTCCGGTTTAATCTTCCCGGAAAGCATATCCAGAAAAGTAGATTTGCCAATTCCATTCTTCCCCACAACCCCGATCCGGTCCCCCTTTTTGAAAACATAGGAGAAATCCTTCACCAATGTATTGGCACCATAAGATTTCGAGATGGACTTTACTTCCAGGATTTTACCACCTTGCCGGGCCGTCTTGATATCCAATTCAAGCTTCTCCTTTTTTAAATCTTGCGATGCCACTTCTTTAAGTTCATGATACGCATCGATGCGGTACTTGGCTTTCGTTCCGCGCGCCTTTGGCTGCCTGCGCATCCAATCCAATTCCTTCTTTAACAGGTTTCGTGCTTTGCTTACTTCCGCTTTTAAGATGTCTTCGCGCATCGATTTCTTCTCAAGGAAATACGCGTAGTTTCCTTTGTACCGGAACAATTCAGAACGGTCAATCTCCATAATTTCAGTGGCGACATTATCGAGGAAATAACGGTCGTGGGTAACCATAATGAGCGTAATCATTTGGCCCGCCAAATAGTTTTCGAGCCATTCAATAGCGGTCAGGTCAAGGTGGTTGGTGGGCTCATCGAGAATGATCAAATCAGGTTCTTGCAAAAGAAGTTGCGCCAGGAATATCCGTTTCTTCTGCCCTCCGGAAAGCTCGTTGAATTTCTTTTCCAAATCAGGAACACCAAGTTTGCCGATCACTTCTTTCACTTTGGAATCGTAGTCCCACGCATTGAGCTCTTCCATTTGGATCAGTACTTCCTGCATCTTTTCAGGGGAAACATCCGGGTGGTTTAGGCAATGCTCATATTCCTTTACAACATTGGCAATCTTATTATCGGTGTTGAACAAGACATCTTCAACCAGGGCATCCGGTGAAACGTTGACTTGCTGTTTTAAATAGCCGATCCGGATACCATCCCGCACGCTCAAATTTCCGGCATCAGGTGCCAATTGTCCGGTTAAAATTTTAAGAAAGGTTGTTTTGCCAACACCATTATTTCCCACCAAAGCAAGTTTTTCACCTTGCCCGATTCCGAATGTAATGTCTTTGAATAGCCACTTATCGTGGAATGATTTGCCGATCCCCTCAGCCGATAGATAATTCACGTATTTTGCGTTTAGGCCGCAAATGTACTGAAAAGCAGGATTGACTTCGTGTAGTAGTGCTTTTGAATTTTAATTTTCCCTAACTGGCAGCGGGTTGATTCTTTTGAAAGAAACAGAAGATACAGATACCAACTTCGATCAATAGAACAGATACAATTGTAAAGAGGATTTCCATAGCGTTTTCTTTTAGAGAAGGAAAGTAACCAAAGTACTTGAAAATCCACTCTTTCAGTCGTTTATTGGCAGAATATATCGCCAGCACCTCAACTATTACTTTAAATGGATATTAAAGCCATCCTTTCAAAAGACCATTCAAAGACCATCACCGATCAGGTTGTTGCGTATGTTGGTGATGATCCGAAGCGGTTTTCAGCATTGGTCGCGGTATACCTGGCCGGCCCATATCGGATTACCCAACGCGCAGCCTGGCCGTTAAGCTGTTGTGTTGTCACCCATCCTGAACTCATTGAAGGACATCTGTCTACGATACTCAAGTTTGTGAAAAAGCCCGGCAACCATGAAGCGGTAAAGCGTAATACCGTGCGATTGCTTCAATTCATTAGTATTCCGAAACGCTTTCATGGTCAAATCATCGATATGTGTTTTGGGTTCCTTACCGATTCAAAAGAACCGATTGCTGTTAAAGCATTCTCCATGACGGTACTGGCCAATTTGGTTAAAGGGATTCCTGAATTAAAGGAAGAGTTGAAGATTATAATCGAGGATCAAATGCCGTACGGAAGCGCAGGCTTTAAAAGCCGTGGAAGCAAGGTGCTGAAAGAACTTGCGAAGAAATAATTGAAGAAATAATTATAAGGTACTTTTTAACTTGTCCAATACAGCAATGATGGTGCTATGGTCTTCATTGGGTGAATATTGAATGTATTTTTCAATTGCCTGAACAGCTTCCCTGTACTCCTTGTTCATCGCCAGCGTCAATCCTAAATTGAAATAACTATTCGCAAATCCAGGTTCCAGTTGGATGGAAATACCATAGTGCGCTTTAGCGAGTTTAAAATCCCCGATTTCACCGTATACGTTGGCGAGATTATAGTGTGCTTCAAAATGGCGTGGATTGACCTCCAGGGATCTACTGAGGTAATCAATCGCCAATGCCTGGTGGTCTTGTTGAAATTCAATGATGCCCAGGTTGCAATATGCATCTGCAACATTTTCCCCCGCACCTACAGCCTTCAAATAACCTGATTTTGCTGACTCCAAATCACCATGGTCGTCCAGTGCAAGTGCCTCTTCAAAAAGACTAAGTTGATGAAGGGCAATAACTTTACCACCCGTGAATAAATTTAATTGGCCATTCTTTTCTAAGCCTTTGCCCTTCTTCTCTTTCCGTGCCCGGATTGGGCCGAATTTTTCGGGTTGTGGACCGGGAAATTGTATCACTTTCGCCATGATAACAAAGGTATGGATTATTCTATATTGGACATAAGCAGACTTGAGTATCAAGACCTGTCTAATGTCTTATGTCTAGTATCTTAAGATGGCTAACTCGCCTTTCTTTTGGCGGTCTTGGTCGATTTCCTGGCAACCTTCTTCTCCGTTCCTTTGGCCTTTTGCATGGGTTTCTTCGCAGCATCTATACTGGCTTTCAGGGCCGTCATGATGTCCACTACTTCCGGTTCTTCTTCCACTATCGAAACGATTTCCTTGCCTTCTATCTTCGCATCGATAATACTCTTCAACGCATCATAGTAATGGTCCGTCATATCAATTTGCGTAAACTTCTTGGTCATCTGGTCCACTAATGTTTTGGCCAGTTGAAGTTGTTCTTTTTCCACCTTCACTTCCAGCATTTGTGGAACTTCCTTAATGCTGCGCACCTCACTTGGACTGCGCAATTTGTACATCAGAATGCCACCTTCATGTGGTGTTAACAAGATGGGTGTTTCACGGTCACGAAGTACTACTTTTCCCACGCCAATTTTTCCGCTTGATTTGAGGGTTTCACTCAGCAATCCATAGGTTTTGGCAGCAATATCACCATCAGGCCCGATAAAGTAAGGGGCTTCAAACAATGTTGGGTGGACTTCTTTTGTCTCCACGAACCCTTCAATTTCAATTACCTTGGTACTCTTAAGTTTGACTTTTTCGAAATCTTCCTGCTCAATGATTACAAACTGGCCGGGCTCATATTGATACCCTTTTATAATATCCTCTGACCGCAATGATTTGCCTGTTACTTTGTCTTTCTTCTCATAGCTTACAGGGTTATGACCTTCTTTTGAAAGCAGGTTGAAGCTTATGGTTTTACCTGAATCAATCGCATTATAAATCCGAATGGGGATTGTAACCAGGGAAAACTGAATATGTCCTTTCCAGATAGCTCGCATAATTTACTTCGTTTAAAAAATGAACTATAGACCACTAAATTATTGACAATGAGTTGATTTTACAAATTAAAATAGAATTTCAAATCAAATGCCCGTTTTAGGTATGGTTCGATTAATAATTTTAAAGTCGTAACTTCTGCCTATAACTTTATTAGCAGTGTTCAGGTTCCTATCCATCATCGGTTTGCTTATGTTGACAACCCGGCTGGCTTTCGCCCAATCCGGTGACCGGGTCACGCTGCTTTTTGAGGCAGCGGAAAATCAACTAAACCAGGGGCGATATCAGGAGGCCATCCAATCGTTTAGTAAAGTAATTACATTGAAAGTTGATCATGCTGATGCGTATTACTATCGGGGGACCGCCCGGGAAAAATGCAATGATCTTGAGGGCGCCTTCATCGATTATAGTATCGCATTGGAATGGAAAAATGATTTTGCAGAAGCGTTACTGAGGCGTGGACAAGTCTTGTACCAACGCGAACAGTATGATGCTGCACGATCTGATTTTCAAAAATTACTGGCCCTTCCCCACGGGGAAACCCATGATATCTTTTATCGAAAATCCACGTACGAGCAAGGTGTCAACCGTATCATTACCGCCCAGGGGGCAACCGATATTGTTTTTAATTATCTCGGTTTAATCGCTCTTAAAAAAGAACAATTTGAAGAAGCTGTTACCTGGTTGGATAGCGCAATCAGCCTCTTTAGCAAGGATGCAGATTATTATGTACACCGTGGTGAAGCCAACGAAAAAATGCTCCGGTATGATGAAGCAAAGACAGATTATGAAAAGGCGCTAAGCATTTCGCCAGACCATGCATTGGCCCAACAACATTTGTCATCACTCTCCCGAGCCCGTGGAAACATTGATGAAAGTAATCGCTATCTATCCGCAGCAATTGAGCAGAACCCGCATCTTCCGTATGCTTACCTGGAGCGCGCATATTACCGTGCAGAAATCGGGGATTACCGGGGAGCAATTGAAGATTATTCTGCTGCGCTGAAAATTGATTCGCTTGATGCTGAAATCTGGGTAAACCGTGGCCTCGCTTTTGAAAAAACCAACAACCTGCGCGAAGCGTACCGCGATTATACAAAAGCAATAACACTGGATGAAGATTTGTCAAATGCCTGGTTGAGCAGGGCGAATGTGTTGGTGAAGCAAAACAAATTTGAAGAAGCATTGGAAGATTATGGAATAGCCATTTTCTACGATCCGAATTATGCCCTCGCATTTTTTAACAGGGCACTTGTCAATTATCAAGTAGGCAACAGGTTGGCAGCATGCAACGATTTGGAAAAGGCAAGTGAATTGGGCCAGTCCATCAATGAAAAGATGAAGAACAAAATTTGTTCAAGTCAATCGTACTAAAGTACAAGGTCCGGTCGCATTCGTATAAAGACTGGTTCCCGGTATATTCCCTGACTGGTAATCATTGCGTAACTTATCTCCACAAAAAGAACGGGCTCAACCCAAATGCTGCTTTTTTCTTCCAATACTTTTCCTTTCACAGGTTTCTTGATTTCTTTTAGCTGACTGATTTCATCAACTATTTCCTGGATTATTTTATCGGTGAAGCCGGTGCCTACTTTTCCGCGGTACACCAGTTCGCCATTTATCCTTTCTGCAATATGCAAGGCTCCAACGGTCTTCGCACGATTTCCTTTTCCTTTTGTATACCCAATAACCAGACACTCAACGGAATTCCTGACCTTTATTTTCAACCAATTGTCGGAGCGTTTGCCAGGAAGGTATCTTCCCTCCTTTCGCTTGGCCATAATTCCTTCCAATGAATGCACCCGCGCTGCTTCAAAAAGGGAATGCCCATCATCAATTGCCTGACTAAACCGGTAAGGTGTATCTGCGCGCATCGAATCCTTTAGAAAATCCTTTCGCTTTGTGAGCGGCTCATTGACCAAACTTCTCCCATCCAAATACAAACAGTCAAACACATAACAATACACAGGGTTTGATTTGGAAAGCTTTTCTATAACAGAAGGCGATCCGCTCATTAGCCGGTTGATTACTTTTTTAAATTGAGGCCTTCCTGCACTGTCCAGGCAAACAATTTCACAATCGAATAAACCATTGTTGGCACGAAAAGCTTTTAGTCCATCCAATAATTCAGGAAACTGTTGGGTAATGTCATTTTGATTGCGGCTCTTAATCCGGACCTGTCCTTCATCGAGCGAAACCATCGCGCGGATACCATCCCATTTTACTTCATATAAATAATCATCACCAGCAGGTGGCGCTACCTGGTTTTCCGAAAGCATAAATTCAATATTGTCGCTTAACCATTGGATTTGAGATTCATCAACCCGCTCCAACAAAAACTCTTTCTCTTTGATTTTATAAATACGGTACTCGCCATTGACTTCTTTGCTGCTCAACCGAAAATAAAACCCATCCTTCTTTTTTTTGGTGATCACATATTTTCCCAACGCAAAAACCCACATGTCACCACCACCATATTGTCCTTTCGGGATTTTTCCATCAAAGGTCAGGTACTTCATCGGATGGTCTTCTGTTTGCACCGCCAGGCGTTTGATCCCCGGATAGGGTGGTAATCCGCGGGGCACCGCCCACGACTTCAATACACCGTCTTGCTCTAATCTTAAATCATAATGTAAATGCGAGGCGTGATGCCGATGAACAACAAAGTTGTTTCCACCTTCACCAATAATTTCTGCACCCGGTTCAGAAGTCTTCGTGAAGTCCCTTTTCTTTTCATAAGAGGCGAGTTGTTCCGGAGTCTTCCTTTTTTTGGATACAGGAAGTTTTTTTGGTTTTGCGATTGCTTTTCGATGCGTATGGATTTCGGTGGCATAAGCAGCCATTCCATCCCACGCATCACCATCGGATAGAATTTTATCCACTGCATTCCTGATATTGAATTCGAGCGGGGATTGAAGATGTTGTAGTTCATCCCACCGCAGTGGCATTGAAACGGGCGCTCCAATCCTGCCCCGTATGCTATACGGTGATACAATGCTTTGTCCGCTACGATTTCGATAAATATCGATGAGTACACGGCCCTTCCTTGCTTCTTTTTTTATATGAAGTGTTACGTCCTTGTTCTTTTCAACAAAAGGACGTGCAACATCCTGTGCCGCCAGGAAAACCGTATTGAAATCGAACTCCGCTTTAATGGGCACCACAATATGAACGCCTTTTCCCCCGGTGGTTTTAACAAACGTGTGATAACCAAAAGCCTCAATATGTTCTTTTAATTGAAAA
The DNA here is from genome assembly GCA_964398945.1 of uncultured Roseivirgaceae bacterium. Taxonomy (GTDB): domain Bacteria; phylum Bacteroidota; class Bacteroidia; order Cytophagales; family Cyclobacteriaceae; genus JBGTGG01. The sequence goes on along the minus strand of CAYNOT010000024.1, from coordinate 30,472 downwards.
GCAATCCCGACAACATCTCTAAAGTTATATCCTTCCGGAGGATCAATATCAAAGACAATATAGTTTGGTGCATCGAAGCTTGGTTTACTGCTGTGCAACTGATGCAGTTCAAGGCAGGCCAGGTTTGCCAGCCAGACCAGTGATGCTGATTCGGTAGCAAGAATGTAATCCTTCGTTTCATCCGAACCCAATGCCTGAAACTCAATCCAGTCAGGGGTCCAATCAGGCTTGTTCTTTTGGTAGAAACTGTTACCATGGATTCCATCCGGAAAGCGTATTAATGTAAGGGCCCTTCCTTTTATATGATGGAGGATGGTTGGGGCGATGGTCAGATAATATTGAATCACTTCCGCTTTCAGGATGCCATCTTCAGGAAACAATACCTTTTCAAGGTTAGATAACTCTACCTTCCGTTTTCCAACTTGTGCCCATTGCGATTTTTTGACCATTCACCCCGTGGTTACGCTACAGCATGAAGATAGATATTCAAAAGGTGTAATAAAAAATGCGGATCGAAACCCGCATTTTTTATCCTCGAATTTACGAAGAAATCATTTTAATGTTTATGATCATGACCGGCACCACCATGATGCTCCCCTCCTCCATACCATTGCTCCTGTACTTTATGAAAAGTATCGTGTAGTTGTGTCAATGAAGCGGCAATTTCTTCCGGGCTACCCGTTGCGACCAGTGTGTTAAACTCAGCAGTTTCCGTTTTTAATTGTGCAAGAATTGCCTTTACTGCATCATTGTTGACTTTTGATGGAAGACTGGCTTCAGCCCAACGATTTGCCACACTTGCCATTTCAGCAGCATTGGCTTTTGCAGGATCGATGTTCATTGAATCTTTGTAAGGATGGAAACTCTCCGCCATAATCATGTGGAATTCATCAAGTTCCGGCCACTCATCAGCATCTTGTGCAACTTCTTCTTCAACATCATATTCAGTAGTTTCAGATTTCTGACCACAACTGTAGCCGACCGCAATCAAAATGGTCAATAATAATTTAAAATAGATTTTCATGTGTTTATAATTTTAAGTTTAACTGACAGGGAATGGTCAAATAATCAAGCGCGTTGGGTGTAAAGCATTTTAATGACCATTTCATCGGTTTTTTTTGAAGTTCAAATTTAAGAAAAAACCGCATTATGTTTTATCGCGTTTCCGGTACTTTCTTGTCCTTTCCATAAAAGAGATCAAGTGCCGGAGTGCATCAAAGTACAAAAAGACAAAAAGCAAAAGGGTCATTGCCCAGATCACAGCGAGGTTGAAAACAAACGTATCAAAAGTTTTCCCCATAAAATGCTTAGTAGGTTGATAGAGACTGGCAGAAAAATCAAAAAAGTGTTTCGGCTTGTGCTCATCCTGGTAAATCGGGAATATTCCTTGCCATAATTTTCCATCGAATTCTACAATCCGATTTTGCGTAGCTGTATTTTTGACCGCATCAACAATTGATTTATTCTGGTACCGGGTCCGCATCGCCTCATACGCGATCCGCTTTTCTGGTGAGCTGGTCAATTCTTCGATGAGCTTTTCCTTTTCTTCCTGTGCCCTGCTGTTCCTGTTGGTGTAAAATTGCTTCAGGGTCGTCAGGAAATCGGAGGTGTTTTTCCAAACGGTTGAGTCAAACGAACCAATTTCCAACTTTTCCACATACGGAGGCATATCTTTTCCGATCAGGTTTAGTTCTGAACCAATCCCGCCTTTCAAAAGGGCAAGGGCATCATTCAACTCCTTGTGCCCTGTAAGCCTCCAGTTCGTGCGTTGATTCAGGCAATATGTCAATTTGGATTCAAGCTCAGGGATGTAATATATTTTTTTATAATCCGAAATAGAAATGGTTTTATCAATGTCATAAAATTGCTTCTCAAAAGGATTGTCCTTAAACTGCGTTACCATGTACCCCTCAAAGGCCCAGCGCGATGCCATCACTTCCCCCATAAACGGCACCCCTATTGGCTTGCCCACACTAGGGTTGAATTTGTCGAAACGGATGACCACACCACTGAGCAACAACTGTGGGATTACCAGCAAAGGAATAAGAATGTAAATCGTGACAGCCGAATTAAAGGCAGATGAAATATTCAGGCCCAGCATGTTTGCAAAGCATGAGGTGCTGAAAAGGATAAACCAATACCGCAGCTCGGTCAAGGGAATTTCAAGCACCATGTTCCCAACCAGTATAAACAGAAAAGTCTGGATGGCTGAAATCAAAAACAACACCAGTACTTTTGAAGTTAAATAGCTGCCCCTGCTCAAATGAAGGAAACGTTCCCGCTTCAATATTTTCCGGTCGCGAAAAATTTCCTCAGCACTAACGGTCAATCCAAAGAACAAAGAAACCACCACGCTCATGAAAAAATAGACCGGGATATTTTCATTGTCATGAAAATTATATCCGTGGGCAGACTGGCTCAGCACATTGTAATATTTGACCATATAGGCAATGAACAATGCCAGGACCGGTGCTTCCAGCATCGTGATGTACATGTATTGTTTGTTCGCCAACTTTGCAAGGGCATCGCGCTTAAAGAAAACAGAAAGCTGCTTTGTCCAATTGGGAATACGCTGGGTGACGGCCAGTTTCTCTTCAATCTGCTGGATCCTGGGGACCTTAATCTGTTGCTTAAAGTATTGATACCATTGGCCGGCAGAAATTTTTCGTGTATTGGTAAGCCGGCCGTATTCATTGACAACCTTTGTTTCGATGATGTTGAATATCTGTTCAGGATTAATATTCCCACATTCCGGACATGACCCTAAACTCTTATTGGCCGCATTGATAATCCCCTGGAAATAAACAACAGCTTCCACCGGATTTCCATAATAGATCTGGAACCCACCCGAATCTAAAATGACCAAACTATCAAAAAGTTTGAAGATATCGGATGAAGGTTGGTGAATAACAACGAACACCATTTTGCCACGCAATGAAAGCTCCTTGAGCAAATCCATTATGTTTTCAGAATCGCGTGAGGAAAGGCCCGAAGTTGGTTCATCTACAAAAAGTACAGTGGGCTGTCTTAATAGCTCAAGCCCAATATTCAACCGTTTTCGTTGTCCGCCACTAATTGTTTTCTCCAATGGTGATCCAACCTTCAAATGCTGGATCTCTTGCAAGCCAATGTTTGCAAGCACACGAACCACTATCGCTGTTATTTCATCCTTTGAATAATTTCCGAAGCAAAGTTGGGCAGCATAATACAAGTTCTGAAAAACGGTGAGGTCCTCCATCAATAAATCATCTTGCGGAATATAACCGATAATTCCTTCCGCTCGTTTCGATTCATCGTGAACATTGATACCATTGATCGTAACCCGTCCGCTGGAAGGCTTTTCTGTTCCGTTCAGTACATTGAGCAGTGTTGATTTGCCTGAACCGCTCGCCCCCATCAATCCGACCAGCTTTCCGCCCTGCTCAGCAATGTTGATGTTTTGCAGTCCTGCTTTTCCATTTTTGAAGTGATAAAAAATATGGTCAGCAGTAAATGTTATTTTTGTTTTGTTCTCATTGATCAGGAATTTGCCAATGATATCACTGTAATAAATCGGCTCGATTTTATTTCCCCGAATGGTGCTACCGGTTGGAAAGACATCAATTTTCCTACTCTTAATGGAGATACTGTTGAGGTAAAGTGTCGAGATGCCGAGGTATTTAATAAAATAGGTTTCCGATTCCGGTAAGCGCAGAATAGCAATTAACCCGGTCAGGTTTTTCTCTACAATATTGGCCCCAATGTATTGCCCACCTTCAGAACCTTCATCGATTATCAAAACATTTTTTGTGGATAGCTCATCAACATCGTGCCCCATTACAAATTCTTGCAAGGCTACAATTTCATTGTGCTTGATCTTTAACGCCTGGCCGATATAGAAAATCAAATTGGTTTGCCGCTCTGAAAGTGTATTATCGGCAAACACCAATTCAATGATCTTTACTACCATTACCAACTTCTGTTGCATGGTGAGTGCCTGGTTCACCTGCTTAATGATGCGCATTATCTTTGCCCAATCATCAACAAACTGTTGGGTATCGCTATCCGCATCCAATTTTTCAAGTTCTTCCTTTCCTTCCGTCAGGTTTGAGGTCTTACAAAACTCATCAAACAGGTTTAAGTAGTACCGTGTAGCCTCCTGGTTGAGGTGAAGGCCGAGAAAATCTTTTATGTTGGCACGCTCATCGTCTGTTATGCGTTCACGGGCAACAATTGCAAATAATTGGATTATGGCTTTTAATAATTCTTCGCTCATTTAACCTTTGAAAAAGTTCAAAATAGGTGAAAAATGGGTAATTATAGTGCTTTTAGCCTGGGAATCTTTGCTGATAATGCGCATAAAAAATGGCGGTGAAACAACCGCCATCTTATCCGTTTTACGATTTGAGGAACGCTAGCCTATTTTTGAAGTGATCAAGTCACCGAGCACCAGTAAACCTTCCCTAAGGTATTCGTCACGTAATTCCGACAAATCAGAGATGTCTTTGGTTTCCTGGTTGCCAAGCTTGGTGCCCATTTTGTCGTTTGTGCTCTTTCGCCTCTCGGCTTCTTCCATTTCAATCCTTCTGGTTTTTTCATTCAATGAAACAGTGGTTTCATTGATTCGCTTTTTTGTTTCCTCGGTTTCGATAATAAACCGATCAAGTTCAGCATCCGTTTTGGTTCTATTCTGATAGGATTTGTTCAAGTCGGCAATTATACGATTGTTGATAACCGGTGTTTTAGTGTAAAGGGTGCTTCGGATTTCATCCCAAGGCAGTGCACTCGGGTTTGAACTTTCACCGAACTGTTCAGGATCCAGTGCAGAGGGCAACAATACATCCGGGGTCACTCCTTTGTGTTGGGTACTGCTTCCGGTTACTCGATAGAATTTTTGGAAAGTAATCTTAAGTTGCCCCACCTCTTCGTTGGGATTGTTCAGGAATTGTTTCAAGTCCACAACGGTTTGTACCGTTCCTTTTCCGAATGTTGATTCACCAACGACCACCCCACGGTTATAATCCTGAATGGCCCCTGCAAAAATCTCGGAGGCTGATGCACTAAAACGATTTGTTAGAACGACCAATGGACCGTTGTATAAAACAGAATTATCATCATCATTTCCCACTTCGATTTTATTCATTGAATTTTTCACCTGCACAACAGGGCCATTTTTAATAAAAAGCCCGGTAAGGTCAATGGCTTCTGAAAGGGATCCCCCACCATTGTTTCGAAGGTCCATGACAATGCCATTCACATTTTCTGCTTTCAATTCATTGATCAAACGTTTTACATCGCGTGTTGTGCTTTTATAATCCTTATTGCCTTTTTGGTATTCCTCAAAGTCCATGTAAAAACTTGGCAAGGTGATTACACCCAGTTTCAAATCTTTTCCATCCTGACGGTAGTTGATTGTGTTTTTCGTTGCTTGTTGATCCTCCAATTTTATTTTATCCCGAACCAGGGTTATTTCACGGGAAGGACCATTTAAACCCGTTTCAGCCGGCAAGTATTGTAAGCGCACTTTTGTTCCCTTAGGGCCTTTTATCAACTTCACAGCATCATCAACCCGCCAGCCAATAATGTCTACCATTTCGCCATCATCGCCCTGGGCTACCCCGATAATGCGATCATTTGCCTGAAGTTTATTGCTTTTCTCTGCTGGCCCACCCGGCAGTACTTCAACAATCTTGGTATAATCACCATCGGTTTGTAAACGTGCCCCAATACCTTCCAACGACAAGCTCATACTTTGCTTGAATTGGTCGGCTGCTTTTGGTGAGAAATAGTTGGTGTGGGGATCGTATGCTTCGGTGATCGCGTTCATATAGATACTGAAAATGTCCTCACTATTGAACTGCGAAATTGATTTCTTGAAGCGCTCATAGCGGGTGCGCAACGTCCTTTCAATTTCAGCTTGCTCTTTTCCTGCGAGCTTAAGGCTCAGGGACTGTCCTTTGATGATTTTTCTCCATGCTTCATTTAATTCCGCCTCCGAGGTTGCCCAGGGTAATTTGCTCCTGTCTGTTTCCAAAAATTCATTAACGGAATAATCAAAAGGGTGTGTAATTAAGCTATCCAATACAAAATCCATTCGGTCATTGAAGCGCTTTGCATATACATGGAAAATATCATAGGCAACGGAAACATCCTGGTTGTGGGTAAAGTCGTCAATCTTGAACCTGAATGCTTCAAATTCAGAAACATCACTGGCAAGAAAGTACGAGCGGTTATTGTCCAATCCTTCCATATACGCGTCAAGGATTGCGGATGACAACGAGTCATTTAATTGTATCCGTCTGTAATGATTATTATCAAGGATATATACTATTGCTTGTGCCTCTTTTCCATACACAGGCTTGGGTATCAATCGGGTGGTGTCATTTTCATGGATGCTACCAAAAACAGACGAAATGGAAATCCAAAAAATAAAAACCGCTCCTGCCACTAATCGCTTCATAACTATTTGTTTTCGTTTCCCCATTACAAACGCTGTGCCTAAAACAATGTTTTGTCGGCAGGCATTGCGTTTGAAAATTTTTTACATTCCTGTACTAACCTTTATCCTCGTACTCCTCCAAAAATTTCTTTGACTGCTCAATGTTTTGGAATTCAAAAAATTTCTTTCCGGACAGGCTTGAGTGAATTTCTACCCGCACCAATTCAATATTCGAATTTTTCCTAAAATTGAATTTCGATGCATGTTTATAGTCCTCACCTTGTTTGGTGGATATTTTAAAGGCAGTGGCACGAACAGATTTACAGTATCCACATTGATAATGTTTCACCAACTCGCCAGCACCATCTGCTGAAGGTTGCTGTGTAATTTCTTCGCGGCTTACCCGCATTGTATAAAACCCACAGCTATTGCATTTTAAAGCCTGAAGATGGCCCTGGTATTTCTCAACTTTTATTTCCCCTGATTTCTCGTCAACCCAAACATCGTAATCTATTGAGAAAATATTTTCTTCTGCTTGCATCCCTTCTTCCAGGTGAACATCTTCTTCTTCTTCACTCAGCAGCCTCATCTTTGTACCAGAAGCGCCTATCCTGGGCATATATCTCCACTTTTTTAATTTTTTATCAATAACGGTGGGATAGTAATAATCAAGGATCAAAAAGGAAACATAACCGATCAGTGTACCCCCCGCTATTCCCATAAACAGACGAACAAAGAACCAGACTTCCACCTGTTTTAGTTCACTCATTCCATAGCGATTGATAAGCATGAAAACCGAAATGGAAAAGCAAAGAAAAATCACTTTTAAATCCTTGATTTCATGTTGGTTAATAAAGTCATATTTGGCTTTGAAGTCTTTTAAAGCTGAGAGACGAACGTGGTAAACAAGAAACAAGACCACCCCCGTAACGAACATAATTGCTGCCCCAACAAGCATTGCCTGGTGCCAGATAACTAAAAAAGAACTAGAATCGGTATTTTCCATATTTTTGGGTTAATGGCTTTAAATATAATTCAATAAATAGAATTCAAAGAGAAAGAATTACGAATGAGAAAGACTTTGTTTAAAATACTGGCCAGCATAAATCGTGTCATTCTTCCCCGGTATAGCCAACGCGACATTACTAAATTATCAACGCTTGATAAGGCCTTCGTTGCATATCGCTACTGGGTCACTAAAAATTCCCTTTAAGTAATTATTCAATCTGCCGGCAAATAATACTGTAAACCAATGGTTTATAGCTGATCAATTAAACCGGGTGTAAGCCATAGCACCTTGCATTGGGGCAAATATTGTTGTGTAATATTTCACAATTAATATTTGACTATGAATATTTAATCATTTATAATTGTGTAATAATACACAGTTATATGAGCGACTTTGAACAGAAAAAGATTGAAATGGAGCTAAAGTCTTTCGCTTCCCGAAATTTTGAAAAGCCATCCAATTGCAAGAATGCTGAGCAAATCAGGTATTATGTAGCGGAGTTGTGCAAAAAAATCGAAGCACTGGAACGTCAGTTCAATTACGTACCGGAATGGGCATACGCCTTGCTCGCGCAGTACAATGCTGCACAGAATAGGTTAATCTATAGGGAATTTAGGAATAACTACTGTTAAGAAATGCGCTACATCCCCTCCCCTATTCCGATCCGTTATGAGTGGGTGTACACAGCAACAGCCAATCCTTCAGGAAGGATGCAGTATCATCAAATCAAACCCGGAAAAAGCAAACTTAGAATCAGCAGGACTGAATTTATCAAAGTTTATAATGAAAGCCAGATTATAGCCATACGGCCGCTTCCAATCCCAAAAGAGGAAACCGTTTTCCAATTTGAATTCTATATCTAGGGTATCCCTAAAACATTGTCACGTTGAGTTTGTCGAAACGACAATATTTAAAATCAAACTAAAGTACAGGATATTTCGATTTCCCTGGTTGGGATATGCTTATTGCGCGGAAATGTTTTGCATCAGACATTTCGAATGGGTAGGCCGTGCAAAAATACAATACTTTAGAACAAAAATCCCTGTTGTTAAAAACAGCAAAGACCTTATCAAATGGAGTTGGTTTTGTCATAGAAATCAACGTGACATTCGAAGCTTGGTTTTAGAGATGCCCGCTAGTCTTTTTCCAGGATCCCCTTCAAATCAGCAGGGCTATAGTTTACCGACTTAATGGTCTTGTTGTCCGAGGTTCTGTAAACCAGCCATTTTCCATCCTGCTCTTTGTAATAACATTCCGTTCCATCCTTTTTGGCGTAGAAAGCAACCGTTTCCTTAGCCTCATCTTCTGAATGGCAAACTTTGCTCATATTCGAGCGCTGCACTTCATCAAAGAGGTCTTTAAATTTCCCGCCAAGGCCAAACTCAAGGATAGCGCCCGAGAGTACATATTGAATGTCGCACAAGGCATCCGCCACTTCCACAATATCCTTGTCTTTTATTGCATCACGAAGTTCCTGCAATTCCTCCGTGATCAGCGCCACACGTAAATTACAGCGGTCTTCACCTGGTATTGTGGGGCTTGTCAGGATCGGATGCTTAAAGGTCCTGTGGAATTCGGCTACTTGATTTAAAGGCGATGGTTCTTTCATGTGTTAATAGTTAATAATTGTTTTCAGTGGTCACATGCCTGCCTGTCGGCAGAACAGGGAATGGCTATAATCATCATCCCGGTAAGTGGAAAGTAATTACATGGCCATTTCACAATCTTAAATTTTCAGTTCGGCACAAGTACGCAAAATTGCAAGAACTATAAAATACAGGAGAGGATTTCATCCCAAATCCTCCATTCAGTTCGGGATTTGGTTCGGGGATTCTATATTTGCCCTCAAATTATGAACGTAGCAATGAATTTTGTGAAAGAATTGACCTGGCGAGGAATGGTCCATGACAGTATGCCGGGAACGGAAGAGCAACTTTTAAAAGAACCTACTTCCGGATATATTGGATTTGATCCCACTGCCGATTCCCTTCACATCGGAAATCTTGTACAGATTATGACGTTGGTCCATTTTCAACGCTGCGGTCATAAGCCCGTTGCTTTGATTGGAGGGGCCACCGGAATGGTGGGTGATCCTTCCGGCAAATCTGCTGAAAGAAATCTACTTTCTGAGGATATTTTGAAACACAACCAGGCGTGTGTAAAAGCCCAACTTGAAAAATTCCTGGACTTTGATTCAAAAACCAATCCAGCCGAAATGGTGAACAACTACGATTGGTTTAAGGAATTTAGTTTCCTTGATTTCATTCGTGATGTGGGGAAACATATCTCCATCAATTATATGATGGCGAAAGATTCCGTAAAGAACAGGTTGGAAACGGGTATGTCTTTTACGGAATTCAGTTATCAACTTGTGCAGGGCTTTGACTATTTGTGGCTTTATGAGAATAAAGGATGTAGAATCCAAATGGGGGGATCTGATCAATGGGGAAATATTGTTACCGGTACAGAGCTGATTCGGAGAAAAATTTCGGGTGAAGCATTTGCGCTTACGACTCCCCTTATTAAAAAAGCGGATGGAACGAAGTTTGGAAAAACGGAAGCCGGAAACATCTGGTTGGATCCCAAGAAAACTTCGCCCTATAAATTTTATCAATATTGGTTGAATACTTCTGATGAAGATGCCGCGAACTTCATCAAGATTTTTACTTTAAAACCGGAGGAAGAAATCAATACCTTAATTGCCGAACATCAAACCGCACCCCATCAACGGAAATTACAGTCCTGTTTAGCGGAAGAGGTAACAACCCGGGTCCATTCCGAGGAAGCACTTCAACTGGCCATAAAAGCAAGCAACATCCTTTTTGGAAATTCAACTACTGAGGATTTACAGGGTTTGGATGAGGATACGTTGCTATCCGTGTTTGAAGGAGTTCCGCAAACCACCATAAAAAAATCGAGCTATGAAGAATGTCCATCAGTAATCGATTTGTTGTCGGATGTATCGAACAAGATTGTGTTTTCGTCAAAAGGGGAAGCACGCAAGATGATTCAGGGTGGTGGTGTAAGTGTGAATAAAATCAAGGTGGAAAACGAAAATGCAAAACCTGATTTTAAGTTGCTCCAGGGGAAGTATTTGCTGGCGCAGAAGGGGAAGAAGAATTATTTCCTCATTACACTAGAACAATAGCGGTATCTTAGCGTTATCAAATGGCACGATTATTCCTGTCATGATCGAAGAATTTGGAAAAACGTAACAACAAACAACCATCTCTATGAAAAAAATAAATTGGATTATTGCAGCTACCACGCTCGCATTTTTACCGCTTTTCAGTTATTCACAAGGCATTGGCCTCGGGATTAAAGGAGGAATGAATTTCGCCAACCAGTCGATCACCAATATTTCTACCGATACACGCACGGGCTTTGCCGGTGGCGCATATTTGGTTTTGAATTTTAGTGATAAATGGGGATTGCAACCTGAAATTTTGTTTTCATCCCAGGGAGCTGAACTTCCATCCAGCACACAGGAATTAAACTACATGACAATTCCTATACTATTAAGGTACAAGCCTATTTCTTTTTTGAGTTTTGAAGCCGGGCCTCAATTTAGCAGGCTTTTAGAAGCAAAGGACGAAAATGGAACCTTCACAGATAATTTTAAGAGCAGTGATTTTGGTTTGGCTGTTGGTGCTACTGCCCACCTACCGTTTGGCTTCAATGGCGGAGCTCGTTATGTCTGGGGTTTTACAAACGTCAATGATTTATCAAACGATACGGAGGTAAAGAATACAGTATTCCAACTTTTTGTTGGCTGGACCATTTTTGGGGCGAAGTAGTTCTTTCTAAATCGTTATACCAAAAGGCCTCATCGTTGTGGGGCCTTTTGCTTTACAAATCGTCACTCAGAGCGTTAGCGAAGAGTCTTTGGGATAACTCAAACTCATCATTGGTTCTTACTAACTTTCACAGAAGCCTGTTTACATTTACCACCTATAGGAGGGTTAAGTAAGCAATAACTTTTCCCGCAGAGATCGCAAAGAAGACGCAAAGTACACAAAGCTTTTGCGGGTTTGCGTGAATGAAATTTCCTGAATCAAATTGTTGGTAGATTCCACACAGGGATTCTTCGGTCGTACCTTCCTCTGAATGACGCACCATGATTCGTCACTCAGAGCGTTAGCGAAGAGTCTTTGGGGATACTGCCCTTACTAACTTTCACAGAAGCCTGTTTACATTTACCACCTATAGGAGGGTTAAGTAAGCAATAACTTTTCCCGCAGAGATCGCAAAGAAGACGCAAAGTACACAAAGCTTTTGCGGGTTTGCGTGAATGAAATTTCCTGAATCAAATTGTTGGTAGATTCCACACAGGGATTCTTCGGTCGTACCTTCCTCTGAATGACGCACCATGATTCGTCACTCAGAGCGTTAGCGAAGAGTCTTTGGGGATACTGCCCTTACTAACTTTCACAGAAGCCTGTTTACATTTACCACCTATAGGAGGGTTAAGT
>CAYNOT010000024.1:0-18473 GCA_964398945.1 uncultured Roseivirgaceae bacterium | reverse complement strand
ATTTCCTGAATCAAATTGTTGGTAGATTCCACACAGGGATTCTTCGGTCGTACCTCCCCCTGAATGACGCGCCATGATTCGTCACTCAGAGCGTTAGCGAAGAGTCTTTGGGATAACTCAAACTCATCATTGGTTCTTACTAACTTTCACAGAAGCCTGTTTACATTTACCACCTATAGGAGGGTTAAGTAAGCAATAACTTTTCCCGCAGAGATCGCAAAGAAGACGCAAAGTACACAAAGCTTTTGCGGGTTTGCGTGAACTTGGTGGGCTTTGCGTGAAGGAGATTTCCCTGAATCAAATTGTTGGTAGATTCCACACAGGGATTCTTCGGTCGCACCTCCCTCTGAATGACGCGCCATGATCGTCACTCAGAGCGTTAGCGAAGAGTCTTTGGGGATTAACCCATCATCGGCCCTTAGTATTCGTCACGTGCTTATTAAAATGGTGAACCCAGTCTGTAAACAAACTTTTTATATTAGAAGCCACAAACTTTATGAGAGGCTTCCAAGGATTTCTGAATTGACATCATTGGCAGGTGTTATAAGAAGATCTGTGTTCAATGATTGGGCACGTTTTATGGCCTTAATTGCCGGGAAATTGCCTGCCCATGCCCTTCTCGCGATTCCATTGTTCACGTCATAAAACAACATGCTTTCAATACGTTTGTTTACTTCTGCACTTCCATCCAGCAACATTCCAAACCCGCCATTGATTACTTCGCCCCAGCCTACCCCACCTCCATTGTGTATCGAAACCCAGGTAGCCCCTCGAAATGAATCCCCAATCACATTATGGATGGCCATATCCGCAGTAAATTTTGAGCCATCATAAATGTTGGAGGTTTCACGATAGGGACTATCCGTACCGGATACATCATGATGGTCCCGTCCTAAAACCACAGTACCGATCTTACCATCACGGATTGCTTTGTTGAACGCTTTTGCAATTTCAATCCTGCCAATGGCATCGGCATACAATATCCTCGCCTGTGATCCCACTACCAGTTTATTGGCTTTTGCTTCTTTTATCCATTTGAGGTTATCCGCGAGTTGACTTTTTATTTCATCCGGTGATTCGTTCAATAAGTTTTCTATCACTGCTGCTGCGATATTATCTGTAATGTCCAAATCTTTTGCATTTCCGGAAGTACATACCCAGCGAAACGGGCCAAACCCATAGTCAAAACACATTGGCCCCATGATGTCCTGCACATAACTGGGATATTTAAAATCGATTTTGTTTTCGGCCATCACATCTGCGCCAGCACGTGAGGCTTCCAATAGAAATGCATTTCCATAATCAAAGAAATAGGTACCCCGTTGTGTATGCTGATTGATTGCATTTGCATGGCGAACGAGTGATTTTTTTACCTCCTGTTTAAATTTTTCAGGATCGTCCGACATTAATTTTTCACCTTCTTCAAAACTGATTCCTGCGGGATAATAGCCGCCTGCCCATGGATTATGAAGCGAGGTTTGGTCAGAGCCCAGGTCAACAAATACATTTTCCTTATAAAAATATTCCCACACATCGATGATGTTTCCCTGATAGGCAATGGAAACAACTTCCTTATTTTCTTTTGCCCGATTAACGCGTTCAACAAGATCGGGCAATGAACGAATCACTTCATCAACCCACCCTTGCTCGTGCCGCTTGCGTGTTGCCTTTTCATTTACCTCTGCGGTAACAGAAATGCATCCGGCAATAGTTGCTGCTTTGGGTTGTGCGCCACTCATGCCACCAAGTCCGGAGGTAACAAATAATTTTCCGGCAAGCCCCTCTCCTTTCTTTGCAATTTTTCTTCCTGCATTCAACACAGTAATCGTTGTGCCATGCACAATGCCTTGCGGACCAATGTACATATACGAACCGGCAGTCATTTGTCCGTACTGTGTAACGCCCAGTGCATTGTATTTTTCCCAATCTTCCTGACTTGAATAGTTGGGGATCATCATACCGTTTGTAACCACCACCCGTGGTGCATTCTTCGAGGAAGGGAACAATCCCATCGGATGCCCCGAGTACATGTGCAGTGTTTGCTCATCCGTCATCGTGGACAGGTACTTCATGGTTAAAAGGTACTGTGCCCAGTTTTGAAACACTGCACCATTTCCACCATACGTAATCAGCTCATGAGGATGCTGTGCAACGGCCGGGTCTAAATTATTTTGGATCATCAGCATGATTGCGGCAGCTTGTTTGGATTGATATGGATACGCTTCCAACGGCCTTGCGTGCATCGCATAACCCGGGCGGAAACGATACATATAAATCCGGCCGTAGGTTACGAGCTCATTATAAAATTCAGGCGCAAGGATTGCATGGAACTTCGCGTCAAAATAGCGGAGTGCATTGCGAACAGCCAGTTTCTTTTCGTCCGCTGACAAAATATCTTTCCGCCTGGGTGCATGACTGACCGATTGGTCCAGTGGCCTTGCCGGGGGTAATTCATCTGGTATTCCTTGCCGTATCGCTTCTGTAAAGTTCATGATCCGATTTTTTCAAAGTCATTGAATACTGTTTCAATTTGTTTTGCAATTGAAATGGTATAGGTGTAGCCCAGTTCAAAAATCTCCTTTCCTCTACCCAGGTCAAAGGTGGTGAATTTTCCAAGTCCGGGGGGCTCAATTACGAGGTTGCAAAATGATTTACTGTGTTGCGAGGCAGCATTGATGGCCAGGTTCAAACTCCTTTCGGTTACTTCCTTTACATTGCGCGCATCGAAATCCTCAGCAATAGGATTACAATGACTCCCAATAATAATATCACACTTTCCTACCAACGGCCCTACCGGAAAGTTATCCATCAGCCCCCCATCGACAAAGAGTTGCCCGTCTTTTAACACCGGGTTAAATAAAGTGGGGATTGTTGAAGAGGCGATGATTGCCGGGACCAATTCACCGGAATCAAAATAGACAATCCTTCCTTTACGGATTTCAGTAGCCGCAATTACCAATGGAATTTTCAATGCACTGAAATCATTTTCCGGAAGATATTTAAAGAGTACAGCTTTAAATCCATCAAGGCTCAACAAACCAGTCCACGCCCAGGCTGGCCTCACTGATTTTAAGAAACCGGTTTTTGAAATAATTTCAAATGTCTCTTCCGGGGAATAACCATATCCATGAAAAGCACCCGCAATCGCACCTGCACTTGTTCCGGCAAGTTCGTGAACAGGGATCTGGAGCTCCTTCAGCGCTTTGATAACACCAAGATGAGCAAAGCCCCTCGAACCCCCACCAGAAAACACAAGCCCTACTTTCATTGCACTGTTTACTGATTCATAAAAATATTATAAAATTTCCTGAAGCTTAAAAGTCGTGTCTAAACGAACACCTTTATCCGTGTGCTTTACCGTGCAGCACTCGTGAAGCGGATCATGCTCCAGAAATAAAATGTATTGGTTGTCCGCAGCTTCATTTAAAAATTGTTTTTTTTCCTCCATTGTAATCAAGGGCCGGGTATCGTATCCCATTACATACGGCAACGGGATATGCCCGACTGTCGGAAGTAAATCGGCCATAAAACAAATCACCTTTCCTTTATAGTTTATTTTCGGGATCATCATTTTATCGGTATGCCCCGACACATGGTGGATATCAAATGCTGAAAATGGTGATGGTTGTCCCAGATCAACAAACGACAACTGGCCACTTTCTTCAATGGGTAAAATATTTTCGTTGAGGAAGCTTGCTTTCTCGCGTGGGTTTGGTTCTGTTGCCCATTTCCAATGATCATGGTTGGACCAGTACCTTGCATTTTTAAAAGTTGGAATTAATTTGTCGTTGACCCGTTCAATACTTCCACCACAATGATCAAAATGCAGGTGGGATAAAAACATATCCGTAACATCACCTGTTGAGAAGCCTGCTTTTTTCAATGAAGATTTTAAATCAAAATCACCATGGAGGAAATAATGGCCAAAGAATTTTTCATCCTGCTTATTTCCCAATCCATTGTCAATAAGAATGAGCCTGTCGCCATCTTCAATGAGCAGGCAACGCATGGCAAGATCGATTAAATTATTTTCATCGGCTGGGTTTGTTCGTGTCCATAGACTTTTTGGAACAACACCAAACATTGCACCACCATCCAGTTTGAAATATCCGGTATCAATTACATGGAGTTTCATGTGTATTTGTTTATTTTTTTACGGGCACAACTTGTCCCGATGCTTTCGGGATGGAATTCGCATTGTTGATATTCATCCCCGGTTGGCGTTTTCAATCATGCCATTTCATAGTTGTTTATACATCATGTAACCGCACTACTCTTTCACAACCCCCATTGCACAGAACTTGTCAATCCGCTGCTGTATCCTGCTGGTTTCTGATACAGACAATAATTTTTTTGTGGTGTCTAAAATCGTCTTTTTAATTTCCTCGGCCATCCAACCGACATCTGTATGCGCCCCACCAAGCGGTTCTTTTATGATTCCATCAATCAACGTGTTTTCCAACATGTCTTTGGCGGTAAGCTTCAACGCTTCTGCGGCTTGCTCTTTATAATCCCATGTCCTCCATAAAATAGAGGAACAAGATTCCGGTGAGATTACACTGTACCAGGTATTCTCCAACATCAATACCTGATCGCCAATAGCAATACCCAACGCACCCCCGGATGCACCTTCTCCGATGATGATACAAATCACCGGCACTTTGAGCATAAACATATCGCGGATGTTTCTGGCAATAGCCTCGCCCTGGCCTCTTTCTTCTGCCTCCAATCCCGGAAAAGCACCGGGCGTATCGATAAACGTGACAATAGGTTTATTGAATTTCTCTGCCAACCGCATTAACCGCAACGCTTTTCTGTAGCCTTCCGGATTTGCCATCCCGAAATTACGTTGCTGACGTTGCTTAGTGTTCCTTCCTTTTTGTTGGCCAATCAGCATAAAGGTTTTTCCGCCAATCGAACCGAAACCACCGATCATTGCCTTATCATCCGAAACGTTCCGGTCACCATGCAATTCTATAAAATCATCGGTTATCGCGTAGATGTAGTCAAGGGTATAAGGGCGGTCAGGGTGCCGGGATAGCTGGACCCGTTGCCATCCGGTAAGATTTTCGAATGTTTCTACTTTTAATTGCCGAATCTTCTTCTCCAGTGCTTTAACAGCTTCAACAACCTTCTTATCGTTGCTTCCGTCAGAGAGCTGTTTCATATCCTCAAGTTTCGCTTCCAGCTCGGCAATCGGCTTTTCAAAATCCAACAACATATAATTGAGTTTAGTAACCGCAAATTTAGGAGGATATGGGAATTTATGGCATAATCCTAGCTTTTTTGGTCTCCAACTATGCTATCAAGCCCCGCCAGGCTCTCTGTGGAGACAGTCTTTTGAATGTGGGTGATCACTTCATCCATTTCATCGAGGCTGGTGGTTAACATCTGTTGAAAGTCAAGGGTGTGCTCTTCACCGCGCAATTCTTGTTGGAGGTAAACCAAGCCCTTTATCCTGCAAAAGGGCCCGCGCAGTTGGTGGGCATTATAACTGGCATATTCCACCAGTTTTTGGTTCTTCACTTCAAGTTCATTTGTACGCAAGTGTACCTTCTCTTCCAACCCTTTATTAAGTTCTTCAACATAATTGTTCAAGTCTTTCAGGGAGATAACCGCTTGCTCCAGTTCGCTATTTTTCTGCGCAAGCTTCTCCTTCTGGTCTTCAATTAAATTCTTGGCATCACTGGTTGTTTCAATGGAATTTTCAACTACGATCAATAAATAGAAAACCAACAAATTAAAGAGTAGCCAGTATATGATCCCATCATACGTGTAATAGGGGTGTATCCTGACAGCATTTAATCCTGGCGGGTCTTGGTCAAATGCTGATAGGAAATCCAATGCATAAACCATCATAAAGAGGTTGATGGTAATTGAAAACCAAAACTTAACGGGTTCTTTTTTTTGCGAAAAAGAAATCTGGACAAGGACAGCATGGAATATGATGCCCAGTGGAAACGCGAGGTAATAATCAGACGGGGTTTGTTGCGTAATGATGGGGATGATGTGGAGAAAGAGGGGCCACAAAACGAGGAAGATAATTTTACTTAAAGAGGTGAATCCAAACCGGTTTAGGATCAAACAAATGGCACAGACAACGATGATGATCGGAACAATAAACTGGTCGAACACCAGGGTAATATCCCCTTTGAAAAAGGTCTCATAATCGAGCAACATCAAAAAAATATAGACAACGGGAAGTGTTAAAAAAATGATGTTGGAAAAAACGATCCTGCGTTTTAGACTGTCATCCTCAGTAAATTGAGTTCCGAAGGATGAGATTTTGATTAGCCAGGTTTTCATCGGTTAGTAATGATTCTTTGTGGACAGATGGTATCTACAGGATTATTTATCATTCCTTTGGATGGAGGTTTTATATGTAGAATAGAGTCCCTTAAACTACAAAAAGAAATGGAATTTATTTCTATAGCGCTAAGCTGTCCGGACTACCGGCCCCGTTGAATCCATCCCTTTTTTTGCAAACAGTACTTTAAAAGTTGTCCCTTTATCGACTTCACTTTCAACAGATATTTCCCCACCTAATGCTTCTACCTGGGTTTTGGTAATGTAAAGTCCCACGCCTTTGGATTCCGGGTGAAGATGGAATGTTTTATTCAACCCAAAAAGTTGGTCGCCATGTTTGGTTAAGTCGATGCCGATGCCGTTATCACGCACGCTGAGCACTACTTCATTGTCAACGATTTCAGTTTGGAGATGGATTTCCGGACTACGGTCCACCGCCCGGTACTTGATAGCATTTGAAACAAGGTTGAGCATAATACTCTCAAGATAGGACTTTGGATACTTCATGTTTTTCACTTTGCTAAAATCTGCCGTAACACGCGCATTCGATTCAATAATATGACCGGCAAAGGTTTCTTTTACTTTGGCAAAAACATCTTCAAAGGTTATCAACTCGCGCTCCTTGCTCAAGTCAACCTGGGTTTTAAGCGCATCAATCAATTCATTCAAAGTGGCTGTGAGATGGGCTACAACTGTTTCAAACTTACCGAGCAACATCTCTTTGTACTCATTACTGTTGCTCTCCTTGTAAAAATTAAGCAACGAATTAAGATTGCTAACGGGGGACCGCAAATTATGGGAGGTAATAAAAGCAAAGTTCAACAGTTGGTTGTTTTGTTGCTGAAGATGGTCGGTCAGAATCTCCAGATCTTTTTTGGTTTTCTTCAGATTTGCTTCCGCTACGATGCGGTCTGTAATATCCCGCGCGATTGCATAGAGCTTTCCAGTGACAGGATCCGGGGTTGTGGTCCAATCAAGGTATAAATAAACACCATTCTTTTTGCGGTACCTGTTTACAAAATTAATGGTCGTTACCAGTGTTTTGAGTTTCTCCATTTCAAGTTGGGTAGCGTGCACATCCTCCGGGTGGATGAAACTTAAGAATGGGTTTTCAAGTAATTCCTCTTCTGAATAACCCAGTACTTTTACCCAATTCGGGTTCAGGATTTCAAAGTAACCCTGCGTGTTGGCAATACAGGTAAGGTCGCAACTATTGGTGAAAAAAAACTTGTAAAGTTCGAGGTGTTTTTCCGCATCTTTTGATAACTCCCCCATTGCAAATACTGTATCGTTGGCAAGGCAAAAGCCAACAGGTTAAGGTGTCGATAAAAATAGAGAGTTTTTTCATTTGTTCTTTGCGGTTTGCCAAATATCTTTTTACGTCACAGTGGCGTGCTGATCCCCGTTAAGTTGGACAAGATTCTGAAGCAAATAGTGCCTGCTTTATAATGGAGCCGTACTTTCTTAATTGCTTGAATGAAGTCCCAATTTGTTTCCTTCCGTATCAATAAATAGTGCGAAGAAGCCCATTTCTGCACTTATTTCTGTTTTCGGCACGATTACTTGTCCACCATTTTGTTCTACTTTTTCCAATGTGGGTTGCAAGTCGTTTCCGGCATTCAGGTAAAGGACGGCACCGTCTGCTGTTGGTTTGTAATCGGTCCCTTTCACCAACACAACATTTACCGTTTCGCCATCACTTGGAAATACGCCCATTTGCGTTCCATCCATATCAATTTCTTCAATGCTAACACCTAAAACTGCTTGATAAAATTTGACTGCCCTGGAAAAATCAGTCGTTGGGATTTCTACAATTGAAATTAGGTTCTTCATATTTTCCGGTTTTTGGTTTTCGATATTTTCCGATGCTGGTTGTGCACTGGTTTTGTTTTCGTTGGGATTGGTACATGCTGAAAAAGCAACCCCGATTACTACTACAATGTTTGTCAGGATTTTTTCATTTCACTGTTTCTTTAAAGTGCTAATCTATACCCCCCGAAAGAACTATGATTGTAAAAACGCGACATACTCAATCTTTTTTGTTGATGACGGATGATAGCTCCATGCCTTCGTCACCTAAAAACGCTGTTGGGGTGGTTCCTGTGAATTCCTTGAAATCCTTGATAAAATGTGCCTGGTCGTAAAATTTTACATCATAGGCTATATCGGTAAGCTTTTCCGATTCATTGTTCAGTATCCTCTTTAAAGCTGCTTGCAACCTGATTACTTTTCCCAATTGCTTCGGGCTAAGGCCAATCTGCTTTGAGAATTCCCGCTCAAGTTGCCGTCTTTTTGACAGGTTGTTCTCGACCATGCTTTTTATGGTCTTGTTGCCATTGGTTGAGAGCAGCATATCCACCGTGGTCTTTACAATTTTATCAACCGTTGTTTTACGCTTCAAGATATCCAGTAAAAAATCCTCGATTATCACTATCCGTTCCCGCGTATCTTTTGCGTGAATGATGTTTTGTTCCAACTCCTTTGCGGGATTTTTTCCAAAGAGAAGGTCAATCGGTGTTTCCGTATTTGACAAATCTTTTATAGGCGTTGCAACAAAATTGGCAAAACCGTACGGATAAAAGCGAATCGCGAATGTGTTGACATACCCTGTAGGTTGAATAAGAAAAGGGCGCGTGATTTGTCCGAGTACCATTGCTCTTGGTTGTAGCACAAATTCTGTATCCGATGTAAATCGTTTTATATCTTCACCAAGGATAAACGCCATTTCAATGCAACCGTCAGGAATAATGCGTTGCCTTACTGCCTCCGGTTCAGCGGGGACCTCCAACGTCCAATAGCACTTAACAAGCGCTTCCAATTCTTGATGGGGCGGAAATGTATGGTAGTTCAAATTGTGAGTATGTTAAAAAAATCAATTGGTAAACTAAGTGTTGTTTTTGTTATCAACCGTACTGAAATTTATAGAATCCACACAACACCCGCACAACGAAATACCAAAATTATGGAGGCTAAATTGACGAAAGTATAAGGAGCTATTCATTTGTCTGGGCCATGGTTTTGGATTTTTTCATCAAATGGTACCCTACCACTGCGATAACTGAAAGATCAGGTTCTATAGCCTCAACAATTATTTGAGAATCGTTTCCCTGTAAAGTATACTTGCCTTGGACCATTACATTTCCCATTTTGTCAGTAAGGGAAATATCCCAACCTTTGGAATTCTTTGAATACAACGTGTCACCGGTTGATGTATAATAAAATTTATTTTTCTTGTCGCTTCTAAGAATTTCTTCCCCGGTAGCATCGGCCAAAACCAATCCCTTCTTTTCTGAAATTGTATAGAGATGGTTTTCAAAAGCAACCTGGGTTTTACCCTTTGCATTTTTAATCTGAATGATCATTCCTGATTCCTCAGAAATCATTGAAAGCCCCATATCTGATCCTATGATGTTTTCAATCCGCCCATTAAAATCAATTTGCCCAAAAAGTAAAGTAGGGATGATCGCAAACATAATGCATACTGGTATCTTGCTTTTTTTAATCAATGTTTTCATGGTGATTTATATTTGAGGAGACTCCGACTCATAAACAATTATAATGCCGTTCTAAAAGTGGCTAAGCTTGCTTCAACTTCTAAAATTTTTCTTGGTCAGCCGGAAGCCGCGTTCGTCATCTATGTATTCTACTTGGTGCCGATACACATTCAGAGACTTAGATGTGGAGTCTTAGCGAGACGCTAAGACCAGTGTGTGGCAAAAGGTTTGTCACCCTCAAGGCCATCGCCCATAAAGCCTGCTACACCCAGCGCACCATTGAATGCACTGATGGTTTGTGTTACTGTAGAGCCTTCAAACAATCCTGTATATGCAAAGTTGTTGCCCAGCAACGAGGCCAGTGCAACCAGGCTTATGTCCCTGTTGTAACTTGTTTTGTTTTCATAGCGTGCATACGTTTCAATATCGAGCTTGTCGCCTGCGTTTACTTTCAGGCCGATGGCAGGGCCCACGGATTTATCTACAGTCTGCCCGTCTATCCAATAAAGGTACGCGGCTTTGTTCGGGTTTTCTTCCCGCCCGGGCATCGGGGCCGTATGGTTCATGCGCCAGTCGGTTACTTCGGTTTCAAAAAGGTTGTTGAAGTATTCCATTTCTTCCACGCGCGGGTTGGTGGTGTCCATCTGCCCGGTGTCTTCCATCGTGGCGGTGTACACGTTTACGTTTTCGCGAACAACCGCCCGAACATTGCCCAGGTGGTCGGTGATTTCATAGGCGGTTGAATAATCTTCATTGGGGTACACTATCCCCAATTTGCCGGAACCGTAAATCGGTACCTCGATTTGTACAAGGCTTTGGTGGGTGCTGTCGTTAAGGTTTTCCTCATAAATTACCTAATTTTTACTATTAAAAATCCTTTATCATTCTTTTCTACCCACAATTGAATAATTACTTCATTTTCAATAGATGGGATGTTATATGAAATAATAAATTTATTCATTTGGATTGAGTCCTCCTTAATTACTAATAATTCCAACCATGAATAATCAAAATCCTGGGCTCTAAAAAATGGATCAGCATCTAATTCTATTCTTTCAAGGGAATCAAGTAATTCTTTGGTACAGTATTCATTTAACACCTTGGTTCTTTTTCCATTATAAATGGAGCTTAAATAACTAGAATAGAATTCTCTAATATCATTTTCAGTAACAACAAAATTCAAATCAGTTTTGACAAGATTCGAACTATCAATTTCCAAATTATTCATTACACGTTGTTCCAAATCAATACTTTTATAGCTCTCAGAATTATTATTTTCCTCACTAATTTTAGCGCTCTTTGAACATGAGGATAAAATGATTATAAAAATTAATATTTTATTTCTCATAAACTAATGAGGATATAAAAATTCGGGATACCAAATTAAAATTATTTGAAAAACTGTAATCATAGTTTTTATCTCCAACTATCACATATTCAACTTCTGACTTTTTCGCAAAATCCCTTTCTTCATAGTATTCAATATGAATTCCAACTTTTTTATGTCTAAAAAAACTCCTCGATAGTAGCAATAAAAAAATTAACATTCTTATTTTCATTATTTACGTCTTATCGTATCAGATTAGGGTTATTCGTAGAGAACCTGATCGGGTTGTCTGATCTGGATTAAATGTGTAATTTTAAAAAAGACAGATACTTGCATATTCACTAACAAGTTCCGTGGTAGGATTTTTCATAAGTGGTAAAAATGAAACTAGCTATTACTTATAATGGTTACAATTTAAAAATAGGAGAAGATCAACATTCGATCCCAATATTTAATGGAAAATTAAAAAAAGAATTTTGGCGAAACATATGGCGATTGGATACAATCGAAAACTGTGAATGTATAATTTTTAAAATTAAAACAAAAATTCCTTTTTTTAATCTAAACTTCAAAATGCTTGTACAATTCTTTCATGAAGATATTAAAAACGTTGTTGTAGAGTACAAAGAAAA
The DNA here is from genome assembly GCA_964398945.1 of uncultured Roseivirgaceae bacterium. GTDB lineage: Bacteria > Bacteroidota > Bacteroidia > Cytophagales > Cyclobacteriaceae > JBGTGG01. The sequence goes on along the minus strand of CAYNOT010000024.1, from coordinate 6,714 downwards.
AATGCCACACATGTTATTTACAATGAACAATAAAAATTATCTAATAATTTTTCACCGGAATAATATGGTATCATATTTTTTGAACGATAATCAATTTGCAACTTTTGAGGTTAACCCAATTGTTATAGGCGGAGTCAAAACATATAAACTAATATCTGATGACGGCATATCCACAAAATTATTAATATTTTTGGTTAGCTTAACTGTAATTGCTCTCCACGATAGCCCAGAGGATGTAGAGTTTATAATTAGTGGAGGAGGTTTTTTTAAAGAACTAAAAGCATTTGATAATTTATGGAGGCCTAAAATTCAATAGAATTGAAAACCTCTGAAAATACTTCTCTCCTCTTTAGATAATTTCCTTCAGGCACATTTTCTGCCGCAAAATTTAAAGAAATAATTTTACTCTTAATTATTGCAAAAGCATAGGTACTTCCAAGATTAACACCATTTTCAAACAACTTATAATCTATAACCTTAAATTCTACAGAATTAATCTTCTCATCTGAAATCTTTACGACCCTCACTTCTTCAAAACGTTTATCTAGACCTTGAATATATAGATTTACTATTTCTTCCATAGTCAATTGGTCGACATTATCCAGGGTCCTGATAACAAGATTAGAACAAAACCCAGGATTTGTTAAGCAATTGTCTTTTATCGCGACAATGTTAGATGAGTCTATCGCAACTTGCCAACCTTCAGGTAGCTGAAAAGAAATGTCAAAATTATCAATTTCAAATTTTGTTCTATCTGATTTTGATTCTTCATCAATCGGTTTCTCGTTTTTATTGGAACCGCATGTGAAAATAGATAAACAAATTAAAACTAAATAAATTTTTTGCATACGTCTATCTTTTAAATCCAATCTTACAATTCCGCCAGTAGTCCAAAGACAATTAGACCTGTGCCAAAAATTAATGACACAATAGAAATCAACTTATGTAAAGGTGGTATACTCTGATGAATAAAAATCCTGAGATTGCTATGATCTATCGGTGATTCAAATAGTCTTTTTGATCTAAGCATAGAACTTTTTGCTTCTACATGCTCCAAGTTGGAAAGAGTTATGAAATACCATCCAATACTATCTGTAGAAAATCCCCAGTACTCAATTCCCATCTGTTTTTCCTTTATAAAACGTGGAACAATTTTATTAACACCAACTTCGGGAGAATTACTGTTATCCAAAGTTAACTTGATGACTACTCTTTCAACCTCACGAACAAATCCGGCACCAAGTATTGAGATAGAATAATACCCCGGCTTTTCAATTTTAAATTCATGTGAAGCATCTTCAAAGTTAAAAACTGCGATCTTGTTCATACTTCTGAGTTGTAGAAGTATTTTAAGAGACAATGCTATCAGGACAAATCCTATAAGCTCTACTATTAGTATTTTCATCTGCGCATGGAATTAAAATCCTATTTTTCCTTCCTTAAATGCTCTAATAGGAATTTCAATTTTGAAGCCTGCTTTTTCAGTAAGACGTTGCCAGCCTGCGTCTGTCATAAACTATATTGAAGCCAGTTGGAACAACAACACAACTCCAAGTATTATCATGCCGATAGGAAGCAAAAATTCCATTAAACTACCAACAAGAGCTCGGGCGGCACCTTGTCTATTGATAATAATCCAAATCTTTACCTGTCTCCGAAAGAAAAATCCGGAAATCAAATCCTTATTAAGTGGTATTTTTACCAAACTATTTTTTTCTTTATCCAGAAATTCAACGATGGGCGTATAACTTGGGAACCCAAAGTAGGAGGTGTTTTTTATCCAATCAATAATCTTCCCGTTAATTATAACCACATTACGAAGTTTTGGTAATTGTCGAAATAAGGAAACTATTCCGCCAATCAAGAACCAACTAGCCAGTAATACTATAAAATATTGCATTAATTTTTGATTGTCATTTGAATGTTAAAGCCAGCTGACAAACCATGACTCAAGCCGCCTCCAGTATGGATGCTTTTCCCTACTTCTTCTTGAAACCCCGTCATCAATTTTCCTCCATGAGCACCATAATGAACTTGTCTTATCTCAGTCAGTAGAGTGCCACTGCCTGTAAATTTATTAACAAGTTTTACCTCACCAGTATTTAAATCATAACTGTATTGAGCTCCCGCCTTAACATCAAATCCCCCTTCCATTCTGAGGCCTTGATGTAATTGGATTTTTCCATTTTGACCTGCATATTCAAATCCCCAAGTAGACCCTTTAAAACCTTCGCCTCCAAAATCAATGACTAATTTGGGGTTAAATCTCAAAACTGTCATACTAAATAAGTCAGCTTCCCCTCCTACACTGCCTGCTAAATCATTGGTGTACAAGCCTCCATATTTCCAGTGCAAATCTATCCCAGCTTCAATACCAAGGCCTTCAAATCCAAAAACAATATTCCCCTTTGTAAAAACCTCAAATTGTGTATATGAACCGTAGCTATCCTCTCGTCTTGATGAAAATACAACTCCCCAACCATCCTTACCTAGAGCCACGTGAGCATATTCACTGCCCGGATGAAAGAAACTCCTCCATCTAGCCCCAAATTTTGAATAACCGCCATCAGGATCAATCCCACTAACTGGATTGTTACTCATTGCTAGGTAAGGACTCCAGTGTTGTCTTTTTGGATCAATTACTAACCACCTTCCAATCACCGGGTCATATTCACGTAACTCAAAATGGTTCCATCCCGTCTCTTCATCCTTTTCTGCAAACTGGCCTTGGTAGCCGTAACGATAAGCAGTTTCATCTGCTTTTTGCTCCCTTAACACATCGCCCCACGCACCATAGTCTGTGGCTTGTTGCACAAGCGAAGTGCTGTGCTTAATGGCAAGGTCGTCAAACCACACTTTCGTGTTTTCGCTTTCGTTGCTCACCCATATATAAATGTAGCCGTTGTTCTCCGCAACAACCGGCAAATCAAAAGCCACCCGCTCGTGCATGTTCGGTAATGCTTCCTCACCGGGCTCAAAGCCCGCAGCCTCGCTTACCCGCTTCCACCCTGCATCAACCATAACCATGTCCTCATCAAATAAAATATAGTTAAGGTAAGCAAATGGTATGTCACCTTCAAGGCCATCGCCCATAAAGCCTGCTACACCCAGCGCACCATTGAATGCACTGATGGTTTGTGTTACTGTAGAGCCTTCAAACAATCCTGTATATGCAAAGTTGTTGCCCAGCAACGAGGCCAGTGCAACCAGGCTTATGTCCCTGTTGTAACTTGTTTTGTTTTCATAGCGTGCATACGTTTCAATATCGAGCTTGTCGCCTGCGTTTACTTTCAGGCCGATGGCAGGGCCCACGGATTTATCTACTGTCTGCCCGTCTATCCAGTAGAGGTACGCGGCCTTGTTCGGGTTTTCTTCCCGCCCGGGCATTGGTGCGGTGTGGTTCATGCGCCAGTCGGTCACCCCGGTTTCAAAAAGGTTGGTGAAGTATTCCATTTCTTCCACGCGCGGGTTGGTGGTGTCCATAGCTACAATGATTCTATAAGACTCTTTAATTCTTCCCTAGCGTGTTTAAAGTCATCTTCTGCTAGATAATATCGATTCATCAGAACCAAATCCTGCACTAGGTCATGGTAAGTCTTAACATTCAATAGCTCTGATGCCTGAAAAAATCTTGGAAAAATAAAATAACCTATTATGTATGGGACACTTATCAAAAAAATAACAGCACCAAATTTAACCACACCATACAGCACAATTAAAAATTCTACGCGCACTATCATCAAGGCAATAATCACCAGGGCAAGCGGAACTAAAAACAATAATAGTTGAACTAAAAAGCTTGCTTTCGATAAAACTGGACGGGGAAAAATCAACCTTAATTCTGATTCCAATTTTTTTAATCGACCACCTCCTAAATCCCTTGGCAATAAGTCTTCAATTGGTTGATCATCTTTAAAGCCTTCCTCGGAATAATTCTCTGCAAGAGAGTGTCTAACTCTCAGGTCAAAAATTTTGTAAACAAAAGAATTGAAAATTCTATGGTCGTCTTTAAAGAGTAAAATAATTTGGTCGATAAAATCCTGACCATTACTAATTCTTTTTAAATCAAACGCATCACTCGTCATGTTCATGAAAGAGCAAAACGCCAGCACTTTATCCTTCCCTATTCTATACTCCATGTAGTTCAATCTAATATCCTGTCAATTTTCTTATATGTTTCATATACATTCTTTCCTGTTTTGAAAATATCAACATTACCCTTTCTGCTGAAGTGAATTAACTCTACAAACGTCTTGTGCCCAGCCTTCCATGCAGCAGTTCCAACAGCAGGAGACAAAAGAATAGGCCTTCCATACATAGCAGTACTATAGGCAAGTCTCCTAAGGCCAGCACTCACTACTAAATTCGAAGCGTTATAAAGTGCTCCAGCATCCCAAGCAAGTTGATTGGCCCCAGAAGCTAATATAGGAGAGACAGCTATCAACTCACCCGCTAGAATTGGAGCTACGGCCAGTGCCCCAACTGCATATAGAATAGTGGGGTCTTTAGAAGAAACACGGGATGCAAAAAGTGCTGCCTTCTCGTTCTCTGACCTTACGTACTTAAGCTGGTTTAAAAAGAAATCTTGATTCTGAAGATTGTCACCAAATGCTGATACAAAAGACAAGGCACTTGGGCCATTAAAGATTCTGGCATCCGAAAAAAAACTTTGCCCCCAACCTTTATTTTGAAGTGATGCAAATTCACCATCAATGAACACGCGGTCAAAATTGTCGTTCGTCTTAACTATAACAGTTTGCTTGTTTGGATTGGTGGATGTATACACATTGTCCCATCCACCATCTGCATCAACACTGTTGACCGGGTTGTTACTGTTGCCTGTGACACATGCACTGTAACATGTTCCACACGAAAATCATCAAAGTATACCTCTACCGGTGTTTCTTCTTCATTGCTGAAGTAGATGTATATATAGCCCGGTTGGGCAATGTAAAGATCATGTTCAAGTTTTTCATGCGGCACATCGTTGCCCGTTTCTTTCTCCACTTTGCTCATCCGGTTAAAGCCGCCATCAACAAGGTTGAAACCTTCATCAAACAAGAGCCAGTTCAAATATGCCTTCGGGCCATCCCCCTCGCTGTTGGCGTAATCGAAGTACCCGGCAAGAGGCAATGGTGTGCTGCCGTTTATTGGATCATCTCCATAGTATATATGCCCTTTATAACTTTGATAGGCATCCGCAAAGGTTCCATTATATACGCCAAACTCACCGTCAAAATCTCCCCCTAATCCAAAGCCCACTTTGCTTGCTAAATAGGAACAAAAAAAGTTCGATAAAGTCCAATAAGAATAGCTATTAATAATAGAAATAATATACCTATTGTGTAACCGTGAATTTCAAAAATCTCGCCAAAACTCTTCCTTCTGCCTTTGAGCAACCAAAGAAGAAAAACACCTACTGTACCAAAAAATAAAACAAAAATAATCTCAATAAGTATCTCCATAATTTATTAATGTACTTGATCTAATGATTTTTCAACTCCTTTCATTACTCTGGCTTTAACTGGTGTTTTTCCTGACGCTGGTATCACTTGCTACCGCTTTCAAAATTCCAATAAAGGCCTGTTGCCTTTAAGTCCTATATTTCTGGTGCGCAGAATGGAGAGTACGGCAGCAACCAGCCGGCATACCTACAATAAGAATAATAATAGTGTAGGTATGCCGAATTTAAAGGATGTCTTACTTCGCAACAATGTTATAAAAAGTAAGATTGAACCAAAAAGTATTATGTTTCCGGGTCGTTTAAATTATATCTGTTGCAATTCAAGAAAAGGTCATCATTACCAGCATGGCAATGAACAGGCCGATCATCAAGAAGACAAACCAAAGCCTTTTGAAGGTTTCAATGAATGATTTCATGTGTTAATTAATTTTTTAGTGGACTTATACCTGCCTGTCCGGCAGACAGGGAATGCCCCAACTAAACATACCTTTTGGTGTAAGGAAGTTTCATGGGCATTTCACAGGATTTTTTTGAGGTATAAACAAAAAGGCACAACCCCTGCATGCATTCAGGGGTTGCATTTCCAAGCGGATCCTTATCGATCTGGATTTGTTATGGGGCGTTTATAGAAATGTAAACGTAAAATACATTTCGCTGAAATGAATTTGTCTTAAGGAGTTCCCGTAATGAACCCGGCATCAGGGCAATGCCCGGTATGATTTCACCCCGGTCAAAGTTGAAGAGAAAGTCGTTGATAACAGGTCTTACCGAATTTTCCTTAGGAGAATCCAACAGTTGAGGTGTTGCAAATTCATTTGACCTTTTTAGGAAATTGGTTTTAGTTGTGTGTGTTTCCTGGTACGGATTTGCCCCTGCAAGGAAAAGAAATACTATACTGAGTGTCAGCAGTGATGTAATCCTTTTATTGTTTCTTACTATGGTCAAGACCGTGCTCATTGTGGGTTTAAAAGTATTGATTTTCCGTCAATAATCTGCTAGCAGGCGTGTTGGGTTTTGGGGTTGGTGGTTACAGGTTACTGGTTGCCCGGTTGACGAGCCTTATCAATAAGTTGTTGACAAAACTTCCCTATCAATATCGAATTGATTGATAAGAAGGTATTTAAATGGTAATGCCACAAAAAAAACCGCCTAAACATTCTGTTTAAACGGTTTTGATTTTTTTGATGTCCAAATTGCGGTCCGGACGGGACTCGAACCCGCGACCTCCTGCGTGACAGGCAGGCATTCTA
>CAYNOT010000023.1:0-67515 GCA_964398945.1 uncultured Roseivirgaceae bacterium | reverse complement strand
ATGGGAACACAAATTTAGTTTAATTTTGTGTCCGGATTTATTAGACCATCTCAGCGGACTAAAATCACAAAACATCAAGACTATTGTTGTTGACGAAGCACACCACTTGAAAAATGAATGGTGGCAGACGTTGACAAAAGTTAAAGAAAAATTAAACCCGATTATTGTTGGCTTGACCGCCACTCCGCCCTATGACGTTACAGCCACAGAATGGCAACGATACATTGACTTAAACGGACCTGTTGACACAGAAATTTCAGTTCCTGAATTAGTAATTGAAGGTGATTTATGCCCACATCAAGACTATGTTTATTTTACTTTGCCAACTGAAAAGGAGAACCAAAGCATTGTTGATTTCAGACAGAACATTGAAAAGCTTTTTCAGGAAATAAAAAGTGATGAAACCATCATTCAGGCAATTGAGAAGCATCCCATTTGGCAAAATCCAATAGAGCAATTAGATTGGATTTACAACAACCTTTCCTATTACTCGGCTTGCTTGATATTTCTTAAATCAAACGATAAAGAAATTCCTGAAACACACCTTGAAGTTATTGGAGACAAAAAGTTTGAAATTCCCAAACTCGATTACGAATGGCTTGAAACGCTTTTAAATTTCTATCTCTACAAAGAAAAGGAGCATTTCAAAGCGTTTGAAGAACATCAGAAAGCACTTGAAAACCGACTAAGAAGATACGGAGCAATTGAAAGACGACAAATCAACTTTTCGCACAATAAACGTGTAACAGGATTTTTGACTTCAAGTATCAGCAAACTAAACGGCATCAAAGAGATTGTTGATTTTGAGTACAAACAATTAGGCAAATACTTACGGTTGGTAATTCTTTCGGACTTTATACGCAAAGAGTTTTTCATCAACTCACCTGAAAATAATCTTGACCTTAATAGAATTGGTATCATTCCAATTTTTGAAAAATTAAGACGAGAAAACAAAGACAACAAAAGAATTGCAGTCCTTACAGGCTCAATGATTATTATTCCTGTCAGTGCTTATGCAGCATTTGAAGCAAAGGCATCAAAATATGGAATTACCCAAATCAATTCAAGTCCAGTTCCTTTTGACAACAATTATGTTCTAATCAACCAGACAGAGCAACTCAAACACGATATTGTTCATATAGTAACCCAAATATTTCAGCGTGGAGAAATCGAAGTATTAATCGGAACGAAATCTTTACTTGGCGAAGGTTGGGACGCACCTGCAATCAACTCTTTAATCTTGGCAAGTTTTGTAGGTTCGTTTGTGCTTTCCAATCAAATGCGTGGCAGAGCCATTAGAACGCAAAACGGAAATGGCGACAAAACAGGAAACATTTGGCATTTGGTCTGTATTGACCCAACCTCACCGACAGGCGGAGACGACTTCGATTTACTAAAAAGACGTTTTAGAAGTTTTGTTGGCGTTTCATTCAGAGAAGAACCCGGAATAGAAAATGGAATAGGACGTTTAAACTTGTCAGAAAACATTCATCATAAAGAAGAAGCGGAGAAAAAGAATGTTGAAATGTTTTCCTATGCAGGCGACAGAGAGAGTTTAAAACAAAGATGGAAAACGGCACTTGAAACAGGCGTTACACTTGTTGAAGAAATCAAAATTCCATTCCCGGAAGAACGAGAATACAAAGCCGTTAAGTCAATGTATTTGAATAAAACAATTCGCAACCTCCTAGCGACTTTAGGCTCGGGGTTAGTTGGTTTTGGTTTAGAAAGTTTACAAGGACTTGGCAGAGCAGCAAGAAACATAAAAACTACTCAAGACTTGTATGTTTTCCTTGCAATTTTCGGAGCAATAGGAATGGCTATTTTCGGTAGATTGACATTTAAGACATTAAGACTGTATTTCAAATACCGAGACATTTCAAAAGACATTCAACAAATTGGAGACGCACTCTTAAACTCATTAATTAAAGCAGGAGCAATAAATACCGACTACTCAAAATTAAAGGTTGAAACTTCGGTTGACAATTGGGGCGCGGTTTTCTGTCATTTAGAAGGTGGGACGATTTTCGACAAATCAACTTTTATAAACGCACTTCAAGAAGTAATTGCACCGATTGACAATCCAAGATACGTGATTATCAGAAAGAACTGGTTTATGCTTTTTGTTAAAAAAGACTATCATTCAGTTCCGGAAATACTCGGACGAAACAAGAATTTAGCGGAATATTTTAAAAACCAATGGGAACGGCTTGTTGGTTCTTGCGACTTGATTTTTATAAGGACACTTGACGGTAGAAAAATACTTTTAAAATCAAGAGTAAAATCATTAGCAGCACAGTTTGACGACAAAGTAGAACACGTAAACAAATGGAGATAAGAAGAAAACCTACGCCCAACAGCACCTATACGCAAGCAGGGGTTTCGTGCTTCGTAGGACAGTTTTTCGTAAATTTGAACATTGGTGCTTCGTAGGAAGTTTAGTGGTAAAAATCCCTGCCTGCGTGTAGCTGCAAACCGTTGGGCTTCACTGCTATGGGCACATGAAGATATTCCTAACAAATCAGATTTTGCCTTCTGTTTGACTACCAAATATTTCCTTCCAACATAATGACATCGACTTTATGAAGCATTTCTTCTACTTGCTTATAATTGTAGGTTGCACCACAACAACTACCTCATCTCTTCAAGAAAAAGAAAAAAGTCTTGTCGGAAATTGGAAGAAGCCAGTGGAAAATGGACAGGCGCAAGGATGGTACATGGAGTTTCACGAAGACCGCACTGGTGTTTTTGGACCAGCAATCAATGTCCATGGAAAAGTTGGAATTGAACCTTACATGTCGTTTCTGATGAAAGACTGGCGAATACAAAACGACACACTGTCCATTCAGTTCGAAATGCGCCCAGGTTACACGGTCTATGGCTCCGATGGAAGGGAAGTCAAAAAAAGTGATAAGCCCAGTTATGCCCGCTACATTGTTTGGGAGGTATCCGACACAGTGATTGTCCTAGAAGACCTAATTGGAGAATTTCCCGGCATGAAGGACCGTCTGAAAAAGTCGGAGAAATTGGAACTTTTGAGTGAATAAATTCAGCAGGTGCAAGAGGAAAGCATTTGAGTGGTACAGGTCATTTCGACCCGACACACATTAACTAAAAAAGCCAGCCATGTTTCCATGACTGGCTCCAACCAAACCCCTCAACCAACCGCTTTCCCTGGAGGGGAAAGGTTTACTAATCCTTAAACCTGCTTACGTAACAACCATCGGTTCAACAAGGTTCTCAAAAACGAACTCCACATCGTTAATTAAATCGATAAAAATCACAGCGTCTTTCTGAATATTGCCCGCTAATATTTGTTTCGACAACTCGTTCAAAATTTCACGTTGCATCACGCGCTTGAGCGGCCGTGCCCCGAATTGCGGATCGTAGCCAAGTGCAGCAAGCCTGTCCATAGCCGCATCACTGATGTCTATCTTGATTCCCGCATCTTCCAACCTTTTTTTTGTGAGATCAAATTGGATGGATACGATTTTCCGGATATCGGTTTTCGTCAGCGGACGGAACATGATGATCTCATCGATACGGTTGATAAACTCAGGGCGTACTGATTTCTTTAAAACTTCAAGCACTTCATCCTTCGTTTCTTCAATTGTTTCGAAATAGTTTTCATCCGTAATCTTTTCGAAATTCTCCTGGATAATGGAAGAACCTGTATTCGTGGTCATGATGATGATCGTATTTTTGAAATTGGCAACACGTCCTTTGTTATCGGTCAAGCGGCCATCATCCAACACTTGTAACAAAACGTTGAATACATCAGGATGTGCCTTTTCAATTTCATCCAGAAGAATAACGGAATACGGTTTTCTACGAATAGCTTCCGTCAATTGGCCACCTTCATCGTACCCCACATATCCCGGAGGCGCGCCAATTAATCGACTAACCGCATGGCGTTCCTGGTATTCACTCATATCAATGCGCACCAATGCATTCTCATCATTGAAAAGATACTCAGCAAGCGCTTTCGACAATTCGGTTTTTCCAACCCCGGTTGTTCCCATGAAGATGAACGAACCAATCGGCCGTTTCGGATCTTGCAATCCTGCACGGCTTCTGCGCACCGCATCGGACAATGCACGGATCGCTTCTTCTTGTCCGGCCACGCGTTTGCTCAATTCATCTTCAAGGTGCAGCAATTTCTCCCGATCACTTTGCAACATTTTAGAAACCGGGATTCCGGTCCACTTAGCTACCACTTCCGCAATGTCTTCGCTGTCCACTTCTTCTTTAAGAAGCGGTGATTCGGTTTGCATCTCCTTCATTTTTTCCTGAAAGGATTTTAAACGCGCATCAGCTTCCGTCATTTTCCCATACCGGATTTCCGCAACCTTTTCATAGTCGCCAGATTTTTCAGCTTGTTCTGCTTCAAATTTTAAGTGGTCGATATTCTCTTTTTCTTTTTGGATCCCGTGAACAATCCCTTTCTCGGCTTCCCATTTTGCTTTCAAAGAATTTCTTTTTTCACTTAACTCTGCAATTTCTTTACTTAGAACAGATTCTTTTTCTTTGTTTTTTTCCCTGCGAATCGCTTCACGTTCAATTTCCAATTGCATGATCTTTCGGTTCAACTCGTCCAGTTCCTCAGGCAAGGAATCCATTTCCAACCGAAGTTTTGCAGCCGCTTCATCCATTAGGTCAATGGCTTTATCCGGAAGGAAGCGATCAGATATATACCGGCTGGAAAGTTCTACGGCAGCGATTACTGCATCGTCTTTTACGCGAACACCATGATGCAGTTCATACTTGTCTTTTATTCCGCGCAGGATGGAGATTGAATCTTCAACAGAAGGTTCATCCACCATTACGGCCTGGAACCTGCGTTCCAAGGCTTTGTCTTTCTCAATATATTTTTGATACTCTTTTAAAGTGGTTGCACCGATCGCATGAAGTTCGCCACGCGCCAAAGCAGGCTTTAATAAATTCGCAGCGTCCATGGCACCCTCGCCACCGCCACCTGCCCCGATGAGTGTATGGATTTCATCAATGAATAAAATAATTTGTCCATCAGAATCTGTTACTTCTTTGATAACAGCTTTTAGTCGTTCCTCAAACTCGCCTTTGTATTTTGCCCCTGCAACCAACAACCCCATATCAAGGGATATCAAAGTTTTTGATTTTAAATTTTCAGGTACATCGCCATCTACAATGCGTTGTGCCATGCCTTCAACAATAGCGGTTTTTCCAACACCGGGTTCACCCAATAAGATCGGGTTGTTTTTTGTCCTGCGTGAAAGAATTTGAAGTACGCGCCTGATTTCTTCATCGCGCCCAATTACCGGATCGATCTTTCCTTTCTTTGCGAGGTCGTTCAGGTTTTTGGAATAGCGTTCCAGCGACTTATATTTTGCTTCAGCATTTTGATCCGTTACAGAAGTGCCTCCCCGTAATTCTTTGATTGCTTTGATCAATCCGGACCGCTCAAAGCCAACTTCTTTCATGATGGTGGCAATTTTATCTTTGCTGGCGAGAATAGCGAGGATCAGATGTTCAACAGAAACGAACTCATCTTTAAACTCGCTGAGTTCTTTTTGTGCTTGTTGTAAAACAGAATTCGTAGCATTGGAAAGATACGGTTGCTGCCCGGATACACTCGGGTAACTGTTGATCAACCCTTCAAGTTTTGAATTCAAAACCGCAGGATTGATTGTTAACTTTTTCATTAAATAAGAAGCCACGTTTTCATCGGTATCCAAAATAGCGTTGAGCACATGCGCAGGCTCAATGGCTTGCTGCTGTTTGCCCATTACAATCTCAGCCGACTTTTGTAAAGCTTCCTGTGATTTTATAGTGAATTTATCGAAGTTCATAAATATGTAGTCTTTTGCAACCGACTTCATCAAAACACAATCCAGTAAGGAAAAGTGTTGGAAACAGGAAATTATGTCTGGAAATACTAGCCCTTTGAGAAGAGATTACGCCAGAGTGGCGCAATTAATAATTAATGAAGAGCTGAAATGCTACAGATAGTCAGGGATCCCAACACCTTCTTTTAACGCTGGATCAGCAATGGGGCTTTTTCTTTCGAGCTTCAATGGTACAACTCCCGCCCAAATATCCAAAGCATAATCTTCATCATCATCTTTGGGCTCACCGGTTCTTATTTTTGCAGAGGCCTCCTCTATTTTAATGGCAAGCACCATGGTGGCTTTCCATTCTCCAGCATTTGGTTTGCGGATGTCATCCCAACGGCCGGGCTGCATTTTGTTGGTGAAGATTTCCAATACGTTATAAAGTACTTTTTCGTCTTCTATTTTCTTTGCATTACCAAAAAGGACAACGGACCTGTAGTTAACAGAATGGTGAAAAGCAGACCGTGCCAACACCAATCCATCGAGGTGCGTAACCCCAATGGAAACGGGAAGTTCGCCTGCTGCAAGTTCGCGCATATAAAAACTTCCCACCGATCCGTGAATGTAAATTGTATCATCAATCCGGCAAAAACCTGTTGGGATTTGAAAAGGTTGTCCCTTTAGGTTGAAGGCAACGGTACACACCAACGCTTCATCCAAAATAGAATAAACAGTTTCTTTATCATAAGAACCTCTTTTGGGAAGTCTTGTGATTTTTGTTTTATCGGTAATTGGGAAACTGGACATAAAATTTATTCAAGGATATGGTTCCACTGATGTGTATCTGGCGCAAGCCCCATTCGGATATCATTCAATTTCTTTTTTACGCGAAGTTGAAAACTATCGGGTGTTACCTCCGGAAGTACATAATCTGTTCCCTGGATGTTGATAGAAGCAATAGGCGCAACAACTGCTGCGGTTCCTGCCCCGAAAGCTTCTGAAATACTTTTGTTTTCAAAAGCATTCTGCAATTCATCAACACTAAACTTTCGTTCTTCAACCGTTACATCCATTTCTTTCGCCAGGGTAATAATTGAGTCGCGTGTAACACCATCCAATACCGCTGTCGTTAATTTTGGTGTGATCAATTTCCCATCGATCACAAACATCACATTCATTGTTCCCGATTCATCGATGTACTTGTGTTCTTTCGCATCGGTCCAAAGTACCTGATCGAAGCCTTGCTCGTTTGCTAATTTTGTCGGGTAGTATGCTCCGCCATAGTTTCCAGAACATTTTGCATAGCCCGGGCCACCTTCAGCAGCACGTACAAAATGGTCTTCAACTTTTACGCGAACAGGTTTGCTATAGTAAGGGCCCACCGGACTGGTAAGAATAATGAATAAATATTTTTCTGAAATCTTTACGCCCAGCCGGGATTCTGTAGCAAATGCAAATGGCCGCAAATAAAGTGAACCACCTTCCACCGTTGGAATCCACGCCTTATCCAGCTTGATCAATTGTTCCATACCACCTATGAAAAGTTCTTCTGGAACGGGGGCCATGCATAATCTGTCCAACGATTTTAAAAATCGATCATAGTGGCGTTTGACACGGAAGATATTGATTTCGCCCGCGCTGTTTTTAAAAGCTTTCATTCCTTCAAAAACACTTTGTCCGTAGTGAAGGGCAAGCATGGCAGGATTGAGCGAAAGATCACCATACGGGACAATCTTCGCAGAAGTCCACTCGCCCTTATTGTATTCGGCAACAAACATGTGATCGGAAAGAATATCCCCAAACCCAAGTTTGTTAAAGTCAACGGATTGCAGTCTTGAAGAAGATGTTTGTTGTATTTCAAAAGTTTTTTCGAGGGCTGGCATGGTTATAAATTTTGAATTCTTTCAAAGTAATTATTGAATGCGTTAGGATCATAATGAATGGGAAAAAATTTTTATCACTAACGAACGATAGTAGTTGGTTGTCATACAGTTTCTTTATAGAACCTTCTTCATTAAGAGATCATTTTGCAAATCCGTTCCCATACGGAAAGCATGTTGCCCGAATTTAACAAAACCATTTTTTTTGTAAAACCGAAGCGCGCGTTCATTTTTTTCCCAAACGCCAAGCCATACGGATTGCTTGCCAATCTTTTTTGCATAATCTAAACAATAACTCAATAGCGCTTTACCAACCCCTTTTCCGATCACATGGTTTGCAGCATAAACACGATGGATTTCGAGCGCGCCATCATCTTGAAATTCTTCTTGATTGTTTCGAATACGGGCGTAGCCCACAACTTCATCATTCAGAAATGCCAGAAAGAAAATCGAATCGGGCTCACTGAACTCTGTTTCAATTTTCTTTTGATTGAAAGCTTCTTCAAGGTAAAGGTCCATATCCTTTTTCGTGTTCATTTCGCCAAAGGAATCCAAATAGGTTTTTATGGCCAGGTTCCGGAGCGCGGGCAAATCTTCCTTTGTTGCTTTTCGAATGGAAACATATTCACCGGAAGATAACATTAATTCCATTTTGATGTCGCTCCTTTTGTAAGGGCCATCCAGGGGAATTTCTTTGAACCCTATTTTTTTGTAAAGCGAAATCGCAGTTGCAAGCTTGGTGTTGGAATATAAAATTATTTTGTCGGCATTCAATTCCTTCGCTTGCTCAATGGCAGCAAGGGATAGCGCATAGCCAATTTTCTTTCCTCTAAACTTTTCATCTACTGCCATTTTGGTAAATTCATAGACACCTTCTTTCACAAACTTCAAGGCTACCGTTCCGGCCATTTCTTTATCATAAAGAGCCATTAAAATTTTTCCGCCCGCTGAAAGGATATGTTCTTCCGGATGTTGCAAAACCTGAACGTCAATGGGTTCCATCCAAAAGTATTTTTCAATCCAATCACGATTGAATTCCTCAAACCACGGCTGGTGCTCTGTCTTGTAATTTATGATTTCGACAATCGGATTTTCCATTTGGCAACAAATTCATATCCACGATTTACAACGTACACACCTGCAATGGTGATTAGGATAGCTACGCCTATTTTAAGGTTCAACTTTTCATCCAGGATCAACCAGCCAAGGATAACCGCAACAATGGGATTGATATACGCATACAGCGACACGATAGTCATAGGAAGTTTTCGCAATGCGTATGTATAGCAAGCGTATGCAATCAACGACCCGAAAATTGTTAGGTACAACAAAGCATATCCTGCTTCAGCCGACCACCTTACATTTGAAAGATCATCGACACCAAAACTGATAAGAAAGGAAAAAAGCCCGCCAAAAAACATTTGCATCCCGGCATTTAAGAAGGGATCGTTGTTGGTATTCGATTTTTTCATCCAGACACTACAGGTTGCCCATGCTACTGTTGCTAAAAAAGTCATGAAAATCCCGACACGGTAAAGTGGATTGGCAAGGTCGGCAATGTATTCACTGAAAATCATGAGCACGCCACCCAAGCCCAATGCAGAACCCAACAAAATGGGCCACGTAATTTTTTCTTCGCTATTGGTCGCAAGGTTGGTGAGGATCACCCACATGGGCATCAACGTACAAATGATAGCGGCAACGCCACTGGGTATGGTGACTTCCGCCCAGGCAACCAAACCATTTCCCAACGTGATCATGAAAAATCCACCAATGGCTTGTTGGGCCAGATGGTTTTTACTTGGCCAAACAGATTTTCCCGTAAGGAGTAGAAAGCTTACCAATAATAGACCGGCAACGGTTTGCCGAATCCCAATAAAAAGGAATGGTGGAAAGTGCATCACGCCAATTCGTAAAGCAAGGTACGTAGTGCCCCAGATTAAACAGATGGCAGCAAGGGCAATGTAAGCGATGGGGTCTTTTTTCATTAAGGTGTTAATAGTAGTTACAAATCTTGCAATAAATACGTTGTAAAAACAGTTTCAGTTTCGTTAATTTTGACCATATCAATTTTATTATGGAGGAGGTATTGGAACACAAGTACATTGAAGTGGCAGACCGGATCGAAAAGCTAATTGAAAAAGATATTTTGAAAGTTGGCGACCGCCTTCTATCGGTGCGCGCTTTAAGCAAAGAGCAAGGAATTAGTTTGAGCACTTCATTCAAAGCGTATTATCATTTGGAAAGCAAAGGACTCATTGAAGCACGACCGCAGTCGGGATACTTTGTAAAATTTGTTCCCAATGGGATTACCAAAATGCCACAAACCTGTGATCCTCCCGAAAGTGCTTTGCCCGTGAGCATTGATGAAATGATTACGCAGGTTTATAAGGAGTTGAACACTGGAGAGAAGTTGGTAAACTTTACACTTTCCACACCCTCTATTGAATTGTTGCCTGCCGCTAAACTTAACAAGTCGGTTGTTCAGGCGATCCGTGAATCAAAAACCAGCTGTTTGAATTACGATGAAATTCAAGGCAACATTGAATTGCGAAAACAAATTGCGCGGCAATCATTTAACTGGGGAGGTGTGGTTACAGAAGAGGATGTGGTGGTAACTGCCGGTTGTTTAGAAGCGATGGCATTGTGCTTAAAAGCAGTAACCAAACCCGGTGATGCTGTTGCCATTGAAAGCCCAACCTATTTCGGGATTTTTCAAGTGATGGAAAGCCTGGGACTAAAAGTAGTGGAGATCCCCACCGATCCTACGACAGGAATCGATTTGAATGATTTAGAAAATGCCATCACGCGATTTGATATCAAAGCCTGTTTGTTTGTCAATACTTTTAACAATCCGATGGGAAGTTGTATGCCCGATGAGACTAAGAAACAGTTGGTAACGTTGTTGGCAAGAAAAGAGATTCCACTTATTGAAGACGATATTTATGGTGAGTTGTACTTTTCAAAAAAACGTCCGAGTAGTTGTAAGCGTTTTGATAAAAAAGGATTGGTTTTGTACTGTAGTTCTTTTTCGAAATCACTGGCACCCGGATACAGAGTGGGTTGGGTAATTCCCGGCAAGTTTAAAAAAGAAGTGATCCGCTTGAAGCGGATGAATACGATCTCTACCAATACACTGACCCAATCGGCCATCGCACATTTCTTAAAGAACGGTCGGTACGAATTGCATCTTCGGCACTTGCGTAAAGCTTTGTATACCCAATCGCTGCGTTACATCCAGGCAATCACAAAGTATTTCCCGGCAGATGTTTGCTTCACACAACCACAAGGAGGGTTTGTACTTTGGATCGAGTTGGACCAATCCATTGATACGTATAAACTTTACAAAAAAGCATTGAAGCACAACATTGGGATTGCTCCGGGAAAAATGTTCTCGTCCCAAAACCGTTTCGATAATTGTTTTCGCTTAAGTTATGGAGAGCCCTGGAGTGAGCGAATTGAAAAGGGAATCCGTCAATTGGGGAATTTGATTAAGGAAATGTAACCCTTCAATACAATCTGATATTCAGATTAAGGTCGGAACAGGATCGGGGAATGTTATTAGTTATTAGTTAGTTATTTATTTTACCAACTACCAACTATTAACTTACCCCCTCCCGCATAAAATTCTCCGCTCTTTTATTGATCATCGGGATTTTATCCATCCACTCTACTTCAAGCGCAGCAATACCAAAATCTTCAGTTACTTTTCCGCGCATCAGATAAAACCCTCTTCCGCGCATCGGGTATTTTTTTGCAATGATGGGAAAATGGACCGTGTCAAAAACTTCCCCCCGTGAATCATAAAATGTACCGAAGTGCATAAGCTCATGGTTTTTGGTGCTGGTGTTTTTGGTGGTAACGAGATAGCCTAAAATCGTCACAATCTTTCCTGCTTTATAAATCAATTCGCGTGCATGCGTATCACCATGATCATTTGTGTTTACCAATTCAAAAGGGTCACACAACGGAAAGCCCAATAATTCAATCTCGTCAAAAGCATCTTCAATGGGTTTTCGTTGCAATACAGGTAAGGGATATTCTTTGGGCTCCGTATCAAAAAGATATGCACTTGCTGTTCGTGACCGGGCCTGGCCAAAAAAAAGCATGGCTTCCCAAAGCAAACGCTGTTTATTTTTTTTCGTAAACCGAAAGGCACCAATACGGATAAGGATGCGCACTTGTTCCAATCCAACAGGATTCCTTTGCAGGAAATTATTCAATGTTTTGTAATCCCCGTTGCGTTGGCGTTCGAGTATCAGAAGTTGAGCAGTTTTGGTATTCAAACTTTTCAGATGGACAAAACCAATATAAATCCGGTCTTCCACGATGGTGGTGTTGTGGCCACTTAGGTTGATACACGGTGCCTGGATTTTCCCCCCGTTCATACGGGCTTCATGGAAATAAAATTCTGTACGGTAAAAACCACCGAAGTTGTTGATCACGCCCACCATAAACTCAAGTGGGTAATGTGCTTTTAAATATAAACTTTGATAGCTCTCCACTGCGTAGCTGGCGGAATGCCCTTTCGAAAATGAATAGCCCGAGAAACTTTCAATTTCATACCATACCCGTTCGGTCACGGCCGGATCATATCCTTCTGCATTGCAATTTTTAAAAAATGTTTCGCGTACGCGCTCAAACTCAGCACGCGAGCGAAACTTCCCGGACATCCCCCTGCGTAAAATATCCGCTTCCGATAAAGTCAACTTTGCAAAATGATGCGCTACTTTGATCACATCTTCCTGGTAGACCATCACGCCATAAGTCTCCGCCATCAGCTCATCCATTTTTGGGTGAATGGATTCGTATGTCCCCCCTGTTTGTGTGATATGAAAGCGTTCAATGTACGCACGCATCATTCCCGAGCGGGCTACACCGGGCCGGATAATGGAACTGGCTGCTACCAGCGTGATGTAGTCTTCGCACCGCAGTTTGCCCAACAGCATCCGCATGGCAGGCGACTCCACATAAAAACACCCCATTGCTTTACTGTCGCGCAACAGTGTTTTTATTTTTTCATCTTTTTGGAAATCACGAAAGCGATGGATGTTGACATCAATGCCTTTGTTTTTTTTCACGAGCTCAACACCTTCTTTTAAATGACCGAGCCCGCGCTGACTGAGGATGTCAAATTTGAAAACACCCATGTCTTCGGCATTGTGCATTTCAAAATGTGATACCGGATAGCCTTTTGGTGGCATTTCGGTTGCTGTATAATAATAGATGGGTTTTTCGGTGATGAGCACACCGCCTGCGTGAATGGAAATATTGGCAGGAAAATCTTTGATCCGTTCGGCATACCGAAAGATCAATTCGGTGATGTGGTCCCGTTTCTTGTTTTCAACAGGACGATCAACAATTTCATCGATCTCATTTTTGGGCAACCCAAATACTTTGGCCAGTTCGCGCAACACGGACTTACTTTGGTAAGTAACATGGGTTCCGAGCAGGCAAACGTGATCGGTTCCGTATTTTGTAAAGATATATTCGTAGATGGCATCGCGGTCTTTCCAGGAGAAATCCATATCAAAATCGGGCGGGGAGGTGCGCTCCGGATTGAGGAAGCGTTCGAAGTACAAATCAAGTTCAAGCGGATCAACGTTTGTGATGTCGAGGCAAAAAGCAATCATGCTGTTCGCACCGCTACCGCGCCCTACATATTCAAAACCACTTTCCTTTGCAAATCGAATGATATCGTACGCGATGAGAAAGTACGAGCAAAATTCTTTTTTTTGGATAATCCCGATCTCGCGTTCAAAACGTTCGCGCATGATAGGATCGTTGGCGTTATACCGTTCCTGAAAACCTTTCCATGCGCGCGTGACCAAAAAACCCCAATCACTTTCTTTACTTCCGGTGATATGTTTTTTGTTTTTATCGGTCCCCAATTCAAAATCAATGGAGCATTGATCAAGGAGCGTGCAAGCGTTGGCAATAAGTCCGGGATAGTTTTGGAAGTTTTTTTTCAATTCAACTTCGGGCACCATCACCTCATCCGGTTGTGCCTGTTCGTGTGGAGGGAGTTTACTCAGTAATAGATTTTTATCAATGGCGCGGAGTAGCCGGTGCGTGTTAAAATCAACTTTTGTTTGAAAGGTAACGGGATGCCACGCTACAAATTTTTGAGGATGGGATTTGTAAGCTGCCTGAAAGTCGCGTTTGGTAAGCTGGTGGTTTCGTACGCCAATGGATTCATTTTCACAAAGTGTTTCAGGGTTTATTTTTCCAAAAGGATAAACAATGAGCACATCTTCAAATTCCGGGGCGCGTACGGGAAATTCTTTTCCTTCGCGATTTTGATAGGACAAGAACCGGTTTATTTTTTCGAACCCGTTGTTGTTTTTAGCTAACGCGATATACTGAAGTTCATGACCGTTTCGGAATTCAATTCCCAAGGCAATATCGATGGGGGGAAGTTCAGGATGGGTTTGTTTTTTCTCTGCGCGTAATCGCAACAGTTCAATGTATGAAGCAGTGTTGTTGATTTCCGTTAATGCTATTTTTCGGGCACGGCACCGCTGTGCTTCAGCATAGAGCTTTTCTATGGAAAGCGTTCCATACTTGAAGCTGAAAACGGTGTGGCAATTGAAGTACATAGGGTTTTTAATGTTTTTATTTTAATATTTATAGTTATTGAGTAATTTTACTCATTACATTGAGTAATTTGTTAATGACCTTTGAACGACCTTATTTACAGTCACTTATAAACCGATTAACGGAACCCCGAAACTTTATTCAAGTGTTGATGGGGCCGAGGCAGGTGGGCAAGAGCACATTGGTAAGCCAGGTGTTAAAGAAATTGACTTCGCCTTCTTTATTTGTATCCGCTGATGCAGTTGCCAACAGTGGTGAGGTTTGGATTGAACAACAATGGGAAAGTGCGCGGCTGCAATCGCAGAATTCCGGTAGTGATGGTTTTATCCTGGCGATAGATGAGATTCAAAAAATTCCAAACTGGAGCGAAGTGGTAAAAAAGTTATGGGATGAGGATACACGTGCACAACAAACTATAAAAGTTATCCTGCTTGGCTCTTCGCGTTTACTGTTACAACAAGGCTTAACAGAATCATTGGCCGGGCGTTTTGAAACTACTTATCTTGGTCATTGGTCGTTTAATGAGATGCACGATGCATTTGGCCTTACTGCTGAGGAGTATGTGTGGTTTGGTGGCTATCCAGGTGCAATTACATTGTGGAACGAAGAAGAGCGGTGGAAGAAATATGTCAATGATGCACTCATTGAAACAAGCATCTCTAAAGACATACTCATGCTTACACGTGTTGATAAACCTGCATTGCTTCGTAAGTTGTTTGCGTTGGGATGTATCTATTCAGGGCAAGTACTTTCATACACTAAAATACTTGGACAATTGCAAGATGCAGGAAACACCACAACACTAGCACATTATTTACACTTGCTTGATACAGCAGGATTATTATCCGGTATTGATAAGTATACAGGAGAACAATTGCGACAACGCTCCTCAAGCCCAAAATTCCAGGTACATAACATGGCTTTATTAAGTGTACAACAACCAAGGTCTTTTTCTGAAGTAAGGAAAAACCCTGCCCAATGGGGAAGGTGGGTAGAAGCAACCATTGGTGCCCACCTCGTAAACCATCGCTTTAGTGAAGGTTACGATCTATATTATTGGCGCCACCGAAATGATGAGGTTGATTTTGTACTCAAGCATAAAGGACGTGTAATAGGAATAGAAGTGAAGAGTGGTATTACTCAAAAAGCTCCAGGCATGGAAGCCTTTAAAAAACAGCATAATCCTGATAAGGTATTCTTGGTTGGCAATAGCGGAGTGCCATGGCAAGAATTTTTAAAAATGAACCCGATCGATCTTTTTTAACTATTTCAAAGAACTTTTGAGTCTGATTTTGCAATCAGTAGAGGGAGACCCATTCCCTTTATTCCCCAAACATAATGTCTTTATAGTGCGACCAGCGGTTTCCGTTTTTTTGCAACACGGTAATCCGGTCACAAAGAAAATGTTGGTTGCTGTATTTCAATTCCTTCAAATATGGCCAGCACTTTAAGAAGTCTTCATTTGACAACCCTTTGGCGATTGTAATATGCGGAGTGAAATTGGCATCTTCTTTAATCAGCTTTTCAAAAATATCGCGGATCGGGTATTTGTTGATGATGTCCATGTAGATGGTGCGCTTGGATCCGTTAACGAAAACATTAAAGTCTTTTAGCAAAACATTGAACGGCTCAAAGTCGTATGCTTTGGCTTCCACAAAATCCAACATTTCATCGGCATGTTCATCAGCATAATGGAATAAGGAGATGTGTGCTTTGGAATGTTGTGCTTCAAAATTGTGGCCGATTAAATAATGGACATCGTCTTTCAAAACCCGAACATCACTAAGAATGTGTGGAGGAGGGGCGATCATAAAAAACAATTCCTGAACCTGCTTGCGTACTTTAATGATTGGCTTCATAATTCTTTCTTTTTTTATGATGCTAAGGTAATTCCTGTTTTTGACAATTTGTGTCATAATGGATTTATCTAAGGTTTCCTTTAAACATGTTCATTTCCATCCGCACCCTTCGGCTTACGCCCAATGTAGTGGCACGTACCAGCTTTTCAGATCCATACCGGTGTTTCATCCGGTCCATCGCTTCATATAGGTTGATGCTCTCCAGTGTATCATCAAACAGGCTGATCTGATGGTTGCCGTGTACCAACTGGCTAAGCCGAACGCCCACCAACCGGATCAGCATGCGCCTGTTGTAGAGTTTATCAAATAACTCCTGCACCACACGCAACAACACATGATCGGAAGAAGTGTAGGGGATATGCACTTGTTTTGTTTCGGTATCAAAATTGGAATACCGGATTTTTACCGTTACACACGCAGTGAGTTTTTTCTGCTCGCGCAATTGAAACGCCACCTTCTCGATCATCGCGATGAGAATGGATTTCATCCGCTTTACATCGATCGTATCATTTTCAAATGTGCTTTCTGTGGAGATCGATTTTTGTTCTGCATACGGAACAACGGGTGAGTGGTCAATGCCGTTGGCTTTGTTCCACAGGCTGGTTCCGTTTTTACCAAACGCACTGGTCAGAAACTCCAAGGGCATTTCCCGTAAGGTGGAAACCGTGCGCACGCCCATATCATATAAAAAGGAAGCGGTTTGTTTTCCGATCATTGGGATTTTATCTACCGTAAGGGGCGCCAAAAAATCTTTTTCTGTACCGGCCGGAATCAGGCGTTCGGCATTGGGTTTGAATTCGTTGGTCGTGACTTTCGAAACGAGTTTATTGACCGACATTGCCAACGAAATGGGCAACCCACTTTCCGCCATTACTTTTTTACGCAGTTCACACGCCCATTTAAAAGCACCGAAGAAGCGGTCCATCCCGCTGGCATCAATATAGAATTCATCAATGGATGCCTTCTCCAACATGGGCGCGCTTTCAGAAATAATCCCGGTCACTGTATGTGAAGCCTGACTATAGGCCTCCATGTCACCGGAAATCACCTTGGCATCGGGACAAAGCTGGAGTGCCAGGTACATCGGCATTGCAGAATGTACCCCAAACTTGCGGGCTTCATAACTACAGGCCGCGACCACGCCCCTGCGGCTGCTTCCGCCTATGATTAAAGGAAGGCCTTTTAATTTTTTATCCCGCCTGCACTCCACCGCCACAAAAAAGGCGTCCAAATCCATGTGTATGATGTTCCGATCCATGACGCTAAATAACTAAAATATTTAGTATAAATAATTATTGTATTACTAAAATATTTAGTTTTAATTTGTACTGCCTTAAAACGAAGGGATTAGACGGTTTTCGAGGGGCTCAACCTGAGAATACCTTGCAATGTCACCCTTGAGTTTATCGAAGGGTATTTATGATGACACTATGATCACAGTAAACAAGAACCTAAAATTTTTACGCACCCAACAGGGGCTTACGCAAAAGCAAATGGCTGAAAAGCTGGGTGTAAAAACTTCTGCGATTGGCGCGTATGAAGAAGAACGCGCTACACCACCCTTAACGTGTTTATTGGAAGTGTCTGCGATGTTTAGTGTTTCGCTGGATCAGTTGGTGCAAAAGGATTTGAGTGCAGTTCCTGCGAAAAAATGGAAGGAGCAACAATTCTCAAGAGGGAAGGAAGTGTTGGCCATTACGGTTGATGCCAATAATAAAGAGAACATTGAATTGGTATCGCAGAAAGCCTCGGCTGGCTATATGAATGGATTTCAAGACCCGGAATTTGTGGCTGAGTTGCCGAAAATAAGTTTGCCGATGTTATCGCAGGGTACGTACCGGGCTTTTGAAATAAAAGGTGATTCGATGTTACCAGTGCTGCCGGGCACGATTGTGTTTGGTGAATATGTGGAATCATTGACAAATATTAAAAACGGAAAGCCTTACATCTTGTTGATTGAGCAGGAAGGTGTTGTCTTTAAAAGGGTGTTTAATTTTTTAGAGAAGGAAAAGAAATTGCTGTTGGTTTCGGACAACAAACAATACGATCCGTATGCCGTGGCAGTTGATGATGTGCTGGAAGTATGGAGCGTGAAAGGATTTTTCTCTACACAATTTCCGGAAATCGAAACGAGCACTTCTGTATCCGTGGATCATCTTGCGATGAATGTGCTTGCGTTGCAGGATGAGGTGCAGCGGCTAAAAAGACATAAGTAGCAAGACGCAAGTATCAAGACTTTGATTTTACTCTTGTATCTTATGTCTTACTACTTGCTACTTAATGTTGGTTTAATCCCTCCACACGAACGGTAATGCCATAGCGTTTTTTGTGGGGTTCAAGCGAAAGGTGGCCGTCAACTTTTTTGGCGTGCCTCTTTTTGTTTGGAATATGGCTGGTGGTTATTGGTTATCAGTTAAGTGTTCCAAGATGAAATACCCGGGACAGAAATAACCCGGTCGCCAACCACAAAAAACACCGCCAATATAAGTTCTAAAGACTGGAACTTAGTGCCAATTATACTGGGCTCCATATCCCCGGTGCGAAGTCATCCCCGCCTGGGTTCATCCATACCATGGCAATCCCTGTCCAACCCGGACAAGTCCATTATAAATAGTAACTTTGTTCGTAATCATGACACTGGATATTTTTCTGACATTATTCCTGGTTTTTCTCAATGGTTTTTTCGTGGCCGCAGAATTTGCCATTGTCAAGGTCCGATCTTCGCAGATATCCCTCCAGGCCGGAACCCGGTCCAAGCGTGCAGCAGAAACCATCATCAAAAACCTTGACGGGTTCCTGGCAGCCACACAATTGGGCATTACCCTGGCCAGCCTTGGATTGGGTTGGATTGGTGAAGGTGTCGTTTCAAAAATCATTCTGAATGCCATGCATGGCATAGGCTTTTCGCTTAGTGAAGAGGCCGCCCACCGAATTGCATTCCCGGTAGCCTTTGTCCTGATCACTATTCTTCATATTGTTTTTGGTGAGCTTGCGCCCAAGTCTGTTGCCATCCGTTACCCCACCTCAACAACCCTGGCGGTATCCATTCCCCTGAAGGTTTTCTACTTCATCTTCAGGCCATTTATTATACTGCTCAACGGACTTGCCAACAGGATACTGAAGCTCATAGGCATTCAACCGATTCATGAACATGAGGTCCACTCCGAAGAAGAACTGAAATTAATCATTGCAGAGAGCCTTGAGGGTGGGAAGTTTGAGGCCAGCGAACGCGAGTTGATTCAAAATGTTTTTGAGTTCGACAACCGGGTTGTCAAGCAGATCATGGTTCCCCGGGTGAAAATGTTTGGTATAAAACTCCAGTCAACCCTATCCGAAGCGGTGCAAGTAGTTCTGAAAGAGGGGTATTCCCGGTACCCGGTGTATGATAGCAACCTGGATACTATTGCAGGAGTGGTCTATGCCAAAGACCTGATGAAGCACTACATTGAAGGGACAGGTGCCTCATTGACTACGATCATGAAAGATGCGCATTTCATATCGGAGCATAAACGGATTGACCACCTGCTGCGGGAATTCCAAAAGACAAAAACCCAGATTGCCATTGTTGTAAATGAGTACGGGGGCACCGTTGGCCTTGTAACAATGGAGGATATTATAGAAGAACTGGTAGGAGAAATCCAGGATGAGCATGACCAGGAAGCAAAAATCGTTACCCGTACAGGGGAATCAACCTACCGGGTAGTGGCAACCTCTTCCATGCATGATATTAATAAGTTCCTGGAAGTGCCAATACCGGAATCGGAAGAGTACGAAACCCTGGCTGGCTTATTATTGTTCCACAGCGATGGGCAAATGAAAGTTGGTGACGAATTCTCATCGGGTGGCTACACTATGAAAATCGTGAAGATGTCGCGCCACCTTCCTGACCAGGTAGACATAAGGCGCTCAACACAAACGAAAGCTATGCTATGAGAAATATCTAAAGCGCAATCCTCTAACATCTAACATCTAATATCTAACGTCTAATATCTAACGCCTACCCCGGAATCGAAAACGAAAACACCGATCTGTTTCCTTCTTCACTCGTTACCCAAATCTTTCCGCCATTTTTTTCTACAAACTCTTTGCAAAGGATTAAGCCAAGCCCCGTTCCCTTTTCGTTCGCGGTCCCTTTGGTGGAATGCTTTGCATCGATGCGGAAAAGTTTATCCATTACTTCCCGGCTCATTCCCACTCCCGTATCGGCAATGGAGACAATCACAAAACCATTTTCTTTCTTTATGTCCATGGTGATGGTGCCGCCCTCAGGTGTGAATTTAATGGAGTTGGAAATCAAATTCCGGATAACGGTATTGATGGAATGTTTGTGTGTAGCAATGGTCAGTGGTTCGGTGTGGTTATTGATCAGTGCTATTTTTTTATTTTCGGCTTGTGCCTGTAGCAGTGATTTGTTTTCTTCCAAAAGAGCAGTAAGGTCAAACGCTTCTGGCGTGAAGGCAATGTTGCCCGTTTGCGACCGCGACCATTCCAATAAATTTTCCAGCAATGCGTATAAATTTTTTATCGACTTGTCCAGGTCGGTGGCCAGTTGTTGGATTTCTTCTTTGCTCAGGCTATCGGTATAGTTGATCAACAAATTCGAAAAAGAACTCAGTGAGTTTAACGGGCCTTTTAAATCATGGCCCAATATGGAAAAGAATTTGTCCTTGGTGGCGTTCAGGTTTTGAAGCTCGGTGTTTTGATGTTTTACTTTTGTATTGACCACTTGCAAAATTTTATTGGACCGTCTTTTAACCATGTATAAGTAGAAGATCAACGCTAAGACTACCAGTGTTAGTGTAGTGAGGACAATAAATAAATTGCGAAACTGGCGTTGGTTTTGAAGCTCTTTTTCTTTTCGGTCGCGATCGGTTTCTAAATTTGAAATTTCGGATTCTTTTCGCTCGATCACGTAACGGTTTTGGGTCTCTAATAATTTTTGCTCCGTTTTTTCATTTTGAATGAATTCAATGATGGCAAGATGCAATTGTTTGTATTCGAACGCTTTCTTATAATCGTTTAGTGCTTCATAGCATAAGCTCAGGTATTCATAGCTTTTGCTAATGTGTTGTTGTGCTTGTGCTTCCTGGCCGGAAGCTAATCCCAATTGTAAGTTCGCAATGGAGCGATCATATTTCTTCTGTATATAATAGAGTACTCCAATGTTGTTGTACGATTCAGCAATCCCAACCTTATCTTTTAAAGATTGCCGGATTTCTAAACCTGCTAAATGATTGGCATACGTGCGCTCTTCATTTTTCATTAATAAATAGAGTTCACCAATATCATTTAACAAGCGCGCTTCTTTTTCGCGGTTATATACGGAGCGATAAATCGCCAATGCACTTTTATGATTCTCCAACGCTTTTGGATAATCCCCTTCCAATGTGTTTAGGTGACCCAAATTATAAAGCGCTTCTGCTTGTACAGAAGGCCGATCCAATTCCTCGTTGTAATCCAATACGAGTTCATAATTTTCGCGTGCCTCTGAAAGCAATCCAAGGGCTGCGTTGATTTTCCCCATTTCATTTAAGATGAGCACAAGAACATCAATATTTTTTGTGGGTTCATTAATGGCCTTTGCTGATTCCAACAGTTCAGTGCATTTGTTAAAATCGCCAACGGCTTCAAATACTTTTGATAACCCAAGGTACGTGAACACTTTCTTTTGTTCCTGATGGAGGGAGTCTTCTAATGTAAGTGCATCAATAAAATAATCGAGGGCTTTTTCATAGTTGTGGGTTTGGGTGAGATGGATCAACCCAAGTTCTTTTTTGATTTTCAATTCTTCGGGTAGATCTTTTGTCTCGATGGCCGTTAAAAGCCTATCGTTGCGGGTGTTGAGTGCTTCCTGTGTGGAACGTTCTGTGGATGGCAAGAAAAAGCTTTCGAACCAGACAATGTCTTCATTTTCCTGGGCGTGCAGGTTTGTGCACGTCAGGAAGCCAATAAAAAGTGCAAGTAGTCGCATTGGCATAGTTTTCAAAATTCAAATCTGATCAAAAAATCAGACCTAATGTGTTTAAGTTGCACTAAAATCATACATGATATGCCCGGTTTTCGAAAGGAAGGCGATATTTTCGATATTTATTATGGAAAAGCAAGGTGCAATGCATCTTACCGTTGTGACTTTTGACAACCCTTACATTTTTAAAACATGCAAAGACTATTGATTTCCTACATTCAACCGCTAACCATTTGTGTATGGGTTGCTTTTATAACCGTATCCTGTGCACAAAAAAATACAACCCCGACTGTGAAATATAATTATGAAGAATCCTGGAAAATCGTTCAGGAAAATGACAACAAAGGATTACCGGAATCCGCCCTTAAAACCGTAGAAGAAATCTATAAACAAGCTGAGCAAGAAAAAGACCCGGCACAAATGGTGAAGGCATTGATCCACCAGCTCAAGTACATTGACTCAAAAGAAGAGAATGCTTTGGTGCTGAATATTAGCAGGATGAAAGCCGAAGTTGAAAAAGCAGTTTTTCCGTCCAAGCCACTTTTGCATTCTTTATTGGCAGAAATGTATTGGCGCTATTATCAAAACCATCGCTATCAATTTTATAACCGGAGCGAAACGGTAGCGTTTGACAATAATGATCTCGAAACCTGGAGCCTGGCCCGGATTGTGCAGGAGACGGTTTTTCATTATGAACAATCTTTGCTTTTTGAAAAGGAATCAAAAGAAACGTCTATCGATTTATATCAGGAAGTGTTGCACGAAGGAAATACATTGGGTCGTGCATACCGGCCTACGTTATACGATTTTCTGGCGCATCGTGCGATTCAGTTTTATTCAAGTGGAGAGCCGGACCTTACACGCCCTGCTTATGAATTTGTGTTGGATCAGCCCGCGTATTTTTCCGGTGCCCGGGATTTTTCCGGCCTCAATATCCAATCACAAGATTCGCTTTCATTGAAATTCCATGCGCTCACCATTCTTCAGGATTTAATTCATTTCCATTTGAAAGATGAAAATCCAGAGGCGTTGGTAGATGTGGATTTGCAACGCTTACAATTTGTTCGTCAGCATTCGGTTCTCCCGGACAAAACTGAATTGTACCGACAGGCTTTGGTAAATCTTGAAAAGCAGATTATTTCGTTTCCAATTTCGTCACTGGTAGCGCGGGACCGTGCGCAGCTTTGGATGGAATCTGCTACGCAATATAAACCTTTGGTGAATGATGACCACAAATGGGACTACCAACGTGCGATGGAAATTTGTGATTCCGCTAGTATTCGTTTTCCGGAATCTTCAGGTGCAACCTTGTGTAAGCACTTACAACAAAGCATTCAAACCAAAACCATTCGTGCTACAATTGAAGAAAACAATTTGCCTGCGCAACCATTCCGTGCGTTGGTCCAGTACAAAAATTTTACAACCTTGCACTACCGGATCATCTCAGTAAGGAGTGAAGAGGTCCAGGAATTGCGCACGCGGTTGAATCGCGATCGTGATGGCAGGCAAGAAGAGCGCTTCATCGAACATTTTACAGGTAAGCCTGTATTTAAAACCGGGAAATTTTCATTGCCTGATGATGGGGATTTTCAGGAACACAGCATTGAAGTAAAATTGGATGCCTTGCCGATTGGTGAATACATGGTGTTGTTCAGCAATGAAGGAAATTTTTCTACAACTAAGAATGGACTTGCTTATGCGTTCACACGGATTTCGAATATCAGTTATATCAATCGTTCGGTACCGGATGGCAGTACCGAATTTTTTATGTTGCACCGTGAAACCGGGGAACCACTTCCCGGTGTATCTGCGGAAGTAATTGCCCAGCGCTATGATTATCGTAAGAATGAAAACACTTCTGTTAAAGTAGGGACCTTCACCACCGATGCAAAAGGATTTTTCAGGATACCCTTTCAACCGAAAGATGACCAACGCAATTTCATTGTAAACTTTCGGAGAGGAAAAGATTTCAATAGTACGGAATCGATTGATACGTATAACCGGTATTATGGCGGAAACATTTATCAATATAAGCAAGGAACACCAACAACGCGTACACAAACTTTCTTCTTTCTTGACCGCGCTATTTATCGCCCCGGACAAACCATCCATTTTAAAGGATTGGTTGTTCAAACGGATGGAAAAAAACCTGCAATCAAAAAGAAATATTCCACCACTGTAAAACTAATGGATGTGAACTATCAGGAAAAAGGAAGCATCGAAGTAACGACCAATGAGTTTGGAAGTTTTAGTGGAACATTTACTGCACCTTCAGGTGGATTGATGGGACAGATGCAAATAATGAGCGTAGATCAAAGTGGCCAGGTTTCATTTTCTGTGGAAGAATATAAAAGACCAAAGTTTGAGGTTGGTTTCGAGCCCGTAACCGGGTTGTTTCGATTGGAAGATTCCGTGAAAGCAATTGGTTTTGCACGTGCTTATTCGGGGGCACACATTGATGGTGCGCAGGTGCAGTACCGTGTTGTGCGCACTGCACGTTTTCCATTTTGGTATTACAGCAGACATTATTATCCAATTTCTTCTGAAGTGGAAATCACCAATGGTGTTTCGCAAACGGATGAAAACGGAAAGTTTACAATTGACTTCAAAGCGTTGGCCGATAAATCCATTGATCCTGCATCCGATCCAACATTTGACTTTATGGTGTATGCGGATGTGACCGACATCAATGGTGAAACGCACAGTTCTTCCACAGTGGTTTCTGTTGGATATAAAGCACTGCAAGTAGGTGTTTCGATTGCTGATATTAATTTGGATAAGGAGTTGCCAAAGGAATTTTCAATTTATACAACAAACCTTGCAGGATCATTTGAACCCGCAAAAGGGGAAATAAAAATTTTTCCATTGGAGGCCCCAAAAAAACCGTTTCGGAAACGGCTTTGGGAACAACCGGATCGGCACCTCTATTCGAAAGAAGAATATTACACTTTATTTCCTAATGATTTGTATGCGGATGAGTTGAACAAGTATTCATGGCCTCGTGGCAAAGAAGTATTCAGTACTTCGTTCGATACGGAAAAAGAAAAAAGTTTTTCGGTTTCCAATTTAAAAAATTGGGCATTGGGTGAATATGTGCTGGAGATCAGCAGTACCGATCGCTATGGACAACAGGTTAAGGGGATTGTGTATTTTAATGTACACAGTCCGTCTTCGAAAAAACTTGCAATACCGGATGTCCATTATTTTTCCGCCATCAAGTTAACAGCAGAACCGGGGGAGAAGACATCTTTTGTTGCCGGGACTTCCAAAGAGAATATCCATGTATTGTATGAGGTTGAACAAGATGGGAAGGTTTTGTCTGCTGAATGGATTACGTTGAAAAACCAACAACGCATTTTTGAAATCCCGATCAAAGAAGCGCATCGTGGGGATTTGGCAGTCCATTACTCTTTTATAAAAGACAACCGGATATATTCGAGGAGTGCACAAATCACAGTTCCGTTCTCCAATAAAAACCTCGACATCTCTTTTGAAACCTTTCGGGATAAACTCCAGCCGGGCCAGCAAGAGCAATGGAAAATAAATATTAAAGGAAAGGATGCGGATAAGGTATTGGCAGAAATGGTGGCCACGATGTACGATGCATCGTTGGATGGATTTCGAAGCAACAACTGGTACGCCAATTTTTACAATTCAAATAGCACAAAGTTAAGTTGGGCAAGTAGTGCATTTACCAGAAAGGACTTAAACGTTTACATGCAAACCTGGAATCCATCCTATCCAGGTTCCCCGGTATTGCCCAGTTTTGATTCGTTTAATTGGTTTGGGTATAATTTTTATAATAATCGCCTTTATGGTTCAAGGGTAGTGATGCGAGAAGCGGCTTCACTGGCAGCACCTATGGAGGTTGCTGATGCAAAATTAGAGGAAGAAATAAGTGTAGGATATGCAACGCAAAAGAAGGAAGCATCTTATCAGGATTTTGGTGAACTAGTTTCTGTACCTGCTACTGAACAGCCCGCTGATCTGCAACCCGTAAAAGTTCGCTCCAACTTCAACGAAACCGCTTTCTTCTTTCCACACCTGCGCACCAATGAAAAAGGTGAAGTGAGTATTAATTTTACCATACCGGAATCGTTGACCCGCTGGAAAATGATGGGCTTTGCGCACACTCCGGATTTGAAGTCGGGAATGACCGTGCAAGAGTTGGTAACCCAAAAAGATTTGATGGTGGTGCCCAATCAGCCACGCTTTTTCCGTGAGCATGACAAAATGATTTTCTCCGCGAAAGTCAGCAGTTTGGTAGATGAAAACCTTAGCGGTGAAGCACAACTTGAATTTTTCGATGCGCTTACGATGAAGCCCGTTTCGATTTTTCAAAAAGAGCAGAAGCTTACGCAATCTTTTTCCATCAAACCAAACCAAAGCACGTCTGTTGAATGGGCGATTGAAATCCCGGAAGGGTTGCAAGCCATTCAATACCGGATCGTTGCAAAGGCTGGGAATTTTTCCGATGGTGAAGAAATGGTAATCCCGGTGGTGACGAACAGGATGTTGGTTACCGAAACCCTTCCTCTTCCAATTCGCGGCAAGCAAACCAAAACGTTTACGTTTGATAAATTGCTCAACAACAAATCAACAACATTAAAACACAGTCGGTATACACTGGAGTTTACTTCCAACCCTGCCTGGTATGCGGTGCAAGCATTACCTTATATGATGGAGTATCCATACGAATGTGTGGAGCAGACTTTCAGCCGTTATTATGCGAATAGCATTGCAAGCCATATCGCCAATGCAAACCCACGCATCAAACAAGTTTTTGATACATGGAAAAACATTCAACCTGATGCCTTGCTTTCCAATCTGGAAAAAAACCAGGAATTGAAATCTGCTTTGTTGGAAGAAACACCGTGGGTGCTGCAAGGAAAAGACGAAAGCCAGCGCAAACGTGCGATTGGTTTGTTGTTTGATTTAAACCGGATGGCCAATGAGCAAGAGCGTGCCTTATCAAAAATTGTTGAAGCACAAACACCTAACGGAGGCTTTAGTTGGTTTCCGGGGTTCAGGGAAGACCGCTACATGACACAGCATATTGTTGCAGGGTTTGGACACTTAAATGTGATGGGTGTAAAAGCACCTCAAGAAAAGGATGGGATTGCGAATTTGATTTCGCAAGCTGTTGCGTACATGGACCGGCAGATCAAAGAAGACCATGATGATTTGAAAGCATTGGCCCGACAAGGAAAAATCAAGTTGGAGGACAAGCATATCAATTATATGCAAATCCATTATCTCTATGCGCGGAGTTATTTCAAAACCATTGAGGTTCCAAACACTTCCAAAGAGGCATTTGATTATTTTATCGGCCAGGCGAAGAAGTATTGGTTGAATGATAATTTATATACGGAAGGAATGCTTTGCCTGGCATTGAACCGCTTTGGTGACAACGAAACACCGAAAGCAATGATCAAATCTTTTTCAGAACGTGCGCTGCAAAGTGAGGAGATGGGCATGTATTGGAAAAGCGCAAATGGATATTACTGGTACCAGGCACCTATCGAGCGGCAAGCGTTGATGATCGAAGTGTATGATGAAGTGGCGGGTGATCAAAATTCGGTGGAGGCGTTGAAAGTTTGGTTGCTCAAACAAAAGCAAACACAAGATTGGAAAACCACACGCGCCACAGCCGAAGCTTGCTATGCATTGTTGCGAAAAGGAGTGGATGTGTTGACAAATTCAAAACTTGTTGATATTACTGTTGGCGATATAAAAATTGATCCCACAAAACGTGAAGATACAAAAGTGGAAGCAGGCACTGGATATTTTAAAACCAGTTGGTCGGGGAATGAGATCACTTCCAAGATGGGAACGATCAACGTTTCCAAAACGGATGATGGTGTGGCCTGGGGTGCCGTATACTGGCAATACTTTGAGCAGCTCGATAAAATCACGACTGCCGAAACCCCGCTTCAATTGAAGAAGGAATTATTTGTGGAACAACAAACGGATCGCGGCCCGGTAATCACACCGATCAACAAAGTGAGATTGAAAGTGGGTGATTTGGTAAAGGTGCGTATCGAAATCCGGGTAGACCGGGCGATGGAGTATGTTCACTTGAAGGACATGCGCGCTTCGGCATTCGAACCCGTGTCCACGCTTTCCAGCAGTAAGTATCAGGATGGTTTGTATTATTACGAGAGCCCGAAGGATTTGTCCACGAACTTTTTCATTGGCTCTTTACCAAAAGGTACGTTTGTTTTTGAATATGCGTTACGGGTTTCGCAGAAAGGGGATTTCTCAAACGGCATCACGACCATTCAATGTATGTATGCACCGGAGTTTTCAAGCCATTCGGAAGGGGTGAGGGTGAAGGTGGATTAGGGAATTTGTTTATTTGTTGATTAGACGATTTGTTGATTACAGAAACTAAACTTGAAATTATTACCTTTGATTATTCTAAACGATAGGAAAGATGGATATTCAAAGCCTTAAGATTGATATAATACATTGGTTGACTGAGTTGAAAGACACTTCTGTTTTGGAGAAAATTATGGCAATCAAAGAAGAAACGAGTGGGTTAACAGAATCCCAACATGCAGAACTTGACAGGCGACTTGAGAAGTACGACAAAGGTGAAATGAATTTCAAGTCGTGGGAAGAAGCCAAAGAAAGTATAAGGGAGCGATCAAAAAATGCCTTATAGTTACAATCTTTCTGATGAAGCAGAGGATGACATGTTTGAAGCCTACTGCTGGTACGAAAAACAGCGCGCTGGTTTGGGCGAAGAATTTTTAGAAGCATTGGAAATTGCCAGGGAAACTTTACTTAAAAATCCAGCTACATACCGTATTCGATATAAGCACAAAGTACGGGGTTTTATAGTCCATCGTTTTCCTTTTATAATTCATTATATAGTAGAAAAGCAGGAAGTGAATGTTCTTTCGATTTTTAGAACTAGCCGTGATCCCGAAATTTTAGTAAAAAGAATTAAGTAGAATTTATGATTATTCATCCAGCCAATTATTTTTCATTAACCACCCGGTAATAAATTCAGTATAGCCATCAACATCCCGTGGCGTGTTACATAAAATCACGAACAATAAATCTTTTTCCGGAATGGTAACATAGTTTGCCAAAAACCCGCCCTGGCTTCCGGTGTGGCCCACTGTTTTTAACCCTTCCGGTGTTTTATCAATGAACCACGACCAGCCAATAAAGGGTGGTGCCGGATCTTGCCAGTTGTTCCATTGTGTAATTGTTCTGGAACGCGCAATCGTTGAGTCTGTCAGAAACAAAGCTTGCTGAAGTGATTTTTCATACAGTGCAAGTTCATCAACAGAACTCCAGACACCACCATTTCCGGAAGCAGGAAAAGTAGGTTCTTCACCATAATCTTTTTCAATCCATTGGTTGCCGATTTTCAAATAGGAATGTGAAACGCCCGTTTCGGGATGGGGGCCGTCCGTGATGGTGCTGGTCAACATCCCCGCAGGTTTAAAAATATTTTCTGCAATGTAGGCTTGCCATTTCATTCCGCTCACTTGTTCAACGATAAGTGCAAGTGCATTGAAAGCGGGGTTTGAATATTCGTAACGGGTTCCGGGTTCAAAAACCAGCGTGTCTGTTTGAGTAACCGGATACCAGTTTTCGGCATCTTTCGCAGTTAAATAGAAAACAGAATCCGTTCGTGTTTGACGGTTGTCGGGCAAACCGGAGGTGTGCGTAAGCAAATGTTTGATCTTTACTTTCTGTGCTATTTCCTTATTCTTGAAATCAGGAAAATATTTGAGCAACCTTTACCTCGGTCTGTGTCCTCACAGAACGAAAGTAAGAAAGATAACAAAGGCAGAGGAGAGTAGTTCTCTCCATCAGAGTTACTCACAAGTGAACTCCAAATGCACTGTAGCAGGATGAAAAAGAAAGTTAAAAAAATAAAGTGAAGCAGAACATAAATTCATGCCAACTGAACAGTCTTGTTATTTCAGTTTCTTGATTGCGTTACTTTCAAGCAAGGATTTCATTTGCGTTATGGCGACTTTGTTCAGTTGAATAAGTCGTTCGTTTTGTGTCAAACCTTGTCGGATAAGCAATGCGTTTATACTTTCCATATTGCTCAACACTACTAATTGTTCCAATGTTGCGTAATCTCTGATATTCCCGTCTTTGTTTGGATTGTTGTCCCGCCATTCTTTAGCCGTAATGCTGAAAAGAGCGACATTCAATAAGTCGGCTTCGTTGGCGTAAACAAAACTTGCTTGTTGCTTCGTAATTTCTTTCGGTATCAGGTTTTCCTTAATTGCGTCAGTATGTATGTGATAGTTTACTTTTGCCAAAGTCCGTTGCAAGTTCCATTCTAACTGCTGTCGGTCATTTTCTTCGCTTTTTAAGCGTTGAAACTCTTTAATCAAATAGATTTTAAATTGTGGACTAATCCACATTCCAAACTCAAACGCAATGTCAGGATGAGCATAAGTTCCGCCATATCTTCCTGCTGTCGCTTTCAGTCCGATTGCGTTTGTTTTCTCAACCCATTCTTTTACACTTAGTTTGTAGCTGTTTAAACCTGCCTGACTTTTAATTATGGCGAATTTGCCATAATTAAAATTGGGATTGTAAACTGTTTCCCAAATCCCAAGATATTCAACCGTATTTCTGTTACGAAGCCAATCGGAAATGAAGAAATCCCCGTCTTTGGCTTTCAGCATATCGGTTAAGGAAATGTATTCTTGCTTGTTGTCGAGAATGATAGTGATTTCTTTTCCTTCAACTTCTATTTTCTTCTTCTTTGCCATATTCTGCTTTTGTAAACGACAAATTACAAAAACCAAGGTTTTGTACCGTCTTTTATTACTTTGGGGTTGTTTGGGCGTTGTTATTTGTCTTGTTTGAGTAATGTTTCATTTGTGCAATTCACTTCAACGTATAAAATGCACCCTTGTATTCGATATAAGCACAAAGTACGGGGTTTTATAGTCCATCGTTTTCCTTTTATAATTCATTATATAGTAGAAAAGCAGGAAGTGAATGTTCTTTCGATTTTTAGAACTAGCCGTGATCCCGAAATTTTAGTAAAAAGAATTAAGTAGAATTTATGATTATTCATCCAGCCAATTATTTTTCATTAACCACCCGGTAATAAATTCAGTATAGCCATCAACATCCCGTGGCGTGTTACATAAAATCACGAACAATAAATCTTTTTCCGGAATGGTAACATAGTTTGCCAAAAACCCGCCCTGGCTTCCGGTGTGGCCCACTGTTTTTAACCCTTCCGGTGTTTTATCAATGAACCACGACCAGCCAATAAAGGGTGGTGCCGGATCTTGCCAGTTGTTCCATTGTGTAATTGTTCTGGAACGCGCAATCGTTGAGTCTGTCAGAAACAAAGCTTGCTGAAGTGATTTTTCATACAGTGCAAGTTCATCAACAGAACTCCAGACACCACCATTTCCGGAAGCAGGAAAAGTAGGTTCTTCACCATAATCTTTTTCAATCCATTGGTTGCCGATTTTCAAATAGGAATGTGAAACGCCCGTTTCGGGATGGGGGCCGTCCGTGATGGTGCTGGTCAACATCCCCGCAGGTTTAAAAATATTTTCTGCAATGTAGGCTTGCCATTTCATTCCGCTCACTTGTTCAACGATAAGTGCAAGTGCATTGAAAGCGGGGTTTGAATATTCGTAACGGGTTCCGGGTTCAAAAACCAGCGTGTCTGTTTGAGTAACCGGATACCAGTTTTCGGCATCTTTCGCAGTTAAATAGAAAACAGAATCCGTTCGTGTTTGACGGTTGTCGGGCAAACCGGAGGTGTGCGTAAGCAAATGTTTGATCTTTACTTTCTGTGCTATTTCCTTATTCTTGAAATCAGGAAAATATTTGAGCAACGAATCTTCAACAGCGAGTTTTCCATTTTCTTGCAACATCAGAATAGCATTTGCAACAAAGGTTTTGGAGATAGAACCCAGGTTGAACAATGTTTTGGTAGTGATGGGTTCTTTTGTGTTGATATCCGTTATTCCGTAGCCTTTGCTAAACAGAATATCTTCACCTTTCACAATCAAAACAGCACCGCCCGGTTCGTTTTCGGGAATGGTGGCAAGGAACAAAGAATCAATGGCAGTAAAATCAATTGCATGCTCTTCTCGTTGTGTGGTACAACTGAAAATGACAAGGATAGGAAGAATCAGTAAATTTTTCATGGACGAATATAGAATTCGAGTAAGTAAGAAAAAAGGGGCAGAAGCTTTACCTCACGGTTTTTCAATGCAAACCCGTTATATTCGAATTTAAATTTTATTTGAAACATTACTATTGGCAATGGCGCGTGTACAAATTGAAATACCGGATAATGCTATTTTTGAAACCGAACTTACTGTGCGTGTAGCGGATATCAATTATGGTGGGCATGTAGGAAATGACACCATGCTTTCACTCATGCAAGAAGCACGAACGAAAATGTACCGTTCATTGGGATATGAAAACGAGCTCTCTTTTGAAGGCACCATTGGCCAGGTGATTGCTGATGCTGCGCTAGTATATAAAGCCGAAGCGTTTTTAGGGGATACGTTAGTGATCCGGATTGCCTTGGGCGAATTCACAAAATTTGGATTTGACCTTTTCTATCAGGTTTCAAGAAAGGAAGACGATAAAGAAATTGCCAAGGGCAAAACAGGAATCGTTTGTTTCGATTATGAAAAACGAAAGCCGGCAAGTATACCGGCTTCGCTTATTGAAAAACTGTCAGGTTGATCTTCCCGATAAACCGGGACCAGTAGTTTGAAGCTATTTCGTTAGTATTGGCATGTGGCTCACCAATACCATTAAGTC
This sequence comes from uncultured Roseivirgaceae bacterium, assembly GCA_964398945.1. Taxonomy (GTDB): domain Bacteria; phylum Bacteroidota; class Bacteroidia; order Cytophagales; family Cyclobacteriaceae; genus JBGTGG01. Next base: position 34,613 of record CAYNOT010000023.1, on the reverse strand, counting down.
TTCATCATTCACTTGTTTCTTTTCATCAGCAACGATTAGAAAATTCTCATAAAGTGTATTCAATTCTTCTCCTTCAAAAGTATAGCCAAGCAATTCCGCCCTATGTTTTAAAGCGGCACGACCGCTTCTTGCTGTCAATACGATAGAAGAACACGGAACCCCTACTGTTTCCGGGTTGATGATCTCATAGTTTTCAGAATGTTTCAGGAAACCATCCTGGTGGATACCGGAAGAGTGCGCAAACGCATTGGCACCAACTATTGCCTTGTTGGCTTGCACAGGCATGCGCATCATTCCGGAAACCAATTTACTAAGTGCATAAATCTTGTCCGGTTTGATGTTGGAATACAAACCTAAATCTTTGTGCGTATCAATGATCATCGCTACCTCTTCAAGCGAAGTATTTCCTGCACGTTCACCGATTCCATTCATCGTCACTTCTGCTTGCCGTGCGCCATTGATCAAACCGGAGATTGTGTTGGCCGTAGCCAATCCCAAATCATTATGGCAGTGAACAGAAATAATGGCCTTGTCAATATTTTTTACATTCTCTACCAGGTATTGGATTCTTTTTCCATACATGAAGGGCAGGCAATAGCCAGTAGTATCCGGAATGTTGACGACATCAGCACCGGCAGCGATCACCGCTTCAATCATTTGTGCAAGAAACGCAATATCAGCGCGCCCGGCATCTTCTGCATAAAACTCTACTTCATACCCTTTTGCTTTTGCATACTCCACTGCCCAAACACCTTGCTCCAAGACTTTCCCGCGTGAACTTTTGAATTTGTGCTTGATATGGATATCGGATGAACCAATCCCTGTATGGATCCTGCCTTTCTTTGCATGGTGAAGTGCTTCCGCAGCAACATCGATATCTTCTTTACGTGCGCGTGTCAATGCACAAATTGTTGGCTCGCTTACGGCTTTGGAAATTTCAACCACCGAAAGAAAATCGCCCGGGCTTGAAATCGGAAAGCCTGCTTCAATTACATCAACACCCAGTGCTTCCAGCTCACGTGCAATAATAATTTTCTCATCTGTTTTTAACTGACACCCCGGTACTTGTTCGCCATCGCGAAGAGTGGTGTCGAAGATTTGAATTTTTTCACTCATGATATAATTGGTTAGTGTTTCTATCCGTTTGACCGCTCAAGGCGGTCAGACGCATGTCTATTAGTTTAGTGTTAATTGACTCGCTATTTTTTCCAATTGCTCAACAACTTGTTGTCCCATTGCAGAAGTATTTAAAACTTTATCAGAAGCTGTCGTGCTGTCCGCAATGTCGGTAGTACGATAGCCAGCCTTCAACGTATTTTCAACTGCTTTGATCACTGTATTTGCTTCTTCGGTCATGCCGAAAGAAATATCCAGCAACAAGGCGGCAGATAGAATCGATGCCAAAGGATTGGCGATTCCTTTTCCGGTAATATCGTGTGCACTTCCGTGGATGGGCTCGTACAAACCAACTTTATCACCAACAGAAGCAGAAGCAAGCATGCCCATTGATCCGGCAATTTGCGAGGCTTCATCGGTTAAAATATCCCCGAACAAATTTCCTGTTACTACTACATCAAAACTTTTCGGGTTTTGAATCAACTTCATGGCCGCCGCATCTACAAACATGTGCTCAACCGTGACTTCCGGAAATTCCTTTGCAACATCCTGCACGACAGCCCTCCACAAACGCGAACTCTCCAGCACATTAGCTTTGTCAACGGAGGTAACTTTTTTTCCGCGTGTCATCGCAGCGGCAAAAGCTTTGCGTGCGATTCGCTCTACTTCATACCGGCTATAAATCATGACATCGTAAGCAGTGTCATTGTTGTCTTTTCTTCCCTTTTCACCGAAGTACACATCACCAGTCAATTCCCGAAAGAAAAGAATGTCCGATCCTTTTAATATTTCTGGTTTGATGCTGGAAGCGCCAAGCAATTCATCGAATAATTTTATAGGACGTAGGTTGGCATACAATCCAAGCTCTTTCCGCATTTTTAAAAGCCCTTGCTCCGGACGAACAGGCAGGGTAGGATCGTTATCATATTTCGGATGGCCGACAGCTCCAAAGAGAATAGCATCCGTATTTTTTAATTTGGTCAAGGTCTCATCAGGCAAAGGATCTCCTGTTGCTTCAATCGCATCGTGTCCAATCAATGCTTCATCATATTCAAAAGTATGATTGAAGATTTCTGCAATTTTATCGAGTACCCGTTTTCCTTCAGTCGTTACTTCTTTTCCAATTCCATCCCCGGGCAATATGACAATGTGTTTTTTCATTTTTCTCTCTAGTGTCTAATTTTTAGCATCCAGTATCCAGTATCCAGCATCCAGTATCCAGTATCCAGCATCTAGCATCCAGCATCCAGTAAATCAAATTCCCGTATTTCTTTGTTAAGGCTGATCAGGTAATCGATATCATCATACCCATTGGTGAGGCAAACCTTTTTGTAAGGATTGATATCAAAATTTTCTTCTTGATCACCTACTTTGATTTTTTGGCTGGGCAAGTCCACTATGATTTCTGTGTCCGGGTCTTTTTCAATTGAAGCAAATATTGCTTTCAGGAAATCATCTGAAACCTGAACCGGCAACAAAGCATTGTTCAACGCATTGTTTTTAAAAATGTCTGCAAAGAAACTAGACACCACAACCCTGAATCCGTAATCATAGATCGCCCACGCAGCATGCTCACGACTTGATCCGCAACCGAAATTTTTTCCGGCTACTAATATTTTTCCTGAATAGATATCATTGTTCAAGACAAAATCTGCTTTTGGATCTCCATCAGCATCATAGCGCCAATCACGAAATAGATTATCACCAAATCCTTCCCGTGTGGTTGCTTTTAAAAAGCGCGCAGGAATTACCTGATCGGTATCTACATTCTCATTTGGCAATGGAATGGCTGTGGATTTTAATGTTGTAAATTTCTCCTTCATTTTCTTCCGTTGTTTGTTGTTCGTTGTTGGTATTTCTAACAACCAACAACTAAGAACTTGCCTACCGTCAGGCTATCAACTAAGTAATTCGCGTATGTCTGTTACCTTTCCTGTCAATGCTGCTGCCGCTGCGCTTAACGGGCTTGCTAAAAATGTTCTCGACTTTGGCCCTTGCCTTCCTTCAAAATTTCTGTTCGATGTAGATACACAATATTTCCCGGCAGGTACTTTGTCTTCGTTCATACCTAAACATGCTGAACAACCCGGTTCCCGCAGTTCAAACCCCGCTGCTTCGAAAATGGTATGCAACCCTTCCTTGCGTGCTTGCTCTTCCACTTGTTTAGAACCCGGAACAACCCACACTTCTACATTGTCTGCTTTCTTTTTTCCATTCACGACTTCGGCCACTAAACGCAAGTCTTCAATGCGTGCATTCGTGCAACTTCCGATAAAAACATAGTCGATAGGTTTGCCGAGCAATTGTGATCCGGCAGTCAAGCCCATATACTCCAATGATTTTGAAAACGAAGCGTGTTCGCTGATATCTTTTAACTCTTCAAGTGTTGGGATTCGATCTGTAACTTTAATGCCCATCCCCGGATTCGTTCCATACGTAATCATCGGGCCGATGTCGCTTGCATCAATTTCAAGAACACGATCAAACGTTGCTCCATCATCTGTTTTCAATTCCTTCCACACAGCAACAGATTTTTCAAAGGCTTCACCTTGCGGTGCAAATTTTCTTCCTTTGATGTAGTCAAAAGTAATTTCATCAGGAGCAATCAATCCGCCACGTGCGCCCATTTCAATGCTCATGTTGCAAATGGTCATTCGCGCTTCCATGGAAAGATTGCGAATGGTGTCTCCTGTGTATTCAACAAAAAAGCCAGTGGCTCCACTGGCAGAAATTTTTGAAATGATGTACAAGATAATATCCTTCGCCACGACACCCTTGTTCAACACGCCATTGATATCGATTTTCATGCGCCTGGGCTTGTATTGCAAAATACATTGTGTTGCCAATACTTGCTCTACTTCGCTGGTACCAATTCCGAATGCAATGTTTCCAAAAGCACCATGCGTTGAAGTATGGCTATCACCACACACGATGGTCATTCCCGGTAAGGTCAATCCCAACTCCGGTCCGATGATGTGTACGATCCCCTGATAGGGATGGCCTAAATCATAAAGCTCAACACCAAACTCTTTGCAATTTTTTCGAAGTGTTTCAACCTGGTGCCTCGATAATGCTTCTTTAATAGGAAGGTGCTGATCCTTTGTAGGAACGTTATGATCGGCAGTTGCGGTAGTACGCTGTGTGTTAAAGACGGGGATGTTTCTTTTACGAAGCCCGTCAAAAGCCTGTGGGCTTGTTACTTCGTGAATAAAATGCCGATCGATGAATAGTGCATCGGGATATCCTTCCTCCTGTTTCACAACATGGGCATCCCAAATTTTATCAAATAATGTTTTTGGTTGATGGCTCATTTTAAATTTTAAAAACTTGTAGAGTGGGTCTAAAACAAGTGTTAGTTTGGACGGTAATTGTTAAAATGAAACTGCCCTCCCGATGGTGGTCGGAAGGGCAGCTATATCTTTAATTAAAAAATCAATTACATGTCTGGGTTCAATTTGAACAAATTAATGGAGTGATCAAAAGGTATATATGAAAAAAAATAATCTTTTGAAAGAACGAATGTTAGTCACCGGGAATTTTAAATCAATTTCGAAACACGTACAAATGTTAGGTTGTTGATGGAGGGAATTATTCACTTAAAAATGCGAAATAATTTTCTGGTGTCACTACTTTAAATTCATTCTCAGGATAGGCTTTCGTGAATGTGATTGAGGGTTTTACTTTTTGCCCTCCTTTCCATTTAAATTCGAAGGCATAGAGTTTTCCATCAAGCTCTTCGATATAGTCGATTTCTTGTTGTTGCTTGGTTCGCCAAAAATATCGGTTTGGATATTGGTTATTGTAATGCGTAAACTTTAAACGTTCAGCAACCAGAAAATTTTCCCAAAGCGCACCCACATCTTTTCGTAATTCCAGCGCCTGAAAATTTGCGATGATTGCATTTCGGATACCATTATCGTAAAAGTATATCTTCCTGCTTTTCTTGATTTCATTTCTGAGATTTCTACTTAACGAAGGCAATCGAAATACCACCATTGTTTTTTCCAATAGGTCGATATATCTGCTTACAGTTGTGGGATCGGATTTCACTAAATCAGCAATCTCATTGTAACTTACTTCCGATCCGATTTGAAGGCTGAGTGCTTGCAATATTTTCTCGATTACTTCTGGTTTTCGAACGTCTTTGAATGAAAAAAGATCTTTGTACAAATAACTATCCGATAAATTCTTTAACACTTCTTTTTCACGGCCAGGATAATTGATGACATCCGGGTACATCCCATAAATCAAGCGGTTTGAAAGCATCCTTTTTTCTTCGATTGCTGAATGATGATCAATCATTTCTTGTGTGGAGAACGGGTACATAATAAATTCCCATTTCCTGCCAGTCAAGGGCTCATTGATTTCATTGGCCAGCTCCAATGCGGAAGAACCTGAAACAATCAACTGAACATTTTTGATTTGATCGGTGATGAGTTTCAGGCTCAACCCGATATTTTTTACGCGTTGCGCTTCATCAATGATAACCAGTTCATTGCTTCCGATCAATGTTCTTAACTGTGTTGAAGTTTTATCCTGGAGCAACGTGCGCATATCCGGCTCATCGCAATTGACCATCAAAACTTTTTTAGGGAATGACTTCGAAATGTTCTCCAAAAGGGTGGTTTTTCCAACCTGTCGTGGCCCGATCAGGATGATTGCCTTTCCTATGCCTAAATGGGTTTTTATACTATTTTCGAGTATTCTAAGGATCATAATCCGATAAAGTTATAACTATTTTCGATTATAATCTATAAAAGATATAAAATTAGAAAGCATACTCCATTATCCAGCAGGGAAAAGAGCCTGCTTTTGACTATTTGAAACCTGGAAATTACACCAGATACTCAAACAGGTTTTCATCCTGGTTGAGCTCAGTATAATTGAGTTGGAAAGAATCCATCCGCTCGACCAATGAATCATAATCTTCTTTCGATTTTAATTCAATCCCGATCAAGGCGGGCCCGGATTCTTTGTTGTGTTTTTGAATGAATTCGAAGCGGACGATATCATCGGTTGGGCCGAGGATGTCATTCAAAAACCTTTTTAATGCGCCCGGGCGTTGCGCAAAGCGGACAATAAAATAGTGTTTCAATCCTTCGTGCAACAAGGACCGTTCTTTGATCTCTTGCATCCGGTCAATGTCGTTGTTGCCGCCACTAATGACACAGACAACTTTTTTACCTTTTAGCTGGTCGGCATATTGGTCCAATGCTGCAATCGATAAGGCCCCTGCCGGTTCTGCAACAATGGCATCTTCATTATACAGTTGTAAAATAGTGGAACACACTTTTCCTTCCGGCACCAGCAACATATCATGCAAACTGTTTTTACAGAATTCGAATGTAAGGGTCCCAACTTTTTTCACGGCCGCACCATCAACAAAGCGTTCTATTTTATCTAAGACTACAGGCTTTCCTGCTTCCAATGCTTTTTTCATAGAAGGCGCACCCAGTGGTTCTACACCTACGATTTTTGTTTTGGGTGAATAGGTATTCAAATATTGACTCACCCCGGAACACAGGCCACCGCCACCGATGGGAACAAAAATAAAATCGATGTCACTTTGTTCATCGAGGATTTCTTTTGCAACGGTTCCCTGACCTTCGATGATTTTCAAATGGTCAAAGGGCGGAACAAACACCATGTTGTTTTCGGTGCAATGCTTTTGCGCATGCTCCTGGCATTCATCAAACGTATCACCGATCAATTCGATCTCAATCCAATCCCCACCAAACATTTTTACCTGGTTGATTTTTTGTTTGGGTGTTATCGCAGGCATGTAGATGACACCTTTAATAGCGAGCTGCTTACACGAAAACGCAACGCCTTGCGCATGGTTGCCGGCACTGGCGCAAACAATACCTCTTTTTCGCTGCTCTTCGTCCAGACTTTGAATCAGGTTGTAAGCCCCTCTTAATTTATACGAACGTACTAATTGAAGGTCTTCCCGTTTCAAATAAACCTCAGCGCCAAATTTCTCCGAAAGCTTCCGGTGAAACTGCAACGGGGTTTTTAGCACAACATTTTTGAGGATGTCGTAAGCGTTGTTGATGTCGATTGATGAGGTGATTGTTTCCATAGAGTTAGACTTAAGTAGTTAGACTTAAGACGTTAGACAATATTAATTGGGGTAATTGTAAGACACAACCATAAGTAAAGGGTCTTATATCTTGTGTCTTACATCTTACGTTTAGTTGATCATACTTTCTTCCACTGCCGCTTTCTCCGGACGCAATTGGCGCACGGTTGCACCGGCTTGCCATAGTTCGCTTTCGCGAAGTTCTTTTAATTCTTCGGCAAGCTTTTCACGGTAATCCGGTTTGCTACAGGTATCGATGGTGCGTTTTGCTTCGGCACCAGATTCTACGCTGTCGTAAAGTTCTTTGAAAACCGGAAGTGTTGCTGCTTTGAATTTCTTTTTCCAATCCAGTGCACCACGTTGAGCAGTGGTGGAGCAGTTGGCGTACATCCAGTCCATTCCGTTTTCGGCAACCAATGGCATCAAACTTTGTGTAAGCTCTTCCACGGTTTCGTTAAAAGCTTCGGAAGGAGTGTGTCCTTTTGAACGAAGTACTTCATATTGCGCTTCAAAGATTCCGGCAATCGCCCCCATCAATGTTCCACGCTCGCCTGTAAGGTCAGAATATACTTCACGTTTGAAATCTGTTTCAAAAAGATATCCGGATCCTACGCCTATTCCCAACGCGATTGCTTTTTCACGGGCCTTTCCGGTTGCATCCTGAAAAACAGCAAAACTGGAATTGATCCCTTTTCCTTGCAAGAACAATCTTCGTACTGAAGTACCTGAACCTTTCGGTGCAGCCAATACCACATCAATATCTTTTGGTGGAACGATCCCGGTTTGTTCGTTAAAGGTTACACCAAACCCATGTGAAAAGTACAATGTTTTGCCGGGCGTAAGCAACGGCTTCAATGAAGGCCACGCAGCAATTTGCCCTGCATCCGACAAAAGAAACTGAACAATGGTTCCTTGTTTGGCAGCTTCTTCAATTTCAAAAAGCGATTCGCCCGGTACCCAACCGTGTGCCACGGCCTTGTCCCACGACTTGCTGTTTTTACGCTGGCCCACGATTACGTTGAAACCATTATCGCGTAAGTTCAATGCCTGGGCAGGACCTTGTACCCCATATCCAAGAATAGCAATGGTCTCGTCTTTTAAAACACTTACCGCTTTCTCCATGGGAAATTCTTCCCGCGTTACTACTTCTTCGTCTACTCCTCCAAAATTAATTTGTGCCATAACTTTATTTGTTGATTTATTGATTTGTTAATTAGTTGATTTGTTGATTTGTTAATGTTACTGCTTTGTTTTATTTCATTTTCTAATTTCCACATTCACTAATTCGCTAATCAACTATGCTGCTACTTCATTGTGTTTGATTGCAAGCTCACAATATTGATCACTGCTTATGTGATATAACACCTGGTCCACTTCAATTAGCTTTTCGAGCTGGTGTTTTACCTTCTCCATCATGTCATCGGTTGAATGCACCAATAGAACAGCTAGTCCTCTGTGAAAATCATGTGCGTCTTCATGCGCCAATAATTTTTTAATGCGTACGCGTCTTCTGTTTAGGATATTGACAATCCTGTTGATGACTGAAAAGTTATTGTCTGAATGGATTTCCAATGTGAAGTCTTGCTTTATCATACTACTATTATTTTTGTGTTGGTGCTTTCAGTAACACTTCTGATACACCCGCCCCTGCAGGAACCATTGGAAACACGTTATCTTCTTTCCCCACCACCATTTCCACAAAATAAGGTCCTTGCGATTGAAGCATTTCTTTTATTGAGCTTTCAATTTTGTTGCGTTCGTTTACACGAACAGATGGAATGCGGTACGCATCTGCAATTTTTAGAAAATCAGGATTCACCATTTCTGTAAACGAATAGCGTTTCTCGTGGAAGAGTTGTTGCCATTGCCGTACCATTCCTAAAAAGCTATTGTTAAGCACAACAATCTTAACCCCTATATTGTATTGCATGATGGTGCCCAATTCTTGTATTGTCATCTGATAACCACCATCACCAATCACTGCGATTACTTCTTTATCGGGTTGCGCAATCTTGGCGCCCATTGCTGCGGGCAGGGCAAAACCCATTGTGCCGGCACCACCTGAGGTCACACATAACCTGGGATGTTTGAATTCATAATACCGTGCTGTTACCATTTGGTGCTGGCCAACATCGGTTACCACAATGGCTTCCCCTTTTGTGATTTCCGAAATCGCGTGAACAACTTCACCCATTGTCAATTCCCCGGTTGGATTGAATTCTTTGTGGATGACTTTTTCAACTTCTGATTTTTTCAGTTCATGAAAGCTATCAATCCATTCTGCATGGCTGTTGACATTGCATTTTTCCAATAAGGCTTCGAGTGCCTCTTTGGCGTCTGCATGGACCGCCACTTCAGCAGGGATAATTTTGTTGATCTCTGCTTTGTCGATTTCGATGTGAATGACTTTTGCCTGCTTTGCGTACTTGCTTACATTTCCCGTTACGCGGTCATCGAAACGCATCCCTACTGCAATCAATACATCACATTCATTTGTATTTAAGTTGGGTGCATAGTTTCCATGCATTCCCAGGAATCCTACATAATTAGGATGATCACTTGGTATCGAACCCAAACCAAGCAATGTATTGGCAACCGGGATCCCTGTTTTTTCCGAAAAAGCAACCAGCGCATCCGAAGCTTCCGCAAGGATCACACCTTGTCCGGCAAGTATGTACGGACGTTTCGCGTTGTTGATCAATTTCGCAGCAGCTTCTACCTGACTGATTTGTAGTGTTGGCGTAGGCTTGTACGTGCGAATGTTTTCACACTTCTCATATTCAAAACCTTCAAGCAATTCGTTTTGTGCATTCTTGGTAATGTCAATTAATACCGGTCCTGGCCTTCCGCTTTTTGCAATGTAGAAAGCTTTCGCCACGGCTTTCCCAATATCTTTTGCTTCTGTTACCTGAACATTCCATTTGGTAACAGGGATTGTTGTATTCACTACATCAATTTCCTGAAAAGCATCTGTACCTAATAAGTGCGCAAAAACTTGTCCGGTGATACACACCAATGGTGTTGAATCAATTAACGCATCGGCTAATCCGGTAATTAAATTTGTTGCGCCCGGCCCTGAAGTGGCAAACACCACACCGGTACGGTTGGATACACGCGCGAAGCCTTGTGCTGCATGGATAGCACCTTGCTCGTGGCGCACCAAAATGTGGTTGAGTTGATCGGCATACGAATACAGTGCATCATACACCGGCATGATCGCGCCTCCGGGGTAACCGAAAATTGTATCGACACCTTCCGCTATAAGTGACTCCAGTAAAATTTCAGATCCTGATAATTTTACTTTCGGTTGGGTATCTGTTTTAGTCTTCGTCAGTAACGCATCCATCGGTAGCTGTTTTTACGTGTTTAGCATATTTATAAAGCACTCCGCTTTTGGCTTTCAGTTCCGGTTGTTTCCAACTTGCTTTTCGCTGATCAAGTTGTTTTTCGTCAACCAAAAGTTTGAGTGTATTTTGTTGTGCATCGATCTCAATTAGATCATCATCTTCAACGAGTGCCAATGTTCCGCCATCAAAAGCTTCGGGTGTGATGTGGCCTACCACGAAGCCGTGTGTTCCACCGGAAAACCTTCCATCGGTGATCAACGCCACACTGCTGCCGAGTCCGGCACCAATGATCATCGAAGTGGGCTTTAGCATTTCCGGCATACCGGGCGCACCTTTCGGGCCGACATAGCGGATCACCACCACATCACCAGCCTTCACTTTTCCGGAACCAATTCCTTGATTAAGTTCAACTTCGCTATTGAACACACGGGCAGGCCCTGTAAACTTCTCACCTTCTTTGCCTGTGATTTTTGCAACTGATCCTTTTTCGGAAAGGTTGCCAAACAGAATTTGTAAATGACCGGATGCTTTGATCGGTTTTTCAATCGGGCGGATAATGGTTTGGGTTTCGAAATTTAAATCCTTTGCTTGTTGTAAATTTTCTTTTACCGTTTTTCCGGTAACGGTGATACAATCACCATGAAGGAACCCTTTTTCCAACAGGTATTTCATCACCGATGGAACCCCACCAATTTTATGGAGGTCTTCCATCAAATATTTTCCACTGGGCTTTAAGTCAGCAATGAAAGGGGTTTTATCGGAAACGCGTTGAAAATCTTCAATTGTAACCGAAACACCAACAGCTTTCGCCATCGCGATCAAATGCAACACCGCATTGGTTGAACCGCCTAATGCCATCACAATTGTCAACGCATTTTCAAAAGCCTGCTTCGACATAATGTCGCGCGGTTTGATATCTTTTTCCAATAAATGTTTGATGGCATTGCCCGCTTCTTTGCATTCCGCAGATTTCTCTTTACTCAATGCAGGATTGGAAGAAGAGTACGGAAGTGCCATTCCCAATGCTTCAATGGCCGAAGCCATTGTGTTGGCAGTGTACATTCCCCCACATGCACCCGCACCCGGACACGCATTTTGAATGATGCCTTTAAAATCTTCGGGCGTAATGTTGTTGGCGAGTTTTTCTCCGAATGCTTCGAAAGCCGAAACAATGTTTAGTTGTTTTCCCTTCCAATCACCACCGGCAATCGTACCACCATATACCATAATGGCTGGTCGGTTTAATCTCCCCATCGCGATCAATGACCCCGGCATGTTTTTATCACAACCGACCACGGCAATTAGTCCATCGTAATATTGTGCGCCACAAACTGTTTCAATGGAATCGGCAATTACTTCACGGCTCACCAATGAGTACCGCATTCCGTCTGTCCCGTTGGAAATGCCATCGCTCACACCAATCGTGTTGAAAATCAATCCCACTAAATCACCACTCCAAACCGATTCTTTCACTTCTTTGGCGAGGTCGTTCAAATGCATGTTGCACGTGTTTCCTTCGAAACCTGTGCTCACAATTCCCACCTGCGCTTTTTTAAGATCTTCTTCCGTCAACCCAATGCCATACAACATGGCTTGCGCTGCCGGCAATGATGGATCTTGCGTGATCGTCTTACTATATTTGTTCAACTCCATTAACTAGATGATCACGTAACTAAATGATTTTTCAAGCACTGCACATTTGTAGGCATCTTGAATAACAGCACCCAACGACTGGCTCCACTCTTTTGGAAAAGGTTTCGCATCCAATGATTCAATACCAACAACTTCAGCGGCAGTTCCGCACAAGAACGCACTGTCGGCACCATTCAATGCATCGGGTGTAAAGAATTTTTCAACAACCGGGATATCCAACTCTTCGCAAATGTTGATGACAGTTTCGCGTGTAATCCCCGGAAGGATATGGCCAAGCGGGGGCGTGTAGAGTATGCCATCTTTTTCATAAAAGAAATTGGCGCCTGGTGCTTCGGCAACATTTCCATTCATGTCCAATAACAATGCTTCACCATAGCCACGATCTTTTGCTTCTGTTGTAGCCAAAATCGAATTGATATAATGTCCGCAAACTTTAGCTTCAATCTTTGTTGATTTGGGATTGGGGCGTTCGTAGGATGAAATACACACTTTCAATAACTTATCGCCATGGTATTTGCTCCACTCCCAAGCGCAGATCATAAATGAAACATCTTTTGCATGATCAAGCGCCATGTTTTGTCCGCAGAAAACAAGCGGACGGATGTAAGCATTGGTCAAATTGTTTTTCTCCAATACCTGATAACTGAGCTGGACCAGTTCTTCTACATCATAGTCGAACGGAATACCAATAAGTTCACAACTTTTTTTCAGGCGAAGGTAATGTTCAACACCTTTGAAAATTTTTACACCATTGATGGTTAGGTATGCACGGATACCTTCGAAAACACCATAGCCGTAGTGTAGTGTTTGGCTATAGAGATCGGCATTCGATTCGTTCGCCTTCACAAATTCCCCATCGAGAAAGATTACCGTTTTGTCGTTGTAATACATATAATTTGAAACAATCGTTAGTTTGTTATAAAGCCTATAAAACAAAACCGCCCCGATTGTGTCGGGGCGGTTCGTGATTTCTTTAGTTGGTACGCGTCACAATAGCCCCGGTTTCATGAGAATGCTAATAATAATGACCAGACCAATGACAATAGCAGTGTTGAGCTTCACGAAGCTTCCAGATAATATGGATATTTTGGTGTTGTTCAACATTCTATTGTTTGCTGATGCAAGATGGCAAAATTTATTGTCAGCATTCAACTTTATTTCAATATTTTTTTCGTAAACGATTGTTCGGAAGTGCTTACAGGTGTTCGTTAATAGTAGATACTAGACGTTAGATTGGCATCGGTATTACTGCTTAATAATTTTAAACGATTGTACCGACTCTTTTTCAATAATTTGGATTGTATAAAGCCCCTCTGATAGTTTTGAAATATCAATTTGCTCAATCGCTTTACCTATTATCGGTTTAGAGGTGAACAAAGTTGCCCCGTTTCTGTATCGGCTATTTTCACAATGAAATCCAATTCCTCCGTAAAGTTTTTGGAATCACTACTCTGAACTTCAAGAGTTGAATTTGCAGTAATTGTGATCATATCAGTGGCTGGGTTTGGTGATACCATATAGTAGGTTCCTTGAACCCTGGTACTAAAGAAAAGAAGTGACTTATCCTGGCATGCTCCTTCTCCTGAAATTTTAAATGTAAATGGTATACCACCATGGAGATAAGGCAGTTGTAATGATAACGTACTATTTAGGCTGTTATAGTTCCAATAAAGGGGATTGGTAGCCCCTGTAAAAGTTACAGTTTTTCCTCCCATATTACTGAGGACAATTTGCGCCATACATACCTCGTTTAAAAATCCCGGGCTATACGTAGTTGGAAGCGACCCGCTGCGCAGAGGTTGATAAACATTGTTGATATAGCATCCCTCTTGATTATGGGTGCCGTATTGAATAGAGCTATTGGTGTCGCTACCCTATGTTTTTTGTAAATTCCCGGGTACCACATTCCCCGTTGATGGTTGCTTTTAATGTCGTTGATGACGGATAGGAATATGTATTATTGATGGTAAGTTGGTTCGCACTTGGCGAGTTGTGAACGAGTTGTGGATAGGGTGGACTATTCCAAGTTGATGACCAAATTACCGGAACGCCTGATGCAAGATTTGACAATTGATATACTTCACTTGTACAAATTACACTTGCCCCAAGTATTGCCTGATTATCCAGGCACAAATAAGCACAGGAACTAGGGGGCTGGGCTATTCCCTCCATTTCATTGAAGATCCAATTCGCATTTCGCGCGGTGAATTGAATGTGTCTGGTATTGTAAAAAGAATTAGCAACTTCTTCTTCTAATTTTTCCTGTGTTTTGAATGTGGGGAAACTGGACGGATAGTTTGGATTATTCCCGCCTGTATACGGACTGGCCAAGGCAGCCGCTGTAAGAGACGTTGAAATATCCAAAGCACTCACGGTAGGAACATGCCCGAAAGTTCTTGCAGCCCGAACGGTGAGGTCAACCTCTAGTATAGGGTATAATTTTATATTGGGGTTCTTAATTTTCAATTCTTGAATACCGTAGTAGCCACCAGCTGAAGAGTCCCAAGGCAATGTCCCCGGAATTGAATTTCTGCTAGAATTTACAAGGTCAATATTTATATTGATAACAAAGAGTATTTTCTTTTCAAATGAAATTTTTGCTTTGTAAGCCTGATTAGTTCCCGATGTAGGAGTGGCATTCACTACATAATTCGATTTCCATCTTTTTCCTGTAAAGACAATGAACGGACTAAGCGCACCTTGAACCAAAAATCCCAGATCAGGATTTATACTCGTTACGGTTGTAGAGACTGCTGCAAGGGTACTCACGAACAACAATGGATGGACATAAAGTTTTGAATCAAAATATAGTATTTCACCACCCGGATTCACTAATTGACCTACACCACATTCCGACCCATTCGCCAATGCCCGCATGGTAAAACTCGGTGTATACCCAGCTGCAAAGGTGATCACGGAACGGTATTGCCCATTTAAAAATGTATTGGTACTACCATCTTGAACGATTAACATTTGTTTTGGCCCAGGCTCAATATTTAAAAGATCATGTGCTTTTCTAAGAATACCAACAACATCCTTCAACTCAATCTTCGAACCGATTATACCTCCGATAATACCAAATGTTGCAAGGCCTATTCGACCAAGTTTTACGGTGGCCAGATCATTTAACGTAGCCTGAAAACCCAATGGTATGTGGGAACCACGGTGGCCTGAATCATGGCTGACAAACATTCTCACTTCGTGATGAGCGTATACGGATGGGGAAGCTGCCCATCTTTTCTCCATGTCACAAACAGCATACCGACCAATGAGTCCACCCATGCTCTGCCCAAGCACTACATTCCCTTCACGTAGACCCGTTACCGGGTTATTGATTTTATGTATGTTGACCCATTGGATGATATTCTCCAATAAATAGGCATTCCGTACAATATCTCCAGCGCCTTCCTCATAATCAACAAAAATTAGGTCGTATCCTGCTGCTTCAAGCCTGTCTCCAAAAAGCTGCGTTCCAGATTGATTTGGATTTGCGTCTATAAATATTCCTCCTCTAATATCTTCTGATATAAAATCACTGTAACTATGATTTGACCCAATGAATTTTCCAACATCCAATCCTTCTAACACGATCAGGGGTTTAATAAATTGAGGTACGCAACCAAGGACAGGACGATTTCCGATAGCTCCATATTCCACGGTTACAGTTGCCCCATAAAAACTGCCTCCTACTGCTTGCGGGTTAGGAAAAGATGGCTCCAGACAATTGCTGTCAGTCGATCGTGGAAATTTAAAAGCTCTTGCGTCATTCCCACTATACCGAGCCTGAGGATTACCTTGTGTGGAATTTAAAATATAAAATTTGGAGTGGCTATAATAGGTGGTGCCATCTGTAAACTGGATTTTAAATTTCAAGGTTTTTTCACCGGAAGAACTATAGATAATATTCTTGGGAACATTTGCGGTCATGGATTGGTATCCGGCTCCATTGCCAAAATCAACCTGAAAATTGCCAAACGTTTTCTGCGAACTATTGACAAACAACCCTGTCCGGAACATAAAGGTAACATCACCATCGTCATCCGTACCCAAAACAGGTGCAGTGGCAAAAGCATAGCCTGTGGTATAGGGAGATTGGGAACGGTTCGCTACATCCACCAGCCGTTCATTGTTGTTAGTCAACAAATTCAGAGACAACGCATCATTACGCAGGCTTTGATAAGCAATAAAAAGTGTTGGGAAGTCAACAATCGGATTGTCCCGATCATAACTTGAAAGATTACTGTCTATTTGTTGATTGATGGTGTTCAGGTGAACCATGTTTGAAGAGGGATTGATCACGGAACTCAATAAGGAAGCATAAAGCTTGGCCCAACTGGAAAAATCCATTTCATAGTTGCTATCTGTTTAGCGTGAAGTGATTTTTTAATTTAGTTTACATCACCAATATCAAATCTTCCCTTGGTTACAAAAACAGTTTTATTACAATCATTACTGTGTGCAGAGAATTCAAATGTTCCTGCTATAATTTTGTTTGTTCCTGAAATATCAAATTTAGACAGGGTAATTTTTGCGCTTAATATAGAATTGTAATGACATGATGATGTCATGTCGTAATCAAGATAATCTATTGTAAAATTATTCTCACTATCGTCATAAATTTTATTGATAATCAAATTTGGTGTATCAAAAAGTGAAATAATTAGTGTCTGCTTTGTGCTCACATTACTCGCATAGATATTGATCCCAACAGTATCAGTTAAATTTTGAATTTCAACACGGACACCAGCCCCATATCCAACAGGAGCTCTTGGCAAAAAAAATTTCCCATCCACCAAACATCCGAAAGTATTCTTTCCTTCCATTGTAATAGGAGGCAGCTCAGGGTCATCCGGAAACAGGTTGCACGCGCCAGTCAGCAACAGGGAAGAAATAACCAATAGAAAAAACACTTTTTTCATGGTCGCCATTTTAAAAATCCATTTCTAATTCCATAATTGAAAACTTATAGTTAGGGCTTTCGTACGAATTCATCCTTTTGCTTTTGAATATCATTTTTCAGGTCTTGGTACAATTCCCATTGCTGCGAGGTTAAAATGGTTGCGAGTTTCCTTTGCACTTCATTATTGGCCTGGGCAAGTTGAGCAGGAAAGTTTGACTTCTTCACTTTCAATATTTCGAACCGTTCAAAGGCCAGAGCCTTTACCTTTTCGGTTTGGTTCTTCGAGAGCGATAGTTCGCGTTCCATCCGGGTAGCGATAACTTCTGCTTTTTGAAAAGAAGACGCTACTTGCAGTGTGTCTTGGGCAAAGGTGGCTTCTAAAGAGAAAATCAGAAATCCTAAGATGAAGAATGGGATTTTATAGTTCATAGCTAATGGGTTGGGTGACTAAAGGTAAAAACAAAATTTGATTTTTCTATGGATGACTAAATAAGTACTCTTTAATCCCATCCCGTATATCTGTAAAAATTTTTGTCAGTCGCTCTTCATCTTCTTCCAACAGTGTAATCCTAAAACCTTGTAAGGTTGAACAGAACGATGAGATGGGCACCACGCAAATTCCTTTTGCGCCAAGCAAGTAATACACAAACCGTTTGTCGAAGGCCATGGGTTCTTTTGTCCACTCTTCAACTTTAGCGCGGATTGCAGGATTGGCAATTTCCATTTTTTGCGAACCGTTTAATGTACCTTCTTTAAAAATGATGGTATTGTAGAACGCACCAAACGTTTCATTAAAATAAAGTGCCGGTACGGTGCCTAAAATTCCCGAAATGAGTTTAGCGCGTTTTCCGATTTTCTGGTTGGTCTCTTCACGGTAAACTGTAAAGCGCGGATCACCCAGGATTTTTGGGATCGCCAGTTGTGGAAGTTTTGTTGAGCATACTTCAATCATCTTCGCATTGTCAATGGCCTGGCAATAACGGTTGAAGTCCGCATCTTTATCCCTGTTATAATACTCGACCCAACCGCATCGCGATCCCGGCCACGGCAGTTCTTTCGAAATCCCACGCATGGCAATGCCGGGGACATCTTCGATCACTTCTGCCAATGAGTAGGCTTTAGCCCCATTGTAGGTGATGTTGATGTAGATTTCGTCACTGATCAGAAACAGATTAAACTCGCGGGCGATCTCCACAATTCTTTTCAATGTTTCCAGCGGATACACCATTCCTGTAGGATTGTCGGGATTGATGATCAGGATGCCGACAATATTCGGATTGTATTTCACTTTATTATAGAGGTCATCCAAATCAGGGAACCAATTGTTGCCGGGATCAAGTGTGTAGGTGAGCGGTTCATGATTGGCGTGTGCCGCTTCTGCGCTGGAGTGTGTGGAGTAGGCTGGCGATGGCCCGATAATCCGGGAAGTGTGGGTTAGGTATTGATATATTTTTGCAATGGCGTCACCTAATCCGTTGAAAAAGCAAATGTCATCTGCGGTGATTTGTGTGCCGCCCAATGCGTTGGTCCGGCCTGCCAGAAATTCACGGGTTTCCAATACACCTTTGGATGGGCAATAGCTAAACGTATCATTTTGTAACATGAGATCGGATACAATCTTCTTGATCCATTCAGGTAGGGGATGTAATTTCTGGATCGGGTCACCAATATTTTCCCAATAGATAGGCTGACCGAGTTTTTTTATTTCTTCCGCTTTCTTAACGATTTCGCGGATTTCATAACTCAGTTCTTTGGCACCTTCACTTAATAATTTTTGACGCATGCGAGAGAGACGTTAGACGTAAGATGTTAGACATTAGATATTAGACGCAAGATACTAGACATTAGATATTAGACGCAAGATACTAGACATTAGATACTGGATACTGGATACTGGGTACTGGGTGCTGATGTTGGATACCTTTATTAAATTATTAAAACAAATCCGTCATTCAGAAGGAGGTACGACTGAAGAATCTTTCCCCTTATTCCAAAGACTCTTTGCTAGCGCTCAGAGTGACGGGTCAGCAACACCACATTTTCTACGTGCATCGTATGCGGAAACATATCGACTGGTCTTACTTTTTGAATCGTGTAATCTTCCGCCAGTATTTTTAAGTCGCGGGCTTGGGTGGCAGGGTTGCAACTTACATATACAATTTTTTGTGGAGCGGCTTTCAGCAACATCCTGCAAACGTCTTCGTGCATACCGGCCCGTGGCGGATCGGTAATGACCACATCGGGTTTGCCGTATTTTTTGAGGAAGGCATCATCCAACAAATCTTTTATATCCCCGGCAAAAAACTTAGTGTTGGTAATATTATTTATTGTTGAATTCACTTTTGCATCTTCGATGGCTTCGGATACATATTCCAATCCGATTACTTCTTTACATTTTCCGGCTACGAAGTTGGCAATGGTCCCTGTTCCGGTATATAAATCGTAGACGCGCTCGTCTCCGGTGAGCCCGGCAAAATCTGCTGCAACTTTATAGAGTTCGTACGCCTGGTCCGAATTGGTTTGGTAAAAAGATTTCGCGCCCACGCGGAATTGCAAATCGCGAGTGCCGTCACTGCTTTTCATTTGTTCGGTGATGTAGGGGTTGCCTTTCCAGCAAATGATTTCCTGGTCCTGAAACGTATCGTTGCGTTTTGTGTTGACGATATAATTGAAGGAAGTGATTTGTGGAAATTCGTTTTCCAACCGGGAGAGGATTTGGTCGACCCACTTCAGGGTATCGTTGGCCACTTGCAAAATGATCATGATCTCCCCGGTGTTGGCGATGCGAAGCGTTAGCGTACGAAGAAACCCGGTTTGTTTGCGCAAGTCGAAGAATGGAATTTTATGGTTGATCGCTTCATCCTTCACTGCCAGGCGAATGGCATTGGACGGATCTGCCAACAGGTAGCATTCCTTCACATCGAATACTTTATCGAACATTTTGGGGATGTGGAAGCCGAGGCCCGGTTCCCCGAAAGGGACATTCGCTTGCATTTCTTGCCAGGAAAGCCAGCGCTGAAAAGTGAATGTAAAATCCAACCGATTGCGGTAGTACTGTGTCTTAGCAGAGGGAAGGATGGGTTGTATTTGCGGAAGGGTAAGGCCACCAATGCGTTCGAGATTGTCGACCACCTGCTTTTGTTTGTAGAAAAGCTGGGTTTCGTAATTTAAATGCTGGAAAGAACAGCCGCCACAGGTTCCATAATGGCTGCAAAACGGATGAACCCGTAAATCAGATTCGGTGTTGATTTTTACAATCTGACCTTCTAAAAAACTGCTTTTTACTTTGGTGATCTTTACCTCCACGATATCGCCCGGTGCCCCGCCTTTTAAAAAGAGCACTTTGCCATCAATTTTGGCAATGCAATTACCTTCTGCCCCCACCGATTCGATGGTAATTCCGCTTAAAATTTCCCCTTTTCTCATAAAGGGATCAAAATTAAGGAATTGTGGGGGTTTCTTACTGCATTCGGTTTTTCTATCTTTAAGGTTCAGACGTACGGTATGAGGAGAATTTTACTAGCATTCTTGTGTTTTCTGGCATTGCCACTTTCGGCCTCGCATATTGTTGGAGGTGAGTTTGAAGTCCTCCACCTAAACGGTTACAACTACCGTATCAACCTACTGCTTTATTTCGATCAACTAAATGGAAACCCCGGGGCACGCGATCCGCAGATCACTGCGGCTATTTTTAGAAAGCGGGACAATGTGTTGATGCGAACCGTTTTTTTTAATGGTTACAGCATAGCACAAGTTAACTACACCCAACCTGAATGTTCCAATGGGGAAATTGTTACGCAAAAACTAACCTATACAACTACTGTGGTTTTTCCACCTGAAATTTACAATGATCCGGAAGGATACTATATTGTATGGGAGCGGTGTTGCAGAAATTATACAATTACCAATATCCATAGTAACGATCCAATGTTTGGGGGTATCGCAGCAGGACAAACTTTTTATTTGGAGTTTCCGCCTGTAGTAATGAATGGGGAACAATTCATTAATTCTTCCCCACGGCTTTTTCCTCCATTAAATGATTATGCTTGTCCAAGGAAACCGTATTGGGTTGATTTTGCGGGAACAGATGACGATGGTGATTCACTGGTTTATTCTTTGGTAACGCCATTAAGTACGCACACCGTTGATGCACTTCCGCCAATAGCACCAGCCCCTTACCCAACCATCACGTGGCGAAACCCCTTTAACCTAAATAATATCGTTAATGGAATGCCTGATCTTCGGATTAGCAATGATGGTTTTTTAACGGTGACACCAACCCTCCAGGGATTATTTGTTTTTGCTGTGAAATGTGAAGAATTCAGGGATGGGGTAAAAATCGGTGAGCTAAGACGGGACTTTCAGATGTTGGTAGTCGATGTTTGTCCGCAGGCCGAACCACCACAAATCCTCGGAAAGAAATTAACGGATGCTGATTTTATTTTTGACAATACCATGTCGGTGAGCTTTAGCAATACCGTGGCGGACGAAGACCGGTGTATTAAAGTCCGGGTTTCTGATCCGGATGCCTCCAAGCAAGATGACAATTTTCAGGAGAAGGTAAGGATCCGCGTGATCCCATTGAATTTCAAAGGGGATGTATCGGGTATGCTGCCACAGGTTACGGATGCGTTGTTGGTGAATGGTAGTGTTGCCGATTTTGATATTTGTTTTCCGGATTGCCCGTTGATACCAGGGCCCTACCAGATTGGTGTAATTGCTTATGATGATGCCTGTAGTTTGCCATTGTCGGATACGTTAAAAGTTACGGTGAATGTGCAACCGCCAGCTAATGCGTTGCCACAATTTATAACGCCCAATGTTACAGCAACATTGAATGAAGGTGACAAAGTAACCTGGCCAATCGAAGTAGAGGATGCAGACGACAATCCCATGACGATGGCTTTGTTGGTAAATGGGTTTAGCCTTGCTGATGTTGGAATGGAGTTTAAAATTTTGGAAAATATTCCCGGGCGAATCAAAGCACAACTTGAGTGGGATACGCGATGTGATGTGTATGATTTTACGAAGCAAACTTTTTTCAACATTAAAGTGCTCGTGGAGGATGCTGATTATTGCAACCTCCCCAATCCAGTCTTTGCAGAATTTAACCTGAGGGTTATCCTTCCGGGAAATCAGGATCCGAGAATCACTACCGATTATACACCCATGAGTGAGCGAAGGGTGGAAGGCATCGAAGTAAAAATACACGAGTCGTTGCAGTTTGATGTGGTGGGAAACGATCCCGACAACGATTACCTTTTGTTAGGTGCGAAAGGAGTTGGTTTCAACATGGCCGACTATTCGGTTTCGTTCAATAATGTAGCGGGCAACGGAGTAATTTCTTCTCCTTTTAAGTGGGATTTATTTTGCGACAATGTTGACCTCACCAAGAAAGATGAATTTGAATTTGAGTTTATTGTGGTGGACAATGCCAACAAGTGCCGCTTGTACAAAGCTGATACAGTGAATGTGGTAGTAAAAGTGTTGCCACCAGACAATGCGCAGCCGTTGTTGACGATGGCGAATTTAAACCCGGATATTCAATTTATAGACGGTGAAATAAGTTGTTATATCGGAGATCAGATTTCGCTTGGCCTCTATGGAAATGATGTGAACACTATCCCCAATCAAGATCATCTACGGTTGGAAATGATCAAAGCAGAAGGAACGGTACCACCAAGGGGATTTGTATATGCTGATGCAGACGGTATTGGCAGTGTAGAGACCACTTTTAATTGGTTGCCCGATTGCAGCATTTTTGAAAACCAGGTATTTGAAAATGAATACCTGTTTGCTTTCCGGTTAATAGACGATCGGTGTTTCAATCAAAAAGGGGATACGTTGGAAGTAAAAATCAAAATCAAAGATTATAATCACGAGAACCTGGAATTCTTGCCACCGAATTTCATTTCCCCAAATGGTGATGCAGTCAATGATTACTTTGCAATGGTTCGGTACGATGAAGACTTAAAAGAGTTGGTGAACATTCTGCCTGTTGATAATTGCACCGGAAGTTTTGTAAACATCCGGATTTATAACCGGTGGGGCCGTCCGATGTTTGAGTCAGCGAACCGTGATTTCAAATGGTTTGCAGAAGGTGCTGCCAGTGGGGTTTATTATTACACATTGCAGTACACCCATAAAGCATATAAAGGGAGTATTACCGTACGGTTCTGATATTATAGTTTAATGGGGAGCAGATGTTCTTGTTTGATATAAGCAGGCTCACCGTTCCAGATGATCTTCAGCCAAACATCTTTTTTCCCAACTATTTCCACCCGATGTCCCTCATCAACAATGGAGATCACAGAAGCCCCGGCAGAAGGGCCACTCATAATATACGTGTTGGGCATCGTGATTATTCCGGTATCAAGCCGTTCGCCAAAATTTAAATGGACAAAAAAACCAATTGCCAAAACTATGGCTGTAATAAAAAGCCCGACTACAGGTTCGCGTTTTCTAATTTTAAAGTAAAAGGTGAGGCTGATTAAAAAGGCCATAATCGCCCCCATGCCCAGGGTTATCCATTCACGATGGTCTTTGTAAATCATCAGTACGCGATCAAGGTCGGTAGCTTTATAGCCATCGAGGTTATGCTTCCGGGCAAGTTCTTCCATTTTATGGACAACCGCTTTGTCATTGGTGATGAGGTGATAAAGGTTGAGGTAGTATAAAGCGCTGCCGGATTGATTAAGGCCCTCCTGGATATACGCCATTTTCAACAACATCGCAGGACTATATTCTTTATTGGCGAGAATGGCTTCGTACTGTTCAAAAGCCTGTACATATCGCCTGTTTTCAAAAAGTGAATCAGCTTGTTGAAGACGAAAGGAAGAAACTTGTGCAATTCCTTCACCCCCGGTGAACAGGATTGTGAATAAGATGGTAAATTTTAAAATTCGGTTTTGCATATTTTTTAGATCGTGTTACCTTTGCGACCTCAATTACGGAAAACCCCGTAAAAGAGGCAAAGATAAACGATTCCGTAGCTCAGCTGGTAGAGCATAACACTTTTAATGTTAGGGTCCTGGGTTCGAGCCCCAGCGGGATCACTTTAGATGGCCAAGGAGATATTTCCTTGGCCATTTTTGTTTTTAGGGTCACGGGATCGAACATGAAAAATGCAGTCCCAAATAGGTTCCTCAGCCTTTGCAGGTGTTCTTCACCCGCAAACGAGATGAACGAAGAATAACAGGCGAGAAGTAAAATTAAAAGGACAATCAGTAAAGTCATTACATTTGTGCGTCTTATCGTTTAGTGTGCTTGTTGGTGAAGAACACCAACAAGGGCAAGGGGGTAGTTGATATTGGTGGTAAGAATGGTGCGCTTCTATACGATATGACTAATATTGGAGTAAACACTGCCTCAAGTATTAAAGCTTTTATTAAATTGAAAGGAGGCGATACAATAACAGGTTTGGAATTAAATACATTAATTCTTGAAATCATTAACAATACTAATGGAACTTTGAATACTTTAGAATCAGACAAGGAATAATATGGAGTCGCATGATATTTTCTTTTCGGTAGTTATTTTAATCGTGCTTTTTTTTTATTTGAGGCAACTAATGAGAGCAATGGGTTTTTTTACATTTGAAGACGAGGAAGAAAATAGAAAATATCGAGAATGGCTTGAGAAAAAAGGGCTCTCCATGACAATATTTTCAATATTTGTAATTATATCATTAATAGGGATTTGGATATGGGCAATTTTTTTTTCCTAATTACTCCCTATGCCAATTGGTGTTATGCGCATTAGGTCTTGGAATTGAATAGGAAGGAGTTTGCCTTAACTTATCAATAAAAGGAAGTTTGCAACTTATTAATCCCCCTCAGCCTTACTCGCGCTTTGCGGGAACCCAATGGCTTATAAAAGCCCATAAAAATTCAATCTCAGAACCTCGGAAAAGTTATATTTCAGTCTTGCGGGTGTTCTTCACCCGCAAACGAGATGAACGAAGAATAACAGACGAGAAGTAAAATAAAGGACAATCAGTAAAGTCATTACATTTGCGCGTCTTATCATTTAGTGTGCTTGTTGGTGAAGAACACCAATAAGGGCAAGGGAGAATTAGTAAAAAATGATCCATCTTTGAAGCATTTAAAAAGTAAATACACAAATGGTCCTGATTTCGTTGATCCAAATACCAATGCATGGTGGGATATGACAACGCTTAAGCAATGGGATGCTCATGTAAAAAAATATGGAGAAGGAGGCACTCAATTAAATACTGAAAATAAGTAGTTTTGATTATGATGTCAAAATTTTTAAAAAAACGATGGGGAAATTTTAAAGGCGGTCAATTCTTAAGAAAACGTATTTCTCTTTTTGAAGTATTAGAAAGCGGTTTACTTGATTTAAGGGGAATTGACTTCGATTTTGTTATTGTTAGAGACGCTATTCTTGATAAATTAGATTTTTCTTATGCATCCTTCGTTTCTTGTTTGATAGAAAATACGGAAATTTCCCAATGTCATTTCTATTTCGCTGATTTTACGGACTCAACAGATAATGGAAATAGCTATAAGGATATATATTTTAGTAACTGTAAATTTCAAAAGGCAGGATTAGGGTACAACGGATCAAAATACTTAAGATGTACTTTCATTAATTGTAATTTTAAGAAAAGTATATTCATTAGGGCGGAATTTTATGACTGTGAATTTATTAGCTGCAATTTAAAGGATATAGATTTTAATGGATCTTCATTTGAAAGATGCGTGTTTAAAGGGAAACTGGAAGACGTTTGGTTTCGTGGAGGATATAGATTCAAGTCCGATATAGTAGAATTTGGGACTCCTAAAAAAAATGTTATGAAGAATGTTTCTTTTCGAGATGCTTCTCTTAACGGAATTACTTTTAGTAATGATTGTGATTTGGCTACAATTGAATTACCCTTGCTAGGAAAATATTATTTGTTAGATAAATGGTTATTTAGATTAAATAGATTAAAAGATTCAATTCATTTATTATCAAGTGATGAACAGCATGAAATTGCTACCTATGTTGATTCTCATATGGTTCATGCACTTTCGCAACACTGGTATATAATAAACTCTGATGAGATATTTGATGAGTTTGGGGTTAAAGTTGGTAATGAAATTATACATTCTCTAATTAGTTAAAACCCTGAATTGGTTTAAGTCTATCCACTGCTAGGTTAAGTCTGTGTGATGGCAAGCGTGTGACTTAAGCTTTATTAATAAATAAAGAAGTTTGCAACTTATTAATCCACCTCAACCTTACTCGCTCTCAGCCTTTGCGGGTGTTCTTTCACCCGCAAACGAGATGAACGAAGAATAACAGGCGAGAAGTAAAATAAAGGACAATCAGTAAGTCATTACATTTGTGCGTCTTATCGTTTAGTGTGCTTGTTGGTGAAGAACACCAACAAGGGCAAGGGCCGAATGTAAAGTAACGCCAATCTTTTAGTCTTTAATGATAGATTTTCTCCCCAGCCTTGATCGCCACGGGCAACAGGTTTTCTTTTGGTGGCAACGGGCACGAATAACTATCGTTGTAGGCACAATACGGATTATAGGCCAAATTAAAATCCAGTGTAATCG
Organism: uncultured Roseivirgaceae bacterium; assembly: GCA_964398945.1. Classification (GTDB taxonomy): domain Bacteria; phylum Bacteroidota; class Bacteroidia; order Cytophagales; family Cyclobacteriaceae; genus JBGTGG01. The sequence goes on along the minus strand of CAYNOT010000023.1, from coordinate 7,946 downwards.
AGGTGCTGCCCGGCACTTTTTTAATGTCGAGGTAGCGCCCTGCACCGTACGACTCCACAGCACTTGTCCCGTCACCAAAAGCAAGGAACAACACACCCCGATTTGGGCCCATATCAATCACTTCCAAAATCAAAAGCTTGCAATCTTTTCCATCCAGTGAAAAAGATGCATACGCGTATTCCATGTAGCGTTGTTCTTTTCCATCGCTTGTAGGCAGCACCACCATTTTTTTATTTTCAACCGGAGTGAGGCTGGCGTTGACGCGGTATTTTGCATCGATGGAAAAAAATTTCAGTTCTGTAAAGGAAGCACTGCTATCGGCAAAGGGGGAAGCGCCATTGTTGCGCATGAAATGGTTTTTTTCCTTTCTCTCCTTTTCAATTACTTCAATGTATGCTGTCGGTGTGCTTTCTTGAAGCGAATAGTAAAGCACGGTAGCAACGACCGCAAGAAGGGCAATGACCAGGATTTTATTTTTTTTCATTCCTTAAAATGCGAAGTGTTTTTTCTTTTCCCAAAACAAAATCGAATCGCGTTGCGCATAATAGCGGTCAAAAAATGCAGCAGAACTTTTGTCAATTAAAGTATTGGGTGAGTTCGAGAGAATACAGATTGCGATATTATCACGCGGATCAATTGCGACTTCACTACGGTAGCCATTTACATACCCGCCATGATAAATCAAGGTGTCGTTGGGATAATACAAAACACGAAAACCTTTTGCATAGTACGCTTTTTTTAACCGTCCCCAATCCCCAAAATAGCGATGGCGGGTAGAAGTAGGGATTACGGGATTGTAAATTTGCTGTAGTGTGGCTTTTGAGATGATGTCCTCCCGATGGCCTAAGATAGCGCGCATCCACTGTGCTATGTCGCTAATGTTCGTGTTGACCCCTCCAGCCGGGGCAACGTTGTAATAGGTATCGGTAATCGAGGTCACTTTCAAGCTTTTTTTAGAGTAGGAATGTGGCAAAGCAATGTCGTGGTTGTTTACAAATGCAGTGTAGTTTAAGGTAGTGTTCACCATGCCCAACGGGATCAAAACCTGTTCTTGCATTACCTCTTCATATGACTTGCCCATCTTTGCCTCAATGACTTCGCCAATCAGACTGTAGGCCACATTTTGGTAACTATGTACTTCCCCCACTTTACCCACGAGTTTAATATTGCTAAGCTCAGTAAGCATGTCGCCTAAATTTTTTCCTTCCTCTACGAGGTTTGTGTAGCTGTGGTACGGCAACCCGATGGTGTGCGAAAGTACATGCTTGAGTTGAAGTTGTTTGGTTTGTTCTTCGGATTGAAGCTTGAAGCCGGGGAGGTAATCGATTACATAATCATCCCAATCGAGTTCACTTTTATCTTTCAAAACACCCGTGAGAATGGCGGCAAAACTTTTTGAAACCGATCCGATCCTGAAAACTGTATTGATGTCCACCGAATCGGTTGTGCCGATTTCTTTTACGCCAAAACCTTTTAAAAATAAAATAGTGGAATCCCGGACAATGGCAATGGCCGCACCCGGTGTATTGGTTTTCTCCATCCTTTCAATAATATAGGCTGAATAATCAGCCAGCACTTTTTCCCAATAGGGATTGGGTTCCGGGACGATCTCAACATTTTTTGTTGCTTCCGCTGCTGAAGGGGCCTGAACGGGTGTGTTTTTTAAATCATAAAGCCCCCACAATAGCACGGGCACCACCAACGAAAGGACGGTAATGGGTACATTTATATTTGTGGCAGGCTTCTTCACATTCACCGGAACGAAAATTATGTCCCACAAAAGTATTTAATTATTTGGAAGGGGTTTAAAAAGCAAGCCAACTCTTCAAACTATTGATCCATCGCTATTATTATAAATATTGATGTAATGTAGATCCAAGCAATGGAAAAAACCACATGGACAATTGTTTCAAAAGTTTTTCCCCTCCATAGTTTAGGTGAATAAACAAAAAACTGAAAAAAAGCCCGAACCCCCCAGAAAATGGCCATCCCAATTGAAAAGGTTTTGCCCAAAGGTGTTTCAATAATTTCCCCTGCTGATACAATACACAATAACCCCATCAGCAAAACAACAAGCGCAATGAAAAAGGCGTGGACCTTCATCATCTGTCGATTGACAAGGCTCAAACCTGCCAATTCGGTCTTCCACTTAAAATATTTGGGAAAAACTATATGGACCAGCCCCAATGGAATAAAAATGGAACCGATTATTTTAAGGTGGACCTCCATTACTTTTTTAATTGAAAAAGTGAGACAAAAGGAGTATGCTTAATTTCATTCTCGATCTTCAGATCAGATGCAGAAAAAACGTTTCGCCAATTATTTTTAGAATAGAAGTGAAAAGCCCCAATGGTGTAAGCCACCAAGTTGGGTAAGTCACGAAGGTGCTCGATAACAACGACCCTTCCATTATCGGCTATGCTTTTTCGGAGACACGAAAAGAATGCTGATCGCTCTGTTTGATCCCGGATTTCATGCGCGGCAAAGACCACAAAAATGAAATCGAACGGGGCATGTGCAAGTGGTGAACCATAATCGCTTAACCTAATCGCGTTTTGATCCGGTGGGTATTTGTCCCGGGCGCGCTTAATTGAAACTTCCGTGTGCTTATCAATTTCATAAAAATCGAATGTGAAAATGCTGGTGTTTAATTTTTCCCTGATTAAGGAACCCGTTTCATCAAACCCCGCATTGACGCAAGCGATACGGTCACCGGCTTTTGCATTAAGATTTGAAAGCCACTTTAGTTCATAAAAGCCTGAAAGGTCATAGATGTAATACGACACAATTATTGGGATGGACATACTCCAGGAACCAAGGAATATCAGGATTAAAATAAGCGTCCGTATACTTCCGGAAGTGCAGGGAACACCAATGGTCAGTACCAATAGAATGGAGAACCCAGTCAGGAAAAAATGCCGGTTGAAACCCAGGATGTTAACCACGCCTTGAAATGGTTTTCGTTTCATTTTTTGAGCCATGTTTCCTGCTTTCCTTTCTTCCAATAATACGGCACATCCCGGATGACAAACCCGTTTGCTAATATGGCAGTGTTAAGGTTTAATTCTTTAATGAAAGATGATTCGCAATGAAGGATTTTTACAGGCACTGGTTTCCAGTTTGCCCGGACACCCTCAATAATCAATACTTCTTTGTTGGGTTGATTGTAGGTAAATGTGAAAGGAAGGGGGCCGGCATATCTTCGCGCTGTTTTCCAATCTTCAAAAGGCGAACCATTTGGCAACGGTTGTCCATCGTTGCTTAGTGCAACATGGATATCTAGTTTTGATTTGCTTGAATGGACCTTGATCCCTTTTCCTGTATCCAAAAAATCAATATCAGTGGTTGTGTACTGATAGTGCGTAAAGATATTGCCCCAATAAGCCATCTTGTTTTTATTGGTCTCTGATTTTAAAATATAAAGCCCTCGAAGCCTTTTTCCTTGATTGTTTACATATTGAACAAATACGCGGTATCCAATCAAAAAGAAATCATTTCCCATAAACCTGGGAAAGCCTTTTGGACGCAACGCTTTTGTGTCTACCAATGCCAGTGCGATAAAGGCCCATTCATCATTATATGTATCGAGTGATAGGCACGCTGGTATTTTAGGTTGCAATTCCTCTTTCTTTACTGCATAGGTGATTACCAAAGAGCAATTAAAATGGGTTTCTACCGGAAAGGGATGGTTTCTTAAACTAAATGACATTACTATGTGGCCTTTCGGTTTTTAAAGATTTCGTAATAGTAAATAAACAAACAAAACAAAACCGCGATTGCAATATTTGATTTTCCATAGAGCAACAATTCAGGTGCCATGATGAACTCAATTACATTCATTGTCATGATGATTGCGATTTGTGTGACAGCGCAGAGTTTGCTTTTGATTCGGGATAAAACCCAGAGGGCCATTAGGATTTCGAGAATGCCAATAACAACCGTGGCCACCGGGGCGATTTTATCCCCAAGAATAACAGCAACAATTTTAGCGTGTCGGGGAACCAGGTTTAAAATTTTACAGAAAAGTCCATTAACAAGCCAAACAAAAGCAATAAAGTAGGTCGGGGTTTTAATGTGGTTGAGCTTCAATTTCACTTAAATCATTCCTTCATCGGCAAAGCTAAAATATGTGTTGCCCGCAATTATCAAATGGTCCAATAGTTGAATTTCCAACGCCTTTGCGCCTTCCTTCAGTTTTTTTGTTAACGCAATATCCTGTTGGCTTGCAGTCAGGTTCCCGGAAGGGTGGTTATGCACCACGATGATGCCGCTTGCCAAATTTTCCAATGCCGATTTGTAAATGATCTTGGGATCGGCCACTGTTCCTGAAACACCCCCCTCACTGATTTTCTTTTTGAGGATTACCCGGTTGGCGCGGTTGAGGTACAGCACCCAAAATTCCTCATGGTGCAAATCAATCAAGCTGCCTTTAATGACATTGTAAGCATCTTGCGAGCTGCCGATCTTCGGTTTTTCGTTAGGCTCATGGTCTTTTCTTCTTCTGCCGAGCTCCAATGCGGAAACAATGCTGATCGCTTTGGCCTCACCAATCCCTTTGGTTTTCATCAGGTCTTTGACAGAAAGTTTGGCAAGTTCGTGGAGGTTGTTGTCAACGGATTGTAAAATATGGCGGGAAACCTCAACGGCACTTAATGTTCTGGTGCCGGAACCAATTAAAATGGCTATAAGTTCGGCATCAGATAAGGCCGTAATTCCCTTTTGGAGCAATTTTTCACGTGGACGGTCTTCGAGGGCCCAATTTTTGATTCCTAATGGTGTTTGATCTGATTTCATAGCTAACCGCTTTAAAAACTTTAAAAACAAGGTAACAAACCCCTATAAAATAAAAAACCCTTCCCGGAAGGCCGGAAAGGGAAAAATATTTTTAATGCTGATAGTTAAGCTAAAGAATTCACGTGCTTGGCCAGCTTAGACTTCTGGTTTGCAGCCTTTTTCCAGTGGATGATGTTCTTCTTTGCCAATTTATCAATCATTGAAGTAACCTCTAAAAGAAGCTTTTCAGCATCCGCCTTTACTTCCGTTTCCTTCAATCTTTTGATGAAAGTACGGGTAGATTTGTGCTGATAGCGGTTTAAAACACGCTTTTTCTCATTTGCACGGATTCTCTTCTCTGCTGATTTGTGATTTGCCATTTCCTGTTGTCAAATTTTAAGGACTGCAAAGGTAATTTGATTTCTCTAAAATGCCAATAGTTCCTTAAAAATCAATTGTCCAAACCCCCTTCAAACAGCAAATTGGTGTTGGGATCAAGCATGATTTTAATGGGTTTGGCCGTTACCGGGATGCTTACCTTCTGCGATTTCTTATCGATTTTAATCTTTTCGATGATGGGAAGGGGCTGGTTTTCAACATAAATCCCCACCTCCAGTGGAAAATCAAAAGCTTTGGCCTGTGTTTGGTTTACCGATAATTCAACAGCACCTGACTTCTTATCATATTTCCAGGAGCCTGAAAGCACTGGATGTCCGGCTGTGAAAAGCCATTGATTGAAAAATCCCTCCAGCTTCAGTCCTGAATTTTTTTCCATGATCTTTTGAAGATCAGCTGTAAGGGCATTTTTGTTCTGGTAGGTTTTATAATATTCCCGGATGCCTTTCCAAAAAGCCTCATCACCCATTTCCATTCTGAGCATGTGCAGCACCCATCCTCCTTTTTGATAGGAATTGGTATTTAATACCTGGTTTATATCCAAAACAGAAGTGTCAATGACCGGGGCTTTGGTTTTCTTATAATATTCGATGACCGCTGTCCGGTCCGCAGCCCTTTCTTTTGCGGCAAACTCTTTCCCATACGTAGCTTCGTTGTAGAGAATGGTGAAGTAAGTTGCAAAACCTTCACTTAACCAGACGTGGTACCAATCATTTTCGGAGGCCGAGTTTCCAAACCACTGATGGGCTACTTCGTGCGCAATCAAACTTTCACGCTCCCCTTTTCCATTCACCGAGTTTTCAAAATAAAAAATGTTGCTCGCATTTTCCATTCCGCCATAGCGGGTTTTGGATTGTACATTGGCCAACTTTTTATATGGATACGGTCCTACATTTTTTATAAAATAATCCAGCACGCGCACCGCAACTTCATAATCATGAAATCCTTCTTCACGGTTTTGTGGATACACCCAGCTTTCAACAGGGACACCATCCACCGTATCTACATATTGAATGGAGAACCGTGCAACGCCAATTACCATTACTTTGGTAGGAATGTCCACCATCTCACGCCAGTGGGTAAGTTTTCGATTTCCGCTTAGATTGCTTTCTTCACGCTTGGTCCCATTGCCAATAACTTCATAGTGTAACGGTGCGGTAACAATAAATTCAACACTGGCTTTGTCAGAAGGGTGGTCAACGGAAGGCAACCAGTGCCGGGCACGGTCTGGCCAGTTGTCACCGAAGAAAGTACGATCACCATATTTGTTTTTACCAATGATCAACCCGTCTTGCGGGATGCCGCTATACGAAACAACAAACGTGTATTGGTCGCCCGCTGCAATAGCCCTTGAAATTTTGATCCGGTTATTTTGGTGCGAATAAGCAATTGGTTTTTTATTTTCGGTAATGCTGGTTATTTTCATACCGGTGTTGCCATTGGTCGATGAGACTAAGTCAAGTTCGAATTCCTGCATTGCTTTTTTGAAAGCGATGGTGATCGAAGCTTCGCCTGTGACAACATCTGTTGAATCAAAAAGATTGAGCTTGAAAATATAATGCAACACATCCACGTTCTCGTTGCGCGGGTACGGGTCACCGTTGGCAATAAATACTATGGATAAAAAAACAGGTATAAGATGGAATAGCTTTCGCATGGGCCGATCAGTTTGGTCATGCAAAGTAAAGGCAATCAGGTTGATTTCGGGCATACTTTTTTTTGGCGGTGCCCTTTTGCTTTCCAGCGGTTGGGGATTTTATGCGCATCAGCAAATCAACCGGTTGGCGGTTTATATCCTTCCACAAGATATGATTGGGTTCTACAAAAAAAATATTGAGTACCTGACGGAGGCTTCTGTGAATCCGGATAAACGCAGGTACGTGGTGGAAGAAGAAGGCCCCCGGCATTATATCGACATTGATCACTATGGTGATAGTGCGGTATACAAAATGCCGCGGTATTGGAATGATGCGGTAAACCTCTATTCAGAAGATACATTAAAAAAACATGGTGTAGTGCCGTGGCATATCGTGCATGTTTATTACCAGCTTCGCGATGCCTTTATGGTGCGTGATCCGGACCGGATATTAAAACTCTCGGCTGAGTTGGGGCATTATGTTGCAGATGCCCATGTGCCACTGCATACAACTAAAAATTACAATGGTCAGTTTACGAATCAAATTGGAATCCATGCGTTGTGGGAATCGCGCTTGCCGGAGTTGTTTGCTTCCGACTATGATTTTATGGTGGGGCGGGCAGTTTATTTGAAGAACATTCAGGAAGCAGCATGGCAGGCCGTGGTTTCTGCCAATGAAGCATTGGACTCTGTTTTTGGATTTGAAAAACAATTGTCTGAAGAAATGGATGAAAAAAAATATTCATTCGAAACACGCGGTCGGCAAACACACCGGGTTGTTTCATTTGAATATGCGCGCGCCTATCATTCGATGTTGGATGGAATGGTGGAACGCCAGATGCGTGCTTCTATAAAAATGGTTGGCAACTGTTGGTATAGCGCCTGGGTTGATGCCGGCCAACCAGATTTGAAAACCCTTATCAATTACCGTCCAACAGAGGAGGAGTTGAAAAGGCGCGAAGAAGAATTGAAACAATTCAAAGAACAGCGAATCAAAAGCAGGGAGGGAGACTAGACGCTGGTCACTAGTATTGAGTACTTGAGCAGTTAGTATTGAGTATTGAGTCGTTAGTATTGAGATACTGGACACTAGTGTACCAACAAATTAATTTTGGTGCATTATGGATTTATTGTACCTTTG
>CAYNOT010000022.1:0-96737 GCA_964398945.1 uncultured Roseivirgaceae bacterium | reverse complement strand
CCCCATCGTTTGCTTCCGGTTTGCGCCAGGTAAGGCGAGTAAAGGTTATCAGCAGCAAATTTGTTATAGTGCGCAACGCTGTACACAAGCCTAAAGTGGGGGCGGCTCCAAACATCACGTTTTCCATTGGGTACTATGGTTGGGGCAATACTGAATTTGACCATCTGGGCTGGGTCTTGTGTGCCGTCTTTGCGGGAAGCAAAATTCAATTCGTGCAATAGATGGAGCCAATCTTTAATATACCAGGTGGCCCGTGCCCCTATGGCGAAATCGGTCTTTCGGTTGAACAACAATTTTCCCTGATAATCAGAAGTCATGTTAAGGCTATCGCTGGCACCCTTGCTTTTTGTAAAAACACCATACGCCTGAACGGAGTAATCTGAATTTATATTCCATAAAAAATTTCCCGTAAGGGCAACCGACCAGGCATTCCTGAAATTCTGGGTTGCCAGGTTTGGGCCGCCATAGGTAAGGAATGTTTTACTTCCACCCCCATCACCACCATTGGCAATACCAGCGCCATAGCGAATACTAAAATCGTAATAGGAACCGGGCAAGTTCGTTGCCAGGTTTCGCTTGTACTTGGCACCGAGAACATACCCATAGTCAGCCGGATAATTTGTACCCGTAGTGGTATCAGCTAACGTACCCTTGGCCAATTGCTGGTATTCCCCCATTAGTTTTATGTATCCCGCTTTGAGCGGAACAGTGTGTTCCAAAATGTAGACCGATCGGTTGCGTAGTCCTAATACAGGTGTACCGTTAACGATGTTCAGATAAAAGTAGGGAGGAAGGGAAGAAGCAGTATCGACTGCGGTTGGATACATTATAGAAAATTGAGTGTTCTTCCGTTGTATGCCAAATCCCTGGGCACTGTGATCATCAAAGTAAAAGTGGTCGGCAATGTGGATGTCATCCCCACGAAAGAACCGCGCACCCACCCAAACACTCCACGGGCTTCCCATAATGTTTCGGGCTTCTGCAAAAAGTTCGGGCAGGGCAGCCGTAATGCCACCATACGATTGGCTCGTAACGTTACCAATGATTTGGCCTTGCGTTGTATATAAAGCCATGCGTGATTGGATTGTTATCTGTGTTGTATCGGAAGCACGGGCTGGTGCAAAGTGCAGGGCCGTTGCCAATTCAAAGTAGTCCGCTTCCTCCATTCGCCCGCCAATAGAACCCATGCCATTTAAGTTGAGGGACCGGGGATATTGAATATCATCCCCCCGGGCAATACCCGCCCTTCCGTAACTACCTATTGAAAAATGTTTATTGGTTGTTGTTGCCGGCTGGGCCCGGGCGGATACAACTGCTTCGAAAAAGATAAAAATTATAAAAAAAAACCTTTTCATAAATTACATAAATTATCAGCGGTGATATGGCAACGTCATTGCTGTATCAAAACAAGATGAAAATCAACAGTAAGGTTCTCATCTACTTTTACCATGCCCATCATTCTTGAAGGTGGCTCCAGGCCAAAATCAGAAAATTTAAAATCCCGGCTGCCTGTCAGGTGGATGTAACCCTTTTCATCTTTCACTATGCTGCACCGGACTTCAACGGGCACGGTCTTGTTCGCCAACGATATTTTTATTTTGCCTTTAAACTCCTCTGCGGTTTTTTCATATCGGGGCACGCGCTCGAAGGAGATAAAACCAATTGTAATAAACGGATACGTATCGGCCTCGATCGTTTTTGCAAAATCTTCGGTCATAACCTTCATCCCACAATCAAACCCGGAAGTTTTCAGCTTCACCAATCCTTTTGTAAAGACGGCCCCTTTGCCGCGTTCGGCCTTCAATGAAAGTGTGTCGGCCCCACTATAACTGGCGATGGCACATTGATATTTATTTACATTGGTTTTTCCAACAATGGTCAGGGTGCTTAAAGGGAGCACAACCAAACGATGTGTAATCCCTGCTTGCGGGGCAAGCCCCAGGCAAACCCAAAGCAAATTAAAGATTACAAAATTTCCCATCGTTACAGTTTAGCACATCAAGAATGAAAAAGGTCGTAAGGAAAGCGGCCCTGACAAATATCTTTTACAAAGGATTTAGAAAGCTATTACCGCCTCAATCACAAAACCACTAAATTTCCCATCCTCAAATTGTACGATTGTATAGTCTTTATAGGATTGTGCAACATACTCTAATTTTGCCAGGATGTTTTTTGTCATAAACCATCCGCCCCCAATATTGAAGCGATCGACTTTGACTTTATCAGTTTCTACGCCAGGTAGTTGCCCCGATGCTGAATTATAGCGCACACCTGCGTACAATTGTTCTTGTTTTCCAAATCGATAAATTGCTTCCCCAGCAATCTGGCTCCAGTTCCTGTTTCCGGTAAACCCGACATCCACTGCATCGTCCCTGCCGGAAGAATTTTCATAGATCCCAAAAAATTCAAGCCCCTTGAATTTTACAAACGGGTTGATCATGATGGCGGTCATATTGGTTTTATAGCCCGGGTTTATCCTTCCGCTAAAATCGTTCTCTGTTCCACCTTCTTCATCCATCACAGAATAGTATCGCGCACCTGCCCGGTCACCACCATACAGGTAAATGCCTGTGGTATTATTAACCGTATAAATCGAACCGGTTAACCTGATCCTTAAGTCATCTGAAATTTGTTTGTCGTACCCCACCTTGCCCAGTAATGCACCCTTGGAAGTGGTGTTGGTTACACTTTGGTTCAACCGCCCGTTGGAAACCCCAAGCATCGCCAGCCAGCCGTTGGATTGGTAGTAAAATTCTGCGCCCATTTCTGTTGTGAAGGAATCCATGATATAGTTTCCTACAAAAGGATTGAAAAGGGCATGTCCGTTGTCGGTCCTTCTAAAATGGGCATCGCCATAATTATTTTCCATTTGCCCTATTTTGATGGTGGTTTTTTTCATCAGGTTGGCGAGAAAATCCTTTTTAATGAAATCAAGTTTGTCAATTTGTAAATACCCTCCCTTCACATAGGTTTCTGTATGGTGGCGCGATGAGAGATAGGTGCGCAAGTTCATTCTTACGCCATCAAAAAGTTGTACATCCAGTTCCAGGTTTGCTGTTGGTAGGTTAAAGTTATTGCCGAGTTCCACTAAACTGTTTGCCGCGTTTTCATGATCGATAGCCTGAAATTGCAACGCGAAAGCACCTCCAACCCGAACCTTGATATTATCATATTCAACCGTGTCAACCTTGGAAGTCTCAAACATAGTCAGGCCGGTTTTATCGTTGGGCCTGAAGTATTGAATGGATGGTTGTTGTGCCCAGCCAACGGATAGCGTAAGCACAAACAAAAGGGTGATAATGAGATTGGGTTTTTTCATAATTTGAATGTTCAAGGGTTGTTTTTATTATTTTGATGGGGCCAATACCAGGTCGAATTTAACGGTTACTTCTTCCCCTACTTTTATGGTGCCCATTACGGCTGTAGGGGGCTCCATCTTGTAGTCTTCCATGTTTAGTTTTTGGGTTCCGGTTAGTTGGACATCCCCATTTGCCAGTACTTTGGCAAGGATATCCATTTCGATGGTTTGGGTATTCCCCGCCATCGTAAGTGAACCCGTTGCCTTCAGGTTGGTACCGTTTGCATCCATGCTGTTTAACTTGAATGTTATAGTCGGGTATTTGTCGGACTTAAATGCCTCGTAGGTTTTGTTGTCCATTGTTTTCCCTTTCGTGCTTTTTATGGCGGTGACCTGGACCTTCACCTCTGCATCTTTTATTTCTTTCACACTGCTTCCCTCCGTGAGGATAGAACCAGACCATGTTATTTTTTTTGCTTCTGAAGTCCAGTCGTGCATGGAGGAAGTCCCATCAATGGTCATTTTATGGGACTTAAGCGAATATGCTTTTTGTGCATAAGTAACCGTTGTGATCGATAAAAGCAGCACACACAATAAGCGATGTTTCTTTAGTAAAAATTTCATACAAATATATTTTGGTTACAAATCGATGTTGTGAATTTACTGCCGATTTTCATATTTTCCGATAGTTGCAAGATCGGATGCATAATATGATTGCCCCCGGGTTATCATATACAATATTGGACAACATGTTATAATATTCGCTAGATTGCATACTAAATCCATGCTTATGAAAAAACATGTTTTACCCTGTTTGGTAGTTGCCATCGGTTTTTTCAGCCTGCCGGTTTTTTCCCAAACGGCAGGTGATTCTACATTGCTGGGCTTGCCCGGGGACAATCTTGACCTCTATGCCGTGCTGGACCTTTTTCAAAAATCCAAGACCATTGAAGATTTTGAAAAATCATTGAACCTTGAAAAAACAGCAATCAATAACCTTGATTTGGATTTGGATAACAAAGTTGATTTCATAAAGGTTGAAACCAAACAGAAAGATGATGACTTTACCTTTGTACTACAGGTAGCCGTGAGCAAAACGGAAACACAGGATGTAGCCGTTATATTGGTATCAAAAGACAAAGACAAAAAAGTTACCATGCAGATTGTAGGCGACCCGGATTTGTATGGCAAAGATTATATTGTTGAATTAAAAGAATCTACAACACCTTCGGTTACCCCTAATCCCGGATATACCGGTACTGACACCGTTAAAATTGTCAGTAAACCTGCAACCACCACCACGGTAGTGGTCGAAACAACACCCATTGTCCAGTATGTTTACTCGCCTGCGTATGTGCCCTATTACCCGCCTTATTATTATGGGTTTTATCCACCCTATTTTTCACCTTTTGCGGTGATGGCTGTTGGTATCTACATCGGCCACCATTCTTATTACCACCATGGTTATGGTTATCATGGCAATACCGTTGTCATTCACAACCATAATAATTACAACAATTACAATAATTCAAGAAACCGATCGAATACAGTAAACCACAATAAGGCAAGCGGTAATTATAACCGGGGGAACAATGCCTCAACACGGCCGGCCACCGGAACGCGGCCATCTACGGGTGGCCCCTCAACACGTCCATCTGCCGGAACAACGCCTTCTACACGCCAGTCAAATGCAGGCCCTACCCGGTCAAATGCCAATGCCCAATCACGCCCTTCAAGTAATTATAACAATACTCAACAATCCAACCGAAATACAAGTGGGGCATACCGTAACAGTACTGGTGGCTCCAGGGGAAGCGGAGGATATAGCAGTGGTGGTTACGGTGGGGGAAGCCGTGGTGGAGGTGGAAGTTTTGGCGGAGGTTCCAGAGGAGGCGGTGGACGTGGTGGCAGAAGATAATAGGATTTCAATCGACCAGAAAAAAGATTGGTCAATTGAAAATGCACCTTTATCCCTGGCAACAAATTTTGTTCTCAGGGATTTTTTTTGACCGGGTTGAACAAAAAGGCCGTCTCAGAAATACATTCCGGCCTCAATCGAAAAACAAGGCATGTATTTATTCAAGTGGCATATCAGAGGTGCTCATTTCCCTGACGCTTACATATTTGCCATTTCTTTTTTCAAATAAGATCATATAGTTCCCGGTATTGATGACAACATTGGTAGAGTCTACTAATTTGAAATAGCCCGTTTCAACAACAAGGTTCCCATCGCTGGAAGGAAAAACATCATGGGTAACAAATGAAATAGTATTGCCCTCGGAAGAGGAGTCAATGCCCTCTTTTAAGTACGCCACGATATCCTCTTTGCCTACCAAAGGTGCCCTGTTTTGGGCGAAGACAGTTGCATCGTCTGCATAATATCCTATGTTTTTCAACTCCTTGGAATTATAGATAGCGGCAAACTCATCTTCTTTCGCTTGAATTTCCTTTTTGATCTGTTCTTTATCAATTACCGGTGCTGCCAATTCTTCTTTCCTGGCATTGCAGGCCATCAGCAGAAATCCAACACATGATAGTAATGCTGCATTGATTAGTAGTTTGCCCTTCATGATTTAAGTGTTCTTGGTTATGTACTGCTTTAAATCTAAGAATAATATAAGTAAGATTGAATCGTGGTTGGTTTTTATTTTTTCTTTCCATGATAGGAAAAGCTGAAACGGAAGGCCACGCATTTCATGCATCCCGAATGCCAAAGCTCTACCTGAATTTTAAATGGGTGGCCATTTTCCTGTTTTAAACGATTGATTAACCCGCTGATTCCTCTACTACTTTTTCCGCATACAGCCATCCGAATTTGCGCAGTTGCAGGTAATTCATTTTCCCTTGCAATCCCAACCGTTGCACTAAATCATTTAGTGCTTTTGAAAACACCTCGTACGTATTTATTTTTTCCGGATCAAGTGGAAGGTTGTTCGCTGTGATATACTTTTTGTAAAACCCGATGTGCTGTTCGCTATAAACAGGAAATGTTTCGGGCCGATGGAAGTTACAAAACACCGAAGCGAAATGCAGCAAGTGAAATATTTTCCCGGTTGAAGCAATGTGCGCCAAATCCTCAACAACCGAGAGATCTCCCTGTTTGATCCGCGCATCGATTTTTAAATTGATGATATGGGTTACCGTATCCTCCATAAGGCCATTTTGACCAATGTCAAAATCGTTGATCGCGCTTAATTTAATCCGGATGTCATCTGCATTTGTATTGAGTGGGTATTTCTTAAACAACCCGATATTCCTTGTGTCATTTACAAAGTACATTTCCTCGCTGGTGAAAATATCAATGTATTTTTTCAAGGCGGTATCGAATTTATGCATGGGTTGTTTCTTAGGTGTTCAGCAATGTAACTGCGCGGTGAGTGAATATAGGGGAAAGTATCCATAACAAAAACACCCTCCTCTGTGTTGCTCCTGCCAATTGTTGAAAGCGTTTCGCATCCTGAAAGGCATGATATAAATCACTTATTATAGACTGATGGAAAACGATATTTGTTTTGACCAATTTATTAACTTGCCAGACCCAAAACCATCAACAATCCAAAAGACCCAATGGAACCGTTGTACACATCACTTGCCTACCTGACCGCGGGGGTTTCCCTTTCCGCAGGAATTACCAGCATTTTTATAGGGCTTCGGAAAAAAGAAAAGCTCGATCTTGTTTTTGGGATGATGGCGCTATCCCTTTTCGTATTTCTTGTTTTGCCACCGGGGGGATTTATCCTCAAGGACCCGGCACCCCATAGCGCAGGGATCATTTTTAAGCGTATTTTCATTTTCGCTTACTATGCATTGTTTCCATGGTTTATCCGGTTTTACACCGGGAAGGGGAATAGCAACGTACCGTTGACAATCAGCCTGTCCGTTATAGTATGTTTTGGTATTATGGTTTTCACCCCCCCGGGTACCGGTAAACCAGTTTGGTCCATGGCTGCCGTGCCGGTGTTTGGGGCCATTGCCCTGTATGGGTTGGTAGCTGGAATTGCCCAATACCGGAGTGGCGAAAAGACCAGCGCCAAATGGTTTATATCGGCCATGGCAATCTACGGGTTCTTGTTCTTGCTTACAGGCATCAATCAATTAAGTGATGGGTTCCCCGCACAATTGTTTGGGCTGAAACTCTTTTTTCCCATTCATTTTCATGCTTTACTGCTTATGCTCATTATGGGATTTCGCATCATGGCAGAGATTTTTGAGAAGTACCAACTCGAAAAATTAGTGAAAGCGAGGGACAAGCGATGGAAATCGTTTATGCTTCATGCACCGGTCTTTGTTATTGAGTTGGATACGGAAGGGAGGATTCTGTATATCAATTCGTTTGCCCTTAAGGAACTAGGTTATACCAGCGCTGGTGAATTGCTTAATAAGAATTGGTTTGAAATGTTTTCCTTTCCTGCCAATGTGAAACCGGCCAGGATGTTATTTGACAAGGCCGTACAGGAAGGAAAAATGATTCCTTATTTTCAAAGTACGCTGTCCGCCAGGGACGGCCGGGAGATTACTGTAGACTGGATCAACTATCTAACCTACTGCGAAAATGATAAACAAGTACTCGGGGTAGTGAGTGTAGGGCGTGATGTCACAGCGGGGGTAAGCGCACAACGGTTGATTGATAATTTGAAGCTCAAACTGGAGATGGAAAATGTTGTTGAGTACAAAAATACAGGTTCCACAGAAATTATCGGGTCAAGCAAAGCGATTGCCTATGCTATTCAAAAGGCCAGCCAGGTAGCGGCAACAAATGCCCCTGTTCTGATAGAGGGGGAAACGGGGGTAGGCAAGGAGTTGTTTGCTGATTTGATCCACAAACTAAGCTCGAGAAACAATAGGCCAATGATAAAAGTAAATTGTGGGGCATTGCCAAAAGATTTAGTGGAAGATGAATTGTTCGGTCATGAAAGGGGTGCATTTACTACTGCCATCCATTCCCGGAAAGGAAGGTTTGAACTGGCGGATGGCGGAACGATTTTTTTGGATGAAATCGGTGAGCTTCCATTGGAAATGCAACCAAAATTATTGCGCGTGCTTCAGAATGGTGAATTTGAAAAGGTAGGTGGACAAAAAACAATAAAAGTAAATGTCCGTGTAATCGCAGCCACCAACAGAAACCTTCCACATGAAATAAACCAAAACCGCTTTCGGGAAGACCTGTTTTACAGACTGAATGTCTTTCCCATTACCGTTCCTGCTGTTCGAAAACGCAAAGAGGATTTACCTGAACTCATCAACTATTTTATAAGCCAAAAATCGGGCAAGTATGGCAAGTTGCTGAATCAAATTTCAAAAGCAGATTTGCAACAACTGATAGAGTACCACTGGCCCGGAAATGTCCGTGAGTTGGAGAACCTTATCGAACGGTCGGTAATTGCCTCCAGTGGGGCAACATTAAAATTGGATTGGCCCCATGGAGAGGCAGAATACACCCAACACTATCAATTGGAAACGCTTGACCATATTGAGCGCAACCACATTTTAAAAATTATGGACGAATGCCATTGGAAAATCAATGGGGTAAATGGAGCGGCAGAAAAACTCAATATGAATCCGAATACCCTTCGTTCCAAGATGAAAAAACTGGGCATCAACCGGCCGTTTGAAAAATCTTCTGAGATATAGGTCATCCGGTCTTTCACCCTATACAAATATGGACCTGGCTTCTAAAAGCACTGGCAGCCCCAAATAATATTTTAGTTGGAAGAGGATGCGCTCACGATATTTCGTGAGCCTAACGAAAAGCAATGCAGTGGCGCTTCATTCACATTTACTACCATCAGTAATCGGTGAAGCTAACACATTGTCCAATAGCATTTTAAAAAATCTTATTTCTTGTTTTTTTTCTGGTATACATCTTGGTAACGGCACATCGGGTTCGTCCATAAAAAACTTAAACCTATGGAGCGTGATAACTTATACTTTCTCAAAATTTCAGGAACAGTGGGTGCAGGAAAACAACGTGAGTTTCAACAAACGGTTCAATTTGTTTTCAACCACCTCTCCTCCGATTGTCTTAATCACAACCTGGCCCACGATGTCCATACCCCGGAATTGTATCATCTCTATTCGGTCTGGAATTCTGAGGATTCTTTATATACTTTTAGCAGCAGCCATGAATTTCAACTTATCAAAGGGGCTTTTCAGACGCTCGGCTCATATAAAGATACCATGTCAGGCAGGTCGGCCAGTTTTCAATTGTTTGAACTCAACCAATTAGACAGCTGATTATGGTTATTGTACAACTCGCTGTATTACTGATATGCATCTTTATCGGTGCCCGGATGTCGGGTATCGGGTTGGGCGTTATGGGGATGATCGGGCTACTCGCCTTCTTGTTCATTTTTGGGATGAAGCCAGTAGATCCACCGTTGGAAGTAATGCTGATCATTTTGAGTGTGGTTACCGCGGCAGCAGCCCTACAGGCCGCTGGAGGAATGGACTACCTGGTTAACCTGGCCGGAAAACTTTTGCGGAGTAAGCCAGAGCAAATCACCATACTCGGCCCGTTAGTGACCTACTGCTTTACACTTTTTGCCGGGACCGCCCACATTTCATATTCTATTCTTCCCATTATTGCTGAGGTTGCCATTCAAAAAAGAATCCGTCCGGAACGGGCACTCAGTATGAGCGTAACAGCTGCGCACATGGGGATAACTGCCAGCCCGGTGTCAGCTGCATCAGCTGCATTACTGACAGTTTTGGCTGCCAGTGGAGTTCAATTAAGTGATATTTTAATGGTGTGCATACCATCAACATTAATTGGTGTTGGTGTCGGGGTTTTATTTGTGCTTAAGAGGGGAAAAGAGTTAAGTGAGGATCCGGAATTTCTGGAGCGCATGAAGGATCCGAATTTTGTAAAAAACCTGGAAGGCACGAAAGAGTCTGCAACAACGGAATTAAAACCGGGGGCAATTCCATCGGTTGTGGTATTTGCCATTTCAGTTACAGCGGTTGTGTTGTTGGGGTCCTTTCCCGGTTTATTGCCGCAATTTGATATCAGTGAGGGGTTCGTACCCGGCTTTGCCGTCAATGCTGCGGGACAAGTACAAATGCCTTCGATGATCATGATGATCATGCTGGCATGTGCAGGGTTTATGATTTTGTTCTGCAAAACAACAGCAGCACAAGTGACCAAAGCAAGTTTGTTTGCTTCTGCGGGCCAGGCAACGATTGCCGTGTTTGGTGTAGTATGGATGAGCGGAACATTCATGGACCACAACTATGTATTGATTAAAGATACGCTTGGAGAATTAGTGGCAACCTATCCCTGGTCATTTGCGGTTGCCCTTTTTATTCTAAGCATTCTTCTGTTTAGTCAGGCAGCTACAAC
Source organism: uncultured Roseivirgaceae bacterium (assembly GCA_964398945.1). Lineage (GTDB taxonomy): Bacteria > Bacteroidota > Bacteroidia > Cytophagales > Cyclobacteriaceae > JBGTGG01. The sequence continues at coordinate 86,100 of CAYNOT010000022.1, read as the reverse complement.
GAAAGCATTGGTTCCATTGGGGTTGTCTTTGGGATTACCTCCGGCTTACCTGGTAGGGATCTTCCCGGCTGTGAATGGTCATTTCTTTATTCCCGGGTACCCAACTCTTTTAACCGCTATCCAATTTGATCGCACGGGTACAACACGTATCGGAAAATATGTTTTGAATCACAGTTTTATGCTACCGGGTTTGGTCACCACCACTGCATCAGTGTTGGCAGGATTACTACTACAATCAATTCTATTTTAAGATTTTAAATAAAACGATAACACAAATAAAGAATTAACTAAACTAAAAGGGAACATGAAAAAACTACTTTCAATCTTAGCATTACTGATCATGACATTACAAGTCCATGCTCAGGAGAAATTACCAAGGGTAATTATTTTAGCAACAGGCGGAACGATTGCAGGAGCAGGGGCCTCTGCAGACAGGGCCGGGTATACAGCCGGAAAAATCCCGATTGATGATCTGATTGGTACCATACCTTCCGTAAAGAAAATTGCCAGTATCACAGGTGAACAGATCGCATCTGTGGGAAGCCAGGATATGACTGTTGATATCTGGAAAAAACTAGCCATTCGCGCCAATGAAATTTTTGCGAAAAACGAAGCGGATGCCATTGTGGTAACACATGGTACAGACACCCAGGAAGAAACAGCTTACTTTCTGGACCTTGTTATCCCCTCCGACAAACCGGTGGTTCTTACCGGCTCCATGCGTCCGGCAACTGCCATTAGTGCCGATGGCCCTAAGAATTTGTATGATGCCATTACCGTGGCCATTAACCCGAAGACTAAAGGCAGGGGTGTGTTGGTAAGTTTCAATGAAGGCATTTTTGATGCCCGGGAAGTAATGAAGATGAGCACAACCAAAACCAATGCTTTTGATTCCCCCAATACAGGTGCAATTGGTCAGGCTTATGACGGAAGAGTAGAGTATTATTCTTCTTCTGTTCGTGAAGTAAATCCCCCCAAACCAATTGTTTTAACAGCCGATACAAAATTGCCAAGGGTGGATATTGTTTACATGTATGCAGATGCGCCTTCCGATCAGATTGATTTTCTGATTAGTAAAAAAGTTGCGGGGATCGTAATTGCAGGTGTAGGAAATGGCAACTTCAACAAAGCCTACATGGAAGCAGTGAAGCGGGCTGTGGCAGCAGGTATCATCGTATGCCGTGCAAGCCGCGCGCCTTCCGGCAGAGTGGTGCTACATGATGAGATCAATGATGATGAGTTGGGTACTATCGTTTCTGATGACCTGACTGCTCAGAAAGCAAGGGTGCTATTAATGCTTGCCCTTACCCGGACAAAAGATAAAAAGCAACTGCAGGAAATTTTCTTCACCTATTAATTTGTCGTTGTTGGTTGTTGGTAAAAATTAAAGACTAACAACCAACAACCATCAACTAACAATTAAAGCCAAACAAAATGAACAAGATAAGGTTGAGTATCGTATTGCTGCTACTTATGGTTATGGGCATACAGTATGTAGAGGCTCAAAAAAAACCTGTTGAACAGGCACCAAAGTTCCGTACGGAAAAAGACTTGCTTGGCGAAAAGCAAATTCCTTTTGATGCCTATTACGGTGTACAAACACTTCGTGCACTTGAAAACTTCCCGGTCAGTGGGGTAAAGACAAATTTTTATCCTGACTATGTAAAAGCATACGCGATCGTTAAACTTGCTGCTGCCCGTGCCAACACAGAAGTAGGCAGGATGAAGAAGGATAGAATGGACGCCATTGAAAAAGCGTGCCAGGCTGTGATCGATGGAAAGTACCATGATCAATTCCTAACAGATATGTACCAGGGTGGTGCCGGGACTTCGGCCAATATGAATGCCAACGAAGTACTGGCAAACATTGCCCTTGAAATGATGGGCAAGAAAAAGGGAGAGTACCAGTTTATTGAACCACACGATGATCTAAACATGGGGCAGTCAACAAACGATGTATTTCCTACGACCATTCATATCGCCTTGTTGTTGCACAACGACAAAGTGATAAAAGAAGCGGAGTTGTTGGCGCAAGCTTTTCACAAAAAAGGAGAGGAGTTTAAAAACTTCGTGAAGATGGGCCGTACCGAAGGGCAGGATGCTGTGCCCATGACAGTAGGACAGGAGTTCCATGCTTTTGGCAGCCAGATTGATGCGGCCATCGAAGCCCTTCGTCATAGCGAGCACTATCTATATGAAGTGAACATGGGTGCCACAGCCATTGGCACCGGCTTGACAGCAAGCCCGGGTTATGCTGAAAAATGTGTAGCACAACTTGCTAAAATTACAGGCAAGCCTATCGTGGGGCCAAAAGACCTGATAGCCGCTACCAGCAGTATGCAAGCATTTGTTATGTTTTCTTCTGCTTATAAAAACCTGGCCGTTACGCTATCCAAAATCAGTAGTGATTTAATTTTCCTTGCAACAGGACCACGCAACGGGATTTTTGAAATCAATTTGCCTGCCCTTCAACCGGGCTCTTCCATCATGCCGGGGAAAGTAAACCCCGTAATGCCTGAGCTTATGAACCAGGTGTGTTACAAGGTGATGGGCAACGATGTCACGGTTACCATCGCATCGCGTGACGGACTACTTCAACTCAATGCGTATGAACCGGTAGTGGCAACCTCTATCATGGAATCACAAGCACTTTTTTATAAGTTGATGCCCTTGTTCCGTAAAAACTGTATTGATGGGATTACGGTCAACGAAGAAGTTTTAAAACACTATTTGGAAACCACAGTAGGGATTGTAACAGCACTCAATCCTGTTCTTGGTTATGAGAAAACCACGGAGCTGGCAAAAGAAGCCCTTGAAAGCGGCAAAGGAATCCTTGAATTGATACGGGAGAAAAAACTTTTGACTGAAGACCAGATCAAAACACTAATGGACCCTGCCGCATTAACCGGACAAAAACAATAATTGGTTGGCTTTGAAAATATAGATGTATGGAAACATTAAAAAATATAAAATGGATGTTGTTGTTTCTTATGGTGCCTTCCATGGTGTGGGCCCAGAAACAAGAGCGGCAGATTGGGGACACCACCTACTACAAAACGATGATTCCCGAAACGAAGCAAACCTTGCTTAAAAATGTGAGCATGATCGCGAACATGAACTTCGCCTTTAGAAATGAGTTTGTAGATGGGGAATACACACAGTCGCGTTTTAGAAATGAACAGTTCCGATTGGAGTTGCGGGGTCAGGTCCATGAAAAAGTCTATTTCCGTTTCCGTGATCGGTATACGCGCGCGCAAACTTCCGAATCGATCGATAACATTAGCCGATCAGTGGACTTGGCCTTTCTTCGTTTTGATCTCACTGACAAGTTCAGTATTTCGGCCGGTAAGATGTGCGCGGATTGGGGTGCCTGGGAATTTGACTGGAACCCAATCGATATTTATGAGTATTCTGATATTGTAGAGTATGCAGATAACTTTCTCACAGGTGTTGGATTTACCTATACTCCTAGTACCCGAAACCAATTTACGTTTCAGGTATTGGATTCCAGAACAAAGTCGTTTAATGAATTGTATGGTGCGCAACCGAATTTCACAGAGTCGAAAGCACCTTTGGCATTTGTTGCAAACTGGCGTGGAAGCTTATTCGATGGCAAACTAAAAACCATTTGGTCGTACTCTTTATTTAATGAAGCCCAGGATGCCGAAGGCAAAAATGCCAACATGAATTACATCGCCTTAGGGAACGAGTTTAACTTCGGTAAATTCAGGTTCATCTATGATTTCAAATGGAGCGATGAAGAACTAGACAGAACGGGTATCGTGAGTGAAACGATTCCCAATAGTCTTTACGATTATTCTGTAGCGAACACACTTTACATCGGTCACTGGGTAAACCTTCGTTATCAGGTAAATGACAAAGTCCATCTTACCATGGTGGCCATGTTGGACATCGCCAATTGGAAAAACAGCTTCAATGATCCGAATAATACAACCGGTGAGGAACACATCCGGAATGCATGGGGATTCATTCCTGCCGTAGAGTATTTTCCTTGGTCTGATTTGAACATTAAGTTTTTTGCCAACTGGGTTGGCAGACGATATGATTACTCAGATTATGCAAAAAGTGGCCTTGGTGCAGTTGACTACACAACCGGAAGGTTTACCGTAGGATTTATTTCACCGCTGGGTATCTTCTAAATTAAACTTAAATAACACTTCATAAAATTTTTGGCTGAGAGCAAAATACCGACCGCTTTGCTTTCAGCCATTTTACTTTGCACCAAAAAATGAACCATCGTTTCTTCACAAAAGCCTTGCATAAATTAATCCCACGTCCAGGCTTGATAGCGTTGGTAATACTAACATCAGCGTTGAATTCTTTTGGGCAGGAGACAATACCAGACGGTACCGAGGGTGAAACATTGGAAGTGGTAACATCAGACACGCTTCCAATGAGATGGAGGGACAAGCGTTGGCGGTTGTTCAATGGGCGGTATACTACCTTTAAGTTCGGTGGTGGCTTCTTGTACGAGTTTGCCGGATACTCCCAAAATGCGGAAGGGAAAAGACAAATGGATTCGATAGGCTCTGCACTTGATCCTGCTTTTGCAGTTCGCGATTTTCGGGTAGTGGCCAGTGGCCAGTTGAAGACCAAACGAATTATCAGTTGGAAATTGGGGGCCATGTATGATGGTGATACGTGGCTGGTACGAGAGACCGGAATTATGGTAGGTGTGCCGGAACTGTGGGGCAATATTTTTGTGGGCCGGACCAAAGAGGGATTTTCCATGAACAAAGTCATGAATGGATATTCCGGCTGGACCATGGAGCGGCAAATGGCGATTGATGTAATCCCCATCCTTGCCGATGGTGTGAAATGGCTTGGCTATCTTCCGAAGAAAAAAATATTTTGGAATGTAGGGATCTTTGCAGATTGGCTTTCAAAAGGGCAATCGTTCTCTACCTATGCGTGGCAAACCGCAGCCAGGGTTGGATGGTTGCCCATTCATTTACCTGAAGAAAACACCACGCTTCATCTGGGAATAAATTACCGGTATGGTGCAATTGCTGATGACAAGATAAGAGTTCGTTCAAGGCCGGAAGCGAACCCCGCTCCGCGCTTTATTGATACAAATGAATTTCAATCTGATCACTCCAACCATATAGGAGTGGAAGCCTATTACAATTCAGGCCCCTGGATGTTTGGCAGCGAAGTGTATTGGCATAAATTCAATTCTTCTGCCACTGGCGATCCAATGTTTTTTGGAGGGGAAGTAGTAGCCAGTTATATGATAACAGGTGAGTCGCGTCCGTATAACACCGCCACTGGTATACTTGGATTTGTGCCCGTAAATAGATCAATCTTTAAGGGCGGGCCGGGTGCCTGGGAAGTTTTATTCCGTGCGTCAACGCTCGATCTGGATGGAGGTACTTTACAAGGAGGTAAATTCTGGAGGATTACACCCATGCTAAACTGGTACCTCTCAAAAGACATACGGTTCGAACTAACATACGGATATGGCGTGCTGGACCGGTTCCAACTAAAGGGGGCGACACAATTTTTTCAATCCCGTATTCAACTAACATTATTATAAGTGGACGTATTCCGGTAACTTCAAACTTAGATATAGAAGAAAGATGACTTAAATTAGTAGCGATATTGAAATTTGAAACGCAAAAAATAAAATAATGAAACGTATTCTGTGGGTAAGTTTATTTCTCTTGACGGGTGTTGGTGCATTTGCACAGGTCTTTACAAATAAAGAGGTAGGCAAGAAAAATCAAGAATTGAGTGACAGCCTAAAGCAGGCTGAGTATCCATACGTATTGCCTATCTGGGGCGATAAAGCCACCAAGGCTGGTTTTAGTCTTCCCTACTCTGCTGGATTGAGCGTTCAGTATTTCGGGCAGGAGTCTTCACTTATTATAGAAAACCTGGAAGTAGGGTTCAACCATGGCCCCATGTACAACCTTGATGGAATCGTACGATTTGATGAATCGATAGCCCGCGCCAGTGCCATTACTGTAAGGCCGGATGTTTGGCTTTTTCCGTTCCTCAATGTCTACGGAATACTTGGTATGGCCCAGGCATCAACGAATGTAAATTTCGGGGTGTGGGTACCGGATGGTTCTGGCACTGACCAGGAGATTTTGTCCACCGGTACTGTGGTTGAATTCAAAACTTCAACCTTTGGCCTGGGCATGACACCCACCATTGGCGTTGGCGGGGGTTTCCTTGCACTTGATATGAACATGGCCTGGACGGATGTTCCGCAATTGAGTCAACCGGCCAGGTCTTTCGTGTTTGGCCCGCGCTTCGGTAAAAATTTCAAACTTAAAAAACCCGAACAGTCGGTTGCCATTTGGGTTGGCGGATTTCGGGTTGCCATTCGTAGTGGGACCAATGGTTCAATAGACTTGTCCGAAATACTGCCCGAAGGATTTGGTGGTAAAGTTGATCAGGCAATTGTTAAGGTTGGGGATGCACAAGAACAGGTTGATGCATGGTGGGGCGGTCTTACCCAACAGGAACAGAATAACCCGGTAAACAAAGCTAAACATGAAACTGCGAATGCTGCATTAGGAAGGGCGGGAGAAATTTTGAGTGCAGCTGATAATGCACTGAATAACCTTGCTACTTCCTCGGTTCAATACGCAATGGACAAGCAAGTTAAAGATGCCTGGAATTTTATTGTGGGTGGTCAATTTCAGCTCAATAAACATTTAATGCTTCGAAGTGAAGTGGGGTTTTTAGGTTCACGCAAGCAAATATTGGCGGGTGTTCAGTACCGCTTCGGGTTGTAGGATTGGATTAAACGAATGTTGATAATAGAATACAGCATCATGCCAGATAAGAACTATTGCCTTCTACTTTAGATAACTTAAAATCAAACCCCTATGAAAAACTTCACTGTAATACTTTTAGTACTGATTAGCTGTTCGGCTTTTGGTCAAAAGCAAAAGGAGAAAGATGTTATGCAAGCTCAAATTGATGCATTGACCAAAACCAACAAATCCTTAACCGATTCAGTGAAGATGATTTCTTTACGACTGGATTCTTCTTCAACCGAATTGAACAAGTATTACGGACTGTATACTGTGATCAAAGAAAAAGTAGTGAAGATGGATTTCGATCCGGCAAAAATGTCCCAGATTATTGACTCCTTAAAATCCGGTAGGGATTCCCTGAGCCTTTCTGCGGCATCCAGTGTGATGTTACACGACTCGCTCAGGAAAGTAACAGTTAGGTATGATTCCATACTGAAAGAAAATACAGGGTTATTGTATACAGTTAACATCCTAAAGGGAGGGCCAGGCGTTAACCCAACCAGTCCTGAAGATTTTACAGGAACTTTGAATCTCATCCTAAGAAAAGTGAGAGTGGTAGGGCAGCCGCCTCAAACAGGCATTGTGGATATCTCTTCAGAAGTCCCTCCAAAAACCGCCACTTTTCTTGAAACCAATCGCATCATCAGCGTCACTTTCATAGACAAAGAATTTGCTGAGTTCACCTTCAATAATGGTGAAAAGGGTAAATGTTATTATGTGGTTGGGGAATTCAGCAAAGACAAACCTTACTACATTGACTTCAAGGGGACAAAAGTTGATATCAGGATGTATTTTATGCATACACCTTTTGGCCCGCGGATTTCATTTCAGATTCCGGGGGTTAAAGACGAGTATTATTTTGGGCAAATCACAAAATGAGAATTGTACATTCAGGATAAGGATGGGATAAGAAGTGGATGTTTGAAATCATAAAAGTGTATAGGCCCCAATTCAAACCGCTATTTGTTTTCCTTGCTTTTCTTTTTTGTGCATTTCAAAGCCTGGCCCAGCAGGATGAACAACTTTGGTTGGAGTTTCAGCTATCCTATCCTTTTCGCAACCGCTATTTGCTGGAAACCACGACTGCCTATCAGACGCTCCTCAATCCTGAAAACAAATGGCGGAGTTTCAGTACCAGCCCCACATTTGAAATGTCGCTAATCACATGGCTGGATCTTTTAAGTGAAGTTGGGATTGCCTACACCCTTCAAAAAGAAGATGTAAACACGTTTGAAATTGCCCCCATGGTGGGCGGGCGATTTTTTATTACACAAGGAAAGAAAGTCGATACACGTTTTGTGCTTCGCTACCAGCAACGGAATTTTCAAGACAGTGAAACGAAGGACTGGACAAGCAGCAACCGGACGCGCTTGCGCGGGGAAATATTTGTAAGCATCAACGGGCCCAATCTCTTTACCGACAATCTTTGGTATGGTTTCCTGGATTATGAAGAGTTCATTGTATTTGACCAACAAGTTGAGGAACGATTTGCCAACAGAAGAAGGGCCCGGATAGGTGTGGGATACCGCTTAAACTACAAACATCGGTTTGATCTGGGGTACACCCTTCAAACCTCACGAAACGAAATAGACGAGGATTTAATAAGAACTGACAATGTGATTCAATTCAAATATAAAATGTACTTAAATCAGGCAAGACCAATTAAAGAGATAATTAATTAGTTGAACCTGTTGGTATATTTAAGAGAACCGACTAAGAATCCCTTAACGATATGACCGAACAACCCATTTTCGTTTTCATAGCCATACTGATCCTGGGGTATGGTGCATTTTCCCAACGTTTAGAAAAATGGATAGTGACAGCCCCCATGGTGTTCGTGTCTGTTGGGCTTTTGGTTAGTTTCTTTGACATTGAGCTCCTTGCTGAAGGATCAAAAGCACCCTATGTAAAAGTGCTTGCTGAACTAACGCTTATGCTGGTCCTTTTTATTGATGCCTCAACGATCAATCGTGAAAAACTAAAGAAGGAAAGAAAATTGCCTATTCGGCTTTTGGGGATTGGCTTGCCGCTAACCATGGTGATGGGTACAGTACTGGCTTTTGTGCTCTTTCCTGAAGAGAAAACTTTAGTGCTAATTGCGATGGCATTTATTCTGTCACCAACGGATGCCGCACTTGGACAAGCAGTGGTCACCAGTAAGTTGGTCCCGGAAAGGATAAGGCAAACCATTAATGTGGAAAGCGGGCTAAATGATGGTATCGCACTTCCCCCTATCCTTGTGTGCTTCGCGATTCTATCAGGAGAATCTGGTGATGGAGGCGCAGACATTTCTTACTGGTTGGGCTTTGTGATGAAACAATTTGTTTTCGGCCCCCTGATTGGTGGACTGGTGGGCTGGCTTGGCGGTCTGTTGGTGGAACGGTCATCGACACGTGGCTGGATGAGCATTACCTACCAGATGTTGGCCTCCCTGGCGATCGCTATACTATCATTTTCACTTGCGGAGTGGTTTCATGGCAATGGTTTTATCGCGGCATTTTTCGCGGGCCTTATGTTGGGCACAAGAACAGAAATAATTCGGGAACGGATTCGTGAATTTGGGGAAGCCGAGAGCCAGATCATGATCCTGTTTATCTTTTTGCTGGTAGGAATGATCCTGGTACCAATTTCTTATCCGTATTGGGATTGGAAAGCACTCGTGTATGCGTTGCTAAGCCTGACCGCCATCCGCATGGTACCGGTTGCTTTAAGCCTAATCCATTCCGGTTTAAGCAAAAAAGAAATTTGGTTCATTGGATGGTTTGGCCCGCGTGGAATTGCCTCGGTCCTTTATATGCTCATGATGGTGCTCCAACTTGGCACTGCGGGATATGAGCGGGCAATTTCAGTGATCACACTAACGGTGTTACTGAGCATTTTCCTTCATGGTATTTCAGCAGTACCGTTGTCCGGGGTTTTCACAGACAATGATAGAAAAGGGTAAGTTACATGTGTTCAAAAAAAATGGCTGTCATTAATGACAGCCATTTTTTTTGATTTTTCTTTTTTGATTAGTAGCTCCTGAAAGCCAATCCAATGTTCAACGAGAAATAGGATTGGGCAGCATTCAGTTCATTGCCAGCCTTAAATCCATAGTTGTATTTTCCGGACACATGGATAGCGGCACCGTTGGCGAGGTTATACTGTGCCCCCACTTCGGGTACCAAAGCAAAATTCCAGGCCTCTTCTTCAAGTGTATACAAATTCATGTCGGTATTTCTCCGGGTATAAATGGTACCAATGCCAATACCGAAAAAAGGACAAATGGTATTGTCCGGTTTCAGAAAGTAAGTACCTGTTGCAACCATCGGAACACTGTTTGTATAACGGTATTGTTTGCCCGTCAGTGAGGCGGTTCTTTGTGTATAGGTGTCGCTGGCCAATTCATCATAGAAAACACTCCATCCAACATTAAAACCTGCCGCGATATTGGGGGTAATCAAATAACGATAATCGAAGTTGATGCCCCGAAAACTTGGTGCAGAAATAAAATCCCCCAAATCACCAGTACCGAAACTGATTGGATAAGTGACCGCCACGTTGCTACCCTGCGCCTGAACTGCAAAGGCAGACAGGCTGATCATAGTGATTAACAATAATTTTTTCATAGGTACAGCAATTAATTAAGTTTCAAATATGGACTCTGTGCAAAAGCCTGGTCGATTGCATCGTTAACGCGGCTTATATTATATGAACTCGTGAATATGCCGTTGGCTATCATGGTCCAAACAACCGGTGATTCACCAATTGGATTGTTATCTGCAGCAGAAGGATCTGCCATTACAAGCACCATTGAGCCGGTGGTTACACTGCTTACCGACCAGTAGGGTGGATAATACCAGCCCCAATATCCCCAGTACCACCAATCATACCAGTAGCTCCAGAAATATGTTGTAGACTTGATTGCATAGGGCATGATTGCAACATCCGGCTGCTCAATAACTGGGTTGATAATTTTGCTCCAACCGTATGACGCCATCTTGCTATCGATTGCCCCTAAAATCTGATCAGCAAAGATTTGCTTCATGTACACATAGGTAGTGTCACCATCATCAATGTCAATGTCTACCACGATTTTGTCAGGCATTGAATACGTTCCCTGACTTTGAAAATCGTACTTGTCGTCAAAATTGGTATACACCACATCAACGTCTTCCACGTACTCCGGTCCTGCCGGATAACACCCCGCTGCCAATAACCCTATGGAGAGGGAAACCATTAAACTTCGTTTCATAGGTATTTGATTGTAATTGATTAATTATAAATAACTGTACCCCAAATTTAGCTATTCTTGGTCAAAAAAATATGGGGCAAACGATAGTTTTTAGTGGGAAAATGACAAAAATCATACAGTTTCCCGGGGTGGCTATTTGAATGGATGTTGATCGTAATAATCCCTAAAAAAAACCGGTTTCGCTCTGTTTGGCAAACACCCATAATAATTTTTAATGTACCCCGGCTTTTCTAATTTGTTGGTCAATTTGGGTTGAACTATGGACGAACCAGGAAAATCCCTTCCACTTTCGGAAGGAATGATGGATGCTGAACAGGTTGGCAAAGCCGATCTGTCAAATGAAAACCGTGTGTGCTTAAACTGCGGAACTCCACTTACCGATAAATTCTGTCCGCATTGCGGGCAAAAGGATATCCCCAAAAGGCAAACGCTTGGTGAGCTGACCATGAATTTCATCGGGTCGTTCACCAGCTTTGAATCCAGGCTTTTCCAAACGGGCTGGACCCTGCTGAGCAAGCCCGGCTTTCTTGTAAAAGAGTACAACAACGGACGAAGGGAGCGGTATTATCACCCTGCACGCGCGTATGTTTTTATTAGCTTTTTGTTTTTCCTGTTGTACCTCTCACTTCCCGAGGAAGATTCCAATGTTGTTCAAACCAATAGTACAGTAGAAATTGACGGTAAGAAAAAATATATTAAAGACATCGATTTGAATGACCCGACCCTTCCTGATTCAATAAAAAATAAAATCAACAAATCGGAAGATAAAATTTTTACTCTTGGATCCATGGCTTATAAATCAAAACAAGAGTATGACTCAATACAATTAACATTTGCAGAAGATAAACGCGACAACTTCATTGAACGTATGGCACAATACCGTGAGATCGAAATCAATGATAAATACAAAGGAAGAAAAGAAGACTTCAACAAAGAGTTTACCGCGGCTTTCCTTCAGAACTCACCAAAAGCCTTTTTCTTTTTACTTCCCATTTTTGCATTGATCCTAAAACTACTTTATATCCGCAGGGACTTCTTTTATACCGAACACCTGGTCTTTACCATCTATTTCTATAATTTTTTCTTTTTGGTAGGGATAGCCTCTTTGTTGATCGAGTTAATCCCCGGAATGGATTGGTTTTCATTCATCGTTTTTCTGGGCATCCAGGTTTACCTGTGGATTGCCATGCGGAAAGTCTACCAGCAAGGAAAGTTTAAAACCACCGTAAAATTCTTCCTCCTGAATGGAATTTTCTCCCTTTTCATGCTTGTTGCACTAGTGGTTAATGCAATTGTCGCTTTCTTGCAGTTATAATGTCTTTATTTAGTCAGACCCCATTGGCAGAACGCATGCGCCCCAACCGGCTGGACGACCTGATTGGCCAGGTCCATCTTGTGGGGCCAACCGGCATTATCCGGCAAGCTATCCGTGCCGGTAATACCCCGTCCATGATTTTATGGGGGCCTCCGGGGGTTGGCAAAACAACCATCGCCAATATTATCGCCAACGAAATCAATAAACCCTTTCACATTTTAAGTGCAATCAACGCGGGTGTGAAAGAAGTCCGGGAAGTAATCCTGAAAGCAAAACATGCACCCCGTTCAATTTTATTTATTGATGAAATCCATCGCTTTAACAAAGCACAACAAGATGCGTTGCTGGGTGCTGTAGAAAAAGGAACCATCACATTGATAGGCGCCACCACTGAGAACCCATCCTTTGAAGTGAACTCTGCCTTGCTTTCACGTTGCCAGGTTTACGTATTAAAACCATTATCTGAAGAAGAGCTTCTTCAATTGGTTGAACACGTTTTGAAAAGCGATCAGGAAATCAGCAAACATGAAATCGTAATTGAAGAACATCAGGCCTTGCTTAATTTGTCCGGTGGTGATGCACGCAAACTTTTGAACCTTATCGAACTGATTGTTGAATCATTTCCCGATCAGAAAATAATCATCAACGATGCGTTGGTGATGAATGTGGCCCAAAAGAAAATTGCGATCTACGATAAAAGCGGTGAACAACATTACGATATCATTTCAGCATTCATTAAATCCATTCGCGGTAGCGACCCGAACGCAGCGGTTTACTATCTTGCCCGCATGATCGAAGGCGGGGAAGATGTTAAATTTATCGCGAGAAGGATGTTGATCCTTGCATCCGAAGACATTGGCAATGCCAACCCTACTGCGTTGGTGATGGCCAACAACACGTTTCAAGCAGTGAATGTAATTGGTTATCCGGAAGCAAGGATAATATTATCGCAGTGTGCAATTTACCTGGCGTCTTCACCCAAAAGCAACGCCAGTTATGTCGCCATCAATGATGCCATTCGCAAAGTAAATGAAACGGGCGACTTACCTGTTCCGTTAGCTATCCGTAATGCGCCAACAAAACTGATGAAGGATTTAGGGTATGGGTCGAATTATCAGTATGCGCATTCAAATGAAAATAATTTTGCGGATATGGAGTTCTTGCCGGATGCCATTAAGGGATTAAAATTTTATGAGCCCGGAAAAAATCCCCGTGAAGAGGAATTGCGAAAATATTTAAAAAACTTGTGGGGAGGGAAATATAAATACTAATGGTTGAACCACGGATTATTTTCGATTACCACCCGGGATTTGCAATTCTTTGCCTTGCATTCGGCATCGGGTATGCCTTTTTGCTATACACTTCAAAGTATACCTGGGGCAAAACCCTCAACCGTTCTTTGTTTGCTATTCGAACCGTATTGGTAACCCTGCTGGCAATTCTTCTGCTTGGCCCCATCCTCAAGCATGTCAATAATCTTTTTGAAAAGCCCCTGTTCGTTTTGCTTTACGATGACTCGATCTCGATAAAAGAAGCATCGGATTCTTCCGCGTTGGAAATGTTAAAGAAAGGTTTCGAAAATTCGAAGGCGGCACTTCTCGAATCCGGATATGAAGTTGAAGTGTTGACTGTTTCCGGTGCCGATCCAAACCAATTTCAATTTGATGCTACAGCCTCTGATTTAACCAGCAGTTTAAAAGGGGTTGCCAACCGCTACGAAGGAAGGAAAATTGCAGGCGTTGCACTTGCTACCGATGGTATTTACAACACAGGTATTTCACCCGTCTATGCTGCATACAATTTCCCGGTCTATTCACTTGGCATTGGGGATACTGCTGTCCGAAATGACTTATCAATAAAAAATATTGCCTACAATAAAGTAGCGTATCAGGGAAACAAATTTCCGATCCGTGTTGATGTAACGGCAAAAGGTTATCAATCGGGTGAAGTTTCCGTTTCACTGCTCCACAAGGGAAAAGTGTTGGAAAAGAAGAGTGAAATGCTCCAGGGGAATTCCATCCTATCCTACAACTTCACACCTGAAGCATCCGAAAAAGGAATTCAACGTTTTGATATTCAAGTCAGTCAGCGGAGTGATGAAACCAATGTCAAGAATAATTTTGCCTCAATTTTTATTGAAGTAGTGGAGGGGAAAAAGCGGATCATAATGATTGCACAATCACCGCACCCGGATGTGAAAGCCTTTCGTGAAGTGATTGAGAAAAATGCAAACTATGAATTCCTTCTTCATATCCCCGGTGTTTCAGAATTGGAACCGGCAGCCCTTCTACCTGAAAAAACCGATCTGGCAATTTTTCACCAATCCCCTGACTTGCGTGGCCGGACCCGAAACCTTTTCACCCAATTTGTAAAAAGTAAAACGTCTTTGCTTTTGGTCATTGGCCCGCAAACCGATTTGCAGGAAATCGGCCGCCAGGGATTGCCATTTGCTTTCGAAGCACCACCGAGAAGCTATGATGAAGTCACCGCTTCCGTTAATTCAAACTTTTCGCAATTCACATTATCAACGGAAGTAAATACGATGGTTTCGGAATACCCACCCCTTAGTGTTCATTTTGGAAAGCTGGTCCCCGTCAATACGATTTCTTTGCTTACACAAAAAGTTGGCAGTGTAACCACAGAAAAACCGTTATTGAACATTACAACGAACAATGAAAGAAAAATTGGTTTTTTGCTTGGGGATGGTGCCTGGCGGTGGCGGTTGTATGAATATTACCGTGTTGAAAATTCAAATGCTTTTGATGAATTGTTTGGGAAGCTTTTTCAATACCTCAGTATCACGGATGATAAAAGCAAGTTCAGAAGTTATCCGATCAAACAGGAATTTCCTGATACAGCCCCGGTAGTTTTTGAAAGTCAAGTCTACAATGATATTTATGAACCCGTTTTTGGAAATACAATTGAACTTGAAATTACCAATGAAAAAAATGCCCGCACGAAATATTCGTATGTGCTTAGTCCGGGGAATGCCCAGTATCAGATTGGGGACTTGGAAGAAGGTGTTTACCGGTATTCATCGAAGACTGACCTTGATGGAAAAACACAAACCGTACGGGGCGAGTTTGCTGTGGTCGCGCAACAAGCAGAACTACAAAACCTGACTGCCGATTTCAATCTATTACGCCAATTGTCGTCCAATACAGGCGGAAAATTCTACCCGATTAGTCAAACGGGTGAAATGCTTGAACAACTTAAAAACAACAACGTGAGTAGCGTAATCCGAAGTGAAGAAACGTTTGACTCCGCCCTTAATTTGCGCTGGGTATTTGGTGTGCTTCTTTTATTGATAAGTGCCGAGTGGTTTCTTAGAAAATATTTTGGAAGCTATTGACATAAAAAAATAGGATTGAGTTATTCAATCCTATTTTTTTGATTTTTCAAATTTCTATTTACAGAAATTTCCTGCTATATAAACAAGATCATTGGGGGTGGTTTCGTCAACTTTGATTGCCAGATTTGTTCTTTTGGCTTCATCGATCCTGGAAAACTTTAGTTCGGAATCTGCATAGCGCCAGGCCTCCTCAGTTTGTCTTTTTACAGTTGCAGCCTCCTCGTTTTTTCCTTGCTTTAGTAAGCTATGGTAAAGTCCATTTAAGGCGAACCCGTTTTTTACCCAATAGCCCAGGTCTTCGCGGTACACTTTTTCAGCTTCTTCAAAATTCCCCATCTCCAGTAGTACATCGCCAAGGAAGTGGCGCACAGAAAAAAACCAATCCGGTGGCTCCGTGTAGTTTAATTGATCTTCAATTTTTATCGCTTGCTTAAATTGGTCAGCGGATTGTGCCAATGCCCCGGTGATGCGAAAAATTTCCCCCCGTAGTACATGTATTGCGATGGCGGTTACATCCGCTCCGGAATTGATCTCCCAAATCTTCAGGGATTGTACTTCTTCTGTTGCTGACAACGTTTCAAGTGCTTCCAATTCTTTTTTTGCATGTTCAATCTTTCCGGTATTTGCATACGCCATGCCACGTGCATAATGCCAAATAGCAGTGGGGTATTTCAAATTTTTTTCCGGTTTTGGAAGGGCAATAATTTTTTCCCACTGCGCAAATTTTACCAGCACGTTATAGGGAATGGTAATGTAATGTTGGGTTGTTGCAAAACCATCCTGATGCAGGTAATTCTTATCGATAATTTCAGCAGTCTTAAATGCGGCTTCAATGGAACGTGCCCCTCTTCCTTCCAGTGCGGCTGTCGCAGATAAAAAATGCCAGTTGTGCGGGTAATACATTTGCGGGTATACGCCAGTAACATTGCACTTCGCAATGTATGCACTGTCAACTTTCACAGCCGCTTCATTCGCGAGTGATCCTTCATGGTAATCACCGGTGTTGATATAAATATGGGAAGGCATGTGCACTAAATGCCCTGCACCAGGAACCAGCGTCTTCAACCGATCTGCACTCTTCAACGCTTTTTCAACATCGGGTGCTGCTTCAGTTGCATGGATGTACAAATGATTTGCTAGTGGATTATTAGGTGCCAACTTCAATGCATGTTCGATAGTGGAAACAATCTCTGCCGTCCACGGTTTTTGCTCACCACCTTTGCGGGTATACAAATCCCAGGCATGGAGGTTCATTAAAGATTCTGCAAACAAGGTTACGATAATATCATTGTCGGGCGATGCCTGATATGCCTTGCGCATGGCCGCTGCATACGCTTCTTCATCCGGGCTACCATTGCTTGGAAATTTTACTGATATGGCATGGATCAATGCTTGTTCCCAGGGTTCTGTAGCATTGCTAAAGTGTTTTGCCTTTTGAACAGCCATTAAAATCTCATCATTTTCCCCCTGGTTGCTACTCGTATTATAATTGGGGCCTAATACGTACGCTAATCCCCAGTATGCCATCGCACACGTTGTGTCTTGACGAATTGCTTCCCTGAAAGAGCGCGCTGCTTCTGCATGATTGAAAGCATTCGCCCAGATTACACCTTGCGTGAAAAACTTTCCGGCATATTCAGATTCCGTTGTCACGGGAATTCTAAACCCTCCCAGGTTATCAAACAAGGGCGCTTGAAAATTTAGGGATTGATCATTTTTACACGACTTCATTAGAAAGCCGAAGGCAATCACCCCTGTCACTATTCCGACAAACGTCAATTTGATTTTTCTTGATTTTTTCATGTGTTGATAATTGTTTCTAGTGGAAATATGCCTGGCCAAAATAATCATGCGCGTTTGGTGCAAAGCATTTTAATGGCCATTTCATATTGCTAAAAAATATTTCTGCAAAGGAAGCTACCTAAAGTTAAGTTTTTTGAAATTGCCAATAACAAATGGTGAACAAAACGGTAGACAATTGGTGTACAAGCGACCAAAAAAGCCGTTATCCGAACCCAATAACAAAATCGGTGAGGTTCTGATGTTGGCCTAAATTGAACCTCTTGCGCAAACGATACCGGGCGGTTTTTACGCTATCTGCAGAAATCCCTAATAAAGATGCCATTTCTTTGATTGAAAGATTTAAACAGATCAGTGCGCAAAGGCGCAATTCTGCCGCGGTTAAATCCGGATATTGATCCAACAGTTTTGCAAAGAAATTGTGATGCACATTCTCAAAAGTCCTTTTAAAATCCTCCCAATCATTGTCGACACTGGCGCTTTTTCTAATGAGTGTGTTGATACCTTTAAGCTCTTCAGCAGGGATTATTTTCTTTAGTCCATCCAATTGCTGTCGGATGGATTCAATCAATTCATTTTTCTGGATAAAATTTATTGTATAGCTCGTCAATTCTTTATTCTTAAAATCAAGTGATTTTTTTAATTCATCCTCCCGAAGTTTCGCATTTTCCAATTCTATAGTTGCCAGCTTTCTTTTTCGTTCCGCAATCCCCTGGTTTTGTCTATAGCGAATGCGTTGCTGCCTGATGAAGTAAACACCACCTCCGAGCAGCGCTATAATACCGCCCGACAGCCCGAAAATTAAAAATCGTTCCAACCGTTTTTCTTGTTGCAACAATACAATTTGCTTTTCATGGAGCTTAAGTGCTTGTTGTTGTTGGGCCATTTGATGTTCGAATTGAAGGTTCGTGATTTGTGATCGCTTCTCTTCACTAAAGATGCTGTCCTTTAATTTTTCGTAATGTTCACCGTAGAGGAATGCTTTTTCATAATCTTTTTTTGAGACAAATATATCGCGGTAATCTTTAAGGATGTCGCGCAACCATTTGTGGTATTGCCCGGTAACGGCTATCGGATAGGCTTCATCCAGATAATATTTTGCACTATCCATTAATCCAAGCTTGATAAATACACTGGCGATATTCTCATTGTTTTTTGTAATGTGCTCATTGTCGTTATGCGCGAGTGAAATTGCCCGTGACCGCTTCAGGTATTCCATGGCCATATTGTATTCACCGCGTTCTTTATAGAGCAGGCCCAACCGGTTGCAGGCCTCCATTACCCCAAATAAAAATTTGTTCTCCTGATGGATTTCAAGGCCACGGTGGAGATAATCAAAAGCTTTATCAAGGTCACCCTTTTCCAAATATACCGTACCGATCTTATCGAAAGCGGTCCCAATACGGTCCCTTTTGCCAAGCTTTTCAAAAAGTTGATTGGCGTACTGGTAATTCTCCAGCGCGCGTCCGAAATCTTTTTGATCGGCATAGACCATCCCAATATTCATGGTGCTATTGGCTTCCCCCAATAAATCTTTTGAATCTTTATAAAAATTTTGACTTTTAAAAAGATGGGTCAATGCATTCAAATAATCCCCCCGCGACCAATGCGATACACCGATAACACGATGCGCCATTGCCTTTCCACGGGTATATTTTATCGATTCTGAAATTGCCAGCGCTTCCTTTCCATAGCGTTCTGATTTCGCAGGATCAATCGTCCAATATTCAAATCCAATCTGATTAAGTACATCCACCTGAAGGGTGTCCTTGGTTTGATGAACGGATCCTAAAACCTGATGAAGGCTGTCAATTTTATATTGAGCCTGTCCAAACCCAAACCCGTGACAGAGTAAAAGCAATCCAAAAATGAAATAGCCGATAATTTTCATTATCCCTGCATACGCGTGATGATCCTGAAAGTTAGCGAGATACCTTAAGATTTGTAAAAAAAAGAGGCTGTGTTTGCAAACAGCCTCCCTAATCCAGTTTTATGATTTAATTATTCCTTCTTCTCTTTCGAGGAAGATTTTGGCTTTTTGATCTTAATGGTCAATTCTTCACTTTTTCCATCATGGTCTGCCGATATGGTCCCCCCCTCAACAATTTCGCCTTTCAGGATTTCCTCCGCGATGGGGTCTTCCAGGTAACGTTGGATGGCCCTATTCAGCGGACGTGCGCCAAATTGCTGATCATACCCTTTCTCTGACATAAAATCTTTTGCAGCATCGGTCAATTCAACATTGTAGCCAAGTTGGATGATGCGTTCAAATAATTTATTCAGGGTAATATCAATAATTTTATGGATATGCTCGCGCTGTAGCGAGTTGAAAACAATTACATCATCAAGACGATTGATAAACTCCGGACTGAATGCTTTTTTCAATGCATTCGAAATCGTGGACTTCATGTGTTCTTCATCTGCTTGCACACTTGCCGCAGTTGCAAAACCAATACCCGATCCGAAATCTTTAAGGTCGCGAACCCCAATATTAGAGGTCATAATGATAATTGTATTCCTGAAATCAACCCTACGTCCGAGTCCGTCTGTTAAAATCCCATCATCAAGCACTTGAAGTAGGATATTAAATACATCCGGGTGCGCTTTCTCGATCTCATCCAACAACACAACGGAATAAGGTTTGCGTCTCACTTTTTCTGTAAGCTGACCACCTTCTTCATATCCTACATATCCCGGAGGCGCTCCCACCAATCGGGATACAGAGAATTTTTCCATGTACTCACTCATGTCAATGCGTACAAGGCTATCATCTTTATCAAAAAGATAAGTTGCCAATACTTTTGCCAATTCGGTTTTACCAACTCCGGTAGGGCCAAGGAAAATAAATGAACCGATAGGTTTTTTAGGATCTTTCAATCCTACGCGTGTCCGCTGGATTGCTTTGGTCAATTTCTTGATTGCTTCCGCCTGGCCAATAACCTTGTTGCTCAACTCATCACCCATGCCCAGCAACTTGCTTCCTTCTTTTTGGGCAATTCGTTTCGTGGGGATGCCGGTCATCATGGCAATTACATCTGCCACGTTATCTTCATTCACAGTATATTTTTCAGTACGTGTCTTTTCTTCCCACTTGGCTTTGGCGATATCCAACTGTTCAATTAGTTTTTTCTCCTTATCACGCAGTTGAGCAGCCTCTTCATATTTCTGGCTTTTCACTACCTGGTTTTTTTCCTTCTTCACATCTTCTATTGCTGCTTCCAGCTTAACAATGTCTTCAGGAACATGGATATTGTTCATGTGTACGCGTGCCCCGGCTTCATCCAACACATCGATTGCTTTGTCTGGAAGATAGCGATCGCTGATATACCGATCTGACATTTTCACACACGATTGAATTGCTTCAGGGGTATACGTTACATGGTGGTGGTCTTCGTACTTCTCTTTAATATTATCGAGGATCTGAATGGTTTCTTCAACCGTTGTTGAATCCACCATCACCATTTGAAATCTCCGTGCCAATGCACCGTCTTTCTCTATATATTGACGATACTCATCGAGGGTAGTCGCACCAATACATTGTATTTCCCCGCGCGCCAATGCCGGCTTAAACATGTTGGATGCATCAAGCGAACCAGAAGCACCTCCGGCACCAACAATGGTATGCAACTCATCAATAAAAAGGATTACATCTGCTGACTTCTCAAGTTCATTCATCACAGCTTTCATGCGTTCCTCAAACTGGCCACGGTATTTTGTTCCCGCTACAAGCGAAGCCAAATCCAAAGTGACCACACGTTTGCCAAACAAAACCCGCGATACTTTTTTCTGGATAATCCGTAGTGCCAACCCTTCTGCAATAGCAGTTTTACCAACACCGGGTTCTCCGATTAATATTGGGTTGTTCTTTTTTCTTCGACTTAAAATCTGCGCAACGCGCTCTATTTCTTTTTCACGACCTACTATTGGATCAAGTTTATTGTCCTCGGCCATTTTAGTAAGGTCACGCCCAAAATTATCAAGCACCGGGGTCCTTGATTTTTCCGCTCCCTTTTTCTCTTTGCTACTTCCTGCGCCTGCACCCGCACCAAAAAATTTGCCGCTGTCATCATCCGGATCATCGGTATCTGAAGAGGCCATCGGATTTTCCGTTTGATATTCCAACATCTCCTTCACTACTTCATACGTGACATCAAATTTATTTAGAATTTGAGTAGCCAGGTTGTCCTGATCACGAAGGATGGAAAGTAAAAGATGCTCTGTGCCAATCAATTGTGCTTTGAATATTTTTGCTTCGAGGTAGGTGATTTTTAAAACCTTTTCGGATGCTTTTGTAAGCGGGATGTTCGCAAGGTTTTTTACTTCATGTGTGGCGGTGCCTTTCGATATTTTTTCTATTTCGCCACGCAGTTCATCCAACGGAACCCCCAGCTTCTTCAAGATTCCTACAGCAACACCTTCACCTTCGCGGATCATGCCGAGCAGTAGGTGTTCCGTGCCGATATAATCATGGCCTAATCGCAATGCTTCTTCACGACTTAGGGATATAACTTCTTTTACTCGGTTGGAAAATTTTGCCTCCATATTTTTCAAACTAAAGATTAGTGTAAATGTAAAGTTTTTCGATGATTCTAAACTATTTCAACCCTTTATTTAGAATCAGGTTAAAAACGCGTAGTCGTAATTAATTGTTCATTCCCGATGAGCTCTTCAGGATTTCCAACGCCCCGGGTCCTTCACAAAACAACAGGTCAATCAGGCTCATGTTCTTTGCAAACATATTGCCAAACACTTGGCTGTATGGAGCTGAATCAAGCCCGTGGGGAAGTAAATCCTTATTTTTCGCGCAGATCACGTTTCTCAAATCTAAAATCCCCTCAGCCGGGTCCGTTACGTAAGACATACTTTCTGATATTTCCGGACTTAGCTTTAGCCATTTAAGACAGATTGTCAGCAGTTCCAGATTTAAATCGAAAAGGAATTCTTTTTTTGAAAACAAAATCGATCGAAGCTCATCACAATAAAATTCAAAGAACGGTGCCTTTCCGTATGCAGATTGAAGCGTACGCCAATGCCCTTGAAGCCATTTTTGCGAATAGTCAATCCGAACATCTTTGATGTATACTTTTCCATGCTTTGATGTGAGCGGCACAACTAACTTTTCCACACCATGTGCGGTAATTATTTCGCACCGGTTACGATAGGTTTGTTTAACAAAATATTCATGTGCTTCAAGGATTATTTTAGTTGAACCATGAACTGCTTTAAAATAAGGGATGGAGGGAAAATAATGGGGTTCAATTAACACGCAGTTCATACTGCAAGATAATTTATAGAGTCACTTATTCTGTTATTTTTGCAGAAAACAGAAAATTTTGGAATCCCTTCAGAACATCTCCATACTGGAAGCGAAAAGTGAAGCGCAAAAATTAGCATTCGGCCCACTCTATTTTCAAACGATTGTTGCCCTTAAAAAACTTGGCGCCTTCGAATACATTGCCCGGCACAGGCCCCGGGTTTTGATTTCGGATTTGTGTACCGGTTTGAAATTATCAAACTATGGTGCGCGGGTTTTACTGGAAGCTGCCGAAAGCGCCAACGTTGTTGTGATTGAAGAAAATGAATGGGTAAAGCTTACAAAGATTGGAATGATGTTCCATTCCGATGAGATGTCAATTGTGAATTTGAATTTCGTCAATGATGTTTGCTATGTTGGAGGAAATGTGCTTTTAGATTCCATCGTCAATGGCAAACCTGAAGGATTGCGTGCCTTTGGGGAATGGAAAACGGTCTATGAAGGGCTTGCGCATCTCAGCGAAGAGTTTAGAAAATCGTGGTTTGATTTTGACCACTTTTATTCTGACCAGGTTTTTAAAGCTGCATTGCAAAGCATCCTAAAAGAAGGGCCGAACTATATATTTGATATTGGCGGCAATACAGGCAAATGGGCAATTGAATGCTGTCAAACAAATGAAAAATTACGGGTAAAAATCCTGGACCTTCCCGGGCAACTAAGGGATGCCGAAAAAAATATCCGCAACAAAGGCCTGGAAGACCGTGTGGATTTTCATCCCATCAATTTGTTGGACAAAGATGCGGTCATCCCAACCGGGGCCAATGCTTTTTGGATGAGCCAGTTTTTAGATTGCTTCAGTGAAGAAGAAATTATCTCCATTCTATCACGTGTGCATGCGGCTTGTACGGAAAACACATTGGTGTATATCCTTGAACCTTTTTACGACAATCAAAAATTTGATGCTGCACGCTACTGCTTAACGGGCACAAGTCTCTACTTTACTACCATTGCCAATGGCAACAGCAAAATGTACGGCTTGGAGGCAATGAAAAAATTGATAGTAAAAAGCGGTTTCGAAATTGTGGAAGAGTCACCTTTACTGGCAGATA
Source organism: uncultured Roseivirgaceae bacterium (assembly GCA_964398945.1). Lineage (GTDB taxonomy): Bacteria > Bacteroidota > Bacteroidia > Cytophagales > Cyclobacteriaceae > JBGTGG01. Next base: position 62,245 of record CAYNOT010000022.1, on the reverse strand, counting down.
GTTATCATACGCTATTGAAATGCAAACCGATTAAAAAGGGCTAAAAATCAAATTGCCCAAGTCCCTGGCGAATTAATACCATTTCATTTCCTGTGCAATCAATTACAGTGGAAGGAATATTTCCACTGGCCCCGCTGTCAATCACAAGGTCCACCTGATTTTTAAAGTCTTCAAAGATTTCTTCAGGGTCGGTTGTATATTCTTTGATGGTATCATCATCTTTAATAGAAGACGTGATCAATGGATTTCCCAATTGGTCCACAATCATGCGGGGCACTTCATGATCGGGAACACGGATGCCCACCACCTTTTTGTTCACATTCAGAATCTTGGGCACGCTGCTACTCGACTCCAATAAAAAAGTATACGGCCCGGGCAGTGATTTCTTCATAACCTTAAATACAGGCGTATCGATCCGCTTCACAAATTCAGAAATATGTGCGAGGCCAGAACAAATAAACGACAAATCAAGTTTTTGGGGTTTAATGTTGATTATAGAACAGAGCCGTTCAATTGCTTTTCTATTCATCAAGTCACACCCAATTCCATAAATGGTATCGGTTGGGTAAATAATTATCCCTCCCCCTTGAAGCACATCCACAACCTGGGATATTTTTCGGGGCTCCGGGTTTTTGGGGTGTATCTGTAAAAAAGTTGCCGGCATGTGTTTAAATGTAGTTGGAATATATTGAAACCATAAATAGTGGGAAGCATTTATTACTTTTGTTTGAAAATAATTTTTAAATGAAAAACCTTAAAGGGCTTATACTTTTTCTTGTTGGTTCAATCCTGTTGATAACCTTTACGTACTATGGTTATCAAATTGTGTTTACGCCCAACATCCTTGTCGGGAAAGATGATCGGGTCTTTGTGATACACGAGGGCGCAACATTTAAAAACATCCAGGATGAATTTCAAAAAGGCATGATCGCACAAGACCTGGTAAGTTTTAGTTTCATGGCCAAAATTATGGACTATGATACACAAATTAAACCGGGCCGCTACATTTTAAAGAGTGGTATGACCAACCGGCAGGTTTTAAATATGCTGCGCGGTGGGAACCAGGTGCCTGTTCGGGTTAGTTTTAATAATGTTCGGCTGACCAGTGAGCTGGCCGAAAAAATCACCCGCCACTTGAGTATCACACCCGATGAATTCTCAGTTGCATTGATATCGTTTGCCATGAACAACCCATACGGTTTCAATGCCAATAACATTTTGACCATGTTCGTACCCAACACCTATGAAATATATTACAATACCTCCGGTGAAAACCTGATGGATCGCTTTCACAATGAGTATGGGAAATTTTGGAATGAAGAACGTACTGCCAAAGCTGCAAAAATCGGGCTCACACGGATTGAAGTCTCAATCCTCGCCTCCATTGTTCAGGCCGAATCCATAAAAAGGGATGAGGCGCCTATCATTGCAGGGCTCTATATCAACAGATTGAAACAAGGGATTGCGCTACAAGCGGATCCAACCTTGGTTTTTGCTGTTGGTGACTTCACACTGAAGCGTGTTTTAAATGAGCATAAAGAAATTGAATCGCCATACAACACCTACAAATATGCAGGGTTGCCACCCGGGCCGATCAATATGCCCGAAATTGTTTCCATTGATGCAGTGCTGAATTACCAGCCCAGTGATTACATCTACATGTGTGCGAAGGAAGATTTTTCAGGCTATCATAACTTTAGTTCCAACTACAATGATCATTTACGAAATGCGCAACGGTATCAACGCGCATTGACAATCGAACAACGAAAAGCGAGAAACGCCAGTAAATAATGTATACTGCTGAAACGACACTTCGTGTACGCTATGGGGAAACTGACCAGATGGGATATGTGTACTATGGCTACTACGCAATGTATTATGAAGTAGCGCGCGTTGAAAGTTTACGAAAGTTGGGGCTTACCTATCGGGAGATTGAAGCCATGGGGATTATCATGCCCGTGTTGGAAAACAAATCCAAATTTATACAGCCGGGGAGGTATGACGAGCTTTTGAAAATTGTGACCCATATTAAAGAGAAGCCCGGTGTGCGGATCACGTTCGAATACGAAATCTTCAATGAGAAAAATACACTGATCCATACAGGCGAAACACGATTGGCTTTTGTGGACCAAAAATCGGGAAGGCCTTGCAGGCCGCCCAAGGAAATGATGGATGTATTGGAGCCCTACTTCACATGAACTTTAAGATCAGGCGTTTTATTCTCGCATGGACACCCGGATACTTCGTCATCCAATGGATGAGGCGTATCCAATTCAAGCGCTACGACAATCTATCGTTGTATGAAATTGCAAAAACGTTCTCTAAAAATCTTGAGAAAGATAAAATTGTGGATCGTGCCAATGGCGTAGCGTTCAATTTTATCATGGCGATTTTCCCGGGCATCCTTTTCTTGTTCACCCTTACACCCTATATCAGCAAAGTTTTTCCAACATTAAACCGGGCAACGATTATGGGCTATGTTCAGGAAATGATCCCGGCATCCATGGGCTCCACAGTTTCAGGCACCGTAGAGGATATGATTTCCAATACACGCGGAGGGTTGCTGACGTTCGGGTTTGTATTTTCATTGTATCTCGCCACAAATGGTATGATGTCGTTGATGCGTGCCTTTAATGCCTGCTACAGAACGATTGAAAAAAGAGGGGCGATCAAGATGCGCTTGATTGCCACCGGACTCACCTTTACGCTAATCATTGTATTGCTATTGGCAACCAGTCTGCTGGTAATTGGTCAATTGGTGATTACCTATGCATCAGAATTTGGTTGGATGGAAAACATCTCAATCGATTTTCTTTTGTTCATCAGATTTGCCGTCATCTTTATTGCTTTCTTTTTGGCGATTGCCTTTATCTACTATTTCGGGCCGGCCATTCATTACAATTGGAATTTCTTTTCGATCGGGTCATTGGTTGCTACCTTGTTGTGTCTGTTGGTTTCGTATGGATTTTCATTTTACATCAACAATTTCGGTACATACAACAAAGTATACGGCTCGATCGGGGCACTCATCGCGATTATGATTTGGATTCAGCTGGTAACGGTAGTGCTACTGTTTGGCTACGAGATCAATGTGAGCATCCACGATGCGATCCGTACGAAAGCATTGTTGACCTCGCGAAAGCGGAAAATCTAAGGGGTGGTATTTGCGCAAAATGAATTATCCTCTACATTTGCAGTCCTGTTGAAAGACCGGTCTACAGAGGAGTGGCAGAGCGGTCGAATGCGGCGGTCTTGAAAACCGTTGAACCGCAAGGTTCCGGGGGTTCGAATCCCTCCTCCTCTGCTAATAGCCCTCCAAAGGCATACAAAACCCCGAAATTTAGCTGATTTCGGGGTTTTTTGTTTTCGGGCATACCAAATCATTCACCAAATAGCATATTTCTGGTGAGTACTCTAAAATCAGAACAGTCTGGGCGGAGCGTGGCAGTTTCATTGGAAATCACTTCGTCTTGGAAACAATTCAGTCAATGTTCACTATCAGGCGTTAATGCGACTTTTAAAAGTTTTAATAACGCATTCTTTTGAAAAACATGTGATCCTCACTACATTGAATTAAGAGCCCATCAATCCACATCTTGCTGTGGATGGTGGGTTTTTTTCATCTCCAAAGATAAAAGGAGCACATAAAAGCTTCCCCATCTATGAAAAAGGAGGGGCGCTGAGGAAGTCACGAACCTGATAAATAATCATGGAAAAATATTTAAACCATCAATTGGATAGTGGTGAAATACCCGTAGCACTCGGTGAATATAACTTTGATAAACCTGCCATTGTTGAGGAAAAATACGCTCGCGATAAGATCCACTTTACGTTTGGGGTGAATGGCACAGCGCATACGGAATTGTTCAATGCTGCCAGTGATTTTGATAAAGAAAATCCGGATACCTTGTTAGGGATCGAAGAGCCTGCCTTGATAATTTTTGACCCATCCCATGCCTGGTTAAAATATTCTGCAGAGGTGGGCATAAAAACGGAGTCCGGTATTGATGTCAATAATTTTGGATTTGGTTTTTCAGCCGATCGGAAAATATCATCCTCCGTTTACCGAAAGCATCTGCCCACAGAGAAACTGGAAGCGGCATTGCTATCAGATGCTACAAACTTCAAATCGATTTTCTCATCTCGCCAGATAAAATCATTGGATATTGGTGAGGGGGTGTCCTTATCATTTGGTGGTACCATTCAAGCCTCAATAAAGGTGAAGTGGTCGGATGTCGTTTCTGCGGGCCTTTCGTCTTTCAATTCCATCATCACCAATTTACCAATTATAAAAATTAGGATGGGCGCTGAGATGTCTGCCGGTTTTACCATTAAAATTGAAGATAGCTTTAACGTTTTTATTGCACGAAAAAGCAAATCCGTTTTTACTATCCACATTAAAAAAAACAAGACCAGTACGAAAGGCGCATCTATTGGAGCCAAGCTGGGTGCAGAAGTAGAAAACAGTGAAGAGTTTGCGAATGTCTTAACCCGGTTGGTAGAAGGATTGATTGGTGAACCGGAATCCCGCGTGAAAAAGATAATAGAAAAAGCATCTTCCAAACTGTCAGAGGACGAAAAGAAAATTATTGATCAAATCGCAGACCGGTTCGGATGGGAAGGGCCTGGTACATTTAACAAACTGAAAGACAACTATGAAAAAATAAAAACAGGTATCGGTGAAAAGTTGATAGCGTTATCTGAATCAAAAGTGCAAGCAAGCGCACGTTACGATTACAACCGCATTGACACACGATCGGTATTATTTTCCGCTGAAATCAATGAGGAGGGGATTGAAAAATTCCATCGCGATTTGTTAAAAATGAAAGTGGACACCCTCCAGGATTCTGTCAGGAAGAAAGAAAACCTATTGAAGAATGCCACATTTTTAAATACAGATATACTCGAAGTAAATTCAACAACGGGATTTTCAATAGGCTTTGGAAAATGGAAAGCATCCACAGAGAAGGATAGAAAATTTAAAATTATTGAGCAGGAAAATGAAACGGGAAAAAGGAAGGTTGCATACGATTCAAAGCGATCCTATACCGATGCCGCGTTTAACGATTCCAGAAAAAGGAATATCGATTTATGCGCAGAAACACCTGACTTCACTTCAAGTGACCTTGCCAACGCGTTTGACTACTCTTTGTTTTTGGGTTGGCAACAACAGGAGAAAAAAATTTCATCTGGGAAGCTGGCTAAATTTCTTGATATGGCATGTGTTTGGGGGATCATTCCAGAGCCAATAATTGAGGAGAAGACTAGAGAGTGGACAACCGAATTACGAAACACAAGGAATGTACAATTGTCCTGTGAATTCAGAATTGACCATCTGGGATTTGAAATGATGCTACGCGCTCTTGCTAAATTCTGCAAGGAAGAAAAGTTGGTAGCGAAAGCCCTGGCCAAGGCACTCCCACCGTGGGACGCTTATGTAGGAAGAAATGATATTAAAAATAGAACTGAACTGTATGCCCCTTTGTGGCTGGAGTACTTACAAAAAGGAAGTCCTTATCAGGAAGGTCATGTGTTTGCCAACAGTGCATATTGGAATTTAAAAGGGGCAGATAAGAAGTTGGCAGAAGCAGAACGTGATTATAAAAAAGGCATCACAAAATTTGATTCCTTCGGGTTCATTTTAAATACCAATCCGAATACGCGCCAAGCCCTGGAACGGTTAGCTTCCGGGTTCGAACGACTTGCAAATGGCAATGATGCGAAGAGCACGCTGTCGCATAAAAAAGTTGTTCAACAGGCCTTCGAGGATGTTGAATCGTTTTGGCGGCATAGTCATCATTTCAAAACCCTGGGTGTAATACTCGCGATGACAATTGATGATCTGCCATTGGTTAAGCCGTATGTCTCGCGCACACTTCAGATTAAGTTTAAAGATAAAAATGGCATGGAGCAGGTGGAGCTGATAGGACAAAGTTCTGAAAGTTGAGTTGCCAGCACCATTAAAAACGATAGATTAATTTTGGTTCCACCCATTCAATTTTTGGACATTTGAAATCATAGGGCCAATTAAAAGTGTTTTCGGGTCACACGACTTTGGTATCTTTACAAAAAATCATTGTATGCCTGAATCAACCCAATGCCCCAAATGCAATTCTCCTTATGGATACCCTACCGGAACATCTATGATGTGCCCCGAATGTGGCTACGAATGGAGTCCTGAAGAACATCGCGAAACGGCAACTGTTGAAGATGCGGATTCACTCATCGTAAAAGATGCCAATGGCAATGTATTACAGGATGGCGATACTGTAATACTGATCAAAGACCTGCCCGTGAAAGGTGCGCCTAAACCCATAAAGGCGGGCACCAAAGTGAAAAATATAAAACTCACCAGCGGAGATCACAACATTGACTGTAAGATAGAAGGATTTGGCGCGATGGCGCTCAAGTCTATGTATGTACGAAAGGGGTGACTATGGGCAGGGCCACTGCAAATTACGAAGCGTGAGGCTCACCACAGTTTTCTCCACAATGCTATTGCAAACAAGGATTTGATTGATGAAGAATTTTAACACCGTTCTCCGCGATAGATATATAAAGTTATTCCTTACTAAAAAACTTTCGCTTTCAGGAAAAAAAATCGGTGATTACTCTTCGTTGATAGCAAAGTCAACAAATACTTTTTTGATTTGCTTATCGCTAAGGATCTCTGCATTTTTTCGATATGCTTCCAGTTCGAGCAACACAATCCGCTGATCATGGATTGTAGTGCGAAGTTTTTCAATATCCTTATCAAATTCACTACTGCGCCTGGATGATTTCAAAGTGTACTTTCTCGCAAACTCATCACCATTCGACTGAACTTTGTTTCGGATATCAATACCAATTTTGATTTTTTCTAAAATATTTTCCTTCGACCGGCCGATTACTTCTGTGGCCTCTAAGGTGCCCAACGTAAGTACGGTTGTTCCACCAACACCCGACACAATTTTTGCCTGGTCAGCTTCAAACACCAGCGGGGAAAAACCTGTGGCCGCACCCAAACTCGCATTCAGGATCGAGCGGTTCTTTTTTCCTTTCTTCGCTTTCTTATAATCATTATTTAGTTTCTTTTGATTGTCGTCCAATTGATTTATCAAGAGGGTTCCATCTAAAAGCATCGCCCTATACTTGTCGTAAAGATGGGCATCTTTCTTCGCCATGTTCTCAGCATCCAACACGGTAATTTTAATTTTCTTTTCTACGCGGTTGTTCGAATTGTCAAGCGCATAAAAAATAACATCGGTTGGAAGGGTTTTTTGAATGTCATCTACAAAATCGTAGCCGGGTGTCCAGGTAAATTCGTATTGAACGGGTGTGTTTTCTTTGAACAACGATTTGGCAACCCGAAAATCACTCGATACAAAACCTACATCGCGCACATTATCATCGCCATTCGGATCCGATATATACAATTTAATATTAATGGTCTCATCTTCCTTGATGATGTAGGCGGAATCGCCCGGCACGGTGATGATCTCAGGAGGAAGGTCCAACTGGGTCTGCGCAATTTTTAATGAACCTTTCGTTTCTGCTTTATGGGGTTGGTCCTGAACCAGGAATTCAAGGGTCAGTGGTTTGTTTTTTAAGGAATTGAATTGACTGCGTGTTGTGTTCCAGGTCAACACGCCAAGTGAAGAAAGGTTGGCTCCTTCCGGCATTTGGGAACTGATTGGTATCGCCACCACCGGATCACCATCCGGGTCATACACATGCTTGGTTGGTATTTGATACGTGTTCTGTGAAGATTGTTTTACATAAAAAACAGGCAGCTCTTCAATTATAGGGGGCCTGTTTACATGGTACACTGTAAAGGTGACTGTTTTACGATACCGGTTGCCATCCTTCCAGTCGGCCTGGAAAATAAATTTTAAATCTTTGGATTCTTCGAGCCGATCTACCAAATCAAAAGAAGGTTTCCAACAAAAACGCCCCAGGGAATCAAATTGGTAATTTAAACCGGACGGTCCCTCCAAAGAATAAACAACCGGGACTTCAGGGGTTGTGTTTGACAATTGAAAGGCAATCTCCTTGTCCTCTTTAAACTGCCGCCAGTTAAGCGAATCAGGCAAGACTAATTCGTACGGGTCTTGTCCCCATGCGGTGATGACAATAAAGTTCAGCAATAAAATTTTTAGAATAGGTCTCAAGGGCAGTATTAAATTGGCCGTAAATTTATAAAGACTATTGGTAATGACATGACACACATGAAACGCAAATCCGATAAAACGAATTTTTTTGAGGACGTATATGAGGTTGTCCGCCTTGTTCCCAAAGGGCGCGTAACCTCCTATGGTGCGATTGCCAATTATTTAGGCACTAAAATGAGTGCGCGCATGGTTGGATGGGCCATGAACAACTCCCCTGAAAACGTACCCGCACAACGTGTTGTGAATCGAAATGGATTACTTACAGGAAAACATCATTTTGAGGCTCCAGACACCATGCAAAAGCTATTGGAGAAAGAGGGCGTACGGGTGGTCAACGACCAAATACAACAATTCACCGACCTATTCTGGGATCCGGCCAAAGAATTGCTTTAATCATCCACATCGGGATTTGAGCTTCCCAAATCAAGACAAACCAAACGTCCCTACCTTCAAAATTGGGAGTTTTGGGTATTTCTTTCATGGCACAGCTTTTGGAACAATGTATTTACAAAAGCGACAAATAACCATGAAAAACCCTCTAAAATCATTTTTTGTAGTCTTCATTATTTCAACGTGCAGCATTGCCACCGCCCTGGCAACAGACCCAATAGAATCAAAAGCAATCAAAGACAAAAACCTTTTTGTTTTTAAGTCAAGCAAAAAGTTTTTGGGTGCGAATGTAGAAGTGGTTTACGGCAACGATGTTGTCCTAACCTCCCAGATTTTAGCCAAGCGCAAAATGATCATTGATTTTAGCGATGTAAAAGAAGGCTCTTATACAATAAGGGTAACGAAGGGGAAACAAAAAGAAGAGTTTCATTACGCAAAGAAATAGACACAACTGCATGGTGTGCAGTGTGCAACCATAAGTGGGGTTGGTTTTAATCGGGTTTAGGCCGTTCCAGAATTTGGAACGGCCTTTTCCTTTTCCAATCCAATAGAAGAAAGCCACAAGCCAATAAAGGTGATGCAGCCATTCACAATCAAAATCTCAATCCCGATTTGATATCCGTTCAACCAGTTGGGTGCATTCAAACTAATGATATAGGAGAGCAAAGGAGCAACAACGCAAATCACCGGGACAATCCGATCGCGTACACGAACCTTCGTAAACAAGCCAAATGAAAACAACCCAAGCAGCGGGCCATACGTGTATCCTGCAACACTCAACACGGCATCAATTACGGACCGCTCATTGATTTCCTTGAAAATAACAATGATAATGAGAAAGAGTAGGGAGAACCCAATATGTACCATGGTTTTCTGACGGTTCCGTTGTATTTCCGCTTTTTTGCTGAAGTTTAAAAAGTCAATACAAAAGGAAGTGGTCAACCCCGCCAGGGCAGAATCAGCACTTGCAAAAGATGAAGCAATAATCCCTAACAGGAAAAATATTCCCGCCAACAATCCAAAATCATTAAGGGCAAGCCGTGGGTAAAGTTCGTCTGTAAATTGCGGAAGTGGAATTTGATATTGCGCACTGTAGATATAAAGCAAAGCGCCTAGCGTTAAAAACAATAGGTTTACAAATACGAGTATCAAGCTAAACCAAAACATGTTTTTCTGGGCATCACCAATGTTCTTGCACGTTAGGTTTTTTTGCATGATCTCCTGGTCCATCCCGGTCATCGTAATCGCAATAAAGGCCCCACCCAGAAATTGTTTTGGAAAAAACAGGGTGCTCTTATAATCATCAAAGTAAAACATCTTTGCGTAGCCACTTTCCCGGATTAAATCCACCATGCCACCAAATGAAAGGTTAAGTCGCTGGGCAACCAAATACACTGAAATACAAACCGCAGAAACCAAAAAGAAAGTCTGAAAAGTATCCGTCCACACAATGGTCTTGATCCCGCCACGGAAAGTGTACAACCAAATCAATACAATCGTGATGGCAACCGTAACAATAAACGGCACATTCCAATCATCGAACAAGAAAAGTTGGAGTACAGTGGCGGCCAGGTAAAGGCGTAAAGCAGACCCGATCGTCCTTGAAACGATGAAGAAAAAGGCCCCGGTTTTGTACGACCAGAAACTGAAACGTTGTTCGAGGTATGAGTAAATGGAAATAACATTAAGGCGGTAATAAAGCGGCATTAATACGCCAAGGATCACCCAATAACCAACCAGGTACCCCAGCACAATCTGAAAGTACCCAAAGCCGATTTTACCAACATTGCCGGGAACAGAAATAAAAGTTACACCCGATAAGGATGCGCCAATCATTCCAAATGCTACCAAAAACCAGGGCGATTGCCGGTTAGCGGTAAAGAAAGTATTGGTATCCGCTCCTTTTGAAGTGAAATAGGAGATAAGTATCAAAAGGGAAAAATAGACTGCTATAATGACAATGACGAGTGTTGGGGTCATGGGAACCGGGTTTATCAAAGTGCAAAAAGTAAGGAAATGACGTTAATTCCAAATTGAGGGGGCACGTATAAACTTTTCAAATTGTTTACCTTTACAAAAAATTTCATTTTCGCTATGGATTTTTCATATCAGGAAGGGACATCGGTAGAGGTATTAGAGGCGATTGAAACCACCGACCTTATGGGGCTTGTGGTTTTCAATGATGATATCAATACGTTTGAACACGTTACGCAAACCCTCATCAAAGTCTGCAAACACACTGCGGAACAAGCAGAACAATGTACCTGGATCATCCACTTCAAAGGGAAGTGCAGTGTGAAATCCGGCTTATATGATGAGCTAAAGCCCATGCGCGAGTCCATCTGCGAGGCGGGTATTGATGCACGGATACTTTAATTTCCATCTTTAAATTTCAACGCGTGGAGTTCCCTTCCAAACTAATCGAAGAGGCCGTTAACCAGATGGCGAAGCTTCCGGGAATTGGAAAAAAAACCGCATTGCGCCTCGTCTTGCATTTAATCAAAGAGAAAAAAGAAAACACATCCGACCTTACTTCAGCTTTATCACGCATGCGCGAGCAGATAAAGTTTTGTGCTACCTGCAATAACATTTCGGATCAGGAAGTTTGTTTGATCTGCACCAGCCACAGACGCGATAAAAGTATTTTGTGTGTTGTGGAAGATACACGCGATGTGATGGCCATTGAAAACACATCACAGTACTCGGGCCTTTACCATGTGTTGGGCGGGGTGATTTCCCCTATTCAGGGAATTGGGCCTTCGGATTTAAAAATTGAATCCCTTGTGGACCGGTTGAACCACGGGCAATCCGAAATAAAAGAAGTGATCCTCGCGCTAAGTCCTACCATGGAAGGGGACACTACAGCATTTTATATTCATAAACGGGTTCAGGCATTGCCATTAAAGCTGAGTGTCATTGCGCGGGGAATTCCTGTGGGTGGCGATCTTGAGTATGCTGATGAGATTACTTTGGGAAGAAGTATCCAGGGGAGAACACTCTTCAGCTAGACGAATTATTACAAGCAATCGATTTCGAAACCCATTCATTTAGGATCTTTACAATAATTCCATTTTACACAGGCTACCTTTCCTATTAATTTCCATTTCTTGAGTAAGTTTGATTTTCATTATCAGATAAGAATTTTAGAAACGTATGAAAACCCGTCTTTCCGAAAGAATCGAAGCCATTCAAGAATCCGCTACATTGGCCATGGCAGCAAAAGCCCGTGAATTTAAATCGCGTGGCATCAATGTAATTAGCCTCAGTCTTGGTGAGCCCGATTTTAAAACCCCGCAGCACATCTGTGATGCAGCGAAAGATGCAATTGATACCGGAAAGTATTTTGCCTACCCTCCCGTGAACGGTTACCAGGATTTGCGCGAAGCATTGGCAAAAAAATACACGGTTGAAAATGACGTGCCCTATACTGCCGATAACATTGTTGTTTCCAATGGTGCAAAGCAATCGATCGCCAATGTGATGCTGGCCTTGTTAAACCCGGGCGATGAAGTGGTCATCTTCACACCGTATTGGGTTAGCTATGATGCCCTTGTTCGCCTGGCGGAAGCCACCCCGGTAGAAGTGAAAGGTGGAATTGAAACCGATTTTAAAGTGACTGCCGGGCAACTGGAGGCTGCGATCACTCCTAAAACAAGGGCGATTATCTTCTCTTCCCCGTGCAATCCAACAGGTTCGGTTTTTTCGAAAAAAGAATTGGAGGCCATTTCAAAAGTTATCCTAAAACATGATGATTTGTTGATCATTGCTGACGAAATATATGAGCATATTAATTTTTCCGGAGACCAGGTGAGCATTGCTTCTTTCCCCGGAATGTTTGACCGCACGATTACCATTAACGGTTTCGCAAAAGGATTTGCAATGACCGGCTGGCGTGTTGGGTACTTATGCGCGCCTACATGGATTGCAAAAGGATGTAGCAAAGTACAGGGACAAATTACCTCGGCCAATTGTTCGATTGCCCAACGTGCCGCACTTGCCGCAATTTCCGGTGACCTGGCGCCTACCAAAAAAATGGTGGAGGAATACAAAAAGCGAAGGGACATCGTGTATGAATTGTTAAAAGATATTCCCGGAATAAAATCCAATTACCCGGAAGGGGCTTTCTATTTCTTTCCGGATGTAAGTTCTTTTTACGGGAAATCAAATGGTGATTTTAAGATTACAAATGGTGATGACCTGTGCCTGTACTTGTTGGAGAAGGCGCATGTCTCATTGGTAACGGGTGATGCTTTTGGAAATCCGGATTGCATTCGCTTATCGTATGCGGCTTCCGAAAATGATTTGCGTGAAGCATTGAAGCGGATGAAAGAGGCGTTGGCTGGGCTCAATTAGAAAATTAATAAATGTGAAAATTTGGGTGCACGACAGATTTCCGTTTTTCACGCAAAGACCGCAAAGTCATATCACGCAAAGTTCGCCAAGCTTGACTCCTTGCGTTCTTTGTGCCAAAGCGAAGTGCCTTTGCCCTTTGCGTGAACATTTTTAGGCCGCAAAGGCTCGCTTCGCGAGCAATAACAGATTTTTGTCGTACACCCGAAAATTTGCTGATTCTAGATTTAAGGTAAATTAGATAAACCGAATAAATCAGCACATTTTCAAATTTTCACATCCGCAAATTATCTAGTGTTCGCCTTTGAATTGTTTGTCGAGCGGGACCGCAACCTTCTCTAAGTCTTCCTTGATTTGAATATCGAGCGGGGTTTCTTTGATCACATTATAATTGTCCCAAAACTTTTTGTTATACTGCTGATCCTGATATTGCAATCCGTAGTTTTTCATTTTCTCTGTAGAACTAATGCGCACCCGGGTATTGGTATGGATTTTATTGACCAGCAATTGCTGAAAAAGCTCACTCTCAAATTTCAGTTCGTTTGTTTTTGAGTCGTACCAATTCACTTTTGAAGTAATGGTAATGTAGTTCAAATACATTTTTCCTTCATACTTCCGAAAGTCGATTGTTTTCTTCAACCCTGCAAATCGACTAACCAGGCCTTTCCGCCTTCCCGCTTCATCATTTGAAAAACCGGTTTCATATTCCAGGTGAACGATTGAATAGTCCAACTTATCAATATAAAATTTTAATCGAAATGCGGAATTGTGGGAAACTACATAAATCGGGTGATCATTGTAATATGAATCCTTGTCGCGGTCCATACTTAAATAGAATTCTTCCCTTAGCTCAATCTGACGGTACCGGATATTATTGTGCAAAAGCAAATCTTCCAATAGATTGTCCTGATCAAAGTACTTTGTGAATTTGCTTTCGTACCCCAAACTTTTTCTAACTTCGATCAACCGTACATGCTCGCGCAGCTTTCCTTTATTCCGTGGTTCGGCATAGTCTTCATCATAAATCTGTACTGCCGTTTCCAACAACGAGATATACGTGCCCCCCACTTTTTTTACATCCCGGTAAAACGCATCCAATAAAAAGGGGGTCATCGGAAAATTGGTTTCAATCCGTGAAAACGCAATGCGCAAAATATCACCTCCGCTTAGCGAATCGGAAACCGTCACTTCTTCCAATATAGTCGGGGATTTTTCCATGCGTATATTTTGGACCCCTCCTAAAATTGTCCAGACCGGAGCTTCGTAAGTTTTATATCCCAGCATATTCACGGTAAGGATTTCGTTCCGGTATTCTTCCGGGAAGTGAAAATCAAATTCCCCTTGTAAATTCGTGACGGTCCCTGCTGATTTTCCCCTGATACCAATGGACGCAAACTCAAGCGGCTCACCCGTTTCAATATCCTGGACCTTCCCGGAAATTGTTAGTTGTTGTGACCAACCCGGTAAGGAATAGACCAGACATATTGCCAAGATTACAGCGCGCATCTATAGAAAATCGATTATCAGACTTTAAAGATGGGTAAATGAACGGGTCTTTCAAATGCCACGTATGATAAACCCCCTTTTTGCAAATTTACCGCCCAAAGAAATACTTAAACGGTTTTCGCTTCCATTCCATAATTTTAATGTGGAATTTGCGTCATGACATTGTACGACTCCATACCAAAAATCTGGAAACGGGCCTATTTGCTCCTCTGCTTATGGTATGCTATCAATTTTATGGTCGGGACAATCGTAGAATGGAATTTTGAAAACCCACATGCCTATGTTTTTTGGAATGCGCTATACCTCTTCGAAGCATTGGTTGTGCTCATCCCGGTTATCTTTTTATACACCCGCTGGCTATTCAATTTCAAAATCTATTTACAAGTAATCGGGCATATAGCAGGGGCAATGGTTTATTTCCTTGTGATGGGATCACTCTCCTACTATTTGGAGGACTATCTGGAAGGCTACATACATTATGATCAATGGAAAGACCACTTGCTTGGTTTGTTGAAGTGGGAAGGATTGCATTTTCATGATCAATATGTAATCACCATAGCCGTGTATTATGTGATCCGCTACTTTGAAGGACAGCAAAAACAAGGACAGGAAAAAAGTGAGCTTTCGCTTAAAAACAAGGAAATGGAAATCTCCTTGTTGAAATCACAAATCAATCCCCATTTTCTTTTTAATACCCTCAACTCCATCAACATGTTGGTGGGTTCAAGCAAAGAGCAAGCACGAAGGGTAATCACGCAACTCTCTGATATTTTTCGCTACGCATTGGATTCGCATGGTGATCAAAAAGTCAAGCTGATCCACGAACTCGACTTCATTGAAAATTTTATCCGTATCCAGCAGGTGCGGTTTGGTGAACGGTTGAAATTTAGAAAACAAATTGATTTTTCGTGTTTAAGTATCCGTATCCCTCCCATGATTTTACAACCCCTTGTCGAGAATTCTGTAAAATATGGAATTGGCCCGAAAGATGATGGTGGAACAATTGTACTAACGGTGAAGCGTTTCAACAATATGATTTTCTTTGAAGTGAAAGACGATGGCTTAGGATTAAACTCAAAAAAAGTAATGGACGGAAGTTCTAGTGGAGTAGGGATGAAAAATACAGATCAACGGTTGAAAAGTATTTTCGGGCCCGGCTCCGGGCTTCGGATCCGCTCAACAGAATGGGGGTACTCTGTGAGTTTCTTTATTCCTTTTGAAGAAGGTGAGCAATTGCAAGAATTTGAAGAAACCGAACAGTTGGAAAGCGAGGCGGTTTAATATATCTTCAAATTAAATTAGTTATAAATAAATTTTCAAACCAATAGGAAACGGCCAAAAAATCTTTGCACCAAATAATTTTCAGGCCATTCCTGTAACATCAAACAAAAAAATTATAAACACATGAAATGAGCATGATTGAAAAACACCAACCGAGGATGAATATCAATATTGCGAATTCCATGTGACCGTAAAAATTAAACATAAACACATGAAAATTACCTGCATAATAATAGACGATGAGCAATTGGCGCGCGACCTGCTGAAAGAGTACCTGGGTGAACTCGACACGATCGAAATCATAGGGGAGTGTTCGAAAGGAAGCGATGCCGTTGATGCAATTGATGACTTAAAGCCTGATCTTATTTTTCTGGATGTACAAATGCCGGGCATGACCGGCTTTGATGTGCTCGATGAAATCAGCCATGACCCACATGTAATTTTCACAACAGCCTACGATCAATATGCAATACAAGCGTTTGAAAAAAATGCTGTTGATTATTTGCTAAAGCCGTTGGACCAGGAGCGGTTCAAACTCTCCATTGACCGCGCTGTGAACCGCATGCAAATGGAGCAAAACAATGTTGGCGAGCTTTTGCGCAACATGAAAACAGAAAACAAAACTTCGTACGACTCGCACATTTTTGTACAGAAGTCTGAAAAGTTGCTCAACCTGCCTGTTGAAGATATTGTGTACCTGGAAGCATCCGGTGACTACACCATACTCAGTACCAAGACTGATCAATTTGTTAGCTCCTCTGGAATTGGGAAGCTGGAAGAAATCTTAAATCCCGAAATTTTCATCCGCGTACACCGCAGCACGATTATCAACATCTCGTATTTGAAAGAAATTGAAAAACATTTCAATGGCGGAATGGTGGTGAAGATGCAAAATGGAAAAAGTTTCCCGGTAAGCCGGACGTATGCAAAGTTGATACGGAAGAAAGTGGTGTAGTTGTATAATGTGTTGCCTGGTTTGGGTGCTACTTCAAATCTGACGGTGAAGAGAAAGTATTGTTTTCCGGAACAAGGTTATATTATAGAAGACAATGGCTGCTAATGAAGTTTCAGAAACACATCAACCTTTTGGATTAGCTTGTGGGGTGTAATCTTTAAAATTTCAGCTAATTTATATACAGTATTCAAAGAAGGATAGTATAATCCCCGTTCAAGGTCAGAAATATAGGTCCTGTCTACATCAGAGTAATCCGCAAGTTCCTGCTGGCTTAGCCCGGCATCCTCCCGGACTTCACGGATAACTTTACCAAATGCTTCTTTCAGATCCCCTTTCACAGGGGGCAATCTAAATTTCTATTGAGCTTTTACTTGTCGGATATATACGACAATTGTATATTTGTCGCTATGAAAGTTGGCAATTACTCAAATGATGATGAACCCCTAAATGATTCCTCAAACTGTGACCATGCAGCTTTCGCTTCCATCTACCATCGGAATGCACCTGGGCCTTTGTTACTTTGTCCCAAAAAAATAAGGTTGTAACCTAATTTGAGAGCTATAATTTTTAACATATTTTTTGGAATACGATGAATAAAATTAATGTACTACTTACCCTATTTATTAGCTTCTTATTTTGCAAAGCGTTGGCTCAAGAGACAGTTGAGAATCCATCGATTTTGCCACCTTCCCCAAATTCTGCGGAATTAGGTAGGTATGGAGATATTCCAATAAGTCACTCTACAGGTGCTTTGAATTTAGATATCCCATTGTCCTCTATTACAACCAAAAACCTCAACCTTCCGATTAGTGTATCGTACTCATCAAATGGACTTCGTGTAAATGCAATTGGTTCAAGAGCCGGTTTTGACTGGGTATTAAATGCTGGAGGGGTGATTACCAGGGTCGTTTATGACGAACCTGATTTCCATCCTGGAACGCAATGGGTTTCTGGTAGTCCGGATTTCAGCGTTGAGGATCAAACCTTGTTGGATTTTCTTGAGCAGTCTGCTTCAGGTGGTTGGGATAACCAACCGGATATTTTTCATTACAATTTTGCCGGAATTGCAGGTAAGTTTGTTTTTGACGATCAAGGCAACCCCATGGCTATACCCCATGGAAATATAAAGATTGAATATGTGGGTGGTGCTCCTGAGAATGGATTTTTACTTACAACAGCCGATGGGGTCAAATATCATTTTGGAGGACAGACTGCAACAGAATTAACCAATTACAATACAGAAAGTAATTGTACGGTTTATGAGGGGGCAGAACTTCCCATTGCAACTTCATGGTACCTGAAGCGAATGGAACACCCACATGGTGATTTTATAGATTTTTTTTATACGCCCGCTTATGCGGAATATAGAAGTGGTGTTACTCAAACCTATTACTATATACCTCCTTCCACAAGGGCTGGTAATATTCCATCACCCCATGGTTCGATAAGATGCCCCCTTTATGAGGACCAGACTTGTTCAAATTACATTGATGCGAATGTTGTTATCCTGAGGTCTATTGTAACATCAAGCAATGATTCAGTCATTTTTGATTATAAGACCAGAACGGACATAAATGGTGATGTGCTGATAGATGAAATCAAGTTTGTAAATAGGGATAATCAACTAATGAATAGATATAAGTTCCTTCACTCCATTGCCCAATCATCTGAATATTCCACTGATCCCACCGAAAGAATTCGATATTTTTTAATTGGGATTCAGGAATTTGGCCAACAATCAGAGAAACCAAAAGAGCATAAATTTCATTACAAGGATTTAGATCAACTTCCAAAGCGGTTTAGTTTGTCCCAAGACCGACATGGTTATTATAATGGGAAATCAAATTCCTATTTGGTCCCCAGACCGACTAGCTTAATGGATCAGGAAAAGTTTTATAAGAATGGAGGCTATATCGGAAGTGACAAGTCCCCAGATTCAAATTTCTCTTCAAAAGGAATGCTCATTATGGTCGAGTATCCAACAAAGGGATACAATAAAATTTATTATGGGGGAAATGATACATATGTCACGGAACAGGTACAAGGGAACCCAGAGATACTGACGCTCAATGTACAAGGGGATGATGATGAACCAAGTGTTGCACAAGAACTACCACCATTTACCGCAACTGATCAGCCCTATATTGAACGTGCAATCCATGCGGAATTTATAAATTCAACAGGGGTGATCGATGAGGATCCGCATATTCGTATGAATGTAATTCTAATACAGAATAGCACTGGCCAAGTTATAGTGGATGAATCTGTTGGTTTAGGGGAAGTAAAAGATTTTGGTGTAGCATTACAAGCTGGTTCAAGTTATACATTTCGACTTGAGTTTTATGGATTTACGGGCCATGTTGGATTTGCAAATATTAAAGTATATCCAGAACCCGTGCAGATGACACATAATAAACCAGTTAGTGGTTTAAGGGTTGAAAAAATTGAATCGTATGATGCCAATGAAAATCCTATTGGTTTAAAAAAGTATACGTATGCTTACATTAATGATTTGGAAAAATCATCAGGGTTTATTGTTTCAGAACCAGATATTCCAGTGACAATATTACATTCTGCAATCGCCCATTCACCTCAACATCCTGTAACTAATCCTTCTTATTTGACTCTCGAGACTATTGATTGTGATTATTTAATACTTCAAGAAGTAAGTGGTGGTAGTAATTCCAGATTCTTTTCTTCAAGCCATATTTTTTATGAATCCGTCATTGAAACCAATGATATTGATATGCTGGAAGGTGGAGTTGA
Organism: uncultured Roseivirgaceae bacterium; assembly: GCA_964398945.1. Lineage (GTDB taxonomy): Bacteria > Bacteroidota > Bacteroidia > Cytophagales > Cyclobacteriaceae > JBGTGG01. The sequence goes on along the minus strand of CAYNOT010000022.1, from coordinate 42,847 downwards.
ATATATTTATTCATTAAAGAAGGATGTTGCAAACGTTACATTATTTGGCGATCATCAGGTCAATTCACCATTCACAAATAAAGGATATTCCAATGGTCAATTGAAACAGGAGAATGTATTTATTAAAGAGGGTGGATTAGTTTATTACAAAAGAAAAACAGAACATTTTTATAAAGAAGACCCTAGAATACTAAATCAGATAAATGGACTTGCAATCAGAAGAAAATTCAGAAAAACTGGGGGTGGCTTCGTAATGACAGGTGCTGCCATACAAACTTTATTGAAGGCATTCGATGTTGCATCATACTTTACTTATTCATACTGGAATTATCGGGAGAAAACAGTTGAAACAATTTTTGATCAGGATCAACAAGTGAGTATGGTAATTACTACCAACTATACTTTTGATAATCCTTCTCATCTATTACCGACAATGATTTCAAAAGTCGATAGCAGAGGTAATGCAGTATTTAATCAAAAAAAATATGTACAGGACATGGCATTTGTGGGGAGTGAGGAATCAGCACGATCAGGGTTAATCAGTAACTATCAAATAGGAACTTTAGTTGAAGAAATAAACAACATAAATGGGACAGTAAATAAAACTCATTTTACTTTCAATGAGTCCGCTACCGGAAAATTTACCCTATATACGACTGGAACAAATACAGGGCCCGTTGGGGAAATGGAGACCAGGATGAAATATGTAAGTTATGATGCACGCGGTAATGTAAGAGAAGTTTCCAAATCAAACGATCATACTACTACTTATCTATGGGGATATAACTATACATATCCCATTGCTGAAATTAGAAACACAACCTATCAGGGTGTTCTTAGTGTACTGGGACAAACTTCAATTGATGAGTTAAACAATAATCCTGGAACAGACAGTCAAGTACGACAAACGATTCAACTTCTACGCGAAGATCCGGCAATGAAGGAAGCAATTATTACGAGCTATACATATACCCCAATGGTAGGCATGACCTCAATGACGGATACCAACAATGTTACCACCTACTATGAGTACGGTCCCTTTGGGAGGTTGAAACTGGTCCGTGACAAAGATGGCAATGTTTTACAGACGTATGAGTACAACTACAAGGAATCAAACCAACAAGGAAATTAAACTTATGAAGATAGCTACGCAAATATTGTTCCTACTAAATAATGTCACTAGGAGCAAATGCCCAAGATCTAACAGTATCACAAAAAAACCTTACCTGGCATTCGGGACAATGCGTGGAGAAACACTCCGGCACTACTATTAACTCAGCTTCACGGATTGAAGTACATGCTGGTGCTTCTGTTGACATGGTAATGCAATTAAATTAGTCTAAACTCCAAAGTTATCGCATGAATTTAAATTTCGTAATTAGGACGCCTTTCAAAATGAATTACAAAAATATATTGGTGTTGTGTGTAATCATTTTACTACCAATCTCGGGTTATGGCCAGCCAGTTCCCCCCAGCACACTTACATTTTCAAGTAAAACAAGTTCAGGTTTTACAGCCGCTTGGAATGTTGTAAGTGGGGCTGCTGCATATTCCATTTATGTAGCGAACAATCCCTCCTTCAATGGTGTCACAACATATACTCAGACCTCTACTACTAAGGTAGTGACAGGTTTAGCTTCTTCAACTACTTACTATGTCAAAATCAAGACACATTCAAGTACAGGAACCTCTGGATATTCTCAAACATGGACAGTAACAACTAACGCAGGCACTCCAACTGCTCCGACAGGGGTCGCTGTTTCAAATAATTCCCCTACAGCAATCACAATCAGTTGGCAGCCCGTTAGCGGTGCTACAACGTATGTTGTTGAGGTTGCTAATTCCTCATCATTTAGTAATCCTGTCTATGCAGATTTTACATTAGAGAATAATAAAACTGTTTCAAATTTAAACCCTGCGACCCAGTACTATTATAGGGTAAAAGCCTGTAACAATAGTGGATGCTCAGCACATGTTGTGGGGATGATTTATACGTTAACATTGCCACCAATTGCCTTGGCCGCATCTGATATAAGTATGAATTCGTTTAGAATGAACTGGGCTCCGGTTACCGGTGTCTCTGTGTACTCGTTAGATGTTTCCACTGAAAGTGATTTTTCATCATTTGTAACCGGTTTTAATGGAAAGAGTGTAACAGGTACAAGCGTTGTTGTATCAGGAATACAACCAAATGGAATTTATTATTATCGCCTCCGAGCAAGAAACTCTATTTACATTTTATCTGAATATTCAAACATCGTTACTGTTAACGATTTCAATCGTAATTACATTCGATCCGTTCAGACATTGGTGCCATCCATAACTGATATAGAATCACTTCCGGATGACCAAAAAATTGTGAAACTTGATTTTTTTGATGGCTTGGGTAGGCCGGAACAAATAGTAATGGTAAAAAATTCACCTCAGTTGAAAGACATCGTGCAACCCATCGCTTATGATGCATTTGGGAGGGAAGCGGTAAAGTACTTGCCTTATGTTTCGGAAGAAGAAAACGGCTGGTTCAAAAACAATTTTGTGGCGAAAGGTGCTGCGGGCTACACCACAAGCGACCAATATAATTTCTATAACAATGCAAGCACCACAATAGCACAGGATACCAAACCTTATGCCGAAACCATCTTCGAGCCTTCGCCATTGAACAGGGCGGTGAAACAATTTGGTGCCGGTGCCGATTGGCATGCCAACAACAAGCACATTGGCATGGAGTATTTGATCAACAATTCGACAACGGAAGATGTAATTGCCTGGGATATCAACGCCTCCAATATGCCTGTACACCATGCAGTTGTTGCCAACCATGTGCTGGCCAATGGGTACTATGCCAACGGCCAATTGTTTGTGAATGTAACAAAAGACGAGCAAGGCAATGCCGTGCGGGAATACACCAACAAATCAGGACAAGTGGTTTTGAAGAAAGTACAAGCGGTGGCCAGCCCAGCATTGAACAACTATACACACTGGGCATCGACTTATTATGTTTATGATGATTTTGGGGACCTGCGTTTTGTGCTGCCACCGGAGCTGACGAAAACAATCCATGGTGGCACGGGCAACCCAAGCCAGGCCAACCTTGACACATGGGCTTTCCAATATAAATATGATGGAAGAAAAAGAATGATCGAAAAGAAAGTTCCAGGTGCTGGATGGGTGTACATGGTATATGATAAAAGGGACCGATTGGTGTTGACTCAAGATGCAAACCAACGGGCGAAGAAAGAATGGAGCTTCATTAAATATGACCAGTTGAACCGCCCCGTGATGACGGGCATCTATACACATACCGATTCGATTGGCCAGGAACAAATGAGTGAGCTTATCAGCACAACCCAGTTTGCAGAGCAATATGACGAAAACCAACCGCATGGCTACACGACTGGCATCTTCCCCAACACCAACCTTACGGTACATACAGTCACCTATTACGACAATTACGATTTCAAGAACGATTTGATTGCAGGTACCAGTTACGATTTTAAGAACGCCCACTTAAGTGGGCAAGAAACATCCGCTTTTGATCGATTAAAAGGATTGGTGACAGGAACGAAGGTAAATGTATTAGGCAGTGATGACTATTTATGGAGTGTAAGCTATTATGACGACCGCTACCGTGTGGTCCAGTCCGTTGTACAAAACCACAAAGACAGCCTTGACCGCATAACGAATGTTTACGACTTTACAGGCAACGTACTGAAAACCAAAACCACACACAGCACGGCAACGGTTACTACCGATATCACAAGAACATTGGTCTATGACCACGCCCTGCGGCCGCTGGAAACCTGGCACAGGGTGGACAACGAAGACCCCGTGTTGCTGGTGAAGAATGAATACAACGAACTTGGCGAAGTTATAACCAAGAAACTCCACTCAGAAGATGAAGGCACAAACTTTAAGCAGCACGTTGATTACAGGTTCAACATACGCGGGTGGCTCACCAGCATCAACGATCCGGCCGTAAACCCCAATGGGCTGTTCAACTTCCAGTTGAAATACAACGACCCTGTAGCCAATGGCGGAACTGCCCAGTACAACGGCAACATTTCTCAGGCGATATGGAAAACGGCAGGCAACGATGAAACTTCATACGGATATTATTACGATGTGATGAACCGCATCACCGAGGCGAAATATTATAACCACATCCGGCCAACGGAGAACAACCGTTATAATGAAGTTATCAAAGACGGCTCAAGCTCTGGTTATGACTTGAACGGCAACATCAAGAAACTGCAACGCAACGGACAGCTTACCGCTACAACTTTTGGGCTAATGGACAACCTAAGTTATACATATACAGGCAATAGGCTTGCCCGTGTGGATGATGCCATTGCCACACAAACACATGAGAAAGGCTTTAAAGAGCTTGTTAAAACGGCCAACGAATATACCTACGATGCCAACGGCAACATGGTGAAGGACGACAACAAGGGGATAACCGTAATCAAATACAATTACCTGAACCTGCCTGCCACGGTAAAGAAAAGCGGGGCGGACTCGGTACAGTATGTGTACGATGCCACCGGGCGTAAACTGCGGCAAATTGTATATGGGGCTGCACCGAAGACAACCGATTATGCAGGTGGGTTTATTTATGAAAACGATACGCTCCGTTTTATCAACCACGAAGAAGGGCGGATATTGCCGGACACATCTTCAACAGCCGAACATCCATGGGAATACCAATATTATTTAAAAGACCACCTGGGCAATGTGCGGGTAACGTTCAGCGAGAAGACTGCAACAACAGAATACAAGGCTAGCCTTGAAGATGCCACACAAACCGAAGAGCAAAGCACATTTGCCAACTACAGCCGCTCAGGTATAAACGCACCGGTTGCTTACAACCACACACCGGATGGCGCCTATTCACAATTATTGCATGGTGGCCATAACTCACAGGTAGGCTTGGCCAAAAGTTTTGAAGTTGGCCCGGGGGATATTTTTGATATTGAAGTATATGCGAAATATCAAAACCTGACTTCCACGCCTTCTCAATATTCAGCATTGTTCTCTGCTTTGGTTGGGGCGTTTTCTTTGAACCCTGTTGGTGGGATTGGTTTGGATGGCCCACAGGCGCATAGCGCCTTTGAGGGGATGTTCTCGGATGGCCCCTTTATTGATGCCTATTTAGATGACGATGATACAGCCCCCAAAGCTTACCTAAATTACATATTGTTTGATGGGGACTTCAACCTTGAGGATTTTGGGTTTGACCAGATAGACGCCACAGCCGATCAAAGTGCCATACACGGTTACCTTTCACTGCACGTTAAAGTAAAGAAGAAAGGATATTTGTACATTTACCTGAGCAACGAGGATCCTATGCAAGTTGATGTGTTCTTTGACGATTTAAGGATTGTGCACCACTCTGCTATTGAACAAAGCAATGATTACTATCCGTTCGGCTTGACCTTTAACTCTTACAGTAGAGAGAACAGCACACCTAACGATTACAAATACAACGGCAAAGAAGAACAAACAGAGCTTGACCTTGGGTGGATGGACTATGGGGCTAGGATGTACTTGCCGGAGATTGGAAGGTTTGGTGTTCAGGATAGGTTTGCGGAAATATATTCATCGCTAACTCCTTACCATTATGGAGGAAATAATCCCATGTTGTTCATCGATGTAAATGGTGACAGTTTAATGACTGCTTTTAGCAGTGCTCGAGCGATGATATCTTTTGCTCGTCAGGTACTTGAATCGATGGATGGTAGCAATAGTGTTACGCTGACTTTTACGTCTACTGGTAGTAAAAATGATGATGGAGATGAATACTTAAATGTTACTATGAAGGGAGGTGATGCAAAGGGTACATTTTACAGAGGATTAAAAGGCGTTATCGATTCTGATGAAGCGGTTAAAATAAATGTAACTTATGGTGATAGAAATACCCATACTGGGAACTATAATACGAGCACAATTGATATGGCCGATGTTGAGAAATGGAGTCCATTTGATCATTCCAAATCTGAACAATTGGGAGCTACAAGAGCGGGAAAGTTAATTCATGAAATAAGAGAACAGTATAATAAGGTTCTTTCAAATGATGTGAATAATACCAAGTATGAAGTAAATCATAATGGACGTGGTAGCGGATCAGCCATACATTGGGAAAACCTTGTCAATGGTAATACAAGAGGGCCAACTATAACTGACAACATTGTTATTCAACAGTATAGACTAAAAAATGGATCAGTTGTTAAATATGAGATATTAGGTACAGGTATGGATGGTAATGCGAGTACTCCTGTGATTACTATTAAGCCGTACAATAAAAACCGAGGAATAAAAAGTATCAAAAAATGAAAACACTAAATTACTATACTATTATTTTTGTGCTTCTTTTCCTATTCTGTTGTTCTGATAAGAAAACCGAATCATATGAGTGCGATGATGAACTAATATCAAATTTTCAAAATTGCCTAACTATTATTAGTCACTACAAATTTAGGAGTGGAGTTGTAAACTCTGATCACTTTTTACGATCTGTTACGTGTTTGTATCAAGTAACTGGAATTCAAGCTCACATATACCAAGGAGATGTTGTGGGATATACTTCGGATGAAGATTATTTCAACGATCTAAAGGCTTGGAATAAATGGTTTTCTAAAAATTCGGGTAGCTTTTCTAATAATGATGCGTTTTTAAAATTTCAAGAATTTAGCAAAGAAAATCAAATGAAATTAGAATGGCCTCCGATGTTTAGTGATTTATTGGATGAGAGTGATAAATAAATAAGGATTATTTAGTTGCCCCACCTCTAGTGTTATAACAACTTAATTTAGCAACATTTGAATAGTTTTACTACCTTGTTGGTCAAAATCAACACAGATGAATAGGATAAATGTTAAATTAAGTCCATCGGAGAAAGAATTTCTAAGGGCTTTTAAAAGTTCGGGCAAACGCCCTCAGCGGGAATACGACAGGGCAAATATTCTTCTATTGCTTGATAAAGGTAAGTTGGATGCTGAGATTGTGGATTTTCTGGATGTAGAACGCACCACGGTATGGCGAACACGAAAGCGTTACTTGGAAGAAGGATTGGAGAAGTCCCTCCAAGAAAAGGAACGCAGCGGCCAGCCAAAGAAATATGGTGATAAGCAGGAGGCAGAGATAATTGCCCTCGCTTGTAGCAATCCCCCCCAAGGCAGAGCAAAGTGGAGTTTGGAATTGTTAACGGAAAAACTAAGCCACCAGAAAGGCTTAAAGAGTATCAACCGGGAAACAATCCGGTTAATCCTAAAAAAAACGAATGTAAGCCTTGGTTAAAGAAAATGTGGTGCATCGCTGAGATTACTGAGGAATACAGAAAAAGGATGTATAGGCTATTAGCGTTGTATGCACGGCCATATGATAAGAAGTTTCCGGTTGTTTGCATGGATGAAAAAAGTAAACAACTCACAGAGGATGTAAGAGGGGTTATACCTTTAAAATCAGGAAGTCCAGCAAAGTATGATAGTGGGTATAGCCGTAGGGGCACCCGCAATATCTTTGTTGCTGTTGAGCCACTAGCAGGAAAAGTAAAAGTAACCCTTCAAAGAAAGAAATCTGATTTTGCCTATTTCATAAAAGAACTGATAACACATGTTTATGTGCACGCTAAAAAAATACGGCTAGTATTGGATAACCTGAATACTCATTTTGCCACTTCACTTTATGAGGCTTTTTCAAAAGAGGAAGCTGATAGGCTGCTCAGCAAAATTCAATTCTATTACACCCCCAAGCATGGAAGTTGGCTGAACATGGCGGAAATAGAAATAAATATGATGGATCGAGAATGCCTGGACAGAAGAATTGGTGAAGGAGATGTACTGGAAAGAGAAGTTGAATGTTGGGCCCGACAAAGGAATAAGGCAAACAAGAAGATCACTTGGTCGTTTACTAAAAAACAGGCAGATAGAAAGTTGTCCAAATATTATGTTGCATAATTAAATTGTTGCAACACTAGGTTAAGTCTATCGGAAGCGTGCTGGCATACGCGCAACCTAAGCTTTTTAATAGAAGAAGTTTGCATCTTGATTCCATCCAGCTATCTTCAACAGAAGTATCGCTCCGATGAAGTACATCTTGATCCCTCAGCCCACGTTGGGGTTAAATGTATTTTAAAAATTGGTTCGTGGCGCACGAGCCAATTGTTTTTGGATACGCTTGGAAAGATTTAGAACAAGAAAAACCTTCGGTTCGGTTCTTGGGGAAGGCTCTGCCCGGACGGTACGGCAGGCCCCCTCTGAACAACGAACCAATTAAACACTACTCAACAAATACTCCTTCTTCAACAACGGACAAATTTTGTAGCGGTCATCTTTTGTGTCTTCATACACAGCTTCCAGTAGTTCATACACCTGGTGTACACCAATTTTTGTACACCACTCAAACGGACCGTACGGATAGTTGGTGCCAAGCTTCATTCCCATATCGATGTCTGCTTTTGATGCCGTTCCTTCCTGCACTGTATAATAGGCTTCGTTGATGATCATGCAAATAATACGCGGGGTAACCAACCCAATGCGATCGTCCACAATTAAATAATCGGTGCCAAGCGCTTCACATACTGCGGCCAGATCGGCTTTCATTTTCTTTTTAAAAACGCTGACTTCCAAAATATCACGTTCCAGAAAAGTTGGCAATCCGTTAAACCCATAAGCCTCACACCGCACATCATTGTTGAAGTAATGCCACAATTCACCCAATGTAATTTTACACGTGTTCAAAAATATTTTAGCGGTCGCACCAAAATAGATTTCAAGCTGGCTCGGTTCTTCATCAATAAGAAAATCGAAAACCACATCACTTTCCGCAAGGTGATCCATTGCACTTTCGTGTGATCCCACATGCGTATAGTTGTGTGCATCGCCAAATTTCAACCTGCACTCTTCAAAACTTATCTGATTTCCGATTACCAATAAATCCATATACTAGAAAAATTATGCTCAACTATAATCACGAAATCGCAATTTAAATGCTTTGTAACTACCGCGCGTTAATAAAAGGCGATTCCATGTGTCCTAAAAAAAATAAAATATTAACACATGAAATTATGATATTTGAACATACGGCTAAAGTAACGTAAACCAATTACCATGTCAAAATCAATTGTTTATTCAGCTGACGCACCAGAACCTATCGGTCCGTACAGCCAGGCGGTCAAAAGCGGGAACATGCTTTTTATCTCCGGTCAAATTGCCATTCAAAAACCATCTGAAAACCTGATCACCGGAAACATTGAAGATGAAACGGAACAGGTAATGAAAAACCTGGAAGCGATCCTTACCGCAGCGGAAATGGATTTCAGCAACGTGGTAAAAACCACGATATTCCTTCGCGATATGGGCAATTTCCCAAAAGTGAATGAAATTTATGGAAAGCGATTTGCCACAAATCCACCAGCACGTGAAACCGTGGGTGTTAGCGGATTGCCGAAGAATGTGAACGTAGAGATTTCGTGTATTGCGATTAAATAGGTTTTAATTGCAAATTCCGCCTCACCTCCTCTTTTAGTTTGCTTACCTTTGCATTCCTTTTTTGAGAATGGCATACGGGAAGAACAGAAAGCAGTACTGGCCGATCCCCAAACCAGTGGTTGTTGATCTGCATAGAGCCATCCGGTGTTGTGGCATTTTGAAAAGTGGGGAGCGGAAAAAATTGGGATTGCAATCTTTTGGAGGGTTGACACGGAGAGGAAAGCGATTGGTAGTATGACAAATATAAAAAGAATGTTCCACGCTGGACACCCCGGATGAAACCCTGGCATCCTATCACAGAAAGCAATAGATAAAATGAAACCACACGTTATTTTCATTATCCTTTTTCCCTTCGGATGTTTGCTTGCATGTCAACAAACGTCTATTGTCAAGCTTGATACAAAAGAAGAAATCTTAAGCCGTATCAAGGCACCGGAGTTTCCGGATCGTACGTTTAGCATTCTGGATTTTGGTGCAGTTCCCGATTCAACATCCGACAATAGACCCGCTATCGAAAGTGCTATTCTTGCTTGCAAAAATGCAGGTGGTGGAACGGTGACCATACCCGCGGGTGTCTATTTTGTTGATGGCCCCATCCACATGGAGAGCAACCTGAATTTGCACGTGTCGGAGGGCGCAGTGTTAACGTTTAGTTCCAATCCGGATTCTTATCCGATGGTATTCACCAGTTGGGAAGGAACGCTGCTTTACAATTACAGTCCGTTTATTTACGCGTATCAAAAAGAAAATATTGCCATCACCGGAAAGGGCACCATCGATGGAGAGTCATCCGAAACATTTTCCAAGTGGCATGAACTTCAAGAAGAAGACCAGCTGCTTTCGCGTGAGATGAACCATCAGAATGTTCCGGTTGAAGAACGAAGATTTGGGAAGGGGCATTTTCTTCGTCCGCAGTTGATTCAATTCTTTGAATGCAAAAACATTTTAGTGGAAAACATCCGCATTGAAGATTCACCCTTTTGGTGTTTGCACATGTTGAAGTGTGAAAATGCCACCATACGTGGGTTGTACTATGATGCACAAAACAAAAACAATGATGGCATCGATCCGGAATATTCAAAAGATATTTTGATTGAGGATATAACGTTCAACAACAATGATGACAATGTAGCCATCAAAGCGGGAAGGAACCATGAAGGACGTGGGATGGGAAGAAGAAGCGAGAACATCATCATCCGGAATTGTCATTTTAAAGGATTGCATGCTATAGTGATAGGCAGTGAAATGTCTGCCGGGGTGCGCAATGTGTTTGTAGAAAACTGCGACTATGCAGGATATCTGAAAAGAGGGATTTATTTGAAGTCGAACCCCGATCGGGGTGGGGAAATTTCCGATGTGTTTGTCGACAATGTAAAGTTTGGGGAAGTACTGGATTGTTTTATGGTTACCTCCAACTATCACCATGAGGGATCAGAATATCCAACGACCATCCGAAACATTTCCATTAAGAATGTGACGTGCAAGAAAGCCTTGAATTATGGCATCTACATCAAAGGCCACGAACTAAAAAACGTAAACGACTTCACCATTGAGAATTTTACTGTGGATTCCGCTTCCCGGGGTGTTTTTATTGATTATGCCGAAAAAATTGAATTGAAGAATGTCCATGTCAGTGGCGAAAAAATAATCTGGAATACTGAAACGTTGAAGCAAAACCCAAGCACAGATTACGATTATTGAGGAGCCAAAAATATTCCGCAGCCCCTTTAGTTTGCTTACCTTTGCATTCCTTTTTGAGAATAGCATAAAAAATGAAAGAAGTTCGTGTACGGTTTGCACCCAGCCCCACCGGGGGACTGCACATTGGCGGGGTAAGGACCGCCCTTTACAATTACCTTTTGGCGCGTCAGTCGGGCGGGAAAATGATCCTCCGTATTGAGGATACCGATCAAACCCGTTTTGTCGCTGGTGCGGAAGAATATATTGCCCAAGCCCTCGATTGGGTTGGGATCCATTTTGATGAAAGCCCGGGGAAAGGTGGCCCGTATGCACCTTATCGCCAGTCCGAGCGAAAAGATATTTACCTTCAATACGCGCAGCAACTAATTGACCAGGGGGATGCCTACTATGCTTTTGATACAACTGAGGAATTGGATGCCTTGCGGGAACGGCTGAAAGAAGCAGGGGCCACCGCGCTAACCTACAACAGCATCTCACGGATGCAAATGAAAAATTCGTTGACACTCACAAAAGACGAGGTCGATAAAAAGATTGCTGCCGGTGAGCAATATGTAATCCGGTTAAAAGTCCCACACAAAGAAGAGGTTCGGTTAAACGATATGATCCGTGGTTGGGTAATGGTGCATTCCACTGCCATTGATGATAAGGTGTTGATGAAATCGGACGGCATGCCGACCTACCACCTTGCAAATGTTGTCGATGATTATCTGATGAAGATATCGCACGTAATCCGTGGTGAAGAATGGTTGCCTTCCGCTCCGCTCCATGTGTTGCTGTATAAATTTTTAGGGTGGGAAAATGAGATGCCACGCTTTGCGCACCTTCCTTTGCTTCTAAAGCCCGATGGAAACGGAAAACTTAGTAAGCGTGATGCCGACAAAATGGGGTTCCCTATTTTTCCACTCAATTGGACAGATCCTGCATTTAATGAAATCTCCATTGGCTACAGGGAAGAAGGTTATTTACCACAAGCACTTGTGAACTTTCTTGCTTTTTTAGGTTGGAACCCGGGAACCGAACAAGAACTTTTTACGATGGATGAACTGATAAAAGAATTTTCAGTTGAACGTATCGGAAAAGCAGGGACCAAGTTTGATATCCAAAAAGCCCAGTGGTACAACCAACAATACCTGCGCGCCAAACCAGACGATGAACTTGCCGTGTATTTGCTTGATGATTTGAAGTTGGCCGATATTGAATGCCCAAAAGAAAAGGCAATGAAGATTGTCCATATTTTGAAGGAGCGGGTTTCTTTTCCGAATGAATTCTACACCCAAAGCGAATATATTTTCACCCCTCCAACCACTTTTGATGACGCTATCGTTTCCAAAAAATGGAACGATGATGTTGTAAAAGTATTGACAGCCTATAAAGATGCTATCGCTCCACTTTCGGTTTTTGATGCCGGAAATGCTAAAACAGCTTTAGAAGGCGTTTGTGCTGAATGGGGAATCGGAATGGGCAAAGTAATGCAAGCCTTCCGGTTGGCCATTACAGGTGTTGGTGCAGGGCCAGATTTAATGGCGATTATGGAAATAATCGGCAAGGAAGCGGTTATTGGGCGTATTAACTATGCACTCAAAACCTTACCATCACCGTCATCGTAAAAAGAGTATGTCAAAAAAAGGAAAGCCAGCACCCAAGAAAGAAAAGCCAAAAGTCCATAAAGATTTGGACGGTTTTGAAATGTCGATTGATCAGTTCGGTGAAATCAAATCGAATATGAACATTGAAAAGATCAATGCTTTTCTAAACGAAAACGTTGACGACAAAAAATTAGCGGAGCGGGAAGACTACGGTGAATTGAAGAAAAAAAAGAAGGGCTCTAAATAGAGCCCTTCTTTTTTAGTCCCTATCTCACTATTTATTTATGGGATAACTTTCTGTTACCTTTCATCCCGTCTGATTTTTCCGACAACGGCAGTAAATCACTTGATCTCCCAACCCTGCTACCTTGATCAAGAATTTTAATCTCAGAAAAGTTTATCCATGTATTTCCCACTTTTTCAAATGTTTGTGCCACAATAGTTTCATCTGGCGAATCCCATTCATTGATGTTCTCTAGTGTATATTGTCCTTCGTATTCCATCCAGTTTGCTTCTGGCGCCCAAACCCCATCGGTCACTTCAATAAAAGTTACGAAGAAATCAAGTGGGTCCACCTCTCCGGAATAGTATGTGTAACTTAACCCAAATGCAGCATTAACATGTGCTTTTGGTATAATATTGAATTCCGGTTTACCGAAAAGTGAACCAGCAACCACTTGATTCAATGTAGAAGTACTTGCCCCTCTGCGTATAATCAAATCCAAATCTACCAGTGGAGATTCCCAATTCAAAAACACAAGTAAACCATCCTCCTGCTTAATGGTAATCTTTATCTCATCATCCCGGGTTATTTGGACCAGATCACTATCAACATCGATAAGTTCAATTTCAATTATTTCATTGCCTTCGTAATTGAAATCTGAAAAAAGTTGAATTTGAATAATCCCAACTGACTGACCCTTATCAAAATCAACTTCGCCATAATCACTTAAATCTTCAAGGATTCTAAAATCAGCAGCGGGTGTATTATTCGTCTCGGTCTCTGCATCCTGTGCGGTTCCCGACACTTTGTAGTCAACAGTAAAGTTTTCCAATGCTGGTTTGTCAAGCACTATTTCAACTTCGATAATTCCATCCGCTTCATTAACGGTCATGGTCTTAACAGCAAAAGATAATTTTGAAGGTACCGGAGGCACATCATCATCTTTGCAGGACACCGCTATTAGCAACCCCGCCAAGGCACTTATCGATAATACTAGTTGTAAATATTTTTTCATCACTTACGTTTTAGAGTTTCAAATATTTAATTCTTGAGGGTTCTATATGTGGTGCAGGATAGCAAAAATTCTTTACCTGTAATTTACCAATTATTTAAATACGTAAATACTATCTTTTAAATAAACGCGGGAACATCCAGATTACGGAACAGAAACCCATTTTCTAATGATCCTCCTATTGCCAATTTCCACCTGAACCAGGTACAATCCTGTGGTAATATCACCAACCTCAATCACTTCATCAAACACATCTTCCGTTTTTTCCTTTTGAAAAGTTATTGCTTGCCGGGACCCCATAGCGCTGAATACTGATACTTTTACTTTACCGCGGTAACTATTTTCGAAATTCAATCGAAAGAAATTTGTTCCAGGGTTCGGACTGATCACCAGATGCTTACCAAGCAAATCCTCCGGGGCTTCCGTAATATTATCACTCACATAAATGGTAGTGTTTGCCACTGAATTGCATAAATCCAATCCAGAACCTGTGGTTATATAAGTCGTTGTTTCAATAGGATTTACAATAAGTTGTGGGCCTGTGTAATTATTGACCATACCATCATCCGAATTCCAAACAAAAATACTGGCACCCTTTCCATTCAGGATAACTTCCTGACCGGGATAAGCAAGTTGCACAGATGAGGAAACCTGCACAGAAGGGTTCATCCCCACAATCGGTTGGATGTCCATCGCGATGTTGGCACCAAATGCTATTGTGGCTTGTGACCAAACCCCGTCACTTTCTTTTATCCATGATGTAACGTTTGAAGACTCGCCATTTGCGGATGAGTGGATAGCAAGTGTGTCACCATTGTTCAGCAATTCAATTCCCACTTGAAAAGGTTTTCCGAATACCGGGGTCTCCCGATCAAAAACTACAGTTGTGGGCCGCTCATTGGCAATATCATCCTGGATTTGTTTCAACAAAACCACTTTGCGTTCAATCACTGACCCCGGGGCATTTTGTGGTCCGCGCGCATTCCATACCACAAAATTTACAGTGGCATCTTCCCGAAGGGTGTATGCTTTGCCAAAATTAATTGTTAGCCCACTGATGTATTGATATCCACACGCGTTTACAAAAAATTCCGAAAGCCCTTTTGTTTGTAGACTATTGGTTCCTGTGAGATAACCCGTTCCACTGTCTACATCAGAAAGTTTCAAAAGCGAACGGGTATAACTATCCTCGAAATTGTTGAACACCCGGCAAATGCCCTCTTCCGTTACATTGATCAAGCCTTCAATTTTTAGTGTATCGGAAGTACCGATTGAATTTTTTGTCCAGAGTGAAACAAAGTAACTCCCCGGGGAATTGTATTGAATCCTGGGGTTCCGGTCATTGGATGTTGCCGGGTTTCCCCCCTCAAAAGTCCAATGCCATTCGGTAGGGAAATTGGTGGAGAGGTCTGTGAAGTCAACCGTGCTGCCAAGCAAAACGCAATTTAAATTTGCTACATCAAAATTGGTGGTAGGGACATCGGCAACCGGTGGGCTACAAAGATTTGCCTCAATCAACGACTTTCTTCTTGGGCTAATTGCAATCACCGCCTGCATCCTGGTTTTCTGGCCCATTGTGAAAATATTCATACAGGCATCATCCGAGTAGTCCATGTAATTCTCAACCATATTCAAACCACCGCAAGAGACACGTCCTAGTGGACAGCCAGAACTAGGTCCTTGCTGTGTGGGTGTGTCGGCAACAAAATCATCAGCGCAAGCACCATCGCCCCAGATATGGCGAAGGCCAAGCCAGTGGCCGGTTTCATGTGATAGTGTTCGCCCTTTATTGTACGGTGCCACCATCACAGGGAAATTACCTTTGTCGACAGAACCAAAAGACTGGTAACGAACCACAACACCATCGGTTGAGGCCGGGCCCCCACTCACATTTAACCCCGACAAACCTGATTGATCTGGAAATTGCGCATAGCCCACCAGGTTGGCATCAGCTGCATTAAATCTTACTGTCCAGATATTGTAGAAAAGATTGGCGTTCCAAATAGTGATTGGTTTCAATTGGTTTTCAATCTGGTCACGTGTCCAATCACTTCTTCCTCCGTTGTAGCGATGGATGCCCGGTTCGTCCAATGCCTCACCATTCTGGCCTACAGGAGAAAGGCAAAATTCAATTTCGATATCAGCAGCGACCGGATTGTTGCTGGAGCCGCCAGGAGTGCCCGGTTTTTTCCGGAAGTCTTCATTCAACACTTCGATTTGTGCCTGCACTTGAGCAAGACTGAGGTTCGTTCCAGATCCTACCGGTTCTCCATTGTGGATGACATGGACAACGATCGGAATGCTCACTACACCGGCCATTATCCTGCCCGTAGACTTTTGCTTTTTAAACTCTTCTATTTTCGATCTCAGTGCATCTTCAAAATCAATCAACCTGCCACGTTGCGGAAATTTCACCCGACTAATACTATCCATCTCCATCGTGGCGCAATGGGTGTCCTTTGGCATTTGTGCATATCCCACATTCCAAATCAAAAAAACAACACAACCAATCAGAAATTTCTTCATACGTTTTTAATAATCATCCGATTCAAACTTCATCCGATAGCTCTGTGTACCTGCATTGTTAAGGTATAAACGAACTTCCAAGTCATTCTTATCAACATCCACAACTGTATAAGGAAGCGGGATTTCCGTTAGAAATGGGATGCTGAAATACAATGTCGAGCTTGCATTGCTAAATGACCAAGTCTCTGTGAAAGAAACATCTGAAGAGTAGCATTTTTTTGAGCCTGTTTTATACTCGAATTTTCTTACATCATCTCGATAAAAGATATACTCATCGTCTAACTCACATTCCAAAGCCCACTCAAAATTGTCTCCTTCATCATTTAGAAAAGTTACTCTTTTGAGAACCCAGGTTTTGCTGTTTTCACCACTAAAATTCTTAGTATAATCAAAAGGAGTTGGCTCTATTTTTTCCGTACAAGAAAGACCAAATACACCAACCAGGAGCCAATTGTATAGTAATTTTTTTTTCATTGTGGTAGGAGGGTTAGGGTTACCGAAAAAGTGCCTATAAAATCAGTACAAGTAAGACTTAAGAATATTTCGCGGGTAACCGGATTGACGGATCCGACACCTGAAACTTCAACGTCTGCTGAATAAATCCCAACATATATAGCCGTAACAGTTTGGCTGGGAACCGTTATGGAATTATCTCCATTGTCAATGAAGCTTAGTGGAATGGGTTCCGAAACCCCCAAAATATTTATGTCCCAATTTGACAAACGGTAGTTCACACAATCTGAACTTGTAATGGATAAACCCGGGACTGTTGAACTTCCCCGCCTTCCATTATACGTGCCTCCGAGAATGCAATCATCTAAAATTGTAAACGTAAATTGTTTTCCAATTCCACCTTCACTTTGCCCAACTCCCAAACTACCAGAGCTTGAAGATGTCAACGTTAAAATCAAATCCTGACTTCGCAATATATTATTGGAATTATTGATTAGCCTGACATCAACATACCCAAAGTATTCACCAGCTTCAATAACAACACTTCCGCGTGTTCCCAAAATTTCATAGTCAATCCCTTCCCGGGCACTACCACTGATCGAATAAAAAACCGTTACATCTTCATCCAATGATGGGCCTGCATTGTGTATTTGTACATGAACAACTTCACTTCGACTTTCTTTCTCGGTTAGTGCCGTCTCTGTGAACCTGACGAAATAGGGCCCTTTAAAAGTAATAGGGTCGGTCTCACAGGAAACGATCCCGATTAAAAGTAGAATATGGATGAGTAGTTTTTTCATCATTTCAATAACCTTCATTTTGGTTTCCTGCAAGCGCAGGATTATTTTGAATCTCACGTTGTGGTATTGGCCACAACTCGTATGTGTTTTTCCAATTACCATTAAATGCGGGCATTACCGCTGAGGCCCTTCCTGTCCGCACCAAATCATACCACCGATGCCCTTCAAAGGCAAGTTCATAAACACGTTCGTTCTCAATTATCTGAAGCATTTGGGCTTGTGAAACAGAACCAACCCGGGGGGTAAAGGTTTTGGTTTGGGTTGTTGGATTCCAGATGTCGGCACGTTCCCGTAACGCATTGATATCAGATTGTGCGCTGTTGGCCCCAACCACTTTACCTTGCTGGGCGCGCGCTTCAGCGCGAATCAAATACATCTCACCTAACCTGAACACGACCACGTTATTATTGTTCTGATCAGCGGTTCCATATTTTGCCACTGACCATCCGTTGTCGGCACCTGCCAAGTCATTAAGATTAAATGAAATACTGGAAAACCGTTCTCCTGATTCGGCAGAGGCAAGGCTTAATACGACTTTGTTTGAAGGGATAATTTCACGCCTTCCAACAAATAGGTTGTTTAGCCCAATGGCGCTGTTGGTACCAGGATCATCATTGATGGTGTACCCAACTTCAAAGATTGATTCAACTGTAAAATCTTTTGTGACGATGTTGGTAAACAAAGTATCCAGCGAATAATTTCCGGAGTTGATTACATCGGTTGCAAAATCTTCAGCATCATCCCAATGTTGCATGTAAAGATGATATTTTGCGAGTGCAGCGCGCACTGCGTAGTCGCTGGCAAAGCCGGGATTGGCCGGGATTTCCGGAAGTATATCCAGGGCTGCATTATAATCGTCAAGAATAAAATCCAGGATTTCATCGCTTGAAGCGCGTGCAATATTTCGATTTACATCAATGGCCGTCTCAGTCACCAACGGCACACCACCAAACGTGTAGACCGCAACAAAGTATGCATAGCCTCTCAAAAAATGAGCAGTAGCGAGTACACGATCACGATCAACAGCACGAACACCCGGAACGGTTGGCAATCGCTCAATGATAAAATTGGCCAGGTACACGGTATTGTAAATGCTCCCCCACAAGGTTGTTGCAGAGCTGTTGGCTGAAGTAATCTGTTTCGTTCCCAATTCACGGAAATTGGAGAAGGTTCCGTTGTGGGTTAACATGTCTGCGGTAAGGTCACCTGATATAACCGTTGAAGGAATGATCGGACGAAACGCTGCGTACAATCCTATTTCTACATTTGGAACATCGCTGGCTTCGTTCAATACAACATCGTCTGTCAACAGATCAATTGGCTGTGGATTAAGCAAATCGTTGCACGAGGTGAACAACAATATTACAGCGAAAGAAAATGCTGTTATGCCCTTCGTAAATTTATGTCCTTTGTTTAAGAAGCCCATCATTTCAACGTCACGTTTAATCCAACAACAATCGTTCTTACTTGTGGTAATGTAAAGAAATCAATTCCCTGGGCAGCTGTCGATCCATCCAATGTGCTTACTTCGGGATCAGAGCCGGTATATTTTGTAAGCGTCCAAAGATTTGTTCCATTCACATAAACCCGTGCGGTGCTGATTCCAAATTTATTGAGGTACTTAGGAGGAACATTGTAGCCAAGGCTTACATTTTTGAGCCGCAGGTAGGAAGCATCTTCCAACAAGCGATTGCTGTGTAAATTGTTTTGGCTGCTCCCGAATTCATACCGGGGCACATCGGTAATATCACCAACATTCCTCCATCTTCGCAATGCTTCTGCTGACTGATTGTTTTCTATATCAGCCCCCATATTGACGAGTGTTGCCTTCGAAAAATTCAGCACTTTGTTTCCCAATGAAAACTGAAAAAAAACAGAAAGATCGAAACTTTTATAATTGAAGATATTCGTTACACCTCCAAACAATTTGGCCTGGGCATTTCCAATCACCATGGCATCATCGTTGTTGATCAAACCATCTTCATTTAAATCCTGATAGATTGCATTGCCCGTGGCATGGTCAACGCCCAGGTAATTCAAACCCCAAAAAGTTCCCAGTGGTTCTCCAACTTTTATGATGTTTGTTGCGTCAACCCCTTCTGCGTTATAGCCTCTATAAAGTGGAATGGTATCCGCCAGGTAAAGAACTTTATTGAGGTTTTTTGACAAGTTCAACCGGGTAGACCATCTAAAATCGGCTTTGTTTATATTGACTGAAGAAACACTGAATTCAATTCCCTTGTTTTCCATGTCACCAATGTTGTCGAGAATACCAGCGAAGCCAGTTGTTAAAGGATAAGGTCGCGTCAATAATAAATCAGATGTTTTATTATAATAAGCATCTACCGTTGCCTGCAATCGGTCTGCCCATAAACTAACATCAACACCTACATTGAATTCACTGGTTGTTTCCCACTTTATATTGGGATTGGGTACATTGTTGGGCGAAACCCCTGAACTTCCATTATAAGTTGTTGGCCCCCAGGTTCCTAAATAGTTAAAGGCACCTATTCTTTCATTACCCGTTAACCCATAACTTGCCCGTACTTTTAAATCAGTCACCGGTCCTGAATTGAAAAAATCTTCCTGTGAAATCCGCCACCCAACAGAAACTGCCGGAAAATATCCGAATTTATTGTTGAGCCCAAAATTTGAAGACCCATCTGCACGAAACCCAAGTGTTGCCAAAATCCGATCATCAAAATCATAGCGTGCATCAAAAAAAACAGAAAACAATCCTGCTGGCGGTGATTTGAATGATGAACCAGCATCAACTATCCCTGCAGAACCAACGTAAGTAAAGTCATCACTTGGAAACAACCTTCCCTGAACACTTCCTCCTGTAGCAAAGCTTTGAAATACCTCTGTTCCAATTAAAGTATTTAATGAATGCTTTTGTTGGAGCTCTTTATGATAAGAAAGCGTTAAGTTGGAAACCACATTGGTAAAAGTCTGCGCAATAAAAACCCCGTATCCTTGGCCACCAACACTCGGCAAAAAACCCCCAATTGCAGTCTGCGATGATTCGTATTGGTCTTCAGTAACATCATTGTAATCAACACTGACCTGGCCATTCAGGATTAAATTTTCCTGAAACTTATACGTACCTTTTAATCCGCCTAAAACCTTTACGGTGGTCACCTCAAAACGTGGAAGAAGGGCTTGTGCCACCGGGTTAAAATTTGGAAACCCTGCATACAACGTTGAGCCGGGACCAACCAACGTTCCATTTTCATTATACGGTGTATAGTATGGTAAGCTTTTCACTGCCCCCGAATACACACCATCCAAAAAATTATCGCCTTTTACCCTTTTATTAAAACCGCGCGACATGGTTAAGTTGGTGCTCAGGGAAAGTTTCTCTGTGAATTTACGATCAAGGTTCATAGTCAAACTTAACCGCTCGAAACCATTGTTGAGTTGGACACCCTCTTCGTTGCGGTAAGTAGCACTAATATAGTAGGCCGTATTATCATCCCCTCCCGATGCCGAAATCTGATACTGCGAAAGGATGCCCCTCCGTAATACTTCATCTTGCCAATTGGTGTTGGTTCCATCGGTTACACCGGGGATCAGCCCCAGCACTTCCGGGTTTTGGCCCGCATTGATAACCGCCTCACGTTGTAATTCAAGCAACTGGCTTGAGTTCAGCAAATCCAATGTATTGGTCGGATCGATGATCCCCCTTTGTACATCAAACGAAATTTTGGTTCTGGAGCTAGTGCCCCGTTTGGTGGTAATGATAACAACACCATTCGATGCGCGTGAACCATAAATTGCCTTTGCCGAAGCATCCTTTAATATTTGTACAGATTCAATATCATTTGGATTGATAAGTGCCAGCGCATTGTCACTTTGCCCCCCAAAATCACGACCTGATAATGTCCCCGTTTCCACGGCAATACCATCTACAATAAAAAGCGGACGATTGCTGGCGCTAATGGAAGTTGCACCCCTAATCCTTACCACTATACCACCGCCAGGGGTACCGGAAGATTGTGTTACCTGCACTCCTGGAGCTTGCCCCTGCAATGCCTGATCAATCCCACTTACCGAAAGGTCTTTAAAATTTTTAGCAGAAATCGATGTCACCGATCCGGTAATATCTTTCTTCTCTACAGTGCTATATCCAACAACCACAACTTCCCGCAATTCTGTGGGGTTCTCCTCCATTGTAATGGTTAAATTAGATTCCCCATTATAGGTGACTTCCTTGGTTTTGAAACTGATGAATGAAAAGATCAGCACATCCCCCATTTTAACATGTATTGAAAAATCCCCATTAACATCAGTAACCGCCCCAACGGTAGATCCTTTAATGGAAATGTTTACACCCGGCATGCCATTCGGCTCACTTACAGCTACCACTTTCCCAACAAGTTGTGTTTGAGAGAGGGCAAGCGCAGGCACAAGAAATGTTAAACAGAGTAAAAATATTTTCATTCAGTAATTTTAGAGTACAAGCAATTTACCAAATATATTAAACTTCTTATAGAGAAAATGTGGAACCCAAAATTTTGAAATCTGATAATCCCGCAAACATATCCAAGCTAAAATTTAAGGAATACCTTTTTATAGCCTGGGATTCATTGTTCTAAAGTAGTGTCCAGTTGATGTGCGCTGCATAGCTGGGCATGTTACAATTAGTTCGCAGTCGCACATCAAAATAAAGCAAGAACTCCAAATAGCTCGCAAAAGAATCCCTTTGTATGAGTAGACATAGTGGTCTCTGGCGGTTGGGTATCTTTGCGGACTATCATTTCTTGAAATAAAATTCAAAACCAAACTATTCATTTTAAAAAGCCGTTGCAGTCAATTCCTTTTTTAACTTTGATCATGAACGAAGTCAAACTAGGGATTATCCGTGAAGGAAAAACCCCTCCGGATAAACGCGTGGCGTTTACTCCCTTACAGGCACAGGAAATCGAGCAGCGTTATCCGCATGTAAAAGTGCTTGTTCAAAAAAGTGATTCGCGATGTTTTAAGGATGATGAATACACGGCCTTGGGAATTGACGTACAGGAAAACATGGGCAACTGTGATATTCTGATGGGCATTAAGGAGGTCCGGATTCCGGATTTGATAAAAGCGAAAACCTATTTGTTTTTCTCGCACACGATCAAGAAACAACCACATAATCGAAACTTGCTGTTGGCCATCCTAAAAGAAAAAATACACCTGGTGGATTACGAAGCCTTAAAAGATAAATTGGGAAACCGCCTGGTAGCCTTCGGTCGTTTTGCCGGTATCGTTGGCGCTTACAATGCGCTGCTCACTTACGGAAAACGCTTTGATAAATTTGAATTACGAAGGGCGCATGAATGTTTCGATATCAATGACTTAAAACTGGAGCTTCGCAAGGTTCAATTACCTCCGATAAAAATTATTTTAACGGGTGCCGGGCGTGTTGGAAAAGGTGCCATGGAAACCCTGGACAGTGCCGGTATTCGCAAAGTGAACCCACACGATTTTCTCACCAAGAATTTTGATGAACCCGTGTATGTTCAGTTAAGCAGTGCGGATTATCATTTACGAAAAGATGGTGGTGATTATAAACGGCAGGAATTTCACGAAAGCCCGGAATTATACAAATCAACTTTCCTTCCGTTCGCGGAAGCAGCCGATATTTTAATAGCCGGTGCATACTGGAACCCCAAAGCGCCTAAACTTTTCACAAAAGAAGAAATGGCACAAGCGGCTTTTAACATAAAAATCATTGCTGATGTAACATGTGATATTGATGGTTCGATCCCCTCCACAAAAAAGCCAAGTACCATTACCGAACCCAACTACGATTACGACCCGAAAAAGGATGCTGTGCAAAAACCATTTAGCAACCCGGATTTTATAACCGTGATGGCCGTTGACAACCTCCCTTGTGAGTTGCCCAGAAGTGCTTCTGAGGAATTTGGCCGCGACTTAATCGACAAGATTTTACCTGCCCTCGTAATTGCAGATAAAGATGGTGTGATCAAACGGGCAAGTGTAACGAAGAAAGGCAAGCTCACAGAACACTTTGAATATTTGAGAGATTTTGTGGAAGGGAAATAATTTGCGAATTTGCAGATGTGAATAAATTTTCTCACGCCCAATCTCCGAATCCTCACATCAACAAATAAAAATTTATCCCTACCTTCGAATCTATGATGCTCTATAATGTTACCGTAGGAATCGACCAAAGTATTGAAACGGAATGGGTGCCCTGGATGAAGGAAGTACACATTCCTGCTGTCCTTGCAACAGGAATGTTTTTACATGCGAAAATGTATAAAGTTTTACACGACAATCCGGATGGTTCCATCTCGTATAGTGTTCAGTATTTTGCAAACTCCATTACTGATATTCAATCCTATTTGGAACAACATGCCCCACGATTAGTAGAAGCACACAAACAAAAATTCCGGGACAAACACGTTGCGTTCAGAACGGTGCTAGAAGAAGTTTAAGTGTTCAGCAATTTTTTAATCTGATCGCTTTCCAACCCGCAATTGATCCATTCGCCATCTAATTTCGCATTATACTTTTTGTAAAAGTTGATAGCAGGTTCATTCCAATCCAACACCTGCCACATCATCCCGGAGCAATTGCTATCCAACGCGTGCTGCATCGTGCGATCAAACAAAAGTTTTCCATAACCATTTCCACGTTCGGATTCGGTTACCACAATATCCTCCAAGTATAATCGCTTTCCTTTCCAGGTGGAATACCGCCAATAGTAAATGGAGATGCCCACAATTCCATTTTGGGTTTCGGCAACAAAAAAACCAAATATCGGATGCTTGCCAAAACCGTCCTCCTCCATCAACGCCACGGTGTTGATTACTTCGTGAGGGGCTTTTTCATACAAGGCTAATTCCTTAACCAGTTCAAGTACACGAGGTAAGTCTTCCTTTTTTCCTTCGCGGATGTTTACGGTCATTATTGGATCAAATCAAATTTTGTATATGGGACTAAAATGGATGGGATTTTGATTCCATCCGGTGTCTGGTTGTTTTCTAAAATACATGCCACAATCCGGGGTAGTGCCAGGGCACTTCCATTAAGCGTGTGGAGCAATTGCGTTTTGCCTTCTTCGTTTTTATAGCGAAGCTTTAAGCGGTTTGCCTGAAAGGTTTCGAAGTTGCTGATCGAACTAACTTCCAGCCAACGTTTTTGTGCAGCAGAAAATACTTCCATGTCGTAACACTTGGCCGCGTTGAAACCCATATCACCTCCACACAAAAGAAGTTTACGATACGGGAGTTCTAATTTTTCCAACAATGTCTGAACATAGGCTGTCATCGTTTCATGTGCCGCATTGGAGTCTTCCGGTTTACAGATGTGCACAATTTCAACTTTGTCGAATTGGTGCAACCGGTTAAGCCCGCGAACATGTGCCCCCCAACTTCCGGCTTCCCTTCTAAAGCAAGGAGTGTAGCCCGCATTTTTAATAGGAAGTTCATCCGTAGGCACAATTACATCCCTATATAAATTAGTGATCGGAACTTCAGCTGTCGGAATTAAATACAAACCATCTTCCTGGATAAAATACATCTGCCCTTCCTTATCGGGAAGTTGGCCCGTGCCATAACCGCTTGCTTCATTGACAACAACAGGGGGTTGCATTTCTTTGTATCCTTGCTTCTCTGCTTCATCCAAAAAGAAATTGATCAACGCACGTTGAAGTTTTGCGCCCTTTCCCTTGTAAACCGGAAAGCCTGCCCCGGCAATTTTATTCCCAAGGTCAAAATCGATGATGTCATACTTTTTAATCAAGTCCCAATGGGGCAATGCATCACCCTGCAATTCAGGGGTTTCGCCATGTTGATAAGCAACAACATTTTCATCCGCACCACTACCTTCCGGAACATCCGCCTGTGGTGCATTTGGAATGGTGTACAATAGCTGCTTTAGCTCTTCCTCAACTTTTGCAAGCTGATCGCCTGCAGCACTGGCGGTTTCTTTTAGTTCACCGGTCCGCTTTTTTAGCACTTCCGCTTCCTCTTTTTTTCCGGCTTTCATCAATGCGCCAATTTCTTTCGCCAGGCTATTCCCTTCCGCTTGTGCGGATTCTTGTTTTTGTTGGAGGTTTTTACGCTGATCATCCAATGCGATTACATTGGTGAGTATTCCCTCAATATTTTTAAGCCTCCGCTTGGTGAAAGCGGTTATGAGGCGGTCTTTTTCTTCACGGATGGTAGCAACCTGGAGCATAATGTGTTCGTAGAAATTTTGCGAGCCCAAAATTAGTTGATTTGCATTCCAAACAAGGGCAATCACCTCAATAAATAAAGCCCAAAAATTTGATTATGATTAAATTTGGTCTATTATTGCACCATCAAATGGCTTTTTTCCGAGCCTCTGAAAATATACCCTTATTTTATTCTACATTTTGAATTCAACATTTCCGAATTAACAACACGGTTTCAGGATTTCTTCTTGAAAGCTATTATTTAAAAATTACACACACCAATTATTTTTTTAAACACCATGTACACGATTGATGAACTGAATGTCATGCTACTTTCCGAATTAAAGGAATTAGCAGATGGGATGGGCGTGAAGAATGCCAAAAAACTGGCCAAGCAAGATCTGATCTACAAAATTCTCGACCAACAGGCTATTTCCGATGGTCCTGCCCCCGCAAAAAAAGCCACTAAAGAAAAAGAGGCCGAAGAAAAACCAAGGCCACGGAGGCGCGAAAATGTTGCCCCCCAGCCGAAGGAAGAAGAAATAGAAGAAGATGATCTTTCAACCGATGAATTGCTGGAGTCAATCGATATCAACATCGATAGCCCGGTTATAAGATTTGAAACAGACGAGGAAAAATCCAACGCGCCTAAGCAGCGTGGTGATCACCACCAAAAGGGGCCTCGCAAAAATGAGCAACGTGACGATCGTCCTGCTAAAAAAGAAAGCAACATAAAAGAATTTGATGGTGCCATCACCAATGAAGGTGTGTTGGAAATCATGCAGGATGGCTATGGTTTTTTACGCTCTTCAGATTATAACTACTTAGCAAGTCCCGATGATATTTACGTATCCCCTTCCCAAATTAAATTATTTGGATTGAAATTGGGCGATACCGTAATGGGACAAATTCGTCCGCCTAAAGAAGGTGAAAAATATTTTGCACTACTTAAAGTAGAGTCTGTAAACGGAAAGACCACTGAAGAAATCCGTGACCGCGTAGCCTTTGAATACCTGACTCCATTATTCCCGGAAGAAAAGTTAAGGCTCAGCACAACCCACGACAACATGTCGACCCGTATCCTCGATTTGTTCGCGCCTATTGGTAAAGGACAACGCGGTATGATTGTAGCACAACCAAAAACCGGTAAAACAGTATTGCTGAAGCAAATCGCAAATGCCGTTGCCGAAAACCACCCGGAAGTTTATTTGATCGTGTTGTTGATCGATGAGCGCCCGGAAGAGGTAACCGATATGGCCCGCAGTGTAAAAGCTGAAGTAATTGCTTCTACTTTTGATGAGCAAGCGGACCGACACGTAAAAGTTGCCAGCATTGTTTTGGAAAAAGCAAAGCGCATGGTAGAATGCGGTCATGATGTGGTCATTCTTCTAGACTCCATTACACGATTGGCCCGCGCCTATAATACGGTAATTCCTTCTTCAGGAAAAATCTTATCCGGTGGTGTAGATGCAAACGCCCTTCACAAGCCAAAACGTTTCTTCGGGGCTGCACGTAATGTTGAAAACGGTGGATCATTAACAATCATCGCTACCGCATTGATTGATACAGGATCAAAAATGGACGAAGTAATCTTTGAAGAATTCAAAGGCACGGGCAACATGGAGCTCCAACTGGATCGTAAACTTTCGAACAAGCGTGTTTATCCTTCTATTGATGTCCCTGCTTCTGGCACAAGGCGCGAAGACTTGTTGATGAATGAAGAAGAACTGCAACGTGTATGGATCTTACGCAAATTTATGAGCGATATGAATTCAATTGAAGCGATGGAGTTCCTGCTCAATAAAATGAAAGGCACCCGCAACAATGAAGAGTTCTTAGTCTCTATGAACGGATAGTTGTAGCATTCACTATGTTCTGAAAGGCGTGAAATATCACGCCTTTTTTTTGTTCCATGTAAAAGTATTCACATGGCTTCGTATATTTAAGTGGCTGATTTTTTTACTGAGTGAGTCGCTATGCTTCGAAAGGTTATACTGTTCATATTTTCCACCTTTGCCATCTTGCAATCGAATGCACAAAACTTCGATAGCCTGAAGTTAGCCTTGCATTCAACCGCTGCCGCTACACAAAAAATAAAAATCCTGAATACACTGGCATTCGACTATGCCGATATCAACCTTGATTCTGCTGCAAAGTATTCTGAAATTGCGCTTTCGTTAATTGATAAAACCGATGCTTATAAAGATCAGGCAAACGCCTATAAAAATCATAGCACGGTGGAAAAACTTAGGGGGAAATATGCCAGCAGTATCCACTACAACTACAAGGCATTGGAGCTTTGCGATGATGCCAATGACAGCACCTGTCTTTCGGCTATCGCCAACAACATGGCCACCACCTATAATTTAATGGGCGATTATGGTGCAGCTGTTGACCATCTGTTGGTTGCGATTGCTATCGATGAAACCAAAAAAGATACATTGGGGCTGGGCATCGATTATGTGAACCTGGGCTACTCTTATTTCGAGAGCAAGAATTTTGATAAAGCATTGGAGTACGCCAAAAAATCGCACGACTACCTGTTGTTGGCAAATGATGGCCATGGACGAACGTATGCCCTGGAGTTGCTTGCCAGTATCCATCTTGGAAGATTTCAACCAGAAAAAGCCAAACCTTTTATTGATGCTTCCCTTCACCTTGCTCGAAAAACAAACAACGAATACACCTTTCAAAACAACTTGAAGCAACTCGGTGATTATCATTTCCAAAATAAAGTATACGATAGTGCGCATTACTACTACAACTTATCGATGCAGTCCAATGCTGAGAATTCCTATACGGACAATTTATTGTTAAGCACGGTGGCCATGGCGCGTTGTTACCATGCACAAAAAAATATAGCAAAGGCAATCGCCACCGCGGAGGAAGGTTATCGATTAAGCTTGATCGGGAAAAATAAAAACTTTACCCAGGAAATTTGCAGCTTGCTTGGCGACATTTACGCAAGTGCCAACAACCTGGCGAAGAGCAATCATTTTCTGAAATTATCTTCGCTATATAAGGATAGCATCATGAACCAGTCTATCTCACAAAGTTTGGAATCGCGGATGATCCAATCGCGGTTAACGAAAGAACAAAATGAAAAGAAAGTAATAGAACTTAGCCTTCAACAAAAAGAAGAACAGCTTTATTGGCAAGGGCTTATTATTTTGTTTGTTGGGATCGCCCTTCTTAGCATTACCGTTGTGCTACTGATTATCCGCAAAACGAACATTGTGCGAAAGCGAATCAATGCTGAATTAAAACAAAAAAATGAACAACTCGAAAATCTAAACCATGAAATCAACGGGCTCGTGCAAACCATTGTCCACGATTTGAAATCACCTTTCAATACACTACAAGGTATTTTTGGTTTAATGGAGATTGAAAAAAACAATCCCGAAGTACAAGAACTGTTGAGCCATGGGAGGAAATCCGTTACGAATGGGCAAGAGATTATCCAGCTGCTCCTTACTATTCGTGAGGCCGAAGAAGATATTTTAAAAGTAAAAAAAACAACTTTCGATAGTAAGGAATTGGTGGCAGATGTTCTGGGGGATTATAAAGCCACAGCAAAATCAAAATCCATATCGGTTGAGGTTTTAGGGAATGGCGAAATGATTACAACCGATCGCATCATTCTTCGCAGGGTTCTTGACAACCTCCTTTCCAATGCCATAAAATTTACCCCACACAATGGTTGTGTGACCATTGCCAGCAAAAAAGAGAATGGTGCTTTTATTTTAGAGATCACCGACAATGGCCCGGGTTTCTCAAGCCATGATATGGATAAAATCTTTGGGAAGTTTCAACGCTTAAGTGCCCGCCCGACAGGAGGTGAGAGTTCAAATGGCCTTGGCCTGGCAATCGTTGATATCCTTCTTAAGAAAATAGCCGGAAGTATTTTATTAAAAACAGAGCCCGGAAAAGGCGCACACTTTACAGTAAACATACCGGCCTGATTATCTATTCTGGCGGAGCTCCCAACCATTCTCATTAAGCACATATCTAAAATTGTTCACTTCGCGGGTCTTACTGTTTTTCACGCGGATCAGGATGTCACGCATCCCTTTTGCAAAGAACGGTTGTAATGAAAATTGAAGCGTGGGGCGCTGAAATGTGAATTCATTGCTGTACTGTTTTATGACCCAATCAGTAAATGGATCCATAATCAATACATCAATTTCCCCCGGCTTGCTGAAAGTCAATGGAAGGGTAATGGTGTGATGGATGGGCGTGGGTTTTTTATCCTCCAGCCACGATACATTTTTCTGAACTACCACAAAAGACGATGTATCTCCCTGTGCCAGCACGAGATAATCGTATATTCCATATTCAGAAAGTGTATCGATATATTCATAGTTGTTCAAAAAACTCCCAACCGTATTCGACTGAATGCCTTTCTGTGCCAGGTGCATAAACTTCTTTTCTTTTGATCCCTTTCGGTATATTTCAAAGCCACGCGCAATAGAAAGCACAGAATCAGCAACAAACCACTGGATCGAAACCTGGTTTTTTGATGAAGGCAAAAGTTGTACACTGTCTGCTAATGGTTTTGTGATTTCAGGGATTCCTGCCGGGCTTTTCGACAACTGGATTTCAAAGGAACAATAATCCCCAAGAAAACCATCGACATTTAAAAGGTATAATTGATTGGCCTGGAGCATTCCCAATTCCACAAACATATCGTCCATGCGAAGTTTACTGATGCACCTTTTGATGATATAATTTTTGGTATCACAGGGGTTCCCTTCAATGATGATCATTTGAATCCCATACGAATCTTTGCAAACCTGATTGCTTACGTTTAAAAAATACTTTCCCGGATCGGGCACAGAAAACGTAAACCACTGATCGTTGTGGTACACAATGCACTTGCTGGTAAGCTGCCTATTGATGCACTCCCACTCCACGGTTGATTCCGCTGTGGTCGATTGAATTGGCATTGCTTCAGGATGCAAATGAATGCGTTGGGAAATCGAATTGTTGTTTACCTGACCGGATAGATTGATCGAAAAGCAAACAAAAATCCCAACAAAAAATATACTACTTGATTTTCTTTTCATGAAAGGCACCTTTAAAATCAGGGTCTTCTTTCCGTTTTTGCTTATCGATTTCACGCAACATTTCCTGCTTCTCCTCAAACGGTGTTTTTGCCACCACTACTTCTTTTGGAAAGGGTGTAATTGGAATACTTCCCCGAATTAACTTTTGTATTTTTTCAATGTGATATTCTTCCGCTTCATTTACAAACGTGTAGGCTTCCCCTTCACTGTACGCCCTTCCTGTTCTGCCGATGCGGTGCACATAATCCTCATACAAAAAGGGGACATCAAAATTTATTACGTGCGATACATTGTCAATGTCAATGCCACGGGCCGTTACATCGGTGGTCACTAAAATCCGGAGCTCGCCCCTTTTGAATTCGTTCATGGCATTGATGCGCGCATTCTGTGCTTTGTTGGAATGGATAACCCGCGCATGCCCCAATCTCTTCCGTTCGATATATTTAAAAATACTATTGGCATTCTCTTTTGTTCTTGTGAAAATCATCACCCGCGTCAGCGCTTTATCTTTCAGCAAATATTCGAGCAGGTTTATTTTGGTTTTAATGTTGGGGACCTTATACACCGAGTGAGCAACCTGAATAGATGGTGTTGCCTGCGGTGTGGTTTCAATTTTTATCGGAAACTCCAGAAATTCTTCACTCAGTTTCTCCACCTTTTGATGGAACGTTGCCGAGAAAAGTAAATTTTGTCGTTTGGTGGGAATGACTTCCAATATCGATCGCAGTTGCGGCATAAAACCCATGTCCATCATCCTATCCGCTTCATCCAAAACAAGCGTATTGATTTTTTTTACAGGGATATGGCCTTTCAAATACAATTCCATAAACCTTCCCGGTGTACAGATTATAATATCAACTCCTTTTGCTATTTCCTCCGCCTGGCTTTTTAACCCTACGCCACCATAGACTGCCATGATGCGGATATCGGTATAGATGGCAAATTTCTTTGAATGCTCTGTTAGCTGAATCACCAACTCTTTCGTAGGCGCCAATACCACGGCCCTTGGATCTGTCTCCTTTGCAAATTTTATTTTCATCAATAACGGCAACATATAGGCTGCTGTTTTTCCTGTTCCGGTTTGGGCGATACCAATCACTTCCTGGCCACCAAGGATAAGTGGAATACACTTTCGTTGAACCTCAGTTGGTGTTGTGAAACCCAATTCCTCCACTGCATTCAGCAATTGGCGGTTTAACTTAAAATCTTCGAATAATGTTGCCTCTTTCAAACTGCTTGGGGTTAACTTTGGGTTAGAATTTACACAAACAATTAATATGTCTATTCTGATTACAAATGCAAATATAGTCAATGAAGGCGTGGTGGTGGAGGGCGATGTTTTCATTGAAGGAAAACATATTCGTGCCATTGGGAAAGACCTCTCATCAAAAAATGCCAAACGTGTAATTGATGCAAAGGGAAAGTATTTGTTGCCGGGCGTTATTGATGATCAGGTCCACTTCCGGGAACCGGGTTTGACCCATAAAGCAACGATCCATTCAGAATCGCGTGCCGCTGTTGCGGGAGGAATTACCAGTTTTATGGAAATGCCCAACACCAACCCTCCGGCTTTTACCCGGGCTTTGTTGGAAGACAAATATCAAATTGCTTCTCACAACTCGTTGGCGAATTATTCATTCTTTATTGGAGCATCGAACGACAACCTTGAAGAAGTACTCAAAACCGACATCACCAAAGTTTGCGGGCTAAAAATTTTCATGGGTTCCTCTACCGGAAATTTGTTGGTCGACAATGAAAAAACCCTGGAAGGATTTTTCTCTCAATTCCCCTCACAAATCGCCACGCATTGTGAAGATGAAGAAACGATCAGGAAGAACACGGAATTCTATCGTGAAAAATATGGCGAAGGCATCGCGATCAAGTTTCATCCGTTGATACGCAGTGAAGAAGGCTGTTACAAGTCCTCTTCGTTTGCTGTTGAGCTTGCAAAAAAACACAATACCAAATTGCACATCCTGCATATCTCAACAGCAAAAGAAACAGCGTTGTTTGACAACACTATTCCACTGGCAAAAAAAAGAATTACTGCAGAAGCCTGCGTCCACCATATATGGTTTGATGATGCGGATTATGACAGGTTGGGGACCTTAATAAAATGGAACCCTGCTGTTAAAACTTCCAAAGATCGTGAAGCAATTTTTAACGCCATGCTGGACGATCGCATTGATGTGATTGCAACCGACCATGCCCCACATACCTGGGAAGAAAAACAAAACAGCTATTTTAATGCGCCTTCTGGTGGACCGCTGGTGCAGCATAGTTTGGTGGCCATGTTGGAATTCTATAAAAAAGGGAAAATCACCCTCGAAAAGATTGTTCAGAAAATGTGCCATAACCCGGCTATCCTTTTTGAAATCGAATCCCGTGGCTACATCCGCGAAGGGTATTTTGCAGATCTGGTGCTGGTGGACCTACACAAACCCTGGGTTGTCAAAAAGGAAAATATCCTCTCCAAATGTGGCTGGTCTCCCTTTGAAGGAGAAGAATTTCAGGCTTCCGTTACCCATACCATGGTTTCGGGCCAAATTGTTTATGAAAATGGACAAGTAATAGAGGGTAATCCCGGGATGCGCCTCACCTTTAACCGAAAGTAAAAACGAATCGATTTTTGTTATTTAGCGTTGGCTGTATAAATTTGCATCCCCAAACGGTGATTGTAGCTCAGTTGGTTAGAGCGCCTGATTGTGGTTCAGGAGGCCGCGGGTTCGAGTCCCGTCTTTCACCCCATTAAAAAAAGGCCGTCTCACAACCTGAGATGGCCTTTTTATTTTATCAGATCAAAACAATTTTTCATTTGGAGGTGTAACCCCGCTTAGCCGAAGATAAACCGTAGTTTGTCTGCGGTGATGTGTTTGATGTTCAAAAGCTTTTGGTAATGCTCTCCCTCTTATCGTTCCATCATTTTAAAATCTCCATTATCATTTCAATTTGCTTATCCTTCGTATTAACTCGATTTGCATGAGTTTCATTGGCCATTTCGGAAATACTTCCAGAACATGAACATACAATAAAAATATAGATCACTATCATAATTAATAAGTTATAATCCATCATAAAATTGCAAAATGTTTTTAAAGATTAGTAATAAAAAACCGGAAAGGTGTCGACAACTACGGGGAAGGTGTTTATGGTTTACAACGCGCCTTGCATGTTGCCGGAACGGAAAATATTATGATGAGCCTTTGGAAAGTCGATGACCAGGCAACGCAAAAACTTATGGTTGATTTTTACAAACACTGGATCAAAACAAAAGACATGCGCGAGGCTTTCAATCGTTCCCAAAAAAAATTAAGGGAAGAATATCCATCGCCCTATTATTGGGGCGCGTTTATACTTACCGGAAGGTAAAATGCTACATTGCCTGGCCCGCTGCAAAAAATAAAAGCATCAAAATAAAACTCATTTCTGTGGCTTCTTGTTCACCAACATTTTCGACAACATAAAAAGGATACCACTCAGCCGACCCTACTTCCAGTTTCTGTTTTTTAATATTCCCGGAGGAAATAAACCGTTTGTTTTTTGACATCCTAACGCCACCTGCTGAAAGGCTCGCGGGATTTGAATTGATCAACGAAAGCACCGCTACATTTCTTCCTTCCAAAGAAATCAACACCTTGGCCTCTGCCTCATTGTAGGTAACGACAAACGGCCGTTTCCTAAACTCCCCAATAATTGTAAAAACAGTTTCGGACCAACTTTCGGATCCTTGCTGAAAATGGACATCACGAAGTGATACGTTTTGAAGTGGTCTGCTTTCACTATAAACAATGAAGTGGGCGATCAATGAATCCTTTTCCAAAAACTGGCCTGTAATCGGTGAGATAACGCGCCCCTCTACAGCTTGGTGGTCAACAGCCGATTTTCTTAGCTCTTCCAGCCAATCCAATCGCATCCTCCGCTTTACCCCATCGTTGGTTGTCAATGTTCCAAATCGTTTTTCCTTCGACTCCAATTTGTAGTAGGTTTCAATCCCCGTGATTTGTGAAAAAATGCTCGGGAAAATGGATTGCGGTGCAAATGTTAAATTGAAATCCCACTCTTCATTGTCTTTGTAATAGAAATCATGCAACACCGTGGAATCCTTTAGCAATTGATACGTTGCCTTTGCGTCAGCCATCATAGCACCCGCCACCGCCAATTTGTATTCGTTTGCTATTGGAATGATTTTCCCCACTTCCTTTCGAACTATTTCTATTGATCCAAATTCTATTGTCCCCGGTGTATACGTTTGGTTGCCCAAGCACTCATTCAAAAGAAACAAAAAAGTTTTCGAAAATTCATCGGCTTCCATCCAGGGCCGCGGACTCATTCGAATGCTCATGGAATACGGCTCAAGCTCGTGCTCAACTTCTTTGTCCAAAATAGTTTTTCCATTTTTCCTGATCACCACCTTCATCGACCATAAAATACTATATCCATAAGTAGCCCGTGTAATGGAAGAAGCAATAGCAACTTGGGTATCCCCTGATGATTTCGGGAATTTAATTTTTGTTTTTCCAAAACCTCCAATCAGCCGATACTCCATGCTGCCCGGAAAAACGATGTCCGCTACTTCCAGTTTTGAAGCGAGCCGGTCCCCGATTTCATCGAGTAGCTTCTCCTCCAATGCCGGGTCTTTAAGGAAGTTTGGAAAATTCATTTCGGATGCCCAGCGCAAAGAATGCTCAAGCTGAACTACCCGTGTGGATTGGGCTTTAGTAATGATTGTTGAAACCACGGCAAAAACCAAAAAGGCGATGGTGCGCATAATAGTATGGAAAAAACCTATCGAAGATAATGATTTATTGTTGATTGTTTTATCCGCGATAACCACTTTCAATTCCATTCAACCGATCATCAAATCGATGGGTGGATTGAATGCTGCTATCTTTAACTTGCTGGTGTATCTAAAAATTTTCAGATGAGAACACGTCTACTTTTACTTTTTGTTGCGCTAAGTTTTAACGCATATTCCCAAAAGAAAACTGCAAGCCTGCCATCTAAAAAACCACTTACCCACGATGTATATGATGGCTGGAAAGAAATCACATATTCTGAATTGACACGCGATGGAAACTTTGCCGTTTTTACCGTGAACCCGCAAGACGGTGATGGGAAAGTTGTGCTCTACGATTTGAAAAAGAACACCCATGATTCTGTGCACCGTGCCAGCACCCTAAGCCTTAGCTACGACAGCAAGTTTGCGTTCTTTAAAATTGATCCCCAAAAGGATTCTGTAAAAGCATTGCGCAGGCAACAGAAAAAGAAAGAAGATCTGCCTAAAGATTCGTTGGCCATTTATAACCTTTCAGAAAAAACTATTGAGAAAATCCCAAATGTAAAGTCCTACAAAATCCCTGAAAAAGCTGCCGGTTGGTTGGCCTATCAACTGGAAGAAACAAACACCGAAAAACCCAAAACTGATTCTGTTGAAAAAGCAAAACCTAAAAAAATAAAAAAGAACTCCAACGACAACGGGTACACGCTTGTGCTTAGAAATATTGCCACCAACACGGAAACCTCCTTTGGATATGTTTTGGATTACACGTTCGCAAAATTTGGGCAAGGTCTTCTTTTTACCTCCACTGGAAATGACAGCACATTAACACCGGGGGTTTATTGGTATGATTTAACCAACCAACGTTTATCAACATTGCTGGAAGGAAAGAACAAACAAAAATTTACCGGGCTTGCCACCAGCGAAGATGGAACCCAAGTTTCTTTTGTGGCCGACCTTGACACAACAAAAGCATTGATCCGCTACCCGAAATTATTCCACTGGAAAAACGGGGAAGCTTCAGCCACCTTGATCGCGGATGAAAAAAATGCATCGCTTCCTGCCAATCATACGGTCAGCGCTGATTACAAACCGGTTTTTTCAAAAGATGGATCGAAATTATTTTTTGGGACAGCACCTGTTGCGCTGGTGCAGGACACTACTTTACTGAGTGAGGAAATTGTGAAAGTAGAAGTCTGGAATGGAAACGATCCGCTGATTTACCCGATGCAGAATGCGAGGCTTAAGCAAGAACAAAGAAGATCGTACCTGGCATCTTATCAAATTGGAAACAAAAAAATTACGACCCTGGCCAATCCCGAAATCCCAACACTTGAATTGGGCGATGAAGGAAATGCCACTATCGCTTTGGCGGAAACAAGTGTTCCGTACCAAAAAAATATTACGTGGGAAGGTGGAACCAATAGTGATGTATATGTTGTGGATGTTACCAATGGATCAAAAAAATTGCTGGCGACCGGCATCAAAGGAAATGCATCATTAAGCCCGAAAGCAAATTATGTTTTTTGGTTCAACCGGATCGATACGGCATGGTATGCTTATTCCCTGAAAAGTGAAAACAAGGTCAAGCTTACACAATCGTCAAAAGTTTCATTCGCAAACGAAGAAGATGACCATCCGGATTATCCGGGCCCGTATGGCATGGCCGGCTGGACTGAAGATGATCAAAAGATCATTGTTTATGACCGGTATGATTTATGGGCTTTTGATCCGGAAGGAAAAACTACTCCTGTAAACCTTACCAAAATTGGCCGTGAACAAAAAATAGTTTTCCGCTACCAACGCCTGGACCGTGAAGAGCGCTTTATAAAAAGTGACCAGGAATTAATCCTTAGTGCTTTTGATGAAACCACGAAAGCATCTGGCTTTTACGCGCTGTCGTTACAAAATGGCAAGCTGACAAAGCTATTGATGAGTGACCATGCCTACGGCAGATTGCAAAAATCACAAGCTGCCAATCAGGTGTTGTACACGCGTGAAAATTTCCGTGAGTTTTCTGACCTGTGGACAACCAACACAACTTTTCCATCACCAAAGAAAATCAGTGATGCCAATCCACAAATGAAAAATTACCTGTGGGGAAATATTGAATTGGTAAACTGGACTTCCCTTGATAATATCCCGCTAAGGGGACTGTTGATCAAACCTGAAAATTTTGATCCGAAAAAGAAATACCCAATGATGGTATACTTCTATGAGAAAATGAGCGATGGTTTACACCGGCATATTCAACCTGCCCCCATTCGCTCTTCTATAAACTTCTCAATGTATGCCAGTAACGGCTATCTTGTTTTTGTTCCGGACATCGTTTATAAAATCGGATACCCCGGGGAGAGCGCATTGAATTGTATTTTGCCCGGCATCACCGACCTGATGAAAAAAGGTTTTGTTGACGAAAAAAATATTGGTGTTCAGGGCCATAGTTGGGGTGGCTATCAAATTGCATATTTAGTTACACGCACCAATATTTTCAAAGCAGCAGAAGCGGGCGCCCCCGTTTCAAACATGACGAGCGCTTATGGAGGTATCCGTTGGGGAAGTGGGATGAGCAGGATGTTTCAATACGAACGCACCCAAAGCAGGTTGGGTGGAACTTTATGGCAAACCACACTTCGCTACATTGAAAACTCCCCCCTTTTCTTTGCCGATAAAATTGAAACCCCCGTGTTGATGATGCACAATGATGCAGATGGCGCAGTGCCCTGGTACCAGGGGATTGAATTTTACATGGCGCTCCGCAGGTTGAACAAACCGGTGTGGATGCTGAACTATAATGGTGAAGATCATGGTTTAGGACTGAGGCAAAACAAAACCGATTTTGCAATCCGGATGCAACAATACTTTGATCATTATTTGAAAGGTGCCCCGTTACCGGAATGGATGGAGGGCTTGCCCGCTACCGAAAAAGGGATCAATACAGGATATAGATTGTTGACTGGTGAAAAATAGAAAAAACACTGTCATTGCATAAAATATTTTCTCGCAGAGAACGCAAAGAAAAGTGCCAGGTCGCAAAGTTTTTGCGATCTTTGCGGAACCTTGGCGCACTTTGCGTGAAAGAAGATGTTGTTTAAAACAATGAATAAAACGAAAACCATATCGGCACTGCTTCCAATCACCCTACGGGCATGGTTGGCGGTTATGTTATTGGCGATCGTAAGTTCATTCGAGGTGATCAAGGTCATCCATGTCGACCACCATCATCACGATACTGAAGTAACAGTTTGTACCGAAAGTGATGAAGCCGATGCCTGTCATCGTTCCCTTGTTCATTTTGATGCTGAAGCAGGCTGTGAACATACAAAGCACCTCGACAAGGTTGTGGCATCTTGTGAAATCTGTGATGCATTGGTCACCACCTATTTGTTCGAAGTTGGCCCGGTTGTTTCTCATCCACTCCGATTTAACGAAATTGGGCAAACAGAATCCCCACAGAAAAAAACGGACAGCACTTCAATTGCTATTCCTTCGTTGCGCGGGCCGCCCGCTTTATCCTGATTATCCCTTATTTATTTCAATCCGGTTGCAGGTCTGTACAACCGGTTATTTTCCATTTTAAAAAAATCTAAGCATGCAATACATTAAAAGTATTTTATTGATAATCATTTTAAGCATTGGTCTTCTCTCATGTAACGATGACGATCCAACTATTCCCAATGAAGAAGAATTGATCACTACAGTCATTTACACCCTTACACCTGTTGGTGGAGGTGCTGACGTTGTGTTTTCCTTTCAAGACCTGGATGGCGATGGCCCCGGTGTTCCCGTAATTGAAGAGGGAACGCTTTCCATCAATACGACTTACACGGGTACCATCCAATTTTTAAATGAGTTGGAATCCCCTGTTGAAGACATCACCGAAGAAGTAATTGAAGAAGGTGATGAGCACCAGGTTTTTTATATTAAAGCAGAAACCTTAAATGCAACTTTTGATTATGATGAAACCGATGAAGACAATCTGGACATCAACGGTAATCCCGTGGGCATCAAAACAATTGTTGAGACTGGTGCAGCAAGCACAGGCACCCTTACCATTACCCTTCGCCATGAACCAAAAAAACCGAACAACGGAACATTGGCAGATGCCGGTGGTGAAACCGATGTGCAGGTTACTTTTACTATTACGATCCAATAAGAGCACGTGAGGATTTTTCTATTAGCATTGATCTTGTCCGGGCCTATAATTAGTGCCGGACAAGATTGTGTGCTATCCTTTCAAGGAAAAATCGTTGACAAAACAACGAAGAACCCATTAGCTTTTGCTACCCTTAAAATTATTGAAAAACAAACGGGTGCCATTGCTGACGACAACGGTGAATTTATAATCCGGGATTTTTGCAAAGGAGGGTACCACCTGGAAGTGTCGTTTTTAGGATACGAAACCATTCGTCTTTATCCGGTAATAGAGCGTGATACATTTTTGACAATCGAACTGGTGCAGCATGATCAACTTCTTTCTGAAGTTACCGTGCATGGCGATCACAATGAAAACAAAACACAAGTCAGTCAGGTAATAGGAAATGAAAAAATTACAGAAGAAGGGAACAAAACGCTTTCTGATTTACTGGAAAGTGTAGCCGGGGTAAGTGTGATCCGAAATGGATCGGGCATTACGAAGCCCATCATACACGGGATGTACGGCAACCGCATTTCCGTTTTAAACAATGGCGTAGTACAAGCCGGGCAACAATGGGGAAACGACCATGCACCTGAGATTGATCCCTTCGTGGCCGATCATATTGCGGTAGTAAAAGGAGCAGCAGCGTTGGAGTACAATGGAAGCACACTTGGCGGTGTTATATTAATCGAGCCCATACGAATCAGTAATGATCCGCACCTTCATGGAAAGGCAAACTATATTTTTCAAACGAATGGATTGGGCAACACCCTGAATACACAACTTGAAAAATTTGGAAAATGGGCGGCCTGGCGCTTCACCGGAACACTGAAAGGAATTGGCGATACACAGGCACCCGATTATTATCTTACCAACACCGGACGAAGGGAAGCCAATGCAGCACTCCAGCTGGAAAAACAATTCTCATCCAAATGGTTTGGAAGTGCATACTATAGTCTTTTCAATACCAACCTCGGAATCTTGCGCGGCTCGCAAGTTGGCAACCTTACCGACCTGGCATTGGCCATCAACCGGGATGTCCCGTATTTCACAAAAGACAATTTCTCATACGACATAGAAGCCCCACGGCAATTGGTCAACCATCATCTCTTAAAGGTGGAGGGCAACTATTTTATGACCCCACAAAAAACGCTTACCCTCATGTATGCCGGGCAGCTCAATCAACGAAAGGAATTTGATGTGAGGCGCAGTGGCCGGTCGGATATTCCGGCCATGAGCATGCGGTTAAGTTCACACCTGATACAATCAACGTATGCATCAAGTTTCCCCTCCGGACTGGAAGTGAAAACAGGCTTACAATTGAATTATAAATTCAACTTCAACGACAATGCCACCACCGGAATCTTACCGCTCATTCCGCAATACCAGCAATTCCAATCGGGCATTTTTGGGATACTCAACTATCGTGTGAACAAAATGGTGTGGGAAGGTGGTGTTCGCTACGATTTTATTTACCTGGATGCCTCACCCATTATAGTAGAACCGGATGGCAATAAATATATCGAGCATATTCAAACACCATTCAACAACCTGACAATCAACGGGGGCCTAAAAATGGTATCAACAAAAAATTTTACTTCAACACTATCCATGGGGTATGCGCAACGTGCACCGGAAGTAAACGAACTTTACAGCTATGGACTGCACCAGGGTGTAAGCGGTATTGAACAAGGCGATCCAAACCTAAAAAAAGAACGATCACTCAAATCACTGCTTACGATCGAATGGACAAGCGGACTATTCGCGTTGCAAACTACCGGTTACCTTCAACACATCAACGATTACATTTACCTGCAACCCAAAAATGAATTTGAAGTGACCATCCGCGGGGCCTTTCCTGTATTTGTATATGAACAAACCGATGCACTCATTTATGGAACCGACATAAACCTTTCCATTAATCCAACTTCTTTTTGGAAAATAAATATTGCATACGCGATTGTGCGCGGTGAAGACCGGGCACAAGACATTCCGCTGGTGTACATGCCCGCTGATAATTTGACCGCTTCTGTTTCTGTTTTGCCGAAAGATTCGAAAAAACTTTCCCATACTTCCGTTGGCATTTCCGCTCGCTATGTTTGGGAACAAACACGCTTGCTTCCCGGGCAGGATTTCCTGGCACCACCGCCAGCATATTTTTTAGTAGGGTTCAATTCCTCCACCACCCTTGCACTAAAGAAAAACAAACTCGGCATCAACCTCCGCGTTGAAAACATGCTGAACACCACCTACCGCGATTACCTGAACAGGCTCCGGTATTTTGCCGATGAGACCGGGGTGAATGCTTCGTTGGGGGTGAACTATAGTTTTTAAAATACGCTCAAAGCTGTATAGTCAATAATCTGCTTGATCAACGTATCTACAAATTGCAATTTATGCAGGGGTGCTTTTATTTTTGTTTGCTATAGAAGGAATATATGCAATTGTGTATATTCGGGTGTTGTGGCCAATTGACGGAATTGGTTTCCGCGGACTGTTTCGGCCTTGACGAACAACTTTTCACCACGCGGACACTTTCGGACCGACTTGGGACGAAAATGAAAAACTGTTTTCCTCCGTGGACTATTCCGGACCGGCTTTCATCCCGTGGACTGTTTCGACAGCGGTAACGACTTTCCCCGTGGGACAATTTATTTTAAACGGAGCCAGTGGACTTCGTTGACAACTTCCGGGTCGACACGGTCGACAAAAAAACATACGGACGAAGTCAACTGGCCACAACAATGTGCATAATGCATGGCGGCCGACTGTGTTGTATTTAAAAGTTGTTTGCTATATTTCGTGAACGTTCGGTGGACAAGGCTGGCTTCGAAACGCCACGCATCATGCACCAGCGTTATAGGGCATTTTATAAACATACAAACGATGAAAGAATTTGAAGACATAGTA
>CAYNOT010000021.1:56800-98968 GCA_964398945.1 uncultured Roseivirgaceae bacterium | reverse complement strand
ATGGGAACACAAATTTAGTTTAATTTTGTGTCCGGATTTATTAGACCATCTCAGACACTTCAAAAATCCCTGCAATCAAAAAAGCGCTTGAACAGGCTGGTGGAACAGCATTGACACCCGTAAAAAATCTGCTAGGAGAGGATTACGGTTATGGTGAAATACGAATGGTGATGGCATATTTGGATACACCAAATAATTTTTAACCATAAATAAAAGTGATCATTTCGAAAAATTCTCTTACTCCTGTTTTCCGCGCTGGGTCAGTCTGGATTTAATTTTATATTAAAGGATTTCAGTAGCTCTTGTTGAGATTCTTCCTCTGCAAAATGTAGGTGCGCTGGTTCTTCTGAGTTTGGCAAGACAATGTTTAGCCTATAGATAGTCTTCATGAGCTCCAAGGCTTTTTCAGGGCTTAATTTTGATTTTTTTTCCTTAAGCTGTCGCTCCAATTCTTTATAAAGTTTGTAAGCACAGAAAGCAATGATCATGTGAGCAGATATTTATCCAGATAGCGATAAATGCTGTCCACCTCCACAACAACATTTTGATACCGGAGCAAGTACTCACTTGTTTTCAGTTTACTTAACGGAAAAGTGAGTCGACTTAATACCAGGTGGCGGAATAGCTCATCGGTAATCTGGTTAAAGCCAATCTCATCAAAGAGTTTTCCTAAAATCAATTCAGGGCCAATAACCTGAACTTTCTTTAACCCAGTTTTTAATGTGGCAAGAAAATTATCTTTTGACAAAGCATTGAAAACAAACTCTTTTTGATTGGTGTATTTGGCTATGAATAGATGTGCTTTGCGCACCAGATCTAAAACTTCTTCATGATGCGCAGAGTGGCCAATTGTTTTAACCAATCGATCAATAGGGCCAGAAGTATCAATAACCTGAACACTGATTATTCCACTCTTGTTTTTCTTCTTTCGGACATACACTTCTAAAACTACCCTGAGTCAGTCTGTTTTCAAAGAAAAAACACCCTCATCGATCAAAAACAAGGTTTTTATCAATGCTTATATAGTCATGCGGAAAACAGGAAAAAATATTAAAAGATTTGTGTAATTCATTACTTGTTTGGATACATGGTAACTAGTTTCAACACTTCCCGACAACTCTTCACAACTCTTCACAAAATCTACTAGCTGATCGCTAATTTCATACGGTATAGAATGCAATATCCGAATACTTTGGCTGGGTCGTCTGCGGCTTTAAGTAAATCATATCTTAAAAATTTACCCTCATTATAGCCCATTCTAGGTACTTCATTTATACCCCCACAGAGTAATCGAATTTCTAAGGTAACCTACTGACAAAGCACCGTACTATGCACTATGTTGATTGAGACGATGGAACCGAATAATAAGTGCTCCTTCTAGGATAAGAATAATAGAGAAAAAAAGTGAAGCTCCGCTCATTAAGAATTCAAAAGTACCATCATAAGTAAACTTTTGTTCCGATCCGTTTTTGTAGAGTAATAGAAACAAACTAATAATACCAGCACTTAATCGAATTATGCCATAAAAATTAAAAATATTCCGTTGAACATAAAAAGTAAGAAGAAGAAGAAGAAGAATTGAATTAGAAGTCATGAAAATCCCTATCCAAACTCCAAAATTTCCCCAAGTATTGGCACCAGCATTTAAAAATTGAAGTCCAATAACAAATAGAATCCCATGAATTGTGTAAAGTATTTTAGAAGCATTTTTTTTAAATGTTTCATTCAAT
Organism: uncultured Roseivirgaceae bacterium; assembly: GCA_964398945.1. Taxonomy (GTDB): domain Bacteria; phylum Bacteroidota; class Bacteroidia; order Cytophagales; family Cyclobacteriaceae; genus JBGTGG01. The sequence continues at coordinate 97,238 of CAYNOT010000021.1, read as the reverse complement.
CTAGACATTACTAAAATGAATACTAGAGATATGGGATAAAGAATAATTGGTTTAAATGTGTCAATCTGCATAGGCAGATACATAGCAGAAAGCATAGTTGAAAGAATTAGCAGTGTTATGCTGATAGCAAAAAATACACTTCTTTTACTGTTCTTTCCTAAAAGGAAATAGAACAAAATTAAAGTAAAACTCAAACCGAAGGATAGAAGCGATCCATAGTCAATCAAGAAATCTAAAATTTTCAGCATAATATCTTTACAATTATTTATATGTAATATCCACCTTTTTATTAGCAGTAGGTTCTAGGTGAAGAGTTATGGTAGCAATAGGATTTTCAACCTCCACATAATTGGTAATGATTTTATAGTCGGTTCCAACACCAGTATCATCACGAAAATCTCTAAATGAACTATTCGTTAAAGAATTCCCTCCAAAAAATGCAGTGGGAGCTTGAGGACTATACACATCATGTTTCCAAGCACCTAAGGGTTGATATCCACTAAAGTCAAAAGAGTCCTTAATTCTGTAAAAAACTCCAGATACAGTGATTACAGCTGTATTTTCATCTGTTCTATTTATTGTGCCCTCAAATGAGAAATATAAATTGAACCGACCAAAACTACCCGCGAGATCCCCAAAATTATTATATACATCACTCATTTGATTGGCTGCTGATAAAATGTAAGAGATGTTATTTCCTTGCGATTCGAAATTTTCACCAAGCTCAATGCTTTCTGTTGATCCAATTGCTAATTCTTTTGCAAGGGTTTGTAAATTTCGCAAATTTGTTTGTGCATCTTTCTCCTTAAAAACTGAACCCTCATTCATCATAGTGGATAATCCTTGACTGAGCATATTTCCCCTTGTTTTTTCCCTGTCTGTTTTTGTCAAAACTATAAATGATCTTCATAGTGTGTTAGAAATCCCCACCTGTCTTCATTCAGCTCGTAGTAATCATGCGAAGAGTATCTATAATCTTCAGGCTTTTCACACAATCCTGCTTTTACAGGATTATAATGAATATAATCAACTTTTTGACTGGCAACTTTTCTGTTGTACATCGTTGTGGAATAGGCCCTTCGTTCCCAAAAATGATAGTCACGATCAGCTTGTGTACTCCGGTACAATTCAAGCTCATCTGCTTTCTGGCTATCAATCATATCAAACTTAATTTGCTGAGCGGTGTACTTCAAAAATATTTGTTGGATATTTTTCTCTACCCACTTGTCTTGCTTCCTCCACAGAAAATGGATGTGATTGGGCATGACAACAAAAGCATAAAGCCAAATCCGCTTATCTTCAACAAGGAATTTCAAACTCTTGATGATAATGTCTTTTCTGGAATCTTCCTGCAATAGTGGTTGCCAATTTAAACAAGTAGCAGTGAAGAATTCAATTCCATTCTCCATAGGTCAAAGATAAAATTCGTGAAGCGGTGCGGTGACAACACCGCCCGCAAGCAGATTTTTGAATTTGCGAAAGCTCACCTTTTTCAGCGCTGATTTTTATTCTGTCCTGCCGCTGTTCTGTCTTCCATAGCAGGTGGTGGGGTTTTTATCAGCGGATTTGACTTCACTAACTTCATCACTTCTTCAACCACTTTTTCCAACTGCGGATCACGGCCTGTAACGATGAGATTAGGATCATCCCATACTTCAAAATCCGGCTTGACACCAACCCCTTCGTCAAACCATTTTCCGGAATTGTAATATAGCCTTGCCTCGGGAACTGTAATTCCACCGCCATCAATCAAGCTATGCCTTGTGGCAGGACCGACTAAAATCCCCAACGTGCGTTCACCCACAATTGGGCCTGCTTTTAACTCCCGGAATGCCCACGGTAACCCATCACCTCCGGAGCCTGCCCAGCCATTTATCAACATACCCATCGGGGCTGGGTTGGCCTTTTGCGGAAAACTCATGGAACGACCATGTCGCCAATATAAATTGTAAACAATCGGACGCCTGATCAACTCCAGAAAACGATCTGCCAATTGACCGCCTCCGTTAAATCGTTCATCGATAACAAAACCTTTTTTGTCAAGCTGACCGTAAAACATTCTTACCAATTCTTGTTGCCCCTGCCCTCCCGTATTCGACATATAAATATATCCGAGGTTTCCATCAGAAAGTTTCGCTACCCACTTCCGGTTTTCTTCAATCCATTCCAGATAGCGCAATTCTTGTTCTTCACCTTGTGTGAGGCATTTGATCACCACTTCTTTTGCATTCGTTGCAGAACCCGTTTTGCTTACGGTCAACGAAACTGTTTTTCCTGAAAGCCCGTCAAATGCTGCGTATGGATCTTTGGCCGGGTCAAGGGCCACACCATTCACGGCCATAATATAATCACCAACTTGTACGGTGCTTCCGCTATGATCAAAGGGTGAACGAATTTCATCCCATGCCGCAGGGTGGATGATCCGCTTAATGCGGAAAGCACTATTGTTCAATTCCCAATCAATCCCCAGGTAACCGGTAAAGATTGGCGTCACATTCTCGGTATCCCCACCAAATGTATACGTGTGCCCAGCACTCAATTCAGCACTTAAGTTGGATTGAATGTTTGTGACATCCCAACGTGTGCGTGCATCTTCTATCAACGCTCCATAACGGGTCCGTAATCCATTCCAATCAACCTGTTGCATATCTTTATCATAAAAAAAATCACGGTAACGTCTCCATGTATCATCAAAAATCTGACGCCACTCTTCCTTCGGGTTTAAATCCATCACCAATCCATCGGTAGGAATGGGGGTTTCAATTTTTTGATCAGGCTCAGGTTTAACAATTCCAAACTTGCCACTTGCCTGAACCAAAATACTTTTGTTGTCTGCGGTTGCCGAGGCACTCACCACATTGTCCAGAATCTTCTTTTCCTCCCGCTTTTCAATGTCATACATTACAAGTGCAGGTTTCGAATCACCATCCCCTACAATCGGATATCGCTGGTACACAATTTTCCCATCAAATACCATCAGGTTGCCCAGGTTACCAGCTTTCGGTGGCAATACCTTTAATCTGCTTTCAATATTGTCCCAATCCACCTTGAGGATTACTTCCGGCTTTTTCTCAACCGTAGCATCTTTCCCCTTCTTGTCTTTATCCCCTACCTTCTCTTCTTCTTTTTTCTTTTCGGCTGGTAACTCATCATTCTTCGGACTTAACAAATCAGGGGCATCTTTCGTGAGCGCAATGTATGCCACCTGTGTGTTGTTTGAATAGATCCATGTGCCGTCACCCAGGCCACTATAGCTGGCATTAAATGTACGGTCGGTCATGCAGAAGAGATATTTCCCGTCTTTACTAAAGACTGGATTGTAGTTTGAATAAAAACTGCTGGTAACCGGGTATGCCTTTCCTTCCACAACATTAAACATGAATAGTGCATCATTACCGTTATCACCACCTTTTCGATAGGCTATCCACTTTGAATCCGGTGACCAACTTATATTGAAATATGGACGGCCACCGTGCCCGATTTCCCAACTGTAGTTATCGGCTTTTTTCACAACACCTGAGTTTACATCAATAATGCTGATATCATTTTTTTCATCGATGTAGGCCAACATTTTGTTGTCCGGTGACCAAAACAAAGTATATCCATAGCCAAATTTTCGGTTCGAAATCTTTCGTGCAGGTGTAATCTTCTTTGCATCCTGAATGTAAATTTCATATTCCCCTGATTTGTCACTCCAATACGCAATGCTGTTTCCATCCGGTGACCAGGCCGGGCTTTGATCAAACGCACCGCTCGATTTTGTAAGGTTAATTACATACCCTTCTTTTACAGGTGCGTTGAATAATTCACCGCGGGCTTCAAATACAATCCGCTTTCCTTCGGGTGATGCTGTAGCATTTGCAATGTTCCCTCCAACATTTACCTGCCGGGGGATTTCCACAGATAGATCCGACACTACTTCAACCCTTACGGGTGTATACTTCTCTGTCGCGAGGTCCATGAGGTATAAAACCCCTCCATTTTCAAAAACCAAATCGGTAGCACCTGCCGAAAAATAACTAATGTCGAAATCAGTAAAGGTAGTGAGCTGCTTTGTTGCTTTTGACTGTGTATCGTACGACCAGATATTCAACCGCATATTTTTATCCTGATCCGAAAGGAAATAAATTTTGTCGCCCACCCATGCCGGCTTTCCATCGTTTGCCAAATTGTTTGTAATGTTTTCTGCTTTGTTGGTCGCCAGGTCATAAATAATCACATCGGATGTTAATCCACCCCGGTAGCGTTTGAAGGGATAATTTTCTGTAATCTTTGTAATGTATGCGAGCTTGTTTCCATCTGCCGAATAACTTGCCAATTCCCCGTAGGGAACTTTCAACCGTTGAGGTAGTCCTCCTTTTTTATCCACCAGAAATAAATGATTGACACTACGCATCCCCATTTCCCGTCTGGAGGCGAACAAGATTCTTTTCCCATCCGGATGCCAGTCCACCATCCGGTCATTGAATGATGCATACGTTACCCGTGTAGGCACACCCCCCTTGACCGGCATCACATACACGTCTGTATTTCCATTATACGCTGCACTGTATGCGATTTCATTTCCGTCTGGTGAAAATTTGGGGAAAGATTCTTCTCCCGGTGAATGCGTGATTTGAACTGCCTGCCCACCAGCCTTTGACATGATCCATAAATCACCGCCATAAACAAATGTAATTTGTGTTTCTGACACATCGAGGTGACGCATCAGCTTGGCGTTAATCTGGGCAAATACTGACTGCGTTGTGAGCAATAAAATAACAGCGGAGGAGAATAGGGCTTTCATGTGTTTATAATTTTAGATCAAGGTTTCATGCCTGCCCCACCTTAGCGGGGGAATGGCCGAAATAATCATTTCGGTTGGCGAAAAGTATTTGCATGGCCATTTCATAGCGGAGAAATTTGTGGAGGGTGAATGTACCCCAAATTTTCCTTTTTTAAAAACTAAATTGTTGATATCAGTAGATGGTGCCGGCATCGACCAATCACTTCATAAAGGATCAGCATCGTTAGGAAACCGCGTCTTGTAATCATGACCCTTTGCGGTACGCTGACAACACCGACCGCGAGCGGAGTTGCCAATTGAGTAAAGTGGTTATGGTAGTTGGTGCTCATGGTTGGTGTTGTCACCAACCAGCACCCCACAGCATATACTCAGACCCGATGGCCGTACGGGGTGACATACATAGCCCAAGCCTAAATACAACCGAGGTTTCTAAATGTCTAAATCCCTTTTCATTTTATCAATCAGCGCACCCATCTCACTTTGGTCGCCAAAGAACCAGGTTACACGTCCATAGGGAGTAAAGTAAACAGCATCCATGTCTTTGATTTTTAAATGGTACAAACCAAATAATCGATTCAAACTAATTTCCTCAACATCCATCCAGTCAAATTTCTGATCGTTTCCTTTAATGCGTATGAATATCTCTGTTCTCCCTAAAGTGACAAATCTCAACACTTTATTGAGATGAAAAAAAAGGATAATTAAAACAATTCCCGGCATTAGACTGATCATTAACTGCCAGACAATTACTATTTCTTCAGCTATGAAAAAGGGTATAAACCATAATAAACCCAATAATAAAGGTGTATACCTTAAAGATTGAAGTCTAAAATAATTGCTCTCGTATAACATTTAGAAAATAATCAATAATCAGGAACAAATCCCCTTACTCCCCTGAAAATTAACAATTTTCTTTTATCCTTCGATAAGGCTTGTGCATCAAATTGAAAGGTAAGTCGATTATCTGTCTTTGCATTAAAAATAATCTCCCCTGTTGGAGTATCGAAATTGTCTCCTCCAAAAACTGCTTTTGATTCACATTCCGCCAAAAGATTCTGTAAATCATAAACTTTATTCAATTGTATTGAATCCCAACTATAGAACACCACGGTTAAGCTTATGGCACTACCACCATCCCAATCAAGTGAACGATACCATTGAGAATAAATGATTCCAACTTCATTTTTATCAGACCAGTACACATTCTTCTCAGAAAAGCGTTCAAGTTCCAATTGGTTGAAAACCAAAATGGTATCAGTTTTAATTTCTTTGATTTGTTTCCTTTTCTTTTGGCAGAAGCTGGAAAAGGATATTGCTGACAACAGCAGAAACATAGAAAAAAAATACTTAATAGTCATTCTACCATATATCCCTGAGGCGGTGCGGTGACAACACCGACCGCAAGCAGAACGGTACTCCTTCGAGTAATTCTCATTACTTTACTTTTTGAATTCCTCATTACATTCCTTGCATGTATAGTCACACATAAGATTTCCAATGAGCCCAGCAAGCAACAATCCGATAAACAGCAATGCAGCCTTCCTCTTTGGTCTTTCATACGCGAGTTCGATGTTTAGTGATCCACAGGACGGACAAGTTACTTTGCCCGAATCTAGTTTTGCAATATCGCGAGCTCTTGCAAAATCCTCACGTTTGACTATAACTTGTACTCCACCTCCCAGAATATTATAATACACAGGAAACAAGTCTGAAAAATTTTCATTTACCAGAAATGATTCTATTCCTTCATTTTCAAGCTTGCTCTTCAGAAGGTTTGCATCGATGGAATTGGGGAATGTTGTCAGAACCTCAGTAGTCATAGTAACAAGGATAAAATTCAGGACCATGTTCAAGCAAACTACATCCCAACGGTTTCATAAATATAGCATATCCCATTTTTTGGATTTACGAAATAGCGTGAACGGTCAAAATTATCATTTTTACTGTATATCAAACAATCCGGTTCCGGTACAAACCACTCAGGGAGTTTTTCCCACATCGACCAATCACTATTTTGGTAGTCTATTTCCAATCCGTTTGCTCATGGTTGGTGTTGTCACCAACCAGCACCCCGGTAGATATACTTAACCCTGAGGCGGTGCGGTGACAACACCGACCGCAAGCAGAAAAGCCCATCCTACTCCCCCATTCCTAAGGCAGCACGATGGGCTCGGCTCAAGATAAATCAATTCCGGTAAAAGGCCAACGCAATCCCCTGATAATCTGCTGCTACGGGGAATTCCGTAACTTTATTTCAACTATCATGTAACCATTCACCGTAGGGTTGGTTTCCCTGCTTGAAATTCGAAATTCTTTGGAAGCGCTATCCGACAATGCATTGATGACCAAGGTCAAAGAAGGTGACCTGGACAAATTAGGCCTGCTGTTCGAGCGCTATAAAAGTCCGTTGTATGGATTCTTTTATAGTATGAACCGCAGCCCGGAACTATCCGAAGACCTGGTCCAAAACACCTTCTTACGCGTGTTGAAATACCGCCATCTTTTTCGCGGAGAGGGCACTTTCAAAACGTGGTTGTTCCACATCGCGCGCAATGTGCGGCATGACCAGTTCCGAAAGGAAAAAATAAAACATAAAGATTCCATCGAAGACTGGCAGGACCGGTTGCAGGTGGAAGAAAATACGGAATCGATTTTACAACAACGGGAGGAACACCATATTCTGGCGCTGGCATTGGAGCACCTGCCGGAAGATAAACGCGAAGTACTAATGCTGAGCAAGTTTCAGGAAAAGAAGTACAAAGAAATCGGTGACATCTTAGGCTGCACCGAAGGAACAGTGAAAATAAAAGTCTTCCGGGCGCTGCAGGCCCTGAAGGGTGTATATGAACAATTGGAAAAAAGAATGTGATTATGGAAAAGGATAAAATAAACATGCTAATCGAAAAGTATAACGCTGGAGTAGCTGATCCGTCAGAAATCAACATGCTGGAAAGTTTGATCGAGCAAGGTGAAGTTTCCCTTACCCAACTCACGGACTTGTCGCTGCTCCATGAACAATTGATGCAGGCTGAACTTCCTTCGCCTTCGCTGGAACTCGATCATAAATTCTATGCGATGCTATCGGCAGAAAAGAAAAAGTCAAAAAGTATTTTTTCAAGGCTTTCTTTTCCTTCGCTGAATATGTTCATGCCACGGCTGGCCTTGGCGAGTGTGTTGCTCATTGTTGGTTTTGTGGGCGGCTATTTTATCAGTCAGCCGAAAGGTGATGAAAAAGTAGCGGTGCTCACCAACGAGATTGCCAACTTAAAAGAAATGGTGATGTTGTCGCTGTTGGAAAAAGAGTCGGCCACGGAGCGGTTGAAGGCGGTAAGCCTCACCACCGGGATGGACGAGCCCAGCAAAAAAGTTACCGAGGCGTTGATCGAAACACTCAACAAAGACAGTCAGGTGAATGTGCGGCTCGCGGCATTGGATGCCCTGAAGCCGTATTTGGGAAATGCCACCGTGCGCGAAGCGTTGGTAAATTCCATTGTGCACCAGGAGTCACCGATGGTGCAGGTGTCGCTGGCAGAGGTGATGGTAGCGTTACAAGCGAAGGAGTCGGTGCGGGAGTTTGAAAAAATTATCCAAAGCGAACGCACGCCTGCGGATGTGAAGAAACGCATTGAAGAGAGTATACAATCGTTGATTTAAGTTTCGACAAGCCCAACTACAAGCAGTGGTCGGTGACAACACCGACCACAGGCAGGAAGGCGGTGCGTTTGCGAATGGTTGGTGTTGTCACCAGCCATCCATCAACTGGTAAAGAAGGCGGTTCGATGACAACACCGACCGCAGACAATATTTAAGGGTGATACATCTCAAAGATTCATCGCTAACGCTCTGAATGACGTCAACTAAAAAAACTAAAATGAAAAAAATAATACTCATCATATTTTGCGCAACCCTCGGACATGTGTCTTTGGCGCAGCGCCACACCGAAAAAATCAACAAGGAGCTAAGCTTTGAAAAAAAATCAGCAGCCAACGCGCTCCTGATCGCCAACATCAATGGCGACATCAAAGTAGAAGGCTACTCCGGTGATAAAATTTTAGTCGAGGTTGAAAAAACCATCATCGGCAAAACCGAAGCACGGTTGGAGAAAGGGAAATCAGAAATCAAACTCGGCATCAAAGACCTGGCCGATACACTGATTCTTTACACCGATGGTTTGTGCAATCAATTTGGCCGTACCGAAAAAAACAAGGGAAACCATGGTGACTGGAATGGTTGGGGCTACAATTGGGACAACTGCAACAACCGCGATGATGATGATCACAAAAATCAGTATGACTACCGTATGAATTTCACAGTGAAAGTACCGACTGGTCTTACCGTGCGTGTTTCTACTATCAACAACGGTGACGTAACGATCACGAATGTAACCGGAGCAGTGTACGCCAACAACATCAATGGCGGTATCAAACTCAGCAAGCTTGCAGGCAAAACACATGCGTCTACCATCAATGGTGATGTGGACCTTGACTATGTATCCAATCCCAGCAGTGATTGCCGGTATTATACATTGAATGGCAACATCAACGCCAACTTCAAAAAAGGATTGGCCGCGAGTGTAAATTTTAAAAGTTACAATGGTGATCTATATACCAATGTCGATCAGCTTGAAGCATTGCCTGTACAGATGGAGAAAAAAGAAACCGGTAAAGGTGTGAAGTATAAGCTTAAAGGAAATCGATTTAAGGTCGGCAACGGGGGCGTACTCCTCGACTTCGAAACCTTCAATGGAAATGTTTATTTAAAAGAGATTTAAAAAAATTTAAGAATTCAATTACTACATATATGAAAAAGTTATTCATCACATTTATAGGATTGGCAATTAGCATCAGCACATGGGCACAAACAACCGGGGAAATCCCGGTCCCGTTGAGTGATCCTTCAAAACGGGCAACGCTAAAAGCGCATGTCAATCGCGGAAGCATTACCATAAAAGGAACCGGTAGAAAAGACATCCTGGTAAAATACGCAGCCACTGAAGGCAAAAAGAAGGAAGGTGAAACCAAGGATGGACTCAAGCGCATCAGCAGCGGAACGATTGACCTGGAGGTTTCTGAAAACAGTAACGCTGTAAAAGTAAATTCAGATTCCTGGAACACAAAAATCGATTTGGAAATCGAGGTACCCTCGGGAATTGATTTAAAATTAGAAGGCTATAATGGTGGGGATATTATCGTTTCGAATATTCAGGGCGAACTCGAAATTGAAAATTACAACGGGAAGATTACCGCTACCGAAATATCCGGAACCGTGGTAGCCGCTACGTATAATGGCGCCATTGTAATAAAATACATTAAGCTTACGCCCAATACTCCGCTTTCGTACAGCACCTACAATGGTGATATCGATTTAACTTTTCCTTCCGATTTGAAGGCAACACTAAAAATGAGAACACAACAAGGTGATATCCTTAGCGACTTTGATGTGAACCTGATAAAAGGTGGCCCCGTGAAAAAGACCGAAACGAAATCCGGCACATACAAAGTGGTGATTGACGAATGGGTACGCGGGGATATCAACGGTGGCGGTGCGGAAATTACCATGAAAAATTATAATGGGGATATTAAGGTGAGGAGGAAATAGACACTAGACTTTAGACACAAGATGCTAGACATAAGATAGTAGCTGTTGGGATATTGGGGTTAGGTAGTGCCAACACCCAATACCCAACAACTAAACCTAATGCCAAGTGTAACCTTAAACCTTCCCTCAAGTATACTTTAGTACTGTTTCCTTACTTTCAGATAACCTCTATCTCCATGCTGAAAAACTACATCAAAATCGCGCTGCGTTCACTTTCGAAACAAAAAGCCTATGCTTTCTTAAACATTGTTGGGCTAACGATTGGGATCACCTCTTCCTTGTTGATTTTTCTTTTCGTACACGATGAGCTTACATACGATTTGAATCACGAGAAGGCTAATCACCTTTATCGCTTGCAAGCAGCTTATCATCTTCCCAACGATGGCGGTATTGAGCAGTATGCCACGGCTGGGCCGATTGTCGGGGAAATGATTGCAAAAGATTTTCCGGAAGTAAACCAAATGGTGCGGATTCGGAGGTTGGCGAATATCGTTATTCAAAAACCTGATACAGAAGAGAATCTTTATGAAACTGTTTTCGCTTGCGACAGCAATCTTTTTAACCTTTTCACTTTTAAGTTTATAGTCGGAAACCCGGAGACCTCACTCATTGAACCGTATACCCTTGTCATCACCGAAAAGACGGCTACCAGGTTTTTCGGCAAAACAAATGTACTCGGGGAATCCTTACACTTGCCCCAGGATTCAACGCACTATAAAATTACGGGCGTGATTGAAAACTATCCTGCCAATACGCACCTGAAACTTGACCTGATCACTTCCTATGAAACCATAAAGTCGCTCGACTATAATTTGGATAGTTGGTGGAACTATTCCTTCTATACCTACCTGGAGTTAAATCCTAATACCGATTACAAACAACTCGAAAATAAAATCAAATTCATTTCACGAAATTACATACCCGACCAGGAAGATGGTTCGGGCTATCGACAGGAGTATGCCTTGCAAAAATTTCCTGCTATTCACCTGGAGTCTGATTTACGAACGGAACTTGAACCGAATTCACGGAAATCGTATGTCTATATTTTTGGTATCATAGGTATTTTCATTTTAGTAATCGCGTGTATTAATTTCATGAACCTGGCCACTGCCCGTTCAGCGAAGCGTGCAAAGGAAATCGGCATCCGGAAAGTTTCAGGAGCACACCGCGTACAATTGATCAGTCAGTTTATGAGTGAATCCATTTTGATGACGGTTGTTGCAACGCTCCTGTCGATTGTATTCACACTGGTCTGCCTTCCCTATTTCAACAACATTACCGGAAAGGCACTCACTATTGAAGTGATCCGTGATCCGTTTATCTGGGTCACGATTTTGTTCATGGTCATTTTTGTAGGCTTTCTTGCAGGAAGTTATCCTTCGCTGTTTTTGTCGGCCTTCAAACCTACTGAAACATTAAAAGGAACCTTTGCTTCCTCTTCAAAAGGAAATGTATTGCGAAAAGCACTTGTGGTTTTTCAATTCACGATTTCCATTGTACTCATCTCCGGAACGATCATCGTATTTCAACACCTTGCTTTTTTACGCGAAATCAACCTGGGGTTTGATAAAGACAGGATTGTTGTGTTGCCCACCCATTCAACCAATAATGCCCTTACCGATTTTTCTTTGTTGCGGGAGGAACTAAAGCGCACTCCTGAAGTAAAGGGGGCATCGGTTTCCTACTCCGTTCCCGGAAAAGAAACGGGAAACAATGTTGTACGTATTGGATGGGATGATGATGCCATCTGGAGCGATATGCGTTTCCTTACAGTAGACAATGATTTTCAATCCTTGTATGAAATCGAAGTAATTGCTGGAAGATCATTTGATGAGCGTTTTACTTCCGATCCCGAAGAAGCTTTTGTGCTCAACGAATCAGGGATGCGCAGGTTGGGATGGACTGATCCACAAGAAGCGATTGGAAAACAACTACGGTGGCAAAACAGGCGCGGATATGTTATTGGCGTAGTGAAGGATTTTCATTACATGGCTGCCAATGTTGCTATCGAACCTTTTATTATTGTTATGAACACAAATTGGTCGGCTGCGTACTTATCTGTAAAACTTGGTACCGATCCTGCCACTGGCCTAAATACGATCAAAGAAAAATTTGCATCCGTATTTCCGAACCGGGTGTTTGAATATTTTTTTCTGGATGAAGATTACGATCAGCAATACAAAGCCGAAGATCGGTTTATGAAAGTGTTCACATTCTTCGCAATCATCGCGGTGGTGGTGGCGTGTTTAGGGTTATATGGACTGGCCATGTTCACCGCAGAACAAAAATTCAAAGAGATCGGTATTCGAAAAGTATTAGGCGCTTCCTCCGGTGGATTAGTGCTTTTACAGATCAAAGGATTTCTAACCTTAGTCTCGGTCGCTTTTGTGATTTCGATCCCGATCAGCTTCTTAGGAATGAACAAATGGCTGGAGACATTCCCACTCCGCGAACAAATCAATCCGGTGATTTTCATCGTGGCCGGTGTGCTCTCAATCTTAATTGCATGGCTGACCGTGGCGTACCAATCCATAAAAGCCTCACACGCTAATCCGGTGGATAGTATTGCGAATGAATGAATGGTGTTGGTTATTAGTTGTTCGTATCAAAAAAATAAAAGGTTACAAGTTACATGGTGTCTAACTTGTAACCTGGAAACTGTAACACGATACATCACCAGCGCACGACCGATAGCGAACACCATCGGTCGGCAGCGAACAAAAGGATAGTTGCAAATCTTCTTATCCTATTAAGAATTAAGGCTTTACGTTTGGCTTGATATTGGTCATAGCTTTGATCATCTAAACCAGACCAATATGTTTTTCAATTACTTCAAGATCGCCAGTCGTGCGCTCTTAAAAAATAAAGTGTATTCGCTTCTCAATATTTCCGGATTGGCCATTGGGATTGCGGCCAGTTCACTCATCCTGCTTTTTGTTTCCCACGAGTACAGCTACGACAAATTCCACACCCATTCCAATTCAATCTACAGGGTTTCTGGCGTAATCAAATGGGGTGAGAACACAATCAATGCCACCGCCATGTCCTCCCTGTTCGGGCCAAAAGTAAAAGAAGCAAGCCCGGATGTGGTTGATTATGTGCGAATGCGAAATCCCGGCAAGGTAATGATGCAAACGGATAAAGACCATCGCTTCTATGAACAACAGTTTCATTTTGCCGATCCTTCGCTCTTTTCAGTATTCTCTTTTGAAGTTGTGAAGGGTTCAACCACATCCTTAGCAAGACCTTTTACTATTATTATTACGCCCTCAATTGCAAAAAAATATTTTGGCGATACGGATCCCATCGGCCAATTGATTACTTACAACAATGAATATGATTTTGAAGTTGTAGGGATCGTAAAACAAGCACCTTCAAACTCATCTTTTCAGTTTGATTTTGTTGGCGCATTCAATAGTATGGAAAGTATGGCCGAGGAGCGGAGTCAATTTATGCATGACCGGGTAAGTTTGGGTGCATACCAAACATTCTTTCAAATTACGCCCAATGCAGACAAAGCAAATGTAGAACAGGTGGTTGCTTCCCTTGTGGCCCAGTCTGCCGATGAAAATTACTTCCTGGATCCCATCACATCGCTACACCTTGGTGGTACCTCACAACAGGATACAAATGCAAGAACGGTAATTATTTTCCTGTCGATTGCATTGCTTATCCTGGTCCTGGCGATTATCAATTATATAAATTTAACAACGGCAAGAGGGACCACGCGCGCAAAAGAAGTGGGTATTCGGAAAACTGTTGGCGCACAACGCCATTCCCTCACCATACAATTTTATTTTGAATCAGCCTTGATGACGATTATAGGTTTCAGTCTGGCGATCGCTTTTGTGGAATTTTTTGCACCGACATTCATAACACACATCTTACAACAAGATATTGACAGCAGCTTCATCACAAGCCCTTTGTACATGGGTATACTTGCATTTTTGTTTTTCGCATGTATCCTGCTTGCCGGAAGTTACCCGGCATTGTTCCTTTCCAAATTTAAACCTGCAGAAGTATTAAAAGGAAAGCTGGCCGGAGGAACAGGAACAGCATGGTTACGTAAGTCGTTAACAGTGTTTCAGTTTACGGTTTCAGTCGCACTGATTATCGGCAGCATGGTTGTGGCGAAACAATTGGACTTCATGCAAACCCGTGAAATCGGACTGACCAAAGAGAATGTGGTAGGCATTACGATTAGCGGTGATATGCGGGCAAATGCCACTACGTTAATGAATCAACTCAGCGCGCAAGCCAATGTACTGAGCGTGGCCGCGTCAACAAACGCCCTCTATCGGGAAGGGTTTGGTGGCTTCTTCATTAAAACCCCGAAAACGCAGGAAGAAATATTTATGTATTTGATGAGCGTGAACAAACAATATTTTTCCACTATGGAAATCACATGGATGCAACACCTCACCGACACACTTCGCCAGGGAGACCTGATCATCAATGAAGCCGCTTTGATTGATTTGCAAATCACTGAGAATGATTTAGGACAGAAGCTAACAATTGGCGGAACGGAATCTGTGATTACAGGTATGGTGAAGGATTATAATTACACTTCACTAAAGAATGAGATAAAAGGAATGCTGATCTATATAGAAGAAGACAGCACGGTGTTTAAATACAATGGGACCATGTACGTGCGTTTGCAAAAGGGGGCTTCCGTAAAGGAATCCATTGCCACCATTAAGCAACTATACGAAACGCATAAAACCGCTGTCCCCTTCGAATATTACTTTCTGGATGAAGCCTTCGATACGCTTTACAAAAACGAACAACGGTTGTCAAGCATTCTCCAGGCTTTTTCCGGCATTGCAATTTTTATTGCTTGCTTGGGATTGCTTGGGCTCACCACCTTCCATGCTGAACGAAAAGCAAAAGAAATAAGCATCCGGAAAATCATTGGTGCCTCTGTCAAAAACATTACCATCCTGCTTTCCACCGAGTTTATCATACTCATTTTAATTAGTATCGCTATTGCCTCACCGCTGGCCTGGTGGGGAATGGACAAATGGCTGACCGGGTTTTCGTACCGGATTGAAATACCGTTGGTTTTTGTTGCCATAGCCGCAGGTGCTATACTGCTGATTACATTGCTTACGATCAGCATTCAGGTTTTAAAAGCAGCTTTTATGAGCCCGGTGAAAGCTTTAAAGAATGAATAAAGTCCACACTCGTTCTGGATACTGGATACTGGAATCTAGCAACCAGCATCCAGTATCCAGCATCCAGTAGCGGGTATGTGGTATAATACTAAAATGTCAAAACAATTGCACATGGATATGGTCATCATGTCGCACAGCTTGACAGCCATGAAATCGGACTTTCGGACTAGCTAATCCAAGTCTGGATTTAAGATGAGGCTCAATAAATATTTTCCCGATAGAACCCTCAGCGGAAAATAATTTAACTAACTCCCTGGTTCGCTCTTCATCAAACAAGAATTCATGTTTCGAACCTTGATGGATAATCTTCTTTAAAAAACTATACTGCCAGTGGCCTTTTTGCGCACAGACTTTGGCGGTATTGTCCTCATGTGGTTTAGGTTCTTCACAAACACCATAGCCAATAAGAGAAGGCAATTCATTTGTGATTGTTTTTGTTTTGGTATCGCGATAAGCAAAAGATAAATCAAGTTTTTTCCCATCGTTATGACTTAAGTGTGGCAACAATGGAAATTTATCAATAAAGGGAAAATTTGCATCCAGGTAATTTATTACTGTTCCCGGAAATTGCTTTTGCATCTTTTCTGAAACCCGGTAGGTTACTTCTCTTAATTCAGGCCGAACATAATTCCTACAAAGAAAAACCGTAATAATAGTTCCGGGCTGTATGCCCCTTTCCTCGACCAGTGGCAATGATACACGGCCTAAAGGTTTTGCCAAAAAAGGAACCACTAAAAAAACGCCAATCAAGTAAAGTGCCGAGAAGGAAAGCATTTTCAGTGCGAATCTTTTATATCCCGTGGAGTTACGGTTGATAAAACGATGTGTGCTTAACGAGAGCAAATAAAAAATACCACCAACCTGAGTTAGTATTGTCAGAAAAATACAAAAAATGAGAATAAAAAAATACCTCAAAATCTTCATACAAATTACTCCCGCTGAGTATAACGAAGGCTTCTCAACAACAATTATAACACAAACGTAGCCTGAGGGTTACACCGTTGGCAGTTTCCATCCGTTGTGATACGGGGCCGTGATCAACTTGTTCGCTTCATTATTGTTTATAAACCCTTGTTTGGCTTCATCCCAAAATATTTTGGCCCCCGTTTTATAAGCGATGTTGCCCATTTGAGCATTGATCGCAGCAATGCTGCCCGACCGGATCGGTGTATTCAATGCGCTTTGATCATTCTTATCAATCGCATCAACAAAATTTTGGGTATGCAAATCGAGATAATTCAATTCAGGAGGCTTCTGATACTTTTCGATTTCTTCCATCTTACCTACTGCCCCACGTTCTACCATAACTTCATAGCCTCCACGATCCACTACAAGTGTGGCGTTATTTCCAATAAAGGCGATACCTTCCCCGCGTTTGTAAGGCCCAAGATCTATACCGGTTGCATGCTCCCAAAGCATATTAAAATTTTCGTATTGAAAAATTGTTTGCAAAGTATCCGGGGTTTCGGAAGCGTCATCAGGATAGGCAAGTTTCCCGCCTGATGCCATCACTGAAATTGGTGAGGTTGCCCCCATAGCATGGAGTGCAATATCAATTTCATGAACGCCCCAATCGGTCATGAGGCCACCCGCATAATCCCAAAACCATCGAAAATTAAAATGAAATCGATTCGCATTAAATGGCCGCTTCGGTGCAGGGCCCAACCAAAAATCATAATCAACGCCTGTTGGCGGATTCGTATCCCCTACAACCGGAACAGGTTTCATCCATCCCTGATAGGCCCATACCTTTACTACGCGGATTTTTCCCAATACACCCGACCGAACTATGTCGATTGCTTTTTTATAATGAGGCCCACTTCGTTGCCATTGTCCGGCCTGAACGATCTTCCCGTATTTCTCTTGCGCTGCCACCATGAGCTTGCACTCAGCAATCGAATTGGCAATTGGCTTTTCCACATACACATGTTTCCCTGCCGCCACTGCATCCACCATCATTTTGCAATGCCAATGATCGGGCGTACCGATTACAACGGCATCTATATCTTTGTTCTCCAACAGCTTTCGATAGTCCTTGTACACAACCGGCTTGTTCTTTCTAATCACTCCGTAATCTTCGACCCGCCTGCTAACCACATTTTCATCTACATCACAAATAGCACCCAAGGATACTTCTGGAATCTTTAACAAAGAAAGTGTATTTGCCCAACCCATTCCATTGCAGCCAATGACCCCAACAACCAATTTAGTATTGGCAAAAAAAGATGAACCATGTCCATACAATATTCCAGGTGCTACAATACTTGAAGCCACAGCAGCTCCTGTTCTTTTAATAAAATTTCTACGTTTCATATTTTGAAGGTAAGTATTTATTGAATCAGGTTCGATAACTTCCCTGTAAATTTAATTTGGTTCCAATAAACTATTCAATAGCTGAGTAATCTCCTTTTGTTTATTTAGAATCATAAAATGCCCACCATCCTGAATCCTGTAGTTTACTTTTCTCAAAGGCAAAATTCGGTCTGCTGTACCATGTATATGGTATACATTTGTCAGGCGGGCTTTATGCTTCCAATTAACAATTGCATGAATAGCCCATGCAAGAAAGTCAGGAGTGGTCTCTTCTAAAATCGATTTCAGTAACGCTTTCTCATGCGTGCTTTCAACACCAAAGAACCAATAGGTTAGCCAATTTACACTTTTAAAAAATGACGTTGGAACAATAGTAGTGATTCCTAATCTCCCCATAAGACGATAAAGAACTGGGATATCCTCATGGATTTGTGCTGAAGAAATAAGAATGATTTTTTCCGTTTCAATCAACTTCGCTATTTCAATCGCCATTATCCCACCAAAGGATAAACCGATTAAAATTGGTTTGTGAGAAGGGATTTGTCCAATCAATCTGGAAGCATATTGCTCTATGGATTCATTATTTTGAGGTTCGATCCAACGAATGTGATGGGCATTGAATTTTGACAAATCAATTCCATCAAATACCCGCTTATCGGCACCAAGGCCACTTAACAAATAAAGGTTTTTCATTTGTTATCCACCCTATCCATGTCAATCCAGTAGTAATCCGCGGTAGACCGGTCCTCCACTCCTACTTTCAAAAAATCCGCAAAACCTTTTAACCCAACCAGCAATTCCTGCTTACTGGTTTTGGTGAGCAAGTCCAATGTTTCGCCATCATCGAAGATCAACGTACCGGTGTAGTCCGTCCAATCAAATTGCCGCGACTGCGCCCGCGTATTAACAGTTTGCGCATAATCGCCTTTCGCTATAATAATGCGATCAAATCCATTGAATTTTTTGGAGTCTTTGTCGATTGGGAAAAATAGAAACGACAGGTAGTCGTGGCAAACCTTTTCTTCCAAATCTATTTCGGTAACATAGTTGGTAGTCAAAACAATTATGCCCAAGAGCAGCAACACCACTCCCCAAACGGGAAACTCGACAAACACCAGGTAGGCACCCCCACCAAATAAAACAGGGGTGATAAATTTTAAGCCTTTCGGAAAATACGGGATGATAATTTTCTTAGTCATCTTCAACGGTTAAGGGTGAAAGATAATACCAAAAAACCACTTCAATTATCTAATTCGCGATTAATTTGAATCTTGAAACTGCGAGGCAACTTCATCAACCGGATTGAACTGGTGGGTCCACTGGATGCTGGTGTCTGGATACTGGATTCCAGCATCCAGCATCCAGCATCCAGTATCCAGTATCCAGTATCCAGCATCCAGCATCTAGCATCTAGTTATTGATCCTGAAACACCCGTATGTAATCAACTACCATCCGTTGCGGAAATACCGTAGTGCCATCCGGGCTTCCCGGCCAGTTGCCACCCACCGCTACATTGAAGATGAAAAAGAATTCTTCATGAAACTCTGTCATGTGTGAAGGTGTGATGTTGATCACATGAAATTCAACATCGTCAACATACCAGGTGATAGTAGTCTCATTCCAAACAAGAGAGAACACATGAAACTTATCGGCAAATAGCCCAGATGAAAGTGTATGGCTTCCACCAGGTACGCAAGTGCACACATTTTGTGATTGTATTTCATCATACCAATGGAGTGTACCATGAACGGTATTGTTTTTTCCAGCGCTGGAAGGACTTCCTCCCACCATCTCCATAATATCGATCTCCCCACATCTTGGCCACCCCACTGTACTAAAGTTCGAGCCCAACATCCAGAGTGCCGGCCAAATGCCCTGTCCTTTCGGAAGTACAGCGCGGATGTCAACACGACCGTATTTAAAAGACCGCTTACCTTTCGTAATTAACCTAGAGGATGTATAGTCAGCACCAGCAAAGGATTCTTTTTTTGCGGTGATGACAAGGTATCCATCAGTCACTTCGGTATTTTCTTGTCGGTAATACTGCAACTCATTATTTCCCCAACCGCCAGACCCGCGCCCAATTTCATGCATCCAGTTTGAAGTATTTATGGATGGTTCATCAAACTCATCAGCCCATACAGCATCCATTCCTTCATAGGATGTAGGTGTTTCATATCCCTCCGTTGGGATCGGAAAAAAAACTTCCACACTAATGGTTTCTGTTTCTGTAATGAATAAACCCGGCTTTGAACCGATGGCTTTTACTGTCACTTCATACTCCCCGGATTCAGCATACGTATGATACCCGATTCCTGCATTGGTTCCAATGGGTGGTCTGCTAACAACCCCAAAGTCGATTTCAAAATAGGTGGCATTATCCGCAGTTGCCGTTACGACTACTTCACCAGATCCATCGGTGGCGATCTCAAATTGCAGTTCCAAATTAGAAGGCGTGATTTCCGGATCGGAAGAGGAACAATGACTGAAAGTTGATACAGCCAAGACTATGAAAAAAAGTGTAAGGAGGAAAGTATGCTTGGTTCGTAATTGCATCAGTGAAATATTTAAATGCAATATAACGGGTGCAGACCGTTCATTTAGAAACACATTCTTTAAAGAAAGAAATACCCCGCTAGAATGTTACAAATGTCAATTCGATTGATTAAGGGAGCGGTGCAGCTGGCACTAGCTGATTTCAATATCATATTTATCCAGCAAGCCCTGAATGCCCGTGAGGGAGAATTTGGCTCTTTTCAACATATTTAATTGTGGATCAATGGAATAATTAACGGACGTTCGGAAATCAACTTTTTCTAAATTAGCCTGTTCAAATTTAGCACCTTGCAAATCGCAATTATCAAAATTTGATCTGCTCAAAACCGCTTCAGTAAAATCAACTTCCATCAGTTTTGAATTCGAAAACAATGTGCTCTTCATTTTCACTTTATAAAAAGAGGTGTGGTCCAGCGTACAGTTTTCAAAACGAACGGTGAAATTAAAACTGCTGCTCTGTTCAAAATGCAATCCCAGCATTTTACAATCCCTAAAAATTACATCACCAAAAGCCGTTTTCACCAATTTCGCCAAACTTAAATTACAGCCAATAAATTCACATTCAATAAATTTGATGGCAGAAAGATCGGCATTTTCAAAATTGCAATTGAGAAACCGACATCCTTCATACTCACCTGTTGGCAACGGCTCTTTTGTAAAGTCTGCCTTTTCAAATAAATCGCCCGCGCTATAAACTTCTTCGTTTGGCATACATATTTGTTCTATTCCATTTTAAATGCATCTGCTTTGATCAAATCATTTTTTCAAAGCAAACACTATTGTCCATTCCCGTATACGGTTCATAATTTGGGATGGCTTGATAGCCACACTTTTGATAAAGCGCCACTGCCTCCACTTGTCGCTTGCCTGTTTCCAGAATACACTTTGAATACCCCAATTCCGCTGCCCATTTCTCAAGTTCTGCCAGGATTTGTTTTGCAATGCCTTTGCTCCTGTGGGCAGGATCCACATACATCCGCTTGATTTCCATCGTTCCATTTTGAAATTCTTTTATTGCCCCGCACCCAACATGTTGCGCTTTGTAAAATGCGACTACAACATGTTTCAGATTTTCAATTCCATTAAACTGATCGTAGAAGGCGTGATCATCACCATCCACAGCCGCCAAATAAGCATCCAGGAATTTTACCAACCCGGTAAAATGAGCGTCATCGGAATTTGTCCTTCTTAACATAACCATTTCCAATAATTAATTTTTCTTTGACTAATCAAAAACCAAAACATCACCCGTTGCTGTTCCGCGTGTGTAGTTGTCATCTTTTATCAGTAATATCTCACCATACTTTCCAAGCTTAATACTGGAGTCAACTGCAAAAATTTTACGATGATAAAGTTGCTTTACTTCTAATTGGGAAGTGTGGCCCACCACGATATGCTTCACATTACTTGCTGTCAGGATTGAATCAATCCTGCTTTCGGGAAGGTTGTCCTCAAAATATCCCCGATACCAAATCGGGCCATAATAGCCGAAATATTTTTCAAGTACGAGTGGATCTGTTTTTTCTTTTGGTTTGTCGATTGCCTTGCGCATAATGTTATTGACCGCATTCGGATCAAAACCCGCCAACACAAATTCCAACGAAATCCCGCCATGCACGAATAAGTTATCATCTATCCGCAACACCGTATTTTTGGAACGCAACCATCTTCCTAAAACCGTTTGATCGTTGAACATATCCTTATAGGTGGTCCCAAGAAGTTTTGCGCTGGTCAAATATTTCTTGTTCACATAGCGCAGATCATTTTGCATCACCATGTACTCATGGTTACCGAGCAGGTAGTGCACCATCCCATCATTTTCCAATGCCTGCTTTTCCAAATTATAAATAAACCAAAGGATTTCCGTTACCCTGTCACCACGATCAAATACATCGCCCACAATTACCAAATGCCCCGCTCCAAACGACCACTTTAAATCGTTGTCAATAATTTTATTGTTCTTAAGTATATCAATCATCAAATCATATTGCCCATGTATATCACTTAGTGCTGCTATTTTTTCAATCTTTTTAAAAACAGATTTAGAAGGTTTGAATTTTGCCGGCATTGCATCCTGAGGCAAGTTTTTTTCCACCACTTTTCCTCCTTTGATCTGTTTTTCAATCAACCCTTTGTCACCATAAAAAATATACGGGCCATCATCGACCACCAAAGAATCAGCGCTAGCGATTTGCTCAGTATTAAAACCTGAAACCTTTACCGCGATGTGCGAAGCGGAAAAAAAAATTCCACTGGTTACAATAAATAAAGCGATTAAAAAACGACTGGAGCCCATATCCATAAATTTAGTTCCTGAACAAATACCACATTTACCACTATATTTTTTGACGTAATCGCGGCTATTTTAAAAAACTGACCTGAAACAAACACTACAATCTTTCTTTGGAAGCCATACTCATTACTGTATAATCAAATTATAGGTTCAAATCTGAAAGAGGCGAAAACCAGAAATAAAACAAGTTGATCAACAGAAAAAGTGAAAACGGGGGCATCCACCGTTTTCGTCTGCCTTCTATGAAATCAAGCGGAAGTTTTCCCGGTTGTGAAAGCAACACCCACAAGTTTTTAAAAAAATTATTCTCAAGAAAAAATGCAGAACCAAAAAATTGATAGATAAAATGAAGCACAGTACGTTCCCTGGGGCCTATCACTTTTTGGCCACACACATAACAGAATTTTCCCTGTAGTGGTGTGTTGCAATTCAAACAAGCCGATGTATGCTCCTCCATAGAATAAAACTAGTGAAAATTTAGTTTTATCTGTTAGAACATTCAAATGTGTTTTTGTCAATCCTCCAACTCGGAGCAATAAAATCCGCGTTTTGCAAGTACAGAGGTTACTGTCCAGGATTCCACTTGCCGGGTTTCAACCCGGAGGATCTTATCACAATCCTCCAGGTCAAAATTCCAACGCTCACCGGGGTTCACCATTTCGTCCAGCAGTGGCCGAAGTTGATCAACATCCTGTGCCCGTTCAACAGATGTTTTAAAAACCAACACTGTATTCATCTCCACTAGCGTTCCCAAAATGGTGGTGGTTCAATTCCCAATCCGCGCAAGTACACATACCCTTGTCCACGGTGATGGATTTCATTGTCAACAAAATATTGCAATGATGACAACACCGTTCCTTCATACATCCCAAATGCTTTGATCATATCGTGAAAGCGCTCTACTTTCATTTGTGCCCAGAGCTTATTGATTTCTTCAGTGGATTCATCCCATCGCTTTAGGATATTTTCCTTCTTGCCTCCATGCTCAAATTTTTCAGCAAGTTCGGATTGCTCCCCCGTTACGATTTCACGAAGGCCGGGCACCGCAATTCCAAGCAGTTCCATTGCTAATTCGGCAAAGGTGCGCATCCCGCCAATGGAATAGTTGAAAAGGTCTTTTTCCGGAAAGGCTTCAATGACCCTTCGGGTAAGCTTGCGGTGGCCTTGCCAGTGCGCTAAAAATTCTTCGGAAGTCATGACTACCGCTGTTTGTTGGGTTTGCTTCAGTGTGTCGTTCATAGTATGTTTTTTTGATTGATAAATGGATTATACCCCAAACGTATGGGTGCCCGGTGACAGCCCTGTGTCAGCAGGAAAAAATTTTTTTGAAAATTTTTACAATAGGGATTACCCACCCCGGATTTATTCCGGGGTCTTGCATGAAAGATTGGCGATTAATGAGTTAGGGTCTAATTTATCAAACCGCAAAGGCGCAATGACGCCAAGCACCCGCGATTTCTTTGCGACTTAGTGACTCTGCGGTTTTTAAAACATAAACCAGATATTCATGTATCGCAATTCTGAAATCGCTAATCGCAAATCAATTATCCTCCTGACAATCCGTTGTCACAGGCTGTCACTTTCTTTGCTACCCAAATCAGTTAATACCGCTTTATGAATAAATTGAAATCCTATCTTTGGGAAATACTTCATGCAATAATGGGTAGTGATACAGTAAACCGTTTTGATAGGATTGTAGCCATCCTGATTCAATTGCAGTCCAAGAAGATTGTGAAAGCACAGGAATTGGCAGACCGGTTTCAGGTTAGTTTACGCACGATCTATCGCGATATACGAACGCTCGAATCTTCGGGTGTGCCCATCGCCAGTGAAGCGGGTGTTGGCTATTCTATTATGGATGGCTATCGCCTTCCCCCGATCATGTTTACCCGTGAGGAAGCGGGAAGTTTTGTGGCAGCTGAAAAACTGATGCAAAAATTCACCGACAAAACACTGGGCGCGTACCATGAATCCGCCATGTTCAAAGTAAAGTCTGTGTTGAAAGGCCGGGAGAAAGACTGGATCTCTGCATTGGAATCACAAGTGTTTGTAAATTCCACACAGGCACTTTTCAACGAGGATATACCGGATGCCCTGGAGATTTTATTTGAAAGCATCGCAGAAAAGAAACAGGTATTTTTAAAATACCATTCAATGGAAAGTGAAAAACCATCGGAACGAAATATTGAACCAGTCGGGCTTTTTCATGAAAACAATTATTGGTATGTGCTGGGCTATTGCCACCATCGAAAAGATTACCGCCAGTTTCGAACCGACAGGATGCTGGGTGTAAAACGTACGAACATCCCCTTTGCGTTGGTACACGGATCGTTGGATGACCATCGTACCAAACATGAAGAAACACAAAAAATAAAAGTCCGCATTTTGGTTGACAAGGCGATTGTACGCTACATGAAAAGCGGGACCAGGTATTATGGTCTCGTTTCAGAAGTACCAAAAAAAGACAAAGTAGAGATGACGTTTATGACAGGTGATATCGAAAATGCCTTTCCGCGTTGGTATATTATGTTTGGGGATTGCGCTCAAATTGTAGAACCTGAACGTTTGAAAACAAGGGTAAAAGAGTTGCTGGATAAAATGGTGGCTGGCCTTTGACTGGTTTTTACTCCACTCTATTGGTCTATTGGCTATTTGGTTCCAAAATTTGCCCTGTATAAAAGCCGGGCAGTGGATGTGGCATTTGCCTTTTGGAAAATTCTTTCCATACATATTAAAACCATTAACTTGCAGCTTGTAAAGTATCAAATTTGCCATGATGGTGGGGTCATCAAAAGAATTCATTTTTCCAATTTTGAAGCCAAAATTCAACCATTTCAAAAAAAAATACTTTGGCATTATTACCTTTTTACTTATCAGTGTTACGGTACATGGCCAGCAAAACGATAGCCTTTTAACCATATTGAACACGGCCAGTGACCGTGCCACCATCCTCACTACATTGGATGCCCTTGGAAAACGCACGCTCCGCACCAATGCCCAAGACGCAATCAAATATTATCAGGAGTATTACCGGGTAGCAGGCAAAGAAACCACAAAACAGGCGTATGCCTACAATCAAATAGGGATAGCATGGTATTATGCAGACGATATTAAGAAATCTACCGAAAACTACTTTGCCGCACTTGAAATATTGTCCGCGGTAGAAGACCATGAGCTTCTGGCAAGGATCAACAATAACATCGGATGGAACTTGCAAAAGCAAGGGGACCTGAAATCCGCAATCGAATATTTCCTGAAAGCGGAATCGCACGCAGCAAAGATCACCAACAAATCATTTTTGGCGAATACCCTGAACAACCTTGGTGTTGCCTACAAAAATAGCGACAACTACACCGAGGCATTAAATATGTACAACAAAGCATACGAAATCAACCAGGAACTCAACAACGTTGAAGGGCAAATCTTCAACCTGGGCAACATTGGCATACTGCATTTAAGGTTGGGGGACTATGATAAATCAAAACAATACCTGGCGATTATGAGGCCATTGATTATCCAAACACAGGATACGGCATCCATGGTCAATTACCTGATTACAAGCGGGGAATTGTCGCTGGCATTGAACCTGCCACAGCCGGCATTGGATAGTGTGCAACGCGGGCTTGAGCTCGTAAGCAAGGTAGGGCTTGCAAGTCAGCATGCTAAATTGGTATTTCTGCAATACCAGGCTTATGAAGCACTGGGGCAGTACGAAAAAGCACTGGGCAGTTATATATACTATGCCGAATTAAGTGACAGCATCTACAGAACCGGGCAAACCGAATTCATTCAGGAGCTTAGCGCAAAGTATAATGTAACGGAAAAAGAAAAAGACCTTCAACTGGCACAAAACAAAAACCTGGAACAAAAACTCTACCTCATTTTGATCTCTGCAGGATTGGCGCTTTCCTTATTGGCACTCAGCCTCATCCTTAGAAACTATCGGCTTAAAAGGAGGAAAAACAAGGAACTAAATAGCTTGAACAAAGAGTTGAAAAACAGCTATCTCACGATCAAAGAACAAAACGAAGAGATACAAGTACAATCCGAGGAATTAAGGGAAGCGTATGAAGAAATCCAGGTGATCAACGAAAACCTGGAGAGCACCGTTGCGGAAAGAACAAAGAAATTAAAAATCCACAATGAAAAATTAATGAAGTATGCGCGGATGAATGCCCACGATGTACGCGGACCAATTGCCCGCATCTTAGGCCTCATTCAATTATTTGCAATTACAGAACCGCTTGAACAAGCTCAATATATCTCCATGATAAAATTATCGGCAGAAGAACTTGATAAAGTTATCCATGAGATGAATAAAATATTGGAGGAAGAAGATTTTGGATAGGGGGATTTCCACCAAAAGCTGTGATGGAAAATTGCGATTAGGTAAGAACCTTCTTTTAAAACTGAAACCTAAACCCTACATTAATCAGCAGACCATTTGAATAAATTGGTTTACCCGGAATTTTGTCGGCAACCGCACCCGATCCAACCCCTCCCATCTCAATAAAATAATTAGTATGTGGATCCATAAAAAACTCAAACCCGAATAAACCATATCCACCCACATTTAAATTCTCAGAAGAAAATTCAGCATCTGGAAAAAGTAACAAAGCACCACCTTCTCCATACAACCGCAGAAAACCTCCAATTTCTTTAGCCATAGACAATACTCCCACTGACACATTGGAATAGGGTGTCCATGTCATTTCCGCATTCGTATCAAGATGTTCATTCCACAAATAATTAGCCTTCACACGAATGGCTAACCTGTTATTCATAAAATAGGGGCTGGTAATGTTTACACCAAGGTTGAAATCTTTCTGATATTGCCCTAACTGGAAACCAAGGCCAATTTTTTTACTCATATTTTGGTCTTGCGCTATTGCAGACATCATTACTCCGGAAAACGCGATGAATAAGATTGCTATTTTTTTCATGGGGTCATTTTTTTTGTGGATGAAGATATTTTTCTCAACAAGTAATGTCTTACGGTATAGCGATAAAAAGGTTATTGAATTTTTCTAGGGTATCCCATTCCACAACATCGAAACATTGCTAGTCTTTCCTCATTGGTAGCCGCGAGAACGCTGAGGAAAAAATGATTTTTAATCTGTTTGCAACTTTTTCAGACCGCGTAGTGTCAAAAGCTTCTATACACAATTACAACCCAAAGCAATACCAAATGAAATTAAAACTTGCTATTATTTTAATGACAACCATCTCAGGTGTTTTATTATTGTCGTGCGACAAAGAAGAACCCATTCAAGAGTTGCGGTATTTCAGGTTTAAAAGTTGCGCGTTAGAAAACCATGGTAACTGGCAGGATACAAGTTTTATAGCCGCCACATCAAACCCGCTAGTAATTCAGCAATGCCTGAACCAACTAGCACTTCCAAAAAATGAACGCAATCAATTTCCCGCAGGTGACATACGAAACGGTAGCAATGGCTACAACACAAACCATACCCACCATTTTAATTGGCACTTCGTTGAAAATTCATGGGAGTTAGTGGAAGTAAGCATAGAGATCTATGACGGCTGCGCGTATAGCGATGTTGAGTTAACCGATTATGTTGGGGTGCATGGTCGGTATGCAGGGTGGGGAAACCAGATCGAAGAGGAGATTATATTTTGAGAGATATGCCCATAAAATTTTAAAGATGCCGGAACAAAGTCCGGCATGGGCCCCGGTTTGAAATGCGCTCCACTAAAAATAAAAAAGCGGCTGGTACTGCCACCAACCGCTTGAACAAGAAAGTTTTAGGGTTTTAAAACCTTATAACAAATATTGGAAAAACTTCCATCTAATGCCATGATTTCTTCCTCTTCTCCAAGGCCAAAAGCTTGATATGAGAACGTTCCAGAAATCGTTTGATCATTGCACACTGTGATCTCCAAATCCCCTTCTGTAGCTATTTGCGTAATATTGCCTGCAGCATCAAAATACATAGCAGTAAAGAAAAAATCATCTGCACTGGTTAGATCTTCAACACCAACAAAATCACCAACGGTAACACAGTTTCCAGTTGATGTACCCGGGCTATCACTTAATGTAAGAATTAATTGAGACCCGTCTTCATGGATTGCACGAATATCCAACCTGCGTGCCTCCGCACCTGCGGTGGTAGAAATTAAAAAAGTATTGTTAAACGATTCCGCAGTCCAACTTTCACCATTTAGCGTCATTGAAAATTCACCAGCTTTACCACAATTTGGCCCCTCATCCTCTTTATCGCAACCTGCAATAAAAAGTGAAGCCATTACTACAAACAGAACAGACATTAATCTTCCAACGATTTTCATTTTTAAAATTTAAGTTTATAAAAAATTTAATTACAGTGGAGTTTTACTCATTCAACATAGTGAGGAACTATATATTCGTTGTGCACAACTTTCCACGTGGCAAATGTAAGCGGCAACTTTAAATTAGCGCAATCAACGTAATATTTTGTGCAAGTTTCAAGATTTTAAGATGCCGGAACAAAGTCCGGCATGGGTTCCGATTTGAAATACGCCACTCCAGAAAATACAGCATGGGCTCCGGTTTGAAATGCGCCCCACCCCGGATTTCATTCCGGGGTCATGGTGTTTCAGTCAATAACCGCTACCCTAAAACCCAACACCATTAATCACTTTAATTATCTCCAAAGGTTCTTCAGTTCTCCTTCTGAAGGACGTACCTCGAACGTCACTCAGAGCGTCAGCGAAGAGTCTCTGAGAAATTATCCACCAGTTGGTTTCGTCCCTCCCTGCAACGAGGCATTTCACATAGAAAGTTTCCAACTTTTCAATCCAAACAACATCCCTACCACCCGTTAGTACAATCCTCTCAAAATCGTTATTTTTGCCCCTCAACAATCGATTTCCATGAGCACAGATACCATTCCTGCCCAACAGAAAGAAAAAACGCAATCGCTGGCCGGCCATGCAGCGCCCCTGCCCTACAAGCCCGTCAACAAAGTACGGATTGTCACTGCGGCCAGCCTCTTCGATGGCCACGATGCTGCCATCAACATCATGCGCAGGATCATCCAGTCCACCGGGGTGGAAGTCATCCACCTCGGCCACGACCGCTCCGTGGAAGAAGTGGTGAACACCGCCATCCAGGAAGATGCGCAGTCGATCGCCATGACGAGCTATCAGGGCGGCCACAATGAATATTTCAAATACATGTTTGATTTATTAAAGGAAAAAGGTGCCGGCCATATTAAAATTTTTGGCGGTGGCGGTGGTGTCATCCTCCCCGAAGAAATAAAAGAACTGATGGACTATGGCATCACGCGCATCTACTCACCCGATGATGGGCGCGCGCTCGGTTTACAAGGGATGATCAATGACCTCGTCCAACAAAGTGATTTTCCTACCGGAAAAAATATTGTCGCCAACATTCTGCCTACCGGACAGGTAGGCGAACAACTAACAACGAACAACCACCTGTTGATTGGCCAAATTATTTCGGCCGCAGAAAATTTCTATGATGACCATGCGGATGTTTTCAAAGCGGTGCATGAAAAAGCAGCACAGGCAAAAACCCCGGTGCTCGGTATAACGGGAACAGGCGGTGCAGGGAAATCTTCGATGGTCGATGAAATCATCCGCAGGTTTGTAACAGACTTCAAGGACAAGTCAATCGGTGTGATTTCGGTCGATCCGTCAAAACGCAAAACCGGAGGTGCCTTATTGGGCGATCGCATCCGCATGAATGCCGTCAACCATCCGCACGTGTACATGCGCTCCCTTGCCACACGGCAGGCCAACCTGGCATTGTCGGCTTATGTGAAGGAAGCTGTTTCCGTTTTGAAAGCCGCAGGTTTTGATCTCATCATTTTGGAAACTTCCGGCATCGGACAAAGCGATACAGAAATCCTGGACCATAGTGATGTGTCGATGTACATCATGACACCGGAATATGGTGCTGCCACGCAGTTGGAAAAAATCGACATGCTCGACTTTGCCGACATCATTGCACTCAACAAGTTTGACAAACGCGGGGCACTGGATGCCTTGCGTGATGTAAAAAAACAATACCAACGCAACCACGGGTTGTGGGACAAAAAACCGGAAGACATGCCGGTGCACGGAACCATTGCTTCTCAATTCAATGATCCGGGCACCAACCAATTGTACAAGGCGTTGATGGACAAGCTCGTTGAAAAAACGGGGGCCAAACTTCAATCTGCTTTTGAGATTTCACTGGAGATGTCGGAAAAGATTTTTGTGATCCCGCCTAATCGTACGCGCTACCTTTCTGAAATTTCGGAAAGCAACCGCAACTACGATATATGGGTAAACGAACAAGCGGAAGTGGCGCAGCAATTGTATGCGATTGACAAAACGATCAACACCGTTGCAGAAAAGGAAATCGTAAAAATATTGCAGGCGGAATTCGACCGGGTTAAACTCAACCTCGATCCAAAGAACTGGAAGATCATTGAAGACTGGCAACAAACCGTGCGCACGTACAAAGGCCCGGTGTTTAAATTTAAAGTACGCGATAAAGAACTTTCGATTCAAACGCACAGTGAGTCGTTGTCGCACTTACAGATTCCGAAAGTAGCCTTGCCAAAATACCAGGCGTGGGGCGATATTTTAAAATGGACGTTGCAAGAAAATGTACCGGGCGCATTTCCGTATACGGCCGGTATCTATCCTTTCAAGCGTGAAGGTGAAGATCCAACGCGGATGTTTGCCGGGGAAGGCGGGCCCGAACGTACCAACAGGCGTTTTCATTACGTGAGTATTTCGATGCCTGCCAAGCGGTTATCGACTGCGTTTGATTCAGTAACACTGTATGGCCATGATCCTGATTACCGTCCGGATATTTATGGTAAGATTGGTAATGCTGGCGTTTCGATTTGCTGCCTTGACGATGCGAAGAAATTATATTCCGGTTTCAACTTATCAAATCCACTCACGTCTGTATCGATGACGATCAACGGCCCCGCGCCAATGCTACTTGGTTTTTTTATGAACGCGGCCATCGACCAGCAATGCGAGCTGTACATCAAGGCCAATGGGTTGGAAGAAGAAGTCAATACAAAAATTGATGCTTTATATAAAGGAGCAGAGCGTCCTGCTTATCAGGGACCGCTCCCAAAAGGAAATGACGGGCTGGGGTTAATGTTGTTGGGCGTTACCGGGGACCAGGTATTGCCGAAAGAAGTGTATGAAAAAATAAAAACAGAAACGTTATCACAAGTACGCGGCACCGTGCAAGCCGATATTTTAAAAGAAGACCAGGCACAAAACACCTGTATTTTCTCAACCGAGTTTGCGCTTCGGTTGATGGGCGATGTGCAGCAATACTTTATTGAAAAGAATGTCCGGAATTTTTATTCCGTTTCAATTTCCGGCTATCACATTGCCGAAGCCGGGGCCAATCCGCTTACGCAATTGGCCTTTACATTGTCGAATGGTTTTACTTACGTGGAATACTATTTGAGCCGCGGCATGGACATCAACAAGTTTGCACCGAACTTGTCGTTCTTCTTTTCGAATGGAATTGATCCCGAGTATTCTGTGATCGGTCGCGTAGCGCGCAGGTTGTGGGCCAAAGCGATGAAAAATAAATACGGTGCCGATGCACGTTCGCAGATGTTGAAGTACCATATCCAAACATCGGGGCGTTCGTTGCATGCGCAGGAGATCGACTTCAATGACATTCGTACCACGTTGCAGGCGTTGTATGCGATTTATGATAATTGTAATTCATTGCACACGAATGCCTATGATGAGGCGATTACTACGCCCACGGAAGAATCGGTGCGCAGGGCGATGGCAATCCAGTTGATCATCAACAAAGAGTTGGGATTATCGAAAAACGAAAACCCGATACAGGGATCCTTTATCATTGAAGAGCTTACCGATTTGGTTGAAGAGGCCGTATTGATGGAATTTGATCGCATCACTGAACGAGGTGGCGTATTGGGCGCGATGGAAACCATGTACCAGCGTGGTAAAATCCAGGAGGAAAGTTTGTATTACGAGACGTTGAAACATACGGGCGAGTTCCCGATCATTGGAGTGAACACATTCTTGAGTTCGAAAGGATCGCCTACGATTATTCCACAGGAAGTGATCCGTGCGACCACCGAAGAGAAAGAATATCAGATTGCAATGTTGAAGAACCTGAATAAATTCCAGGAATCAAAGGTTTTAAAAAGTATTGAAGCTGTTCAGCAAGCTGCTATCCACAACAAAAATATTTTTGAGGAATTAATGGAAGCTACCAAGGTCTGTTCGTTGGGACAGATAACGAAGGCGTTGTTCGAAGTGGGTGGCCAGTACCGGAGGAATATGTGATCTCACGCAAAGACCGCAAAGTTTTTTCGCAAAGAAATCGCAAAGACTGGTTTCGTTACCGGTCACCAGTAACAGGTTGCAGGTGAGATGGTTTGTCCCTCAACCGAATTGAAAATTCTAAACACGTGAATGAAATTTCGTGCTTTCGT
Source organism: uncultured Roseivirgaceae bacterium (assembly GCA_964398945.1). GTDB lineage: Bacteria > Bacteroidota > Bacteroidia > Cytophagales > Cyclobacteriaceae > JBGTGG01. The sequence goes on along the minus strand of CAYNOT010000021.1, from coordinate 64,060 downwards.
GTCGAAGGAGATGAAATGTTTCATCGAACGTTTGCAGGCGACACGGATTTAACAAATACTTTTATCCACGGGTTGCACCCGTGGCTACAAATATTCCGCTCCTCCGGAGCTTTCTAGTCACACTCATCAGACGCTAATTGCGGATGTATCAGCGGTTAGACGAGATGTGTTAGCCCTCCGGGGCTCAATGTGTATTTTAGAAATCAAAACCAGATGCCGGAACATTGTCCGGCATGGGCTGCGATTTGAATATTGTCTCAATCCCGGATTGAATGGCATTTCAATCAACAAATCTTCACATCTCCAAATTATCAAATCTTATTCTTTTTCTTCTTCGGCTTATCATCAAACAACATCCGGATCGATGGCGTTTCTGTATCATCGTATTGTCCTGATTTCATATTCCAAATGAATATGCCAAGAAAAACAATCGCGATGGTCAGGCTAATCAATATGAGTATAATAATGATGTTCATGCTTTCTTAAATGCGTTCATAGAAGAAAAATTCACCGCAAGGGTTGCAAACCCCACTACGCTGATGCTACTCACCGGCATCAAAATAGCCGCAACAATCGGATCGAGGTTTCCGGTGACCGCAAAACTCAACCCTACAATATTATACAAAAACGAAATCACAAAACTTGTTTTCAAAATCCGGGTTGCCGATTTCGATAACGCTAAAAAACGATCCAGCAACACAACCTTGTTGCCCATTAAAATCCCATCCGAAGCAGGTGTAAAGATTCCTGTATCATCCGTTACTGAAATCCCGACTTCACTTTGCTTCAATGCACCTGAATCATTCAAACCATCCCCCAACATCATCACCTTGTTTCCCTTCCCTTGCAACATTTTGATATAGTCCAACTTATCGTGCGGGTTTTGGTTGAACTGCATCTCCGAAAAAAATGAACCCATCCGTGAGCGGTCTGCATCATTGTCGCCTGATAGCAATGCAACAAATTTATTTTTCAGGTGTATCATTAATGTTGGTAGCCCGGATCGTATATTCGTTTCGATTTGAAAATATCCTTTTATATCACCATCAATGGAAACATACACATACGATGCTTTCGAAGAATCATTTGTGGTATGCGCAATGAAACTTGCCGAACCCAATCGATAGCGCTTTCCATCTACAATACCTTCAATTCCCTTTCCCGGCCATTCCCGGTAATCAAAAATATCCACAGCTGATTTTTGCTGAATACTTTTTGAAATCATCGCACTTAATGGATGCGTGGAGAAAGAAGATAACTCTTTAATAATTCCCAATTCGCTAACAGAAAATTCACCAACGATTTTTACATCTGCATCACCGTGGGTCACCGTTCCGGTTTTGTCAAACACAATCGCATCTACTTTCGCCATGCGTTCAATTACGCCTGGGTTTTTTAAGTACAAACCATGGCGACCAAAAACGCGAACCATATTTCCAAAGGTAAATGGTGCCGACATTGCCAGCGCACAAGGACACGCCACAATCAATATCGCAGAAACCACGAGCCAAACTTGTGAAGCATCAACAACCAACCAATACACTGCTGAAATCAATGCAATTCCTAAAATGATCCACGTAAAATAATGTGCAACCCTGTCCAGCATACGCGCATACACACGCTCATCTTTCTTTTCAAAAATCCCGTTGCCCCACAAGCTTGTTAAATGACTTTGCGAAGTTTTTTTCTGAACTTTCAATTCAACCGGTTTTCCAATGATGCGGCCCCCGGCATAGACAACCTCCCCGCGTTCAATGCGCACCGCGCGCGACTCGCCCGTAACAAAACTATAGTCGATGAATCCTTCTGCATCATGCAGTACACAATCGGCTGGTACAATTTCCATGTTGCGGACGCGAATAAAATCACCCACACCAAGATTGGATACCAATACCGATTTCCATTCTTCGCCTGTGCCTTTTAAAACGGCCAGTGGAAAATAGGATTTATAATCGCGGTCAAAGGCAAGGGATTCGTAGGTCTTGCCCTGAAACCACCGTCCGATCAATAAAAAGAAAACCAATCCCGCCAATGAATCAACATACCCTGGGCCTGTACCGGAAATGATATCCCAGCCACTTCGTAAAAAAAGGACAGCAATCCCCAAGGCAAGCGGTACATCAATGTTGATTTGCCGCTGTTTAAAACTTTTCCAGGCTGCTATAAAATAATCCTGACCACAATAAAACGTGACGGGGATGGCCAACCCAAAATTCAACCATGTGAATAGCGTTAACAAGGTTTTTTCGGAGGCATCAATGCCGAGGTATTCAGGAAAACTAAACAGCATCACATTGCCGAAACAAAATCCTGCTATGGCCAATTTTAAAACTAAACCTTTGTCGAATTTTTTTGATTTTGAAGTCTTATCCTCGTCAAGCGAAATGCGCGGAGCATATCCTAATGTTGCAATCAAATTTGCTACCCCCCCCAGTGAAATCCGGGAAGGATTAAAATCGATCGTAGCCGTCTTGGCTGAAAAATTTACAAGCACTCGAATTGCGCCATCATTTATTTTGTGAAGGTTTTCCAACAACCAAATACAACTCACACAATGTATTGTTGGAATAGAGAATTCTACGCGTACAAAATCTTTTGATTCAAATCGGATGAGCTTGGCGCGAACTTCAGGTTCGTCCAAATAAGAAAAAGAAGCAACGGGGTTTTTCTGCTGAATGCCCGGTCGTTCATCAAGTGTATAAAAATCACACAGGTCATTTTCCTGAAGGATTTCAAATACGGTTTTACAGCCATAGCAACAAAAAGCCTTATCCGCCATCCATAAAACATCATCTTCACAATCCTTGTGACAATGAAAACAGGTTAGCTTTTCTTCAACAGGCATTCTTAATTCCGACATAGACAGCAGTTATCGAATTAAAAAACTACTTTTTATTGTCCAACATCATCGTGCTTGTCCAGATTGGGCAATCCACATGGTTTACGATATCTTCGGCAACACTTCCATTGAGGAAATGCGATAACCCTTTGCGACTGTGTGTTCCTAACGCAATCATATCTGCACCAATCATCTCCGTGAAATTCATCACCCCTGTTTCCTCATAGGGGTCATTAAAAATATTGAGTGTGAAGTCCTTTAACATAAACCGCTTTGCAAAATCCTTCAAGCGTTTGTGTGTGGTGGTGTCACGTGTGAAATTGCTTGGTGTGTTGATCCACACAATGTGAAGGGTGGCCTTGAAAAAATACTGCAATGCTTTTACACGCATCACCAGCTCTTCCTGATCCTGATGAAGGGTATTCGGAAAAACTATATTTTTGATTGGTGGTTTTATATATTTCTTAATGGTCAGCACCGGACAGGTTACTTTCCGTACGATCTTTTCCGCATTCGAACCAATGAACACTTCCTTCATACCGGAAGCACCTTTTGTCCCCATGATCACGATGTCGATATTCTTCTCTTCAACATAATCCAGGATCATGGATGAGGGCGGCCCAAATAAAATGGTGGTCTTTACTTTCTTGTTTTCCTTTCCATATTTATCACGAAGCTTGGCAAACTGCTTTTCGGTTTTATCTTTTAATTCCTTAAATAGTGATTCTTCAAAAGTATGAATGGGCATCAACAAAGAATCATGTACCACTGGCACTTCAATTACATTTACCAGGTGTATCTCGCCCTTTGATTGGGCATTAACATCCAACGCAAAGCGAAATGCATCTACAGCCTGGGTAGAAAAATCGCAAGGAACAAGTATTTTTTTCATGGTTCATTTTTTTCTTCACTATTGAAGATAGCGATCAAAACTAAAAAAGAAAAGAGCAGAGGATGATGATGGCCATCAAAAAAAAAGCTGACAAACGTCAGCTTCTTTCATTCATACTTAAAAAGGGCTATTAGCCTTGTTTATTCCGTTCACGTTTCCTGTCATTTTCGTTAAGGTGTACTTTACGGATGCGAATGGATTTCGGTGTCACCTCCACATATTCATCACGTTGGATGTATTCCAATGCTTCTTCCAATGAAAACTTAGTGGCCGGGGCAATCTTCATCTTTTCATCCGTACCCGAAGCACGCACGTTCGAAAGTTTTTTCGTTTTGGTAACGTTCACTACCAAATCCCCTGAACGGCTGTGTTCTCCAATTACCTGACCTTCATAAATCGGGTCACTCGGACTGATAAAAAACTTGCCACGATCCTGTAAGTTGTGCAAGCTGTATGGAATCGCTTCCCCCATTTCCATAGAGATCAACGAACCGTTGATACGTCCGGGGATTTCCCCTTTGAAAGGTTGGTATTCTTTGAAGCGGTGTGTTGTGATGGCTTCACCTGCTGTTACGTTCAACAAATAATTTCGAAGTCCGATGATCCCCCTTGCAGGAATAAGGAACTTCAACAACATACGATCACCTTTTGGCTCCATGTTCAACATTTCGCCTTTGCGCAACGAAACTGTTTCAATTGCTTTCCCTGCGTCCGTTTCGGGCAAGTCGATCGTCAATTCTTCAATCGGTTCGCAACGTTGTCCGTCAATCTCACGATAGATAACTTGTGGCTGACCGATTTGCAGTTCATAGCCTTCCCTCCTCATGGTCTCAATTAATACAGACAAGTGAAGCACGCCCCTACCAAAAACAATAAAGCTGTCGGCAGACCCGGTTTCACCTACACGAAGGGCAAGGTTTTTTTCCAACTCTTTTTCAAGACGTTCGCGGATGTGGCGACTTGTAACAAGCTTTCCTTCCTTACCAAAAAACGGGGAGTTGTTGATCGTGAAAAGCATACTCATCGTAGGCTCATCAATCGCGATGGACTTTAATGCTTCCGGTTTTTCGATATCGGCAAGGGTATCACCAATTTCAAAACCTTCGAGGCCAACAATGGCTACAATCTCCCCGGCTGAAGCACTTTCTACTTTTAGTTTTTCAAATCCTTCGAAAACATATAAATCTTTGATCCTGGTCTTGGAGATTCTACCATCGCGTTTTACAAGCGCTACCGGTTGTCCGGCTTTAATGGTTCCACGTTGCATACGGCCAATCGCCACCCGACCGATATAGGAAGAGTACTCTAACGAAGTGACCAACATTTGTGGGGTACCTTCTTCTACTTTTGGAGGGGGAATGTGTTCAACAACACCATCCAACAATGCAGTAATATCTTCTGCTGGTTTTTTCCAATCGGTACTCATCCAACCGTTTTTGGCCGAGCCATAAAAAGTAGGGAAGTCCAGTTGTTCTTCTGTTGCATCCAACGAAAACATCAATTCAAAAACTTGTTCCAGTACTTCGTCTGGTGTACAGTTTTTCTTGTCTACTTTATTGATTACCACAATCGGCTTTAAGCCAATCTGCAACGCTTTTTGTAATACGAAACGCGTTTGTGGCATGGGGCCTTCAAAGGCATCCACCAATAGCAAACAGCCATCGGCCATGTTCAGCACACGTTCCACTTCACCACCAAAGTCACTGTGGCCGGGGGTGTCAATGATGTTGATTTTATAATCTTTAAAACGTACCGAAACGTTTTTGGCAAGGATGGTAATCCCGCGTTCGCGCTCCAAATCGTTGCTATCCATGATCAATTCACCAGGGGTCTCATGGTCTTTGAAGAGCTTCCCGGCCATTAACATCTTGTCTACCAGCGTAGTTTTGCCATGGTCAACGTGCGCGATGATGGCGATATTCCTTATTTTATTAACATCCATACCAAATGGTTCTATTTTAAGCCCGCAAAGATAGAAATATTTGACCGAGTTTCGATAACGCCACTAGCAATGATAGGCGCATTAAACTATTTATCTAAACACATTTAAGGAAAAAAAATCTAAAAATGAATAGAATACCGTACTTTATTTTGATCCTTGTACTTTTCACACTATTCGATGGAGCCTTTTCGCAAGGTTAGCAGTGGGAACTATTGATTTAGCGTTAGATTAGTTGATGGTATCGGGACTGGATTTTTGTGTTAGGTGTTGGATTTTAGGTGTTGGTGGATTGTTTCCGTTATGGGGTTATGGGTTGACGAGTGGGTTGTTAAATTAAATCGTATTAACTCATAACTCATCACTCATAATTAATTAATAACTAATTCAATCTTTAAACCGCAAAAACGTACCCATTGGCAAATCAGCCATTTGCTTTGATTTCAGGAAGAACTCGCCAAACTCAGGTTTGCTTTCCGGGAAATGCGTCTTCACCACATTCAATCCCACTACAGAAGATAACCCGACAGCATACATGCTCATGATGAAAAAATGATGCTGCATTTCCAACAACTGGCTGGCAAGTTCCACCAGTTCATTTAATTTTTCCTGCAAAGTCCACTTCTCACCACTTGGTCCGCGCCCGTAAGGCGGTGGGTCCATAATGATGCCGTTGTATTTGCTGCCGCGTTTTACTTCGCGCTTTGCAAACTTGAGCGCATCTTCATACACCCAACGGATGTCGGATAGGTTGTTGAGTTGCATATTTTGATTTGCCCAATTGATCCCCGGTCGTGATGCATCCACATGGTACACATCCGCTCCGGCAGTACGGGCAACGACAGAAGCTGCACCCGTATAGGCAAACAGGTTCAAAATTTTAGGGGTGTTGATTTTCCAATCGGAAACCGTATCGTAAATAAAATTCCAGTTTTGCCCTTGTTCTGGAAAAATACCCACGTGGCCAAAACTTGTTAATGCCAACCGCAATTTAAGTTTCAACTCCTTATATGCATAGTCTATCTCCCAGCTTTCCGGCATATCGGGTCGCTTTGACCAGCCGCCTTTTACGTCATCAGAAAACCGAAACTTATCGGCTTGTTCACGGATGAATTTGGCATGCGCCATTTGCTTCCAGTCTTTTTCTTCAAGGGATTTACTCCATATCGCCTGTGGCTCAGGACGGATAAGAGTATACTTACCAAAGCGTTCGAGTTTTTCAAAACCTCCTGAGTCAATCAGTTCATAGTCTTTCCAGGATGTAGGGCTTACTAATTTCACGGGGCAAATATAGTCGTAAAGCCAGATACGCAAAACCTCTTCACATCTCCCAACGATTCATCGCTATCGCTCTGAATGACGGCTAACATTCGTCACTCAGAGCGTTAGCGAAGAGTCTTTGGAGGGATAGGGTAGCAACTTATCTTTGAACAATAATACCTGATTGGCGCAGGTTTGATTTCACCACTAAACAAAGAACCAGTAAAAGCCAGGTAAACAAACCTCTTCAACATGCCACAACGATTCATCGCTACCGCTCTGAATGACGGCTAACATTCGTCACTCAGAGCGTTAGCGAAGAGTCTTTGG
>CAYNOT010000021.1:0-56700 GCA_964398945.1 uncultured Roseivirgaceae bacterium | reverse complement strand
AGGACAGGGGTAAATCGACTCATGGGAGAAGATGGTTTTTATTACTTTTGATACACGATGCACTTCACCCTGACAAGTACCCAAAACCCCAAAGTGAAAAGTTTGCTCGCACTGGAGAAACCACGCGAGCGAAAAAAACAATGTTTGTTCCGCATTGAAGGTAAGAAAGAAATAAAAATGGCACTTGAAGCCGGCTATAAAATCGGGAACCTCTTTTTTTGTGAAACATTGATTTCTGTTGAAGATGCAAAAGCATTGGTTCCTGACAAAACATTATTGATTCCGGTCTCCAAAGACATCTTTGATAAAATTGCCGTGCGTGAAAATTCGGGGGGAGTAATTGCTGTCGCGGAACAAAAAATCCATCGGCTTGACCAAATCAAACTCAGCAAAAACCCATTACTGCTGATTTTAGAATCTGTTGAAAAGCCCGGTAATCTGGGGGCAATTTTGCGAACTGCCGATGCTGCCGGAATCGATGCTGTCATTATTTGTGATCCAACTACCGATTTTTACAATCCAAATGTTGTGCGCTCCAGTATCGGCTGTTTGTTTACGAACCAGGTTGCATCCGCCACCAGCGAAGAAACCATTGAATGGCTTAAGAAAAACAATATCGAAATTTTTTGTACGTATTTAAAAGCATCTGTTCCGTACCATACCGTTGACTACACAAAACCCTGCGCCATTGTGATGGGAACGGAAGCAACAGGTTTGTCAGCCATCTGGATAAACAACAGCCAGGCCAACATCATCATTCCGATGCGGGGAAAAATTGATTCAATGAATGTTTCTACTGCTGCGGCCGTAATGGTGTTTGAAGCTACGCGGCAACGGGAAAAGTAACATGTTCACCTAACTTGCCGCACCCAAAACACTTTTAACATCCGCGATGGTAAGTGGTTTATTGAGATAGCCAAGAATTGGAAATTGATAGGCCCTTTCAATATCTTTTTTATTGGAAGAAGAAGTAAGCATAACGATTTTGATGCGCTCCCGCTGTTGATTTGGAAATTGTTCAAATTCTTCAAGAAATTGAAAGCCATCCATCACCGGCATATTGATGTCGAGAAAAATCAGATCGGGGCATTCTGATCCTACATTGTTGTTGATAAAATCTATTGCCTCCTCACCATTTGTTACAACATGAAAATCATTCGTGATTCCAAGGGATGAGAGGATTTCCCTATTCAGGAAGTTGCTTACTGTATCATCGTCAACAAGCAACACACATTTAAACTGTTTCATCACCCGGTAAAGTTACAAAAAATGTTGTACCCTGACCGGGGGTACTTTTAACATGAATGGCACCATTGTGTTTATCGATGATTTTTTTGATAATATACAAGCCCAGGCCACTACCCTCTACGTGGTTATGAAACCTGCTGAATAGCCGGAAGAGCTTATGCCTGTTTTTGGTCAAGTCAATACCTAAGCCATTGTCCTGTATTTCAATTACTGTTGCCTTTTCTTTCCGATATGTTTTTATGCTAATAAAGCAATCGCGTTCCGGTGAGCAATATTTGATAGCATTGGAAATTAAATTATGGATAATGCTGGTAAGCCCGATTGCAGAAAAAGTAATGGTCTCCACCTCAATGGAAGTTGTAATGACTGTGCGGGAATCCAGAATTACGTGTTGATTTGCCCCTACGAATTCCTCCAGTATCGTATTGATATTATTCTCCTGAATATCCTCCAGCGGATTTTTATCCATCTTCATTACTTCGGTAAGCCCTACTATCGTTTTCTTCAGGGTTGTAATGGAGTATTCCATTTTTTCAAAAATAATGTTCAGGTCCCGGTCATTCTCCTTATACTTTACAAGGCTCATCAACCCTTCGAGGTTATTGATGGGGGATTTAAGGTCATGTGATGCTGCGTAAATAAAATTATCCAATTCCTGATTGGTGGTGTTAAGTTCTTTGTTGGTTTGTTCCAGGTCACGCTTTGCTTCGCGCAACTGGCGCACGCCCTTATTTGAGTATGCCACAACGGTTGTTACTATCAGAACAATGATAAAGCCATTTACCAAAAACAAATAAACACTAATGCTTCGGGCAGTAACGCCCAGCAGGTTTGAAAAGGCCCGTTCCTTAATGGTGAGTTCATTGGTAATCCGGTCTATATCTTTAGTGAATTGCACTTTTTCATGGATCGACAAATCACTCACCTGCATTCTCGTATGGATGGAATCCCCCATGTTCTTTAATCGCCCGGTCAACACATCCGCTTCCTGCCAAATGGTAATCGCTTCTTTCATAAAAGCGACCTCCTTAAAATTTTTGAAGAGCCAGATCATATTATCGATATCACCTTCATGGTTTTTCCCTTGCAGGAAACCGGAATAGATTGCTTCATACGCGTCATCCCGCATCAATCCGACACGCGCAAGGCTATCTCCAATCGGAACCTGCAATTCTTCGTTAAACGAATCGAAATATTGTGGATCCTGAAGCGATAGATAAATAATCAAATGCCGCGCGCCATCTTTCTGTCCTTTTGAGTACTGTGATTCCCCATTGACGTAAGCCCTTACTGCCGATAAAGTTTTTATCGTAAAGTAATTAATCCCTGCCAACAAAAAAATTGATAAGAAAATCACAAGGACAAGTGAAGTTCCCCGCTTCCACTTATGGAACATAATGGCGTTACTCATGCCTGATACTGTTCATCTGCAATCACACTTTATATTTAATCATAACGGTCTTTAAACTGTGCGGGGTATTGCTCACTTTCTCCATCCCCAATTTCATCCACACTTGGTTCCCTAAAATAGGTGAAAGCTAAAATAACGTATTTCCTGCTAATTTGCTTCTTTTTGAATGAGATACAGTTTCCTGAAAGTGCCTGCTTTAATTTTTACCTTACTTTTCTACATCCCGGTCATGAAAGCCCTTGTGGGGAAGGATTGCCGGCAGGTCTTGAACGGTCTTCCGGGAGTGGCACAAATTCATCTTTATCATTGGGCGGCAACAGGATCCTGCCTTCTTTCCAATCAGCTTTGGCCTGCTCAATCCTTTCCTTACGGGATGAAACAAAATTCCACCAAATAAATCGCTCCCCCACGTGCTCACCACCCAATACCATCAACGTACTGGGTTCGATAGCCGTAAGTGTGGGATCAACACCGTTGTTAAACACCAGCATCTGTCCTGCGGAGTATGTTCTCCCGGCAACTTCAAGGGTACCCTTTGCTAAATAAATAGCGCGCTCTTCATGCTCTTTCGGCAATCCAAAACGAGCCCCTTTTTCCAATACAACATGTAAATAGAATAGTGGGGAATGCGTTTTCACAGCGTTGTTTAGGCCATACGCATTTCCGGCAATCAACCGCATCCATATACCGGTGTCTGTAAAGACAGGAAGTACATCCGCTTTATAATTCTCGAAGGTTGGTTCGCTTTCTTCATCACGTTCAGGCAATGCCACCCACGTTTGAATCATTTCCAACTTTCCTCCTGCCAATACCTCCGGGTCTTCAAACCGTTCAGAGTGTGCTATACCTTTTCCGGCAGTCATCCAATTCACTTCTCCGGGTTTAATGATTTGCTCCACTCCCAAGCTATCACGGTGCGTAACTTGTCCGCCAAAAAGATAACTCACCGTTGAAAGGCCGATGTGGGGATGTGGCAACACATCCATGTTGGAAGTGTTGGGTGCTGCAATTTGTACCGGCCCAGCATGGTCCATAAAAATAAATGGCCCCACCATCCTTCTTTGTCGGAACGGAAGAATCCTTCGAACTTCCATACCGGGAGCTAACGATGCTTTGCGTGCTTCAATAACTATATCCAGCATACTTGTAGTTTTTATAATACGTCCCTGAACTCCGGTACTTTGTCAAAAACACTTTTGGCAAACGGGCATAATGGCACAATGCTGATACCTTTTTCCCTTGCGAATTCAACAGCCTTCACAACCATTTGCTTGCCCGCTCCTTTTCCTTTCAATACTTCATCTACCTGCGTATGATCGATAATGATCCGGTCGGTCCCCGCCCACACGTAGGTCATTTCACCCACAATTTTAGAATCGATTTCGACAAAGAATTTTCCCTTTTTGCCATTATCTTCTTGCTTTATTTCCATAGCGATCTGCGAATGTTCAATATTTCGTTAACAAGATAATACTACGTGTTAGTGCTCCATTGACTGCTCTTGTGAAACAGCCATCAACTTTACGTGCTAATCCAACTGGTGTGTAGCCTCCACTTCATCTTCTTCTTCAGCAATTAAGATTTCTACATGGTCCTTGTTAAAGAAGCGACTGATCAGCATCTGAACCGGGACGAGTGCTGCAATCATTAATGGAAAAAGTATTCCGAATTTTGATGCCTTCACCAGCCACAAGATTACAAAGCAGATTAATTGAACTATCGTAAAATTACGAATCGTCTTGCGTGGAACAGTGCGTAGATAATACGTATCCGGGAAAAGTTTAGGATCGGTTACCCAAAGCATCAATCGCTCAGCAAATTGGTTTCCGCCAAGCGATGTAAATCCCATATACAGAAACAAGCCAAAAAGCACAGCCATTGGAATATTGGACACCAATGCCAAAAGGAATATGGATGCACCGATTAGTATATGAATAACCAAGCCAGAGACACGGTTTTCGCGTACATATATGATTTCTTCATTTTTTACTCCATTTTTATCTGTAACCACGGCAGTTTCAGCAAGGCTCTTCACATGGTTTAATGAATGCACTGTTGCCGCCACGATCCACGGAAGTGCAAACAAACTTCCTATAAGCACAATGATACCGACAATGGCAAGATCGAGGTGATAGCCACTTCCTTTCTTTAACTTAAAAGCTTTAGCATTCACCAGCCGTGTGGTAATATTTTGATCCAGAAAGAGTAGAATGGTGGCCAACAACGCGGGCACGATGGAAGCAAAAATTGCCCATGTTGGCATATCAAATATATCCACCAACCAGCTTCGTCCTGAAGTGGGCTCAATCGCTGTCGGAACAGCAGGGGTATTTAAATTAACACCCGGAAATTGAAGCGCCACTACAGTCATGACAACTATGGAGATGGCGGGTCCAAAATCACTCAAAAACATTCTCATGTTTTGGCGTAGATAGGGCGAGTCCGTCATCCTTTTTAAATTGCGCGCAATAACAAAAGTACCCATTGCCAATAACAGTGTGAGGAAACCGGAAGTAAGTCCGCTGGAATCTGCTGTTGGCATAAAAGATTTATCAATATCTTTTACGGCCTCCACAATGAAAATTACGGATATAAGGGCGGCAAATATTTCATCGGTAAACCGATTGAAGTAACTCATCAATGCGCTGGCATCGGTAAAAGCGCAGATCAAAAGAATAACACCAGACCAAATCCCTACCCATGCATAGGTAGCCAAAAATGAAATTTCAAGCTGGCCGCATGCTGTATAGAGCATTCCTGTAAAGATTACAATCGGGCCTGTTCCTCCCAGGATGGTGAGCGGTTGTCCGGCTAAAAGTGCAAACACGACTCCCCCTACTGCCGTTACCACCAGCATTTCGATAATGCCAATTTCATTGCCGGTCAACAATCCGGTTAGCGCCCCGAAGGCTATCGCGTTGGCCAGCGCTGCAAAAAATAGAAATAATGTAGTGCCCGCTACTTTTGAATGTAATCCATCTTTGAAATCAGAAAGATAATGGGGCGCCCTTCGTCTAATATCATTGGAAATACCTCCGAAGAGCCTGCCAGTCCACTCGAGGCCATCATCATCTGATTTTGTTTTTATCATTCCTAAGTTGCTTTATGAGTGCTCAATGATTTCGCATCCGCTATCCAGATGAGCGTTCAAGATAATTACAAAAACTTAAACTTTAGAAGTTGAGCCTTAATTAAATCCCATCCGCATGGACGGTGCTGAAAATAACGTTCTGATAAGTCCCGCAGGGTCACTGGTTGCCTGTAACTGGACCCGGGTCGCCATAATAAAGAAATTACTTCTCCTGATAAGGAAAGTGTACTTATACCAGAATATGGTCCATTGAAGTGATCATCAGGAAAAAGAGGAAAGTAAAAAGTTGATCGATGTAAAATCTATCCACTTTAAAAAAAGAGGTTATGGTTTTCTGAAATCGTAAAAACATACTTCATAACCTTTCTGATATTCAAGCTGAAACATATCTTTCATTTGTTGATTTCACCCTGGAATTATTTTTACAACCATTGGCATGCCCGCGACTTAGTCTGCTAATTTCAAGTTAACCATCTACCCCGTCTGCTGCAATCTATCCATCACCGCTTGTTTGTACAATCTGCCAATCGGAATCTCCAGCGCTGATAACTGCACAGCCATACCGTTGTATCCGGTAATCTTATCAAAGGAAACCATATAGGAGCGATGTACCCGGATAAATTTATGATCGGATAGCAGATTTTCCATGGCGCTAATAGATTGTTTGGCCAAGAGGTACTTGCTATTGGTTAGAAAAACTTTTACATAATCTTTCCAGCCTTCAATGTATTGAATGTCATTCACGAAAATTTTCTTCATGTCCCTGTCTACTTTCAGGTAGACGAATGAATTATTTTTGGGGGCATCATCGCTGGGAAGCGCTTTCGTTTCCCTGCCCATCACCCGGTTGAGCTTGGTAATGGCTTTGAAAAAGCGTTCAAAAGAAACCGGTTTAACGAGATAGTCCACGGCATCCAATTCAAATCCATCCACCGCATATTCCCTGTAGGCCGTCACAAAAATAACTTTAGGCGGATGAGAAAGGTTCTTCAGAAAATCAGTACCGATGATATGGGGCATTTTTATATCCAGAAAAATCACATCTACTGCCTTTTGTTGTAGTACCCCCAGGCCTTCGATAGCATTTTTACATTGGCCCGCGATCTCAAGCCCGTCAATGGAAGTAATATAATGGGCCAGCACTTTTAATGCAGGAGGTTCGTCATCGATAATGAGGCAGCGAAGTTTCATGCGGTAACCAGTGGGGAAATCATGGCGGGCGAAATCGGAAAGGAAATGTGTTGATATCCGGTTAGGAAAACGGTTAATGAAACCACAAAGAACACCCCCGCATCATGCATTTTTAATTCATGGTTGTTGGGGTACATAAACGCAAGCCTCCGTTTCACATTGTTGATGCCAATACCATTTCCTGCGTTACTGTACCGGCTTGTTGAGTCATTTTTACTATTGACAATTTTGCAAAATAATGTATTCGATTGCACAGAAATGTCAACGTTAAGCCACGGTTTCTCGATTTGCTCTGAAGTACCATGTTTAAATGCATTCTCTAAGAAAGGAAGCAAGAGCAATGGTGAGATTGACTTGTTTTTAATGTTTCCTTCTACACTCCAGGATATTTCGATTGTATTACCATAGCGTTCTTTCTCCAGATCAATATAATCCTTCATGATTTCGATTTCCTTCTCCAGGCGTACTTCATCCGACTTGCAGTCATACAGCATATAGCGTAGCAGGGAAGATAGTTTGAGAATCATGTCGGGTGTTTTGGGGGCGCCATCCATGGAGAAAGAATAAATGTTGTTCAGCGTGTTAAACAAAAAGTGCGGATGCACCTGTGCCTTGAGTAGCTTTAGTTCAGCATTGATTTTCTCTTTCTGTGCGAATATCCATTCCCGTTGTTTGATCGTCCAGAGCTTGAAAAATTTGATGATCATCGGACTGGCAGCCGAGGTAGTCATGCATAAGTAACTGTGAGGCTGTGGGCCTTTAAAAGGGATAACTTTAAATCCTATCCACTCTTGCAACGGAACATACAGGTATGTTCTGAATCCGGAATTAATAAAAAGTCCAACAGCACCCCAGGCCAGGATAAGTAGGAAAAATTCGACAAGTTTTCCTTTCATCAATAGATGTGGAATAGCACCGTATACCAATGGATAACTAAATAGAATGAAAACAGGTATCCACAAGGCCATGTTAAACAGCACTCGCCAAAAAGAAGGTGCTGCTCCAATCACTACCCAGAAGACAGCCCATGCGATGATGTGGAATGTCCAGTAAATCAAATGCCGCCACACGCGGTAGCGTGAAGAAAAAATAAAATCGTTATACAGAAAAGAATCGAGTCTGTTCATCCTTCATATATTATGCACGTCACGCTTCATCCGTTCATGCTTCTAAGGTTCACTGGTAAACGGACACAGTTGTTCTGTGGTTTAAGGGTTGTACAACTATGCGTTGTGCAACAAGTTCGTGGACTGTTGTTGTCTCCTGTACAAGTTTTACCTGGAGCGAAACCACAAAGAAATTACCCTCATCATTAATCTTGACTTCATGTCTGCCCGGATAGGCAATCTCCAGTCTTTTCCTCACGTTGGAAATACCCATGCCATTTTTTGTATACGGAAGAAATTCACTTTTACTATTCGCAATCTTGCACCGAAGCACATCTGATTTTACGGAAATGTCTATACTAAGCCAGGATGTCTCAATCTCGTCTGCCAGGCCGTGCTTAAATGCATTCTCCAAAAAGGGCAACAGCAGCAATGGTGATATAAATCGATTTTCATAATTACCCTCAAGGTTCCATGAAATTTCAATCTTGTCCCGGCTCCGTTCCCTTTCCAGATCAATGTAATTTTTCATGGCATCAATCTCTTTCTCTAAGCGTACTTCATTTCCTTTGCAATCATATAACATATAGCTGAGCAAGGATGATAATTTTAAGATGAGGACGGGTGTTTTGGGGGACCTTGCCAATGAAAAGGAATGGATGCTGTTCAGCGTATTTAGTAAAAATTGTGGATGTACCTGTGCCTTCAGTAGCTGTAATTCAGCGGTTATCTTTTCCTGTTGTGCAAATATCCAATCCTGCTGCTTAATGGTTACCAGCTTATAGAATTTTATCACCATGGGACTGGCCGCTGAAGTTGCCATGCACAGATAGCAGCTTGCTATTGGCCCTCTTGGCAGAATATGATCCAGCCCTAAATATTCCTGCAATGGAATTAGAACATACGATCTGAACTCTGTGTCAATAATCAGTCCGATACCTCCCCAGCCTAACACCACGAGAAAGAACAACGTAACTTTTCCTTTGAGCAGTAAATGAGGAATAGCACCGTATACCAATGGATAACCGAACAAAATGAAAACTGGTATCCACAATGCCATGTTGAACAATTGCCGTTCAAAAGAAGTGGGCGCACCCATAATCATCCAGAAGGTTGCCCAGATGACAGTATGAAAGGACCAGTAAACAACATGCCTCCATATTCTGTAGCGGGGCGAAAAAATAAAATTGTTAGCAAGAAAATTATTCAGCCGTTTCATTAACACAAGTTAAACGAATACCGGGAATTCGTAATACAGTTCCATTGACAAAAAGACATACAACCGGAATTGGCGACAAATAACCTCTCTTATCCTCAGATTTTATTCCCCCGCTTATTTCTAAAAACGCTATTACTTGTCGGCAGAAACAGAATACATGAGCTTGAACACCCACTAAAAAAAATGAATGTGCCCGTAGTGAACTCTTATGTTTACCTGCAAATTATTAGGCTATACGCTATTCGGTGCAGGATACTTTTATTAAAATCTGATCGGGGAAAGACAAGCAACACAAATTTTCGATAAACAACATCGCTTGGCCCCCGAATGCTATTCGATCGGTATTTCTGCTTTATTTCTAAAAACCAAAACGCTAAGCTATTCATGTTGGCACATAAAAAAACTTGCTGCTACCTTCCACTTACGTTTTAGGTTATGAAAAGAAAAGGACTAAAGAAACGGATGTCAATTTTTTCCTCCGCTTTTAATACGTCCTTTTTTTTACTCTTTCAACAATTTATCCCAATTATCCCATGAAAAAATTAACAATGACCCTCGCAATTCTAACATCTGTGCTGGCCGCAAATAATGCTACCGCACAAACTGACAAAACAGCAGCGGACCTGATCAAGGAAGCAAAAGCTCAAATTGAAAATCTTACACCCGCCCAGGTAAAAGCCGAAATGGAAAACGGAAATGTCACCATCATTGACATCCGTGAACCAGATGAAGTGAAACAAAACGGCTCCATAGCAGGAGCCATTAATGCACCCAGGGGTATGCTCGAGTTTTATGCCGATCCTTCTTTGCCGTATTATAAAGCCGAGTTTAAAAAAGAAGCGCGCATCATTTTGCAATGTGCCTCGGGCGGACGCTCTGCCCTGGCAGCAGTTACGCTTAAGCAAATGGGCTATACCAATGTAGCGCATCTGGATGGAGGTCTCAAAGCCTGGAAGGAAGCCGGCCTTGCGTTAACAAAATAACCATAATGATTTATAAACCTTTAAAAAATGACCCTATATGAAAACTGTTGTATTTAGTAGAAACCTTGCCCTAATCAAAAAATGTTCACTTGTTTTGGTAATGATCGTGTTTGTTTTACCCATGGCCTGTGACGATGATACTCCACAGATAAAACAAACCCAATCCTACTCATCGGATGTAGTGAAGGAGTGGTTGGAAGTCCAGACATCCATGTTGTTTGTGCAGACGGGCAATCCGTTTGGATTTAATCCTTCCCGTTACATGGCGTATTGTGGTGTCGGGTTGTATGAGGCGGTACTGCCGGGCATGCCCGCATATCAAACACTTCATGGTCAACTTACGGATATGCCCGCGATGCCAATTGTGGAACCTGGCGCAGAGTACCATTGGCCAACGAGCGCGCATGCAGTGCTGGCCACGTTGACAGAAAATTTCTTCAGTACCGTAACGGATGCTTATAATGAAACAGCCGTTGTCGGGCTGAAGAATGAATTGAGCGAACAATATCGGGCTGAAGTAGGGGATGCTGTTTTCGAACGATCCTTTACGTTTGGTGAAGAAGTGGCCAATAGGATTTTTGAATGGTCAAAGACTGATAAGGCAGCATGGCCGACATCCTACACGATTCCTCAGGGTAATGGTATCTGGCATTCGGAAACAGGGGCCGCACCCGCCAACCCATATTGGGGCTATAACCGATTGATGGTGACTGGCAGTTTAGACAATGTGATTTCTCCCCCACTAACCTACAGTACTGATCCCGCTTCGGCATATTATCAAGACATGCTGGAAGTATATGAAGTATCAAAAAATTTAACACATGAGGAAAAACTGATTGCCAAATACTTCAATGATTCCAATCCAGGGTATCCGGCAGGAGGTCATTATGCGTGGTCACTGAAGGACGTTATGGAACAATTTAACCCCAAGCTTGACAAAGCTGCACATACGTATGCTAAAGTTGGGATAACATTGTTTGATGCGAGCACGGGATCTTTCAAAGCTAAATACCAGTACTGGACGGAACGACCTTTCTCGTTTATCCGCACCGTTATCGATCCCGAAGCTGATCCGGTATGGAAACCCTTTCTGTCTACGCCAGGCTTTCCTGATTTTCCTTCAAACCATGCAATTTTCAGCAGCAGTCTGGCACATGTACTCGCTAGTATTTATGGTAACAATGTTCCCTTCACTGATACAAGTTATGAAGGAGTGATGGCCGATATCGGAAATGGCCCGGAAAATCTGGGATCCCGTCACTATGATTCCTTTGAAGAAATGATGGAAGAAATTTCTGATTCACGACTATACGGTGGTATACATTATCGCTACTCTTGCGAGGAAGGTATAAAACAGGGGACAAAAACAGCACAAAATATAAATGCCAAAGTGAAATTTCTAAAATAGGCGCGTCAAGGATTCTTGCTCGTTAACGATAGTGCGGATAAGGTGAAATTCCCATACTATGAAGTGAGAACTTTGTGGTATGGTTTTTTTTGTGCGGGGGCTCCCACGCAATAATGTGACAGCTGTTGTATTTAGAACTGTGTGTTGCCTAAGGATTGTTGCTTGATCGAACTTATTATACTGGCTTTGTGTATTTAGCACGGATCGATATATTTACATCGCTCGATATGGCACTGAATACAAAACAAATAGAAAAGATTTCAAAGGCGCTGGGCGATTCCCATCGCTTGAAAATATTACAACATATCTCTAACAAAGGCGGATGGGGGCAGTGTTCAGAGATCCAGGAAGAAAGTTCGCTTGCCCAGCCCTCTATCAGCCATCATATCAAAGTATTGTTGGAGGCCGGGTTAATTGAAGCCGAAAAAGAAGGCAGAAACCACAAATACAACCTGAATGAGGACCTTTTGAAGGAATACACAAAGTCCATTACGGAACTAAAATTCAGCTAAGCCCTTTTTTTGAAAAAATACATTGAAAAATTTAAATACATCAATGAACTTTTCGAACCTCAATTACATTTGGTAGTCTTTAAGCCCTGAAAACAGGGATTTTTTTTAAATCAAATACATTGAAATATTTAAATATATAACTAAATCAATTTAAAATGAGTACTACCAAAACCGCATTTTCCCCTTATGCTTTAGGGAAATCAACCCTCTCCAACCGCATCGTAATGGCACCCATGACCCGAAGCCGTGCGATCAACAATATCCCAAATGAACTCATCGCCACGTATTACAAACAGCGCGCTAATGCAGGGCTAATTATTACCGAAGGTGTTTCCCCCTCCCCAAACGGGTTGGGCTATGCACGCATCCCCGGGCTTTTTTCTTCCGACCAAATCAAAGGATGGAAAAAAGCAACGGATGCTGTCCATGAAGCGGGGGGAAAAATTTTCGCACAGATCATGCACACCGGGCGCATTGGCCACCCTGCCAATTTACCAAAAGGCGCAGTCGTGGTTGCACCTTCTGCTATCCTTGCCACCGGACAAATGTGGACGGATAAAGAAGGCTTGCAAAACCATCCCGTGCCGCAAGCACTAAGTACACAGCAACTTCAGGAAACAAAAGCGGAATTTGTCCGGGCTGCACGCAACGCCATTGAAGCAGGCTTCGATGGAATTGAACTGCATGGTGCGAATGGCTATCTGCTCGAACAATTCTTGTCGCCACATTCAAACACCAGGACAGATGGATATGGTGGGAACATCAAAAACAGAAGCCGTTTCATTTTAGAAGTTGCACACGAAATAGGTGAAGCCATTGGAAAAGATAAAGTCGGTATCCGCCTATCCCCATTTGGCGTATTCAACGACATGCCCGACTATCCGGAAGTGGAGGCAACCTATACATACCTCGCAGAAGAATTAAACAAAATTGGAATTCAATATATACATATCGTGGACCATAGTGCCGGTGGTGCACCGGAAGTTCCGTTGCACATCAAAAAAATCATTCGTGACAGGTTTAAAAACACGTTGATCCTTTCCGGTGGCTATACATTGGATCGCGCAGAAAAAGATATCAGTTCCGGGTTAGCTGACCTCGTGGCCTTTGGAAAACCTTTCATCACCAATCCTGATTTGGTGGAACGCTTTCAAAAAAAACTTCCCCTCAATAGCAAA
Source organism: uncultured Roseivirgaceae bacterium (assembly GCA_964398945.1). GTDB lineage: Bacteria > Bacteroidota > Bacteroidia > Cytophagales > Cyclobacteriaceae > JBGTGG01. The sequence goes on along the minus strand of CAYNOT010000021.1, from coordinate 43,353 downwards.
TTAGACGCCAGCACTTTGTACTCCGCAGATGCAAAAGGCTATACCGACTACCCGGTTTTCGAAGATGAATTAATCACTGCATAATAAATCACTTTAAACTATTTAAATCTATGTCAACAAAAACTAAATCAATCCTGGCAACAGGGGCACGCATCGTGCTCGGGCTCATTTACTTTGTATTTGGACTCAACTTTTTTCTTCACTTTATCCCAACACCACCACCCGCGGGTGGAATCGCAGATGCGTTTACCGGAGGACTTTTTCAGTCTGGTTATTTCTTTCCGGTATTAAAAGGTTTGGAAGTTATACTTGGCTTGCTATTGCTGGTAAGGCTTTTTGTCCCGCTCACATTGGTGATGTTAATGCCGATCAGTCTTAACATCCTTTTATTCCATGTATTCCTGGCACCCGAAGGTTCACTAATGGGGATTGTAATTGTATTGTTCAACATTTATCTGGCCTGGGCGTACCGTGATTACTACAAACCGTTCTTTACACCGAAAGCTGCAATCACAGTATAAGGTAGGTAGGCGTCAGACCGCTCAAAGCGGTCAGACGCCTACCAATTTAACTGCCTGCTTTCTCAATCACCAGATAATCCCGTTTGGAAACCGATTGGCGGGCCATCAGTTCGGCAATGAAACCAGTTAAGAAAAGTTGGACACCAATAATCAGTGCAACCAATGCCAAATAAAAAATAGGTTGCTCGGTAACCTCACGTTTCATTGGGATCTTTGAAATAAAAACCGAATCGATTTTATCATAAAAGATTTTAATGGTAAATCCCAATCCAAGCAAAAAAGAAAGCACGCCATACATACCAAAAAAATGCATCGGCCTTTTACCAAAACGGCCCACAAACATAATCGATAATAAATCCAGCAAACCGCGCATGCGCTCCAATCCAAATTTGCTGCGGCCATATTTTCGTTCGTGGTGCTCTACAACTTTCTCGGTGATCTTTGTAAACCCTGCCCACTTCGCCACTACCGGAATGTAGCGGTGCATTTCTCCGTAGAGCGTAATATTTTTGACCACCACTTTATCGTACGCTTTCAGCCCACAGTTAAAATCATGTAGTTTGATTCCGCTGATGCTACGGGTGAGTCCGTTAAAGAATTTTGAAGGAAGTGTTTTTGAAACCGGGTCGTTACGCTTTTTCTTCCAGCCGGAAACCAATTGGTACTTTTCTTCTTTGATCATGTTGTACAATGCAGGAAGTTCTTCCGGACTGTCCTGCAAATCGGCATCCATCGTGATTACGACATCACCTTGTGCTTCCTGAAAACCGGTTTGCAACGCTGCGGACTTTCCAAAATTCCGGTTAAAACGCAGGCCCTTGAAATTAGGGGTTGAAGAACATACCTTTTGGATTTCCTCCCAGGTATTGTCATCGCTGCCATCATCAATAAAAATGGCTTCAAAAGATAAACCGTGCCCGGTGAGGACACGGTTTATCCAGGAACTTAATTCAGGAATTGATTCCTGTTCGTTTTTGGCAGGGATAACAACAGAAATGTCAAGACTCATTTAGAAGCTTGTATCCGGGTTGCTCTTTTTGGTAAAAATTGTAACAATCAATGCTATGATACAGCCAAATATTAGTCCCATTACAATACCCATTCCGACCACCGCTTCAGGAGTCATAAATTTGGCGGTAAACTCCATTGCTTGATCAATCTGTGCATCAGACATATTTCCGGCTTCTGCCATCTTTTCCCTTGACTTATCCAACATGGTTTGAGTAAAGGTTGTGTCGATAAATTTCATGTACACATACGTGAAAACGCTTGAAACAATAGACGAAATCAAAACAACCCAAAAACCAATCCCAAATCCCTGGCCGAACTCCATAAATCCATTACCATTTTCTTTGAAATATTTGTGGGCTAAAATGATTACAATAATGCTTGGAATAGCACCGATAAAACTCCATATACCTCCTTCACCTGCAAGTCCGGCCATGCTAATTCCAAGAAAATAAGCAATTGAGACTACTGATAAAATAAGTCCATATCGAATTCCTACTGAACGGGTTGTTACTTTTTCAATGTTTTCTTCCATGATTTTTTAGGGTTTAGGTTGACGTCTTAAAACTACTGATAAAATTATGCTTATAAAAAAACTAATGATAAAGCTTTGTACAAAGTACGTTGTCGCCATATCACCAATAGTAGTCGCTTGAATGGCATTTAAATTACGATCCACCTCTTCTTTTCCTATCTGTTCAATAGTTTCAGCCGGCAATTGGCTAAGCCGTTCCGTCAATTGTACAATATATGTTTGAACAAATCCTGTATTCCAGCTCCCAAAAATATAGATCAAAAAAGCCGCCACTGCACTAAAAATAGCGGTCAGCACAAAACTTCCGATCATCCCCTGCCAGAAATACAAAATCCCATCCTGGTGGTCTTCACGGAATTCCTTAAGCGAGAAAAAAATAAAAATCCCCAGCATGAAAATCCGGAAGTCAAAAAAAATCTCGATCAAAAACGGATGGCGCCCCATGTAATACAAACCGAGGAGCAAACCAAAACCCATAATGCCTGCCATGAGGCCATACCGCGCAACTACTTTTAATAAAGGGGAAAAGTTCATCTAATTATCAATCCAATTTTTTCCATTGTTGAACACAGCAACTGCCCTTCCGGTAATTTCTTTGCCATACCAGGGGGAGTTGCGCGCTTTCGATTCGTTTGTCTTGTCATCCAACACCCACGTACGGGTTGGGTCAAACAAGGTAAGGTTGGCTTTTTCTTCTTCCGCGATTGTGGGGCAATCCATACCCAATACTTTCCGCGGACCGGCTGTAACTTTATCCAGTAAGGTTTCCCAGCTCAATGATTTCTCTAACGCAACCAAATTCGCACCAACGGTTTGTAAATTAATGATGCCAAAATCGGCCAAATCAAACTCAAGTTTTTTCGATTCTTCGTCTTGCGGAATGTGGCCGGAACAAATCACATCAATCACCCCTTCCTTCAACCCTTTTATCAACGCATCATTGTCTTCCTTTTCCCGCAAAGGTGGATTGACTTTATAGTGCGTATCAAAATCAAACAACATGCTGTCGTCCAGCAACGGTTGGTATGCAGTAATACCACACGAAACATTCAGTTTCTTCTTCACCGCTTTGATCAACTCTACCGATTTACCGGATGAAATTTTTGCAAAGTGAAGACGTCCTCCGGCATACTTTAAAATTTCAAGGTTCCTGTTGATCACAATTTCTTCTGCAATCCGGGGCATCCCGCGTAAACCAAGCATGGTACTGTTCACGCCTTCGTGCATCTGGCCAAAAATATTCAACCAAATATCCTCCGGGTGGTCAATGAGCACGCCATCAAATTTCTGTAAATATTGAAGGGTCTTTAATAAAATGTCGGTATGCCAAATGGGTTTTAATCCATCTGTAAAAGCAACTGCGCCCGCGGCATTGAGATCGATCATTTCCGTGAGTTCTTCACCCCTGTTGTTTTTCGTGACACTGGCCATCGCATGTGCTTGCACAAGCCGGCCATTATTTCCACTCTTGATGTAGCTCACATCATTTTTTGTTTGAATGGAAGGAACGGTGTTTGGTAAAATAGCAATTTCTGTAAACCCACCGGCCATTGCTGCGCGGGTACCCGATTCGATATCTTCTTTGTGTTCCAATCCCGGGTCGCCAATAAAGGTACCGAGGTCGAACCATCCCGGACTCAGGATCATCCCTTCGGCTTTGATGGTTTTATCCCCCGAAATATTCTTCTCACTGATTTTTACAATTTTTCCATTCTGGATCAAAACGTTCTTCTCCTTCTTATGAAAAGGTGATTGCTTATCAAAAATCTGTGCCGACTGGATTACAATTTTCATACATTCTATTTTAAAAACCGGATCAACAAAATTTCAACAAGCAAGAACAAAAGTGCCAACATCAGCGCATACCGCCACAAGGGCTTTCCCAAATATCTTTCTTTTATTTCGTTGCTGAAAGCCTCGGTAGAACCTGCTTCAAAAATATCAACATTATCACCACCACCAAGCAATGCCTTTACCTCCTCAGGTTGATATTGCTCCATCCGCGATTCTTTTTTATCAAGGTTGAAAGCGAGCAACCCCATCGTATCCGTTGCCTGAACTACATAGTAGAATCCTTGTGTCAACGAAAATTTTGGTAAATCCATTAACACCCGATTGCCCAACCTGCGCTGTGAAGGGACCAGTTCCTGTTCGCCAATCATGCGCAGGGGTTCCTCACCTACCAGTGTGTCTGCTTTTATAGAAACAAAATCATCGTTCAATGTGTAATATAATTTTTCAGTATCGCGTTTGCTGCTGGCAGCAATCCGGTACATCACCGGAACAAAAAGCCCGTGTGCCGCAAAATCAGTAGATGCACTGCTTAGGCCCGATGCCATTACAAATAATTTTCCCTTCCGGTCCATCACCGAAAGAAAAGGCAGTTCATTATTGAATTTCAACAAGGCATTCCGGTCCACTCCCAAGGTAAGTGCGGGGATTGCTTTCGGCATAATAAGAGATTGCGAACGCTCTTCGAATACATTCTCAAAAAAAGGGTTGTCGAAATCAGGTTTATCAAGCGACATCATTTGGGTTGAATCCCTGCCCTTTTGCAAAGCAATAGAGAACGTTGAGGATAAAGAAGATAAATCAGGATCTTCACCCGGAATCACTAACACCGTACCAAATGCATCCAAATAATTTTGCAATGCCAATGCAAAGGTTGGGTCAATAACGTTGAGCCCGTTTACCACCACAAGGTCCGATTGCGACAACAAACTGTAATTCACATTGGCCATCGTAAATCCCTGATAGGCGAAAAGTTGCTGGTTGCCAAAAACCTGTTGCACGGGTGTGGGTTGTAACGTGTTCTTGATTTCCAACACACGGATTTTATCTGTGAAATTCAACGTAAGGAAAAAAGTATTGTCAAAATTAATGGGGTTGTCGTTGAAACTAATCTGCAATTCACTTCTTCCCATCAGGCCGGCAGTAAGGTCAAAAGTTGCTTCTGCTGTGCCCTTTTGGGGAATGGAAACTGTGGCCGTGCCGGCTTGAATGTTGTTGATTGAAAACCGGATGTTCAGTTGGTCAATCGCTTTTGACCCATCGTTGAGCAAGCGAACATGCAACACATTTTTATCGCCCCCGATCGCAAACGGGTTTTCCAGATAAACACTATCCACAAAAATATTGGGGACCTGTTCGAAGGAAATAGGGACTAAGTGAAAACGTGTTGCACTGTCGGGGGAAGTTACGGGGCCCATCGTAGAACGTTGAAAATCACTGATCCAAAAAATTTCCGGTTTCCGAACTTCGCTTTTGTTGTTTAATGCAATCCGGTTTTGAATTTCTTCAAAACTTCTGCTCACGGAAGAAGAGCGGATTTCGGTCAACAAATCCAATACTTCGGTTTTGGTTTTATAGACATTCGAAAAAGGTGCGAAGTCGTTGGTGAGCAATTTATAGCGTGTATCGGGTGGGAAAATATTGGCAATATCCCGCGCAAACTGGGAGGCGGCATCCAACCCGCGCATATTGTCTCTTGTATTTGCGGTCATGCTCAGGGAGTTGTCAAGGTACAGGACAATTTCCTGTGCAGCACCCAACTGGTTTTTGGCCGGAATAAAGGGCTGGGCAAACGTGATCACCAGGAAAAACAGAAACAACAACCGGGATGCAAGGACCAGCAAATGCTTGAGGCGCTTTTTAGAGGCGGTTTCTTCTTTTACTTGTTTGAGAAAGCGGTTATTCGAAAAATAAACGCGTTTGGTTTTCCTGAAATTGAAAAGATGGATGATTAACGGGATCGACAGCGCGAAAAGGGCCCAAAGAAAGGAAGGACTTAAAAAATTCATCAGCGTGTAAAGTTACACTTAATACGCAAATAGAAAGGTTCTGGTACGGATTTTTGATAAATGGAGTTATTTACCGCAAAGGCACGAAGGCGCTAAGTTATGTAAATGCATTTGATCAAGTTCTTATTCTGCTTACATGGATGCGTGCCCCGGCAGTCGTGTCCTCTAGTAGCAATAATGTGACTTCCATATACCCAGCGAATTATAGGGCTAAACCAAACGCTTATGTACGCTCCCAAACACGCTGTTACCATCAATGCCAGTTCCATGGCCGATATCGCATTTCTCATGTTGTGTTTCTTTATGATCACGACAGTAATTCAAGAACACAAAGGGTTGACCATCTTGCTGCCTCAAATCGACAACGTGGTTGCCCCGGTAAATGATCGGAACGTTTTTAACATCCGGCTAAACTCCAACGACCAACTCATGGTACAAAATACTACACGGGGAAATATGGATGGGATACGGGCCGAAATCAAAGCTTTCATTTTAAACAACGGTGTGGTTGCAGGCTTATCCGAAAACCCTAAGAAAGCGGTAATCTCCCTGAAGGCCGATCGTGGATCGCGCTACCATTTTTACATTGCGATACTGGACGAGATACAGGCAGCGTATTATGAAATTTATGCGGAACAAGCCGGGATTACGGCTGCTGAGTTTCGAAAACTTGATACGCGGGTCCCAGCTCAAAACCGATTATACGAAAAAGGGAAAGCAGGCATCCCGATGAACATTTCGATTGCTGAACTTTGATCCCTGGTCGTAGCATCATGCTACGACTAAAATTTGAGGGTTATTCCTACTAACCTGAAAATTGAACTAAATCTTGATACCGATTCCCCCTCAATTTCAACTGGTTGATCAACTGCCTTCCGTGAAATGTACCAAAGAAACATCACAATGATTATTACATTTATGAAATACATTCTTGTCTTTGTTGAACTCGCCCTGGTCGTAGCGTCCCGCTACGACCTTTTCATCACGTAAGCGTCTCGCTTATTTCTTTCTCTTATGAATTAGTTTCGTGTTCTCTTTTCTTGGATGTCCAATTCCAGTCCAGGTGGTTTGGTCTTGCTCGAATGTTACTTTCCATGCACTATCATCGTCATCAACATCACTGTCAATAATTAAAATTGATTTTTCATTGTCAGTTGTCCAACGTCCTGTATTTTTTCCAAATGGTTCACCGTCACTAACAAATGAGCCATCAGCTTTAAATTCTATCCACCTGCTATTTTGTGGATTGTGCTTTTCAGTTAAATCATTGTCATATTCATAAACCTTTTCCATCGTCCATGCCCCAATAATTTTACTATCCAGGTTTTCTTCTTGTTGTCTACAAGCGGTAGTCAAAAGAACTGCCACGAGAAGAATCGTAGTTTTGATATTCATGTTAAATATTTTTAGCATTAAGTTGCTATGGTATACGGAAAAGCCCGATCCTTCCGACCGGGCTTTTAAAGATGACAAAATAATTAAAACTTTACCGGAATTTTTACCAACGTAGTTTCCCACGCCAGCATCATCGTGCCCGTTCCTTTTTCCCCTTCAAAGGCAATGGTAAAGGCTTCTACTTCAGCTTCTGTTTTTCCAGCCGGAACTTTAAAGCGTACCACATCTTTGGATTCATCATATTCATACGCACCCCATGTATCCAATTTAGAATTGATAATGATCGTCCATTCATCCTTATCGGGAATGGCATAAAGCGAATACGTACCTGCAGCAATTTGTTTATCACCCAGTGTTACGTTTTTGAAAAATTTGATCTCCGTTGTTTCATTAGCGCCTGCCCGCCACACCTTTCCGTATGCTTCTGTGCCGCCAAGCATGGTCCTTTCTTTTTTCAGAGGACGACCATACACAACTTTTATCACCGGGGCCGATCTTCTTCCATCCTCCCGCAGGTAAGCAATATCCGCAGGACTTGAATCGAGGCCAGGTAATTTTTGTGCCTGAACAAACGAAAATGAAATCGCCATCAATGCAATGGCAAAAATTGTGGATTTTATATTTTTCATGTGCTTATAATTTTAGATCAAGGTCACATGGAATGGCCGAAATAATCATTTCGGTTGGTGAAGTATTTACATGGCCATTTCATAGCTTGTTAAATTTTGTTGATCAAGTTAACAAAGATTTTAGAAGAATGCTTAACCTTTCGTTCAAGAAAGTGATAACAGTGCTGGTGATTGCAATAGAAGCCGGAAAGGAAGCATCAATCTTTGTTTGACCTGTCCTGTCAGCGAGACGCTAAAAATTAAGATGGTCGTAGCGGGACGCTACGACCAGATCCAGAGATACTTCCATAGTCATCTTAAATTTCTAAAGTTCAGATTGGAAATAGTTCTTGGTATTTTGTTCTATCGTTTTCTTGAGATTTGAAAGATTGGTTTCTTCCTGTTCCTTTAGTGAACTTCCCATCAAAGCCATTATAGATTTTGAAATTATGCCATTTCCTTCCGCAGTTGTACTTGAATTAATCTTTGTCTTTCCATTAACGGGAGTAATGCTTAATTTGTAATCCATATCCATAAAATCAGACTCATACTTCATTGATATAGATTCGTTTGGCACGATGTCGGTTATTGTTTCCTGTATTGCCATACTCTGTCCATTATCGTCAAAATAGACTTTTGATACAGCTCCCATTGTTCCCGGAGCACCGCTGATATGTTCAATTTTTTGAAATCCGGGTAACCACTCAGACAATTTTTCAGTGTCTTGGAGTACTGCCCAAGATTCATCTATTGGTTTTTCGGCCATTATCTCACATTCATAGGTTATTTTTGGTTTAATTGTACCCAAGGCAAAAAACCCAATAACCAAGATTGCTATAATTCCAATGGCATATTTTAAATACTTCATAATGTTAAATTTTAATTTTCTATTTGCTTGATTTCATTGCTTTCACTTGTCGTTCGTTTTGCGTGATGTTGTTTCTACCGTTGCTTGTAACGCTCGTGTATATGCAGTTTAAATTTTCCTTTAAAAATAATTCATCAAATTTGAATTGCATATACACATTGTTGGGCCGTTTCAAATCTCGATTTTCTTGAATTCCGTTGCTACAACTATACTCGAGTTTTTCGTAGTTCTATATATCCAATCTTTGTCAGAATACACATACTCGTGGGTTGAATCTTCTTTAACTTCTCCGTTTAGTGTCCAAAGAGTACCTATTTTGTCGCCCTTGTCATTAAAATAATATTTGTAAATCGTTGTGAATAAATTGTCATCTTTTGATTTAGGACAAAAATTTATTTTCCGTACTATTTCAAGTCCTTGATCATTTGTTACATGTATGTGCTTTTCTTTAACCTTTTCTTTTGAAGAAAGCCTAAGCTCTTCTGTTTCATAGGAATTTATATGCGAGAAAGTTCGGATTTCTGTAATCTTATTTTTGCTATTTTGATATTCCTCGCGAATTAATCTATTGCTCTGGTCGTAGTCATAAATCATTCTTCCAGCATAGCTGTCAGATGTTTTATATCTGTAATAATCAAATATTTTTACTTCCTTGACTAGCCCTTGTTTATAGCTGAATACTTTCCTGATAGTCTTTTTCAGTGGCTCTTGATAAAAATTTTCAAAGTCTTGTTGTTCAATTAGATTTAGGCTGTTATCGTAGGTAAATTCCGTAACTCTGTCTTCATTGTAGTTGTTGTCAAAATGATTAACCCTTACAATCTTTTCATGTTCATTTATTTTCTCAACTTTCCATAGTCCATTATTCTTGCTTACAACTTTTAAATAGTCAGCGTATTCAACACGTGATTGGAATAAATAATACTTAATTGTCTGCTGTGTTCAAGTAATAAGTGCAACTTTTTGTTTTTGTAAAAATACAGCATTTGGGGTTTGATATTTAAATTTTCTTACGGGTCTTTCATTGATGATTTTTTCAACCTGGCTTACTCGTTTAGCTGAAACTTGGGTGAAGTCTGTTTTCTTTGGAAAGAACCTTCGCAGCACACCAATTCGATTTTCTACAGTTCCCTTTTCTTGTGAGGAATACGGATGAGTAAAGAACGATTTGGTTTTGAGTTCTTCATTTACTGTTGAGTGTGAAGCAAAAGCCAGATCGTTATCATAGGTCATTGTTTTTAGCCATTGCTCACAGGGCTTCATTTTACGAATAATTGATCGAGCGATTGGCTTTGATGCCTTTGTGGATATTTTGACCAAAGATGTCTTCAATGAAGCTCTGTCGGTAATAACCAGCAGGCCTGGTTGATGGTTTTTGCCCATCATTAAATCTACTTCTACATCACCTATCCGCTTACGCTTTTCTACAATGGCAGGACGCTTTTCAATAGAAACACGATCTGATATACAGCCCCTGTTATCATGGTAATTTCCCCGCTTTCTCCTCCTGCGACCATGCCTTAAATCTTTGTACAGGAGTTGGTAGGCTCGATCTTCTCGCTTATGACTATGCTTCATAGCCCATATCCATTGATAGATTGTTTCATGACTAACGAAATCCGGGTTATCCTTCCGACCAATTTGGGCAATTAATTCAGGGCTCAGTTTCTCAACCGCAAGGTGCTTGACAATTCCCTTTCGCATCTCATCGGTAAAAGTGATATGCTTATTCTTTTCCCGATGCCTCTTTTTGGTTTTCATATGAGCACGTTCAAAATTATACTCCTTTGCACCTCTACCTCGTTTAGGTGTATTTCGCGTAAGCTCTCGACTGATGGTGGATTTATGATATCCCAATACATCGGCTATCTCTTTCTGGCTTTTTCCTTGCCTTAATAGGCGGTCAATTACATATCTTTGCTCTTGGCCCAGTTGTTTATAATTTGTCATCGCAACACAAGTTTAAATGAACTTGGTCAATTGAAGGGAGGAGAAATCCTCCTTTCTTTCAACCCATTGTGGTGCACTTATTAGTTGAACTTAGATCTTACTTATTCCGTCAACCGTCTTGTTCTCTTTTTTTTTAAGTTTTCGTTTTATAAACTCAAGCATAATATTTACTCTGTCGGAAATGACGCACAACGTTTGTGCATAAGCAGTGGCGGGTGTTCGAAGCGCGTCACTGTCCCACGAAACCAAACGTGTTTTAAAAAACTAAACTACAAATTTACACTGAACCCCGCCATTGATTATGCATTTTGCTGTGGGTAGTGTCCGCCTTTGCAGAATCTAAGCACGGATGCCATTGCTTTGGTTTGTGAGTTGGAGTCGAGCGGCAATGGCATTGGTGCGACTAGTTTGGGAAACTATTTTTTTAATTTGTCCTCGATTAACTTCTTAACAAAGTCCGGCAAGTCAATTTTATTTTGGTCGGCAACAACTTTTATTGCGTCATAATACTTCACCTCGTTACCAGTCCATTGAATGTCAAGCCGTCTAATCTGTTGTAGAGCAATATGATTGTAATTCTCAGGACTGCCCCAGTAACATTCCATACAAATCTCTGGTTTTTGACTTTCATGCCAATTCACGCAGTGTTCACACGACCATGATTTTGCTCTATTGCATGAACCGCACAAAAGCATAAAGTCTTCCAATCGTCTTTCCGAATTCCCCTCGCCTGAAACTTGGTATGGAACCCTATGGTCTACTTGTAGGTACCTCTCTGCAAATTCTCCATGACAGATATAACATCTGCCTTTTCCTAGTTCATAAAGTGCCTTTTTAAATTCTTTAGGAAAAATAGCCCTACCTGCAACTCTACTTATTTGAAGCTTAGTTAAATCACCAAATTTATATGCGGCTATTGATTTATCTCCTTGTGACTTAACTTTGAAAGTTTCAAGAGGTATTCCTGTTTCTCTGACATCTCGTGCTGCGCGAGGTGGATGACTATAGCCATAAGTCTTTTCTAAATCTTCCGTTGTTATGAAGCCGTGCTTCATAATGTGGTCGATTACAATGCGTGCTCTTTTATTAGAAATAGAATTGACGTGGTCTAAGAATTCCTTAGCGTACTGTTCCTTCTTACTCATTAGTTGCAAATAGCTCTGTTTGTTGGAATTCCTTTCCTGTCAGTTTTGACAAGTCAATCTTTGATGCTAAAGAAGGTGAGAGGTAGATTACTTCATATGTGATTTCAGACCGACTTAGTAAAGTTGCCTGAGATGATCGTCCCGCGTTGATTTCAATTTTTACTAAGTTCAATTCTTCAGGTAACGGTCTGCCAAATGTTTTATCACCAGTTCTACCGTCATAGCTTAAAATGAATGGAATATCTCTATTATTTAAGTCAAAGAGGGAAATAATGAAATTGTCAAATTCTATGTTGCCTGCATAGTTAAAACCCCCATTGAGTCCTGTGCCTTGATATGGAGGGTCCATGTAGACCAAGTCTGTTGGATTTGCATTGTCAAGTATTACAGAATAGTCAGTAGAGAAAAACTCTATCTTATCCTTTAATAATTGTGAAACTCGCAAAATGTCTTCCCTCATCATTTGAGGATTTCTTCCAAGTCTTCTTTTATCGGGACTTTGATTAAAATTTCCCTGAGCATTATACCGAACTGCAGCTTTAACGCATTTGGCTAAAAGAAAAAGCAAATATTTTGGCCTTCTTGTATCATTAAATTGTTCGCGAATCTGGTAATAGTATTCGTCCATATTATCATGTTGACCATTCCAAATATCATGGTATGCCTTTATGATTGACTTTGGGTTGTTAATTATTTCTTCCCAAAGTTCAATAAGTGGTGCATTAATGTCATTGATAACAAACTTTGAGGCTTTAAAGTAATAAGCTGAAGCAATTGTTATGGCTGCCGACCCGGCAAACGGTTCAATCAATCTGTCAAAATTGTCTGGGAAGTACCTCAAAATCTGGTCTGCCAGATTCCTTTTACTTCCTTGATACGGTATAGGGTGGGGTAACTTCATGATAGTCATTTACACAGTCCAAATATATTAAAATTGTCGGTGGATTTGGTCGGAATTTTTGTGTCCAGTTTGATTGTCTCTATTACTTTTTTGGGTCAGCGCGTTGGGAAAAATTGGCTCTTTTGCTTGCTTTGGATGTGCGGCTGGATTTAAGCGGCAAGCAAATGTGCCAATGCGCGTATGACTCCACTTTTGTCGGGCGGCATTACCCACAACAAGCGAATATAGTGATTAACCAATACTTGCGGGTATGACTAGTGGCATATACTCGCGTTGTATCTTTACCGCTAATCTACTAAGTTTTTTATTCTGAAGCATTTCCAAAAAAAATCGTAAAACAAAAAAAAGCCCGGTCATTCCTGCCGGGCTTTTCTTTTGATGTACACATGGGTTATGGTTTTCCACCCAACATCACCAGGTCATTCACGTTGATTTCCGTGATGTAGCGCTTCTCACCGGAGGCGGTTTCGTATGAGCGGTGTACAAGCTTGCCTTCAATGGCTACTTCGTTGCCTTTCTTCACGTACTTTTCCACCACGTCTGCGAGCTTGCCCCACACCACTACATTATGCCATTGGGTTTCCTGGATTTTCTCCCCTTTTTGGTTTTTGTAGGTTTCGTTTGTGGCAATACTGAAGGAAGCCTTTTTGCTTTTCTCAAAAGATTTTACTTCCGGGTCTTTACCGATGTTGCCGATAAGTTGCACGCTGTTTCGTAAGCTTTTCATGGTTTTGTTTGTTTTAGTTTAACATGGTTTTTGAAAACGGCCAGTGATTTGTTCGACCGGCAATGCAAAGGTGGCGGGGGATTTTTGCCGGAGTCGTATGATAAACGGGTATAATCGGGTATATTCGTTTGTAAACGTTTGTAAACGGATAATAAATCACAAAAGATGGCCGCAATCACTCAAAAACAATGCTTATCGTGTGGAGCTAAGTTCCACGGCAGGATTGATAAAAAATTCTGTTCCGACACCTGCCGGGTTGATTACAACAATAAATTAAATGCCGATGCCACCAATTACGTGCGGAATGTGAGCAACATCCTGCGGAAAAACAGGCGCATTTTATTGACATTGAACCCCACAGGGAAAGTAAAAGTGCCCAAATCCAAATTATTGGAAAAAGGATTTGACTTCACTCATTTCACCAGTATCTATCAAACAAAGGATAGCGGCATGTATTGCTATTGTTTCGAGCAGGGCTACCTGCCGATAGACAACAATTACTATTTATTAGTAGTGAAAAAGGAAATATAACGGTAGCTTTAAGTTATGAGCCCAACAAAAGTAACACCGCTAAAATTTTTGGTAGGGGAGAAATGGTTGGATATCCCCATGAAGCGAAAGAAGCTTCAGAAAAAATATGCCGTCTCCAACAAAGGCAGGGTGGCCAGTTATATGGATACCGTAAAAACCGGTACGCTTCTCAAAACGCGGCTAACACAGGGGTACCCAAGTATCACGCTAAAAAACCAAGGCAAAAATTTAAACTATTACATCCATCGGCTGGTGGCGCAACTCTTCATCAGGAAGAATAGTCCGAAGCAAACTTTCGTGATTCACAAAGACCACAAAAAAGAAAACAACGACTATAAAAATTTAAAATGGGTAACGTGGGATGATCAGATTGAACATGCCAAAAAAGACCCGGCTGTAATCCATCGCCAACGCCCAACGGAAGGATTGAAATTGAATGCGGAAAAAGTGAAACGCATTAAAAAGAAACTCGCGCAAAAAAATCCACCCACCCTAAAAAAACTAGCACAGCAATTCAAGGTATCGGACATGCAGATTTACAGGATCAAATCGGGTGAGAACTGGTCGCATATAAAGATATAGTTGGTAGTTGGTAGTTGGTAGTTGGTAGTTGCTGGTCACTGGATTCTGGTCACTGGTTACCGGATTTCAGCATCTGTCTAGTATCTAACGTCTAGTATCTCTACTAAACATCTGTAGTCCTTGCATGGATGGATTTCTATTTCGAAATTAGCCACTTACCCTCTTTGCAATGCCACTTACTTTTTCGCATCCTGCCCTTATACTTCCACTCACTCTTAGGAAATCCACTGCATGGTCTGCCACAGGGTTGATCATCGGCTCCATGGCGCCTGACTTCGAATACTTCTTTCGCATGAAAGCATATAGTCATTACAGTCATTCACTTTTAGGTATCCTGTATTTTGATTTACCGCTTACGGTACTCCTTTCCATTATTTTCCATCAACTTGTGAAAGGCCCTTTGATTGCCAATGTGCCGCGCTATTTTAAAATACGCTGTTATGATTGGTTCAACTACAATTTTCTTGACTACCTGAAGAACCATAAAATCCCATTTATACTCTCTGCCATTGTTGGATCGGCCACGCATATTTTTTGGGACGGCTTCACGTATGCCGGAGGGTTTTTTGTTACTGTGTTTCCTGCGCTTTCCACCAAAGTAGACCTGGGAAAATTTTCACTTGGAATTTACAAACTCATTCAATACGGGAGTACATTAATTGGCGGACTGATCATACTCATGTATTTTCATTTTTTACCAAAAGGCAAGAACCCGTTTCCGTTTCCAATTCAGTATACCTATTGGTTAATCATTTTACTGGTAACAGTTGCTGTTGCCTACCAATCTTTTGATATCGGATTCACGAGCAATCGTGTTGCGAATTATTCCGTAACAGCAATCACAGGAGGGTTAGTGGGGATTGTTGTCTCCTCTTTGCTTTTCCGGATATACAATCCTGCTAAATATCGGCCCGCTTCAATTTCAGATAGCTGAAGAAGTTGAACAGGAATATCCACGCAAGTGCAATGGACACAGATGCCACGGTAAGGTAATCACGGATTTCCTGAAAAGCATAACGTGCAAATGGCATCGGTACCAAATTCGAAATGGATTCCATTGGAAAGAACTGGATCATCCAGGGAACATGGTCGTCAATATTTTCTTTGATAATGATTTCGATCATGTGGGAAAGCAATAGTAACACGATTGACAATCCTGAGCGTTGCACCAATACACCAATCATCAACGCATACGATAGGAATGAGAATACTTCCAAAAAGTACGCGAAGAAAAACTCCATGTCTGTAAATATCTTGGCAGTAGAAAGATCAGGCGTATAAATAAGCCCGGTTACCAACGTGATTAAAAACACCATTGCCAAACTCATGAAACTCAAGAGAAGGTTGGTCATTATTTTTGAAGCAAGGAATTCCCAACGGCTCATGCCATCAATAATATTCTGGCGAAGTGTCCGGTAGCTGTATTCATTCGTAATTGAAATCACCACCATAATGGCCAACACGATTTTAAACAAACCACTAAAGAAAGCAAGGTTCATCCAAATATCAGGAAAGTGGTATAAGGGGATCCGGCTGATATTGATTTCCTGGCCAAACCCTTCAATCGTTCTGGCCAGCCATTTTAAAAACTCCATACCACTGGCGGTAGAGGTTCCCAGCGTTAAAAAATACAAGCCGCAAATCACCCAAAAAGTACGGTAGCTTGTCAGCTTCTTTAAATCGATTTTTAATAAGTGCAGTATATTGGTCATTGCTTTGCGTCCGCTAAAATTTCAATAAACATTTTTTCGAGGCTCCTCTTCTTCGTCATCAGGTGGTCCGCGACTACACCATTCTCGAACAGGAATTTATTGATATCGCGGCTATGAAACCCCTCTTGTAAAGTCAATTGAAAAATCCCATTCTCTTTATTAATAGAAGCGGCACCCTGAAATTTTTGGATCAATTCTGCAAAGCCCTCCACTTTTGCATTTACCTCTACAATCTCTGCCCCCTTTCCAACATCATCGACCGGCCCAACATGGACTAAATTGCCACGCTTTAACACTGCAAAGTGCGTACAAACTTTTTGAACTTCATCCAACAAATGGCTCGCAAGAATAATAGTCCTCCCATCTTCGGCAATGCGTTTGATAAGTTCACGTATTTCTGCGATCCCCATTGGGTCCAATCCATTGGTGGGCTCATCCAAAATCAAAACGGTAGGATCATTCAACAAGGCAGATGCTATTGCCAACCGTTGTTTCATCCCCAATGAATAGGTTTTGTATTTATCGTCTTTGCGTTCGCTTAGCTCCACCAAATCCAACACCCTGGCAATATTGTTTGGATTAGATTCCTTAATCAGCGCATTCAACTCCAGGTTTTTTTGTCCGGTGAGGTATGGATAAAATATGGGATGTTCGAGCACAGCTCCGATCTTTTTCCGTGCCGCTTCACCGGGTGGCATTCCGAACCACGAATAGGTTCCGGAGGTTGGGTTGATCACACTCATCAACATTCCCAGTGTGGTGGTTTTGCCGCTTCCGTTGGGGCCTAGCATTCCGAAGACCTGGCCACGGGCAACTTCCAAATTCAACTTATTGACAGCACACAGGCGACCGAAATTCTTGGTCAGGCCATTGATCGATAAAACTGTTTCCAAATTAATTTTCGTTTTCTTTCTTTGCTTCCTTCTTTTCCGCTTTGAAGATGCGACCGGTAATATCCTGGCTTTCGTCGAGTACGGAATACAATTTAGTAACTTTATTCAAAGCAATCTGGCCCACAATGTCCAACACAAATAAATTGGTGGAATCATTTACAAGCACAATCATTCCTTTGCTTTTCCCCTCTTTCAAATAAATATCCAATGTCTTTCCTTCATACCGGCTGGTCATGATTTCTTCAAAAGATTCTTTCTGATAACTGCCCACGAGTTTTTTATAATCAGCATTTCCAAAACCTTGATTTTTTTTAATCATCAAAAATTTCATCTTCTCGATATCCTTGATCAACTCATCAAACTCCTTATCCTCTGTTTGATTTAACATGCGTAGCGTATTCTGATAAAAGTATAATGAAAATGCATCCTTGTTTTGATCTTGAAGCGATTGGGTAGTTTTGCTTTGTGCAACTGCGCTGGAAGAAACAACAACTACAAAAAGAAAGGATATGATTCGAAATGGGTTCATAGATAATAATTTAGTGGTTACACGTAAAAGCACCCGGGATGTTTACATACCCGGATGCTTTTCCAAAAGTTTTATGATTTAATTTTTCTTTTTCTCGTCAAGTTTCTCCAGGTTTTTCAACCCATCGATATCCATGCTTTTACCGATTTTAGAAACTTGCTTCAAATCGATCTCCCCAAATAAGCTCAGGATCATAAACTCTTTATTGCCACCGGCCAACATCAACAACTCAGAAATCTTTCCACCACTTTCTTTGATCAGGAATTTCATATCCTTGTCTTTATCACGAAAGGACATCAATTCTTCATACTGACCCTTCGGGATCAACGTGTATGCTTCTTTATAAAGTTTGCGTGCATTGACAGAGTCATTTTTTGCCAAAATCCGTAGGCCTTTCAACTTGCTGATGGCGCTCACCACTTCTTTGTCTTCCGGTTTGTCCATGTCAACATTGGTGAACAAGCTGAACATTTTGCTGGAAACATTTACTTGGGAAAACGATTCGTCATCAGAATATTTATTGAAAAATTTCGAGATGGCATCATTCTGTGCAAAGGTGGCTGTTCCGGCCATTACAAATACGAGTATTGCTATTATCTTCTTCATCTTAATTAGTTTTTTAGTCCTTAGTATTGAGTCTTGAGTATCCAAAAACCAGTATCCAGTATCCAGTTATAATTCTTGTGTTCCGCTTTCTTCCTGAATATTTTCTTTCGCCTCGTTCAGTAAATTGATTTTCTTTGCCTGCTCTTCTGCGTGGCCAAAACTTTTAGAGATCATCAGCAGTGCTTTCTTTGTTTCTTCAAAAGCAAGCTTGGGATCGCTATAGGTATCTACCATTTCCTGAGGTGTGGTCTTGCGGATTTCTGAGCGGATGTAATATGTGGCCACCACCACTACAATCAACCCTGCGGCAATCCTGGAGAAGTTGTACAGCAGCCGCACCACTTTTGATTTGTTTGCAGTGGTTGATTTTTTTACTGATTCCACAACCTTGCTATCAAACGTGAGGTCCTTGACCTGCTTATTTCGCTGTTCACCAAAATAGGCAAATAGTACTGCTGCTTCTTTGAACTGTGCCGGAATATCCTGTTGGTTAAAATATTCCCGCAGCTCGTTCTCTTCCTCAAGAGAGGTCTCACATTCCCAATATTTGGCAAGCAAGGCTTCTATTTTATTTGAGTCCATACGCATTGATTTTAATTATTTTCTCCCGTACACTGTTCCGCGCACGGAATAAATTTACTTTCACCTGGTTCATGTCCAGTTCCAAAATATCGCATATCTCCTGGTAACTATATCCCTCCACATCGCGAAGGTGGATGATGTTACGCTGTTTCTCCGGCAAGGCCTCGATCAAACTACCGACCCGTTGCATACTTTCATTGATTTCTGTGCTTTCATAAGGCGTTAAGCTTTCTTCCTGAACATCAAAACTGGATTCAATCGGTTGGGTATTTCTCCTTTTCCAGGTTCGAATCCTATCCAGTGAAAGGTTTTTGGTGATGCGCATACACCAAGCCTCCCAATTTTGAATCGCCTCCATGTTCTCCCGGCCGTTCCAGACGCGCACAAATACTTCTTGTACAACATCCTTTGCCTCCTCTTCGCTTCCCAACAACCGAAAGGCGAAGCGGTAAAGCTTGTTTTTAACGGGGAGCACTCTGGTTTGAAACGATTCGATGTCCATTCAATTAAGTTCATTAGCATGACGCCTGGCGGACATGCATGTTACAGTAGGTTGAAAATATTTTTAAAATATTAAGGAAATTGGCGTATTAGAACCTAAGTTACAATTTACCTTTTAAGATTTAATTATCTTACTGTATGGATCAAGAGGAACGGATAGTGGTTTTCAGGGAGTTTGGTAGTGCCATCCAGGCAAACATTATAAAAGCAAAGCTCGATGCATTCGATATCCCCTGTTTTCTGACCGAAGAAAACCTGGCCAACCTCTACCCTTTCCAACCAGTTCTTTCTATTGGCGTACGCTTGCATGTTTTTCAAAAAGATATCGATCAGGCAAACGCAATCCTTGAAGAACAAAACCTGTATGTTTCAGATAATTCCATCATGTGCCCGAAATGTGGTTCCAACCATATTGAAAACCAATCTGCCAACAGGATATTGAGCGTTATACGAAACACCTTTTCCTATCTATTCCGCATACCTGAACATACTTGCCTCCGGTGTGGAAAGGAATTTTAACCATGAATAAAAGTTGGCAAAAAAAAAATGGCCAGTGAAATACCGACCATCTTTTATATTTTTTTTGGCTTACTTAAGCACCTGCCAACCGCTTGTCATATTCACCTGTACCAAATTGATGGATCAGCGTGAAATGGCTTTTCAACGCAGCATAAAATGTTTTATGCTCATGGTAGGGCACATTAAATTCTTGTGCGGTTTTCTTCACGATACCCGAGATACTCCGATAATGGATGTGGCAAATATTGGGAAACAAATGATGTTCAATTTGATAATTAAGCCCACCAACAAACCAGGAGAAAATCCTGCTTTCCCTGGCAAAGTTAGCGGTCGTTTTCATTTGATGGATTGCCCAGTTATTTTCTACGCTGCTACTTTCATCAGGAACAAAGAAATTGGTTTCTTCAACTACATGGGCTGGCTGAAATATCAATGCCAAGACCAACCCACATAAAAAGTGCATCACCAGAAACCCGATCAACGTTTGCCACCAGGGTATGGGGACCAAAAGCATGGGCAACACCAGGAATACTACTGCGTACCATGCCTTATTGAACAAAATATAGGTCAATGACTTTCCAACAGTAAGCCCCTGGCCAGCTAACAATTTCTTCTTATTGTATCTTCCTAACTGGATAAAATCTTTGCCAATAAACCAATAAATGCTCATCAACCCGTAGGCGAATGGTGCGTAAAATGCTTGAAACCGATAAATACCAAGTCGCTTAACGGTGGGTGAAAACCGCATGATCCTATTGGCGATGTCATCATCATATCCTTCTATGTTGGTATATGAATGATGCAGCACGTTATGCTGGATCCTCCAGTTTACATGATAGCCACCAATATAATTGATCAGGTAGCCAAGTGCTGAGTTCACTTTTTTATTTTTTGAATATGAGCCATGGTTGGCATCGTGCATAATTGACAATCCAATTCCAGACATGCCTATTCCCATCACGACCCACATCAACATCACAGGCCAAACGGTAGACACCACACCAGTAAGCATCAGTACAAGCGGTGTTGTATACAACACCAGCATAAATGCTGTTTTGAACTTCATGTTGAAGTTGGCATTCTTGGAAATATTATTGTCCCTAAAATATTGATTTACCCGCTTTCGTAGTTCTACAAAAAAATCAGGTTGATCGTTGACATTAAATTTGACTATGGGTACACTCATACAGATTTTGGGCTTTACAGAATGTCAAAGGTAACCACAAAAAACCATGGAGTAAGCATATTCAATCTGATTAAAATCAGGAATGTACGTATTCAAGCCAATTAGGACATTTCTGAATAAAATATAACGGTTTGATAATTTCCTGCATCAAAATCATCAACCCAGATTCAAATCCATGTAAGCTTATTTTCAATTATTTATTACGGATGGGGCCAACAGGATTGCTAAATGCCGGTTTAAGGTTTGGAAACCAACAATAAACAGCGCAATCGATACTGAAACAAACAATCCGATCAATATTACAGACAACTCATTTGATAACTTTAACCACTTTAAACTGGCCTACAATCGAGATATCAAGAGGGGAGCCCATTGCTTTTGGTTCGCCATCCACATGGTAGGATCCTGAATTGGATTTTATATGGATGGAACCGGTTTGCAAATATTCAACATACTTTGATTTTTTTAGTGTCCCCTTAAATAGCCGATACACCAGGGAAGGCAACCGATAAAAAGGAATGGGGCGGATCAGTGCAACTTCCAAAAGCCCATCATTGTATTTTGCATCCGGTGCGATAAATGCCCCGCTTCCGAATTGGCGCGTGTTCGCAATACAAATCATAAAATATTTTCCGGTGATGGTCCCCTTACCAAAAGTTAGTTCGGCATCAATCGGTTTGTACTTGAACAATGCGAGAAAAGAATTATAAATGTAGCCTTTCAAACCACGGTTTCTGCCCTTGTCAAATTCTGTGGTTACATAACTATCGATACCCAGCCCGATTACATTGCAACTAAAGTCATCATTCACTTTTATTAAATCAACAAGGATTGATTTGCCCAATAAAATTTGATCGATTAAAAATTTTATATCATTCTTAAAACCAAGTTCCCGCGCAAAACCATTTCCCGATCCGTTGGGCAGCACCGCCAAAGCAATGTCCTTTTCTCTCAAGTATTTCAACGTGGTGTTGATCGTTCCATCACCACCACAAATCACCACTACCTTATAATTATTGACTTCCGTTTTAAAGAAAGCATCAAACTCGCCAAGGGAATGACTGATAAAATAATTCGCATCAGGGTTTACTGCTAATAAATCACTAATAAGATCGACCGACTTCCTTTTGCCCGAATTCGGGTTGAAAATGAATACGATGTCCTTGAGTTGAATCATGTGAAAGCTTGTCGGGACGAAATAAAGGATTTCCCGGGAAAATCAAGCTTGCAGTGCGTTAAATCTTTATGAACGAAGAATCCTTTCGAATGCTGTTCGCTTTTATGCACGTGAACATCCATTTGGGGAAGCGGGGGTTTCAATCTTTTAAATACTTTTTTACAATTAACCAGACAAAGGGACTTGACAGCAATAAATCAATTGCCAAATTAGCAACAGGAAAATACTTTCACACACACAGAACACACTTTGCACATTTCTTATTGCAGCTCACAATTTTTTATAAATTGGCGATTCGAAAAAACCAGACACGTCATGAAATCCTTTTCCAAATCATTCATTACCATCCTCACTGCACTGCTTATTCTCTCCTCATGTGCCCCCAACACACCCAGCACCAACCTTGCCGAAGTAGGGATCATACCGAAAGTGGTTTCGGTAACAGCTGCTGGTGAAAGTTTTAAACTCACCAATGATGTCGCTATACAGGTGGCAACAGAAGACCTGATGCCGCTCGGAAAATATCTGGCGGATCGGCTACAACCCGCAACAGGATTTGAACTAAAGCTATCGACCAAAAAAGAAGGAACTTCCAATACAATTCGGCTTTCAATCGTTTCGGATGAACAACTGGGTGATGAAGGATACGAACTGGCCATTGCCAGGGATGTTATTACTATTTCCGCCAACAAACCCGCGGGATTGTTCTACGGGATACAAACCCTTCGCCAACTATTGCCACCAGCAATCGAAGCATCAACAAAACAAGAAGGGCCATGGCACATTGCCACCGGAACGATTCGCGATTTTCCAACCTACGCCTGGCGTGGGGCGATGCTGGATGTTGCCCGTCATTTTTTTAAGGTAGAGGATGTGAAGCGCTATATTGATTTGATCAGCTATTATAAAATGAACATCCTTCACCTTCACCTCAGTGATGATCAGGGGTGGCGTATTGAAATAAAATCATGGCCAAAGCTCGCCACCATTGGCGGCAGTACGGAAGTTGGTGGTGGCGAAGGTGGATATTATACGCAAGAGCAGTATTCAGAAATTGTAGCGTATGCAGAAAGTCGGTTCATTACCATTGTTCCGGAAATTGATTTGCCCGGCCACATCAATTCTGCATTGGCTTCGTATGGTGAGTTGAACGGGGGCACCATCGTTCCGGAAGAAGGCAGAAAAAAATCACCACTTACATCGAGTCCAATATTAGGTGGTGAACCAACACCAACGGACTTGTATACCGGAACAGAAGTAGGATGGAGTACGTTGCGCGTTGAAAAAGAAATCACCTTCAAATTTATTGATGATGTTTTGCGCGAACTGGCAGCGATAACACCCGGCCCTTATATTCACATTGGTGGTGACGAAGCTGCGGCCACAAAAAAAGAAGACTACCTCGTGTTCATCAACCGGTTTACCGAAATGGTGAGGTCGCATGGGAAAATTATGATTGGTTGGGAGGAGATTGCGCAGGGCAATATCGACAACAATGTAATCATACAACACTGGCATTCACAAAAATATGCACAGGAAGCAGTAGAGAAAAATGCAAGGTTAATCATGTCGCCCGCCAACCGTGCGTATTTAGATATGAAATACGATTCGACCACAGTGCTTGGTTTGAAGTGGGCCGGTTATATCGAAGTTGATCATGGTTACAATTGGAATCCAGCCACCGAAGTTGAAGGTATTACAAATGAAAATATCTTAGGGGTAGAATCACCCCTATGGTCTGAGACGGTCACCAACATGGATGAAATCGAGTTCCTTGCCTTTCCACGATTGCCCGGTTATGCAGAGATTGGATGGTCTGCTCCAGAAATTAGAAACTGGGATGAATACAAAGTGCGATTAGGCAAACATGGAAAATACATGAAAGCACGGGAAATTGATTTTTATAAATCGAAATTGGTACCGTGGGCGGAATAGCGATAAAGCATTGAATGTGCTATATTGAATTCCTAACTAATCAATTCGATATGAAATCACTTCTACTCCTACCCCTTGTAATACTTCCCTATTTTGCATCGGCCCAAACCGAAGCCAGGCGAAAAGCAATCAATCAACACGTTGATAAGATTGAACAAAAAGTAATTGACTGGCGCAGGGATATCCATGAGCATCCCGAACTAAGTAACCGTGAAGTGCGAACCGCTGCGCTGGTGGCTGAGCATTTGAAAAGCCTGGGATTAGAAGTGCAAACGGGAGTTGCCAAAACCGGGGTGGTTGCCATTTTGAAAGGTGGAAAGCCGGGCCCCGTGATTGCACTTCGTGCCGATATGGATGCACTGCCAGTTTTAGAGCGGACAGATGTTCCATTTGCCTCAAAAGCCAAGGGGATTTACAACGGACAAGAAGTTGGCGTGATGCATGCTTGCGGTCACGATTCGCATGTGGCGATTATGATGGGCGTTGCAGAGATACTGGCCAGTATGAAAAAGGATATTAAAGGAACTGTCAAATTTATTTTTCAACCTGCTGAAGAAGGCGCTCCAAAAGGAGAAGAGGGTGGTGCTGAATTGATGGTAAAAGAAGGTGTGCTTGACAATCCAAAAGTAGATGTGATTTTTGGTTTGCATATCAATGCCCAACTGGAAGCCGGAAAAATCAGCTATCGTCCGGAAGGAATGTTTGCCGGAGTGAACGATTTAAAAATTACCGTGAAGGGTATTTCTTCGCATGGAGCAGAACCGTGGTCATCGGTAGATCCGATTGTGGTGTCTGCACAGATCATCAACAATCTACAAACGATTATGAGTCGTAATGTAAACGTCACTGAAAATGCTGCCGTTGTTACGATCGGTGCAATCCATGGCGGAAATCGTTCGAATATTATCCCGGAAGAAGTAGAGATGCTCGGCACCGTGCGAACACTAAGCGATGCGGACGAAAAATTGATCAAAGAGCGAATCAATACCATCGTAACAAAAACTGCCGAAGCAGCCGGAGCAACGGCAATCGTAGAACTTCCTTACAGTGCGCGTTATCCGGTAACATTCAATGATGTAGCATTGACGGCCCGGATGTTGCCCTCGTTGCAACAATCTGCGGGCAAAGACAATGTGCTCCTCGTCCCCGCAGAAACAGGCGCAGAAGATTTCTCCTTCTTTGCACAAAAAGTACCGGGGCTATTTTTCTACATTGGCGGATTACCAAAAGGAAAAGACCCCAAAACCTCTGCACCTCATCATACACCTGAGTTTTACTTAGATGAAAGTGGATTTCGGACAGGCGTTACCGCTTTGACAAATCTGGTGTTTGATTATGGGGACTTGAAAAAATAAATTGGATTTTCTAAATCCAACTATTCTTCCTTCCAAACCCTCCCAATAAACCGGATAAAATTCCGGTGCATGATATTATCAATATCACTTTTTTGATATCCCTTCAACGCTAAAAGCCCAGGGAGCTTCTGTAGATCGGCAATGGTATCCAAATCATAAGGTGATTGCTCTTTGCCAAAACCACCATCGAGGTCGGAGCCAATACCTACGTGTTCTGCGTTTCCGGAGAGCTGACAGATATGATCAATGTTTTCCACCATGTGGTTTAACGAAACACCCATTCCTTCGGGTGTTGATTTTCCCCTAACCCAATCGGGCACCATCATCCACGCATCCAATGCAATCCCAATCACGCCTCCCCGACTGATGAGTTCGGTAATCTGCTCGTCAGCAAATTGTCTGTTGTGCGGAACAAACTTTCTGCAATTATTATGGCTTGCCCATACAGGCCCGTTATATACCTTCATGGTTTCCCAAAAACTTTCATCGCACAAATGGGTAGCATCAAGAATTAAATTCAAGCGTTCAATTTCTTTCAATAATGCTTTTCCTTTTGTGCCAATCCCACCTGTTGAATCTGTACCAAATGCATACGTACCCGGCCCGTAGTGCGCTGGCCCGATTGCACGCAATCCATATTCAAATGCCCGCTCAAGATGGGCAAGCGTAATTATAGAATCGGCACCTTCCAAACTTAAAATATACCCGATCGGTTTTTTTTCTACATCCGTCTTCCACAGCTCCAGATGGCTATCCAATTGTTTGGCATTTGTGATTTGAACCATCTGACCAATTTCCTCCATTGCTTTGTACCACGCCAACTGGCCTTGTGTTTGTGCCCAGGCTTGTTGCGGGGAGTTCCATCCCGGTAGTTTATTTTCTTTTTTTACATAGCGCGCAATCTGTGTTGCCACACAAAGACCAATATTACCTTTCCGCATAGCATCCAACGAGACCGTGTTTTTTCCGCGGTCGGGTTTGTCGGTCATCCCCTTTTCACTTTCACGGATTTCATCCACCGTCCAGGTTAAATCCCTGTTCCATTCCAGGGCATTCATTGACAAGTCAAGATGGGCATCTACAATAAACATAGGTTCTTTGATTGGCATTAAATGATAATTTTTCGATCACGCGCTGCAACCTTCCAGGAGCCTGTCACCTTTCCTGCTTCTACTGTTAGCACGTGATCATATTTTGCAACCGTAGGACAAATGTGAATTGGGATCGCATAACAAACATCCCCTACTTGTAAATCCTGAACATCAGGGCCCGTTACAACCAAATGCTCTTCACTCTGACTAATATGATTACAATTTTCCCTACCAATAATACGCACCCTGGGCAATGTCATTTCTGATGCAACCGACTTATGCCCCAAATCAAAACAAATCAGGTCTGGTAGCGGTTTGCTAATGACGCTGATAAATAATACAGCCGCATACAAAAATTCCATTTCCTTGAACGACTCACCATAACCGGCATCCCATAATAAGCATGTCCCCGGACTGGCTTCAACATCCAACCTTTTTGAATGGATGGGAAAGGTTGGTGTTCCTCCAGCTACAACTGCGCTAACGGCAATCTTATTTTCTTCAAGTTTTTGTTTTAATTGGATTACCAAATCAAATGCCTGATCACATAATTTTTTCCGTTCGCTTAAATCCGGCTGACGAAAATGACCATCATAAACATGCAACCCGCTTGCAGCTAAACCCGGGGCTGTGGAAATAGTTTTGTACAACGCAAACGCCTCATCACCCGGTACGATTCCTGTGCGGTTCATGCCGTTATTGATATCCAGCCATACCGAAACAATACAATCATTTTCTATTGCCACATGTGCGAGTTCTTGAATTGTAGATCGGTTATCTACAAGTGTGGAAATTTTGGATCCGGGATATTTTTTAATCAATTCAATAAAACGGTGAATATTCCTTCCAACCGGTTGCATGGCCAGAAGAATATCTTTCGCACCGCATTGTGCCAATAGCTCAGCTTCAGCAATGGTTGCACATTTAAATTTTGTGATGCCCAGATTCATTTGCAGTTGAATGATCTCAGCCATCTTGTGTGTTTTAATGTGTGGCCGTAATCGTTCTACATCTCCTACCATCCTAATCATGGTATGGATATTTTCCACAATCCTTTCCGGATAAACTAAAAGTGATGGTGAAATTGTTTCCCCTTCGTTTTCAATTTCAAACCAATGCTGCTGCTTTTTCATAATCAATAAAGTTCAAACATGGCTTCAATCTCTACAGGGATATTATCGGGAAGCAACATCCCCACCGCACTCCGAACCCCAATACCATTTTCTTCACCAAAAACATCGGCCATCAATTCACTAAAACCATTGATGACATACGGTTGCCTTCCAAAATCCGGTGTGCTGTTTACCATCCCCAAAACTTTTATAACCCTTTTGATTTTATCCAAATCACCAAAATGGGTTATGATGGTGGAAAGCATAGTCAGCCCAACCTGGCGCGCCACCAATTTTGCTTCTTCCTTGGTCATATCATCGCCCGCTCGTCCAATCATCAATGTACCATCTGATTTGATCGGCCCTTGTCCGGATACGTATAAAAATTTATCTACCACCACTATCGGTTTATAAACGCCTAATGGTTTGGGTGCCGGAGGTAATTCCAATCCCAGTTCTTTGATCCTTTGTGTCGGTGTACTCATCTTCTTTTAAATAAAAATATCAAAAATTAAAACCCCAAGTAATCCGATTATCCCAACCATCGTCTCCATAACCGTCCAGGTTAAAAGTGTTTCCTTCACGGAAAGGTTAAAATATTCTTTAAACATCCAGAAACCACCATCGTTCACATGCGATAACATCAAACTCCCGGATCCAATGGCCAACACCATTAATTCTTTACTGACACCAGTTGCTTCAACCATTGGCAACATAATACCTGCTGTTGTTAATCCGGCTACAGTTGCTGATCCTACACAAACGCGTATGATGGTTGCGATTAACCATGCCAAAAACAATGGTGACAGATCAGATCCTTTTAACGATAGCGCAATATAATCACTCACTCCGCTATCCACGAGTACTTGTTTCAATGCTCCGGCCCCGGCAATAATCAAGAGTATCATGGTGATTCCCGATACAGAAGTTGAAACCGAATCCATCACGGTTGTCATTTTCTTTCCCCTTGCCAAGCCCAATGTATAAATAGCCACCAGAACAGATAGTAGCATTGCAATTACCGGATTGCCAATAAAGTTTATAACCGGTTTCAAAGCAAAACCGGTCTTGACAAAATGATTGATGAGGGTGGAAATGGTAATCAAAATTACAGGAAGCAAGGAGGTAAAAATGCTGATCCCGATTCCCGGCATCTCATCTTCCCGTAATACCACCGGGTTAAAAAATTCCTTTAACGGAGTTGCTTTTATCCTCTTTATCGTTCGGGAGAACAGTGGCCCTGCAATAACAATAGCAGGAATGGCAATGACGATTCCGTATACCAATGTTTTGCCAATATCTGCATTGAACATTACCGCGATGGCGGTAGGTGCAGGATGCGGTGGCAAATATCCATGCGTAACAGACAAGGAGGCGAGCATCGGCATACCCACATAGAGCAAGGGCAACCCTGTGGAAACGGCTACCGTAAAAACCAACGGTATCAAAATGACAAACCCTACCGAATAAAACATGGGGATGCCTACAATAAAGCCAGTCAATACTACGGCCCATTGAATATTTTTTAATCCAAAAGAAGAAACAAGTTTCGCAGTGATCCGCTGGGCGGCCCCGCTATCGGCCACTAATTTTCCAAGCATAGCACCCAATCCTAAAATCATAACAAGAAAACCAAGGGTATCGCCTATGCCCGTTTGTATAGCGGAGACTACTTTTTCAAGTGGCATGCCCTCCGCAATCCCTACATAGAGGGAAGAAATTATAAACGATATAAATGCATTGAGTTTGAATACAGCGATGAGAACAAACAACAGGACAATACCCGAGATAACAATAAAAAGTGGCATGCAATCAATTCATTATTGAAAGTATAATAATAATGAACCCATCGGGAATAGAAAAAGAAATTACCAAGTGTGTTATTGCACACACTTAATTTAATGTTGGTGGATACTTTTAGATCAGGTTGTACTTCAATCCTTCTTAAACGCCTTTTTTACCTTATCGAAGAAACCCTTCTTTTTGGTTTCACCAAATTCTTTGGTCTTGGCTTTTTCTTCGTTGGTAAATAGTTTCTTCAAAAAACCATCTTCCTTTTCATCATCACAACTTAACTGGCGCAATACCGATTTTGATGGTTCGGGAAATCGCGCATTCGTAAACGTACTTAATGATTTATCGGCATTTATTTTTTGCATAAAAATTGCAAAGATTGGCAATGCTGAATTGGCACCCTGCCCGATGTTGGTGTCCTTAAAACTAATCCTGCCATCATCCGCGCCTACCCATGAAACTGCTACCAGTTTTGGCGTAACGCCTACGAACCAACCATCCTTGTTCGCTTGTGTGGTACCGGTCTTTCCTGCTATGTCATTTTTTATTCCATACTTCCAGCGCAATCGTGAGGCCGTTCCTTCATTCACTACACTTTTCATCATTTCAATCATCAAGGTTTGTGAATTCTCTGAGAAAGCTGCTGAAAAAGTTTCCGGTTCAAATGTGGCCAACACCTTTCCGCTCCTGTCGGTGATCCTGGAAATGAAATAAGGGGCCACCGGTTTTCGATCGTTTGCAAAACCCGCATACGCCCCGGCCAGTTCCAGTATGCTAACTTCCCCGGCACCCAGCGCCAGTGAAGGGACATGCGGTAGCTGCGATTTTATTTGTAATTGCTTTGCAAGGTCGAGCACATTATTGATTCCGGTCTCTTCCAATATTTTTACAGAAACGGTGTTCAATGATTTCTTTAATGCCGCCTTCATTGAATAATTTTTGTGAAGAAAATCCACATTTTCACTATTGGTAGGTGTCCAGTCTTCCATGTTGGAATAGGTGACTGCACGGGCAGGAAAATAATCGCAAGGCTCCACACCTTTTTCCAACGCAGCCGTATACACAATGGGTTTAAATGTTGAGCCCACCTGACGCTTGCCCTGGCTGATGTGATCATATTGAAAATAATGGTGATCGATACCACCAATCCAAACCTTCACCGCACCGGTCTGTGGTGTGATCACCAAAAAACCACTCTGCAATTGCTTGAGATGGTGCAACAAACTATCCACCACACTGGCGGTAACCTCCTCCTCACCTTTCTCCCAGGAGAACCAGCGCATCTTCCGCTTAATCGAAAGTGAATCTATAATTTGAGAACGGTTAAGCCCACTTTTTTTCAAGCGTTGGTATTCCCGATTGCGTGTCAGTGCCGTTTCTAAAATTGCTTTGTTTGTTGTCCAGGGGGCCCGCGATCCCCAATTATTTTCGAATGCTTTCTGAAGTGCCGCCATGTGTGCTTGCATGGCTTCTTCTGCAGCAGTCTGCATCCGAACATCAAGGGTTGTATGGATTTTTAAACCTTCGCCATAGATATCGTATAAACTTCCATCTTCTTTTGGGTTTTCCTTTACCCACTTTACCAATGCCTTTCGAACTTCTTCGATGAAATACGGAGCCGATCCTTCATGGGTATCAAACGGTTTATAATTCAAAACCAATGGTTTCCCTACCAATAATTTAGCCTGTTCTTCCGTTAAGAAATCATAATTCACCATTTGGTTGATCACCACATTGCGCCTTCCTAAACTTCGCTCCGGATACACGCGTGGATTATAGGTATAGGTTGCTTTCAGCATCCCAATCAACGTAGCGGATTCTTCTATCGTTAAATCTGAAACCGGTTTATTAAAAAAAGTCCGGGCAGCACTTGCCACACCAAACGTATTGTCGGAAAACGTTACACTGTTTAAGTACAACGCAAGGATTTCTTCTTTGGAATACACCTTCTCCAACCGGGTAGCAATGATCATCTCTTTTACTTTCGCACCCGGCAAGGATAAAAAACCGTTGGCCCTTGGAAACAGGTTCTTCGCCAATTGCTGTGTAATTGTGCTCCCTCCTCCGGAGGATTGATCTTGCAAAAGGATCGTCTTGAAAAAAACGCGCAACAAACTCCGGTAATCAATACCATGATGATCATAGAAGCGAACATCCTCCGTACTCACCAGCGCATGCACCAAATGTTCCGGTAATTGCTCATACTTTATGCTTGCGTGATAAAAACGGTACAGGTGGCCAATTGGCTTCCCATTTACATCCAGTATTTCCGAAGACTGGTTATGCTGGAGTTTTGAAAGTTCTTCAGCAGAAGGAAGGTGGCCGAACAATCCAAGGTAAACAGCGGCAAAAAAAAGGAAGCCCAATCCCATAAGGATGGAAAGCACACGAATACCGATTCTTGTAATTTTTTTCTTGAAGTTCTTTTTCTTTCCAGCCATAGCACACTTACCAACTGCGAAGAAAGCAGATTCTGCTGAGAAATCAGTATCCGATTGGTTCTATTAACAATTGGAACGATAGAAAGGGATGACAACGATTTTCTGATTGATTAACGGGCCCCGGTTCGTTCGCAGTCGCGCGGCCTACCCATTTGAAATATCTGATACAAGTCATTTCCACGCAATAAGCATATTACGTCTGATAGCTCACAAAAGAATCGCTTTATAATTAGTATATATAGTGGCCTCTGGCGGTTGGGTATCTTTGCAGACTACCATTTGATTTTTCTATCCATTCCCATTTTGCAAATCCACATTTAGCATCCAATTGATTCCAAATTTATCGGTCAGCATTCCAAAATAAGATCCCCAGAATGCATCGGCCATGGGCATCGTTACATTTCCTCCGCTCGACAACCCTGCAAAAATTTTATCGGCATCTTCTTTTGTTTCGGGATGAACAGAAATTGAAAAGTTATTTCCTTGAACAAAAGGCGGTCCGTAACCACCCATTGTATCACTTCCCATAAGTACCGTTTCCTTACTAACAGGCAAGCTTACGTGCATGATCTTATTCTTATCTTCTTCCTTCATGGGATACTCCGGGTTCTCCGGCATCTCAGAAAATTTATTTAATTCCAATTGTCCACCCAATACGGACTGGTAAAATGTGAAAGCTTCTTCACAGTTTC
This sequence comes from uncultured Roseivirgaceae bacterium, assembly GCA_964398945.1. Taxonomy (GTDB): domain Bacteria; phylum Bacteroidota; class Bacteroidia; order Cytophagales; family Cyclobacteriaceae; genus JBGTGG01. The sequence goes on along the minus strand of CAYNOT010000021.1, from coordinate 10,657 downwards.
CATCAAAGTTCAGGTAAACGTTTACTGTTTTCATACGTGTATGGTTCTAATTTTTATATTGGTAATAAATTTAACCAGAAAAAACACAACCCTCCACAAATACATAGTGTGATTTTTCTTACTCAGTGTTTTAACGGAATGGTTTTGCCAGTTTTGGCACTTTCCCGGGCAGCATCCAGGATTTCCACTACTACCATATTGTTTTCCAACGATGAAAGGTCATAAGGCTTTACTGCCATCTCGTTTCGTATCACCGCTACAAAAAATGAAAAAGGGTCATTAACAGGATATTCCCTTTCCACCAGCTGAAAAGTTTGCTCATCATAACCATCATACCCCTCGGCTATCCGAACCCGCAATGTGTTTTTGTTATCTGAATAGAGCACGCCCGTTAGACCATAGATTTCCATATCCTTTCTTCCGATGGGCCAATCCCAGGAAGCTTGTATGGTGGCATTCGAATTATCGTACGTTAAAATAATCGTGGCATCGTCATCTACTTTTGGATTATTCCCCGGTTGTAATTGCTGCACAACTGCAGTTACCGTTTTAGGCCGCATTCCTTTTTGCAACCACGTAACCAGATTTGCACCATAGCAACCAAAATCTGTAATGGCACCACCTCCGTTTTGAACAGGATCAGTTAGCCAATCCAGAAATTCACTATTGATCCCAATCTTTTTTGGTCCACGATGACCATCACGCACCACAATTTTTCTAAGGTCACCAATAGTCCCGCTGGCAAGTAGCGCGTATGCTTCGTGATTGGATGGATACCAGGTTGTTTCGTAATTGGTGAGTAAATGAATGTTATGCTTCTTTGCAAGCGCTTCCATTTTCTTTGCATGTGATAAATTCACTGCCAACGGTTTTTCCACCATCACGTGAATTCCTTTCGGGGCACATAACTCCACTACTTCCAAATGTTCAAAGATGGATCCAAAAGCCGTTACCGCTTCCGGTTTTGATGCATCTAACATTTCCTTGAGTGTCGGATAAACAAGGTCCATTGAGAAGCCATGTTGATTGGCATAACGTTCCGCCAATGCCAGGTTCGGTTCAGCAATGCCAACAATTTCGATGTCACCAATTTTTTCACGGCCTAATATCCAATGCACATGCGTGTGGGTAAGTCCAGCGATGCCAATTCGAAGGGGTGGGTTTTGGGCATTTATTTCGATCACCAGCGAAAGAAAGAAAAACAGTATGGTTACAATTCTATTTAGCATCCCTAAAAAATTTTAATTTATTACAGTAATAGCTCCTCGCAACCTGATATCATTTGAAGAGCTTCCAATCATCATCCTAAATTCCCCGGGTTCAACGACACTATTCAAATTCAGATCAAGCATCTTCAATAAATCAGGTGTGATCACAAATTTCAAATCTTTGGTCTCCCCTTTCTTAATATGGATCCGCTGAAAGCCTTTCAATTCCTGTATTGGCCGAGCCACTGAAGCCACTAAATCCTTTATGTACAATTGCACTACTTCATCACCATCATATAATCCGGTATTCGTGATTTTAAAACGGACGGTTATATTTTCGTTCGAATGAATTACGGGTTTATCAAATTGCAAATCGCTATACTGAAAAGAAGTATAACTCAAACCATAACCAAACGGAAACAAAGGTTTACCTGTAAGGTTATTATAATCATCGCCCCTTCCTGTTGGCTTGTGATTGTAATACAACGGCAATTGTGCTTCGTGCATTGGAAATGTGATTGGCAAACGACCAGCAGGATTGTAATCACCAAACAACACATCCGCAACAGCATGGCCACCTTCATCGCCCGGATACCAAACATCAATAATTGCAGGAACGTTGTTGATCCAGTTGGTCATGGTGATTGCACTTCCCCCGACCAACAGCACAACTACCGGTTTTCCTGTTGCTGAAACTTCCTCAATAAGTTTTTCCTGATGACCGGGCAACGAAAGAAATGCGCGGTCTTTAAACTCGCCTTCTTCAATTCCCACCACCACAATCGCTACATCACTTTGCCGGGCTATAGTAACTGCCTCACTAATTTCATTCTTCCAACTTTCTTCTACACCAACATTCCACACCAAGCTAAACCAAACATTGCCTGTTGTTTCAAAGAATTCAATTTTAATATCATATTCCTGGTCCTTTTTAAATTCATAATCGACAACTTTGGTTTGCACGGTTTGTTTCTTCCAATTGTCAAGCACCGGTTTATTGTTAATATAGAGTCTGTAGCCATCATCGCCCTTTATGCCAATCTTAAAACGCCCGGTTGCTGGCGAAACCAGTTTGCCCGTCCAGCGCGCAGAATACCAATCATAATTTATCTTTTCCTGATCAGGTGAAAACAAGGTCCAGCGAAAATCAATAACCGGATCAACCCGTGTTAACGCGGGTGTTCCTTCCAACACAGGGTTGTTAAAATATTCACCCATGAGCCCGTTTACTCTTTTACCATTTTCCAAAGAAGAAAGTTGTTCCGTTGGCACGGTGACAAATTCTTTTGATTCCCTTCCACATCCCCTTGCATAATGAAACGTTGTGGGTCCGCCCAACTTGTTTTTTAATCCTTCTATTATAGAAACAGTTTTTGTTCCCGGGCCCGCATAACCACCCAATCTTCCTTCCACCGCATCTACACCAATCACAGCAATTGATTTTAAATTCTTAGCGAGTGGAAGGACATTATTTTCATTCTTTAATAAAACTATAGACGCTAACGCTGCTTTCTTTGCCACTTGCCTGTCCATGTTTGCTTGCTGCCACTTCTCAACTTCAGCGACATCCACATACGGGTTCTCAAATAATCCCAATTTAAATTTTGCCCGAAGCACTCTTCTGACTGCATCATCAATTGCACGCTCTTTAATCAAGCCTTTCTCAAAAGCTTCATAAAAAAGCGGATAATGATCGTACGAAGTTTGAAAGATCACATCTTGTCCATTCTCCAATGCTTGCCGTGTTGCATCGGCATAGTCTGTGGCAGTGAAATGCAATACGTTCGCACCGCCTGTTGCGCCTGCATCCGAAATCACAAACCCATCAAAACCCCATTCTTCTTTTAATTTTTTGTTGAGCAACCAATCATTCGCGGAACCCGGCCTTCCATCCACTGAATTGTATGCCGTCATGATGGAGCCCGCATTTCCTTTTTCAACAACAGCTTTGAAAGCCGGAAAATAAATCTCTTCAAACAACCGCTCATTATAATGGATCGGATAGCTATCTCTTCCCCCATCGCCCACATTGGCAGCAAAATGTTTGGGTGTAGTGATCACCCCCAATTTTTCAAATGGTACTATAAAAGACAATCCCATTTGTGTTGTGAGAAATGGATCTTCACCGTAGGTCTCTTCCGTTCTTCCCCAGCGCACATCGCGTGCAATGTTTAGCACAGGAGAAAGTATTTGCCGGATTCCTCTTGTCTTTGTTTCCATGGCAATGGCATGCGCCACTTCCTGCATCAACAATGTGTCCCAAGTGGCGGCCAACCCAATGGCCTGCGGAAAAACAGTTGCCCCTTCCCTAACCAAACCATGCAGCGCTTCATCAAAAGGAATGATCGGGATTCCCAATCGTGTTTCTTCTATAAAATATTTTTGAATGTCGTTGATTAAGAGGGCTGTTTCCAGGGCTGTCCCTTCCCCGGAATAATCCAGCAACTGTTCCGCTTCATTTCCGGACTTTCCTTTTGTGGCAACCTGAAAACCAAATATCCCGTGTTTGTATTTTTCTTTTCCATCCGAAAGGTCACCCGGGATCATAAACAACTGCCAGAATTTTTCTTCCAGAGTCATGCGGGAAAGTAAATCATCAATCCGTTCTTCTAGTGGTAAGTCCGCCTGCTTGTAGGTTGGATTTTCGCGGCAGGAAAAAAGAGTTAAAAAACAGACAGCCAGTAAAAGTTTAAATTTCATCTGTTAATTGTGTGGTTTTGCTGACAGATATTTCATATTTTAACTATTCGTCAATTCATAATTTGTACTTCTTCCACCCGATCCTTCTGGCTTTAAAATACCTTTTTCAATCAAATCCTTAATATCCCGCAACGCTGTATCAGCAGAACACTTTGTTATTTTTGCCCATTTGGAAGTTCTCAGTTTTCCTTCGAACCCATCCAATAATTTATTTAGCATTAATCGTTGCCGACTATTAAGAATGGTCTCTTTATGTCTATCCCAAAATTCAGTCTTATAAAGTACGCGTTTTAAAGTTTCCTCCGTTGAAATCAATGCGCGATGCAAACAATTTAAGAACCAGTCTACCCATTTTGTAATATCACCAGTACTATGTTGAACTTTCTGCAGTGTCTCATAGTATATTTTCTTTTCTATCAATATTTGGTTTGAAAAGCTATAAAACCTTTGCGGACTATCTTCTGAACGCGCAAGCAACATATCTGAAATAGCGCGTGCAATGCGTCCATTTCCATCATCAAATGGATGGATTATTATAAACCAAAAATGGGCAATGGCTGACTTTAATACTCCATCAATCTTTGTTTCGCTGTTAATCCATTCCAAAAAAGTATCCATTTCTTTTTTAACAACATCTGGAGGTGGAGCCTCGTAATGGATTTTTTCTTTACCCAATGCACCTGAGACTACTTGCATTTCATCTTTGCGATAACAGCCTGTATCGATTCGATGAATACCACTCCAACCGGTAGGAAACAATGCAGCGTGCCATCCGAATATCCGCTCATGATCGAGAGGCTCATGGTACCGCTGCGTTGCATCCAGCATCATTTCCACTACCCCCTCAACATTTCTATCACCGTGTACCATGCCAGCATACTCCAATCCTAAACTTCGGGCAATGGAAGAGCGAACCTGCTCATAGTTCAATATCTCACCTTCAATTTCAGAGGATTTTAGTACATCGAGCGTTAACGTTGAAAGCATGGTTTCTTGCTTTATCGAGAATCCCATTGCTCCCATCTGGCCAAAAACCTTGCCCTGTAAATGACGGACTTTCCCTAAAACAACTTGTATTTCCTCCTCATCCCATTTGAAATGGGGCCATTGTTCATATTGATAAATGTATTTCACCCGGCTTATTTTGAGGATTATTCCTAAACTCTTAGGCTAAATATACGAATAATCACCGCATATTTAAGGGGAATATAAGGGATTTTCTCCGCAAATCCTTTTGCCGAACCCAGCGAATGCTTGTGCCAGTGTGGTTCAAACTTTACTTTTCAAAAGGGTCTTTTCGGCTATGAATAGATCTCTGTCGTTTTGTCTAAGCATGCCCGTCAACGTTGGGCGGCTACCCGAAGGTGGCGATTTCGGAGCACTTCACTGTCAACCAAGCAGAAACTTTGATAGAAGCACAAAGCTTGATTTAACCACTGAATCGCCACTTTTGGGTAGGTGCTGTTGGTGGTAGTTATTTTTTGTCGTGCCATTTAATAATACTTTCAATCTTTTGTTTCAAGTTGTCATTTGTCATTTCAACAAATTTGAAATCGTTTCTAACCAAGAGTTTATTCTCTTTAAATGATGGAATTACCAAAAAATCAAGTTCGTCTGTTTCCTTCTTTTCATCTATTCTAAACAGCAATACAGGTAATAGACCATTTTCACGCGGTAAGATTAGTCATGGATGCCATGCAGCACCTACGGATCAACTTTCGCTGGCAAGCCCTTGAAGAAGAAAACAAGGCCACCAAACAAGCCAAACAACGAGGAGAAAAATATTATCCCCAAGTGCTTCCAAACGGTGACACCGTAAAAGAACTCTTAGCGAGAAGTCGATATTTGCTTTACTCCTTTGAAGAGGATTGGACACCTAATCAATCCAAAAGGGCAGCCATTCTATTTGAAAGATATCCGCTTCTAAAACAAGCCTATAAACTTTCTTTGACCTTCAGGAGTATCTACAAATGCCTGTCCCGAGAGAAAGCCCTCGCCCAATTCAATGATTGGAAAAAGCAGGTAGTCGCCTCAAAGATTGAAGAATTTAATACCGTTGTAAACTCTCTTGAATATCATTTGGATAACATCTTAAACTTCTTTGCTAACAGAAGCACTAACGCCAATGCAGAATCTTTCAACTCTAAAATCAAAGGATTCAGAGCTAATTTAAGAGGCGTTACCGATGTTAAATTCTTCCTCTTTAGACTTGAAAAATTATTCACCTGAACTAACTAATCCCCAGAAAATGAATCTGATCCATCGTTTTATAGTAACGGTCCGACTTATGGACAGCAGTGGCATCGGTAATGGCATGGTCTGGAATAAAAGAAAATAACTGGCAAAGAATCGGTTGACCTGATAATTTGATATTTTTACCCATGATGTTTTGGTGTGGTAACTCAAACATCATAAAAAAGGCGGATGGTAGCAGTACCTCCGCCTCATTTTATTTAGTCGGATGACAGTAGTTTTAAATAACTTCAGTCAAACCGGATTGCCTTTATGGGCGAAATCTTCGATATAACCACAGTTGGCACCAATAAAACCAACGAAATAACCACCAACACAATCAGGTTCAAGGCACCCACTATTTCCCAATGCCAACTCACGGGCACCACGTCCATATAATAATCCTTTGGGTTTAGCGCCACAACCTTGAATTTATATTGGATGAAACACACTCCCAATCCGATCAGATTTCCCCATAAAAGCCCTTTGAGCACCAGGTTGATCCCCTGATACACGAAAATTGACCGGATCAGCCGGTCCTTTGCACCCATTGCTTTGAGCATACCAATCATTTGGGTCCGCTCCATTACCAAAATCAACACAATGGAGATCATATTGACGCACACCACGATCAGGATAATCACGAGTAAAAAATTGACTTGCCGGCTCAGCAAATTCAACCATTCAAAAACCTGATAGAAATTGTCACTAATTCGTTGAATGGATAAGTCAAACGTATCGACATTATAGTCCATCTCCTCCCCGATGGCAAAACCTACGTCATCGATGTGTGAATGATTCTCCACAAAAACTTCAAGCCCCCCTGCGATGCTGTCGCGCCAGTCATTCAGGCGGGCAATCATCCGGATGTCTCCAATGATGATTTTACTGTCGTAGTATTCTGAAAGGTTGGTTTCATAAACCCCGCTCACCGTTAATTTCCTCACCCGTGGCGGGTTCTGGAAAAAATGGACGAGCACATCATCGTGCAATCTGATTTGAAGTTTATCGGCTATCGCCTTGCTGATCACCACTTCATTGGAATAACCCGAATCAGGGAAACTCAAAAATTTACCCTCAATAATATTTTCCTGAAACAGTTCTCTCGCAAAACTAGTGCCCACACCTTTTACAACCACACCCAGGATTTCTTCATCGGTCTTAATCAATCCAGCCTTGTGCGCAAACTCCTGCACGTGGCGAACGTGTTCATATTTTTCAGGGTGATTGTACAAGTCAAGATTGTAATACATGGGGGCATCCTCCATCGAGTTTCCCGGGGTGAGCTTTTTGATGATCAAATGCCCGCTGAAATTGTAAATCTTATTCTTTACTGTTTCCTGAAAACCCCGCATAATCAGAAATGAAACGATCAAAGCCGCCAACCCAATGGCAATGCTGGCAATCCCAATTTTGTGGATAGTACCGGAGAACCCTCCCTGTTGCTTATTGCTGATTCTTTTTGATATGAAATACGAGAGGTTCAAGAAGTATGGTTAATTTTGAAACTGTCGCAAAATAAAGCTTTCAATGGTTAGGATTCTATTAGTCGTCATTTTTTTATTCAGCATGAAAAGCTGTATGGCTGTTCCCCAACAAACAGCAGTATTGCAAACCGGGGCCGACCAATTGGATGTACTCATTCCCCTCATCACGGATAAACGTTGTGCCCTGGTGGTCAACCATACCGCGGTGGTCAACAACAAACACCTGGCAGATACCCTGCAATCCTTAAACATCAACATCGCAAAAATTTTTGCGCCCGAACACGGCTTTCGCGGATCACGCCCCGATGGGGAAACCATTAAAGATGGCATCGATATAAAAACAGGCATCCCTATTATCTCGATTTACGGTAACAACAAAAAACCTTCAGTTGGTCAACTAAAAGATGTTGATGTTGTCATTTTTGATATCCAGGATGTAGGCACGCGCTTTTATACATACATCAGCACGATGCATTACATTATGGAAACCTGTGCGGAGCAAAATAAAAAATTAATTATCCTTGATCGTCCCAATCCACATGGCGGGTATATCGATGGCCCGATTCTCGAAAAAGAATTTCAATCTTTTGTGGGCATGCACCCCATTCCCATTGTGCATGGACTTACTGTTGGTGAGCTTGCACAAATGATCAACGGTGAAAGGTGGTTGGAAAACGGAGTGCAATGTGATGTTACCATCGTTCCGATGAAAAACTGGGGACATACTGATGTTTACAACTTGCCGATAAAACCTTCCCCCAATCTTCCCACCGATCAATCCATCAAACTTTATCCATCGCTTTGTTTATTTGAAGGAACAGTCATCAGCATTGGCCGTGGAACCTTTACACCTTTTGAGAAAATCGGGAACCCAAAATTGAAAGATATGCCTTACGCTTTCACTCCCATCGCGATTGATACGATGTCAACCAATCCCCCCTTCAAAGATGAAACTTGCTATGGAATGGATTTATCTACCGTTACCGTTCCTGCAAAAATAGATTTGCAATACGTATTCAAAATGTACCAGGCGTATCCGGAAAAAGAAAAATTCTTCACCCCTTATTTTTCAAAACTGGCAGGAACAAAATCACTCCAGGAACAAATCAGAAAAGGATTTTCAGAAGAACAAATCCGTGCTTCCTGGCAACCGGGATTGGATGCGTACATGAAAATGCGTGAAAAATATTTGCTGTATCAATAAATCAAGCATGACGAAAAGCGAAAAAGTAGAGGACATCCTCGGCATTCTTGATCATTACTATCCCACTGTAAAACCACCGCTTGACCACAAAGATGCATACACGTTATTGATCGCGGTGCTTTTATCCGCACAATGTACGGATGTGCGTGTAAACCTTGTCACTCCGTCTTTATTTAAGCAAGCCGACAATCCGTATGATATGATGAAGTTGACGGTGGAAGAAATCCGGGAAATCATTAAACCGTGCGGGTTGTCACCGATGAAATCAAAAGGCATTGCGGGCTTATCAAAAATATTGGTGGAAAAATATGATGGTAAAGTGCCCAACACATTTGAAGCATTGGAAGAACTGCCGGCTGTGGGTCATAAAACCGCATCGGTTGTGATGACCCAGTGGTTTGACATTCCTGCTTTTCCGGTTGACACCCACATTCATCGGTTGGCGTATCGCTGGGGATTGTCGAATGGGAAAAGTGTGGAACGAACAGAGAAAGATTTGAAGCGGCTGATCCCGGAACAGCGCTGGAAAAAAGCCCACCTTCAGTTTATTTACTTTGGCCGTGAATATTGCCCGGCAAGAAACCACCGGTGGGAAGATTGCCCCATTTGCAAAAAATATATGCGGAAGGGTTTGCGGGATTAAAGTTCGCTTTTATTTATCTGATAATCCGTAAATATACCTAAGCTAAAATTTAAGGAATACCTTTTTATAGCCCGGGATCTTATTCCAATTTTTTTATCTGTTCAAATATCTTTCTTCGTTCTCTCATTTCAGTATTATCAGGTTCACAAGCAAAATCTTCAAGATTTCCCTTATCTCCAAAGGACTTATAAGCTTTATATTCGTTTGATTCTGTTAAACTTGAAGAAATTAATTTGTATTCGTAATTCTTGTTTTGAGATTGAGAAAATACGGTATTACGATAACCAAATTTCTCACACAAATTAATTATGTCGTGCATTTGTGATAAATCACATCTAAGTCCAAATTTTATTTCTCTTAAAGATGATTTAGGAAATCCAAAATGTCCGTTTTTCTTTGTGATTATTCTCACTTCATTTTCCGATTCCCAATGAGTCGATTTCTTGGTTAATAAATCTGTAAATAGAGTTTCTGTATCGGTCGCTTTGTAATTTATCTCTTCAAGTTTGTCTGTATAGGTGACTAAACTTATTCGCTCAAAGGCTTTATTTAATTCAGCTGTATCAAACTTCAAAAGAATTCCTTTATGATTATCTGCGTAGTGAGACCACATAATTAAATTGTCGTCAATACTTGAAAAGCAACAAACTCCAAATTGCTTTCTTAATTCCTTGAGTTTTTTACTAAAAATGGATGGAGCTAGGATTTCCTCGTTTATGTTTTTGTCATCAACAAGTTTGTTAATCTCACTCCAGTCAGAAATGGAAATTGAAATTTTTTTCAATGATTCAATAGCTAAATCTATTGGTACTGATGAGTCAAATGGGTCATTAAAATCATATGGAGCTGAGAACCATAATTCATTTCGGATTAATACTTCATACAAGTACTTATTAATCGAAGTGTATTTATATATGAATTCAGGTGATTCGTTTTTCACTATCTCTTATATTTTACTCGAAAACTTGCCGCCAACGTAGTGGGGGCTTTTCAGCACTACACTTGATACGAAGCACACAGTTCAAATTTAGCAGAAATTTTCATACGAAGAAAGCCTGCCCGCCTGACGCAAAACCGATGTTGGTGGTGTTCTTGGAACTATGTTTATTCAGATACGTCACTCATCAGTTTCAGAAATGCATTCCATACTATATCCAACCGCTCGGCATGCATTGCGTGGGTA
>CAYNOT010000020.1:0-101882 GCA_964398945.1 uncultured Roseivirgaceae bacterium | reverse complement strand
GGATAAGTGAATTGATACCTGGCAAGATGTAGTTTATCGGACGGTTACGTTACAGCCGACTAAATTATGATTAAATTTCAAGTTACGATACAATGTTGATTAAAAGCTCACGCTGTCCACTTGTTGGATAGTGGGTGGGTTTGGGTGCGCTGGCAAGCAAGCTCTTTTGCAAACTTTGGTTTACAGACGGGTTTGTTATTTTTTCGGTGTCCGTGCTTCGCTTAATTGTGTGTCGGCTTGTGCGGGTTGGCAGAGTTCACTCACGGTCTTTTTTTGTTTTCAAAAGTGTTCGTGATTGCTTCGCAATTCAGAATTTTTTCTGTGCGTTGGGCAAAAAATAAAATTCAAATTGTCCCCAACTTTGTTGTCCGCTTTTGCAGACGATGTTTGTTTTTCAAAGGTGTCTGCGAATGCTTCATATTTCAAAAATGGTTTGCAATTCCCCCTGCTGCACTTTGTCGTTGCACTGTCGCTTGGTTGAGTGGTCGTCACTTACGGTTGCCGCTAACTTAACGCTAAAGTTTCCGTGAAGGAAAAATTTTCAGAATACAAGGATATTGGTTAGTCCGTAAAAACAAAAAGCACCATCAGGTGCCTTTTGAGTTCTGTATGTAATTTTTATCGCAATACGATATGCACCGTAAGGCTAATATTCATCTTCATTAAAGAAGAAGTCTTCCTTTGTTGGATAATCCGGCCAAATTTCCTCAATGCTTTCATAGGGTTGACCATCATCCTCCAGTTCCTGAAGATTCTCTACAACTTCCAGTGGTGCTCCCGACCGGATTGAGTAGTCAATTAGCTCATCTTTTGTTGCAGGCCAGGGTGCATCTTCTAAATACGATGCCAATTCGAGTGTCCAGTACATAATTTTACCCTTTTAATTTTCCGCAAAAGTAAAATTTATAAACACAAATCAAACATGCATTCCCTTTATTTATGCCAAAGTTCAAAATCTACCAGATGAACGCCTTCCACCACAATTTTTCGAGCGTTTAAATACCAACGTAAAATTGTAACCTTATATAGGCCAATCATTTACATCCCCAAACTAATTTTGCCATATTTGCGGCTTGATTCAAGCATTATGAGTGACGAAAAAATAATCTTTTCAATGACCGGGGTGAGCAAAACCTATCCCCCCAGCAAACAAGTCTTAAAAAACATCTACCTGTCCTTTTTTTACGGGGCCAAAATAGGCGTGTTGGGACTCAACGGATCGGGTAAATCATCCCTCCTACGCATCATTGCAGGTATTGATAAAGAATTTCAAGGAGAAGTGGTTTCTGATCTGGGATATTCTGTGGGGTATCTCGAACAAGAACCGCAACTTGACAAAACCAAGACGGTAAAAGAAGTAATCGAAGAGGGTGCTCAGGAAATTGTAGACCTTTTAAAAGAATTTGAAGCCATCAACGAGAAATTTGGTGATCCTGCACTCATGGATGACCCGGATGCAATGGAAAAGTTGATCGAAAAGCAGGGTGTTGTTCAGGAAAAACTGGATGCAGCCGATGCCTGGAACCTCGATAATAAATTAGAACGCGCCATGGATGCGCTGCGCACCCCTCCCGGGGATGCCAAAATTGAACACTTATCTGGTGGTGAGAAAAGACGCGTAGCCTTGTGCCGCCTTTTATTGAAAGAACCAGATGTACTATTATTGGATGAGCCTACCAATCACCTTGACGCTGAATCGGTGCATTGGCTCGAGCAACATTTAAAACAATATAAAGGAACCATCATTGCCGTGACCCACGATCGTTACTTCCTTGACAACGTGGCCGGATGGATCCTTGAGCTCGACCGTGGGGAAGGTATTCCCTGGAAAGGAAATTATTCTTCGTGGTTGGACCAAAAACAAAAACGCCTTGCATCAGAAGAGAAGAGTGAATCCAAACGTCAGAAAACATTGCAACGTGAGTTGGAGTGGGTGCGCATGAACCCGAAAGGAAGACAGGCAAAAGCAAAAGCCAGGTTGGGGGCGTATGAAAAACTTCTCGGACAAGAAGTAAAAGAGCGCGAAGAAAAACTCGAATTGTTTATTCCCCCCGGACCACGGTTGGGAAATAAAGTAATTGAAGCCCAAGGCGTATCAAAAGCGTATGGTGATAAGTTACTCTATGAAAATCTGAATTTCACTTTGCCCCCCGCTGGTATTGTCGGCATTATAGGGCCGAACGGTGCGGGCAAGACCACACTCTTTAAAATGATTACCGGTTCCGAACAACCGGATACGGGTACCTTCTCCGTTGGGGAAACCGTAAAGATCGCCTACGTGGACCAGGAGCATGATGATTTGAATCCGGAAGATACCGTATGGCAAGCCATCACCGGTGGCAATGAGTTAATGGAACTTGCCGGAAAACAACAGAACAGTCGTGCTTATGTGGGGAAATTCAATTTTGGCGGAAACGATCAACAGAAGAAAGTAAAAGAACTTTCCGGTGGTATGCGCAACCGTGCCCATCTTGCTATTGCCTTAAAACAAGGTGGCAATCTTTTGTTGCTTGATGAACCTACCAACGATTTGGATGTAAACACACTTCGTGCCCTGGAAGAGGGCCTTGAGAATTTTGCAGGTTGTGCTGTAATCATTTCCCACGACCGGTGGTTCCTTGATCGCGTTTGTACACACATCCTTGCATTCGAAGGCGACTCACAGGTTTTCTGGTTTGAAGGAAGCTATAGTGAGTATGAAGAAAACAAGAAGAAAAGATTAGGTGACGATCAGCCCCACCGGATCCGGTATAAAAAACTGGTGAAATAAATTGAACCTATTTTCGGCTAAAGATCAAATCCCGGCAGGCAACTATCGGGATTTGATTTTTGGAAGCGGTCGAAACCCCATCCTATTCAAATCAAACTTTAGCCAAAAGCTTACACACATATTTAGATTGAATATAAATCACTCGACAACATCTTCTATTTCAATTTATAAAAAGGAATACAAATTGAAATCACCTTAAAACCCTTTAACTTCGGCAACCTTAAACCTTCCGTATGAAAAAAGCCCTCAAAATCCTTGCTGCTTTAATCATTATTTTGATTCTCGGTGTTACCGGATTTTTGTTTTACATCGGTAATGCCATGCCCAATGTTGGTGATGCACCGGACCTCACCATTGAAGCCACCCCTGAACGCCTTGCGCGCGGGGAGTATCTGGCCACCTTCGTAACGGGTTGTCTGGAGTGCCATTCCCAACGGGATTTCTCCAAATTTGCCGGCCCTGTAAATGAATCGCGGTTGGGTGAAGGGGGTGAGTTGTTCGGAACCGAGTATGGATTTCCGGGAAACTATTATTCAAGAAATATAACCCCTGCCGGAGTGGGCGATTGGACTGATGGCGAATTGTTCAGGGCCATTACAATGGGGGTATCGAAAGATGGCCATGCGTTGTTTCCAATCATGCCTTATCCGCATTATGGAACCATGGATGTGGAGGACATCTATTCCATTATCGCCTTTCTGAGAACGCTGGAACCAATCGAAAACGAACCTCCACCATCGGTTTCAAACTTTCCGATGAACTTTATTATCAACACCCTTCCCAAACCACCTGCATTTGTTACCAAACCTTCCGAAACAGACCTGATAAAATACGGGCAATATTTAACCAATGCTGCAATCTGTATGGACTGCCACACCCAAGAAGAAAAAGGTCAGTACAAAATGGAAATGTACATGGCAGGAGGTTTTGAATTTCCGATGCCGGGAGGAACCATCGTTCGCTCCGCCAACATCACTCCTGATAAGAAAACCGGTATCGGCACCTGGACGGAAGAACAGTTTGTTGCGCGGTTCAAACTTTATGCCGACTCAACCTATACACCCCACACTGTAGCCCCCGGGGAATTTAACACGGTAATGCCCTGGAACTATTACAAGGATATAAAGGAGGAGGATTTGAAAGCCATATTCGCGTACCTGAAATCCATTAAGCCAATAGAGAATAATGTGATAAAATTTGATCCGCCAAAAAACCAATGAAAGGATTTTATACAATTGCACTGCTTACACTATCCAATGCCTTCATGACATTGGCGTGGTATGGCCACCTGAAATTTAAAGAAATGGAGTGGAGCAAAAGCCTGGGGTTGGTGGCAATCATTTTGATCAGCTGGGGGCTTGCCCTTTTCGAATATATGTTACAAGTGCCCGCAAACCGCATGGGATACAAAGCGAACGGTGGGCCCTTTTCCCTTGTACAGTTAAAGGTTATCCAGGAAGTAATCACATTGGTTGTTTTTGTAGGATTTTCTATTCTCTTCTTTAAGAATGAATCCATTCGTACCAATCACCTTATTGGTTTTGCGCTGTTGATCCTTGCCGTGTATTTTATTTTTAAAGAATAACACCAACTAAAAACGTGCAGCCATAATCAACTCAATATTTTTATACTTGAGTTTGTATTTCTTAGCGAGGAATTCATTGGTCAACCCACCTTTGAATGTATACACACCCCGCATAAACCATTTATGGATGTAGATCATTTCCTCTACACCACCTTCTTCCGCTGCACGCAAAATGGTAGGCGTAAAAATATTGCTTAGCGCTGTAGTGGCAGTACGTGCAACACGAGAAGCTACATTGGGAACACAATAGTGGATCACACCATGCTTTTTGTACGTTGGTTTATTGAGGGTGGTGATTTCTGATGTTTCAATACAACCACCCTGATCAATACTAATATCCACAATAACAGAATCAGGTTTCATCTGCATGACCATCTCTTCTGAAATAACATGGCGCACCCGTCCCTTCTCATGGCGCAATGCACCGATCACCACATCGGCTGTTTTTAAATTCTCACTCAACGTCAATGTATCAATAGTGGAGGTATACACTTGCTGGCCCAGTAAATGTTTTAACCTCCTTAGTTTATACAAATGGTTATCGTAAATCTGTATCTCGGCACCTAAACCAAAAGCAGCACGGGCTGCATACTCAGCAACTGTACCTGATCCGATGATTACCACTTTGGTAGGTGGCACTCCGGTTATTCCACCAAGAATTACACCTCTTCCACTATTGGTGGTGCTCAAGTATTCTGCCGCAATCAACATCACCGTACTTCCCGCAATTTCGCTCATGGCGCGAATGATCGGCATCCCTCCTACTTTATCTTCAATAAATTCGTAGGCCAATGCTGTTACTTTTTTCTTCATCAACGCCTGAAGATACTCGACCTGGATTTGGCCGGGCTGCACGGCAGAAATCAAAACCTGGCCGGGGCGCATCAATTCAATCTCTTCCAATGTTGGGGGTTCGATTTTTAAGATGACTGCCGCTTTGTAGACCTCCTCTGGTGAATGGACGATTTTTGCCCCTGCCTCGCTATACTGCTGGTCCCGAAACTTGGAACCAATTCCAGCCTTCGATTCAATAATGATTTCATGGCCATTGTTTACCAACAGTGCCACCGCATCGGGTGTTAAACTAATCCTGTTTTCCTGAAGCGAAACTTCTCGCGGCAACCCGATAACAAATTGATACTTTCCTTTTTTTACTTCAAGGACCTGCTCTTGCGGATAGAGTGAACTTTTGGCAAGGGCTTCAAAACCGGTTTTTTTCTTAATGGGCATTGGTGGTGACTTCTATTGTACGATGATCGGGGCCTTCTGTTTTTATTGTCAAATCAAGCGTGCCGGGCGGCAATAGTGTTGCAACCTTTTCTGGCCATTCAATAAAACAATAGTTTCCGGAATAAAAATATTCTTCAATACCAATTGCCATTGCTTCCCGTTCATCTTTGATCCGATAAAAATCGAAATGGTATATTTTCTTCTCCTCCGCGTCTTCATATTCATTGACAAGCGTAAATGTTGGACTGCCCATGGTGTCCTTTACCCCAAGGCCTTCACAAATTTTTTTTATAATAGTCGTTTTTCCCGCACCCATATCGCCATGGAAAAGCCAAACCTTTTGCGCTGGGAACTGCTTCAATAAATCCTGACTTATTTCAGTCAATTTTTGGAGCGTCACGCCAGACCAATGTTTCGCCACTACTTCACGTTGCATCCTTCGAAGATAAGAAAATTAAAGGGATTATCATTTCCTCTAAACTAATTCCCCCATGCTGGAAAGTGTCGTTGTAAAAGCCCACATAATAGTTGTAATTATTGGGGTATGCGAAAAATTGATCTTCAATTGCAAAAACGTATGCGGTAGAGACATTCAGTTTGGGCAGGAAAAAACGCTCCGGTTTATTGGCCACCAAAAGTTTGTCACCGTCAAAGCCAAGGTTTTTTCCTTGCTTATAGCGAAGGTTGGTGTTTACCGTACGGTCACCAACAATTTTAAAAGGCCGTTTCACCCGAATGGTGCCGTGGTCGGTGGTAATGATCACGTTGGCTTTCTTTTCTGAAATTTTCCTGATGATTTCCAATAACGGTGAATGTTGGAACCAGGATTTGGTAAGTGACCGGTAAGCCGATTCATCCGGGGCCAATTCCCGGATCATGGCCATATCGGTTCGCGCATGCGATAACATGTCCACAAAATTGTACACGATTACATTTAAATCATTTTGGAATAAATTATTAATAGAGTCGGACAAGTTTCGGCCCGCCTCCATGTTTTTGATTTTATTGTAGGTGAATTTTACCTGGAGGTTGTTCTTCCGAAGTTGTTTCTCCAAAAACTCACTTTCAAAATTATTCTTTCCTTCATCTTCATCTTCACCAACCCAGATATCAGGATGTGTTTTCGCCATCTCAGACGGCATCATTCCAGAGAAAATCGCATTCCTTGAATATGCAGTAGTGGTTGGAAGAATGGAGTAATACGTTTCTTCTTCCATCACATTCAAATACTCTGCAATTGCCGGTTCAATTACTTTCCATTGATCGAAACGTAAATTATCAATCACGATCACAAAAAGCGGAACGTCCTTCTTTAATGCCGGTATGATTTTCTTTTTAAAAAGTTGATGGGAAAGCAAAGGCTTTTCGGCATTGGCATCATTTAACCACGATTCATAATTCTTTTTTACAAACTTGGAAAACGTGCCGTTCGCTTCCGTCTTTTGCATGTCCAACACTTCCTGCATGTTGTCATTGTCTGCACTGTCCATTTGCAATTCCCAATAGACAAGTTTCTTGTAGATATCAGCCCATTGTTGATGGTTCATTTTATCTTGCAACGCCATGCTGATATGCCTGAACTCTTGTTGGTAATTCAGGTTTGTTTTTTCAATGACCAGGCGTTTGTTGTCCAGGATTTTTTTTACTGACAAAAGTATCTGGCTGGGGTTAAGCGGTTTGATCAGGTAGTCAGCGATTTTGGAACCGATAGCCTCCTCCATAATTTGTTCTTCCTCGTTTTTGGTGATCATCACAACCGGAAGATTGGGTTTATGGTTTTTGATCTGTGCCAACGCCTCCAACCCCGACATGCCCGGCATGTGCTCATCCAGAAAAACAACATCAAAATGTTTTTGCTCACTTAGCTCAACCGCATCCGATCCGTTATTGATTGGGGTAATGTCATACCCGCGCTGTTCAAGAAAAAGAATATGTGGCTTCAACAAGTCAATTTCATCATCAGCCCATAAAATGCTATATCTTTGCATAGTTTGTTGTTAACGCATAAAAATAAACAATTCAAGGTTCACAATTGAATAATCCACACGTGAATAAAAAGAAGATCATCAATGACCCTTTGTATGGGTTCATTACGATAAAGAATGCCCTCTTGTTCGAAATAATTGAGCATCCATACTTCCAACGTCTTCGACATATCAAGCAATTGGGGTTGACCGACCTGGTATATCCCGGGGCATTGCATACACGTTTTCAACATGCCCTTGGCGCGATGCATTTGATGGGGCGTGTACTGGACAGTTTGCGCACAAAAGGCATCGAAATATCAGAAGATGAATACGAAGCCTGTTTGATTGCCATCTTACTGCACGACATTGGTCATGGCCCTTTTTCACATGCATTGGAGGACACCTTGCTCAGCCATATTCCACACGAAAGCATTTCCTATTTGTTCATGACTGAATTGGACAAAGAATTTAATGGATCGCTGGGATTGGCGATGGAAATTTTTCGCAACAGCTATTCACGTAAATTTTTTCACAAACTGGTTTCCAGTCAACTGGATATTGACAGACTTGATTATTTGAAACGCGATTGTTTTTTTACAGGCGTGCAAGAAGGAACCATCGGGGTCGACCGTATCATCAGTATGCTTCATGTGGATGAGGACCGGTTGGTCGTTGAAGAAAAAGGGATTTATAGCATCGAGAATTTCCTAAATGCCAGAAGGCTGATGTATTGGCAAGTGTACCTGCACAAGACAACGGTTAGTGCTGAGCGGATGGTTGTGAATATCATCAAGCGCGCGATGGCACTTTATCAGGCAGGGGAAAATATACAGGGAAGTAAAGCATTGCAATTCTTCCTTACTGAATCAAGGACACTTGAGCGGTTGAAAAACAGTAAAGAAGCGTTGTCAAATTTTGGGTCGTTAGACGATAACGATATTTGGGGCGCCATTAAGTTGTGGCAACATCATCCCGACAAGGTATTGGCAACCTTATCCCAAAACCTTTTGTCCCGAAACCTATTCCAGATTCAACTTGGGTCAAGTCCAATCGACAAAAAGGTATTGGCTACTGTTCGCATCAATATTTCAAAAGAAATGGATATCCTGAAATCAGAAGCCTCCTATCTCTTATCGCATGGTGTTGTGACCAATGAAGCATATACCCTGGGTGAGCGGATCAATATCCGGATGAAGAACGGAAGTATTGTTGACATGGCCCAAGCCTCTGATTTACCGAATATTGCAGCGCTCAGTAAAATCGTTAAAAAAAACTATCTCTGCTGGCCCAAAAACGTATCTTTGTAAGCTTTCCACAATTATTCATTTTGCCTATGGAATTTTCTGTTGCTCAAATTGCCCATCTCTTACAAGGGGAAATCAAAGGAAACGGAGCGGATAAAATAAATATGTTGGCAAAAATCCAGGACGCAAAACCCGGACAGATTGCTTTCTTATCAAATCCAAAGTATGAGCAATACATCTATACAACCCATGCATCCGCTGTAATTGTAAAAAAAGATTTTGTGGCAAGGAAGCCTGTTAACGCTACACTGATTCTTGTTGATGATCCGTACGTAAGCTTTACCGCCTTGTTGGAAGAATACCATAAAATGATCAGCTTCCAAAAAAGCGGAGTGGAAGAACCATCTTTTATCGGCAGCAACAATACCATCGGGGAGAATATTTACCGTGCGGCATTTTCCTACATCGGCAACAATGTAAAAATTGGCAACAATGTAAAAATTTATCCGCATGCTTACATTGGCGATAATGTCACCATTGGAAATGATACCATCCTTCATGCAGGCGTCCGGATTTATCCCGATACAAAAATTGGTAATAATTGCGCCATCCATTCGGGAACCGTTATCGGAAGTGATGGTTTTGGTTTTGCCCCTACCGGGGATGGTTCGTATAAGACTATTCCGCAACTCGGGAATGTAATCCTTGAAGACAATGTGACCATCGGTGCCAATACCGTTATCGATTGTGCTACCATGTTTGGGGATGCGACAACCATTCGCAAGGGCGTAAAACTTGACAACCTTATCCAAATAGCACACAATGTGGAAATCGGAAAAAATACGGTGATCGCTGCCCAAACGGGTATTTCAGGATCCACCAAAATTGGTGAAAACTGTTTGCTCGCAGGACAAGTAGGAATTGCAGGCCACCTGATTATTGCCAACAACACCAGCCTGGGGGCACAAGCAGGTGTTTCCAAATCGGTTACCGAAGAAGGTCAACGCTTGTTAGGCTACCCTGTTTTTGATATTAAAGAATACTTCCGGTCCTACGCAGTTTTCAAAAAACTTCCTGATATGAATTACAGGATCCGCGAATTAGAGTTAAAAATCAAACAATTGAGCGAAAACTCCCATTAATGCCCAAATTCCTTACACAGTATCGATCACGGATCCGCTGATCATTGGATTATCCGGATAATTGAGGTTAAATTTGCCCCCTTTGAATACGGAAATGTTAAATATCAAGCAGCAAACTATCCAGAAATCGGTAACATTATCCGGTGTTGGCCTCCACACGGGAGTTCAAACCGATGTTACATTTCTGCCCGCAAAACCTAACCACGGAATCAAGTTTCAGCGAATCGATTTACCGGGCTCTCCCATTATCGATGCAGACTGCGACAATGTGGTAGATGTTTCGCGCGGAACTACCATTGAGCAAAGTGGGGCGCGTGTCAGTACCATCGAACATACCCTGGCGGCTTTGGTCGGATTGGAAATCGACAACGTATTGATACAAATCAGTGGCCATGAGTGCCCCATCATGGATGGGAGCTCCATTCAGTTTGTGAAAGTTTTAAAATCTGCCGGCACGGAAGAACAAAATGCTTTGCGCGATTTCTTCGAAGTAACCGAACCCTTGTTCTACCGCGAAGCTGCCCGAAATGTTGAAATTGCAGCATTGCCCCTTGATGATTATCGCGTAACCGTAATGATCGATTACAACTCCCCGGTATTGGGAAGTCAACATGCATCGATCACCGACATCCGCCAATTCGAAAAAGAAATTGCATCATGCAGGACTTTTTGTTTTTTGCATGAATTGGAAATGCTGTACAACAACAACTTGATCCGTGGTGGTGATTTGAACAACGCCATTGTAATTGTTGACCGTGTTGTGAAAGAAGATGAACTCGACAACATTGCCAAAATGCTCGGCAAACCAAAAGTGGCAGTGAAGCATGAAGGCATTCTGAACAATATTGAACTACGTTATAAAAACGAACCTGCAAGGCATAAACTCCTTGATATTGTTGGTGACCTTGCCTTGGCAGGAAGGCCGTTGAAAGCACAAATATTGGCAGCACGTCCGGGGCATGCCGCCAATGTTGCCTTTGCAAAGAAATTGAAAAAGGCAATGGCAGAAGCCGACAAAAAGGGGTTGCCGAAATACAATCCAACATTGCCTCCGGTGATGGATATCAACAAGATATCAGCAACCCTGCCGCACCGCTATCCTTTTTTATTGATTGATAAAATCATCTACCTGGATAGTGAAAGTGTAGCAGGGGTTAAAAACGTTTCAATGAACGAGCCTTTTTTCCAGGGCCACTTTCCGGGAAACCCTGTTATGCCGGGCGTGCTTCAAATTGAAGCCATGGCACAAATTGGTGGTATCCTCGTGCTGAACACAGTTCCTGATCCTGAAAATTACTGGACGTATTTTTTAGGGATCGAAAATTTTAGATTTAGAAAAATGGTGCTTCCGGGCGATACCATGGTCATCCAGTGTGACTTGCTTGCCCCGATTAAACGAGGTATTGCCAAGATGACCGGAAGGGCGTTTGTTGGGAATACGCTTGTGTGTGAAGGAACCATGACTGCCAGCATTGTCCGCAAATACTAATGAGCAAATATCCTTTAGCTAACGTACACCCTGAAGCAACGATTGGCAACAATGTAACCATTGAGCCTTTCGCTACTATCCAAAAAGATGTAATCATTGGTGATGATTGCTGGATTGGATCCAATTCCATTCTTTGGGATGGTACACGATTGGGTGAGGGTGTGAAAATTTTTCCGGGGGCTTCTATCTCTTCCTTGCCACAAGATTTAAAATATGCTGGCGAAAAAACGGAAACCTTTATCGGTGACCATACCGTAATCCGTGAATATGTTACGATCAGCCGGGGAACGAGCGACAAACTTAAAACCGTTATCGGTAAAAACTGCTTGTTGATGTCATACGTGCACATTGCCCACGATTGCATTATCGGGAACAACTGCATTTTTGCGAATGCGGTACAGGTAGCAGGCCATGTTGAAATTGACGATTGGGCAATTGTTGGCGGGGCAAGTGCCCTCCATCAGTTTGTTAAAGTTGGAAGCCATGTAATGGTTTCCGGTGGTTCATTGGTTCGGAAAGATATTCCACCGTATACCAAAGCAGCGCGCGAACCACTTACCTATGCGGGTATCAATGCAGTAGGTTTACGAAGAAGAGGTTTTTCGTCTGAACGCATCAACGAAATCCAGGAAATTTACAGGATTGTATTTTTGAAAGGACTGAACAATTCGAAAGCCATTGATCTGATCAGCAAAGAAATAGGGCAAAGCCCTGAACGTGATAAAATTATCGGGTTTATCCGTGATTCAGAACGCGGGATTATGAAAGGGTACGGATCGAATTACTAATAGTATTGAGTCTTGAGTCTTTAGATGTTAGACTACCAACTAACAAACGATCAACTAACAACTATTCTTTTTGGAATCGAATCTTGATACTTGCTACTCGATACTTGTGTCCACCCTCGGCAAGCGTTTCAACCGCGAATGGATTTTCAGGAATCTTACTGTCGAATTTACTTCCCCTAATACCTATGCAATCACGGGGCCGAACGGATCGGGCAAATCCACACTCCTGCAAGTCTTATGGGGACAAATGCCACCCAGTACGGGGAACATAAAATACGCAACAGGGGAGTCTGAAATTGCTATTGAAAAAGCCTATCAACACCTTGCTATTGCAACCCCTTATCTGGATTTGATTGAAGAGTTTACATTAAAAGAACAACTTGAATTCCACTTTGCGTTGAAGAAACCGAGAAACGGGTTAAGGATTACTGATATCCTCGAAAAAATGGAGCTCAGCCATGCCAAAGACAAAGCCATCAGCAACTTTTCATCGGGCATGAAACAGCGGACGAAACTGGCAATGGCTTTTTATACAGCAGTTGATGCGTTGTTTCTGGATGAGCCCGGTACCAACCTCGATACGAAGGCGTTTGATTGGTATAAAACCAGTCTTGCGGAATTATTGGGGAAGCAGCTCATTTTTATTGCTTCCAACCAGCCGGAGGAATACCCACAAAACGCGATAAAAATTGATATTATGGACTTCAAGTAAGGTTACACCGGAATGCAATTGGCGATTAACCCTTATATTGCAAAAAAATGAAGCCTGCGGGCTTAATCAGTTGTTTTTTGTATTTTTAAACCGCAAATTCGTAACTATAACCATATTATAAATGAAATATCCACAAGCAAACCAGACCTACTGGAATAAAACTAAGCTTGGATATTCCATGTGACCACTTAAAATCAATTATTAACACATGAAAGTATTAGCAAGAATCCTATCCCTTTTTACCCTACTCGCAGTAGCAACGTTGTACACCAGTTGTGGCGGTGGTGATGATCCGGATAAAACCCAGGAACAAATTCAATTTGAAAAGTTGAAAGGCACTTGGACTGTTTCTGAAGTAGAATTAGATGGTGTTCCGAGAATAGACGATTTTACAACAACAACCCCAATGACCCTTACATTTGCAGGTACGTATAGTAATCCAGGTGGGACATATCTTATGCAGGTAAATGGAAGTCGGCCAACTAATAACCCTTGGGATGTAAGTAGCAGTTGGAAATTTGGTGGAGATGTAACAAGACAAATTATTCGTATAGAGGATGATTTGGAAATGGTGTATACATTAACAGGCTCTGAACTTACCATTACCTTCCAATATGAAGGAATTGGTTTTATTGGACAAGGTCGGCTAGAGCAGGTGACTGGCGACTGGGAATTTACCTTCACGAAGTAAATTCTTCAAAATTATATTCAAAGGCCTTCAGCAATGAAGGCCTTTTTTATTTCAACACCACCAATGTAATCCCGTCCCCGCCCCTGTCTATATGTTCATCGCTAACCGAGGCCACTTCTTTGTATTTTTTCAAATGCTCGCGTACCACTTTTCGCAACACTCCTTCCCCTTTACCATGGAGGATTTTTAGTTCGGATTGTCCAAGCAGAATGGCAGTATCCAAAAAAGGATCAAGGATGGCCAGCACCTCATCAACACGTTTACCGCGAATATCCAGCGATGGCGAAAACGAAATCCGTTTGTCCAGCACATTCATCCCTATTGATTGAAGTTTCTTATTGATCTGCCGCTCTTGTGTTCCAGAAATTTTTTCCAACTTCGACAATGCTACCGATGATTTCAACTCACCAAAATTCACTGCGGCATTCTTGCCCTGGACTTGCAACACAATGCCACTGCTCTCCTGCCCGATAATCCGCACACGGTCACCAGGTTTAATATCTACCGGATCAATCGAAGTCTGGTGTTTGTCGCGCGTAACTTCATTCGCAAGGTGCTTCAGTGAGTTTCTAACTTTTGTGGTTTCCTTTTTCTCCGCCTTGTTTTCACGGATGTGGCGGATCGTTTTTTCAATTTCACGATTGGTTTGCCGAAGGAGGTTCGCAGCTTCATCTTTTGCTTTGTTGATAATCTCCTTCTTCTTCGTTTCCAATTCGGTGGAAAGGCTCTCGTACCGCGCCAGCGATTGTTTCATGCGTTGCTCTTTCTTCTCCATTTCCTCCAACCGCACATGCAAATCTTCGCGTTCCTTCTCCAGTGTCCGGATCAGTTTTTCAAATCCCGCCAAATCTTTCCCCACCAATTCCTCCGCTTCTTCCAAAGATGATTCAGGCAGCCCTGTTTTTTTGGCGATCTCCAATGCAAACGAACTACCGGGTTTGCCAATGTCCAGCATAAACCGGGGCACCATGTTTTCTTCATCAAAACGCATGGCTGCATTGCGGATACCCGGTTGTTGACCTGCAAATAATTTTAAATTGTAATAGTGCGTTGTTGCCACTCCCCATACTTTCTTTTTTAACAGCGCATGCAAAACGGCTTGTGCAATCGCACCACCAAAATTCGGATCCGTACCTGAACCTAATTCGTCCATTAAAACAAGTGAACGGTCAGTTGCTTCCCGCACAAACACATTCATATTTTTAAGATGGCTGCTGTAGGTACTCAAATCATTTTCGATGGATTGCTGGTCGCCAATATCAAGGAAAATACGATCAAAAACCCCCACCCGGCTTCGCTCTGAAAGTGGAATCAACAATCCACATTGTACCATGTATTGTAAAAGCCCGATCGTTTTCAAGCAAACAGACTTACCGCCTGCATTCGGACCTGAAACCAGGAGCATCGGATCTTCTGTACTCAATGCTACCGTTAGTGGTACAACCTCACGCCTCCCTTTTAAACTTAAATACAACAACGGATGCTTTGCATTGTACCAAACCAGTTCAGGATGATCACAAAGTATAGGGAAGTCCGCTTCTATTTCCCGCGAAAGCTTTGCCTTTGCCCGTACAAAATCAATCTGTGCCAGAAAATCAAAAGCAGGCACCAACACGTCCAATTCCTTTCGTAATGAATTGGTCACTTCCTTTAAAATCCGGATCACTTCACGCTTTTCGGCATATTCAAGTTCGCGGATTTCATTATTGGATTCCAGGATTTCAACAGGTTCAATAAAAACAGTCTGGCCGGTTGCCGACTCATCCAAAATAAACCCGCGCAGTTTCCGTTTGTGCTCGGCTGAAACGGGTATGGCCAGTCGACCATCACGAATACTTGGCAACGAACCTTCCGGCACCCATTGTTCCGCCACAGCGCGTTTAAAAACTTGTTCGGTTACCCTGCGCAGTTTGTTTTGCTCCTCCCGAATCCGCTTGCGAATAGTGGCCAGCGCTGGACTAGCGCTGTCTTTTACGATTGCATTTTCATCGATCACCGAGTGGATACGTTGGGCATGGCTTGGTTTGATGGAAATGTCTTCCGCCAATTCAAATAGCGCAGGATATACTTCCTTGTTTTTCACAAAAAACTGGTGGCATTCCAAAATGGTCAACAACATATTGCCCAAGTCCAGCAGGTCCCTTTCTTCGAGATAATTTCCCTCTAATGAAATTATTTTTACCCAATCGGAAGGATCGTAAAAATATTGATAGGGAAAGCTTTCGGCTTTATCAAAAATTTGCTTGAACTCCAGGTTTTGAAGAAGCAGTAACTGAACGTGCTTGAAATCCGAAGAAAAAGAAATCCCATCAACCCGTACTTTTCCAGCATCTGAAAGGCAATGGTTTCTAAGTTTTTCCCGCAGCTGGTCAAAACCCAGTTTTAGTTCAATCGCAGGTTCCATTATTCTATGCTCTTGGGTGCCCCGAACGTTTGCTCCCTTAAATTGAGGGAGTCAATCAATATAGCATAAATTTCCTCCATCTCTTTCGGGCGGTCGAGATAGTAATTGAACGACTTCTTGAAAACAGAATCAGCAATTCCCAAACTATCAAAAGTCTTCGTTCCGAAATAATCAAAAATCCGCATAGAGGAATCCCGGGTTACCGGAATGCCACCAACTTTTGCCTCGGTTAAGTACAAGGCAGTCAGTGTGGACACCATTTCCGCTGGTGTGAGAATGTCATTCGGTCGCTCTTCTTTTCCGCATGAAATGAGCAAAAAGAAGACGCATACCATCAATGGCATGAATATCTGCTTTGCGAAGAACCTTTTGACCCAATAAAATACCATACCTCTAATTCGATTCGGCAAAATACTCATAATTGTTCTATTTTTGAACCTTTCTTGCATACTGTGAAGGAACTGATAAAGAAATTACGGAAGTACGAGATACAAATTCGCAAGGCCATCACCAGCCAGATGCAGGGCGATTTCCACTCTATCTTTAAAGGATCGGGGCTGGAGTTTGATGACGTGCGGCCCTATCAATATGGGGATGACATTCGTACCATCGATTGGAGCGTTACCGCGAAAGGGCATGGCACATTTGTCAAGACCTTTAAAGAAGAAAAAGAACAGACTGTTTTCTTTATTCTTGATGTTTCGGCGTCCAAAGAAATCGGCAGCCCGGGAAAGACCAAGGGCGACATTGGAAAAGAAGTGTGTGGTGTCCTTGCTTTGTCGGCTGTAAAGGAATCGAGCCATGTTGGGTTGATCTGTTATTCCGATCAAAAGGAAAAATATATCAAACCAGCCAAGGGTTCTGCGCAAGCCTATCAGATTATCTACACATTGGCGAATTTAAAACCTGTATCGCGCAAGACAAACCTGAACAGTTGTATTGTGTATGCACTCAATACAATAAAAAGACGAAGCGTGATCATTCTCGTTTCTGATTTTATCGATGATAATTACTTATCGTCATTAAAGGCATTGGCACGAAGACATGATTTAGTGGTGATCCACATCAGTGACAAGCGTGAAACCAAACTACCGAAATTAGGTATTGTGCCTGTAATTGATAAAGAGTCAAACAAAACACTTTGGGTGAATACCTCCTTTGGGGATTTTAGGGAAAAAATCAGTCAGCACCACGAAGAGCGCAAGGCCGGGCTGGAAAAGTTTAGCAGAAAGCACCAAATAAATTTTATTTCGATAGACACGGGCCAGGATTATGTTCCTAACTTGCTGAAGTTGTTTAAAGTTCGAAATCAAACCATGAAGCTGTAAGGGAAGTGGGGGTATGAGCAGAAAAAGTTTTTTGTTTTTCGCATTGATTTTTCTTTGTCGGCTTACAGTTGCCAACGCACAAGCGGTTACCGTGACCAGTGGATTCTTGAAAGACAGTATCAAAATTGGTGAATCAACGGGTTTCTATCTGACAGCAAAATACCCCAGCAACCTCACCGTAATTTTTCCGGATTCAACATTTGATTTTGCGCCCTTTGAATATGAGCGGAAAAAATATTTTCCGACCGTTACCACAAACGCAGAAAGTTTCGACAGCACCGTATATTTTTTCAGCACATTTGAAATCGATTCGATCCTTTTCCTAAGGTTACCGGTCTATCAAATCAACCGACAAGATTGCACCATTGTAAACTCCCCCCTTTCAAGTATTGTACTGACCCAACTGGTTGCTGATGTTCCGGATTCGGTAAATGCTGAGCAGTTGCCTTTAAAAGAAAATACTGCTTATCAACCCGTATTGATCCAATTCAATTATCCTATCCTGATAATTGTTTTAGGTGCCTTGCTCATTGCTATAATTGTGGTCATTTTTGTTTTCGGAAAAAAAATAAGACGGTATTTCAAAATCAGGAGATTGCAAAAAAACCATCACCTGTTTATTGAAAAATACTCCCAGTACCTCAACATGATCGGCAAAAAGTACGACCGCAATGAAGTGGAGACCCTTCTTTTTGTTTGGAAAAAATACCTCGAAAAACTGGAGGCGGTCCCTTATACCAAAATGACCACGAAAGAAACGCTTACCGTTATTGGCGAAGAAGGTGTAGAACAAAACCTGAATGCAGTAGACCGTGCGATCTATGGAAATCACTCCCTTGCAATGGACACGCTGGAGGGGTTATTGGAGTACGCAAACATTCGTTTCTCAACCACATTAGATAAGCTCCAACATGGATAGTCAATTGTCATTATCCTGGTATTCGATTGAATGGTTTTTCCCTGGCCAATTCAAATCTTTCACGTGGGAGCACCCCGCGTATCTGTATTTCCTGCTGGCTGTTCCTGTCTTATTTTTCTTACGGTGGCTCCTACGCTATCAATTCAACCAAAAACTACCGGTAGCACTTGCACAACGCGACCTAAAGTCATCTGCATTAAACCTGGTCCGCCTGATCCCCGATGTGGTCATGATGTTGGTCCTATGCTTGTTGGTAATTGCATTGGCAAGGCCACAAAAAACAAATGAAAAAACTGAACAGTGGACGGAAGGAATTGATATTATGCTGGCATTGGATATATCCCATTCCATGAAAATTGAAGATTTTCTACCAAACCGATTGGATGCAGCCCGAAAAGTGGCGGAAAATTTTATTGATGGCCGGCTGCAAGATCGGATTGGGATTGTTGTTTTTTCAGGTGACGCCTTTTCACTTGCCCCGCTTACCACCGATTATGAACTTCTAAAATCCTATTTGAAAGAAATTGATTTTGAAATGATTGAGAACCGCGGGACAGCCATTGGTAGCGCCATGGCAGTAGTCACAAACCGTATGCGCGACTCTGAGGCTAAATCAAAAGTCTGCATACTTTTGAGTGATGGTGATAACACTGCGGGAAATATAGACCCGATAACAGCAGCAGAGTTGGCGGGGGCCTACAATATAAAAGTCTATACAATTTTAGTAGGCAAAGAAGGCATGGTGCCTATGGGCAAAGACTTTTTTGGCAGGCCGTACATGGTGGAAAACACCGTAAACGAAGGCACGATGCGTAAGATTGCTGAGATTGGTGGTGGGGAATTTTTTAGGGTTACGGACAACAAGGCACTCGAACAAGTATTTGAACGGATCGATGAATACGAAAAAGCTGAAATAAAAGAATCACGGTTCAAAGACACTACGGATTATTACTATCCATATCTACAATGGGCTATTCTGTTGTTGTTGCTTTGGATGTTGTTGAAATCCAGTTTTCTTAGCAACGTGCTGCAAGATTAATAGTCCTGCCTATTGAGTCTTGAATTGTTGGCAATGTTGAATACATCGCAGAAAAATAAAACAACTATCAACCAATTGCCAACAACTACAACCCCGGGACTTTACCAGCATACAGCAAGAGCCTGCTGCCAAAGATTATAAAAACAATTCCGAGTGTAACATTCAATATCCGGATAAACCGTGCGGTGATCAACGCCCTCAACTTATCTGCAAGTTTTGCTTTTAGCACATCGGTCAGGAAAACAGTCGCAACAATGGTTGAAAAATAAATGGAAGCTTGCATTGTGGTGGTATAGCCAAATTCTGATGTCGCGAGCCCAACCGTTCCGATCCAAAAAACCAACACCATTGGACTAATGCCGTTGATCACAAACCCTTTCGCGATATAGCGAAAAAGCCCCTGTTGTTTTGGTGGAGCAGTGGAATGGAATATTAATTTTTTATTCTTGAAAAACATGTAGTAAATCCCGAACGAGAGCAAAACAATCCCACCCGTATAGCCAAGGTATATCCTCAGCGATTCATCTACGATCAATTGTGACAATCCTAAATACGAAAGTACAATGTAAGCAGCATCACTCACGGAAACCCCCACAGCCACCAAAACCCCTTTGGAAAAACCCCGCTCGATACTGGTTTGAATAATTGTAAAAAAAACAGGGCCGATTAAAAAGGCAAGTACAATCCCTGATACAACCCCCTTTGCGACTATATCCATTATCGAGTGCTAAGGAAATCTTTCCAATCTGAGAGTTGGGCATTTTTCATCACCCTTGGAAATTTGTTTTGACCGCCAACCTTTCCTTTCAATTCCATCCATTCATAAAAAACTTTGATCGGCAACACATCTACAATTATATCCTTTAGTGCCGCAGTTCGCTCAACAGCATAGTCATCATTTAAAAGTTTTAAATGCGCATCGAGTTTTTCTTTTACAAGAGTCGCATCCACGGGGGTATCCACACCTAAAAACCAATGATGCGCAAACAGCGTTTCGTGGGGGATACCTGCCACCGTAAACTCTTTTATCTCTACATTCAAATCACTGGCCACCATTTCAATAGCCTTGTTCATATTATCGACAGAGAGGTGTTCACCACAGAGGCTTAAGAAATGCTTGGTCCTTCCGGTGATGATAATTTCCGACTCTGCAAGGGAAGTGAATTTGATAACATCCCCAATGATATAGCGCCAGGTGCCTGCACACGATGACATTAACAAGGCATACTCTACACCTTCTTCTATCTGATTGATCAATAAGGATGTTGCATCTTCTTTGATGTCACCATTTGAATCAAAATTGCTTTCCGTGAAAGGCACAAACTCATAGAAAATCCCATTGTTCAATACCAACCGCATCGATCTGCGATCAGGATACGCTTGAAAGGCAATAAATCCTTCTGAAGCAAGGTATGTCTCGATATAATGGACTGGCCGGCTAAATAATTTCTCGAATCCTTTTCGGTAGGGGTCAAGCGACACACCTCCATGCACATAAACCTGTAGGTTTGGCCATATCTCGTGAATGTTGTTCACCTTGTGATAGGCAATTATTTTTTTCATCAGGATTTGAATCCATGCGGGTACACCGACAATAATCCCGATATCCCATTCCGGGGCTTTTCGGGTGATATCGTCAAGTTTCTCATCCCAGTTCCTGGTCTTGGCTATTTTTTTTCCGGGTTTATAAAAATGTTGGAACCAAAACGGCAAACGTGCCGCCTGTATCCCACTCAGGTCACCTTCAAAATAACTTCCCCTTTTATTGAGGTGGGTACTACCCCCCAACATAAGAATACCCGACTCAAAAAGTTTGGATTCCAAATCGTATTTGGAAAGTGTAAGGATCTGACGAAGGCTGGTACGCTGAATCGCCTTGGTCATTTGCTTGGTGATCGGGATATATTTGGAGGCCGCTTCTGAGGTTCCGGAACTTAGCGCAAAAAATTTCATCCGGCCCGGCCAGCAAATATCCTTCACGCCTTGCAGCGAAAGCTTCCACCAATCATTATAAATCTTATTGTAGGTATGGATCGGGACCTTGTGCTTGTAAAGCTCATAGAAATCATTCCGATTGGACCTAAACGCGTTTAGTATTTCGTGAAAATCGTACCGCTTTCCAAACGCAGTATCCTTGGCCGTGATCATCAGTTCACGAAGTACTTCCTTTTGCAGGTCAAATGGGGCAGCATACTCCTGCTCCATCATTTCACGAATCTTAATTCCTTTTTTCAGTAATGTTCCAAGGATGGCCATATCTTTACGGAATGATGCCTAATGTTTGCAAAGGAACAAAAAATACGGAATGAATATTGAAAAAAACATAGCTAATGTTCGATTAACCTTACCTCAATCGGTAGCATTGGTGGTGGTTTCCAAGACGCAGCCGAATGCCACTATACTGGAGGCGTATCAAGCAGGCCAGCGCATATTCGGGGAAAACAAGGTTCAGGAGTTGGCTTCAAAATATGAAACCCTCCCGAAAGACATCCAATGGCACATGATCGGCCATCTCCAAACCAACAAAGTAAAATACATTGCGCCCTTTGTTTCGATGATCCATTCCGTTGATAGTTTTAAGCTATTGAAGGAAATCAACAAAGAAGCAAAAAAATGCAACCGTACCATTCCTTGTCTTTTACAAGTGCACATTGCTCGCGAAGAATCAAAATTTGGATTATCGGAAGCTGAGTTGGAAGATATCGTTAAGAGCAATGAAGTAGCAACAATGAAACACATTAAAATTGTTGGCCTAATGGGAATGGCAACCTTTATCGATAACCCCGAAACTGTTAGAATGGAATTCTCCCATTTAAAAAATATGTTCGAAAAAATAAAAAACACATCGCTGCCACCTCCCTTTGAAATGAAAGAACTTTCTATGGGCATGAGTGGCGACTACTTGTTGGCAATAAACGAAGGCAGTACCATGGTGCGAATAGGATCCACAATTTTTGGGGACCGTGAAAAATAGTGCTACCATATTGAAGACAGCGGCTGCACTGGGTGGACTCGCTGTTGCCATCGGGGCCTTTGGTGCCCATGCCTTTAAAGATATGCTGATGGAAACAGGAAGATTGGATACGTATGAACTTGCTGTTCGGTATCAATTCTATCATGCCTTGGGTTTGCTGGTGGTTGGACTTCTTTCCAAAGAAAATACTTCTAAATTTTTGCGCTTTTCTGCCTGGGGTTTTTTCTTTGGCTGTATGTTGTTTTGTGGCTCGCTCTACCTGCTTTGCTTCACAGGTATAAAAACTTTTGGGGCCATAACGCCATTCGGTGGTGTGTCTTTAATTTTAGGATGGTCATTTTTGTTTTTGGGGATTTCCAGAAAATAAAAAAAGCCTCACACGCATGAGGCTTCTTAAAACTTTCTACGAATAAAAACTACTGCGGCTTGGGCGTAGTGATCAGGGTTGAGAAACTTACACGGTTTGTTCCTGTGGCGTTTGAAACAACAGTAACGGTCTTGTCTACTTTGCCCATTTTGCCTGCACTATTGAAGGCCACTGTGATTTCAGCTTTTCCACCGGGCATAATCGGGTCACGCGGCCAACCTTTTGGTGTAGTGCATCCACACGTTACCTGAACATTGGTAATAATCAGGGGCTCGTTTCCAACGTTGGTAAACTTATACGTGTGTTCAACGGTAGAACCTTGCTCAATTTCACCAAAATCGTACGACTTTTCTTCCCATTGA
Organism: uncultured Roseivirgaceae bacterium; assembly: GCA_964398945.1. Taxonomy (GTDB): domain Bacteria; phylum Bacteroidota; class Bacteroidia; order Cytophagales; family Cyclobacteriaceae; genus JBGTGG01. The sequence goes on along the minus strand of CAYNOT010000020.1, from coordinate 78,871 downwards.
ATTACAGGCCCACTTTCTTTTTCAACCTGTTGTGCAAACCCGGCAGAAGCGAATAGAAGTGCTGCGAATAATAATATGTTCTTCTTCATGGCAATTAAGATTTTTGTCCAAATTTAATGACTCGAAACAACAATTCGACCAAATACTTAAGTTTTAAAGGTAGAATGTGACTTTTTAACGGAAAAAGAATTAATTACCTGCGCTTTGAATACTGAAATCATTGAAAAATTTGGAAACCGCGTTCGCATCCGCGTATGCGGAATTTGCTGGAAAGACAATAAAATCCTGATGGTGAACCATAAGTCATTGACCCCTAACGATTTCTGGGCTCCTCCTGGCGGGGGCATTGAAACTGGCCAGTCCATTGCGCAGGCCCTGCATCAAGAATTTGAACAAGAAACCGGACTGACCATAAAACCGGGCAGGTTTCTTTTTGGTTGTGAATTTATTCAACCTCCCCTGCATGCAGTTGAACTTTTCTTTGCAGTGGAACGCGTGGGGGGCACGTTGAAAGTTGGTATCGACCCTGAATTGAACCCCCAAACACAGATTATTTCAAATGTTTCTTTCCTATCGACCGATGAAATCGACCAGCTACCACTTGAACAAAAACACGGGATTTTCCGGCTGTGCCCAAATGCCAAACAACTGGAAAATCTCCATGGGTTTTACACTATTTAATATGGTTTCTATGGAATTTGCCTTGTGAATTACCCTTTAAAATATTTATTATTGCAGACTAAACCATTAAAAATGAATCTTACCAAAATACTTACCTACGCTCTTTTCATTGTAAGTCTTGGCCTTGCCTACTATTTGTACAGTAATATCAATTCCACGATTGAATTCCAGGAGTCAATTGCTGATACAGAAAAGCAAATCATCGACAAACTGCAAATCATCCGTGAAGCTGAGAAAGCCTTTCTGGAACAACATGGTAAGTACACTTCCAGTTGGGATACGTTGATCAATTTTATTGAAAATGGCGTGGTGCCGATCACACAACGTACGGAAACCATTATCCCATTAAGCTACGGAAAAGATAGTATCCATGTAAAGATTGACACTCTTGGCAGCATTTCGGTAAAAGACAAAATTTTTAAAAAGACCTACACCATCACTGCTGCAGACAACGGTACGTTTATGGGATTTGATACAAAGTTGGGTGCCTATGTTGTGAAAACGGCTTCTGCCTATCGAATTAAGAAGACGGGAAAAGACCAAACTGAACAGCTTAAGTTTATCGACAAAGGTACCGTAAATTATATGGCAGAGGTAAAGCCCGGTGACCATGTTAGAAAAGGGCAACTTCTGATTTCTATTTGGGACTATGCACTTAACCCAAAAGTTAACATTAAAACGTTGGCAGATATTCCCGGGTCCAATGGTAAACAATTCAACATCTTTACCGGAAAAATTGAAAGAAATAACGTGAAGGTAAACGTAATAGAAGTAGTTGACCCGGCCCCGATCAATCCGGAAAGGCGTGCCAGCAACGAAGCTAAAAATCGAAAACCACTTGGTTTTGGTGACAGAAATGATGTTTCAACTATAGGTAACTGGGAATAACTTTGCAAACCACTACGCTCAACTATAAATTAATCAAGAAGATCAAAGATGAGCGGTTTGATGAAGATCAGATTCAGCGCTATCAACTCCTGATTCATATTGGTACACGCGACATCCAGATTGGTGTCATTGAACCGGGTGAAGCAAGGATATTATTGATTGAGGATTACGTTTTGCCGAATGTCAATTCCAACAAGGAACTCCTGGAAGTACTTGACCAACTTTTTGACAGCCATCCGGTTATCAAAGCAGGTTTCTGGAATTCAATAAAGGTTTCGATCAAAAACCAGAAATTTGTCCAGGTACCGAAAGTCCTTTTTTCTGAAGCCTCATTACCTGACTACTTACAATACAACGCAGCCATCAACCCTGCGATTGAAGACTTTGATTATGTCTCCAACCAGGAGGCAAATGCCATTACCGTCTTCGCGATCAATAAAGACCTGAAAGAGTGGTTGAACAAAACATATCCCAACAAGGAAATCCTTTTTTCCCATCAATCCGCTTCCCTCATTGATGGGGTAATGAATTACGCCCAAAACCGTAGGGACAATCCATTGTATGTCTTTGTGGATCGGTTCAAGCTTCATATCATTTCAACATCCGGTACAAAATTGGTGTATTACAATCAGTTTGCAGTAAAGCAATTTTCTGATTACGTGCGGTACATCATGTTGGTATTGAAATCGTTAAAGATGGACCAAGCCACAAGCCAGGTGGTATTGTGGGGATACATCGGAAAGAATTCACCACACTATCACGAGTTCTACAAATACATCAACAATGTAACGTTTGGAGGCCGTCCTGACTTTTTGCAATTTGGATACATGTTTGACGAAATTCAGGAGCACACATTTCTTGACTTGTTCGGGATTCATCTTTCCAATAAATAGGCAGGCAAAAACCTCCAAATGGATAAAAAAATAGCGGTCTTCCCAGGTTCTTTTGACCCCTTTACCAAAGGCCATGAAGATATTGTGCTCCGTGGACTATTGTTGTTTGATGAGATCGTTATTGCAATGGGGCACAATACCAAAAAAAGCAACCGGTATTTCGATGTTGACTTCATGGCTGAAAAAATACGACAAACCTTTAAAAGTTATCCCTCCATTCGGGTAGAAGTATTTGCCGAGTTAACAGCTGAGTTTGCACGTAGAAACAATGCCCATTATTTATTGCGGGGATTACGCAACACTACCGATTTTGAATACGAAAATAGCATTGCACAGGTAAATCGAAATATCAACCAAGACCTTGAATCCGTATTTCTGATTACGTCACCGCAGTTTGCGTACATCAATTCTTCAATTATTCGTGAGGTACACCGGTATGGTGGGGATGTAGGCCCATTTCTGCCGTACGATTTGTAATTCAATTTTTTGAATCACGGGATTTTTAGGATCACAATCCCGTGCAGCTTCCATTTTGGTCAATAGGAATTAATTTCTCATTTCCGCCAACCGGTTACGCTCATCCTGAAGTTCACGGGAAAGCTTCATTTGTTTATCCAACGCTTTTCGTTTGTACTCCTCAAATTCTTTTGTGATGATATCCAAATTTTCCAGTTTCTCTCTCAACGTTGAATACACCATTTTCAATCGTCCGCCTACCAATCCTAAGAAGACAAGGAGGGCCGCAATGATAATTCCCATCAACGAAGCAAAAAAAGCTTTGTTAAATGAGATGCCCATTACCGTCATGTGCGTTGCATCATATTCCATCTCCGCCTTCTCTGCGTAGGCCTGATCGCGCGCAAGGTCTGCTTCTTTGATTTTTTGATCAAACGCTGAAATTGCACCTTTGGCTTCAGTAAGTTTTAACTCCAATGCAGCAATGGAGTCCAACGAGATTTTCAATACACCATCCAACACTTCACGCTTAATAACTTTATATTCTTTAAATGTCTGTGCAGTTTCTTTCATGATCTCATAACGCTTTTCCAGGGGGATATCCTTTTCATCCAGGGCCTTTGTATTCGATTGCGCCACTCCTATCATTGGGAACAGGATGAGTATAAAAATTAAATTTTTCATGCGGTGTGTATTTTGGATGGAGACCTGGGCACTTAGAAAAAAAATAAGTGTTCGCCTAAATTCAATTCAGAAATAAACGTACAAAATCCATTGAAAGAACAAAGCACGAATCTTTTCAAGAAACAAATAATTCGACTATTTGCCCGGTAGGCCGATGAATCTAAATTTATTTTTTTTGATTATTTTTTTATAAAAACCAAATCGATGTTTTGGGTGTGTATTACCCGACTGAAAAGTTCTTTTAAGTAGTGGTATTCCGCAGCATGAAAAAGGGGCCTGTTGATCATCAACGTACTTTGCATTGAAATTTGTTTGCCCATTTCTGTTACCTGATAACGATAATAACCACCATTTCCCGGCAAGGCCAACGCAACCGGCTCGGGATTTTCTTCGAGGTACATATTGTCGGGCAATTCAAGTTGAACACTCAAGGTCCATTCCAGTGGGTAAGCGAAGTCAACCGGGTACAACCGCTCACTTGACTTGAAGGGGTTTTCCTTCCATTGCTGAACCAGGAAAGGATTAAAGTAAATTGTAGCTGCGGAAAGCTCGTCAAATGCCTCAATCCCAACTACTAATTTTTCTTTCAGTGGCTTTGAAAGATCGTCAAGGTTTTCAAGTTCAGAAGCTGTTATCTCAATATTCGTCAGTTTATTGTCCAGGTCCTTGAAATATTCCGTTACGGAAGAAAAACCAAAAATACTTTTTCGTTTTGCTGCAGCTTCGTAACCACTGTATAAATTTTGAATGGTTCCACGTAAATACCCATCATGCTCAAGTTTGAGATTGATCACCGAAAGGGATTTCCTTTTATCTATCGGTTCGATGTTGATCCAAAATGATTTTTTATCCCCCAAGACCCTACCCTTTCCATTCAAACACCTTTCCGGTAAAAGACCGAACGGCATGAAGTCATCGGTGGCATCCAGTAAATATGTTTTTCCTTCATGATCAAATTTTGCTACTACATAATTAAAGTCACTCAATACCGGATGGAGATCCGTAACAATCCCATTTTCCCGTGTCGACAATAAAACCGGATCTGCACCAAGGCCTGCAAACCTCAATGCCGCAATCAGTGAGAGGTTAATATCCCCAACATTTCCAACCTTGGTATCAAACGCCTTTTTAATTCCAAACTCACTATACTTCCCATACGTACCATTCCACCGATACCACGATTTGATAAAATCAAAAACCTGGTTGGCCTTTTCAAAATCGTCAGTCGTATTCCTGGTTAGTTTGTCAATCTCCACGGCTATCTCTTTTCCTCTTTTGAGCTGCGTACCAAACTTCTGGTCCCGTCTTAATTCATCGTCAACATCTTTCCATTCTTTGGTCACTTTATCAACCCGGCCATCAAAATATCGGATTTCAGTAAGTTCAAAATTGATTGCCGAAATGAAATTTGAACTTGCTGTTGCATACTCCTCTTCTATAAAGGCCGGAATATTGGTCATAGAATATTTATTTAGCGCACAATCCGCTTTGCCTGACCCCATTCGCAAACACTCCTTCACAAGCGTGGATTCATTTTTAACAAGTTTCAAAAAGCCTTTGAGGGAAATATTGTACAGGTAATTCCCCGGGATTTTAGCCCAGTATTCACTCTTCAGTTTCGGGATATCCGATTGAAATTCCCACTGGTGAAAATTCATAATAAAAGGTGACTTCAAAGTATACTTGACTTCAATGACACTACCCACACGTACATTGGGAATGGCAAATTTTTTCAAGTCCCAGTATTCGCCCATGTTTTCGGTATACACACCTTTACGCTCAAGCCTGGATTCAACAATCTTGTAGTCTTGAAGATTGTAAGAGGCGGCTTCAACATCCGTTAATACCTCCATGCTCCGCCCATTTTTTCTCAAAGCGATTTCAAAATTACCTTTGTCAAGTCCTTCTGTTTTCAGGATTTTGATTTTGACATGGTATTCGAAATTGAGTTGAAAGTCGTTTCCATCGATATACGCTTCACCAAATTCATTTAAGACAATTGCACTTGCACCGGTATCCAATGCGTATGTAAACTGGTTGAGTTCAGCGTATGTAGCTTGGCCAAATTTAAATCCCCGCTCCTGACTAAGAACACTATCTGGGCATGTGCAGAAAATGCAGAACAGAAAAAGAACGAAAATATTCTTACTTCGTGAGGCCGATCCTTCGCGAGAGGTCGGAGGTGTATGTATTGGTTGGGTCATACTTCTTTTTAATTGCTAACCACTCTTCAAATTCCGGATACATTGCCTTAAAAGTTTGCTCATCTAAAAATGCATCCTTCCCTAAATAAATTCTTCCACCTGCATCCAACACCATTTGATCTAGCCTTTTTGTAAAAGCCTTCAGGTTTTTGGTGATTGGAAAGTCAATTGCAAATGTATAGCCTTCTTTGGGAAATGAAAGTAATCCTTGTCCTTTTCCGAATTTTTTTAACACATTCAAGAAAGGGACACACCCACTGGAAGCAATTGCTTTTAAAATTTCGGTGATGTTTTTATGTCCGTCAGTAATCGGGATAACAAATTGATACTGGATAAAGCCGCGTTTGCCATAGCCACGGTTCCAATTCATGATCGCATCAAGGGGGTAAAAGAAGTTATCATAATGGAAAAACCCATTCCCTCCTTTTTGCTTCCAATTGATTATTGAATTCAAAATCCGAACAGTAAATGTGTTAAGTGTAAACCCGGGTAAAAAAACAGGCACATTGAGTTTTGGCCGCTTCCCGATTTTTAACGGGTTGGATTTTAGCGAAGTCGGCAACTCATCAACAGTAGCCAGGTTTCCCATCGTCAACACCCCACGCCCAATTCGGTTTCCGGTTGCCAACGAATCTATCCACGCGACAGATGAAGTATACGTTTTATCAGCCGCATCAATAGCGGCAAGCATTTCTTCCAAATTTTTAGCAACAACTGCTTTTTGTCTAAAATAAGTTGATGAAATTTTCCGAAGTTGAATTGAAACGGTAAGGATAGTACCCAACAATCCAAGCCCACCAAAGTTTGCGTAGAAAAGATCACTGTTTTCTTCACGGCTTGCTTTTACAATACGACCATCTGCCAAAACAATCGTAAACCAGTTAACACAAGCGATAAACGACCCATCAACATGGTGTGCTTTTCCGTGTATATCATTGGCAATAGCGCCACCGAGTGTTACAAATTTTGTTCCCGGGGTGATTAACGGAAACCATCCTCTTGGCCCAAGAAATTCAATGATTTCTTCAAGGCTTGTGCCAGCCTGGGAAACGAGGATACCATTCTCTTCATCAAAAGATAAAAAATGGTTCATCCGCTCCATTTTTAAAACCAAGCCGTTGCTATTGGTTGACTGATCAGCATAGCTTCGACCAAGTCCGCGCGGGATCACAGGGTTTTCGAATTGATGTTGTGAAAGTTGCGCTTCGGTAACCGGATACGCTACTTTACATTTTGCTTTTGGAATATTTCCCCAACCTGATAAGACTTCCTCCTCAAAAAGCATTTGTATCTTCTGGATTAATCTGGGACATTTACAGCCCCAAATTATTGATAATAATTATATTTCCCGCACCTTACGGTTATTGATAATGAAAATCGGACTGATTTCAGATACACACGGATTTCTTGACGAAGCAATCTTCCAACATTTTGAAAAGTGTGATGAAATCTGGCATGCCGGGGATATTGGCTCAGTGGAAATAATTGAGCGCTTAAATGACTTCAAACCACTTCGAGCTGTATACGGAAATATTGACAGCCACGAAGTGAGGCAAATTACCGGGGAAGATGCATGGTTTAAGGTAGAGGGTTGTAAGATATGGATGACCCATATTGGCGGGGCGCCTCCGCGCTATAACCAGCGAATTAAAAGTATTCTGAGTAGCCGGATACCGGATATTTTTGTGTGTGGCCATTCGCATATACTTCGGGTGGAAAAAGACCCCGCTAAGCGAAATATGTTATTTATCAATCCGGGCGCTGCAGGAAAACACGGTTTTCATCATATCCGAACGGTCATTCGATTCGATCTAAATGAAAAGAAAATTGAGAATATGCAGGTGATCGAGTTGGGTGCCCGGGCAGCGTTATAATTTTAATCTTACGGCCAGGCCTGTTCCACTGATCCCCACCGTACCCTGTAAATTATCCAGGTACCGATTGTATCGCTTCGCACCCTTTGCCCAAAAAATTATCCCCGGGACCATCATTCCTGTACCCCCTACCAACATGAGCGATCCTAAAAAAATTTTCGGATCGTTATATTCATATTGCCCGGTACTGTAGTTGTAGTAGGTGGTTTTGTCCGCTTCTGAAATCACAATAATCCCCCCCAGGAACATTGCAGCACCTGCTATTGTCAATGTAGACCCTACCTTTTTCATTCGGTAGCCAGGAGGCAAGACTACGTTTCCAAAGGAACCATAATCAGTGGTGGATAAAAAAACAGGTGAGGTCACCTGCCCCTTATTTGCAGATGCAAAAAGCTGCTGGCCTTTTGCTTCTTCGGCACAAATCCCCACAATAATAAAGAGCAGGAAAATAATTATCCTCATAAAGAAAATCAGCTAAACGTATTGGTTGAGCATCACTGGCATCACCAACATTAAAATATCTTCGTTTTTATCTTTCTCAACCGGTACAATAATACCCGCCTTATTTGGTGCCGACATATTCAAACGGATCTGATCGGTATCCAAATTGTTCAACATCTCCAACAAGAATTTTGCATTGAACCCAATTTCGATATCCTCTCCTTCATGCTCACAGCTCAACCGCTCATTCGCTTCATTGGAAAAATCCAAATCTTCCGCTGATATCTGCAATTCACTACCGGTAATTTTAATTCTTACCTGGTGGGTGGTTTTGTTGGCATAGATAGAAATACGTTTCAAGGCACTTAAGAATTCACCCCTGTCGATCGTCATACCAATGGTATTTCCGGAAGGGATTACATTTTCGTAATCCGGAAAACGCTCATCGATCAAGCGGCAAATCATTTTGATATTACCGAACTTGAAAAATGCATTCGACATATTGAAATCGAGGCTTACACTTGTATTTTCTGTTGGCAATGTAGCTTTGATAAGGTTCAATGCTTTGCGCGGTATGATAATGGCGTTTCCATTTTCAGACTGCACATCCGCTCTGCCGTACCGCACCAATCGGTGGCCGTCAGTGGCCACAAAAATAGTTTTCTTCTCGCCAAGGTTTACATAAACCCCCGTCATCGCTGGCCGCAATTCATCATTGCTGGTAGCGAAAATGGTGTTGTTGATGGCACGTGCCAATACTTCAGATGAAATCTCCGCAGAAAAATCATTGGAAACAGAAGGAACCTTTGGAAAATCCGTAGCATTCTCACCCGAAAGTTTGTAGCGTCCATTGTCAGAGATAATCTCAATACTGTACGTAGACTCGTCAATCGAAAACGTAATGGGTTGTTCTGGCAAGTTTTTAAGGGTATCCAATAAAATCCGGGCAGGAACAGCAATATTTCCTTTCTCCTTTGACTCCACCTGCAATTCCGTGATCATGGAGGTTTGGAGGTCGGAAGCGGTAACAGTCAAACTGCCCTTATCAAGCTCAAACAAGAAGTTTTCAAGTATAGGGACAACCGGGTTGGTGGTGATAACCCCATTAATATTAGCGAGTTGCTTAAGCAGATAAGCAGAGTTTGCGATAAACTTCATCAGTGAATAGTGGTTTAATGTTTTTCAAGCGGGTAAAGTTAGAAAGAAATGCGAATAAAGGAAACGTTCGATTTCAGGAGTACAAAAAGGCAATTACTGGCCTTCTTTCACCCTATAGTAATCCTTTCCTCGCAAAAGCGGGGTGATTTTGGCCGCGGAAAACAACGCCCCCGAATGACCATTGACCAACCCCTGGTATTGCCGTTTTTCGGGCATTGAAAAGAGGGCAAGTTTGTACTCCCGGTCCCCGATCGTAAAAACGGAAATTGTTACAGCCGGAAGGGTGGTCGCTTCCGGGATTTCTTGTAAATACTGGTCCACTGTTAAAAGGGAGACCTGGTCCAGAAAATCATTTAAACGGGTTGTGTCTGTTTTTATCCCTTCAATCCCGAAAAATCTATCCGCATTGGAAACTTGAAAATTTTGTTGTGGCTGATCGGGAAACCCTACAGATAAGGATTTGAAATTTCGCCAGTTAAACCCAAAAACATATTTATCGCGCCAGTCACTTTCGTGCAGTTCAAAAATTCCGGATACATAAACCCGATAACCCGGTATCAACATATAATACGGGGTTGCATCGGAACCAAGAAAATATGCCTGGGTCTTTTGCGGGTTTCCTCCGGCATAAAATTCCTTTACCACATTTCCATCAGAAAAAAGTGAAACATGCACGCCTTCAGATCGAAGTGTATTGCTTACGGAATCGCGTAACGCATTTGCGAGTGGACGCTTGGGCTCGGCTTGTGCCATTGTGGCGAACAAGACATCTATCATATTTCGATCGGCAACATAGTCATTGGCCATCCATCGGGTGCCATCAAATTTCAGCACAACTTTTTTACCACCCGACTCCATGATCACTTCATCAATGTTCCCCAGTTCCGCTACACGAAAAAGATCCTTATCTACTTCAAAACCTTTCGTGCGCTGACTTAGCCAATGCACACCCATGGTGGCGATGGAAAGCATTCCCAGCAAAATCAGTAGTCGTATGTTTTTCTTTTCCTGCATGGCTAAAAGCGCGCGTACTTCCTTTTTCTTACAATGCCGATCACAACACCGATTGATAACAATAAAACCAGCGGCAAGATCAAATTGATCAATTGCCATTTCAGTCTTTCGTTTTTAATACGTTCGCGGTCAAGTGGTCGGATTTTTATCTCTTTGTTGCGAGCTTTGATCAAACCATCTTCATTGGTTAAATAAGCAAGTGCGTTCATCAACAAATCACGGTTTGCAAAAGTAACTTGCGTGAACGGATCAAAACCCAATTCTTGTGGGTTTCCGTTTCTTGGATTGACATCGTTGCGGGCAATATCCCCATCGGCAATGACAATTATTTTGGTGGGAACGCTTTCCCCTTTAAAATTTGCCTTTTCATTTCCTTCCGGGATAAACCTATTTTTATAAAGCGAAGTGAAGCTCCCTTCCAATAGATATCCCACCGGCACAAACGGATGAACAAAATCTTCAGCGCGTATATTCCTTCGCAAGTAATTAACAGAAACATTCACAGGCGAAGTGACTTTTCGCGAATACTCCGAAGTAAACAACAGCGGGGTTTTCTTTACACCATCGGCCTTTACGGTGTCCAAACTTCCAACAAATTTCGTTACAACAGCATCAAGGTTGTTAGTAATAGGATGATCAGCATAGCGATTGATCAAGGGGAAATATGGCCAGGGCATCAATTGCATATTGGGCTTATTCCCTACCAGGCCCGTTACGACCGGGTACATCCCTGAACTTTGGTCTTGCACCAAATCAAAATTCAAGCGGATACCATATTTAAACAATTGATCATCAAGATTGAGGTCATACGGAAATGCAAAATAGTTTTCATTGGAAGCACTGTCCATCTGTGCACCAAGTTTATCGATGAGGAACATCAGCTTACCACCTTTCATTAAATACTGATCAAGCAAAAATTTGTGTTGTTCTGAGAAAGGTTTTGTGGGCTTGGCAATAAGGAGTGCATTGTAAATACTCAAATCTTGTGTGCGATCCAGGTTTACTTTGAAAACATCGTAGGCTTCGAGCATTGCATTGTTGAGTGAGGCAACCTCTAAACTATCCAACTCCCCATGGCCGGTTACAAACCCAATACGGTCCCGATCGGGATTGACCAATTTATAAATCGCATTCCCCAATTCATATTCTATTCCTTCGATCGATTGGTTGATCTCTTCTTCCGGTGTTCGTGCCTTGTTGCCTTTCAACAATTGAACACCGGTTTCAAAACCACCGTATGTAACTACAGCACCCGGGAAAATAAGCCGTTCGGAACGTTCTCCATTTTTACTGTCCACCACATTGGTTGGTGTGATCCCTTTCGAAATCAATTCCTGCATGAATTCATTCTGCGCTTTTTGTCCTGCTGCTTGCGCAGGGTTTACAAAACGATAATGGATTTTATTGTCAGAATAAATCCGAAACTCTTCCAATGTTTCCCGGATGGATTTCTGAAAGCGTTTAAAGCCCGGGTTCAAATCACCCTCCAAAAAAACTTCCACATACACATCATCATCGAGGTTGTTCAATATTTCACGAGTTTGGGGCTTGATCGTGTAGCGCTTCTCTTCCGTTAAATCAATCCTGAAAAAGTAAAGTCCGCTTACCAAATTCAACAGCAGGCAGAAAACAAGGATGTTTGCCAACACCAATACATCGCCCAATTTTTTACTTTTCAATTTTCCCATTTCCTGCTCTGTAAAATCAAATGGGTGAAGGAAAGCATGATCAACGCAACACTAACAAAATAGATAAGGTCGCGGCTATCAATTAAGCCTTTGCTCAATGCCTGGTAGTGGTATAGTATTCCCAGTTGTTTGATTTGCAAGGAATAATTTTCAACGGCTGGCAAACTTGACAAAGAATCAAATCCTGAAAAGAAAATAAAACATAAAAATGCCGCCAGGATGAACGACACAATCTGATTATTGGTGAGCGTAGAAGCTAAAATGCCTATGCCACAAAAAACACCTCCGAGCAAAATCAAACCGATGTACGATCCAATGACACCGGGGGTATCAATATTTCCGGTTGGGCTTCCGAGTTGATGCACCGTAAAGTAATAAACTATAGTAGGGATCAAAGCAAAGACAACTAAAAGAAAACATGCAAAGTACTTTCCGAGAATCACATCCCAATTCGTGACGGGCTTTGTCAACAGCATCTCCAATGTGCCGCCCTTTTTTTCTTCAGCAAAACTGCGCATGGTAATGGCAGGGATCAAAAAAATCAAAACGAAGGGACCAAACGAAAACAGCGTATCCATATCCGCATACCCATAATCGAGCACCGAAGTTTCCGGGAATACCCACATCAGCAAACCCACACCTGTCAGAAAAACACCAATCACCATATAGGCAATGAGTGAATTTAAAAAACTGCTGAACTCTTTTGATAAAATATGGATCATGGGGCAACAGATTGGCTTGTCAACGATTTAAAAATATCTTCCAATGAACCTTCTTCCTGTTTCAATCCGACCAACGACAAATTTTTATCCGCTGCGAAGCGAAACAATATCGGACGCAAATCTTTCGAAGCGTTGGACGTGACCCTGAATTTCATAGCACTAAGTTGCTGCACCTCATCAACACCGTCTAATGTGTGGAGTTCTTCACCTGAAACTTCCCCTTCGAATTCCACCACAACAGAAATGGAGGTTGCCCTTCCTGTCAACAGGTTTTCAATGCGGTCATCGGCAACTAGTTTTCCTTTGTTGATCACTATTACGCGGCTGCACAGTGCTTGTACTTCCTGCATGATATGGGTGGAGAACAAAACGGTTTTGTCCTTGCTTACATCCTTGATCAGGTTTCTAATTTCGATAAGCTGATTCGGATCCAATCCTGAAGTAGGTTCATCCAATATCAATACTTTGGGATCATGAATAAGCGCTTGCGCCAATCCTACCCGTTGCCGATATCCCTTTGATAACGTTTCGATTTTTTTATTTTGTTCAAGGGTGAGACCGCACAACTCAATCATTTCCCCCACCCGGTTTTTTAAGGTCCTGCCCTTCAAACCGTAGAGCTTTCCAACAAAAGCCAAATACTCATGCACATATAAATCCAGGTACAATGGATTATGCTCAGGAAGGTAGCCGGTAATGGAACGAACGGCCAGTGGATTTTCCTGCACATCAAAACCACCAACCACAGCTGTTCCACCGGAAGGGGCAATAAAGGTAGTGGCAATTTTCATGGTAGTGGATTTGCCCGCTCCATTGGGGCCCAAAAACCCAACAATCTCCCCCTCCTCTATTTGAAAGGAGATGTTATCAACAGCGTGTTGCTGTCCATAAATTTTTGTGAGGTGTTGAATGCTTAAGGCCATACTGAAAATCGGCACAAAAGTATAAAATTCAAGGAATATCCCCGTTCTAAACTTTTGAACAGTACGTTGTAGTACTTTGAAGATTTACCATACATTTGATTTCAGGAATGATTTTTGACAAATTTGCCGTCATGATTAAACGCATCCAAAGAACTTACATTGTTGTTGGCCTCTTTTTACTTGCCACCACTAATCCTTTGTTCGCACAGAAACCCGGCTACGCTATTAATTTTTCAATCGATGGCCTTCGCGATACAACTGCCTATCTGGGGTACTATTATGGGGAAAGTACCCACATCAAGGATACCGCAAAAGTAGACAGCAAAGGAAATTTCACTTTCAAAAAAAATACCCCCCTACCCCAGGGTGTGTACATGGTGGTACTGGACCGTGCACGTATTTTTGAAATCGTGGTGGGGCCAAACCAACATTTTTCAATGAAAACAAATACCACCGATTACATTAAAAATATGGTGGTCACCAACGATATCGACAACAAGCTGTTTTTTGAAAACATGCACTTCAATATGGAGCGGCATAAGGAAGCCCAACCTTTTATTAAAACCTTGCAAGACTCAACGCTATCTCCGGATCAAAAGAAAGATGCGCGAAAATCCTTCGATCAGGTAAATGAAAAAGTGCTGGCCTATCAACAAAACATTATCGATCAGCATCCTACCACCATGACCGCCCGGTTGTTTAAAGCAACCAAACAAATAAAAGTACCGGAAGCACCCGTGCGGGCAGACGGATCGATTGATTCAACCTTCCAATTAAAATGGTACCGTCAGCATTTCTTTGATAATTTTGATTTGGGCGATGACGCCCTTCTTCGGTTGCCCAAGCCTATTTATTCAGAGAAGTTAAATGAATACCTTGACCGCCTCTACGCCCCCCAGGCTGATACACTTTTAAAAGCCATAAACCAATTGGCCAGCGTTGCCAGGAGAAATCAGGAAACCTATAAATACCTGGTTTGGAATTGCCTTTTTAAATATCAGAACCCGGAAATAATGGGGTTGGATAAAATTTTTGTGAATATGTATGACATCTATTTTGCTTCTGGCGAAATGGACTTTTGGATCAATGATAAAACGAAAGCCAGTTTAAAAGAACAGGCAGACCGCTTGCGCAAAAGTTTAATAGGAAACGTTGCCCCCAACCTGATTATGCAAGACGAGAATAGTGCACCGCGTTCGATGTACGATATTAAAAAAGATTTTACGATCCTCTTTTTCTTCGATCCGGATTGTGGCCATTGCAAAACCGAAACACCGAAGCTTGTCAATTTTTATGAAACCACGAAATTTGATGTGGAAGTCTATGCCATAAGTGCCGACACATCCATGGTGAAAATGAAAGACTATATAAAAAACATGAATATGAAGTGGATCACGGTGAACGGGCCACGCACCTACGTAGGTTCGTATCATGATTTATATGATGCCATTACCACCCCAACACTTTATTTACTGGACAACCGGAAAAAAATTATCGCAAAAAAAATCCCAATCGAAAAACTGGAGGAGTTCCTGACAAACTATAGCCGATTCAATCCTTAAATACTTATTATTCAGATGGCTTACACATAGAAAGACATCAGTAATACCAACGTTGATGTAATTGAATTGTAACATTTTTATACTTTTTTAAGTCTTAGATGCAACTATTCACCCTTTTAGGAGTATCTATAAACCGGAAGCGACCTTTTTAAATCAAAATCCAATCCCAATGACCTTTATCGATAAATTGTTCGGAAAGAAGAAAAAAGCAAAAAAAGCCCAATGCCCTATCACAAAAGAATCAATTGAAGAAGGTTTTGGATACATGCTTACCACCAGTCAGGTAGTTTCTTCAAAAAAATACTGGGACATGGTAATGACAGAACCTGAAACGCTTTCCTATACTTTATCGCATTTTAAGAACCAGGAGAGCGGAACTAAAATGCGCTCCTTGATTTTTGAAAAATACAGTAGTATTGAAAATGCCTGGGTGGTTTCAGATTCTTGTATCAATTTATTTGAAGAGATCAACAAGGAGATAGCAAAAGAGGAAGCTAAAAAATGGTGGCAAACCGATGGAAACTATTCGCCTTCAAATGTTGGAAAAGCGTTGGAGCAACTTGATCCAAAAGAATATGAATCTTTTAAAGAATATGCAATTCTGGAAGCTGGAAGAAACAGGATATCTCGTTAATTCCAATTGTTAATGGGTTAGGCCGGAATCAAACAATGGCAATGATCCTGGTGCCCGCTCACAAAATCAACAAATATTCCCTTTGTTCTTGCGTTATCAAGGATATGCTGCCATATCCTTCTTCGCGGCTCGGGTGTATCAAAGAATGGGTATCGATTTTTGGTACTCCAAACAAAATGGATATAGACTTTTACAAAAGGCATGAGGTTTTTTTGCTATCGGTTTTACAATTTTGGCTAAAGCCAGTTAATATTTTTATTTAAAATAATGGGCTAAAGCCCATTCCAATTCAATCTCCGAAATTGTTTGCCTATTTCATATCTCCTTTGGATTACCTCTGGATGAATCCAGAGGTATTAATTTCCCATTGCAAATTGGCTTTAGCCAAACACTTTATATAAGGATTTATCATCCGAATTTTAATATTATTGTATCCATACTATGATCGATCCCATTACACTTCCTGCCGGAAAAAAGGTATTCTTCGCTTCCGATTTCCATTTGGGTGTCCCTGATGCGGTCAGCAGCCTCGAGCGTGAAAAAAGGATTGTATCGTGGTTGGAAAATATCAAACATGAGGCACACCACATTTTCCTGATGGGCGATATCTTTGATTTTTGGTTTGAATATAAACACACCATACCAAAAGGATTTATTCGCCTGCAAGGCAAACTTGCCGAGCTGAGTGATGCCGGTATTCCGATCAGCTTCTTTACCGGAAACCACGACATGTGGATGTTCGACTATTTCCAAAAAGAAATGGGCATCACCATTTACAGAAAACCGGAAATTTTAAAAGTAGGCGATCAAAAATTATTGATCGGGCATGGCGATGGACTTGGCCCGGGGGATACTACTTATAAAATTCTAAAGAAATTTTTCAACAGCAAACTTTGTCAGTGGTTGTTTGCGCGGATCCATCCCAACTTGGGCATTGCCATTGCAAATCGCTGGTCACGGAAGAGCAGGATCAATAACACCAAAGGCGATGAACATTTCTTGGGCGAAGACAAGGAGTTTCTGGTGGTGTACTGTAATGATGTTGAGAAACAAGAGCATCATGATTTCTACATCTTCGGCCATCGCCATCTCCCATTGGATATTGCCATTGGAGATACCAGCCGGTACATCAACTTGGGCGAATGGGTTCATCATAATACCTACGCAGTGTACGATGGCAATACGGTAGAACTAAAAACGTATTCAAATTGAAAGCCGCATACCTTTTATACACGATCATGCTTGTAAGTGCTACTGCTGTTGCGCAATCCACCATCACCATTCAAACAACATCCATTGCGCACATCGCAGTTGATCGACCGGGGGATTTTTATACCATTGATACACAGAATAAAATAAAGAAATACAATCCGAAAGGGGAAGTAATTGCTGAATCTACATTGGAAAAAACCCCATCCCTGTTTGACCCGTGGAGTGGGGTGCGCTTGTTTACCTACTATGCTGATAGTAGGGAAATCCAGTACCTCGATCCTACCCTTTCACTGCAATCAATTTTACTGATCGACTCTGCGTTTGCCATAGAACCTTTTCTGGCGTGCCCTTCCGGTGAATATAATTACTGGCTGCTCGATAAAGCAGACTTTAGTTTAAAGAAAGTCATTGCTCGTGAATCAAAAATCCAGACAGAAATATTGGTGGGTGATCTTTTAACAAGCCCTGGTGATGTTCTTGCCTTGCGCGAATACCTGAACTATGTTTTCATCCTCGATAAAGAGAAAGGCATTTTGATTTTCAACCAATTAGGGATTAAAGTCAAGCAGCTAAAAGCCAAAACACAAAACATTGGCTTTTATGGCGAGGAACTTTACTATATAGAAAATAAGGAATTGACCTTTTTTGATTTGTATAATGGGGAACTAAAAAAAATAGCATTGCCTGAACCTATACGCGAACTACTGCTTCTCCAGGACAAAAAAGTTTCGATAAAAGATGGGAAAATCGAAATCAGCGACTTTACACGCTAAACCTTCAAATTTTAATCCTTTTTAGCTTTTTTACTGTTCATTAATGAACATCTTTGTACATTCAAGGACACAAAAAGTGAAGAAAAGCCCCTTTAAAGGCCGGAGAGCTACTGGCACAGTTTTTCGAGTAACGTACCACTTGACCTAAACAACAGAACGTGATTTCAGAAGGCGGAAAAATTTTAATGATTGATGACGATGAAGATGTGTTGCTCGCAGCGAAGATGTTGCTAAAAAAGCAAAACCATCATGTTATAATAGAGAAGAACCCCAAGAAGATTCCATTCCTTTTAAACAATGATACCTACGATGTCATCTTGTTGGATATGAATTTTAGCAAAGACATTACCAGTGGAAAAGAAGGGTTTTATTGGCTCGAACAAATCCTGGAACGCGATCCACAAGCGGTTGTGATTTTAATTACAGCCTTCGGTGATGTGGAAATGGCGGTGAAAGCATTAAAAGATGGGGCAACGGATTTTATCCTGAAGCCCTGGCAAAACGAAAAACTCGTTGCCACTATTTCTACCGCCCTTCGCTTGCGCAAATCGTTTATTGAAGTTGATAAACTGAAGAAGGCGAAAGAATTGCTGGAAGAACAAATCAGCAAACCTTTTAGTGAGATCATTGGGAATAGCCAGGCTATCAAAGATGTTTTTGGATTGGTGGAACGCGTTGCAAAAACCGATGCAAATGTGTTGATCATGGGTGAAAATGGAACCGGAAAAGAATTGATTGCGCGTGCAGTCCACCAACATTCCCTACGGAAAGAAAATAATTTTATTTCGGTTGATATGGGCGCAATCACAGAAACATTGTTCGAAAGTGAATTGTTCGGACATAAAAAAGGAGCATTCACCGATGCCCGCGAAGATCGCTCCGGTAGATTCGAAATCGCCAATGGTGGCACACTATTCCTCGATGAGATCGGAAACCTTAGTTTAAGTTTGCAAAGCAAATTGCTGAGTGTTTTACAAACGCGACAAGTAACACGGGTGGGCTCCAACCAATCAATTCCCATTGATATCCGATTGGTATGTGCAACCAATATGCCACTACATCAAATGGTGCAGGAAGGAACTTTCCGCCAGGATTTATTATATCGGATTAATACCGTTGAAATTCATGTGCCACCATTGTGCGACCGTATTGAAGACATCCCGTTGTTGGCGGACCACTTTGTAACAACCTATGCAAAAAAGTACAATAAAAAAGTAACCAGCATTTCAGGGGAAGCCCTTACAAAATTGAAACGCTATCCCTGGCCGGGCAACATTCGTGAGCTTCAACATGCAATTGAACGCGCCATTATCATGACGGACTCAACAAGTTTGCAAGAAGAAGATTTTCCGTTCGGACGATCCATGGCCAACTCAACAAATCAGGACATCGACACACTGAACCTTGATGATGTAGAAAAAGCTGCCATTGCAAAAGCACTTCAACTACATGCCGGAAATATTTCAAAAGCTGCTGAAGAACTTGGATTGACCCGCGCATCCCTGTACAGGAGAATGGAGAAATATGGACTTTAAAATAAATTGGAAATCACCTGTACTTCCCCGAGTTCTCCTACTGGCGGTTTCCATTTTCCTTTTTTGCCTGGCCCTCTTTGAAAGGGAATGGTTCGGTGCCATCCTGCTTTTTCTGATTTCCTTATACCAAATCAAGCTGCTGCTTGAATTCCTGGAGAAATCCAACCAAAACATTGCTTCCTTTCTGGATTCTGTAAGTTTTGATGACCTTTCCTATTCGTTCAAAACCAACTCCGAAGATCCCGCGGTTCAACGCCTGCACAAGGAACTAAATGAAGCCATGAGCAACCTTCGAAACTCCAGAAGGGTAAAAGATTCTGAATTCCTTTTCTTCAAAAACATCGTAATGCATGTAGGCATTGGGTTGATTGTTTTTAAGGAGGATGGAAAAATCGAAATCTTTAACAGTGCCGCACGCAAACTTTTAAAAGTAGGCCGTATCAAAAAGGTCCAGGACCTTTCGGAGGTGAGTGAAGTATTGGTGAATATTTTTCTGAAGTTGAAAACGGGCGGCCGTGAATTGATCCGGATAAAAATCGGTGAGGACATAACACAACTTTCCGTTTACGCCATAGAACTTACGCTCCACGGTGAACATGTAAAATTGATTTCCGTCCAAAACATCCAATCTGAGTTGGAGGAAAAAGAAATGGAAGCATGGCAAAACCTTGTGCGGGTGTTAACGCATGAGATCATGAATTCAGTAACCCCTATCTCGTCTTTGGCCGGTGTGGTTGAAGAAGAACTCCAGCAACATTTAAAAGACCAAAACGATTTGCCATTGACCAAAGACCAGTTGGACGACATCCACCTTTCCTTGCAAACCATTAGCAGGCGCAGCGAAGGATTAATACAATTTGTGAAAGAATTCCGTAGCCTTACCAGTATCCCTAAACCAAAGCCTTCACAAATCAATGTCAGTAACTTGTTTGAAGAAGTAAGTGTTCTGCACCGAAAAGAGTTTACAGAAAACAACATCGAACTCACTACAGAAATATATCCCCGCGATTTAACAATCACTGCCGATAAAAATATGATTGAACAGGTAGTGATTAACCTGGTCAAAAATGCAATTCAATCTTTTGACGAACAGCCCAACAGGAAAATCCATTTAAAAGGTTTTGTGAATGAAAAATCAAGGCCGATAATCTCCATTCGGGATAACGGAACCGGCATTGACCCGGTGGCGTTGGAGAAAATCTTCATCCCTTTCTTTACCACCAAAAAAAGTGGCTCCGGAATTGGGTTGAGTTTATCCCGACAGATCATGCGACAACATCAGGGCACGCTGAATGTAAAATCTGAAGTGGGGGTCGGAACTGAGTTTTTCATGCGTTTTTGAGGTATTTTTAGTCAAAAAAATCGTTTGGAATGGCACCTTTGATTTAATACATTTACGAAACTGCTTTTCCATTATGCAAGACATTCCTTCAAAAGTCACACAAATCTTAACCGAAAAATTGGGCATTGCGCAATCTGAAATTACACCAGATGCAAACTTTGTAAAAGACCTTGGTATCGACTCCCTTGACTATGCGGAAATTGTAATGGAGTTTGAACAAACCTTTGATATCCGGATTCCCGATGATGATGCAGAAAAACTGCAAACCTTTAGTGAAGCCGTCAATTATATTAAATCCAAGGTCAACGCTTAGTTTTTTATTTCCATAATTATTAATGCTTTAATACCCACAAGCCTCCTCAAACGAACCAATCGGTTGCCCCGGAGGAGCCTCCACAAGTTTAGCGGGTTTAAACCCTGCCGGATCTTCCTTGTAATTTTCAATCATTTCATTCATATAGGCATAATGCGCCTTCCAAAATTCATCGGTTGTAACGTTGGCTTTACCAGCAAGCCATTTTTGTAATTGTGTTGCCTTCAGTGCTGCAATTGCTTTCACCTGATGTGATGCGCGATCATCGGCCATCAGGGCAAGCAAATTCGAAACCACTACATTGTTGACCGTTACCTGAATTGCTCCGGAGTATCCACGCTGAGGTACAGCCTTGATTGTGCCGGTAATAATTTTATCCAATACACCTTCAAGTGCTGGTTGCTTAGCACTTCTTGCATGGTGCTCCACTAGTCTACCCGCACGTGCAGGATTAAAAAGCAAAGAGAGCACAATGTCAGCAGCACTTTCAGCAGCAGCCAATGGATCAAATGTCAAATCCGTTTTTCCCCTAATCAATTCACGATGGCTTCTGTATGCCAATGGTCGTGGGGGAATTTGCGCAATCAATTTTTCAGGTAGCTGCAAAGCAGCCGGTTGTACCGTTGCAAGCAAGGCGTCAAGTGCTTTTGCCTGCTCTTCCGGGCTCACCAATGCTGTTGTTAATTGGCCATCCCCGCGAAGGGCATACCGATAATTTACACCACCAATAATTTTTGAAGTTGCTTCCGCTTGATAGCGATGGAAGAAATACATCGGAACAAGTACCTCTTCGATGGTTGCCATCGGTGTACCTGGTTTAATATTGTTTTCACCCATATTCTGCAGCGCCAATTCACGAATGGTCATTACGCGATTAAGCTCTTGCGTTGGTGAGTTTCCATTGTCCCAAAGATGGGCATAGGGATGGGCACCACCCGCGGGCCGGGCATCCTGGTCCGACAAAAATGTAAGCCCGCTTTTTAAGGATTGCTGTATAATTTTCCCCAACGCTTCATCTTCATTTGTGCCTGAAGGAAAATCCTGATAACCATACACAATTGCTGTTTTGTCCCACGCACCGATTTTGGTATCATATGCAGTGCTCAAATCAATCTTACCATTCACCAACTTTACATTGGGATGCGGATAGTCCATGACCGATGCATCGTTTTCAGAACTGGATGCATAGCTGTGTGCAAGCCCAATTGTATGGCCGACTTCATGAGCAGAAAGTTGGCGCAAGCGTGCTATGGCCATCTCTTCCATTTCTTTCGAAACCGGTCTTCCGTTTTCATAAGGTGCAAGCAAACCTTCCGCTATCAGGTAGTCCTGACGAACGCGCAGCGATCCCAATGATACATGTCCTTTAATGATCTCACCTGTTCGTGGATCAGAAACAGAGGATCCATAGGACCAGCCACGGGTTGACCGGTGCACCCATTGGATTAAATTGTAGCGCACATCCATTGGATCGGCCCCTTCAGGCATCAACTCAACACGAAATGCATCTTTATATCCGGCTGCTTCAAATGCCTGGTTCCACCACCGCGCCCCATCCAGCAAGGCTGAACGAATAGGTTCGGGGGCTCCCCTATCCAAATAATAAATGATTGGTTCAACAGCTTCACTCACTGCCGCTGAAGGATCCTTTTTCTTAAGGCGGTGCCGTGCAATAAAACGTTTTTCAATGGGCTCGGAAATAGGGGTTGCGTAATCGTAATACGAAATACCAAAATACCCTGCACGTGGATCAAGCTTTCGTGGTTGATAGTCATTGTCGGGCAGTTCAACAAAGGAGTGGTGTTGCCTCACCGTAACCAACGATGGTGTTGGCACCACACTTCGTATATAGGCCCCGGTAGGCTGACCAGAAAATGTTAGTGTTGCTTCAAATTCGGAATTCTTCGGAAAGTTCTTGATCATCGGTGTAAACAAAGCAGACTTTGACCTGTCCAATGAATAACTTCCCTGCTGGCTCATGCGCAAACGACCCGCAACATTGTGTGCATCTTGCAGGAAAAAATCAGAAGCATCGATCAACACATTCGAACCATCTTCCGCTATTACCGGAAACCCCCAAAGCACCGATTGTGCAAACGCTTCTTCCACTGCACGCTTTTCATCTGCATTGTCACTGATCGCGCGAAAGCGGTAGTTTGGTTCGATCATCAAAACCTTTTGCCCCCGCTTGTCGAATAATACTACCCGCTCTCCGCCAAGTTGACCACGGTCCAACCCGATATCGTTGGAACCGATACCAGCCGAAAGCGAATGAACATATAAAAATTCCTCTTTGAATTTTGTGACCAATAAATAAATTTTCTCTTGCGATTCATTTAAATAAAATGGAATGAAGCCATCCATCTTTTTGAAACCTTTGGTTTTCTCTTCTATTGGATTAGTGGGCGATGGTTTCGATTCAGTTTCTTCCTTTTTACGTTGTGCCAGGCTGCAGAACGTAGTGGATAAAATCAATACTACTAAAAGAATATTTCTCATGGGTCGGTTGTTTGAAGTGTTGCTAAGCTATTAATTATCCCAAAGCGGGCAAAGGGATTTGTGATGAACGCGAAGGGCATAAAAAAAGCCCCCTCGTCCAGGGGGCTAATCCATTCTCCTTTAATTATTAACCTAAACTAAATATGAAGAGGATCTGGACTAATAGACGGTGCATGTCCTCAAATAGTTGTAGATAATTAATTATTACTTGATGAAATTAAAAATTTCCCGATGAATGGGGTAACACTCCTGTTCGCTTTCGCAAAAGCTCAACGAATGGTTGTTCGTAAAAGACTGGATACTATATCAATTTATCCAAATTTGCTTTTGCAATAGCTTCCGATTTTGAGTTCACCTGAAGTTTGAAGTAAATATTTTTAATATGGGTTTTCGAAGTTTCCTTTGAAATGAACAACTGCTCTGATATCTGGGTATAGGTTTTTCCTTCTGATATCAGTTGTAGTATTTCGGTCTCTCTTTTCGTAAGTGGTGAATTGGGATTGACATGGAAGTTATCAATCACCATGCGGGCGATCCTGCTGCTCATGGGGGCACCACCCCGGGAAATTTCATCCAACGCAGATAACAATTCCATATAATTGGCACTTTTGGTGATATACCCCGATGCGCCTGCTTTCAAGGCTTCAAAAACAAGGTCGCTGTCTTCATAAACAGAAACCATTACTACTTCCGCTTGCGGGCATTTGTCTTTTATAATCCGGGTGGCTTTTATACCATTCATCCCCGGTAATTCAATATCCATCAACACGATTTCAGGCATATCTTTTGATAAATTGTGGGTTGCAGACTCTCCATTAGAATACGCATTTACCACCGTAAACGTATCAGAGCTATTGACGATAAGCGTGAAACTGTTTCTTATTTCTTCATCATCCTCAACAATGAGCACTTTTTTAGTATGCATGCTTCTTAGGTTTAACTAGATCAAAACTCAGAATTACTTTGGTACCATTTTCAGGTTTACTGCTAATACGTAAAATAGCCCCAATTCGGTTTGCCCTTTCCCGCATATTTACCAAACCATTTGCATCAATCTCGCTAAAAACAAAACCTTTTCCATCATCCTCTAAAATAATTTCGTATCCCTGCGCAGTAATATTTAAAGAGAGGCTGATATTTTTCGCTCCTGAATGCTTGAATGCATTGGTCATTACCTCTTTAAAGATCAAATTCGCCTCACGACTAAAACCATACGGCAATTTTTTCACCCCCGAAAAGGCACTGTTTGCCCTAAACTGAATGTCCTTTTCTTCAAAAAGTTTTTCGCCAAAATCACGGATATGCAGGAAAAGCTTGGATAGCTCATCGTTTACCGGATCGATTGCCCAAATGAAATCGCGTGTACCTGCATACAGAAATTTTGCCGAGTCCTCCACCTTTTTATAAAGGTCCGATTGCTTTAGGCCACTCTTTTCAGTATTGCCATTTAAATTCAAAAGGCTTACGTAATTGATGATACGGGTAAGTTGATTTCCCATCTCATCGTGAAAATCACGCGCGATTTCTTTTCGTAAACTTTCTTGTTCTTCCAACCGGATACGTTCCTGCTCCAGCATTTTATGTACCCGGTTTCGAACCCGTAAATAGAAAAAAAGCGTAATCAGTCCGGCCAGAAGAATGATGACACTAAGAATAAAACTAGCCTTTTGATAAAAGGGTGTATTGACAACAAAAGAATACGCCAAAACCTGGTCGGCCCATGCCCCTTTTCGATCGGTTGAAACAAGCTTGAATGTATATCTTCCGGGTGGGAGGCTTGAGTAGGTTACCTGATTGTTGATAATCGGTTTCGACCAATGTTTATCGAATCCCTCCAGGAAATATTTATAGTGTACTGATTTTGGCGAAAGTTTATCGACTTTGTTGAATTGAAAGGTAATGTGGTTACGATTAGGTGGCAATTCCATTTCAAATGGAATTTTATAAAAACCTGTTACACTTTCTGCATACAGGGCTGCATCATAATCACCATAGTAAATTTGAATATCGGTGAGGTGTGGTGAAAAGGATTTGTATTGGTCACGCGGGGGGTTTTTATATTCATAGATGCCATCCACCAAACCAAAATATTTTTCCTTCCCGCGGATGACGAATGCATTTTGATTGGTTTCCACTCCCCGCAAACCATTCTCCCCATTGAAATGGACATTCTCGACCACTGCAAGGTTAGCGTTCAATTTTATTTTGTTAATGCCCTTTTCTGTCCCTACCCAAATAAACCCATCTTCATCAGCAGTTGCGAAGTAAATAAAATCGGAAGCAAGGCCATCATTGGAGGTTATAAGTGTTTGGGAAAGGTTTTGCGGATTAAATAAAATCATGCCGGCACCTCCTGTCCCAAACAATAATAAAGAATCCAGATAGGGTTGAATACCAAGCACCGGGGTGTTTTCAATCCCGGATAATGGAAGCACTGTAAATTTTCCATCTTTCAGTGTTGCAACGCCATTATCGGTACCGATATAAAGTTTCTTTTCTCTATTGGA
The DNA here is from genome assembly GCA_964398945.1 of uncultured Roseivirgaceae bacterium. GTDB lineage: Bacteria > Bacteroidota > Bacteroidia > Cytophagales > Cyclobacteriaceae > JBGTGG01. The sequence continues at coordinate 52,868 of CAYNOT010000020.1, read as the reverse complement.
ATAGTGCGAAGCCAGCATGCTGTTACCTAAATCCCCATCGTCAATACGGTAGGTGACGAATGTTCCATCCTTGAATTTGCCCACCCCTGAAGCGGTCCCAACCCACATGGTGTCCGCGTCATCAAATTTTATATTAAAAACCCCGTTGGCGGGAAGTCCATCGTTTTTTGTATACCATGTGAACGTATTGGTGTTTTCATTGTAACGGCCAAGCCCATAGCCAGAGCCCACCCACACCACACCATCACGTGATTCGGCTATGCTGGTTATTAAATTCCTATAGCGGGAATTGGTATCCAAATAGTGGTTCACTCTTCCATCGATGATCCTCCACACCCCATTACCAAACGAGCCAGCCCACTCGCATCCCTTGCTATCAAAATGAATGGCCATAACACCTCTCAGGTCATCGGGCGATATCCGCTCAAAATCCAGCAACAAATAGCGGTACAGCCCCGCACCATTGCTGGCAATCCAGGTGCTTCCTTCGCGGTCAACCAGTATTTGGTTTATCTCCACCCCGCGAATTACAGTATCTGTTTTTATTCCGTCATGTGTAAACATTTCCCGCATCACATTCTCATTCGACCGCGTCCAGTATACATTTTCATTGGGATCAAAGTGAATGACCACTCCTTTGCTGTTTCCCGGCTTCGCCACCAACTTTGAAGTTTTCAGGTCAATTTTGAAATTCCCTTTTTTAGTCTGTACCCAAACTTCATTTTCGTGGGAAAAGAACTTATACACATCAACATCGGCAACATTGATGCTGTTGCTCAGTTTGTTGTCGTTTATGGTGTAAATATTCCCATCGCTTAGATAGACATAAACAGTTCCGTCATGTGCTCTAAAGTGTTGCCTGATTTTGGATTCGCCAAAAATCGAATTCGAAGAATACTGTATTGAATCGTTTACGATTGTTCCGATGATGCCATCGTACGAAACAAACTTTATAGCCTTCTTTTCCTCAAACATGACAAGTGCCCGTTGGGACGGAAGTTTAGCTTCCGGGTTTTTTATTTTCGTGAAGGTGGCACCATTAAACCTGGTAAATCCCTGCGGATGCAAAAGCCAGAGGTTTTCATGGCTATCGAACCACAGGTTGGTAACAACGTTGCTAAACAATCCATCCAAGGTTGTAAATACATCAAACCCCTTACCGTCAAAACGTGCTAACCCTCCTCCACGTGTTCCAATCCATAAGTAGCCATAACTATCTTCAACCAACGCGGTAACTTGTGATTGTGGAATCCCCTCACTAATCGAATAATTTTTGATAGCATGGTGTATTTCCTGGGCATGTACCGAAAAAATGACCTGCACTGCGATCCATATAGCAAGGATCCTCTTCATGTGTACCCGGATAGAAATTTAGATGAGCACACAAAATTAATGAATACCCTCAAATAGGACATCACCACTATTAGCAGTATTTTAGTTTAGGTTTGAATTTCGAATTATTGTCCAATATAGTATAAGGGTTTTTGCGAAATCATACCCCATTCAGCGTTAATTGTTGTGACTTTGGGAAATCATTCGGATTATTAACGAAAACTTAAGCCAATGACCGAGGCTGAAATCCGGGATGAATACGAAATTCTTAAGCGATCACGCACCCACCCGATGGCGTTTGGCGAACTCTATGAAAAGTATTTTGAGCGGATTTTCAATTTCATTTTTCGTCAAACCGATGACGAAGCGTTGACAGGTGACCTCACCTCCCAAACTTTTTTGATTGCACTAAACAATGCTTCCAAATTCGAATTTCGAGGTGTACCGGTTTCTGCATGGTTTTACCGCATTGCCAGCAATGAAGTAAACAAACACTATCGGAAAAAGAAAAGGACGAATGTGTTTAGTATTGAAGAAGTGCAAATGAAAAAACTCATCCAACGGGGCGAAGATGATCTGGATGAGGAACTGATACAAAAACTGGTAACCTATCTAAAAGAATTGCCGACCGAGATGTTAAAAGTATTGGAACTTCGGTTTTTTGAAGACAAAGACTTTAAGGAAATTGCGTTTATACTCGAGATTTCAGAAAGTGGTGCTAAAATGAGAACTTACAGGGCATTGGACCGTTTGCGTCAGCGTTTCAACCTTAGAATAAAATACGATGGGAAGGAATGAAATTCGGCTAAGAAGGAACAAAATAAGTTCGCGCAGAATCGATCATTATCGAAACTATGGGGAACTTATGTCTCGTCATGAACAAACCCAAAAAATAAAAAGGCTCACGAAAGTCTTTATCTATTTCCTGCTCATACTTTTTATAGGGATCATCTTGTTTATGGTTTTCCGTTGGGAGCAGAAACAAGATTTAAAGAAACCCACAAGCCATACAGAAATTTCTTTGGCATCAAAAAATAACATACGCACGTTGTGACTTGCATGCCTGGTCGGTATTAGGAAAGTGTACCAAAACATTTCACCTATGGAACCGAAGAAAAATCCCAAGTATGATGTACACAAGAAATCACGAATGACATTTTTCTTTAGCTTGTGCGTTAGCCTGCTGCTAGTACTTTCTGCGTTTCAATGGAAACGACAGATCGCAAAACCCGAACCAAGAACACAAAATGATGGTGTAATTGATGATCAATTGTATCCACCCGTTACCGAGATCAACTACACAACACCAACCAAGCCGACTGCGGTTAAAGAGAAACAAACCTTGCCCAATCCCATTGAAGCTACAGAAACGCTCATAGAAGAACCCGGTTTTGAAATGCCATCGCTGCCCGTTGATGTTCCTGTGGCCACTTTTGAATTTTCTCCTCCACCTGAAAACCCGGATTCAACTTTTTTCGTGGTTGAAAAAATGCCGGTACCAAAGGATGGATATGATGGCCTTTATAAATTCTTGTCCAAAGAAATCAAATATCCAAAGCCGGCCATCAGAAACAATGCGTACGGAAAAGTGTTCGTTGAATTTATCATCAATAAAAAAGGGGAGCCGTCCAACTTACGCGTTACCAAAGGAATAGGATATGGCTGTGATGAAGAAGCACTTCGTGTGATTTCACTAACAAAATGGGAAGCAGGGAAACAGCGTGGCATTCCTGTAAATGTTCGAATGACTTTGCCTGTTCAATTTACGTTGCGATAATAGTTTTTCGGATTTCTGATTTGGGATAGGGTTCCTGTTTCGGGATCAGAAATCCGATACCATTCATCAACTTTTCAGTTCAGTTTCAAGGGATGTTTTCTCCATCCGGTTTTTCTTCAACACTTCATCCAAACGGTTGATTTCCACAGTTAGGTTTGCATTCACGGCCGTTAGCGATTCTATCCTTGATTTATTGTGAATATTATCATTCTTCAATCCCATAACTTTGTCCGCCTTTTTAGGATCAAGGATATCCTTCTCATTGGATTCGATTTTCTTTGTAAGCTTGCTGATTTCCTTTTCATTGCTGCTCAAATCACTATTCAACCCTTTCAATTTCTTCATGTCATCCTCAATCAAATCTGTATAGTATTTGGACACATAAGTGGTCAGGAAACCTTTTACAGCTTCCTCCAGTTTTTTCATTTCGCTGCTGTGCTCAGTGCTATTCAGTGAAATTTCGTATCCCAGTAAAAAGCCAATTGCAAATTTCGGTTGACCGGATCCATCTTCATAAAAACGCCCTACTAAATCCCCTGATTTTGGAGAGATGCTCGCCATCACTACCTCCTTCGCACTCAATTCCTCTTTTCCATTCTTTTTGAGTTTCACATCAAAATTATCCTTCATATAATCCGTAAAAACCTTCTTCGCGAAATTTACATCCCCCACCAGATTACCGGCCCATGCGTTGCTCAGGCGGCCATCCAATTTTACCCGGTCTTCCCGTAGGTTGATTTTTTGTGCAAGGGCATTAACGGAAATACAAAATGCCAACGTCAGGATCGAGAACATCAATTTTTTCATACAGTTGTTTTTAGTGATTCAATGAAATCGTCTGCCAACTATCAAATCGATTGCAGGCCAGCGGTTATCATCAGTATATATTTCTAAGCAATTTCAATTTAAAATTTATAATCCAATTTTGGTGTGAAAAAAATCCGGATGAAAAGAAAAAATGCTAAAACTTTTCGGGGTTTTGGTCAGTCTACTACTTTAATAAGTTTAATAAGTGGCTGGTGGGGAATAAAAAAGGTAGTTACGCGTTGTAACTACCTTTAGGGTGTGAGCCTGCAGGGATTCAAACCCCGACTCTCCTGATCCGTAGTCAGGTGCTTTATTCAGTTAAGCTACAGGCCCATTGCCAAGACGGCTGAATTTTGGACTGCAAATGTAAAGAATTAATTAACTCAACAAAAGATTTCGTTTGCCCCTGCGAACAAAAAACCTATTTTTGGGACTTCAAATTTATGAGCTATCTACAAATGATTAAAAAACTGTCCCTATTTATTGGGTTCGCTATTATTTCCCTCTCAACATTGGCACAAACAGAAGGCACCACCCAAAAGCCCTCCAAGCGTGGCAGGCCCGATATCCCGGGAACATTCTCCGTTGAGTTTGGATTTAATCAGGCCATAAACAAACCGGACACCCTCTTTGAAACCGCTTTTTTTGGCAACAGGACTGTCAATATTTATTACCAGGGTGATTTCAGGATCGCACAGACCAACTTTAGTTTTCATCCGGGAATAGGCTTTGGCATGGAGCGTTACAAGTTTAAAAACAACCATACGCTTGCTTATGCAGATAATTCTGATGAAGTAGAAATAGTGCCTAGCCCTTTTGCCAACACCAAAAAATCCATGGTGATCATGAATTATCTGGACGTTCCGTTGGATTTTAGATTTACCCTTAACCCGGACGATCCCAATAGGAGCTTTAATGTATCGATAGGTGGAAGGTTTGGCGTCTTGACCGGATCCCATTTGAAGTTCAAATACCGCGAAGATGGTGAAACCAAAAAACTAAAAGACAAGCAGAACTACAATCTGAACCCAATCCGTTACGGAATTTCATTAAAAGTGGGTGTAGGTAATTTTAAAGCTTTTGGGTACTACGACCTTTCCACGAAATTCAAAAAAGACCTTGGCCCACAGCAAACCGATATGACCAACATTGTGTTTGGTATATCCCTGGGGGCATTCTAAATTAATCATACCCCTCATTAAAATTTAAAAGAATACTCTTTTAATGTCCGGTACTTTCGTTCTAAAGTATTGTACAGGTGATGTGCGCTGCATAGTTGGCATGTTACAATGGGTTAGCAGTCGCACATCAAAAAATACAATAGGTGGCCCCGCCAGTTGGCGGGGCCACCTATTGTATTTTTTGCGCGGCCTACACATTTGAAATATCTGATACAAAACATTTCCGCGCAATAAGCAGATTCCAGCGATAGGAATCGAAATATGTACTTTGAAATAACCAAATTATTGGATGTGATGATCTTTGGCTGTTAGGTATCTTTTGCGGACTATCATTATCTAAAATTATTTCCCTTTAAAATCAGGTTTTCTTTTTTCAAGGAAAGCCTGAACGCCTTCTTTATAATCAACAGAAGTGCCGGCTATTTCCTGGCAATAGGCTTCGTAGTCGAGCATTTCATCCAACGTTGAAGTGGTGGATTTCTGCAACATCTTTTTGATCAGACCGATTGAACGCGTAGGCGCATTTGCAAAATAATCTGTGTACTGAGCAACAACTTCGTCCAATTGATCAGGTGCTGCCACTTTATTGATTAGCCCTAGCGCCAACGCTTCTTCTGCTTTTACGCGGTTTCCCATCGAGCACAATTCAAAAGCTTTTGCCATGCCCACCAACCTTGGCATAAAATAAGACGAACCCGAATCAGGCACGAGCCCGATATTGATAAATACTTCAATCAGCGTGGCCTCGGTGGAAGCTACAATAATATCGCACGCCAGTGCCAATGAACACCCCGCTCCTGCCGCAACCCCGTTTATTCGGCCAACAATTGGTTTTGGCAAGGTTCGCATCGCACGGATAATCGGATTATACCTTTTGTAAAGTGACTCCATAAATGACCGCTTTTCCTGGCCAGAGGCTGCCTTCAAATCCTGGCCTGAGCAAAATGCTTTCCCCTCCCCTGTCAAAACAAGAACACGCACCTGGTCATCTTTCGCTACTACCTTCAGCGCATCTTGCAACTCGTAGGTGATTTCATCATTGAGTGCGTTGTAAACTTCCGGACGATTTAGTTTTAGTGTGGCTACACCGTTCGACAAACCGTAGGTCAAATACTTATACATAATCTGAAAGGTTTTTAATACAAATAAACAGTAGCAATAAAACTGGTACTAAAGCCAGCCACTGCACCCACTAAAATTTCACGCGGCCGATGGGCCTGCAACTGGAGCCTGGCGGACATGACCAGGCCGGCAATCACAATAAGTACCAGGGTTGGGTATAATAATTCCGCATTCTCGGTCATGCGGTTGAACGGGATCAAAATTCCCACAAGCCCCCAGATACCCAAACTATGAACACTTACTTTATAAAAAAAAGTAATCAGTGCAGAAGCAATTACAAGCAGGTTGATAATAACGAGTAATTTGAAAATACTGTCAGCGAAACCAACGCGGAATTTTGAATAGAATAAATAGGTAATAACCCCGTAAAGGATGGCAATGAACACAAACGGAATCACACGTTCTTCACGGGTTGGCATACTCAGTGATTGAATAGAACCGAAAAGTTTGAAAAAAAGAATATTCAGTACAGGAAAAACAAACGTGCTGATAAAGATTAACAATGCAAATCCGCGAAAGGAGTTTGTACTCAGTGGAAAAACAGCGATCGGAAAAAAACCAAAAAGGATAAGCACCAGATAGGTGGCCATCAAGAGTGGATGAAAAAGTACAGAAATGATTCGTGCTGCTATATCCACTACAATTCCTTTCTCAACCGGGCTACAGGAATATTTAGTTGCTCGCGGTATTTTGCTACCGTTCTCCGCGCGATATTATATCCTTTTCCATTTAATATTTTTTCAAGTTTATCATCCGAAAGTGGTTTTTTCTTGTCCTCTTCACCAATAATATCCTTAATAATTTGCTTCACTTCCCGGCTGCTCACTTCTTCCCCGGAATCTGTTGTAATCCCTTCTGAGAAAAAATATTTTAATGGGTAAATACCAAAATCCGTTTGGATTGCTTTGCTGCTCGCCACCCGCGAAACAGTTGAAATATCCATGTTGATAATGCTCGCGATATCTTTTAAAATCATCGGGCGAAGCTTGGTTTCATCACCTTCCTGGAAAAATTCATATTGATAATCAACAATAGCCCGCATGGTTCGCAGCAAGGTATGCTGCCGTTGCTTGATTGCATCGATAAACCATTTTGCAGCGTCCAGTTTTTGCTTCACAAAGGAAACGGCTTCTTTTAGTTTCTTGTCTTTCTTGTCGCTTTTATCGTAAGCGGAAAACATTTCATTATAGGAACGGCTGATCCGTAATTCCGGTGCATTCCGGCTATTTAGCGCCAACTCCAATTTTCCATTGGTATTGGTCAAAATATAATCGGGAATGATATAATGATTGCGGCCTGAGCCACCTCCACTTCCACTACCGGGCTTTGGATTGAGTTTTATGATCAGCTCCATCGCATCCTTCACAAAATCCTCATCTTCCGTGTCAAGCTTTTTCTGTATCTTTTGATAATGCTTCTTCGTGAACTCATCATAACATTCGGTGATGATTTTTTTCGCAACCGCCACGTCAATATCGTGGCCATTGTCCATTCGCTCCAGTTGGAGCAACAAGCACTCCTGAAGGTTTCGCGCGGCTATTCCTGCAGGATCAAAATTTTGGATCCTTTTCAGGACACCCTCTACCTGTTCAAGGCTGGTTTCCACACCTTGTGCAAACGCCAGGTCATTCACGATCGAATCCAAATCCCTTCGGATATAACCATCACTTTCTATACTGCCCACCAATTGCTTTCCAATAACGTAGTCTTCATCGCTAAGGCCTAGAAAATCAAGCTGGGTCATCAATTGCTCATGCAGGGAAGATACCATCGGGATCGGCATCTCCCGATCTTCATCATCATTTCCATCAAAAGTTTTAAAGCTTTTATAATCGTCATCCCGGAGATAATCCTTGATGTCTACTTCCTCCTCACCTCCGGATGTTTCGGAATACTCAGTATCCTCCTGATCATCGTCATCGCGCTCATCTTCTCCTTCTTCCAGTGCAGGATTGGATTCCAGTTCTTCCTCCACACGGGCTTCCAACTCCGCAGTAGGAACCTGCAACAATTTGATAAACTGAATTTGCTGTGGCGACAGTTTTTGTTGTAAGGACTGGTTTAACCCGAGTTTTTGCATGAATGGTTTTTGATGTTCCAGCAAATTTATCAAAACTTTGACAAAGCCATCGAAATTGTCGTTTTTTGCCACCCAATTATCGTGGTATGGAACGAATAAAAATAGCAGAACTTTTAGCGACCGGGCCCAAAGGTCAGCAAGTATTGGTAAAAGGGTGGGTACGGACCTTTCGGAATAATCAGTTTATTGCGCTGAATGATGGTTCTACCATTAAAAATATTCAGGCCGTTGTCGATTTTACACAAACAGATGAGGCCCTTTTAAAGCGGGTGACCACTGGAGCGTGTATCTCCATCATTGGAAAACTTGAAGCATCCCCTGCCAAAGGACAAGCCATGGAAATTAAAGTTGAAACACTGGAAATTTTGGGCGATAGCGACCCCGAAAAATATCCACTTCAACCCAAAAAGCATTCCCTGGAGTTTCTTCGGGACATAGCCCACTTGCGGGCAAGGACGAATACCTTCGGAGCAGTGATGCGGGTACGCCATGCAATGGCTTTTGCAGTGCACAAATTTTTCAATGAAAAAGGTTTTTTTTACATCCACACACCGATTATTACAGGTTCGGATGCGGAAGGAGCCGGGGCCATGTTCCAGGTCACAACCATAAATCCTGACAAGGCACCAAGGACTGAAGATGGCCATATCGACTACAAAAAAGATTTTTTTGGGCGGGAAACCAACCTCACCGTTTCGGGGCAGTTGGAAGTAGAAACCTATGCGATGGCATTAAGTGATACCTATACATTCGGCCCAACTTTTCGTGCTGAAAATTCCAATACGACCCGCCACCTGGCTGAGTTTTGGATGATAGAGCCTGAGATGGCTTTCTATGACATCCAGGACAACATGAACCTGGCAGAGTCTTTTCTCAAATACCTTTGCCAATATGCATTGGATAATTGTGTGGATGACCTGGAGTTTTTAGACAAGCGTGCAGCCGAGGAAGAGCAGGCAAAACCCCAGCAACAACGTAACGAATTGGGGTTGTTGGATCGCTTAAAATTTGTGACCGAAAATGATTTTGTACGGTTGACGTATACAGAAGCAATCGAAATCCTTAAAAACTCTGCTCCCAATAAAAAGAAAAAATTCCAGTTTCCGATTGAAGAATGGGGCGTTGATTTGCAGTCAGAACATGAACGTTTTCTGGTAGAGAAGCATTTCAAAACGCCCGTAATCCTTTACAACTACCCAATGGGCATCAAGGCATTTTACATGCGCAAAAACGATGATGGAAAAACCGTTGCTGCAATGGATGTTTTGTTCCCGGGCATTGGGGAAATCATTGGTGGTTCGCAGCGCGAAGAGCGTTATGATAATTTGGTAAAGCGCATCAACGAAATGGGGCTTCCTGAAAAAGAATTGTGGTGGTATCTTGAACTAAGGAAATTTGGCTCTGCACCCCATAGTGGTTTTGGGTTAGGTTTCGAGCGGTTGATTCAGTTTGTAACCGGCATGACCAACATTCGCGATGTGATACCTTTTCCGAGGTTTCCGGGTAGCGCGGAATTCTAGTTTAGTTGGTAGGTAATGGCTCACCCTGAAGTACAAGGTTACAGGTTCCAAGTTACAGGTTGGCTCAATTCCTAATAACGAACAACTTATAACGAGCAACTACTTAAACGCCAGCAACGGAACCTTACTCTGGAAGGCAATCTTTTTTGTCTGGCCCCTGTTGAATAGCTTGTCATAAAAACTATGTTGATGCGTGAACATGCAAACTAAATCCGCATTTTGTTCGAGCAAATATTCATCCAACGCTTTACCTATATCCTTATTTACCAACACCTCTATTTTCAACTTTTTTGAATCAAACTTCTGAAAAGCTTTTGCAATACTATCCTTTGCAGCCTCAACCTTTTTATCATTATCCACTACGTGCACAACATGCACAGATGAACTGAAAATTTCCAGATAAGGCTTAAGGCGGATTATTTCCCCATCGACATCCTTGAGGTCAGTAGCATAAATGATTTTTTTAAAGCCGGTATGTGTTGCCAGTTCGGGGATGGCCAATACGGGGATGGTACTGCGCTCGATCACGGCTGTGGTATTCGTTCCCACTATAACTTTTTTTAATCCGCTCGCGCCCCGCGTACCCATTACAATTAATCCCGACCTTAATTTCTTAGCTTCAGTTTTGACCGTATCATGGAAATTATTGCCTTTTGCAATTTTATATTGAACCGGTATCCCGCCCTTATTCCATTTGGAAACAATGGTCTTTAAATCTTCTAAATCCTCATTTGTATATTTATCCATCTCCCGCTCGAGTGATTGCAATTTAAAGCGCACACTGGCGCGGGTTGGTTGTATCCGGATAATGACGTGAAGAATAGTAATATTCGCATTCAGGTTCTTGGCCATTTTTAATGCGTATTTGATGGATACTTTTGATAAGTCAGAGAAATCTGTCGGGACGAGAATATTTACCATATACCAATTCTTTTTTTAAAGGTAACGACAGAATTGAGTATTCTCACGTTGTTTGCTTTAATTTTAACACCATTTAAATAATTTTTTATCAATGGAATCCAATCGAACTTTTGCCAGCGACAATTACTCAGGCGTTCATCCGGAAATTTTGCAGGCACTGATCAACGCCAACCAGGGACATGCAAAGTCGTATGGCGATGATGGGTCTTGTGCGAAAGCCACTCAGAAATTCAAAACATTTTTTAGTGAGGATACGGAAGTATTCTTTGTTTACAATGGCACCGGGGCAAATGTGCTTGGCCTTCAGGCCTTAACAAAATCCTATAATTCCATTATCTGTTCTGACCTCGCGCACATCAATGTTGATGAATCAACAGCCCCGGAGAAATTCCTGGGATGCAAACTGTTGACGATCCCCACAACGGATGGTAAAATCTATGCCCATCAGGTGGAGGCCATTATTAAAAGACAAGGGGATCAACACCACCCACAGGCAAAGGCAATTTCCATCAGCCAACCGACTGAGTATGCTACCGTCTATTCCATTGATGAACTCAAAGCCTTGTCGGAAGTTGCAAAAAAATATGACTTGTTCTTCCACATGGACGGATCGCGGATTGCCAATGCAGCTGTAAGTTTAGGGATGGATTTTAAATCCTTTACACTGGATGTAGGTGTAGATGTGCTTTCGTTTGGAGGAACAAAGAATGGGATGATGTTCGGGGAAGCGATCCTGATTCTCAACCCAAACATTGGAAAAGATTTCAAATACATCCGCAAGCAAGGGATGCAGCTTCATTCAAAGATGCGGTTTATAGGTTGCCAGTTTGATGCACTTCTTAGTAACGACCTTTGGAAGAGAAATGCCACCCATACCAATGCGATGGCACAGAAACTTAAAAAAGGATTGTCCGAAATACCGGAAATCAAAATCACACAGTCTGTTGATGCGAATGGGGTCTTTGCCATTTTCCCAACCCACATTATTGAAGAACTACAAAAAGAAATATTCTTTTATGTGTGGGACGACAAAACATCAGAAGTAAGGTTGATGTGTTCATTTGATACCAAAGAGGAGGATATTGAGCGGTTGGTTATGCTGGCAAAAGAACTTGTCGAGTTGAAATGATTTTATTTTTTGTTACATTGTATGTAAAAATAAGTCCATGGACATTGACGCCCGGAAGTACAAAATAATCGAAAAGGTAATGCATCTTAGTGAACCTGAGATAAGGAAAATCGAAGCTTTCTTAGTTGATGAATTTGAACTCTCCTCCTCTCTGAGCCGGGCGTTGGAGCAGGTAAGAAATGGGGAAGTTACACCGCATGAAGAAGTTCAAAAAAAGTATAAAAAATGGCTTTAAAGGTTTTTTGGACTGATGAAGCAAATGAAGGACTGGACGATATAATTGATTATTTGGGAAAGAAATAAAGAAATTGGAATACTAAAGAAATCACTCTCTTTTTTAGTAGACTTGATGAGTCCATCAAGATTATTAGTGATGCTCCTCATCGTTATAAAAATTCATTAAGAAAACCAGGAACAAAAGAATTTCAACACTCTCCTCAAACAACCATTTTTTACACCTATGATGAAAAGACTGTAAACATCCTAAAGTTGTGGGTAAATTTTAAGGATAGCAGTAAATTGTAAATCTGAAACATCAGGATTGCGAAAAGAAATAAATAAAACCTACCGCTTCAGAAACTTATACGTCCCCCTGAATTTGGTCTCATCATCCCGAATCGCCAATAGATAATAACCGGCTGCCAGGTCTTTAACTTTTACTTGTATTTCGTGTTCATCGATCACCTCAACTTCAATTTTCATTTCATTGCCAATCACATTATGAACCACGATGGTAATATTGTCGGCCTTCACGTAATCAAACTTCACATTGAGGAATTCGGTGGTGGGATTAGGGTAAAGTTTTATGCTTTGGGAGATGCTGGCGAGTTCAACGTTAGCTGTATACTCCACGCTTGACTGGCCGAAACCAGCAGTGGCGATGAAAAGAGCGAGTACAGAAAACTTTATAAAACGCATTTTACAAGTGTTAATTGTGTTTCTAAACGCAAATATCAAACCAAAGTTCCTTAAATTTTCCTCAGGTTTTGACTTTTTGCAAAAAATCTACCCCTTAGATGCAATAAACTACCAAAAGGTTTAAAGGTGATTAACTAATTTCTAATAAATCTGATTATTAATGCTCAGTCAATTAGAAATCAGTAATTAGCTAATCAGTCAATCGAATATATGCTTTACCCAAAAAATCAATAATATCAGAAGCGATAAGAGCTCGCATCCCCACTTCTTTAACACCAATGTCGCCCGCCAGGCCATGAAGGTAAACGCCAAGAATAGCGGCATCTTTGGGTGCGTATCCTTGTGCCAACAAACCTGTTAATATCCCGGTCAATACATCCCCGCTCCCGCCTGTTGCCATGCCCGGGTTTCCTGTTGGATTGAAAAAGATTTCCCCTTCGGGGGTAGTGATATTGGAAAACGCTCCTTTCACGATGAGGATAGTATTTGTTTTTTTTGTGAAGGCGCATTGCTTCTCCAACCGCTCAAAGCCAGTCGACCAACTTCCTACCAACCGCTCGAATTCCTTCATGTGCGGAGTAAGGATTGAGTGTTTCGGCAGCAAGTGGATAAATTCCGGATGCATGGCCAACATATTTAAGCCATCTGCATCAATGACCATTGGTTTGGTCGATGACCCGAGGATTTTTCCAAATGCCGTTGCAGTTTCTTTTTCAGTCCCAATACCCGGGCCAATCCCTACGGCATCAAAGTCCTCTAAATCAATTGCACCACTCAACACGTGTTCATGTTGGTCCACGTTTGCCATGGCTTCCGGCACGTTGGTTTGGATTATTTGCACGCCTGATTTTGGGACATGCACCGTCAACAATCCCACACCCGCTCGTAAAGCAGCACGTGCAGCAAGGATTGCCGCCCCCATTTTTCCATAACTTCCGGCAATCAGCAACGCCTTTCCAAATGTGCCTTTATGGTCATGCTTACTTCGGGATTTCAGGATTTTAGAAATATCTTTTCGCTGAAGGTAAAAATGGTCTGATTTTGCCCCTGCAATGAATTTTTGGCTTAAGCCGATCTTAACGATGTGCCATTCACCAACCCATTGAAAATTCTCCGGAAAAAAGAAACCAAGTTTGGGCAATTGAAATGTAACCGTGTGATGTGCTTTAAAAACAATCCCATGAGAAGTTTCATCTGCACGCATCCCGGAAGGTATATCGATTGCTACACGGATGGCCGATGCCGCATTTAACTTTTCGATGACGGCTGCATATAATCCATCCACCGGCCGTGAGAGTCCGCTTCCAAAAATACCATCAATGATTACATCCGCTTTATCGCTGTCCGGGATTTCGTCTTCACTATTAATGGTGTTCACCAAAATCAACTTCGATAACCGATCCAAATTCAGTTTGAAATCTGGGGATTCGAAGGAAGTTCCCTTGACCACAAAAACCCGAACATCAAAATTCCAAGCATATAAAAGCCGGGCGATCCCTAACCCATCGCCACCATTGTTTCCTGTTCCACAAAAAATATAAACTACTTTTCCTGAATCAAATTGATCTTTAAACCAGCGAACAAAAGCACGACAGGCTTTCTCCATTAAATCAATAGAAGAAATTGATCCATGCTGAATGGTGTGTGCATCCAGTGCTTTGATTTGCTTACCGGTTAAAATCTTAAGCATACACAAAATTAGTTGTTAGTTGTTCGTTGTTTACAAACAAATGGTTCCAAACCAACAACTTCGCTCACGGAGGGGTCATCCCAAAAAACTCGTAGTTCTTGGGTATATAATGCTTCCACTCATCCGGCACCTGGCTCTCTTCGAAAATGGCATCGACCGGACATGCGGGCACGCAAGCATCGCAATCAATACATTCATCGGGATTTATATACAGTTGCTTTCCGGCCGGGTCAAATCCGGCTTCTTTCACTTCCGATCCGCTCCCATCGGTGCTGATCGGCCCATGGATACAATCAACGGGGCAAACATCCACACAAGCGGTATCACACGTACTCACACAAGGTTCACAAATGGTATAAGGCATAATGCGATTAGTTAGGTACAACAATGATTAAGGTCATGTGTAAATTATAAAAATAAAACCTAATTCCCATGAATAATAAAGACCATCCGATTGTTATTGTTGCGCGATCAGGGTAAATTTAAAGTAACTGAAATATCCGCAAGCCATGAAACTTCCCGTAGAGGGGATGGTCTTAGATTTTAGGTATCACAAACAGATGAAATCACTATGAGCGAAAAAGTATTAAATGGCAAGAAGACCACTTTAGAGCGTGATAAGGTAGTCATTCGGTTTGCCGGGGATTCTGGGGACGGAATGCAACTTACGGGGTCCCAATTCAGTTTCACCTCGGCTTTGTTTGGAAATGACCTGGCAACATTTCCTGATTTTCCAGCTGAAATCCGTGCGCCTTTGGGAACCGTGGAGGGTGTGTCCGGTTTTCAAGTTCAAATCGGACAAGTAGATGTTTTTACTCCCGGTGACCAGGCAGATGTATTGGTGGCCATGAACCCTGCTGCGTTGAAATCCAATCTTCAATATGCCCGCCCTGGAGGAAATATCATTGTGGACCTTGATGCATTCGACAATCGAAATATTTTGAAAGCTGGATTTATTTCCAATCCATTGGAAGACCACACGCTTGATGCCTACAATGTTGTGGAAGCTCCTATTTCATCGCTGACCAAAACTGCTTTGGAAGGAATACAACTCGACAATAAAAGTATCATGCGTTGCAAAAATATGTTTGCATTGGGGATGATGTACTGGTTGTTTGATCGCTCGCTGGCCGAAACTGAAAAATACCTTGATGCAAAATTCAAAAAGACACCCGCTTTAGCAGAAGGAAATAAAAAAGCATTGCATACCGGCTATCATTATGCTGAAACAATTGAAGCATTGCCGTCAATTTATAAAGTTTCACCTGCACAAATTGAAAAAGGACGGTATCGCCACATCTCCGGAAATGTTGCAACAGCCTGGGGACTAATGGCCGCTGCTGAAAAAACAGGGAAGAAACTTTTTTACGGTTCCTATCCGATTACACCTGCATCCGATATTCTTCACGAACTTTCAAAACATAAAAATTTTGGAACGATTACCTTACAAGCCGAAGATGAAATTGCAGCCGTATGTTCTGCGATTGGTGCATCGTATGCAGGACAACTTGGGGTTACAGCATCATCGGGGCCAGGTATCGCTTTAAAAGGAGAAGCCATTGGCTTGGCTATCATGAGTGAACTACCGCTGGTCGTTATTGATGTACAACGCGGTGGCCCTTCTACCGGCCTTCCTACAAAAACAGAACAAGCCGATATCAACCTTGCCATGTATGGTCGCAATAGTGAAAGCCCTTGCATTGTGATTGCGGCCAGCACACCTGCCAATTGTTTTGAATTCGCCTACATGGCAATTAAACTTTCTGTTGAACACATGACCCCGGTGATGTTGTTGACTGACGGATACCTTGCCAATGGATCAGAACCCTGGAAATTCCCAAGCATGGATAAACTTCCGGACATAAAAATTTCTGACCCTAAAACGAATGGTGATGCATTTCTTCCGTACGAAAGAAATCCTGAATCCCTCGTTCGGCCCTGGGCTATTCCCGGAATGAAAGGACTTGAACACCGCATTGGCGGGTTGGAGAAACAAGAACATACAGGCAATGTTTCCTATGATCCTGTAAACCATGAAAAAATGGTGAAGATCCGTGCCGAAAAAATAGAACGTGTCGCGAATTATATACCGCAACTTGCCGTTGAAGGGGAAGGTAACGGAAAAATACTCGTGGTGGGTTGGGGCGGGACCTATGGTGGTATACACACTTCCGTAACCGAACTTCGGGAAGCTGGCAAGAAAATAGATTTTTGCCACTTCAACTACATAAACCCGCTTCCAAAAAATACGCAAGAAGTTTTGTCCAGCTACAAAAAAATTATCGTTTGCGAACTAAACATGGGGCAATTTGCCAACTATTTGAAAAGCAGGTTTACAGGATTGAACATTTTATCGTACACAAAAATCCAGGGGCAACCTTTCACTGTTACGGAGTTGAAAGAAGCCTTTATCCATCATTTAAAAGATTAAGATTATGGCCGATACAATAGATACGCCAGCAGTAAAACTTACCAAAAAGGATTTTGCAACCGATCAACTCGTGCGCTGGTGCCCGGGGTGTGGCGATTATGCTATCCTCTCCGCGATGACCAGCGCGTTGCCGCAAATGGGTGTTCAAAAAGAAGAAGTTGTTTTTGTTTCCGGGATCGGTTGCGCTGCACGCTTTCCATATTACATGGATACATACGGATTTCATACCATCCACGGTCGGGGGCCAGCTGTGGCCACCGGTGTAAAACTTGCCAATCCGGAATTAAGTGTATGGGAAGTACAGGGGGATGGCGATGCGTTGGCAATTGGTGGCAACCACTTTATCCATGTGATTCGCAGAAACATTGATATCAATGTACTTCTCTTTAATAACGAAATTTATGGATTGACCAAAGGACAATACTCCCCTACTTCCCCGCAAGGGTTGGTCACAAAATCGACACCGTATGGCGCTGTTGAAAGACCTTTCCGTGCAGGTGAACTGGTGATTGGGGCACAAGGAACATATTATGCGCGCACCATCGATACAAACCCCAAACTCATGGCGGATATTTTTGTAAAAGCCGCAACGCATGTTGGAACTTCTGTTGTAGAAATTTTACAGAACTGTGTGATTTTCAATGACAACGCCCATGCACAAGTAACAGACAAAGCAAATCGTGATGATTTTCAACTCCATCTTGAACACGGCAAGCCCATGTTGTTTGGCAAAGAGAAAGAAAAAGGTATTCGCCTTAATGGGTTATCATTGGAAGTAGTGGTACTCGGACAAAATGGAATTTCTGAGAAAGATATTTTGGTCCATGATGCACATACTGAAGATCCTACCTTACATTTGATGTTGATTCGGATGACGGCCCCTCTCTTTCCAATAGCCCTCGGGGTGATTCGGGAAGTAAAAGCGCCATCCTATTTGGATCGATTGAAACAAGAGCAAGAAATCAGTAAAGAAAGAGCAAAGTATAACACCATGGACGAGTTGTTGAACAGTGGTGAAACCTGGGAAGTAAAATAATGGACAGCGAAGCATTGATCATATTTTTTATCGGTGGCATAGTAATGGTCGGGGTGGGGATATTGGTTTCCAACCTGGTCGCACCCACTTCAAAGAATGCACAGAAAGATGAACCGTACGAATGTGGTATCCCCACAGAAGGACCGTCCATGATGCAATTCAAAGTCGGGTATTATCTCTTCGCTATTTTATTTTTGATTTTTGATGTAGAAACAGTTTTTATATTTCCGTGGGCGGTAGTGATGAAGAAAATCGGAATGGCTGCCTTTATTGAAATCTTAATATTTTTTGCAATTCTGGGATTAGGATTATTATACGCCTGGAAAAAGAAAGCATTGAAATGGGAGTAAATCAAAATACAATTGACCCCGCCCAACATGAGCAACTGCTCAAAGATTTTCCCGGGGAAATCAAACGTGGCCCGGGAAGCAATATCGTCATCACTTCCGTGGATGGTGTGATCAATTGGGCGCGTTCCAATTCATTGTGGCCGCTTGTTTTTGGTACGAGTTGCTGTGCTATTGAAATGATGGCCACGGGTGCAAGCCGCCATGATTGGTCACGGTTTGGGACGGAAGTGGCACGCGCTACCCCGCGGCAAGCCGATTTAATAGTGATTGCCGGAACAATCGTCAATAAAATGGCACCCGTTTTAAAAAGGTTATACGATCAAATGGCGGATCCCAAGTATGTAATTGCCATGGGTGCCTGTGCTACATCAGGCGGGCCATTTTATTACAACACCTATTCGGTGGTTAAGGGTGCAGACCACATTATACCAGTGGATGTATATGTACCCGGTTGTCCTCCGCGCCCGGAAGCATTGTTGTATGGCATCATGCAACTTCAAAAGAAAATAAAAGGCGAATCTATTTCGGATCGAAAAGACCCAATGAAAGACTTTACATAATTGAAACCCAAATATCCTTGGTCTGTGTCCACACAGACCAAAATTTATTAAATAATGAGCAACGAGGAATTAAAAGAATTTGCATTGAAAATAGTGCCCGAAGCTGAAGCAGTAGAAGGAGCACAATTTTTACAAATTTCCATCCCTGCTGAAAGCTTACGGAAGCTTGCACTGGAACTAAAAAACAACACCTCATCAGCTTTCGATTTTCTTTTCTGCTTAACAGGTGTTGATTATACAGAACACATGGAAGTGGTGTACCATTTAAAATCCACAATCCATAATCACCAACTTGTTGTCAAAGCAAAAACGAATGGACGCGAAAACCCGGTCGTTGATTCGGTTTGTGACCTTTGGCGAACCGCAGAATTCCACGAGCGTGAAATCTTTGATCTGTTCGGAATCCATTTCAACAACCATCCGGATTTAAGAAGATTATTATTGACGGACGATTGGGTTGGGTTTCCGCTACGGAAAGATTATGATGATCCCATCAATATGATTGCGTATTAATATGGAAGCTGCTTTGCCCGAACTCGAATCGCAGGAATACTTCATCAACATGGGGCCGCAACATCCGTCTACCCACGGTGTGTTGAGGCTTGTTCTCTCATTGGATGGTGAGGTTATCCGTAAAGTAGAACCACACCTAGGTTATATCCATCGCTCCATTGAAAAAATGTGCGAACACGACAGCTATCAGCAAATCGTGCATCTCACTGACCGGATGGATTATCTTTCCTGTCATATAAATAATGAAGCCGTTTGTTTATGTGTGGAGCGCGCGCTTGAACTGGAAATAAGCGATCGGATAAAAACCATCCGGACCATCATTGCAGAATTAACACGTCTATCATCGCATCAATTGTGGTGGGGTGTAATGGGCATGGACTTGGGTGCGATTACTTCCTTCCTCTATGGTTTCCGTGACCGGGAAATGATTACCGATATTTTTGAAGAAACCTGTGGCGCCCGGCTTACCATGAACTACAATATTCCCGGTGGTCTGATGTTCGACATCCATCCGAATTTTCAGCAACGCACAAAGGATTTCTTAACCCACTTTAAAAAGAAATTACCGGAGTACGATACGCTGCTTTCAAACAATGTGATTTTTAAACAACGCACAAAAGGGATTGGAATCCTCAGCAAAGAAGACGCTATTTCTTTTGGAGTAACCGGCCCAACCGGACGCGCTTCGGGATTTTCATGCGACATTCGTAAACACGAACCGTATAGTGCGTACCCGAATTTTAAAGTAAATGAAATCCTTCATACAGATGGTGATTGCTTTGCACGATACAAATGCCGCATTGATGAAATGTGGGAATCGATGCGCATCATTGAAGAATTGATCGACAATATCCCGGAAGGCGAATACAAAATGCCAACGAAAGCAGTGATCAAATTACCCAAAGGTGAATATTATCAAAAAGTAGAAACCGCTCGTGGTGAGTTTGGTGTGTACATTATCAGCGAAGGACAAAAGAGTCCGTATCGGTTAAAATTCCGTTCGCCCGGTTTTAGTAATCTCTCCGCATTGGATTATATGGCCCGCGGTTGTAAAATTGCCGACCTGGTCGCGATCATGTCAACATTAGATTTAGTAATCCCAGACATTGACCGATGAAGTGGCTCTACGACTTTTCTTATTTGACACAGTCCATTCACGAAAGCTTATCGGAAAGTTTCGAAGCACCTACTGTTGTTATTATTGAAATGGTTTTGGTTGGTGTATGTTTTATGATATTATTTGCGGTACTCGGTTTGGTGCTCGTCTATGCCGAACGAAAAGTAAGCGCATTCTTTCAACAGCGGTTGGGGCCTATGCGGGTAGGCAAATGGGGGACCGCGCAAACTTTGGCAGACGTTATAAAACTTTTGTTAAAGGAACCGTTGATGAATAAAGGAGCCGACAAGTTTCTTTTCAACCTTGCCCCATACATTATAATGATTGCTGCCTTCATGGCAATTGCCGCGCTGCCTTTCGCAAAAGGCTTGCAAGCGCTGGATTTTGATATTGGGATTTTATATGTTACGGCTGTCTCATCCTTAGGGGTAATTGGGATTTTATTGGCCGGTTGGTCGTCCGACAATAAATATTCATTGATTGGGGCGATGCGTTCAGGAGCACAGATTATAAGCTATGAACTTTCAGTAGGATTATCATTGCTCACCATCGTGATCCTGACCGGAAGTTTGCAACTCAGCACCATTGTTGAATCACAAGCAAATGGCTGGTGGATTTTCAAAGGGCACCTTCCTGCATGGATAGCGTTCTTGATCTTTATGATTGCCAGTACCGCAGAAACAAATCGTGGCCCATTTGATTTAGCGGAAGCGGAATCGGAACTGACAGCAGGCTTTCATACAGAATATTCAGGATTGAAATTCGCGTTCTTCTTTTTAGCAGAATTCGCGAACATGTTTATCATTGCCGGAATTGGCGCAACGGTTTTCTTCGGTGGATGGATGCCGTTCCATATTGGTAATTGGGAAGGATTCAACGCGGTGATGGATTTTATTCCTCCATTGTTTTGGTTTTTCGGAAAGGTGGGTTTCATCATCTTTTTGATGATGTGGTTTCGATGGACATTCCCACGTTTGCGGATTGACCAATTGCTGACATTGGAATGGAAATATTTATTGCCCGTCAATTTGATGAATATCGTATTGATGGCGTTTTTGGTATTGATGGGATGGCATTTTTAGTTTTATCCGACAAAGGCGCAGAGATTCTTTGCGTCTCAGCGACTTTGAGGTTTAATTGGTGACAAGAAATAAATGAAAGGTATAATAAACTATTTCAAAGAAATTTTTTCCGGACTTAAGTCTTTGGCAAAAGGCATGGCCGTTACAGGACATTACTTTACGCATCCAAAAGAAATTATTACACAACAATACCCGGAGAACAAAGACACACTTAAAATGTTTGAGCGCTTCCGTGGGGAAGTTGTATTGCTTCACGATGAAAATAACGAACACAAATGTACAGGGTGTACGGCCTGTGAAGTAGCGTGTCCAAACGGAACCATCGAAATCATCCCGAAGCGTGTAGAGGTTGATGGAAGAAAAGTAAAAGCGATTGACCAATTTGTATACCATTTACAAATGTGTACAATGTGTGGTCTGTGTATTCCTGCATGCCCAACCGATGCCATTGTGATGGCCAACACTTTTGAACATGCTGTGTTTGACCGATCGAAATTGACTAAAATTTTAAACAAGCCAGGGTCTAAAATAATGGATGGAATAAAGTAATGGAAAGCGCTGCCATCATATTCTATTTAATCGCAACGGTAATGATTGTATTTTCATTGCTGGCCGTAACCTCACGAAGGATTTTGCGCGCAGCCGTGTATTTACTTTTCGCGTTGGGCGGAACTGCGGCTTTGTATTTTATGGTGGGCTATAATTTCCTCGCAGCCGTTCAGCTTATCGTGTATATAGGCGGAATTGTGGTCTTGATTATTTTTTCCATTCTGCTCACTTCACACATCAATGAAAAACTCCAAAAACCGGATACCTTAAAAGTAATCCTTACTTCCATAACTACTTTGGCAGGAACGGTTTTGGTACTATATGTCTTGGGAGCCCATATTTTTATTTCTCAAAATCCTACCGGAGCAACAGCCGATGTTGAAACGATTGGAACGATGTTGTTGAATTATGGAGCGGGTGGGTATGTGCTACCATTCGAAGTCATTAGTATTTTATTGCTAGCCGCGATGATTGGCGCCATTGTAATTGCAAAACGAAATAAACCCTCCGGCAATGGTTGAGCACGTTCCGATAAGCCATGTTTTGATCGTAACAACCGTGTTGTTCTTTATTGGTGTCTACGGATTCCTTACCAGAAAAAATTTAATCACCATGTTGATCAGTGTGGAGTTGATGCTCAATGCTGTCAACATCAACTTTGTGGTTTTTGATAATTACCTGTTTCCGGGAAAGCTGGAAGGCCATTTTATTTCATTGTTTATCATCGCGATTGCAGCAGCGGAAGCAGCAGTGGCCATTGCTATTTTTATTAACCTGTACCGGAATATCCGGTCCATTGATGTGGAAGATGTTGACAAAATGAAATATTGATGGGGTTTGCATACACGATATGGATTTTCATTTTGCCCTTACTGGCTTTTGTTGTCAACGGCCTTGGTAGCGGAAGACTTCCCGGTCGTGCGTCTGGTTGGATTGGGACCATCGCCATTGGTATTTCTACATTCCTTTCCTGGCAAACAGCTTTTCAATACTTTGTAAACCCACCTCCGGAAAAAGTGATTCCATACAACATTCCCTGGCTACGTTTTACCGATTCACTTCAAATCGATATGGGAATATTGTTGGATCCGATTTCAGTAATGATGTTGGTCGTGATCACTACTGTTTCCTTGATGGTGTTTATCTACAGTCAGGGGTACATGAAAGGGGATGCCGGATACGATCGGTATTTTTCATTCCTTTCTTTGTTTAGTTTCTCCATGTTGGGATTAGTGGTAGCAACCAATCTTTTCCAGCTCTATATGTTTTGGGAATTGGTGGGTGTGTCGTCCTATTTGTTAATTGGATTCTACTTTGACAAACCTGCTGCGGTGGCTGCTTCCAAAAAAGCATTTATCGTTACTCGTTTTGCCGATCTTGGATTCTTAATAGGAATACTGATCCTCTCCTATTATACAGGTACTTTTAGTTTTGATATCCTTGCACAACCCGATCAGGTTGCATCAACAATAACGACAACCTATTTTGGTTTATCGATAGCTGCATGGTCGCTGTTGTTGATCTTTATTGGTGGTGCAGGAAAGTCTGCGATGTTTCCCTTGCACATTTGGTTGCCCGATGCAATGGAAGGCCCCACACCTGTTTCCGCATTGATCCACGCTGCCACGATGGTAGTTGCCGGGGTTTATCTTGTTGCGCGGTTGTTTCCGTTGTATTCATTTCATGCACCCGAAGTATTGGATGTAATAGCGTTCATTGGCGCATTCACAACTTTATTCGCAGCCGTAATCGCTTGTACACAGTTTGACATCAAACGTATTCTTGCTTTTTCGACCATGTCGCAAATTGGGTATATGATGTTGGCATTGGGTGTATCCGGGTATGCTGCCGAAGGATTGGGTTATACCGCTTCTCTTTTTCATTTGTTCACGCATGCATTTTTCAAGGCGTTACTGTTCTTAGGTGCAGGTTCCATCATCCATGCCGTGCATACCAACGATATCCGGGAAATGGGCGGACTTAGAAAGTTCCAACCTGTCACCCATATTCTATTTCTAATTGCGTGTCTCGCGATTGCAGGTATTCCACCTTTTGCAGGATTCTTTAGTAAAGATGAAATTCTTGCCGCAGCTTTTGCGCATCATCCCATTTATTTTGGAGTGGCAACTTTTGTAGCAGGGCTCACGGCCTTCTATATGTTCCGGTTGTATTTTATTGTCTTTTGGGGAAAACAAACTACTTATCAACATGCCCCCCATGAATCACCCATGACCATGTTAATCCCGATGATGGTGCTGGGTGTGGGTTCTGTTGTAGCGGGTTTTGTTCCTTTCGGGAAATATATTTCCAGCGATGGCCAACCACTGGAAAGCCATCTTCATATTCCCGTTGCTATTACTTCGGTGTTAGTGGCGATTATTGGAATAGGAACCGCATGGAAATTCTATAAAGCTGAATCCCCTTCCGCTGAAAAAGCTGTAAAAGCTTTTGGTGGATTTTACATCTCCGCACAAAACAAATTCTTTGTTGATGAGTTCTATGTGTTCATTACCAAAAGCATCATTTTCCGGTTTGTTTCAAAACCAATAGCATGGTTTGACCGAAACATTATTGATGGATTTATGAATGCTGTCGCCACCATCACCAATTATATTTCAGAAGAAATTAAAGGATTGCAATCCGGGCAACTTCAGAAATATGCTTTCATCTTTATTTCCGGAGTGCTTGTTATTTTACTAACCGTCATCTACACGAACCAATAGTATGAATATCCTGATACTGCTCATCGGTGTTCCCGCGCTTACTGCCCTTGCAGTGATGGTGGTGAAAACACAGCATCAGGTAAGAACGATTGCGGCAATCGGGATGACCATCCAACTGATACTTTCTTTTGTTTTACTCTACTTCTTCCTTTCAGAAAGAGCTTCCGGAAATGATGCGGCAGTTTTATTTTCGAAAAGCCTCTCATGGTATCCCAGCCTCAATATTAATTTTGATATAGGGGTGGACGGCATTGCAGTGGCAATGATCCTGCTTACTTCCATTGTGATTTTCACCGGGATTTTTGCCAGTTGGCAAGTGGAAACGCTGTATAAAGAATTCTTTGTTTCATTGATCGTATTGGCAACGGGTGTATATGGTTTCTTTGTGTCGCTCGATCTTTTCGTCATGTTTTTGTTTTTCGAATTGGCGGTAATCCCCATGTACCTCCTCATCGGTATTTGGGGAAGTGGCAATAAAGAATACGCGGCCATGAAACTTACATTGATGTTGATGGCAGGCTCTGCGCTTTTGGTTGTGGGGATTCTAGGACTATATTTTTATTCAAATACGGATGGCGGACATTCGTTTAACATCATCACGCTCGCATCACAAGATTTTCCAATCGAAATGCAACGGATATTCTTCCCCTTAATCTTCATTGGCTTTGGTGTGATTGGCGCACTGTTTCCTTTCCACACCTGGTCGCCTGATGGCCATAGCTCAGCGCCTACCGCGGTGTCAATGTTGCACGCAGGTGTGTTAATGAAATTGGGCGGGTATGGATGCTTGAAAGTTGCCATCATGTTGCTACCGGAAGCCGCCAACGAAATGGCCTGGATATTTATCATCCTCACTTCCATCTCGGTAATTTATGGAGCGCTTGCCACCGTAGTGCAAACCGATTTAAAATACATCAATGCATACTCATCTGTTAGTCACTGCGGACTTGTTTTGTTTGCGATTTTAATGCTGAACAAAACAGCATCCACAGGGGCAGTTTTACAAATGCTATCGCATGGTTTGATGACGGCACTTTTCTTTGCCTTGATCGGGATGATTTATTCCAGAACAAAAACAAGGATCATCACCGAAATGAGCGGACTTATGAAAGTGCTTCCTTTTCTTTCTGTGTGTTATGTGATTGGCGGGTTGGCATCACTCGGTCTTCCGGGGCTTAGTGGTTTCGTTGCTGAGATGACCATCTTCGTGGGTGCCTTTCAGCATGACGATTGGTTTCATCGGGTTGCAACCGTAATTGCGGTTTCTTCCATTGTAGTAACTGCGGTATATATCTTACGTGTAGTGGGGAAAATTTTGATGGGGCCAATTGAAAAAGAAGCGTATACCGCTTTTCCAAAAACAAAGTGGTTTGAAAAAATTGCAACGATAACATTGATTATAGGGATTTTAGTGATCGGGTTGATGCCACTGTGGCTGTCGGAGATGATTGGGGATAGTCTCTAAATACTGGATGCTGGATACTAGATGCTGGATGCTAGCGACCAGAATCCAGTATCCAGTATCCTGAGAAATTGTAAATGAGGAAAATTAGGTAATTAGAAGTCAAGCAATGGATTGGATGTTGATGCGTCATGAAGTAGTGTTGGTACTCGCCATATTGGTGCTGCTCATTCTTGAATTGAATTTTGGTGAGGACAAGAAAAGAATCATCACTATTACCACTATTCTTTTTGCTGTCATCACATTAATCGGGTTTATTCCAACGAAAACGGGAACACTTTTCGGAAGCATGTATGTTACCGATCCGTTGCGGGTATTGATGAAGAACATCCTCAACATCGCTGTATTGATTATCTTTTTACAATCGGGCGCTTATCTTCGAACAACCAACCTGCCTACCGGCCAGGCAGGCAACCAACAACGAATAACCGAATTCTTTTTACTATTAATCGCCAGTCTAATTGGGGTTAATTACATGATTTCATCCGGTCATTTTTTAATGTTTTATCTCGGACTAGAACTGACAACACTGCCCATCGCTGCATTGGCAGCCTATGACCAGTTTAAAAGCAAGTCCGCTGAAGCGGGAATAAAACTGATTTTGAGCTCTGCATTCTCATCTGCAATATTGCTATTTGGGCTTTCCTTTTTGTATGGCGCACAAGGATCACTATACTTTAGTGAAGTAAATTTTACCCCTGACCTCGTTCAGGTATTAGGTTTTATCTTCTTCTTTGCAGGCATTGCATTCAAAATTAGCATCGTCCCCTTTCACTTATGGACAGCAGATGTTTATGAAGGCAGCCCGACCAACATTACCGCATACCTTTCTGTGGTTTCAAAAGGGGCTGCGGTTTTTATTTTGGTGATTTTGCTGTTCACGATATTCAAACCTTTGCTGTCTATCTGGTCGGATGTGATTTTTGCAACCGCCATCCTTACCATGACGATTGGAAATCTCTTTGCGATCCGGCAACAAAACCTGAAACGATTCCTGGCGTTCTCATCGATCGCGCAGGCGGGGTTTATATTTTTAGGATTGGTTGGTAGTACGAGTTTGGGAATGGCTTCCATACTGTATTTTGTATTGGTATATGTTTTTTCTAACCTGGCTGCATTTGGTGTTGTGGCAACAGTGGAACAAGTTTCCGGCAAACTCAATATTGATGATTACAATGGCTTTTACAAAACAAATCCGCGGTTGAGCCTGACCATGATGGTTGCACTATTTTCCCTTGCAGGAATCCCCCCCCTTGCCGGATTCTTTGGAAAATTCTTTTTGTTCTCTGCCGCTGCCGAGAGCGGTTACTATGTGCTTTTAACAATCGCGGTGTTGAACGCGGTAATCTCTTTATATTATTATCTATTGGTGATCAAAGCCATGTTCATTAATAAAAGCGAAAGCCCTATTGCTTTTTTTGAAAGCGATCAACCAACCAGAATTGCGTTGGCAGGATGTGTCATTGGTATTTTGGTAATTGGTTTTTATAGTCCGGTATTTGAGTACATCAAACAGCTATGCGTTAACTTTCTTTGATTATGTCGCTACTAAAATTTCAGCATCCCATAAAAGAAATCAACGGGGCCAACCACCGGATAATTGAAGAAGGTTTAACAAAAGAACGTGCAGGGTTTTTACAGGCATTGCTAAAACACAATAACCATGATACCGTTATTGAAGAAGTTCCCAACAAAGTTGAGACCGAACCCTCCACATGGCTTATCGCAACGCTGGATGTTACCTTTAATCCAATCGTGAAAGTATATAACCGTGAACTAAGGACTTTGGAAGGAAACAGGGTTACACCAGATTATTGGAACCAGAAAACAAAAACAGCTGAACCCAATTATTGGGATCGGGGGAAGAAGGATTATTAGTTAATTTTCTTAGTTGATTCAAAATATTTGGCAATGATCAAACCATCCTGATGCAAGTGCAGGATGGAACCATCATCGAAGTCTTTGAATGGCTGTCGAAAGGAGCGATTGAAAAAACGCATACCAGTCCTGCCATACAAAAAAAATGGGGAGCGTTTACGGAAGTATGTGAATGTATACCTGTTGGAAATGTACCGGAAGCAACTCAACCCTCTTCTGAGTTCAGTGCGATTTAAATTATCTAAAACATGTGTAAACACTTACTCGAATTAAATTTCCGTAATTTGATACCATACGCAGTAAAGAGGGGTTTCACTATATTTAGATCACCATGGTAACTATTGAAGCTGCACGAAAGTTGGCATTGGCCTTTGAAGGGGCTACCGAACAACCGCATTTTGAGAAGCTTTCTTTTCGGATCAAGAAAAAGATTTTTCTCACACTTGATGTCAATAAAAACCAGGCAGTGGTTAAGCTTACATTGGAAGATCAGAGCTTGTTCTCGTCCCACGATGAAAAAATCATCTATCCCGTAAAAGGCGGGTGGGGAAAGATGGGGTATACGGTCGTTGATTTGAACTCTGTATCTAAAAAATTGTTCAGCGAGATACTAAAAACTTCATATAATACAGTTTCCAAAAAATAATTAATGATCCTGAAACCAATCCATCAACGGGTCTAGCCAATCAGCATAGCCTTTATAAATAAACCCGTGGCTTAGTCCAGTAGTTAATTCAACTTCTTCAAAACCCGGGATTTCATTTCTTCCGTCAAATATCGCTTCACAGGTTTTGTGCGGGTCTGACTGGATCCTGTAACAATTGCAACCTGGCCTTTTAATTCCATCTTTTAGATTTTTCGATTGATCGTAAATTGAACAAGATCAACCAGTGAGTTTTTATAGGAAGAATCAGCAAAATCCCCTAAGATTTTCAACGCTTCATGATGGAATGTTTCCATCTTTTCCTTCGCATACTCAATCCCACCGTTCTTTTTCACAAAGTCAATAACTTCCTTCACTTGCTTTGGGCTTTTGCGGTCGCTTTTCACAATTCCCATTATCCTTCTTTTCTCCAACCACGAAGTTTTTGAAAGTGAAAAGATAAGTGGCAAGGTCATCTTCTTTTCTTTGATATCAATCCCTAAAGGTTTTCCGATTTCTTCCTCACCGTAATCAAACAGGTCATCTTTTATTTGAAAGGCCATCCCCACTTTTTCACCAAACAATTTCATCTTCTGGACAACATCTTCAGGTGCCCCGGTTGAGCTTGCCCCTACGGCACAACAGGAAGATAACAAGGAAGCGGTTTTCTGCCGGATAATCTCAAAATAAATGTCCTCTGTCATATTGAGGCTTCTCGATTTCTCCATTTGAAGCAATTCCCCTTCGCTCATTTCGCGAACCGCATTGGAAACAATGGCCAGCAAATCAAATTCCTTATGTTCAACCGAAAGCAGTAAACCGCGTGATAACAAGAAATCCCCTACCAACACCGCAACTTTGTTTTTCCAAAGCGCATTTACCGAAAAGAACCCTCTTCTATAGTTGGCTTCGTCCACCACATCATCATGCACCAATGTTGCTGTGTGCAGCAATTCTATCAGGGAGGCGCCCCTAAACGTTGATTCACTGATAGCACCACATGCACCTGCACTTAGAAACACAAACATAGGCCGCATCTGCTTGCCTTTGCGCTTCACGATGTAACTCATTATTTTGTCCAACAATAAAACACGGGTTTGCATGGAAGCTCTGAATTTCGGTTCAAATTCTTCCATTTCACGGGCTATTGGCGCTTTTATTTCCTCTAATGCTATTGCCATTGAAAGGCAATTATACGCATTGATTTCTTAGTTTGCATACCTTCCTAAATTTTGTTTAGTGTCAAACATGGGCCCAGGCATGAATAATATTGTGAACACCACCCGGTATAGTAATATGTTAATAATTTCTACTTATTTTTAAAATGAATAACACCCCCCATAACCTGTATGCCCTTAAACACCGTATTACTTTTTGCAGGCTTTATTATTTTGATCAAAGGTGCAGATTTTTTAGTAGGGGGGGCTTCATCGCTTGCAAAACGGTTAAAAATTTCTGCTCTCACGATAGGCCTTACCATTGTTGCCTTTGGTACCTCAGCACCGGAGCTTACTGTTAATGTATTTGCCAGCATGAATGGCCTGAACGATGCCATCTTCGGAAATGTAATCGGCAGTAATATCTTCAATCTTCTTTTTATCCTGGGGGTCACCGGTGCAATATACCCGTTGGTAGTCCAAAAGAAATCTGTAAAATACGAAGTTCCATTTTCCTTGTTGGGCGTTGGCCTGTTATGGTTATTGGTCAACGATGTACAGCTTTTTGGTGGGGATGTAAATGTATTGAGCAGGATAGATGCCGGAATATTGATGATCGGTTTTCTCTTTTTTATGTTCTACATTTATCGGTCCATCAAAACTGAAATACCAGACGAAGAAGAAATAAAAGAATACACCATTCCACTTTCTACGATCATGGTGATTGGCGGCATAGCCGGGCTGGTTGGCGGTGGCTATCTGGTTACGGAAAATGCGGTGGCAATTGCTGAGTATTTCGGGCTCAGCCAGAAATTGATCGGCCTTACCATTTTGGCGGTAGGCACTTCCCTGCCAGAACTCGCCACATCTTTGGTCGCGGCTTTTAAAAAGAACACAGACATTGCGGTGGGCAATATCATTGGCTCCAACATTTTCAACATCTTTTTCATTCTCGCAATCAATGGACTTATAAACCCGGTTGAATTTTCACCTGTTCTTAACATTGACATTATGGTATTGGCGATCGGTACTGTTCTATTGATGGTTACAATGTTTACACTAAATGCAAACAAGCTGGACCGATGGGAAGCAATCGTTTTGCTCATTTGCTATTTTATCTATATGTGGTACCTCATCGTGCGGAATTGATCCGCAAAAAAACACAAAAAAACCCCGGGTTTCCCCGGGGTCGAGCTTAAACTTTTGTATGCTATTTCAACCGTGTTTCCAATGCGTCAATCTTGGCTTTCGCCTGGTCATTGCCCAGTGAAAGGGATTTTTTATAAAGCTCCAGTGCTTCACGCAAAGTTTCTTTCTTTTTCTTCGGGGCCAACTTGGTCCGGTTTGCCGCTTCTTCTATCGCTTCGCCCCGTGCGTAATATGCTTCCGCTTCTGTCATTTTCGATTGGATCATCAGTTCCTGAATACGTGCCTCTATCAACGCCAGCTCTTGGTTTTTTTCTATGAGTTGAAGTTCCTTGTCAACAAGCATCGATTCTTGCAAGTCAACGGTTTGAATCAAATTCTGGTTTTCATTACGGTACGTATCCACCTGTTCTTGCAGGGTAGCAATTTCCTTGGCTTTCGTTTCCAGGTCATTTCGTAATTTTTTTATTGTTGCGGCATAAGAAGAAGCGCTCGACTTGTTTTTCCTTAACTCTTCTTCCAATCCTGCCAATTTCCGCTCTGTATTTTTAACATAGTCGTTAATATCTTTCATACGGGAAGTATAATCGTCATACGAAATACCCTGTTCCATATTCATATCGATACGAAGCAACTGACGGTTGGCATCAATACTGTCCATCAAAACACCCACTTCCAGCAGTGTTCCTGCTATTTTTTGACTGTTCTCCAATTCAAAGCGCAACGAATCAACTTGCGTTTGTAAGGCGGCTTTCTCCTCTTTGTCACAAGAAACCAGCACCAAAAGGATAAATAAGGGGATTAAATAATAACTTCGTTTGCTCATAGCATTTAGGTGTTTAGGGTTGACTGTCAACAAAAATACATTTGATTTTGATTCGAAATCGATTGTGGCGGTCAAATTATTTTACGTACGATTAAAGATCGTAAATTCAAGATGGTTGTAAATAACTATTCCCAGGTATTTCTTTGGTATTGCTCAATACCCCACTAAATTGTGCCTGTTTAACGGTTTTAATTTTAAAATGCCCAAATTAATTACTACGCGTACACGGATTGCAGACTTGGGCAAACCCCGTATAATCATTATTGGCGGTGGCTTTGGTGGTCTGGAAGTAGCAAAGAAACTGCGCAATACAAATACCCAGGTTGTATTGATTGATCGAAACAACCACCATACATTCCAACCCCTTCTTTATCAGGTTGCCACTTCCGGGCTCGAAACCAACTCGATTATATTCCCCTTTCGGAAGCGCTTTAGCAACCAGGAAAATTTCTACTTTCGAATGGCGGAGGTAACCGCTATCAACGCAATGGAAAACACCATTGAAACTTCCATCGGCAAAGTGAAATATGATTACCTGGTGATTGCCAACGGGGCCACCACCAACCACTACGGAATGCAGGATGTGGAATCCAATTCCGTTCCTATGAAAAGTATTGTGGATTCTATTAAACTTCGAAACATTATCATCCGGAATTTTGAGACCGCACTGTTGACCGATGACCCGGAAGAAATGAACAGCCTGATGGACTTTGTTATCGTTGGCGGGGGGCCAACCGGGGTCGAGTTGGCTGGTGCATTGGCTGAATTAAAAATCCATGTTTTCCCAAAAGATTACAAGGAATTGGAAATGAGCCACATGGATATCCACCTGGTGGAAGCAACCGGAAGATTGCTCAACGGGATGAGTGAAAAAGCATCTGAAAAAGCATTGGAATACCTTCATAGACTGGGTATCAAAGTCCATCTAAACTGTGCAGTTAAATCGTATGATGGATATGAGGTAATCTTTAACACGAACGAAAGGTTAATTACCCGGACCCTGATCTGGGCTGCGGGTGTTGTTGGAAAACCTGTCAATGGCTTACCATCAACATCGTTCGGAAAGCAAAAACGAATCATCGTGGATGAATTCAATAAAGTCAAAGGTCAGGAAAATATTTTCGCCATTGGCGATTGTGCCATTATGGAAGGCGATCCGGATTTCCCAATGGGACACCCGATGGTTGCCCCTCCGGCCATGCAACAAGGAAGGCTGGTTGCAAAAAATATCATGAACATGATCCTGAAAAAGCCATTAAAACCATTTCGCTATAAAGATGGCGGTTCGATGGCAACCATTGGAAGAAACCGGGCGGTTGTTGACTTGAAGCAATTTAAAACGCAGGGTTTCTTTGCCTGGATTATCTGGATGTTTGTACACCTCATCTCACTAATTGGGTTTAGAAACAAGTTTTTGGTGCTGTTCAATTGGTTTTGGGGGTACTTCTCATACGATAAGAGCAACCGCCTTATTATTAGCAGGAATCCCAGTTTAGCCCATGGAACGAAGGGGCCGATTTCAAATAAAAAGGACGAGAATTGATAACTAATAACTATATAAAGCAAGGATCAACACTTAAAAATTAAAGAAGCCGTATATACTTACGGCACCAAGTAATGGATTCGGAAGAAAAGAAACATTCGGGTCACCATGCCTTATCTGCTGCGGGCGTCCTTGTTTCGTTGGGCATCATCTATGGTGACATTGGAACATCACCACTGTATGTTTTCAAAGCTATTGTTGGCGAAAGTATTATCTCTGAAGAATTGGTATTGGGTGGTTTGTCCTGCGTTTTCTGGACGTTGACCATGGTCACTTCCATTAAGTATGTTTACCTGGCCCTCAATGCCGACAACAAGGGTGAAGGAGGTATTTTTGCATTGTACGCATTGGTACGAAGGTACAAAGTACAATGGGTGGTTTACCCTGCGATCATTGGTTGTGCTACATTGATTGCCGATGGATTTATTACCCCCGCCATCAGTGTTTCTTCTGCGATAGAAGGCCTCCGGATTTTTAACCCTGAAATACCAACCGTTGGAATTGTGGTTACAATACTGGTTGGCCTCTTTGTTTTTCAACAATTCGGAACAGGTGTTGTAGGAAAAATATTTGGCCCCATCATGCTGGTTTGGTTCAGTACCATTGCCATTATCGGATCTGTTAACCTTGTTGAAAATTTTAGCGTTTTCAAAGCCATCAATCCCTACTATGCTTTTAATTTACTTGCAAATTACCCGGGAGGTTTTTGGTTATTGGGTGCAGTGTTTTTGTGTACAACGGGGGCCGAAGCGCTATACTCTGATCTTGGCCATTGTGGTAAAAAGAATATCCGTATCGGATGGGGCTTTGTGAAACTATGTTTGTTGTTGAATTATTTCGGACAAGGCGCATGGTTGTTGAACCACATTGGAACAACGCTGGATGGGCAAGTTCCCTTCTACGCCATGATGCCGGAATGGTTCCTGATGTTTGGAATTATCATTGCAACCTTTGCGGCCGTAATCGCCAGCCAAGCGTTGATATCCGGAACGTTTACCCTGGTGAATGAAGCTATCAAACTTAAGCTCTGGCCTAATACACGCGTTCGCTACCCAACCCAATTGATGGGGCAAATATATATCCCCGCCATCAACTGGATTTTAATGTCGGGGTGTATACTCGTTGTTTTGATTTTCAGGGAATCTTCTGCGATGGAAGGTGCGTATGGCCTTGCGATCGCTTTTGACATGTTGATGACCACTTCGTTGTTGGTATTCTATTTTTCGACTTCAAAAAAATCGCGATTTCGGTCTACCTTTTTGGCGGTGGTGTTTTTCTCATTGGAAGGAATGTTCCTGGTTTCAAACTTAAATAAATTCGAACACGGGGGCTGGTTTTCATTTCTTATCGCAACCGTCTTCTTCATCGTTATGTTTGTGTTGATGCGTGCGCGAAGGTTGCGTGTACGCCATACCGAATTCGTGGATTTAAAACATTACGAAGGAATGATCAAGGATTTGCAAGCAGATGAAACCATTCCCAAAGAAGCAACCAATCTTGTATACATGGCGGTAGCCGACAGCAAGCGGTTCATTGATTCCAATATTATTTATTCCATATTTAAGAAGCGTCCGAAACGTGCTGATGTATACTGGTTTCTGCATGTGGATACGGTGGACAATCCCTTCACCAGCAAATATTCTGTTGACACTATTATCCCGAAGAAATGTTTTTTCATCCGGATGAAACTCGGGTTCAAAACCGATCATCGTGTGAATGTATTGTTCAGTAAAATCATTCATGAGATGGCCGATGCCGATGAAGTTGATTTAATAAGCCCATACCCAGCGCTGCATAAATACAGTATGCAATCCGATTTCAAGTTTATCATTTTACATTCGTGGGCTTCCTCCGATAGCGATATTTCCAACTTTGATACCTTGATCATTCAAGGATATCGCATCCTCAAATCCATCAGCTTATCCAACGAAGAATTGTATGGAATTGAAGCAGCCAACCTGGAAATTGAAAAAGTACCCATTAAAGTAGGGCCGCAGGCAAAGGCGAAAATCAAAAGGGAGTACGAGTAATTACCGCCCGATATCGAACGCGTTCGTCCACATCCGATCATTCCACTCACCAAAATATAGGTTTTTCGTCCTTAAATCAGCCATTTAAAAATGGCACTGATTTTACATGGGAGATACTAGATTCTGGATTCTAGTATCCAGTGACTCAAGACTAAGGACTCAAGACTATTTACTATTTACTCAAGACTAGATCAACCCATGCTAAAAAACTATCTCAAAATCCTCCTCAGGAACTTCCTCAAAAACAAATCCACCAGCCTGATCAATACAATAGGACTCGCGATTGGGCTTGCCAGTTGTTTGATGATCGGATTGTATGTTGTGGATGAACTTTCGTTTGATGGACACCACGAAAAGAAAGATCGTATTTATCAGGTCTATATAGAAGCTGCCTATGACGCAGAGGTTCACCGATGGAATGCAGTCCCCAATAAGGTTGCCCCCTCTGCACAAAAAGAGATCCCCGAGATCGAAAAATCAGGGAGAATATTCCATCATAATTTTAGCGGACAAGCATTTGTATCCACCGATAAGATCAAGTCAATGGAAGAGCATTTTACCTGGGCTGATGCCGAAATCCTTGACATCTTAACTTTTGATTTTGTCCAGGGATCAAAAGCAACCGCATTGACGGAACCCAACACTGTAATCATTAGCGAAACTGCCGCAAAGAAATATTTTGGGGATTCCCCCAATGTACTCGGAGAGGTTTTGATTATCGACAATGATGAAAAAATGCAGCTTAAGGTATCCGGGGTTTTTAAGAACCCGCCTAAAAATTCCCGATTTCAAAGTCCTGTGATTGGCGCATTCCCCACGCATTATTTCGCTAAAACGGAAAGGCTCAATTGGGGAAATGCCAGTTTTGAAACGTACTTTCTTTTGCATGAAAATGTAAACCCCGGTGTAATCGATGCGAAACTTTCTGAAATGTTGGTGCGCAATATTCCCGAAGAAGACAATCGGTGGTTCAATCTTCATATTAAACCCCTTGATGAATTGCATTTATACATGGGTGGTATTCAAGCGCCCTTCAGCGAAACCAATGGTGATATTTCCCAGGTTAAAATCTTAATCATTCTGGGTTTAATTGTTTTACTCATTGCAGTCGTGAACTATGTTAACCTCTCCACCGCACAAAGTCAAAAACGTTTTAAAGAAGTTGGTGTTAGTAAAACACTCGGGGCTTCCCGTGGACAATTGATCCTGCAATTTTTTTTAGAAACATCTTTCTATGTTTTCATTTCCATCTTTGCTGCGATACAAATCGCACTGCTCTTCTTACCGATGTTCAACAGCATCACGCAAAAAAATATTTCAGAAATAATCTTTGTTTCACCAGGGTTTATTGGTGTTGTGGTGACCGCATGGGTATTTATCAGCTTGCTGGCCGGGTTTTATCCCGCACTTTTTTTATCCCGTTTTTCACCCAAGCAAGTATTGAAGTCATCTTCAGCAGGTTCGAGTACACAAAGTACTTTGCGCAAGGCATTGGTCGTTACTCAATTTAGTCTTTCTACTTTGCTGATTATCGTAACCATTGTACTTTATCAGCAACTTACTTTTATCCGAAATAAAAACCTGGGGTTCAATCCTGAACAAGTGGTTGCCATTCTTACAACGGGTGCAGAAAATAAAAACCAGATCAACACATTAAAGATTGAATTGGAAAATCTACCGGGCGTATTGGGAACAGCAAGATCACAAGCATACCCGGGCACAAGTGCGAGTGGCCGTTCGCTACAGCAAAGCCCAGACAGTCCTTCCAGCCTCTCCGTTCAAACGGTTCGTGCGGAAGGAGATGTACTGGATGTATTGAGTGTAAACCTCCTGGCAGGAAAAACACTTCCGCAAGAGAAATCGCCAACGGATACTACCATTCAGGTCGTTTTAAACGAAACAGCAATCAATTATCTTGGATTCACACCCGAAGAGGCGATTGGCCAACGGTTGGAAAATATTTGGCAGTACCCCACAGAAATTGTTGGTGTTGTAGAGGATTTCCATTTCGGTTCGTTGCATGAAGAAATCGGGGCATACTGCTACCATAATGCAACCACAGAAGGGTATAATTTCCTGTTGGTAAAAATGGAAACAAAAGATATCCCCTCAACCATGGCTGCCATTGAAAATTCATTTCGAAAAATTATTCCTACAGATTTCCAATTTAGTTTTGTTGACCAACGATTGGAAAGCCTTTACTATCAGGACCGGCAGTTGGCAACTGTAGTGCTTATCTTTTCAAGCCTTGCCATCTTTATTGCTTGTCTTGGGCTATATGCGCTGGCTGCATTCATGACGGAGCAGCGCACAAAAGAAATAGGAATCCGCAAAGCATTGGGCGCGTCTGTTGCCCAGGTGACAAAAATGTTGTCGAAGGATTTTATTAAACTGGTGTTGATCTCCTTTGTGATTGCTGTCCCGGTAGGATATTACGCCTTATCGAAATGGCTGGAGCGCTTCGCCTACCATATCGACATCAGCATTATGGTTTTTGTACTAGCAGGAGTTGTTTCAATCGTGATCGCAGTATTAACGATAGCGTACGAATCGATCAAAGCGGCACGCGCTAATCCGGTGGATTCACTGAAGGGGGAATAGACAATAGACATAAGATTTTAGACACAAGACATTAGACTGCATAGTTATGAGTTATAAATTATTAGATATGAGTTGTCAGAACTGTATACACAGAACTATAAATATTCATAACTCATAACTTATAACTCGACACAACTGCTCAAGACTAAGGACTAAGGACTCAATACTCAAGACTAATCACTCATTACTAAGGACTACAACCATGTTAAAAAATTATTTCACAACTGCCTTTCGGAATATTTTCAGGAATAGTCAAACATCTTTCATCAACATTGCCGGTTTGGGTTTGGCGATGGCGTGTTGCATGTTGATCTATCTGTACATCTCCGATGAGCTTAGCTATGATCAACATCACGCGAAGTCGGATCGCATCTATCGCATTACACGCGACTTTATTTCGCAAGACGGAATTACCAATTTACGCCTGGCAAACGTTGCTCCTCCAATAGGGCCATTGATTAAATCTGATTTTGGGGAAGTAGAGGTAATGGCCAGAACGATCAATTTTAGATTGGTAATAGGATTGGAAGAAAACGGGCAGTTGAATAAAAACTTTACTGAAAACGAACTTTACCTTGCGGAGCCCGATCTGTTTAAAGTATTCGATATTGAAATGATCGCGGGCGAAATTCCAGCAGCCCTTGAGCGCCCGTTTACCATCATGCTTTCGGAGCGCACTGCCAAAAAGTTTTTTGCAGAAGATGAAAACCCGGTGGGCAAACGCCTGCGTGCCGACAGTCAATTTGATTTGGAAGTAACAGGAGTGTTTAAAGATTTTCCACGGCAATCACATTTTCACCCCGATTATCTGGTTTCTTTTAGTACACTTGAAAACGATAATATCTATGGTCGCAGGGCACTCGAAACGAACTGGGGAAACAATGCCTTTGGAACATATCTGTTATTGTCAGAAGGTACAGACCCTGTTCAATTGGAAAATAAGCTGCCTGAATTTATCAACAAACACTTTGGCACATACGCCATCGCCAACTTTGGAGCACCCGCGGATTTTGACGCATCAAAAAGCACCAAGCTACATGTGCAAAAAGTTACGGATATCCATTTGCATTCTGATCACGCTGATGAACTTGAGGTGAATGGAAACATCAACAATGTATACATGATGGGCGTGATCGCGCTCTTCATTATCCTGATTGCTTGTTTTAATTTTATTAACCTTTCCACTGCCCGTGCAACAAAACGAGCGAAAGAAGTAGGGCTTCGAAAAGTAGTGGGTGCCGATCGTTCTCAACTGATATTTCAATATCTAAGCGAATCCATTGTCACTACATTTTTAAGTTTATTTCTTGCTTTGGGAATTGTTCAAATCACGATCGGTTGGTTAAATGATTTCACAAACAAAACATTGACTTTAAATCTGCTTGATCCCACCTTGCTCATGGGTATTTTTACGGGCACATTGGTTATTGGAATTTTAGCGGGCATTTATCCAGCGTTTATCCTCTCCGGCTTTAAACCTGTATTGACCTTGAAGGGAAAAGGTGCTTCACAAGGAAAGGGAGTGGTGCGGAAAATATTGGTGGTTTCCCAATTTTCGATTTCCATCATCCTGATAATTGCTACCGTTGTTACCCTACAGCAATTAAATTACCTGAATGAGCGAAACCTTGGTTATGATAAAGACCAAATTATTACCCTCCCCAACTATTCAGAGCTCGATAATCATTATGAAACTTTCCGGGATCAACTCTTGCGTTCATCCGCAATTAAAAATATGGGGCGCTCATCACGGGTTCCCACCGGAAGGCTACTCGATTCCAGCGGTTCGGCAAGTGTACTCCAAGGCGACAGTCTGGTATCAACACAAGTCAATTTAAAGATGGTGGCGATTGATCATGATTTCTTTGATACCTACGGAATAGAAATGGAAGCAGGAAGGGCATTCTCCCGGGAATTCGTAACCGATGATTCGCTATCATTTATTATTAATGAAACTGCTGCGAGACAAATAGGCTTTACATCTTTCGATAACGTAATCGATCAGGAATTTCAATATGGCGGAACAAAAGGAAAGTTGGTCGGCATTGTCAAAGACTTCCATTTTGAATCGTTGCATCAGGAAATCGTTCCGATGGTTTTTTATGGAAGGAGGAACAATAGCTTCGGAACGATCTCTGTAAAAATAGCTGCTGCCGATATGCAGGAAGGAATCAGGCAGATAGAAAAAGCGTGGAAGGAATTTTTACCTACCCGCCCCTTTGGTTATAATTTCATCAGTGAATATTATCGGGACCTATACCAGGCAGAAACCGATCAAAACCAATTGCTTATCCTTTTCTCGATCCTGGCCATCTTCATTGCTTGTCTCGGGCTTTTTGGATTGGCGACCCACAGTACACTACAACGCATCAAAGAAATCGGCATCCGGAAAGCATTGGGCGCCAGTGTTCCCAGTATTCTAAAATTACTTTCAAAAGAAATTGTAATCTTGATTGTATTGGCAAATGTTATTGCCTGGCCACTGGCATGGTATTTTATGAACCAATGGCTGGATACATTTGCATACCACATCACTATCAATGTGTTCATTTTTTTACTGGCAGGAGTATTGGCAATCGCGGTAGCTTTGTTTACAGTAAGTTTTCAAACGTTACGTGCCGCGCGCACAAATCCTTCGAACACCTTACGAATGGAATAGTCTTTTAGATGTTAGACGTTAGGGCAGTAGTTGATTGTTGTTGGTGTGTTGGTAGTTGACAGTACTAGAACACACGAACAACTACCAACTAAACCCTACTCAAGACTATCAATCCCTATGTGCATGAGTGCGTCACCTGCATTGATGACCGGAATATTGTTTAAACCAATAACATAGCCACTTCTCGTTGCGATAACGCGTTCCTTAAATTCACCAAAAGGATCTGTAATGGTGGCTACCCACTCCCCCTTTGTTACCCGTTGCCCGCTTTGAACATTGGGCTGGAAGAGTCCGGCATATTTGGCGCGCAGCCAGATGGTGCTTTCAATTATCCTGTTTTCTTCTTTCGGTTCAGAAGCCCAGTCAATCATCTTCAAATGTTTCATCAGTCGCAGTGCCCCTGCAATTCCTTCTTCAATTGCGTGATGGTCGAAGCGCAAGGATTCACCTCCCTCATACACAATGATATTTTTTCTCTTTCGTGCGGCTTCCCTCCTCAATGAATTGGGACGAAACGGGGAATCCAATGTAAACGGAGCATGGAACGCATCCGCCAATTCCCGGTTTTTGACATCTTT
Source organism: uncultured Roseivirgaceae bacterium (assembly GCA_964398945.1). Classification (GTDB taxonomy): domain Bacteria; phylum Bacteroidota; class Bacteroidia; order Cytophagales; family Cyclobacteriaceae; genus JBGTGG01. The sequence continues at coordinate 11,507 of CAYNOT010000020.1, read as the reverse complement.
AAGTTGTGCCCGAACCTGCGGGTAATTGGTACGCATAGCACCGCCTGTGTGGAAGTCAATGCCATAATCAATAAAAGGAATAACATCCTTCATTAAATAATACGCAACACGACTGGCAAGTGAGCCGGCCTTCCTTCCGGGAAATGATCGGTTGATATCTTTCCCATCCGGCACTTCTCGTGAATAGTTTAGAAAACCATATACATTGATGATGGGCATACACACCACGGTACCACGCTTGGGCCTGTTCAGGCCGCCATCGAGAATGCGTCTCACGATTTCCATTCCGTTGATCTCATCACCGTGCATGCCTGCCAGAAAGGCCAATACAGGGCCTTCTTCCATGCCACGACTAACATACACCGGTGTATTGATCATTGTGTGCGAAGGAAGCCTTGCAATATTAATGTCGATTGTTTTTGATTCTCCGGGGCGGATCTCCTTGCCCGCAATTTTAACTACTCTCAAGGGCGAAAATTTTCAATCAAATTAGGCATTTATTTTATCCTTTTGAATTTTTTTCTTGCCGGCATTCTTTTCCAGGTACTCCACTATTTCCCCGGCAATATCGGCTTTCGTAGCGCCTTCTATTCCCTCCAACCCTGGTGACGAATTGACTTCGATGATCAATGGCCCCCTGCTGGATGGAAGCATATCAACACCGGCAACCCCAAGGCCCATGTGTTTGGCTGCGGCCAAAGCAGCGGCCGCTTCCGCTTTCGAAAGCTTATACAATTTTGCCGTCCCTCCCTGGTGGAGATTGGAACGAAACTCCCCTTCCTTTGCCTGGCGGATCATTGAACCAACAATTTTGCCGTTGACAATAAAAGTCCTTACATCCGAACCTTTTGCTTCCTTTATAAATTCCTGGATGATGATCCTGGTTTTCAATCCATGAAAAGCTTCAATTACAGATTTAGCCGCTTTTTTGTTTTCTGCCAACACAACACCAAGCCCTTGTGTACCTTCCAACAATTTGATAATGACCGGTGCACCTCCAACGGATTCAATTATCCCTTCGGTATCGCGGGAGTAATCCATAAATATCGTTTTTGGTAGCCCGATTCCGGCACGCGAAAGGATTTGCAAACTGCGAAGTTTATCACGTGAGCGGATTAATGCCTGCGACTCAACAGCGGTAAAAACTTTCATCATTTCGAATTGGCGCACCACGGCTGCTCCGTAAAATGTTACAGAAGCACCTATTCTCGGTATAATCGCATCGAAATAATCAAGACGCCTTCCCTGGTACAGCACCATGGGGTTTTTCTTTTCGATAAACAAAACACATTTCATGTGATCGATTACCTCTACATCATGGCCTCGTTTTTCACACGCTTCCTTAAGCCGTTTTGTCGAGTACAGCCTGGAGTTTCTGGATAAGATTGCAATTTTCATTGTTAAATTCTTTTAAAATACCTGACCAGTGTGCTGATCAATTTGATTAGTCTTTTTTATTGGCTTTGCGGTTATGCTTTTTCTTGAAAGACAAATTCGTTCGTGCTACATCAACGAGGTACCTTTTTCTAAGGATTGTCCTTCCCAGCAGGATGGGGAACTTTAGGTTGTCGCGATCACCCAATGAAAATTCTGCATGAATAACTTCCCCAAAAATGATTATATCTGTAAAAATAATATACCGCAATTCTGAAACACCGAAAGAGTTTTTTATTTCGCGCTGTGTAAATTCTTCAACGCTAAATTTCATTCCCGTAAATTCCGGATGCTCGTCATCCAACAAAACAAATTCCAATTTCCCATCTACCACCGTTGCATGGGAGCAATGCAAGCTGGAGGTAAATGCCCCTGTATCTATTTTTGCATGAATGTCCAGTAAACCAAGTTCGGGCAAGTCAACCCGGTCCGATCGGCCAATGATTTCCATCAGCGAATAAACCGTATTATTTTAAAATAAAAAAAACCGGGGCGAAATACTCCGGTTTTTATGATCAATTAATGAAAGAAATTTAATTACTGCAGGTCAAATTCGACTTTCGTGTTTTCCCAGGCCAGTGTAACCCCTCCATCCAACACGGTGATTTCAAAAGTTTCAACCGGGGCGCTACTTTTTTCCGGTTTTACCGAAACACGCAGTACGTCATTTTCTTGCTTGTAGCTAAATGAACCCCACTGCTTCGCATAGTTTTGGAAAATAATCACCCATTCGTTTTCACCTGGGATGGTAAAGAGTTCATACTTTCCTGCGGGTAAATCCTTTCCCTCTACTTTGATAGGTTTGTCGGTTTCAAAAACAGTGGCCTCGTTTGCACCTGTTCGCCACACTTCCCCATAAGGAACCAGCCCCCCCATGATTTTCCTTCCCTTTGCAGAGGGCTGGCTATAGTTAATCGTGATCTTTGCCCCATGTACTGTGCCTTCAGCGGTAGTCGCAGGGCTTGGACGCTTTTTTTGTGCGTTCACACCAATAACAAATACTAAGCAGAGAAAACTTAAGAATATCTTTTTCATGATTCGATAATTAAGATTATAAGATAAGAATTATTATCAAAAAAAGCCCTGAAATCATCCAGAGCTTTTTTTATTGAATTTTTAAACCTGTAAACCAATATTAGTAACGGGATATTGATTAATCAAGTTTTGCAAAGTAAAAAGAATTTACAACCGCTTGTATAAATTTTTTAGCCAAACGGGTTTAAAGACGACAATGCACGCGCCCCTCCCATTTTGTTCATGGTTTTCATCATTTTCTTCATATCTGCAAATTGCTTCATCAATTGGTTCACTTGCTGAACAGAGGTCCCGCTTCCTTTTGCGATCCGGTTTTTTCTGCTTCCATTGATCACCTCAGGGTTTTGGCGTTCTTCGAGTGTCATCGAGCGGATGATTGCTTCAATGGGTTTAAAAGCATCGTCATCTATGTCTGTGTCTTTCAATGCTTTGCCCATTCCGGGAAGCATGCCCAACAAATCCTTCATGTTTCCCATTTTCTTTACTTGCTGGAGCTGGGACAGGAAGTCTTCAAAATCAAATTGATTCTTTCTGAATTTTTTCGCTAAGCGCTTGCTCTCTTCTTCATCAAAATTCTGTTGGGCCTTTTCAACCAGGGAAACCACATCCCCCATACCCAAAATCCTGCTCGCCATCCGGTCAGGATAGAAGCGGTCGATAGCTTCCATTTTCTCACCCGTACTGACATATTTGATGGGCTTGTCGACCACCCTTCTGATGGAAAGGGCAGCACCCCCACGGGTATCGCCATCTAACTTTGTTAAGACAACCCCATTAAAATCCAAACGCTCATTGAACGCCTTTGCAGTATTCACGGCATCCTGCCCGGTCATCGAATCGACAACGAACAAAGTTTCCGCGGGTTGAAGCACTTCCTTCAACTCACTGATTTCATCCATCATCGCTTCGTCCACCGCCAGGCGACCGGCAGTATCCACAATTACAATTTTGTGGTTGTTGTTTTTTGCATGTGCAATTGCTGCTTTCGCGATTTGAACTGCATTTTTATTTTCAGGTTCTGCATAAACCTCAACACCAATTTGCTCCCCCAGCACTTTCAACTGATCGATAGCTGCCGGGCGGTAAATATCGCATGCAGCCAGCATTACGGATTTGCCTTGCTTTTTAAGCATGTTCGCCAACTTTCCTGAAAAAGTGGTTTTTCCCGAACCTTGCAAACCGGAAATTAAAATAATGGCCGGGTTGCCTTGGATCAAAATATCTTCACTCTTCCCGCCCATCAACGCGGTGAGTTCTTCATTGGTGATTTTCACCAAGAGTTGACCCGGGGAAACCGCAGTCAATACATCCTGGCCCAAGGCTTTCACCTTGATCTCATCTGTTACTTCTTTTGCTACTTTATAATTAACATCGGCATCGATCAATGCTTTTCGTATCTCCTTTACCGTGGTGGCAACGTTGATTTCTGAGATTTTTCCCTGCCCTTTTAGGGTTTGAAATGCCTTTTCGAGCTTAAAACTTAAATTATCAAACATCTTATTTCATTTACGAGCGGCAAAGTTAAGCCATTTTAGAAAGCACGAAAAGGAAAATACGGAAACACCTCCCCGGCTGAAAAATCAGATCGGCCTTCCGGCAATTCCAAAAAACCCGTCACGTTGCTTAAGTTGGCAAAATCGCCAGATCCTTTTCCCGCATCCGGAATGGCCATCAGTTTTCCATTTTTAATGGTTACCTGTACTTGCAAGAAGTACGTCAATGGGGGCGCAAAAACAAAATCAGTAGCCAGTTGGGCGGTCATTGGAATTTGCTGTACGCCCATACTTTGCGAAATCCACGGCTTTATATACCGGTAGAAACACATGTAAGTGGAAACCGGATTCCCCGGAAGGGCAAAAACAGTTTTGCCATTTCCCACACCAAACCAAAAAGGTTTTCCGGGGCGTTGCTTCACGCCATGAAACTTCTTTTCAATCCCGAGGTTCTCCAACGCAGCCGGGATAAAATCGAATTTTCCTTTTGATACACCACCTGAAATAATCAGCACATCGAAATCCGCAAACAATTTCAAGAGCTCTTGCTCCACTATTTTTTGGTCATCCCGAATATGAAAAGTAGTGGCAGGAATATTCATTGCGCGCAACGATGCTTGTATTGCCAGGCTATTGGAAGAACGGATTTGATGCGCTTCCGGAATTTTATCGACCGAAACCAACTCATCACCTGTTGAGATGATCGCAATCGAAGGAAACTTTTTGCATACAACAGAACTTTTACCTACCGATGCCAACACCGCCACTTCCGCTGCGGATAGCATACAACCCCCATCCAATATTTTTCCGCCCTTGAGCGCATCTGTGCCCCTTCTGTGGATATTCTGACCGTGTACTATATCATCAATCAAAATTGCAGCATGGCCTCCTTCAATTTTTACATCTTCATAGCGAATAACGGTATCCGCTCCTTGTGGGAGGATCGCCCCGGTCATCACTTCAAAACAGTTAGCTGGATTTGTGAGGCTTTGTTGTGGAACACCAGCGGGTTGGGTTCCTTCAATGTGAAAGGGGTTCTTTCCTTCTTTGAATGCCTCGAACGCGATGGCAATACCGTCCATTGATACGCGGTCGAAAGGTGGGAAATCACGATCTGCAAAAACAGGTTCGCCCAACACATGGCCAATACATTTTTCCAATGGCACAGCATAATTCGCGGACGAATAAAGGTTTTCAAAAATAATGTCGGTAGCTTGTGAAACCGGTACCATACGAGTCTGTATATAATTTGTAAATTTGATATTGAAGCAAATGTATACATTACACATTCCACGCACGAACCTTCATGGCTAAAAAAGAATTCTCCCACATATCCGCTGCTGGAAAGCCACAGATGGTTGATGTATCAAAAAAAGCAGATACCGTTCGGACAGCACAAGCACAGGCAATCATTAATCCTGGAAAGGAAATTATGAAGAAAATCCAGGACCGGAATTTTTCCACGGGCAAAGGATCCGTGTTTCACACCGCCATTATTGCGGGTGTGATGGGTGCAAAAAAAACTTCGGAGTTGATTCCATTTTGCCATCCCCTGCAAATCAACAATTGTGATATCGATGTTAAAATCAAAAAAAACAATATCTATATATTTTGCACTGTAACCTGCATGGGGAAAACGGGCGTTGAAATGGAAGCATTAACAGGTGCCAGCATAGCAGCACTTACTTTCTACGATATGTGCAAAGCTTTATCCCACGAAATTGTAATTGAAGAAATAAAACTACTAAAGAAAAGCGGGGGCAAACGTGACTATAGAACAACAAATAATGGAAATTAGAAAACGACTCTTCCTCACACTTGATCCCTCTAAAAAGGGGTATTTTGTCTTCCTCGTTGTTTTGTGAAATTACTGCCCCCATGACTAAATCGATTTTAAACGGACTGATTTTAAATGGTGGGTCCAGTACACGGATGGGCTCTCCGAAAGCGCATATCCAGTATCACCGTCAACCACAAGATCAATATCTCTTCGCATTACTAACAACACTTTGTGATGCTGTCTATTTTTCAGTAAAACAAAAATCCGACTCTTTTCCTTATCCACAAATTGAAGATCAGTTAAGATTGGAAACCCCTTTGAATGGCATTTATAGTGCCCTGAAATTTGATCCTTTGGGCAGGTGGTTGGTAGTGGCAATTGATATGCCTTTACTCGATAAGGATGCACTGAAAGATTTGATCAACCATTCCGATCCAACGAAAGTGGCCACGTGTTATTACGATTCTTCCGGCAAAAGACCGGAACCGTTGGTCAGCATTTGGGAGCCGGCTTCCTTAGCGCTTGTGGAAAATTTTATAGAAAAAGGTGGCGTTAGTCCACGTAGGTTTCTTGAGTCCAACAACATTCAGTTGATCGTTGCAAAGGATCCTGAAGTGCTTTTGAACATCAACTCAAAAGAAGAACTGAAAATTTTCAGAAAGAAAAACCAGAAATCATAAAGGACTGAATTTCAATTGAAAAATTTTCAGGGTTATCCACCGAACGAAGTATAACTTCCTCTTCGTTAAGAATTTGGTTTTGTATTGCTAAATGTTCCTTCAACTAGTGCGATTTATTCTTTCTGATAGCTAAATGAATAGAATGATCAAAAGATACAGATTCCGGAATAAAAATATCGGAAGTAAAAATATGCGGGCAATTTCCGGTAAAATTTCTGTTACCTTCGTGTTGTCTAAAGTCTGGTATTTATGAAAAGTGAAAGCAAAAACCTCCTTACGGGCATTCTGTCGAACCCCATTAACAGGAATCTGATATTGATTTTATTTGGCGGACTGTTAACTGCAGTTGTGCTTGTTACCGCAGGGGCAATGTTGATCAATCAATTGTAAACCTCAGCATCCGGTCGGGCCGAAACCCATTCTTCTCCATCTTCGAAAACTTCTTTCTTCCAGATGGGGGCCTTTTCTTTTAGCTCGTCAATGATGAATTGGCAAGCCTTAAAGGAATCTTTCCGGTGCGGTGCAGAAACAGCAATGGCTACTGCTACTTCACCGGGCTTTAATGTGCCGATGCGGTGGCTTACTGCCCACCCTTGAAGCGGCCATTTGTGCGAAGCTTCATCGATAATTTTTCGGACCTCATTGACCACCATGGTTTCATAAGCTTCATATTCCAACCATACTACATTTTTGCCGTGGGCATTGTTTCGTACGGTACCGATAAAAACATTAACAGCTCCGGCACCTAAGCTCGAAGCTGTATCAATTACTTTCTGTACATCAATGGCTTTTTCAGTGATCTTGATCATGACGGGAATTTTTTAGTTGAACAAAATACTAGCCTCCGCTGACGGGAGGGATGAGAGCAATTTCGTCATTCTCATTTAATTTTGCACCCTCTTCTTCATATTTATTGTTCACGGCAATAAACAGTGATTTGAGCCCTTTCAACTCCGGATATTGAACCTCAAGTTCAGCTTTTAATGACGAAACCGTTGTGCCGGCTGCGAATTCAAGAACGGTTTCCTTCCCTCCGATGATCTCCCGTGTTATTCCAAATGCCTTTATTGTAAGTTTCATAGTGCTGTTATTCCCCAAAATTAATAAACCTGACCAATTTTGTATCTTTACGCATTGTGATGCATCCCATTAAAACATTGTTCGACAATCATGGCAGGCCCATCAACTACGTGCGACTGGCAGTAACGGACCGCTGTAACCTGCGCTGCTTTTATTGTATGCCGGAAGAAGGCATCCATTATCTCCCCAAAAAAGACCTGCTCACATTTGAAGAAATCGAACGGCTTATAAAAATCCTTGCTTCCCTGGGGATAACCAAAGTACGGCTCACGGGCGGTGAACCGTTTGTACGGAAAGACTTGATGAAATTGATCAAGACCATCAAAGCAATTCCCGGGATTGATGGCCTGCACCTTACCACCAATGGGGTTTTAACAGCACCTTATATCAACGAATTAAAATCAACCGGGATTGCTTCTGTAAACCTAAGCCTGGATACGCTTGATCGCGACCGCTTTTTCAAGATCACCCGCAGGGATGAATTCACCAGCGTAATGGATACACTCCATGCGTTAATGGATTCGGAAATTCCGGTAAAAATAAATACCGTAGTGATGGCAGGCAAAAACATTGAAGACATCCATTCGCTCGTGAAACTTACAAAAGAACATCCGGTATCCGTTCGGTTTATTGAAGAGATGCCGTTCAACGGGGAAGGGAGTCATTACCCGGTGTTGCAATGGAACTACACAAAAATCCTCACCTTCATAAAAGAAGGATTTCCGCTGGTAAAAGAACAAGACCCGGAAAATTCAACTTCCTATAACTATAAAGTCCCCGGTCATATCGGAAATATTGGCGTCATTGCTGCCTTTAGCAGAACATTTTGTGGAACCTGTAACCGCATTCGCATGACGGCACAAGGAACACTAAAGACGTGTTTGTATGATGATGGGATATTGGATGTACGCAACCTTTTACGGTCCGGTTTTGATGATGAAGAAATCAGTGTTGAATTAATGAAGGCATTTGCCTCCCGACCAAAAGATGGTTTTGAAGCTGAACTACTTCGAAAAAACACCAACCCCATTTCTGAATCAATGTCAACCATAGGAGGATAATTGTCAATGGAGTTCTATCTTCTTATTGTAGCGTTCTTGTTTATTGCCATCACGTATTCTTCTGTAGGCTTTGGTGGCGGGTCAAGTTACCTCGCGCTGTTGGCCGTACTTTCATTTCAATTCGAACTCATCCGCCCGACTGCATTGCTTTGCAATATCATCGTGGTAAGTGGAGGCACCTATTTTTTTTATAAAGAAGGGTACATCGATTTTAAAAAAGCATTGCCCTTTGTGTTGATCAGTATCCCGATGTCTTTTTTAGGGGGCCGCTTTCCAATCAAAGAAAAATCGTTCTTTATCATTCTAGGGTTTTCGTTGATTGCTGCTGCTTTGCTCTTGTGGTTCCAACAACATATTCAGAATAGAAGTAAGCCCATTAACAGCTCCACGATCCTCAACGTGGGGATTGGTGGAAGTATCGGGTTTCTTTCAGGGTTGGTGAGTATTGGAGGTGGAATATTCCTCTCCCCGATTTTGCATTTGTTAAAATGGGACGAAGTGAAAAAGATTTCCGCTATCGCCAGTCTTTTTATTTTGGTTAATTCCATTAGCGGCCTGGCAGGACAATTGACACGCGCCACTACCCTTGATTGGAATTTTATATGGCCCTTATTGTTGGCGGTATTTGTTGGCGGACAGATTGGCTCGCGCCTGGGTGTCAAGGTATTCAATCCGGTTACGATAAAACGCATTACAGCGATCTTGATTTTCATTGCAGGTGGAAATATTATCTATCAAAATTGGTGAAGTAATGTTTCAAAGGGTTGAACCCGTGGCAAGAATTCATTTTTGCTCATTTTAAATACATTCCATTTTTTTGATTTTTAGTCTGGATTGATCTTTTTTTCTTACCACCGCAGATACAATTGATATACGCAATTGCGTATATTCGGATGTTGGGCGTCATTTTATGGATAAAGTATTTGAAACATACATCAAGGACAAGCTCGTAAAGAGTAAAACGGATTTTCTGAGTAAGAGAAATCTTCACCCCCTTTTGGAACAATTCAGAACAATTGTTGAAGGAATTAACATAAATGAAACAACATTAAAATTCGAACTTGAGATAAGTACAAATATAAGGGAGTGGTGGACGAACAAACAAAAGGACGTTGATACTGACGTGGGTTTATTGGCAATACTTTTCACGTATGGTAGTTTGGACGAATTTGATTCTGAAGCTCTCGCCTACGGGATTACTAAAAGTGACCTCTCGTTGAAGACAAACCCTGAGCCCTATCTCTTAGACTCCCATGACTACGCAAACGGTTTTTATGCCATGCCTGGAATTACACTAACCTTGCGAGAGTCATTGAACAGATTGCATTGGAGAAATATTAATGAAGAAAATAAGGAGGTTGAGATTTACTATCTGGACGGACATCATCAATTGTTTGATACATTCAGGCATACGATCGAATTGTCACTACATTATGCTTTAAAAAATTTAAGAGACAAAGGTGAATTAATTTCACTAAGAATGAACAAGCCGTTTCACTTTCTTCTTCAGGAGCATGACGAAAATGTCAGACCTGTTTTGATCGTGGAATAAAAACGAACGCCCAACAAAATGTATAATCCATTGCGGGGTTTGGTTTAAGGTGTAAAGTTTTATCAACTTAAAATGTTTTGTTACGTGGGACAATTTAGTAATCTTAAACCCGCAACGGCTTATACATAAACGTTATGCGGCAGCTTAAAAGACGACACCAAACAAGAAAAATTATCTTGACAAACCGACTTTGAATTATGAAGGATGAAACTTTTCGGGGACAACTTCCAACATCTCTAAAAAACAATTTTTCCATTGACTTGGCGACAAACAGACAATTTGGGAGTTAAGATTTATACCGAACTTTTCCAAAATTGACCTGACCTGACTTTTTCTGAAAATGGACTTCAAAGCAGTTCTGACAGATAAATCAGGCTTCTGCAACAGATAAGAGATAAAAGCTAAATATTTGACTTTAAGCTCAAAATCAAAAGACGACTGTTTTCTTTTAATGCTTAACAGAGCTGACTTGACAGTTGGTGGGGGCAAGAAACTTTCAGGATTTATCTCATAAAGGAGTTTTAAATCAAAAAAAGTATGGTAGAAAACGGTATATGGATTATAGAGCTTACTCGAAAACAACTTTTGAGCAGGTTCTAACTGAAGGACAATAGAACCACCCAAAAAATTTTCAATATTCTCAAACATCAGAATTTTGAAAATATCGGAAGTAATGCCATAAGGAATATTTGACACCACCTTGAAAGGAAATTTCGGAACTGCAAAATTCCTAAAATCACATCCGACAACTTGAACATTTCGGGCATTAGAAAATAATTTTCGTAAATGTTCAACCAAAGCTGTGTCGTTTTCAATAGCTACGACATTGTTGGAGATTTTTAATAAATGGACAGTGAGAAACCCCTTGCCAGCTCCAATATCCAAAACCGTATCCTGACTATTTATATTTGCTTTTCTTGTTGCATCTATTATTAGCACTTTATCAATAGTAAAGTGCTGACCCGTGAAACGAACGGGCAATTTCTTTTTTGTCATTAATTACTTCTTACAGGTGAATACTTGAATTCAAATCGTGGAGAAGTGAATAGACAGTATTACCCGACAGAGCAACTACGACAATGCAATGCCATCAAAAAAATGACAGCACACACAAAGCATAGACTGATTGTCTTGACCTAAAAGATTGATTGGAATTTATTCAGGACTGCCTATCACTTAGATAGAAGTCCATAGTCTGCAAAGACAAAACATAGAGATGTAATTTTAAATTATACGACTGCAAATTTAGTAACTTTGTTGGACAAATTAACGAGAAAGAAGAGAAAATGAAAGCCGACCGCATAATCGAGTAGACGGCCTCACTGCTAATTAGCAGTGAGGTGCGCCTCTCACACCATCCCGAAAGCTTTCGGGACGGTTCATTAAGATCAG
>CAYNOT010000019.1:0-103452 GCA_964398945.1 uncultured Roseivirgaceae bacterium | reverse complement strand
GTTTCCACGCATGTGTGTGTACGATGATTATGAAGGCTGGCAAAACAAACAGTTTTTGGGCCAAGGCGAATTTGCATTGGCTTTCGGTGATTACAAAGTAAAGATCACAGTTCCTTCGGACCATATCATTGCTTCCACTGGTACGTTGATGAACCCGCAAGATGTTTTGACCAAAATAGAACAGGAACGCTTCAACAAAGCCAAAACTTCTTTTGACAAACCCGTTATCATCGTAACACAATCAGAGGCAACTGCAAAAGAAAAGAAGAAAGCGACCACCAGGAAAACATGGGAGTTCCATGCTGAGAATGTTCGCGATTTTGCATTCGCATCTTCGCGCAAATTTATCTGGGATGCACAAGCCGTGAAGATTGGCAACAAGGCTCCGTTGGCGATGTCGTTCTATCCAAAGGAAGGAAACCCCTTGTGGGAAAAAGAATCTACCAAAGCGGTGAAGAACACACTTGAAACATATTCGAAATACACGATTGAGTACCCTTATCCGGTTGCGATTTCTGTTCACGCGGCTTCCATTGGAATGGAATACCCGATGATTAGTTTCAACTTTGGCCGTCCGAATGAAGATGGTACCTATTCGGATCGTTTGAAGTGGGGGATGATTGGTGTGATTGTACATGAGGTGGGGCACAATTTCTTTCCGATGATCATCAACAGCGATGAACGTCAATGGACGTGGATGGACGAAGGATTAAACTCTTTTGTACAACATCGCACACAAACTGAAAATTATCCGGACATGCCGCCACGCAGGGGGCCTGCTCCGTTGATTGTTCCCTACATGAAAGGTGATAAAAGCCTGCAACGTCCGTTGATGACCAACTCGGAACAGATTATTCAATTTGGATCAGAGCAATATCACAAATGCGCTACGGCTTTAAATATCTTGAGAGAGACCGTTATGGGCCCTGAATTGTTTGACATGGCGTTAAAAGAATATTCTACCCGTTGGGCGTTCAAGCATCCTAAGCCCGCAGATTTTTTCCGTACGATGGAAGATGCTTCGGCCATGGATTTGGATTGGTTCTGGAGAGGATGGTTTTATACAACCGACCATACCGACATCACTTTAGATGAAGTGAAATGGTTTCAATTAAGGAAAGAAGAAACGAACGTAGAGAAAAAAGGAAAGACCGTGAAGAAGGGCGACCTTACTGCCAGCAGTGCTTCCGCAGAGGCAAAAGATTTTAGCGGGGGGCCACAACCTTTTACCCTGTTGCCAACTGATGAAAGGTTCTATGGCGAATTTTTAAGCCGTGTGGATGATAAAGCAATTATTGGAAAACTTGAGAATAAAAATTTCTATCAAGTTACGGTGAGCAATACGGGTGGATTGGTAATGCCGGTCATTATTGAATGGACCTTTAAAGATGGGAGCAAAGAAATTGAACGCATTCCGGCAGAGATCTGGCGATCAAATGAAGAAAAAGTGACCAAGGTTTTCGTAAAAGAAAAAGAAGTTGTCAATGTGGTGATCGATCCACAAAATGAAACCGCTGACGTGAATACAAATGATAATGTTTTTCCGCGCTCAGGAGAGGCATCACAATTCGATAAGTTTAAAAGCAAAAACAAATAATATGAAGAAGTTGATACTATTGCTCTGTGCAATTGGGTTGATGACCGGGGCACACGCACAGGAAGAATGGAAGGGAAAATTTGAGCAGCTTGGTACCGAGTTGCCAACACCGAATTCGTATCGCGCTTCTTCCGGGGCACCCGGTGCAAAATACTGGCAGCAACGTGCGGATTATTCCATTGATGTGGAAGTGAATGATGAAACCCAATTGTTGACTGGAAAGGAGACTATAACATATTACAACAATTCACCGGATGTACTTACCTATTTATGGATGCAGCTCGATCAAAACGTGCGCGCAGCAGGAAGCATGGCGCAGACAACAGGCGGATCAACTGTTCGCGATAGTATTGCAGCTAAATTTTTTGCAGCTACTGGTGGTGCTATTGATTACGATGGTGGATTTAAAATCGGTTCCGTGACCGATGCCAATGGCAAGCCCTTGAAGCACACCATCAACAACACGATGATGCGCATTGACCTTCCTACTCCCTTAAAGACCGGTGAGAAGTTTGTTTTTAATGTAACCTGGAAATACACCGAGTACGACCGCAACGTAATTGGTGGTCGTGGGGGCTATGAATTCTTTCCGGAAGATGGGAATTATGTTTACACTTTCGCACAGTGGTTTCCACGCATGTGTGTATACGATGATTATGAAGGCTGGCAGAACAAGCAATTTTTAGGAATGGGTGAGTTTGCCTTAACATTTGGTGATTATAAAGTCCGGCTCACCGTTCCCTCCGATCACATCGTAGGTGCTACGGGTTGGCTGCAAAACCCGAAAGAAGTTTTGACCAAAGAACAACACGATCGCTTTGAGCAAGCAAAAAAATCATTCGACAAACAAGTGTGGATTGTTACCGAAGAAGAAGCCCGCAAAAAGGAGAAAGAAAAATCCACAAAGAAAAGTACATGGGTTTTCCATGCAGAGAATGTCCGTGATTTTGCTTTTGCGCATTCACGTAAATTCATCTGGGATGCACAAGCGGTAAAGGTTGGCGACAAGACACCATTGGCGCAATCCTTATATTCGAAGGAAGGCAACCCGCTTTGGGAAAAGGAGTCAACAAAGGCAATCAAAAATACCCTTGAAGTCTATTCAGCACGGACATTCGATTATCCGTACCCCACAGCATATTCAGTTCATACCGCACATCAGGGAATGGAGTATCCAATGATTTGTTTCAATTTCGGAAGACCTGCAAAAGATGGAACCTATTCACAACAAACATTCATCAGGATGTTGGGCGTGGTTGTTCACGAAGTTGGGCACAATTATTTTCCAATGATTGTCAACAGTGATGAGCGTCAGTCAACCTGGATGGATGAAGGGTTGAATACATTTTTAGAAGGTGAAACAATCCGCGAACGGTATCCTGAACTGGGCTATACCAGCGGTACACCACAAAGCATGACCCGTTACATGAAAGGAAAAAATCCGGACATGCGCCCGGTCATGGCCACCGCTGATAACCAGTCCCGCAACCATGGCCCGAACGGATACACAAAACCGGCAGCAGCATTGACGTTGCTTCGCGAAACAGTGATGGGGCCTGAACTATTCGATATGGCGCTCAAGGAATATGCTAACCGTTGGATGTTCAAGCATCCAAAGCCTGCAGATTTTTTCCGAACTATGGAAGATGCATCTGCTGTTGATTTGGATTGGTTTTGGCGAGGATGGTTTTACACCACCGATAATGTGGATGTTGATGTAGCCGAAGTAAAATGGTTCAAGCTAAATACCCAAACTGTTCAAGTGGAGAACAAGGGCAAGAAAGTGAAGGCCGGTGATTTAACAGCATCAGCAAAAAAAGACGGACCGGCAACGGACTTTAGCAATGGGCCAACACCATTTACCTTAGTGGATACGCCTGACCGTTTCTATGGGGAATTCCAAAGCCGTGTGGACGATAATGCCATTCGTGCAAAACTGGAGAACAAAAATATTTATGAGATCACATTCAAAAACCTGGGAGGCTTGGTTACTCCTTTGGTAATTGAATGGACATTTAAAGATGGATCGAAAGAAATTGATCGTATCCCTGCTGAAATCTGGAGAAGCAATGAAAACCAGGTGACCAAAGTTTTTGTGAAAGACAAAGAAGTAACCAATATCCAACTGGATCCTAATTTTGAATTGGCCGATGTGAACACTGATAACAATGTATTCCCAAAGAAAGAAGTTGTTTCTGAGTTTGATAAATTCAAAAAAGGGGATAAGTAATTTGTCAATTAGCAGATTTGCTAATTATCGATTCTAAAAAAACCGTCTGACAATTGAATACTGCTATTCAGTGTTGGGCGGGTTTTATTTTTTGAGGTGCAAACAAAAAATTGAATGATCATTCGTTTTCATGGCGATAACAGCAATCAACCCAAAAATATTTTATTTCAATTTGTAGCTTTTTTCTCATTGTCATAAGGGTCAAAAATGTACATTTAGGATATTCTTTTACGCATACACGTTTTTATATGAAAAGAATAGCAGTTATAACCATGGCACGCAACGATGAGTTTTTTCTTAATCGTTGGGTAAAATATTATGGCGGGCTGTTTGGGGAAGAAAACCTGTATATCTATTTGGATGGACTGGATCAAAAACCACCAGCCGGGGCAGGAAATTCAAATATCCATATAGTCGAAAAGCAAGGGATTAAAGTTGTTTCTGCGGAAAAGCTCCGTCTGGATTTTTTATCTGATCGTGCAGCAGAACTCTTTAAAAATGGATATGATTTGATTATCGGGTGTGATTCAGACGAATTTTTGATTATCGATCCCAACACTGGGAAAGGTTTACCGGAATATTTGTCTTCAATAAAAATAGAAAATTCTGTTTCAGCGCTTGGCCTTGATATAGGGCAACATTTGAAAAAGGAATTACCACTTGATAAAGCGAAGCCCATTTTGCAACAGCGTAATTATGCACTCGTCAACTCGCGGTTTACCAAAACAAGTATCATTGCGAAACCGGTTCGATGGGGCCGGGGTTTTCATCGGATCAGGGGACAGAACTTCCATATTGATAAAAATCTATACCTCTTGCATTGTGGAAATACCGATTATGAAACCCTGCTAGCTAAATATCTTTCGAAAGATATTATAGAGCGGGGTGAGCAAGCTCATTTCAAACGGGCGCGGCTAAGTGTAATCCAGTCTGTTACAGATCAGAAAAGTATTGATGGAGATAAAATTTTTAATTGGGCGCGTATCATTCAATCCACTTTTCGTCCTATTTACGCTTGGAACAAGCCAGCAATGCTTGGAATGCGGTGGATTGTAAAAATCCCGCAACGGTTTAAAAATACCGGAATATGAAAATCGATTTAGTGTACTTGTGGGTTGATGGCAGTGATGAAAACTGGCTTGCAAAAAAAAAATCGGTTTTAAAAAAAGCCGGAAAAAAACTTTCAGCATCATCGGCACGGGCAACCCGATGGGCAAACCACGATGAACTGCTCTATTCGTTGCGCAGTGTCCAAAAATTTGCAAATTGGATAAACCATATTTTCATTGTTACCGATAGACAAATACCAGTATGGATTAATCTTCAAAACCCCAAAATATCCATTGTCGATCACACAGAGATTATTCCAAACGAGAAATTGCCACTTTTCAACAGCAACGCCATAGAGATGTTTTTGTGGAAAATCCCGGACCTCTCGGAGCATTTTTTATATGCAAATGATGATATGTTTTTCGGAAAAGAGGTTGAACCGGATTTCTTTTTTGATGAAAACGGAAACCCGATTGTGATCATGAAAGAGCGCACCCGGAGTTTTAGCAAGTTAGACGACCATTCACCAGTTAATCACCGGTTGTTCAGCATTAAAACAGCACGCACTATAAAATTTGTCTACAAACAACTTGGAATTAAATATAACGTAACATTCAAACACGCCATTGAGCCGATACGCAAAAGTTATATGGCTGAAAATTTTAAGGCATTGGAACAACATTTAATGCAAACCACCATCACACCTTTCCGCGATGTAAATAATTTACAGCGTATTAGTATGCCGCTTTTTGACAATGCCCACAGACGAAATACGATTGTCCTGAATTGGCGCACGGGCAAAAAAAGAATTGTGTATGAACATAAAAAAGATACTTTTTTAACCCGGTTTTCGCACGAACTTTTACGGTGGTCTGCAACAATTTTTGGCTTTGTGCAATACGATTGCTATGATAAACAATGGAACCTGGTGCGAAACATCAAAAAATATCAACCTACTTTGTTTGCGATAAACGACTTTTCGGACAAGAAATCGTCTTTTGAGCAAGCATCCGGATTTATCAACAACATGTTCCCCGCTAAATCTGAATTTGAAAAATGATTACGCCCAAAATTTCAGTTATTGTCCCGATTTACAATGATGAGCTGTACTTAACAGACACGCTACAATCTGTCCGGAACCAGACGTGTCCGGACTTTGAATGTATTTGTGTTAACGATGGTTCTGTTGACAACACCGAAAAAATCATTGACGAGTTTGTAGAAATCGACCAGCGCTTTTTAAAAATCAATCAGGCAAATGGAGGCGTTTCAGTTGCGCGCAATACAGGCATGGACGCGGCAAAAGGCGAATTTCTGTTTTTTATCGACCACGATGATTTAATCCCTGCTGATACGCTGCACAATTTGCTGTCTGCTGCCGAAAAATTTAATGCCGATATGTCGCGCGGACGAATGATGATGATCGCGGAAAATTTTGCGTTGGGCGAATTGCCTAAACAACATAAACAGCCCCAACAATCGCATTTTTTTGAAAACCCGTTAACGGATTTCTACCGGCATATTCGTGGACGAAACAAAACCTGGTGCTACATTTGGCAATGTCTTTTCAGGCGCTCGGTTGTTGGAAATATCAGGTTTGTAGAAAGTTTGCGTTCAGGCAGGGAGGACAATCTCTTTATGTATGAGGTGGTGGCGAACATCAGAAATTTTGTACAGATTGACAGCGTTGTGGCGTGCCACAGGCGTTCAAAAAGCAGCGTTATGCTCAGCGGTTACAAGCCTGTGCAAATAAAAATGTTCGATACGGCAATTCCGTATATCTACCAAAAATATGCAACTGCCGCGGAGATTGACAAACGCCTCTTGTGGTGGGTTTACCACAAAGAGTCATACGCTGTTTACCGGTTTTTGGTGCGCAATACCATTCGCTCTAATCAGCAAAACCTTATCCTTTTAGCGCGTGAAATTTTCCTGAAATACGAAAATACCCTTGCGTTCACCGAGATCAGGAAGCGTTGGAGTTTCAGGCAAAAACTATTTTTCCGGCTATTTATGAATGAACGCTATCAGATACTGAGCATGCTCAGAATTTTTATGTAATGGCTGAAAAATGATTAATTAGTAATGGTAACCGGTAAATTGTTTTCCTGAAATTGAACAAACTATATTTATGGAGCCGATAGTCAGTATAATTATTCCGGTTTATAATACGGACAAATATCTGCACGAAACTTTATCGTCCATATCCGCAATACAAATTCCTGATATGGAGGTAATCATTATTGATGATGGCTCAACGGATAACTCCAGCCAAATCGCAAATGAGTATGTTGCGAATAGTACTAACGCAAGACTTATAGTCCAAAAAAATCAAGGCGTTTCTGCTGCCAGGAATACAGGGGTCGCTCAAGCTAAAGGGAAATATATCTTACCGTTCGACAGCGATGATATTATTTGTGAGAACTTTATTGATGAGGCCGTACGGGTATTGGAAAATGACGAACAAGTAAAAGTAGTAACCTCAAATGCTGTTTTCTTCGGAGAAGAAAGCGGTTCTTGGGATTTACCTAATTTTTCATTGTTTGCTTTAGCACATCGAAATATGCTTCCCGTTTGCTCGATGTATAGAAAAGCTGATTGGGAAAAGGTTGGAGGATACTGTACTGATTTTCCAGGTCGCGAGGATTGGGACTTTTGGATTAATATTTTAAAATCCGGGGGAAAAGTAGTAAAGCTGCCTGTTGTTGGTTTCAAATACAGAATGCATAAAAATTCCAAACGAAACAGAACACGAAAGAAAAAGGATGAAATTTTTTCCTTGTTAAACAAACGGCATCCGGAATTTTTTAAAGAACAACTTAACGGGCCGCTGCGCATTCATCGAAAATTTTCAAAACCATACAATACCTTCCTTTCTTTTTTTGGTTTGCTTAAATAATGTAACTTTAACCACCAGTTGAACAAGAGTGAAATCTGTAAGAAAATTTTTAGCTAGGCTAATATCCGCTTTTATTCCTAACAAATTTACACGTCATCGTGTTCGCGGTTTACTTGAATTTGGCCTTTTCCGTGCTGTTCAGGGGGCTATTCAAAACCGGAGTATGCGTAGTATTCCGCCCGCACATTATTTAGTGTCTGTCTATAAAGTATGATTTTTATCGGAAACTAACTTGCGCATAGCCATAGCGTTGTGTCTTTGCGGTGCCAGTAGAGCATTACATTTCAGTTTCTAGCGCAATAAAACTGCGGTTTAAGCGCGTTTTACTCGTTTTTTTATCCAATTGGGCATACCTCTCCCATGACTGATTAAATTTGCTGCCGCCTTTAGCCCATTTGAGCGATCCGCTGGAGGGTAAGGGATGTCAAAACTCTAAAATTATATCCCAAAACACTCCACAGTACTTTCGATTGGAAGTGCTCCCAGCCTTTCCATGTACAGGTGCGTATGTTAAATCCTCGTTTTAGATTGGATATGATAGCCTCTATTTTACTACGCCATTTTTTCAGACGTGTTTCCATATGGCTACTGCTCACCACATTCTTCATGCTTCCAACTATCTTGGAAAATACAATGTTAACAATCCCTTTTCCTTTGCTACATTCTAAATTATCCTGGCTTGTATAACCTCCGTCTACAACAATGTCCCTGGGAACGATCTTATAGTTATTGATGACCCGATCCACCGTGGGGGCATATAAACTTGTATCTTTAGGATTGCCTCGAACAATCTTACAATCTAAAATTAAATTGCTTTTACCTGCTGCAAGATTGACTTTGTGACCAAACAATATCTCCCGCCCACCTTTCTTTATCATATCGGTATGGCGTTCATAAATTGAGAACAACTTCTCTTCTGTTGGAACGCTCTCCTTTAAGATCTCCTTACGATACGCCATTCCATACACCTGGTGTAGCACAGGCAGAAGTTCTTTAAGTGCTTCCTGTAGTATCATTGCCCTCCAACTCGACGACTTTTTTTTTATTGCATTTGATACATGGTTAATTGTCTTGGCAAAAGTCTGCAATTGTCTGGCGAATAATTTCTCCCTCTTGTCCTCTGATTTTATCGTGTTGATCTTGAAATATACTTTCTTTGCACCCTTCCGGTAATCTTCAAAACTCAGGCTCTCCATCTCATTACTAAGTTGTTCCAGTAGCCGATGACTTTCCTTCAAGCAATCCCATACCAGTGAATTATTGGTGGGATAATGAATGTTGCTCTTTATCACCGTGCTGTCCTGAGTCATTTTGCTCAGGTCTTCATATCCTTCCCAAATGGCTATCTTATTAATCTCAACCAGTAACCTTTGCAGCGATTCGGCACCAATCCGGCTGATGTATTTCTGAAACATCTGAAAGCTAAAAGGCTTACGGAGATCTAACTTTATAAACGTCGCGCATATCCTTGAGTCTGTTTGCGCATACTCAAGCTCTCTATAATCCAATCCCTTCATCTCTTTGAATATCGCTGCACGAACGATCTGCTCAACGGTTGGAACATCTCCGCGACCAAACGGACTTGTTTTTTCACCCCCCATTATATCGGCCGAAACTATCTTGTAGAGTTGAGGGTGGCTTTCCAGCAAGGTATCTATCAAACCAAATTCCGGATTGCTTGACCAATCTGGCTTCTCAAACTTTAAGCACAGCGCATTATACAATTTCATTCCAGTGTCCTTTCTTTACCCAAATATGCAAAATTACTCCCTACGCAAATTTGCCCTTAACTGATTTATTTACAGATATTTATACTTTATAGACAGACACTATTTAGCAATATGTGCAATTGCGAAAAATGAAGGCCCCTATTTCAACGAATGGATCGAATGGCACAAGGCGCTTGGTGTTGAGAAGTTTTATATTTACGATAATGAATCCGAAGACGACACGCGGAAAATTTTGCAACCATATTTGGATTCAGGATTAGTAGAGTATCATTTCATTGCTGGAAAAAAGATGCTACCTGTAGCGTATGATGATTGTCTTGCCAACCATCGCTATGATTGCCGGTGGATTGCTTTCATTGATTTAGATGAATTCATTGTACCCATTGAACATAAGACCATACCTGAATTTTTAAGAAATTTCGAAGGATTTTCTGCAATAGAAATTAACTGGTTATGCTACGGAAGTGGAGGAGAAAAAATACGTAAGCCAGGAAAGGTTATGGAACGGTTCCGTACGCATTCTCAACCTGATCACGAATTGAACAGGTATGTCAAGACTATCGTAAACCCGCGTCTCACTTTGAATTTCATTTCATCACATCATTCCACAACCTTTGCTGGTCAGAATGTTGACGCACGTGGTCATTCTATACGTCAATATTTTTTAAAACGAACTCCTATACATGAGAAAATCAGGATCAATCATTATGCGATAAAATCTTACGAGGAATTTTTGGAAAAAAGGGCTCGCGGCCGTGTTATGTCACTAGATCAACGTGGATTAGATTACTTTGAAAAATTTGACAGAAATGAAATTGAAGATGAAAGGGAATATGTACTTTAGAACATGAAAGATATCCTATGAGCATTTTAATGTTGTAAGGAAACGATCTGCCCGGCAGTGTGAAATGTCGCGCAATCAAATATTCATCAATTTAAATGCCCGCGCCAGGTCAACATTTCCACCGGATAAAATAATCCCGACTTTCTTTCCTGTAAACTCTGTTTTGTTTTTTAGTACAGCGGCAACAGGTACGGCTGCGGAGGGTTCTACAATCAATTTTAATTCCTCCCAGAGCAACCGCATGGCCTCGCCAATTTCCTGATCACTTACGGTAATAACTTTTTTAACATAATCGCGAATGATCGGAAAGGTCTTGTCTCCTAACTTCGTCAACAACCCGTCTGCAATACTGTTTGGTAACACTTCTTCGATTTTTCCACTTTGCATCGAACGATATGCATCGTCTGCGCCTTCCGGTTCACCTGCAATGACAATAGTATTCGGTGAAAAGTAATGGGCGGCCAGTGCAGTTCCACTCAGCATCCCACCACCACCTACGGGCACCAATAAATAATCCAACGTTGTGGTTTCAAAAAATTCAACTGCAGCAGTGGCTTGTCCTGTAATGATCGCTTTATTGTTGAAGGGATGTATTTCCGTAGCCCTCGTTTCTTTGATAACGGAGGCCAGTGTTGTCTCACGTGCTTCAAGTGTAGGTTCGCATTCATAGATTCTTCCACCAAAATAGCGTACGCCTTTCTTTTTGATTTCCGGAGCGGTACGTGGCATCACAATGTGCGCATCAATTCCCAGCATCTTGGCTGCCCGCGACAATGCCTGTGCATGGTTTCCGGATGAGTGGGTAGCTACTCCTTTTGCAAGCTCTTCTTTTGATAATGATAATGCTGCATTCATGGCGCCACGTGCTTTGAAGGCACCAATGTGTTGTAAATTTTCACACTTGAAAAAAACTTCTGCCCCTACCAGCTCATTGATTACATCGTTGGTCAGCACCGGTGTGTTTTTTACATACGGCTTGATCCGTTCGTGTGCTTGTTGAATGGTTTCTTTTGTGATCATCATCATTTTTTAAAGTAAATACGCATTAACCAAAGTTGAAAAAATGGATCGATAAATTCCGGTGCTGTTTCCATGAAGTCGATGATTTCTTTTTGTTCCAGGGATGCTTTGATACGCTGAACGTTAGCAGATGTGCCAAGCTTGTAAGTCTTCAATGTTTGTGCAGAACTTAGTTGTTTTATATTTTCACTTATCGCTTGTAAGAAATTAATCTGTGTGTTGCTAAGGTTTTCTATTTCCCTTAAATATAAGATGGAATTTTCGTGGAGGAGATCGTCAATTGCGAGGGACACCGTGCTCTCATCCGCCTTTTTGCCTGTCGTGTTCCAAACTTTACGTGCCAATTGTTGAACAAAATACGGATGGTTTTGCGCGGTTTTCACAATTTGATGAATGGCCTCATGCGTAATTGTTTTTTTTGTTTGCTTGAATGAATCCGCGATGTAGGCTAGCCAATGATTTGTTTCAATCTTTTTTAAAAACATCAAATCCCCGAATTTGTAGAAAGGCATGGATTTGTTTTCAAACATTTCAGTGATCATGTGTCGTTTGCTACCGTATAAACAATAGCTTGTTTGGGTATGGTGTTGCCATCCGGCTCGCAGCTGTTTTTGAAATCCCAACGGATCGTTATAGAAAGAGATGTTCTGAAATTCATCTATGCAAACAACAATTTTGATTTTCTTTTTTTGTGCGATCTTTTCCGGAAGGTTAATAATCTCAATTTTACTTTTATTCCGTTCCTTAAAATCAAAGGAAATATTGAAATCATGTATAGGATCGGCCCCTATTGAGAATTGAGGAATGATCCCTTTTAAAAACTCTTTTCCATTTTCAATCCAGTCTTGCCATTTAGTTGAAGAGCATTTCAGGACTTCACGTGCATAAGATTCGTAAAACTCCTTTTCCGTTCGGATGTTGAATAGATCAAGTTGACACGTTCGGATTTGGGTACGCGGAATATTTCCTACCACCTTCTTAACGAGCGAGGACTTGCCCCATCGCCTGGGTGATACGATGATGGTGTTTAAACCTGATCGGAAGTTTTGACTGAGCTTCTTTATTTCTTCTGTTCGGTTGATGAAATTCTCATCTTCGACCACACGACCATATATAAAGGGGATATCCATAACTAACATAAATGTAACTTACAAAGATGTAACTTACAAGAATGTAACTTACAATGTTGTTAGTTTCCGGTTAAAACCCCGGGCTTAGTCCCGGGGTTAATGGGCCTCCAGCCAGTTTTGTCCTACACCTACTTCCACCTCCATCGGCACTTTCAGCGCAACCGCATCCTTCATTAGCCGGATCACATTTTCTTTTACAAGCTCTACTTCATCTTTATGGACGTCAAACACAAGCTCATCATGGACCTGCATCGTCATTTTGGTTTTGAGGTTTTCTTTCTTTAACCAATTGTGGATATTCACCATCGCCACTTTAATAATATCGGCTGCACTTCCCTGAATGGGTGCATTGATTGCATTGCGTTCTGCAAAACCACGCGTGGTTTGGTTGCGTGAATTAATATCGCGCAGATACCTTCTCCTACCAAGAATGGTTTCTACGTATTCTTTTTCTTTCGCCATGTTAATGGAATCATCCATGTATTTTTTGATCGCTGCGAATTCTTTGAAATAGGCGCTGATAATTTCGGCTGCTTCTGATCGTGGAATATTTAGATTTTGGGAAAGGCCAAACGCTGTGCTTCCATAAAGGATACCAAAGTTCACTTCTTTCGCTTTCCTTCGCATGTCGGCAGTTACTTCTTCCACAGGCACATTGAAGACTTTTGCAGCAGTAGTGGTGTGGATGTCCCTTCCGCTTTTGAAAGCCTCAATCATGGTTTGGTCATTAGCAAAAGAAGCAGCGATGCGCAATTCGATTTGCGAATAATCGGCAGACATAAAAAGATAATCGGTATTGCGCGAAATGAATGCTTTCCTGATCAACCTTCCTTTTTCGGTACGGATTGGAATATTTTGGAGATTGGGATTATTGGAACTTAAGCGTCCGGTGGCAGCCACCGCTTGCCGGTAATCGGTATGGATCCTTCCATCACGTTTGCTGATCATACGAGGGAGCGCATCAACATAAGTAGAGCGTAGTTTTTCGTATTCACGGAAGTCCAGTATTTTTTTTACGATGGCATGCTCGTTTGCGAGTTTGCTCAACACATCTTCCCCGGTTGCATATTGCCCGGTCTTGGTTTTCTTTGGCTTTTCGATCAGCTTCATTTTATCAAAAAGGATTTCCCCCAATTGTTTTGGTGAAGCGATATTGAATTGTGCTCCGGCAGCAGCATAAATTTCTTCCTGCACTTTTTCACTATCGTCCCGCAAGCTATCCGACATTTTCTTCAAAGCATCTTCATCCACCTTCACACCCTCTGCTTCCATAGCCGCGAGCACGGCTACCAATGGCATTTCCACTTCCTGAAAAAGTTTATCAGCATTCTTCTCTTTCAGCTCTTTATCAAGTTCGGGTTTTAATTTCAGGATTTGGTCGACACGTTCACACAACCGATCAGCAATTGATGCTTCACCTCCAGGCAGTAGTGTATAGTGAAGATACTGTGCACTTAAGATTTCCAGGTCGTGGGCAGCTTCGGGTTCAATCAAATAATGGCATAGCAGGGTGTCATAAAGTGGTCCTTGCACTTCGATATCATACACACTCAATGCCAGCAAAGATGCTTTCAGGTTATGGCCAACCTTTTCAATTTTTGGGTTTGCAAAACTATCTTCCAACGCTTTTAGAATGGAAGTATCTTTTTTGTTGATAGGAATATAGAATGCTTCGCCTGCTTTTGTTGCGAAGGCAATGCCGGTCATATCAAAATCAAAGTTGGGCAGGTCGTTTGTTCCCACTTCCATTGAAAAAGATTTTGAAGATGCCAATGTTGCAGCCAGCGCCTTCAGTTTTTCGGGTGAATCAACAAGTTGGTATACGGTTTTTTGATCTTTAAGCGAAACCTTTTCCACAACAGGTTCATCATCATCTTCACCGCCTCCATCAAACATGGAAAGTTGAGAAGGGCGGTTGCGTTTTGGTGTTGCCACATTTGAATCAGAGAAAGCGCGTGCCCCCATCGTACGAAACTCAAGTTCTTCAAATATAGGTTTCAGCACCGCTTCATTCGGGCCGTTATATTCCAATTCTTTTTCATCAAAAACTATGGGAACATCAATAATGATGGTGGCCAATTTTTTTGAGAGCAAAGCCTGGTCGCCAAAAGTTTCCACCAATTCTTTTTGCTTTCCTTTCAGTTCGTGGCTATTGGCAATAATGCCTTCTATGTTGCCGTATTTTTTTAAAAGTGTGGAAGCGGTTTTGGGCCCAATGCCAGGAATGCCCGGGATGTTATCGGAAGCATCGCCTTGCAGGCCGAGCATGTCCATTACCTGCGATACATTTTCGATATCCCATTTTTCACAGACTTCTTTTGGCCCCATCACGTCTACTGCGTTGCCCATATAGGCTGGCTTGTAGAGGTGTACATTTTCGGTGACGAGTTGCCCGAAATCTTTATCGGGTGTCATCATAAAAACTTCAAAACCTTTTGTGTTGGCACTGTAAGCAAGTGTACCGATAATATCATCGGCCTCATAACCATCCAGTTCAATGATAGGGATGTTAAAGCCTTTAATAATCTCTTTTACTTTAGGGATACCATACCGGATGTCTTCCGGGGTTTCCTGGCGGTTCGCTTTGTATTCTTTAAAAATCTCATCGCGAAAGGTTGGCTTCGCTGTATCAAAAGCAACGGCAATGTGGGTAGGCTTTTGTTTTGTTAAGACTTCCAGCAACGTATTGGTGAACCCGAACGGAACAGAGGTATTGTGGCCTTTGCTGTTGATGCGCGGGTTTTTTGTAAAGGCAAAATGGGCACGGTAAATCAATGCGTACGCATCGAGCAGGAATAGTTTTTTCTGATAAGACACAGTATCGGAATTAAATTTAAACGCGCCTCAATTTACTGATATCAAGGGAATCCCGATTGGTTTTTTGAACCAATTGCGTTGCCTATATTTTTATTTTTGTTGTGGATTTTGAAAATGACGGCCAATTGAGATAATTTCAATTTTATTGCCAGGGATCAGTTTGGCGCTATTACTTATTTTATCTCTATGAATAGATTTTGTATTACAGTATTCTTGGTGTTTGTTTCCGGGATTGTATTCGGTCAACAAACGGATTCTATTGCAACGGACACCACGCACACCACCAAAGTAAGAAGGGACACACGCCCCTTCATAAAGCGGCTTTCGCTTGGCGGGTCAACAGGGTTTTGGATCAATTCAAAAGAAACATTTTTGGAAGTCTCGCCTCTTCTGGCCTATCATTTCCCAAAAACCCTAACTACCGGGGTTGGGTATCGGTATATCTATCACCGCAATCGTATTTATGGGAAAAACTTAAATACAAACGGCCCCAATATTTTTGCAAGGGCAAACCTTACCAAACGGATTTATTTTTGGTCGGAGTGGGAGTATTTAAATTCTGAATATGTTTTGGCAATTGCGAATCAGGAAGCATCCATTCAAACGGATCATGTTCAATCACTGTTTGCAGGATTGGGGTACATTAGGAGCTTTGGTAAAAAAGGCCGAGGTGGAATAAGTTTTCAACTCCTGTACAATTTTCTTTATGAACGGGAAGACAACTCACCGTACATCGCACCTGTAACCTATCGTGTTGGATACTTCTTTTAGGCGTAAGTATTTTGATTTTCTGAATTTTACTTTTGAAGTAGTGGCAAAAGCATGAATGTCCAAATTATAGGTTCGCATATCAAGCAACATATTTCCTTATCCGATGAGGAAGAAAAATTCCTCTCGGCTATTCTAATCCCCACCCGGCTGGAACAAGGGGGATTTGCCGAAGTGGCAGGTGCAGTTGCGCAGAATATGATTTTTGTGAACACCGGATGTTTGATGACGTACTTTACACAAAAGTCCGGTGCTGACCAGGTGATTCAATTTTCCACCAGCGGGTGGTGGACGGGGGATTTAAGTAGCTTGAACAGTGGCAAGCCTTCGTCTTATGCCACCCGCGCACTTACATCTTGTGAACTTTTGTTGCTCCCTAAAATAAGAATGGATGAGTTGCTGGAGCGGTATCCTGTATTTGAAAAGTACTTTCGTATTATTTTTCAGAACTCATTGGTCACGCACCAAAACAGGATCATTCAGGCATTTACCCATACAGCGGATGAGCGGTATCAAAAATTTCAACGCCAGTATCCTCAACTAGAGCAATTTGTTCCGCTCAAATACATTGCTTCCTACCTGGGAATTACGCCCGAATTTTTGAGCAAGGTCAGAAGGAATCGCGCCAAGGGTAAATCTTAACCTGGTTCAAGACGATTGACCTTTTAACTTAACCTGGTTCAAGTTGTTCCGGAAAAGATCCCCATACCTTTGTGTCAAAAAAAGGCCAAATGGCTTAAAAAAGATTTCTAACATAAATATTTTAAAGATGGGAACAGCAACAGAAAATTTAACAACCACTACTTGGGCAATTGACCCAACACACACTGAAGTTCAATTCAAAGTAAAGCACCTTGTTATTTCAACAGTAACAGGTTTCTTTAAAAAATTTGAAGGGGCATTGGAAACCGGATCGGATGATTTCGATGGTGCAAAAGTAAATTTTTCGTTGGATGCCAATAGCATTGATACGAACCAGGCTGATCGCGATGCGCATTTGAAATCGGCAGATTTTTTCGCAGCAGATCAATATCCACATTTGAAATTTGAAGGTGTATTGAATAAGCGTGGAGAAGATTATTCACTGGTTGGGGACATGACCGTTCGCGACATCACCAAATCAATTACTTTGGATGTTGATTTTGGTGGCATCATGGTAGACCCCTGGGGAAATACGAAAGCAGGCTTTGAGATCAACGGCAAGATCAACCGCAAAGATTTTGGTTTGAATTGGAATACGATTACCGAAGCAGGTGGCATGTTGGTTGGTGAGGAAGTTAAAATCCACATCAATACGCAGCTTGCAAAAGGATAACAGGGATTAAAATTGCAGAAAGCCTCGAAGAAATTTGGGGCTTTTCTTTTTTTAAGAATGCTGCATTGTAGGAAGTTCAACAGTAAAGCATGTGCCTTCGTTGATGGTGGTTTTGAACCGGATGGTCCCCTCTAACTTATCTACTGCTTTTTTAACAATGTACAATCCCAGGCCATTTCCTTTTGACGAAATGCTGGCGCGGAAATACATATCAAAAATCCGTTCGTGGTATTCATCAGGAATCCCCTGGCCATTGTCTTCTACTTCCAAAATGATAAAACCACCGTTCATGCTTGCGCGGATTTTAATAAAGGGATCAAGCGGGGTGGCAAACTGAATCGCATTCTCGATCAGGTTTTCCAGGATCACATTTACCAACGCTCCATACGATTTGAATGTTTCCTTTAATTCAATTTCTTCGGTTACTTTAATTTTCTTCGCACTTAATTCCTCATGATGGGTGTCAAGGATACTGGCAATCAATTCTTTTACAAGGATTTCTTTGAACACCATTTTTTGTGCACCCACATCGCTGATCGTTTGAAGTTTTCGAATCATCCTGTCCAGGCTCAATGCGGTTTCCTTCACTTTGGAAAATAGTTCAAGGGTAGCCTCATCTTTCGAAGTGATTTTTGCCACTTCGGCCAATCCGATAAATGTTGTAATGGGCCTGCGGAAGTCATGCGATGAGCGATAAAAGAAAGTATCCAATTCGATGTACGCTTGCTTGAGTTGTTCGGTGCGTTCTTCTACTTTTTCTTCGAGGTGTTGGTTGATGGTAGAGATGGTTTCGTTTGCTTCACGGAGTTCTTCGGCCTGGGCTTCAATTTCATTTCGTTTTGCCTCCAAATCGTTGTTGATGCTTTTCAATTCTTCTGACTGTTGCTGTATTTCATCTTGTTGCTTCATGATCCTATGGTTTACCTCAACAAGCGATTCATTTGACTCCCGCAACTCTTCCGATTGTGTCAGCAGTTCTTCATTCATTTCTGCCAAATCGAATTGCGCCTTTTTAAGCCTTCTATTGGTCCTAATGATATATACCAACACCCCGGCAATCAGGATTAGGGTTATGCTTCCTGAGATAATGATAATACTTTGGTTGGCCAACCTTGCTTTCTGCAACGCCAATTGGTTGGATTGCAATTCACTTTCTTTCGAGAGCAGTTGAATCTGTTGCTCTTTACGCTCCACATCGTAAAGGGATTGCATCTCGGCAATTTTCAGGCTACTGTTCTCACTGAAAATACTATCGTTTAGCCACCTTAATTTTTGATTATACTCAAATGCTTTTTTAAAATCCCCCTTTGCTTCATAGAAAGAAATAAACGTATCGTAATTGGCGCGCCTGATGGTCTTGGATTTTGTTTGTTCCGCGAGTTTTGATGATTTATTCAAAAATGATTCTGCTTCATTGAGCCGATTAAGGCGTATCAGGAGCTTCGCTATTCCTAAATAAGAATGGTTGATGTTTAAAGGATAACCGTATGCCTCATCAATCGCCAGCCCCTGGAGTTGCAATTCAAGTGCTTTGGCAAGGTTGCCCTGTTCTTCGTATATCAACGCAATATTAAAGAGGGAAGCCGCTATGCCTTCCTGATAATCAATGGACTCGCGAATAGTTTTCGCCAGTTCATGTTCTGTTATGGCTTCCTTGTATTGTTTCTGTAAAAAATAAATCAACCCACGATAATTATGCGAACTGGCAATGGATTTCTTGTCACCGGTTTGTTCCCTGATTTTTTGGGATCGATCCATATATTCCAGTGCCATTTTGAAATTTTTCTGCTCTTTGAAAATCCAACCCAGTTCGGCATACACATCAGCGCTCAACGGGTCTATTCCACTTTTTTCTGAAATCTTTAGTGCACGAAACAAAAACTCAAGGGCAATCGAATATTCGGAAGTCTCTGAATAGAGGCTTCCAATTTTCAAAAATATTTGAGCACGCAGATAAGGATAGTTATATAGTTCTGTAATCTCCAGCGACTCAAACGCGTATTTCAACGCAATGGAATATTGACCTTTAATACGGCTTGATTCACTTTTTAACAATAAGCAAAGTGAATGGTGGTAATAGTCGTCAAGGCCAACCACAGCATTGCATAATTTTTCAATGTATTCATCTGCTTTATCAACATCGCCTTGGTTTAAATAAAGGGTAGCATAGACAAAGGATATGTCGGTCTGGTCATGCCCAGAATCCCCGGTTCGCAACGAATCGGCTATTTTTATGTTTTTTAATGCTGCATCATTTTGCCACAAGCGGGATTGAAGGCGTGCAATGGCTTTATAAATGCTTGACATTCGTGCATGGTTGTTTTTGGTAGCCAGAAGCAATCCCTGTTCCAGTATCACCATTGCTGAATCATATTTGCCGATGTCTGCCATTACGTTTCCGGTAAGCATAACATTGTAGAGGTAATGATCCAGATTGCT
Source organism: uncultured Roseivirgaceae bacterium (assembly GCA_964398945.1). GTDB lineage: Bacteria > Bacteroidota > Bacteroidia > Cytophagales > Cyclobacteriaceae > JBGTGG01. Next base: position 83,613 of record CAYNOT010000019.1, on the reverse strand, counting down.
TTCATTAAGCGGGATAGCATGTGACAGCTCAAAGTTTTTAAGGGCATTCGGGTAATCACCAAAGCCGAAATACCCAACACCCACCAGGGTATAAGCATACTGGAGTCCTGTTTTATATTCAGTTTTCTTCGCAAGCGCGAGCGCTTGTCGTGCATAATAGAATCCTGTGCTGTCATCGAAATCGTAGTGTTCGTATGCCAGTGCATTTAAGATATCGATTTTTTCCGCTGCTGATTTTGCTGAATTAAGTTTGTTAATGAGGCTGTCTTTGGCGCGTTGGGTTTGCCCGCAGATAGTGTGTGATGACACCACAACACAGAAAAGGACAAAAAGACCTTTTGAAACTGGACTGATTCCATGTAGTTGCGGTGTTTTCATGAAAGGTGATTCTAAACAAGATAATCATTCTATTCTGATTCTTTTACAAATGAATCGTTATAAAATGAACAGTTTAATTATATTGGTTCGTTAACCAAACCCGTATGGACTCAACTAAAACTGCAGTAGACACTTTTCTATATTGGGAAGAGGCTACACCGAAGAATATTTTTTTGCGGCAACCGATCAATGGTACATGGAGGGCATGGACGTTTGAAGAAGCTGCAATTGAAACAAAAAAGATTGCAACGTATTTGCGCAACCTCAACTTGCCACCGAATAGTAAAGTTGCCTTGTTATCGAAAAATTGTGCCCATTGGATTATGGCCGATTTTGCCATTTGGATGGCAGGGCATATTTCGGTCCCCTTATACCCCACACTATCTGCTTCCTCCATCCGCGAGATTTTAGAGCATAGCGAATCGAAGGTGATTTTTTTAGGCAAGTTGGATGATTACCGATCACAACAAGCCGGTATTCCTTCTGCAATCCAACGCATTAGTATTGGCACGTATGGGATAGAAGAAGGGGAACGCTGGGAAGAATTAGTTCAAGAAGGGGGCATTGGTGAATTCCCTAAAAGGTATCCCTCGGAATTGGCAACGATTATGTACACCTCTGGTACAACAGGAACACCAAAAGGTGTGATGATCGATTTTAAATCTTTTCATTTTGTGATTGAAAATGCATTGGATGAAATTGGTGTACGAAGGACCGGGCAACGCTATTTTTCTTATTTGCCATTGAGCCATATTGCCGAACGCTTATTGGTAGAGATGGGTGGGCTTTACTCCGGTGCTGCAATATCTTTTCCGGAATCACTTGAAAAATTCCCTGCAAACTTGATGGATACTCAGCCTACTGTTTTCTTGGCGGTGCCACGTATTTGGGCAAAGTTCCAGGAGAAGATTCTTCAGAAATTGCCACAAAAGAAATTGGATACATTGCTGGGCATCCCACTTGTAAGTACGGTAATTAAAAAAAGCATTCGTAAAAAACTAGGGTTGGGCAAAGCCGAATTTATTTTCTCCGGTGCAGCCCCCATTCCGGAGAGCTTGTTGTTGTGGTTTAAAAAATTGGGCATCAATATTCAAGAGGCGTATGCGATGACTGAGAATACATGCTTTTCGCACCACAATCACCGCGACCGGATAAAAATTGGGACCGTGGGCCAACCCTTTTCCAGTGTAGAAGTAAAACTTGGAGAGGAAGATGAAATACTGGTTAAGCATGAAGCGTTAATGTTGGGCTATTACAAACAACCGGAATTGACTGCGGAGGTATTGAAGGATGGGTTTCTCCACACGGGCGACAAAGGCGAAATAGATAGTGAAGGATATTTAAAAATCACCGGTCGTATCAAAGACTTGTTCAAAACCGATAAAGGCAAATATATTGCCCCGGCAAAAATTGAAAAAGAACTCGCTATCAATACAGACATTGAGCAAGTGTGTGTGGTGGGGATGGGCATACCCCAACCCCTGGCATTGGTAGTGTTATCGGAAGCAGGGAAAGCCAAAAATCAAAACCAGGTGATTGAAAGTTTGAGCACAACGGTCATGGCCCTCAACCAGAAACTTCAAAGTTATGAACGAATTGAATCGGTGGTGATCATGAAAGAAGATTGGTCGATTGAGAATTCGTTAATGACACCCTCACTAAAGGTCAGGCGTGGTGAAGTCGAAAAAATCCACATGCCAAGTTATCCCAAGTGGTATCAAAAAGAAGGATTGGTGATTTGGGAATAGACGCTTATAGTTTCCATCCAAATGTTGTTTGCAATACGTAGTCAGTGGCCGTTGCATCTTCGACCGGGCGGTTATCATAGTTAATGGTAACGCCTAAATTGATGAAGAAATCAAACGGTAAATCGTATTTCATATCGAATGTAAAATCGGAACGAAAGCGACCTGATTCGGTGAAACTTGGATACCCCACCACGCGTGTCAATAAACTTAAGTCACCGATATCAAAAAGGTTGAGCTCAGTCCCAACAAATCCTTCCCAACTTTTTCGGTTTGATGATTCATTAAAATAATTTTCATAGTTGTAGTTGGCTCCTGCGGAAAATCCCCAATAGGCTTTGTTGCTATGGATTAGGAATTTGCCCAACCCTAGTTTGGTTAATATCCGACCTTCTATTTTTTGCTCGGTGTTCGATAAGTATGTTACCGATACAGGGATGTACCAATCTTTGGGAAGAAGGTAATTGTACGTGAAGGTTCCGTCACGCCTGAAAACAGGATCTACATCATCTTGCGTGGAATGGATGGCATCAAAGGAAAGCATGCCAGACCAACGTTTGGTTTTATAACCCATACTGCTACGTGCAGAAAGTTGTTTCAGGTTTTGTGCGCGTGTGAGGCTATAGCCTAAGCTAATGGAAGCAGAAAGGTTTTCCCAGAAACTGGTTTTTACCGGATTAAGGAGAACGATCTCTTCAATAGCACAGCGAAACGGTATACTATCTTGATTGTAAATAATAACAGTACCATCAGCTGGTGAGTAGAGTCGACCCATGTGGCGTTTACCATCACTGGAAGTAACGGAATAGGACGAAGTAGTAATCACTTTGCTTACACCATCCCATTTGATTTTAAAATCATCTTTACTATAATCGGTTTCAATGACGGCAACACCTTTGTTCATTGCCTTCAACTCCCCTACAATAATATCTTTGTTCTTCAGGACGAGCGTGTCATTCTGCGCGAATAAAACCGGGCTTGTCAGTATGCAAAAGAATAAGAGGGGATATTGATTTTTCATAATCAAAAATATAAGATACCGAAATTTCGAGTATCCCCGGTATTGAATCAAATGGTTTTTTTATATTCCGGTAACAATGTGGTTTAGTTGAGATACCACCCCTTGATCCCTGCAAAGTATTCTTTTGAATAATAACGGTTGGGGGTTTATGACAAATGCTTGTGTGAATCTTGATTTTTGTCAGCCCTTTGGCCCGGTAATACAGATAGTTTTGATTAGGATTTGTTGACAACCATTTAATCCAAATCAAAATGAAAAAGAACGAACCCGTACGGAACATTATGTCCACCAGTGTGGTCAGTGTTCAATTAAATGATAGCTTAAGTGATGTAAGCCGCCTGATAAAAAAACACCACATCCGCCATATCCCTGTGGAGCGGGAGAATAAACTGGTAGGGATAATCAGTCGCACCGATATTGATCGGCTAACGTTTTCTGCACTCATGCCCGGTGAAGGCGATACAGATGAGTCGGTTTTTGAAATGCTCACGATTGGCCATGTGATGACCAGCAAGCCCCGTGTGGTGAACGATGAAACCACTATTCATGAAGTAGCTACAATTTTATCGAAAGAAGAATTTCATGCGCTTCCGGTGGTTGCAAAGAAAGATGCCACTACATTGGTGGGAATCGTTACCACCACGGATGTTATAAAATATATGCTGGATAATTGGTAGCTATATATAATGATAACATCGCTACCAATTTTTAAAACCTGGATTTAAAATATTCGAGCATGTGTTTATTTGCATCATCAGTAGCTTCTTTATTATAGGAAGCGGGATTGCTCGGATTGGCAAATCCATGACCTGCATTATATGCTTTTACAGTTAATTGTTTCCCGGCAGCATTCATATTTTTTTCAAACTTATCCATCACCTCTTTATTGATCCATTGGTCTTGGGTTGGCCAGATGTTCAACACATCGGAATTTAATTTTTTTAGTTTCTCAACATCTTCTTCGGGCATTCCATAATACATTACACACCCTACCGCTTGGGGGCCGGCAATCAAAGCAGCTTGCAAGGACAGGCCGCCCCCAAAGCACCAACCGATCGTGCCAATTCGTGCGTCAGTACCTGCGAAAGCCATAGCACCTTTTACAATGCTTTCACCACGCTCGGGCTTAAATTCTTGCATATACTTTCCTGCCGTTTCCCGGTCAGTAGCAACGTTGCCATCATACATATCCAATGCGATTACATTTACGGTCCCGCCCAATGCTTTGAATAATTCCTCAGATTGTCGTTTGATGTTATCGTTCAATCCCCACCACTCCTGAAAAACAAAAATCCAGTTCGTTGATTTTTTCTTTGCTTTAAGAAGAAAAGCATTTGCCTTTAACCCATCACTGCAATCAAATTGGACCATCTTTCCCCCGGCCAATGTTTCATGCACATACTTGCGTGGTAGTTGATGCTCTGCATTGAATGATTTATTGGACGCGAACAATGCAAATTTTTCAGTGGCAGGTGTGTGACAGATCGTGATATCATCTTGCGTAAATCCCTGAAAGGAGTAGCACAGGAAAAAGAGGGTAGCAATTTTTTTCATGGGTCTTATTTTTATACAATTTACCAATAAATTCCAGAGACAGACCCGGACTATTTGCGGAAGCGAAAATAGTTTGAATTTATTTTTTCGGGGAGAATTTTATAAACCCAATATTTGCACCGCCTTTTTCAAATAGCAATGTGAACGTTTGCGAGCCTTTTGCCAAATGAACACTACCAACTTTTATGTTTTTCCATTTTTGATCACCTCCTGTGGAAGTCAGTGTTTTGGAAAAAGCGACATCGGCCCCATTTATTTTTACTGCGATCGTACTGGGCCCGTTTGCCATTGCGTAGCGAATGACAATATCATAAACCCCGGTAGCATTTACATTCAGGGTATAGTTCAACCACTCCCCATCTTTTGTCCACCCGATGTTATAATGGTTTGAACCCGGGTCAGTATCAGAACATGCCTCAATATCGACACCGTCATTTCTATAACTATAGCCGGAATTCCAGGCACTCCTTTCACCTGAACTTACCCAATAGTTGGCGGTGTCGCTGTCCCAATAGGCGATACCATTTCCTCCCAAATCAAAATCTGTTGCGAAGATTATACCGGGCACATTATTTTGAGAATAGGGTTTTGTTCCGGATTCATGGACCTGACGAAACATCGCATCGATTACATCGGGCCTGTAAATTGTATTTTGAATATGGGTGTTCGCAGCAAGTTCCATCAACGTATTCCTGGAAAACTCCACAGTGGGTTTTGTTCCGCCTTTTTCCCAATACTTTAAAAGTGTGGTGTAGCCGTCCGTTTTTTTAATCGTAAGCGGATTAACAATGGATCCAACTTTTTTTAATGGCCACCACGCCCAACCAATATTGTTTGATTCCATCAACCGGATTGCATCGGTAAACCAGGTATTTGAATTTTCGCCAGACTCACCTAACCAAATGGGCAGATTATTTTCTTCGCGGATATCCAGTGCATATTGAATGGCTTCAGTGGTGTTGTAATTCCAGTATTTGTGAAAACTTACCACCATATTGGAATCCCATTTCGGAAAAATCCCTTTGTAATTATTCCCCCAACAATTTCCTTCTATGAAGATGATGTGGTTTTGGTCTACAGACCGGATCGCTTCGGTGATATCCAGATATAGTTTTCGAAGCGGTGCATTGGATTCTTCATCGCAACCATTCGGGTGCCCACCTTCAACAAAATTCCAATTCGGTTCATTGATTAAATCGTAGCCGCCAATCCACTCTTCATTCACATAGCGTTCGGCCAGTTTTTTCCAGAGCGCAATTGTTTTTAGTTTGTTGGCTTCGCTTTCCCAAAGCGATGGTTTGGTAGTATCATAATCGGAAATATTGGCATCATTTCCCTGACCACCCGGGGCTGCATGTAAATCCAGAATCAAATACAGCTGGTTTGCTTCGCACCATTTCAATAGACTGTCCGTCATTGCAAACCCTTTTTCGAGCCAGGTATTTTCACCGGCAATGGGTTCTTCTTCAATAGGAAGTGTAAACAAATTATAATGCATCGGCAACCGTACCGAATTGAAACCCCATGCTGCCAATGAATCAATATCTTGTTTTGTACAATGGTTGCTTAACCACGCATCATAAAATGCTTTCGTATCATCTTCACCGATGAGGTCTTTGATTTTTTGCCGGATTTTATATTGAGGCCCTGCGAAACTACCAGTTTGTAACATATATCCTTCCTGCAACATCCATCCACCAAGCCCCATCCCGCGCAAGATGACTTCTTCACCATCCCCGTTGACAATATACTTTCCGTTGGTATGCAGATTTTGTGCATGGAGTTGGTGAAGTTGCATTGAAAAGCAAATCGTTGCAATTAACACAGTGTGTTTGAATACTTTCATAGTGTTTCCTAAATAGTAATTTGACCGGTAACAACACGGTCATAGGTAATGTAATCTGTATTGACAGGCTCCAATCCAATTTGACGGACACGCATAGCAACTTGTCCTCGGTGGTAGCTGCCATGGTTTACCAAATGGATCATGATCTGCTCTACGTTGGTCACATACGGGCTGCCCACGTAGTTGGTGTACGACAAATCACGATCAAACGACTCTGTGTTTTCAATAAAATCCAACCAAATGGCAGCGCCTTCCTCCGCCATTTTTTCCAATGTTTCCAACGATTGGGTTTCCCACAATTTCACTTCAGATTTAGGCAATCCCTTGATGCGGTTTAGCCAAATAAAAGGAGCCGCAAGCAAATGGCTCATGATCGACAAGGCTTTTTCATCTGCCACGGATTGGCTTATTAAACATTTCATCACCTGATTATTTGCCCAGGCATTATATTGATAGAGTTTTAAGAAATATTGTTTCATCTTTAAGGGAAATTCTATTATCAACATGAAAAGGTTTACAAGTTACACGCTTTTATTTTTTGTTGCAGTGTGTACGTTGCAGAATTTCACTGTCGCGGCACAAGATTCCCCCACGCAATCGATTGAGCCATTTCTTGACTTGGATTTTACAAGTGCAGAACGTGAACAGTTGTTGCAAGGATTACAAAACAATCAGGCCTCGATCAGGGCCATCCATGAATATGTGCTTTCGAATTCGGTCGGTATGTCGCTGCAATTCAATCCGCTCCCGCAAGGTTTTGTTATCGATCAAAAACAAATCCCCATTGACTGGGGATTACCTTCCAATGTGAAAGTACCGGCCAATCCAGAAGACTTGGCGTTCTATACCGTTGCACAACTTTCAGTATTGATCAAAGCAAAAAAGATTACCTCCACGCAATTAACAAAACTGTATCTCGATCGTCTCAAAAACTATGGGGACACATTGCAATGTGTTATTACACTGATGGAGGAATACGGATATGCGCAGGCAAAGAAAGCAGACCAGGAAATTGCCGCGGGCAACTATAAAGGCCCCTTGCATGGAATACCTTTCGGTGTAAAAGACTTGATTGCAATCAAGGGAACAAGGACTACATGGGGTGCGATGCCTTATAAAGACCAAACCATTGATGAGACCGCAACCATCGTTACAAAACTTGAAGCTGCTGGCGCAATACTCGTTGCGAAATTTACATTAGGCGCGCTGGCCATGGGCGATGTGTGGTATGGCGGTGTCACTAAAAACCCGTGGGACTTAACACAAGGGTCAAGTGGTTCTTCTGCCGGTTCGGCAGCTGCAACAGCCGCGGGTCTTGTAGCCTTTAGTATCGGTACCGAAACGTTGGGGTCGATTGTCTCACCAAGTACGCGGTGTGGTGTTTCCGGGTTGCGGCCAACCTACGGAAGGGTAAGCCGGTATGGTGCGATGGCGTTGAGTTGGAGCATGGATAAGATTGGCCCGATTGCACGGTCGGCACTTGATTGTGCGATGGTGTTCGAAACCATCCGCGGAAGCGATGGCATTGATCCCAATGTTCGTGATGCTGCATTTAATTATTCATCAAAAACAGATTTGAAGAAACTAAAAATCGGATACATCAAAAGTTTTTTTGAAGCGGATTATCCTAACAAAGATGCCGATCAAAAAACATTGGAGGTTATACGTGGGCTGGGGATTAATCCGGAACCTATTGATTTTTCTTTCGATGTTCCCGTAACCCCCATTCGTATGATGTTGATCGCGGAAGCTGCCGCGGCCTTTGATGAATTAACAAGATCAAATCGCGATAGTTTGTTGGTGAGCCAACTGAATTGGTCGTGGCCGAATTCTTTTCGTACAGCACGCTTTATCCCCGCAGTAGAATACATCAATGCATCACGCATGCGCACGGCATTGATTGAGGAGTATAACAAAAAACTATCCGGATACGATGTAATTATTTCACCGAGCTTTGGGGGCAACCAACTTCTTGTTACAAACTTAACAGGCCATCCGTGTTTGGTGGTGCCCAATGGTTTTGATGACAAAGGCCGTCCGACCAGTATTTCATTTCTGGGGAAATTATTTGGGGAAGCGTCCGTTATTGCCGTGGGAAGGGCGTATCAGGAGGCAAGTGAATGGGATGAAAAGCACCCGGGATTTTTTAAATAGAGTATATGATTGTAAAAAGGTTTTTTCTGATTTTAAGTTTGGTAATGTGTTTCGGGGCCTGCAAGCGACCGGAGGAAGATATTGTTTTTAAATATGTTCAGGGCGTGGTGGTCGATGCTACGGATAAAGAACCACGGCTAAAAGCAAACGCAGTATTTTTCAACCCCAATGATATGAAGGGGAGGCTCAAAAAAATTGAGTTGGATATTTATATAGAAGGAAAAAAAGCCGGGAAGGTGGATCAAAAACTTGCATTGTTGATCCCTGCAAATTCGGAGTTTACCGTTCCGTTGGAGGTGAAGCTGGATTTAAAAGAAATGGGATTAATGAATACACTTTTTAGCATTCTCGGAGCAAAAAAAATGGATGTCCGGTATGTTGGAAGCATCCGTCTTAACTATAGGGGCATTCCGATCAATGTTCCTGTCGACTATAAAAGCGAAATACGGATTAAAATCTAACATCCCTTCCGATTTAGGGGTTTGCTGTAGTATATTTCGGTAAACCTAAAATCCCACCGATAGTGAATATCGCCTTGATCACGCTTTCTATCGTATGCCCGATCCTACTTTTTTCAACCCTTTGGTTATTGATCAAATCGAAGCGGGATGAAAAAATCAGGAAAAAGGAAATCCTGGAGAAGCAAGTAATCCTTAGTGTTGTTTCACACGACATTAAGGCTCCCTTTAACAGGATTTTTGCACTCACACAATTGTTGGAGTTTGATAAAAGCAAACTCACTTCTGAACATAAAGATTATCTGGGAAAAATACACCAGGTAGTTGCAGATGGATTGGGGTTGATACGTAACCTGGTGGATTTTCGAAACATAGAATATCGGGGCATTCAAATCCTTCCGGAGAAAATTGATATCAGTTATTTGGCAACGTGTTGCGTTCGGAATATCCGAAGCCTTGCAGAAAAGAAAGAGATTATAATCCAAACCGATATTGATCCGGGTATTAAAATCGAGTCTGACAACATTTGTGTTAGCCGTGCCATTGACAGCGTGCTTTCGAATGCCATCAAATTTTCTGAATTCAACAAGAAGATTTTTGTAACTCTCCGTGATACAAAACGCGACTATGTTCGTATTGAAATAAAGGATGAAGGCCCCGGGTTTTCGGAGGAAGATATATCAAAAGTTTTCTCAAGATTTCAAAAACTTTCTGCAATACCTACTTCAGGGGAAAGTACTACAGGGTTGGGATTGTACAATGCGAAAAAAATGATCAACCGGATAGGTGGTGAAATTCAAATTTCTTCCAAGTTAGGTGAAGGGAGCACTGTGATTATAAAAGTGCCGAAAGGCCTTCCTGAATCAATCGAATAAATAATAGTCGTCTTCTTTTCCTTCCAGGATTGCCTCCAGGGAATCAATTACGGATTCGTCTTTAATAACATAATCACGAACACCTTGTTTTATAAAACTCAATACAAGGTTACCATCATCAATCGCGCTCATCATAATTATTTTGTGGTCATCGTTGACTTTGTTTTTGATTTTGTCGTACAGCTCAATGCCATTCATCGATGGGAGTTTATAGTCAATAATCAAAGCTTCCGGAAATTCCTTTTCAATTGCAATCAGCGCATCCTCTGCACTAAGAAAGGTTGATACCTTATAATTCGGGTTTCTTAAAAGTGATCTACGGATAAACTCAGAATATATTGGATCATCCTCTACTACGTAAATCATCATGGTTTGGTAATTTGTCGAACCAATATAGAGGATTTCATCAAAATTCGAAATAACACGCCTGAACTCTTTCATGAATATTCACTCGGTTAGTTGGTAGTCTTTAGTTGATAGTTATTAATTTAGACATTTAGAAAATTATTCATGGCCGACACATCGCATTGGACAACCCAACTTGATCAGGTAACGGAAGCAATCAAAAATGAATTTGGAAACCTTTCCGGTGAAGATCTCAACAAAAAACCGTCACCGGGCCAATGGAGCATTGCTCAAAACCTTGACCATTTAATCGTGATCAACGAAAGCTACTATCCAATTTTCAAGCAACTCCACGAAGGTACTTTTCAATTGCCCTTTATGGGGAAACTTGGGTTTTATGTCAAATGGGTTGGCAACATGATATTGAAAGCAGTGGAACCGGAGCGTAGTAAAAAAATCAAAACCCAATCCATTTGGGAACCCTCCACCAGTACAATTGATGCAGACATTGTGGAAAAATTTGTTGCGCACCAGGAACAATTGAAGAAACACATTCAATCGTGCAGCGGTTTTATTGAAGCGGGCGTTGTCATTTATTCACCGGCCAGCAAAGCAATTTTATATACACTCGAACAAGCATTTACTATTATTGTATCGCATGAGAAAAGACACTTGGGGCAAGCACGTGAAGTACTCGCGTCACTCAGCGTGTAAGCGATGGGTCTTTGGGAAATTTAAAGTTAGTGAATTTAGAAATCAACATATTTGTGAAAAGATTTTACTTCTGTTTTTTAGTTATGAATAAAATTATCGTTGTGGGAATCTTATTTTTCCTTTTATCAATTGAAGGAACTGCACAAAATTTTTCTTTCGAACCACGTATTGTCTTGGGAGGAGGTTATACTTCATGGTTTTCGAGATATCCATTACAAGCGGGTATACAAATAGATGGGGAAGTGTATTACGAAATCGTTGGCAAAGGTAATGGTGGAAACATATCGATTCAGTGCTTGCCAATTTTTAAATTGAAGAATTTTATGATCGGCCCAAATTTGGGATTTCAAGAATATTTCGTTGAGAAAATTTCATTTAATCTGATAAACTTTGAGAGGGAGGCTGATTTTAAAAAAGTGTTTAAGATTGGAATCTTATTTGGATATGATTTTAATCTTCTTGAGAAGAAGAAGATTTTAATTTCACCTTTGATAACGGTTGGCGTTCATACCTTTAAGTCAAAAGACGAACCTTTAGACGATGATTCATTTAGGAATAAATTTTATGGAAGCTTAGGGATTGGGTTTTCAAAAATTATCAACAGTTGGAAAGTAACAATCTCTCCCTCATATGATATTGTTATGAGTGATTTCCGATTTGATTCTCAAGATTATTTAGAGATGAGGGTACACTCTTTAAATTTCAATGTGGGTATCGGTTACATCATCAAATTAAAATAACCCTCTCTAGGTTACGTCACCTTAAATTTCATTTGCGAATAGATAGCCTTCCTATGTAGACGTTACCCCTATTCTCGTTTCCTAAAAACTATCCAGACCAAATAAATAAGTATTTGAAAAATAAATGCGGAACAGGAACAATTAGGAGTTATATTACTATACTTATGCCACTGTTTGCGATCGGACGGGTAATCTAAAACCCATCATCATCAACCTTCTCTTTCTCTTCTTTCTTTTTGGCTGCCGATGATCCTGCGTACAAATTATACGGAACCTCTATACCGTAATAATTTTTTCTGAAGCGGTTGATGAACGCCAGCGTTTCTTCATCACTTCCCGGAAGGAAAGCGACCTCCCCAATTTTTGCCTTTCCTGCATTGGTTCTTTTCGAAATGATGTTATTGAAATCTTTGTTGGAGGATTGCACCAAAAGCCGGTTGTCTTCAAAACCGAAATAATACCAGGCATCAGGTGAGGCTTTGAAGAACACATGGAACACAGGGCTTCCATCTTCATTTTTCCTCAGCTCCATAAACCCTTCGAAGGCGCCATTGATATCGTTGCGATTGATGTTCGACATTCCCAAAGCTCCTTCACTGTAAAATGCTTTATGGCCTTGTGACCATTTCAAACTTACGTTAGCGAAAACCAAGGGCTTGGCCGTTGCCGAAAGGGTTGCCAACGGCACATATCCCTGAAAACTTTTTTCCTCAAAATCTTTTACTGCGCGTTCCCCCAAGATGTCGGCAATCTTATACAACAACTCGGTTTGGTCGCCCAACCCTTCATCAGCCCCTTCGTTCTTGATCACTTCCTGCAGGTTTCTTGCCATTACATCAAGGGCTGTTCCCGGCACATTGGTATCCACCATCAGAAAAGAATTCAACCGGATTTCATTGGTTTCTAAATTGCCGGAGCCCAGGGCACTTGCCCTTACACTAAAGTCTTTATTACCTCTAAAGAAAGTTGTTTCGCCTTCAAAACGTACTTGTGATGTTTCATCATTGTAGGCAAATAATTTTCCGGAGAGTTTATTCCCGGCAGCTTTTTCGAGGTCTTCAATTTTGTATTCTTTTAATTCCGGATCGTAATGCAGCGTACCGGAAGGGACAAAAAAGTTATCATCGTCTTCGTTCCGTTTATCATTCAGGAAAGAGATGTACAGCGAATTATCGGTGTAAGAAAAATGCAAGCCAGCATCGGCCCGTTTGCCCAGTTCGGTCATTGCCTTATTGAAATCAATGAGCACTTCTGTTTCCTCACCAGTTTGTTCGTACCGGATCCAGGTGTTGTAATTTTTAATTTTCTTAATGTCAAGTTTTACAAATCCTTTTAATTGCAAGGCCGGCCGTGTAGCATACATGGTCATATCCCCTTTGTAGTACATGCCGGCCCCCAATACAAGATTGTCGGCATCAACAACAGCCCCAACAGCAACTGTTTGGTGTGTGGCGAGAATGCCCGATCGCTTCCTTCTATGTGTTTCAGTTTGTTCGATAGGCTCCAGATGAAAATCCGTCATTTTTATTGCAAACGTATCATTCAGGAAATTCACATACTGATAGGTGGCATATCCTGAGAATTCTTTTCGTGAGATAACATCTACCACCCCTTCGGTAAGGCGGTGATAACCGTTAAGTGTATCCAACAAAATAGTGGTGTTTTTTAGTGTGCCTATCCGCGCATTTTCGAGGATCAATACCTCGTTGTTCTCCGGGGTAATTTTTGCATCGGCCACAATAATGTAGGGGATACCACTTACTTTGAGTTGTTGTGTTTGGATGTCGTACTCGGCAGCTTCAGCATTGAACCGCAGGGAGTCCAAATCTTTTCGTGTTGTATAGAAGTACGAGTTTTCAATCGGAACATCCGGTCTTTTCGTCATGTGGATCTTCTGCTCACCCAAATCCCAGCGGGCATCGGGTATGGAAGTTTTGAATTGTGCGTACGGGAATTCAATCGCGGCCTCACCCTCAATCTCCGGGCTAATGTCTGCATAGTTATCATCCAGGTCAAATTTCAGGCGAATGTCACGCCCGGCCATCAGTGGCTTGTTGGGGTCTCCGGTATTTACTTTGAATTCTGCATGCCTTGCCCCCAAATCTTTACCATTGAATTTCATTTCTTCCGATACAACTTCGGTTCCACGTGTAAGCAATACACCCGATCCGGCAACCCCTTCTTTGGAAATGGTAATGTTTCCACTCAGCTGCGCAGTTGAATCATAAAAATTGAAAGGTGCCCGCAAATTAGTCAACACCATCTCATCTTCTTTCGGATACCACTGCATTTCAAAATCAGGCAACGATGCTTGTGGAAAAAGAACAGAACCAAATTGTTGCTCCCTGATAGTAGCGCGGTTTCCTTTTCCTAAAACGGAATCAGGATAAAAAACAAAGTCGGGTGAGACTACCGTTGCGGCAAGGAAATCAATTTTACCGGTTGCGCGCAATCCACGGTTGTTCATGGAAATAACGCCTTCGAGTTTTCCGTCCCCTTTAAAAAGCTGGTAACCCCCTTTGGGGATTGCATGATCGAAACCCAGGGATTTATCGGGCATGGTCATGAGTTTTTCTTTAAAGCTTGGGAACATCCCGCTCGAAATAAATTTTCCGTCAAAGTTGATAGAGGTGGGGTCGGCATCATTTAAACTATCCAGCTTAAAGGGTGGGATAACGAAGAAGATGGACCGGTCATACGCTCCATTCAATACCTCCCGTCTGTCGAAATAAATTACACCCCCGGTTGTTGCATCCAGTCGTGGGTAGGTGGGGATCTTGACCTTTCCTGATTTATTGTTCGACCGGCTTATATAAAGTGTTCCCGAGGATTTTGAAATGTCGCCCAGGTCACCTTCGGCAGCGGCTATTGAATCGGCACCCACCATGGAGTTATTGATCTTCCTTCGGATACTCTGACCCCTTGCATTTTTTTCTGTTACAAAGAAATTGATGGAATCGATGTGCGTTAAGTTCACAAAAAAGCTGTCATAATTCAGGGTAAATCCCTTGCCACTGATTTCAAAATTCCCGGCTGAGATTGTGCCGTCAAATTTTATGTCACGGTTTTGAAGAATGGTAATGATGCTGCTATCGGGTTCGATTTTTACATTCAGTGAATCACTGAGTTTAAATTCTTCCACGCCCCTTACAGTCATTTCACGTTTTTGGAAGTTGACCGTGGCATTCGGGTATAGATCGGTGACCGAATGGATTTTTAGGTTATCGTAATCCATTTCGCCTTTAAAGGATTTAAAAAAATTAATGGACTTCTCAGGTACAAATACGATATCGGTCTTTGCATTGTAGTTGATCATACCCTTCAATGCAAGAAATTCGATGGCTGCTTTGATTTCCCGCTGGTCTTTTCGTGCGTAGGTACCGAGGTCGCCTGAATAGAATTCGCGCACCTTCATTTTTTCACAATAGTTGACCACCAGTGCCAATGGATGAAAGCTAAATTCATTTCCTTTCAGTAACCGGAAATCATTCGGATCATAAAAATCAATGGACTCAAGAATCATCGGCATGGTGCTTCTTCCACCATCGGTCAGGATGTCCAGGCTATCTTTGGTCAAGTTCCATTGAACAATGTTTGCTGAAAAATCCATGTTGAAGAAGGAAGAAGAATAGGGCGCATTTCGCATCGCGCCTTTTGCACTGAGAAAAAGTGCTTCTTCGTTATTGGCCTTATAGCGCAACCTAACGGAAGGGTGCGTTATTGAATCGTTATCCTGGTAAATAGTTACCCGTGCTTTTTCGGAGGAAACGGTTGAATCTTTAAAAATGAATTCCGGTGAGTGGGCAGTAAATTTTTTCTGGCCATTGCTGTATACATCAATTTTTGAAAAATCAGAAAGCACCGAACGACTGGAGATTTTATTTCCAATGAGTGAGAACCCACCCGAATAGCGTATGTTTTCATTTCCCATACCGGTGATCTTCAAATCACTCTGATAGGATTGGAACTGGGGATAGGGGGACAGAACGGAATCCTTTCTCGGTACAGACTTAAATTGCATTTTGCCCGGTATGAAACCTGGCGTTTTCCCAACGTAATTCAGTTTCACCAAATCCGCTTTGAACTCTGCCTTTCGGACATTGAAATTGTATTCACCAAGGCTGCAGGACACAACATCGTCAGGAAGGCCGGCAGGGGTCCAATCGAATGTACCATCTTGTCCGACAAAAAGATCATCTTTTAATGAAAAGGCACCTTTCGTATTTTTTAGGAATACCGAATCGGAAGGAGTGGCAATGTTGAGTGTAACGCGATCAAAACGGATCAATGCACCTTCCAGAAAAGGTTGGGGAGGAGGGTTCATCCAACTTGGGATTTCCGTTACAGGTTCATCTGCGTATTCTTCCTCATCACTCCAGCTTGTTTCTTCTTCTGGCCAGGTGTCTTCTGTTGTCGGCTCTTCTTCTATATCGTCCCAACTTATGGTGGGGGCTGGTTCTATAAATTCAAATGAGTAGGAATCATTTTGTACGTTTAACCGATAAAATTTTTCAACATACAAGGCATGGTGTTCAAAGAACACGCGAAGGTTTTCGAAGGTTTTTAGCGCTTGGGCCGGTGGATAGAATTCAATTATTTTTCCGCAAAAGCCAAGGTACTGGTTAAGTTTGGCGGCATCAATACGCTCAATTGTTACAGCATTCGAAAGCGCGCGCAGGTATTTGATATAATGGGTCGTGAATGAAAACTTCTTCTTTTTCATTTCACGAAAGTGGTTGCGAACGGTTTGTTGTTGATCAAGGCCCAATGAGGCCCAGGCATTTCCAAATTCGGATGCAGCTAGAAGTGCTTCTGGTTTCCGTGTTTTTTCAAGCGCAGCCACAACACTGTCCGGAAAGCTCAAAGGAATAGCTACAGGCCCTGCACCACCCTGGCCGAAGGCCGAAATGGAAAGGAAAAGACTGATTGTCAATATGAATGTAAAAACCTGCTTCACGCTATCAAAACCTTGAAATTCGTAAATATTGCGCAAATTAGCTAAAGCCCCGATGCCAATGGAACATTAAACGGTAAATCCGCTTTAAAAATGCATGATCAGTTGATTTTCTGAAGCAAGAGCGAAGCCCATCCTTCCATGCTTTTGCTGTGTATTTCCTGAAAGCCGTAACGGTGTGCTTCTTTTAGCAAGCCCGGGATATCACTTTCGTAAAAACCACTTAATAATAAATGGCCTTTTGTATTTAATAATTGTGAATAGAAGTGCATTTCATCAAGCAAAACATTCTTGTTGATGTTGGCCAAAATAATATCAAAGGGGGAATCAAAGGGTAGTGATTTCACCGTGCCGATTCGGATCCGAACATTGTCAACGCGGTTGACTTCTAAATTCTCTGTGCCATTCTCTGTGCTCCAATCATCAATATCGAACGCATCTACAAAAGATGCCCCAAGCTTTGAAGCCATTACCGAGAGGACTGCCGTTCCACATCCGGCATCCATTACCCTTTTATTTTGGTGATCAAGATCAAGTTGGTTTTTGATCATCAAACAAGTTGTCTGATGATGTCCGGTGCCAAACGACATCTTTGGTGTGATCTCGATTTCATATTGGTATGAAGGATCCGGTGCATGAAAGTGTGCGCGAATGCGACAGCGGTCATCAACAATTATCGGGTCATAGCTTTTTTCCCATTCCTCGTTCCAGTTTCTCTTTTCGATTTGATCGAATTGAAAATCGAGGGGGGTTACGGAAGCATATTGCAATTGGATTGCTTCAATTTGTTCAAGATTATATGATTCACCTTCTGCGTAAGCTTCAAAGCCTGTATCGGTTTCCTGAAAGGTATCAAAACCTGCATTGCCCAATTCGGCAATCAATATTTCGGTGAAACTTTCATCGCACGCTACGGTAAGACGTGTGTGGTAATTCATAGTGCTATATCGCCTTGACAATCTCTGTAAACTCGCGCGACTTCAACGAAGCGCCTCCAACAAGCCCGCCATCTACATCGGCACAACCAAACAATTCTTTTGCATTGTCGGCCTTCACACTTCCACCATAAAGGATTGATATTTCATCCGCCACTGCCTGGTTGTATTTAGCAGCAATATGCTGGCGAATAACTGCATGCATATCTTGTGCTTGCTGCGATGTGGCCGTTTTGCCGGTGCCAATTGCCCAAACGGGCTCGTAGGCAACCACAACTTTTTGGATTACCTCCGCTGATAAATGGAAGAGGCTTTCTTCTACTTGCTTTTTTACCAATGCTTCGTGATCACCTTTTTCGCGGACTTCCAACGGCTCGCCACAACAAAAAATGGGTGTCAGTCCATGTTCTAAAACTTTATCAACCTTAGAAGCAAGCAATGCCCCGTCTTCTTTAAAATATTGCCTGCGCTCGCTGTGCCCAAGGATGATGTACGGAACACCGATTGATTTGATCATGGTGGCAGAAGTTTCACCAGTATAAGCCCCCGATTCATGTTCGCTACAGTTTTGGGCACCAATTGCGATACGCGTATTGTTGCCAACCAGGTTTTTCAAAGAAACCAAATAGGGAAAGGGAACACATAAAACAACATTCACATCACCTTGCACCTCATCGGCACACATTCCGATCAATTCAGAAACAAGGGTTTTCCCTTCTTCGAGTGTGAGGTTCATTTTCCAGTTTCCGGCTACAATTTTTTTACGCATATTGATTTTTGTTTTTTTGTAAAGATAAAGAAGTAAAGATATCTGCAATTTTTTAAGGTCAAACCGGAATGGATGTTTTCCATGCGCCCAACTTTTTGCCAACAGGCGCATATCATATCATCCCATCATTACTTCCACTCAATATTTAGTCGTTGCTTCTTATTGTTCAACAGATCCTGGTATAGTTCCTTAAGATCATCCCGTAAAAAAGATTGGTCAATCATTTCAAAAACAGCCCCATTAGCTGCTTTGAATTCATTGATGATTTTTACAACACGGCTTTCTTTAATGTTTAGCTTTTTTCCAAACAATAGAAAGTCATAGTAGGTATAAAACCCGTGAGCATTGTACGCTTCCGGGAAATCTTCTTTAAAAAGGGAAAGTGCCATGTCCGCTTCATCTGGTGTGTGGATCGCGGTGCAAAGAAGGTCGTAGGCGGGCGTTAATACATAATCACCAGTCGCAGTTTTAATTGCTGAAAAGTTCTTAACGTGCGCATCCCCGTTTGAGAAAATATAATTGAACAATACAAGACGGAAGAATTTCTCTTTCTCTATCAGATGGGTAACAATGTGTTTGGCAATCAGGTTGCCGATCTCTTCATAAGAAAGATCGTACTTATAATTCTTGCCATGTGTTTCCTCGGTGATCTGTGCAATTTGGGCAAAGTCTTCCTGCTGAAACTTTGATACCCCGAAAGAATCAGGACGGGCATCGGCTTTCACATCAAAACGTCTTACCAGGTAAGCAGCACTTCCATCCCGAAAGTAAACAAATGCATTGGCCGGAACACTGATCTTGAAAAATTGCTTTGCCATCTGCATCGTTAGATGCTCATTGGCCGGTGCCTGGTCCAGGTTTTTGAATTGGCCGGAAGGAATGGGTTTCAAAATATATTGGCCTCCTTTGTCAGTAAGCACTAATGAGCCCTTCTCTAATTTCATAGAGTACTTCACTTGCACACCAGAGATAGACATTTTTTGAGTGAGGTCGGTGTAGAGATTAGATTCCTCATTTTCGGGTGAGTTAAAAGGTAAAACAGGACTTACCTTTTTATTGTCAAAAAGTTCTTTTAAACATTTTTTGCAAAAGCCCACGGTTTTTCCTGCCAGTACTTCCGTTATTGCCAATTCTTTTTCTAATAAACATCCCTGGCACTTCATATTATTTCTTTTACAATGATGGAACCAATGGTATCGGAATGGGCTGTTCGCAAAAGCAAGGTGAAGTGGTCATTTTCATCGATGCGCAGAAGCCTGCACTGGGTCTGTTTGTTCACACCTTCAGATAACAACCCAAAGAAAAAAGGAAACAAAGTTTTAGACCGGTACTCTCTTTGGGTTTTTGGAAACGATAAACTAATGGCAGGTTGATCCGGATTATTTAAATAATTCAAATCATAGCTAAACAAATAATCTTGTTCATCTGTTTTTTCCAACACCCCGGCCAGGATACTGTTGTTATATACTTCTGCCTTACGACTCATTTGATTACATCCACTTTTATTTCCATTCCCAATACATTACATATTTTCAGCAAGGTTGCCAGTTCTGGGTTGGCAATTCCTTTTTCAATATCCCGCAAAGTCCTTGGTGATATCCCGGCAATTTCCGCCAGGTCATCCTGTAAGGTTTTCAGCTCTTTCCGTCTGGCGCGAATAGTTTTCCCAATGTTCTCTAAATCCATAATGGTATTTAAAAAGGCAATATACTGCCGCTTTAATACAAAATTAGGGATTCAAAAGTATAAAACCTGAAAAACGGCAGTAAAACTCCGGTAATGATGATTGGGATATACTGCGGGCATGATTTGAGTCAAAAGGGAGTTATAAGTTCTGTAGGGTGAGGGCAAGGCCCTTCAGGGATTTTCAAATTAGAAATAAGCTGATTTCTTATTTCGCCATCTTATTGTTTCGGTAAATTTCTTTGCCCTTGGCATTCCACTCCGTTTTAATGTAGGGCTTCACATCATCAAAGGCTTTTTTGGAATAGGTGATGATCCGTTTTCTTTTTCCATCCGGATAATATTCAATCCAATCGCCCACTTTCTGGTCCCATTGGTACTCACCTGTCACAGCAAATTTTCCGTTTTCATGAAAGCGATAATAGTATCCTTCTTTTTCACCAAACTCAATTGGCGTGATCTCTTTCATGTGTTTGCGTTCAACAGGATCATAATATGAAACAATAGATTCTTTAGGCCAGCCCTTATAGTAAAGGTTTTTATCGATGAGCACACTATCACGGTTGTAGGTCATCCAACGGCCGTGCTTGCTTCCTTTATAAAAGATACCCGTTTCCAACACCACATCGTTTTGCTTCTTGGTGTACGGCCCGTGCAACAAGACACCTTTTTTGGGGTCAAATGTTTTTGTGTTCCGGATTTCCCTGCGGGTATAGTCGTACCAGTATAAATCGCGCGCAAAAGTCTGTGGGTTTTCGGGTACTTTTAAATAGTAGAACAATTCGTATGTAACACGATTGCCTACCCCTTTTCGGGTAAAGCCTTTTCGGGTTTTAACACCATAAAATACTTTTTTCTTGACTTTCTTTTTCTTTTTCGTGGCAACGACTTCTTCATCCCTTTTGAAATCGAGGCTCACCGGTGTGTCTACAGAAAAGCGTTCGTCTATCGGTTCGTCCTGGGCAACGGCCAGCATCGGCAGAAAAGCAAAACAGAAAAAAACAATCCTCAACTGCATATTTTCTTAACGGAACTTGGTTTTAAGAATTGTAAAGATAAGGAAGTTCAGATTAAATTTTTTGAACTGCGGGCCAGGATTGTAAATCCTTGTTATCTGGGTTCGGCATTTGGAATTAGACTTAAAACATTGGACGCCAGACATAAGAGGTGTTGTTTTGACATGAGCCAAATCCGCCCGCAAACATCAATTCTTCCAACGAGTAGAGAAATTACCTCGACTGTCACGAAATTCAGATTCAATCTTATCACTGAGATTAAAAGTAAAAGTGGCCGTATCACCATTTAGTAAGTGAAATGTTGTTTTTTGTTATCGAATGAATTTTCAATTGGTTCAAAACCCAGAACGTCACCAATTTTAGATTTATAATCACCAATTGCTTTTTCGAGTTCCTTCACTGGCTTCTCAAGAGCTAAGTAGTGATTCTTGACTAGACAGATTCTTTAGTTGTGGTTGTCATATTTTGAACTTCCGGTAAGCCGTACCTGTTCACTAAAAAATGTTTAAATTGCCTTCATGGTTACCAAAGAAGAATTGAAAAAGGAAGTGGATAAGCTGCCGGACAATTTGCTGGAAACGGTTTATACGTTGTTAAAAAACCTGACGCTGACCCAAAAAAAGGAAGATAAAAAATGGACAGACCGGGATTTCCACGGTAAGCTGGATCATGCCGATATTCGTAATGCTGCGTATGAGTAAACTGTTGATTGATACCAACGTACTTGTTTATTCAAAAGACACGTCTTCAGTTTTTCACGAAGCATCTGTCAAACTCTTTAAAGGGCAGGATCAGTTTTATACAACTTCCAAAAATTTGTCGGAGTATTATGCGGTAGTTACCAAAGGCGAAACTCCGCTGCTGACTCCGCAAGAAGCCCTCCATGACATAACCGAGTTCGCATTGTACTGCACCATTTTGTACCCAACAGTATTAAGCCATCAAAAATTATCCGAACTCGTAAAAAAGTATCAGCCCAAAGGCCTTAAGATTCATGATTTCGAAATCGCTTCCATAGCTTTAATAAGTGATGTGCTTAGCGTTGTCACTTTTAACCGGAACGATTTTCAACAAATTACAGGAATAGAAGTAATCGTACCCGCACTGTAAAGGGAGAATTTTTCTGGTTGCCTTCATTAATCTTGACCTACTAAGCCTTTGAATAGCCGGACACATATTTTGAACCTCGAAACCTCAGCGATCATTGAAGCTATTAAGGCTGGCAGCGAAATCCTGTTCCAGCTTTATGAAGCTTACCGTGATGGGTTTGTGAGCTGGGCTATCCGCAACCACCAGGTTACCGTAGAAGAAGCAAAGGACGCATTTCAGGAACCGGTGGCGGCACTATATAAAAATGTAAAGGCGAATAAGGCCGATACAAGATCAACTTTCTTTAAGAAACCAGCTCCACGCTTCGCTTAATAAAATTCGTTAAGTCCGCTCCGGTAAGCATATTCTGCGAAAGCAAAGCAAGGTCAAAAGCTTGCTTGGCCAACTTGCTTTTTTCTTCTTCTGTTTCCGCTTTCACGATCTTTTGGATAATGCCGTGGTTGCCATTCACGGCCACATTGTAGTTCTCCGGCATGTTGCCCATAAATGCATACGGGCTACCGCCAGTCTTGGCCATGTCTTTCATCCTGCGCATGAATTCGCTCATCGTGATCACAACTGGAAGATCGTCCGGGGAAAGTGACTCCACCGCTACGGTCATGTTTTTGTTGTTGATCGCTTTTTCAAAAATTCCTTTTACGGTTTCTTGCTCCTCGGTAGAAAGCACACTCTCCAGCTTCTCATCTTTGTCGATAAGCTTTTCGATTGTTTCACTATCCACACGTTTCAACTGCACCTTTTCAAGTTTTTGTTCGAGTGTATTGATAAAGTGGTTGTCCAACATGCCTTCCAATAAAAGCACATCGTACCCTTTATTCTTAGCGCCCTGGATGAAACTGTCTTGTTTACCGATATCACTGGTGTATAAATAGACAACGTTCTTGTCCTTGTCGGTCTGGTTGACTTTTACTTTTTCATTGTACTCCTCAAAAGTGAAGTACTTTCCTTCTGTGTTTTTGAAAAGCGTAAAGTCTTTGGCTTTGTCATAGAATTTTTCATCGCTGATGATACCGTACTTCACAAACAACCCGATGTCATCCCACTTCGCTTCGAATGATGGCCTTTCCTTTTTGAACAACTCCTGAAGCTTGTCGGCAACTTTCTTCGTGATGTGCTGATTGATTTTCTTCACATTCGAATCTGATTGCAAGTAGCTACGCGAAACATTCAACGGAATATCCGGTGAGTCCAAAACACCATGAAGCAACATCAGGAAATCCGGGACTACATCTTTTACCTCATCGGTAATGAACACCTGGCGCGAGTAGAGTTGGATTTTGTTTTTCTGGATTTCGAAATCGTTCTTCACTTTCGGGAAATACAGTATCCCGGTAAGGTTGAACGGATAATCGACATTCAGATGGATCCAAAACAACGGATCTTCCGAGAACGGATAAAGTTCTTTATAAAAACTTAAGTAATCTTCGTCTTTTAAATCCTTGGGGGATTTTGTCCAGAGCGGGGAAGTGTTGTTGATAATGCGATCAACGGAGACACTTTTCGTTTTTGGTTTTCCATCTTTGTCCTCGCCATCCGGTTCCTGCTTTTCTGTTGTTCCAAATTTGATTTCAACTGGTAAGAACTTACAATATTTTTCAAGGATCCCTTTTAATCTGAACTCATCCAGGAATTCTTCGGATTCTTTGTTGACGTGAAGGATCACATCCGTTCCACGGGTAGCTTTTTTTGTGGGCTTCAATTCGAATTCCGTGCTTCCATCGCAATCCCATTGCGCAGCTTCATCTTCGGCAGCTGTGAACGAGCGCGAAATTATAGTTACACGGTCGGCCACCATAAAGGAAGAGTAAAATCCAAGGCCAAATTTTCCGATGATGTCTTTTGCGTCTCCTTTGTCTTTGAATTTTTCCACAAATTCCGCAGCACCGGAGAAGGCAATTTGGTTGATGTATTTCTTGACCTCCTCGCCTGTCATTCCAAGTCCTTTGTCACTCACGGTGATGGTCTTCCTTTTCTTGTCGAAGGAAACTTCAATTTGGGTATCGCCAATATCTTCTTTCACTTCGCCCAGGCTGGCAAGTTTCTTTAGTTTTTGGGTTGCGTCAACCGCGTTGGAAACAAGCTCCCGCAAAAAAATCTCATGATCGGAGTAGAGGAATTTTTTGATGATGGGGAAAATGTTTTCGGTGTGGATGGAAATCGTTCCTTTTTCTTCCATGGTATTTGTTGTCATTTTAGTTAATGTCAGGATGGCTGAATTCTACCGGTTTGGTAAAGTTCAGGCCCGTTTAATCAATAAATTTTATCGGGAAGCCTAAAGCCCAAAAGCTATTCCAAAAAGAAAAATGGTGACAGGATGACAGGAGCTACAAAGTATCTTAACAAGGTGGAGTTTCGCACTTAGTATATTTAAGTTCTACCAAAAAGTCACCTGTTTTACTATAATGCTTATACCTAAGTTCGTTTTCTGTTAAATTCACAATCTCCCATTTATCAGAATAGTTTGCTCCAGGATATACAAATTTTATCGAACGACCATTTTCGATAAAACTCCATTCTGCTTGAGTGCTTCCTAAGTAAACATTATTATCTCTTTTGAAAAGGATTGGGGATACAACGGAATAACCGGAAGGAGAACTCCCGATTATCTCAGAATTCCACCATTGAAAGTCTACTAAAAGAGTTGTTTCAGAATTCAATGAATCATCGTCTGAACAACTAACAAGAAGGATGCAAAGGAAGAGGAAGTTTTTTAAATTTATTTTTTTCATGGTAGCTATATTTATGCTAAAGGTAACAACTACCGTATCCGGTCCGAATCCCGAACCAGTTTTTCGTCTTTTCTGATAAAACGGTTGGCAATCAGGTTACAAATAACAGCAACCCCGGGCAGGTAAAGCCCGAAGCCGTAGTTTCCGCCTTGAAATTGATTGACCAACTGGCTGGCCAAATACACCGATGACCCGATGGCACCTACCAATAAAAGGGAGTTGAGCGCACCTAATTTCATCTGGAGCATCCGGTTTTTATATTTTCCGATTTGGATGAATGCCACCGTAGCAGCGGCTATGGATAGGATTGCGGTAATTGAATACGGAAAGTACTGTGTGTTCATCTCACCATCTTCAATGGTTGAATAGTGAAGCGGGAAAAGTTTGTGTGCGATTGCTGTCCCTTCCCCAAATGTCCAGATTGGAAAAAAAATCGAAGCCACCAAACATAAAATAACCAGACAAAGAAAAATGGTTTGAACGCGCTGCCACATACTGATTTTGAATTTCGTTGCCGTAAAACTACGATAAAGCGGAATGGCTGAAAAGAGAGTCAAGGATTTCAATCCGATTTAATTAAAGAATGTCGATTATTGCACTTCGATTCCCGTGGTCATCGGGGTTGGTTATTCATGTATGCCACGCTTTTTTTTTGAAATACAATACGATGGACGAAGCTATCACGGCTGGCAAAGCCAGAAGAATGCCATTGGCGTGCAACAAATTGTAGAAGAATCGCTTAGTACCTTATTGAATACACCTGTTCAAATTGTTGGCAGTGGCCGTACCGACACCGGGGTTCATTGTGCCCAGCAATTTTTCCATGCTGATATTGAAAAACCTTTCGATAAGGATGTATTGCTGTTTAAGTTGAACAATTTTCTTCCACGGGCAATTGCCATAAATCGGATAGTGCCTGTAAAACCGGAAGCACATGCCCGCTATTCAGCTATTAGCCGGGCATACGAATATCGTATTACCCGAAAGAAGAACCCCTTTTTAGAAGGCTATTCCTTGCACTATTATAAGCCTGTAAATATTCAAACCCTAAACAAGGCCGCTGCGTTATTACTCGGTGCGCACGATTTTCAGTGTTTTAGTAAAGTGAAAACGGATGTAAATAACTTTCTTTGTACAATAAAAACAGCGCATTGGGTTGAGCGAGGGGATGTATTGATTTTTCAGGTTGAGGCCAACCGGTTTTTGCGGGGCATGGTGCGCGCCACGGTCGGCACATTGTTGGAAGTTGGGTCAGGTAAAATATCACTAGCAGATTTCAAACAGGTTATAAAAAGCAAAGACAGAAAACGAGCAGGGGAAAATGTTTCACCATCCGGGTTGTTCCTGACCAGGGTAAAGTATCCACCCTCATTATTTTTAAAGAATTGAATAGAAGTAGTGGAGAAAGAGAAAATCAGCAGCGGTAATATTATTGACTTCAACGTGTTGAAACGGTTGACGAAATATCTTCAACCCTACAAAGGCCGTTTCTATTTTCTTGTTTTTCTTACTGTTTCATTGGGGATCGTTGCTCCTTTACGGCCCCTGCTCATCCAGTGGACGCTTGATAAGCATGTAGCTTTCGGGGACTACCAGGGATTGTTGATGGTGATGGGCTTCCTGGTTGTTTTATTGTTGCTTCAATCAGTTGTTCAATATTCACATACGTATTTATCCGGTTGGATTGGCCAACATGTAATTCGGGATATTCGGATAAAACTTTACCAACATTTGCTTTCCCTTCGCTTAAAGTTTTTTGATAAAACACCGATTGGAAGATTGGTGACCCGCACGATTTCGGATGTAGAAACGCTGGCCGATGTGTTTAGTGAAGGATTGGCGGCCATGATTTCAGATTTGCTACAGATTGTATTCATCATGGGCCTTATGTTTTATACCGATTGGCGTTTGGCTTTGCTTAGTCTTTCCACCATTCCCCTGATGTTGATCAGTACCTATGTTTTCAAAGAAAAAATCAAGGTTACTTTTAATGATGTTCGAAATGCAGTTTCCAACCTGAACACATTTGTGCAGGAACATATTTCGGGGATGAACATTGTCCAGATTTTTGGAAGTGAAAAAACAGAGTTTGGGAAATTCAACCGGATCAATAAAGAACATCGGAATGCAAACTTAAAATCAGTACTGTATTATTCCATTTATTTTCCGGTGGCAGAGATTATTGGTGCCGCAGGCATTGGCTTGTTGGTATGGTACGGTGCGCGCGGGGTGATCAATTTTGAAGAAACAGGAATTACCGTGGGCAAGCTGGTAGCGTTTATCATGTACATACAAATGTTCTTCCGCCCGATACGGATGATTGCGGATCGCTACAACACCTTGCAAATGGGGATTGTAAGTTCTTCCAGAATCTTAAACCTGATCGATAGTGATGAGCATATTCAAAACACAGGAGCGATCAACATCGATCATCTCGAAGGTAAAATAGAATTTGATAAAGTTTGGTTTGCGTACACCGATGAAGAATATGTGTTAAAAAACATTAGCATAACCATTCAACCGGGGGAAACCATTGCATTAGTGGGGGCAACGGGTGCCGGCAAATCCTCTATTATCAATTTGTTAAATCGTTTTTACGAAATCAACAAAGGGAATATTGTTGTGGATGGTCGTGATCTTTCTGAATATGAACTGGGCTCACTGCGCAGGAATATTGGTGTGGTGTTGCAGGATGTATTCCTTTTTTCGGATACGATTTTCAACAACATTTCATTGAACAACCCGGAAGTAACAGAAGAGATGATATGGCATGCTGCTGATTTGGTGGGAGCGCGAAAGTTCATTGAACGGTTGCCCGGAAAACTTCAGTACAATGTGATGGAGCGTGGGGCAACACTTTCTGTTGGCCAGCGGCAATTGCTTTCTTTTATCCGGGCAATGGTGTATGATCCACGGGTATTGGTATTGGATGAAGCAACTTCTTCTGTGGATTCAGAAACGGAGGAGCTCATCCAAAATGCGATTGATAAAATGATGAAGGGACGGACCGCAATTGTAATTGCACATCGCCTTTCCACAATACAAAAAGCAGACAAGATCATCGTGCTTGATCATGGTGAAATCGTTGAGGAAGGAACGCATGAAGAATTGTTGCTGAAGGGTGGAAGCTACAGCCAACTCCACAAAATGCAGTATAAAGAGTTTGCATAACCCTGACCCTGCCGGATGAAAGGGTTAGAGCAAATGGATTATATTTGCTCTAATGCGCTTCAAAAAGACCTGTTTCCTGCTCCTGTTGCTGGTTTTCAGCTTGCCTGCGATTGGCCAGCAGCGGAATTATTCCAAGAGCGTGTATTCACAAAAGCGGCACAGTAAAAACCCTATCCGGATGCCGAAAAGCAAGGCAAAAATTGTATGCCCGATTTTTGAAAACAGTCAATTTCCGTATCAGGGGATCGGGATAAAGTTGGGCGACCCATTCGCACTCACCTATAAATTTTATTATGACAAAAAATGGGGCTTCGTTGTGGATTTTGGAAAAGCCGCAAGTGCTTTGTACAGTCGGTATTATCGCGAACAATTTGATAAGTATGTTGAGGTCGATACCATTCCAACCACTGGTGGGATTGATTACCTGGCGCATCAGGCAAAGGCTGATTTAGTGGGTGAGTTTAAAATTTTACGCCACTTCGATATTGAAAAAGTATCACCGGGCTTGCGGTTCTATATGGGGGTTGGCTTTGAAATAAAAACCGTTCAACTCACATACGATTACTTATACGATGACGGAATTAATCAGAATAAATTTGGCCGCTTTGATAGGAGCCGGTTTACCTACGGCCCGGAGTTTGTCACGGGCATTGAATACTCATATTTTCAAATGCCCATCTCTGCCTTTATGGAAGTGGAAGTTTTTACGGATGTGGGATTGGATCCCGGCTGGACAAAATTGCAGGGCGGTGTTGGGCTGCGGTACATTTTCAAGTAATTTCTAATGACCTGATTTCTAATTACTAATTGTAGTGTTCAGCGAATTGAATTAGAAATTAGCAATCAGTACATTATCCAATCGGCTCCTCATCCAACTGTCCTTGCTTTTCAAAGAGCTCTGCATAAATACCGTTGTGTTCCAATAACGATTCATGCGTTCCTTGCTCGACAATTTGCCCATCCGATAACACAATAATTTTATCGGCCAGCTTCGCAGAGGATACACGGTGTGAAATAATGATCGAAGTGCGGTCTTTCATGATCCGCTTCAAACTATTTAAAATATTGTTTTCGGTTTTTGTGTCTACGGCAGATAATGCATCATCGAGCATCAAAATTTTTGGTTCACGCACCACAGCACGCGCAATGGAAACCCGCTGTTTTTGTCCACCCGATAAAGTTATGCCGCGTTCACCTACACGTGTTTTAAAACCTTCGGGAAACTCCATAATGTTTTTATATACGTCAGCATCTTTTGCAGCTTGTTCAATACGCTCATCGCCCACACTGGAAAGCCCGAAGCCAATATTGTTTTCGATTGTATCGCTGAAAAGGAAAACATCTTGTGGCACATACCCGATCTGCGTGCGCAGGTTGTTCAGGGAATACTCCTGAATGGGGATATCGTCAATCCGGATTTCGCCATCGCGCACATCAAACAACCGCGAAACCAAGTTGGAGACTGTGCTTTTTCCTGAACCCGTTGTTCCGATAATACCGAGTGATTCCCCCGGATTTACGGTAAAGGAAAGATTTTTCAACGCCTGGATACCGGTGTCCGGATAGGTGAAGGAAACATTTTTGAACTCAATTTTTCCTTTGATTTCGCGTACGGGCAAATTCCCTGAAAGGATATTGGTTTGCGTTTCCAAAAATTCATTGATCCTTTTTTGGGAAGCCTCAGCACGTTTCACAATGCTGCTGGTCCAGCCCAGCGAAGTAACAGGCCAGGTAAGCAAGTTTACATAAATGATAAACTCAGCAATGTTTCCGAACGATAAATCCCCGGCAATTACTTCGGTGCTTCCGGCATACACTGTCAAGATCGTGCTTAAACCGATCAAGCCCATGATCAACGGGAAAAACAGCGACTGGATGCGTGTGAGTTTTAACGATTCAATTTTATACTCTTCGCTTTCGCTTGAAAACCTTTCCAGTGAATCTTTCTCCCGGTTGAAAGATTTTATAACCCGTATTCCACTAAAGGCTTCTTGCGCAAATGTTGATAACCGCGATTGGCTTTTTTGAATGTCTTCTGATTTTTTTTCAATCTTATTGTTTACAAAATAAATACTGAACGAAAGCAATGGCAATGGAATCAAAGCATAGCCTGTTAGCATTGGACTGATGGAATACATGAACGGAATGAGGATGGCAAACAGTACCACCAACTGCAAGCCGTACATAATCGCGGGCCCTAAATACATACGTACACGGCTCACATCTTCGGAGATGCGGTTCATCAAATCACCGGTGTTGTTCCTGCGATAAAAACTTAACGGCAAGGTTTGATAATGCGCGAAAATTTCATTCTTTAAATCATATTCCACCAACCTCGACATAACGATCAGCGTTTGCCGAACAAAATATAAGAAGAGCCCGCGCAAGAGCGCAATCACAAGGATCAACCCCGCGTAAATAAAAATGCTGTAGGCAAAAATTTCGAAGAAGTCTTCTTTCAAATCAACACCTTCAAAAGCGCGGTATACTTTAATATTATCAACTACCAAATTAATGGACTCACGCACCAATATACCAGGCGCGATTTGGAAAATGGTGGAGATAATGATAAACACAAATCCGAGGACCAAATGCCACTTATATTTCAGCAGGTATTTATTGAGGTAACTAAGGTGTTTCATTTATTGCTCCCCTGTTTTTTTGTTCCGAGACCCAAATGTCTGATGTAATGGTTTATTTGATCCGTTTTTTCCGGAATTAAAATAACTCTTAAATCTTGTGTCAACGGCTTTTTATGGAATAATGTTCGGCCAATTTACACGAATACGAAATATCCTCGCAGTAGTTTATGCAAACGTTTGAAACCATTGAAAAACTCTGATAAAAGGAATAATTTTGCATCCGTAATGGGTACGTTTTGACAAATCTTTGATGGCTTCAAAACTACAACAAACAAATCGAACTAATCAATCAATTATATGGAGATTAAAGAACGTGAAAAAGCGGAACAGGTTGGGATCTTTGACAAGCTCACAAATTTGGAACACGAGCAACTCGTTTTCTGTAATGATGAAGCCACGGGTTTAAAAGCCCTCATCGGGATTCACAACACAGCGTTGGGGCCAGCGCTTGGCGGTACACGTATGTGGAACTATGCAACGGAACAAGAAGCCATTACCGATGTGCTTCGCTTATCACGGGGCATGACGTACAAAGCCGCAATCACCGGGTTAAACCTTGGTGGAGGAAAGGCCGTGATCATTGGTGATGCAAAAACCCAAAAGAACGAAGCGTTTATGCGCAGGTTCGGAAAGTTTGTAAACAGCCTTAACGGGAAGTACATCACAGCCGAAGATGTAAATATGAAAACCCAGGACATGGAATATATCTCCATGGAAACAAAACATGTTACCGGTTTGCCCGAATCAATGGGTGGTGGAGGCGATCCTTCCCCTGTGACCGCATACGGAGTATACATGGGGATGAAGGCCACCGCAAAAAAAGTATTTGGTACCGATAGTCTCGAAGGAAGAACGATTGGTGTGCAAGGTGTTGGGCAGGTAGGGATGTATTTGGTAGAGTACCTGGTGAAAGAGAAAGCCAATGTGTATATCACCGACCTGTATGAAGATAAAGTAAATACCATCGCCACGAAGTTTGGAGTGAAGACTGTAGGCCAGGATGCTATCTATGATTTGGACATGGACATATATGCGCCCTGTGCATTGGGCGCAACGCTTAATGATCTTACCATTCCGCGTTTGAAGTGTAGCATTATTGCAGGAGCAGCCAATAATCAATTGATGGAAGAAAGAAAGCATGGTTATATGCTGATCGACAAATCAATTGTTTATGCGCCTGATTTCCTGATCAACGCTGGGGGTTTGATCAATGTTTATAACGAATATCTGGGTGGTTATAATCGTGCGCGTGTATTCGAACATGCTGAAAAAATATACACCACTTGTTTGAATATCCTCAACCTGGCCGAAGAAGAAAAGATCACCAGCCAGGAAGCGGCCATTAAGCTTTGTGAGAAAAGGATTAATGAAGTAGGAAGAATCAGGATTTCCCGATAAAAAGTAGATCCGATAATCCCGCAAACATATCCAAGCTAAAATTTAAGGAATACCTTTTTATAGCCCGGGATTTATTGTTCTAAGGTAGTGTACAGTTGATGTGCGCTGCATAGCGGGCATGTTACAATTAGTTCGCAGTCGCACATCAAAATAAATAGCTCGCAAAAGAATCCCTTTGTATGAGTAGACATAGTAGTCTCTGACCGTTGGGTATCTTTGTAGACTATCATTAAAAATAATTCCAATTGTTTATAGTACATCCCGTTGGTTCCTGCTGACGGGATGTTTATTTTTACGGCAGTTTTAAGATTTATCCGTTCTTTGATTTAGAATATGCTCAATAGAAGAAACCTGCGCATCAAAGTAATGCAAAGCTTGTTCAGCTTGCACCAATGCAAGGAAGCCAATTATTTACTTTGTTTAGACCTGATCAAAGAGCGTTTTCTGCCCGATCTTAATTCCATGGAAGTCCAGGACAAGGGACTTTTGAAAAACCTGACCAATCAAGCCCTTAAAGAATTTGAACACCGCTTCGAAGGGGGCAAACCCAACCCGATAGCCGAAGAAAGAATCGCTAAGGTTTTAGCGGAGTGCCAATCGCAGTATGATGTCCAGACCAGAAAAGACACTTCTTTCCTTTTGAAACAACTCGTGTTGGATGTTGAGAAAATCTATGACATCTACATCGCAGTATTGAATCTGGCAGGGGCGTTTGCCCGCGCGGCCGGAAGTGATAAAAGAATTGACCATCAATTGTTTTTGGACAATGCGTGGATAAAGGCACTCAGTAAAAGTGACATCCTGGCGCTGGAAGGGAAGAAGCGTAATCGCGATTGGTCAACGAAATTTGATTTGATCCGCACCTGGTTTAAGGAAGGTGTCCGGACTGATGCAGAATACCTGGCATACTTTGATAAAAGCGATGTCACAATCGAAGAGCAGAAAAAATTTATCAACCATTTTTTCAGGAAAATTATCCTTGGCAAAAAGACCGTGATCAATTCCTATTTAGAAGAGGAAGTATTGCACTGGACGGAAGACAAAGAAATTGTGCGCGGCATGGTTGACAAAACGGTAAAGTCGTTTCATCCCGAAAGCCAGGACGATATCCAACTGCATACCTTGTCTGTCAATTGGGAAGATGACCGTCAGTTTATTGAAACACTTTTCACGAAAGCAAACGAACTCAGTGCAGACCATAAAGAATTGATTGCACAGAATACACGAAATTGGGAAGTAGAGCGGTTGCCATTGACTGATCGGATTATTTTGGAAATGGGCATTGTAGAGTTGATCAATTTCCCATCGATTCCGGTAAAGGTGACCATCAATGAATACATTGAGCTTACAAAGCAGTACAGCACACCCAAAAGCCCACAGTTCATCAACGGTATTTTGGATGTAATCGCGAAAGCACTACAAAAGCGTGGCGAATTAAAGAAAAGTGGCCGCGGACTGATTGACAATAAATAATTTCCTGATTACTGATTTATAATTAATTGAGCGCTCCGGAAATTGACCAATTCGCCAATTAATTCTGGTGATTGTTAAAAATTCGTTAAATTTTGCATTTACAACCTCGTACTAAGTAAATTTGTAACCTTATGAGCAAGAAAAGCGGAAATACATTATTGGCCTTCCTTCTGGGAGCAGCAGCAGGTGCAGCCATCGGCATTTTATATGCACCTGACAAAGGTTCCAGCACGCGCGAAAAGCTGTCCTTTCAGTTGGATAAGTATAGGGACATCCTTCAGCAAATGTTGGATGATTTGATTTCCGGAAAGGAAACCCCGCTGACAACAGAAGCAAAATCGCTGGGCAATAAAGTGGTGGAAGAAACCAAGAACAAAGCCGAACAACTTTTAGGTGATGTAGATGAATTATTGGAACAAATACGTGGAAAGAAAAGTTAAATCGTAAAATTTAATGATGATGAAAATAATGAGAAATGTTTGGATGATTGTAGCACTTGTTGCATTTGCGGCAACCGGATGTAAAAATAGTGATGCTGAGAAAAAAATTGCTGAGTTGGAAAGCCGCTTAGCAGAAATTGAAGGTAAAAGCATACCTGCCGCAACACCTGTTGCCACTACTCCTGCTGCTCCTGCAGAAAAGCCGGACGGGCCACTACCAGCAATCGATTTTGAAACCGAAGATTTTGACTTCGGTACAATCAACGAAGGACAAGTTGTGGAACACACGTATACATTTAAGAATACAGGGGAGGCTCCTTTGATCATACAAAATGCCCAACCTTCGTGTGGTTGCACAGTTCCTGATTGGAGCAAAGAACCTATTCCTGTTGGCGGAACAGGTTTTGTTAAAGCATCTTTCGATAGCAATGGTAAACCGAACATGCAGAATAAAACCATTACGGTTACCACCAATGCATGGCCTACGACAAAAATCATCAGGTTCAAAGCAATGGTAAAACCAAAACCATCCGCTGATGCCGGTCCGCTAAAGCAGTAAAAGGAAATTCATTTCACTTAAAATCCCCTCTTGCAAAACAATTGGGGATTTTTTGTATAATAATAAATAACTTGCCGTCTTAAAATCAATAATTATGTTTTCAATCTTAGTACAAGCCCAACCACAGAACCAGTATTTTCAATACATCATATTTGGTGGTATTATTTTCGTGTTCTACTTTTTTATGATCCGTCCGCAGCAGAAAAAGCAAAAAGAACAAAAGAAATTTATTGAAGAAGTAAAAAAGGGTGACCAGGTAGTGACGATCGGTGGCATTCACGGGAGAATCGCTGAGATCGAAGGCGATGCGATCATCTTGGAAGTAGAGAAAGGTGGACGTATTAAATTTTCAAAGTCTGCTATTTCTATGGAATCTACAAAGGGAACCGTTAAAAAGTAAAAAAATGAAATGAGTTGGGTCAAGTCCATATTCAACTTTCTCCGTTTCAATGATAGAAATTGGAAGGCAGTCGTGTTGAGCATTTTTGCGGCAACGGTATTTTGGTTCTTCAATGCGCTGAACAAAGAATATACCACCAACTTAAATTTTCCAATTGTCTTTGATTACAACAATAAAAACTACGTTAATGTAGAGCCTTTGCCGGAAGAGATTTCACTCAATGTTACAGGTGTTGGGTGGAATCTTTTTCGGAGAAGCCTTGGCATTAACCTCCCCTCGCTCCTGATCCCGTTGGAGCGGCCCTCTGAAGTTAAAAAGATAGTAGGCAGTACGTTGCCTGGCTTTATTGCGGACCAATTGGCCGAGATGAAGATAAACTTTGTGCTCACGGACACGCTATTTGTTCATATTGAACCAAAAGCAGGCCGGTGGGTTACCCTTCAGGTAGATTCGGTATCGAAGAACCTCGATCCCCAATATGGAATCCAAAGTGAGGTGAAGATTGTGCCTGATTCTATTTTTATAGAAGGCCCCATTGGGATGGTCACGGCCATCATTGAGCCCTACAACATGGTACTTGCGGAGGAAGGTATCAACAAGAATTTTAAAGGGGATGTTGAAGTGGTTTTTGCCTCACCTGCAATTAAAAGGGACCCACCTACCGTCCAGATAACTTTTTTGGTTGACAAATTGGTAGACGTTGTTGATACCATTGCGTTGGAACTGATAAATGTGCCCACTACCAACAGGGCAGTCTATTCAATCGAAAAAATTGCCTGTACATTCCGGATGGGCGAAAAATCAGTCGACCGTTTTCGTCCGGATTCCATCAAAGCAGTAATTGATTTGAAAGGCTTCCAAAGAGGCAAAATGAAAGTTGCCCCTAAAGTGGTTGGTCTTCCCAACTTTGTGACGGCAGTCCACATCGACTCAGTTAGTATCAATTACTAATCCAAAACATGGCACTTCAAATCGGGATAACGGGAGGAATAGGCTCGGGAAAAAGCCTCATCTGCAAAATGTTCAATTGCCTGGGTACACCTTCCTATGATGCAGATAGCCGAGCGAAAAGGTTAATGACCACAGATGGAATACTTGTCGATGCAATCAAAAAAGAATTCGGATCATTGTCGTACCATAGCGATGGAAGCTTGAACCGTGGGTTTATGAGAAGCGTTGTTTTTTACAACGATGAAAAATTAAAGATTTTGAATTCTTTGGTTCATCCGCGTGTTGCAGTCGATTACGAACAGTGGGTGGAAAAGCATTTGATGCATCCCTATGTTATTCGGGAGGCTGCATTGCTTTTTGAATCGGGATCTGCAAAACGCCACGATCATGTGATTGTGGTGAGTGCGCCCGAAGCGCTGCGCATTGCACGCGTGTTGAAACGCGATCCGCAGCGTACGGAAGTGGAAGTGAAGAATATCATAAAGAACCAGATGAGTGAAGTTGAAAAATTAGAACGTGCTGATTTTGTTATTGTTAATGACGACACACAACCGGTGATACCACAAGTGTTGAAGCTTCATCAACGATTTTTAGGTAAGGAGGGACAATGAAAGGGCCATGCAGTTTACGAACGAGAAAAATTGGAAGCGAAGATGCGATTCCCTGGCTGTCGGCAGCAGGCATGTGGCCACTTAAAAGTATGTATTAACACATGAAAAAGAAGATTATTACAGGAGCAGTTGTTATTGCCGTGATAGCCGTGCTGGTAATACCGAAGTTGAATTTGTTTGGCGATAAAAAACCGGCCGATGGCAACAAAGCAGGTAGCCAGAATGAACAACTTCCGGTTGAAGTGGAGATTATAAAAACGGGGGAACTGAGCAACCGTGTGATTGTAACGGGATCTGTGTTCGCCAATGAATCACTCGAAATAAAAGGCGAAGTTTCCGGCAAGATCACGAACATATCCTTTCAGGAAGGCAAACGTGTTTCCAAAGGTGACTTGCTCGTTCACATCAATGATGATGAAATTGAAGCGCAGCTCGAAAAACAACGCCATAATCAAAAGCTGTACACAGACATTGAAGCACGACAGGTAAAGTTGTTGGAAAGGGACGCCATTAGCCAGGAAGAGTACGATAATGCATTCAACCGGTTAAAAACAACAGAAGCAGATATTAAACTGTTGGAGGCCCAACTCGCCAAAACCAGGATCCGGGCACCTTTTAATGGCATTATTGGATTACGGTATGTTAGTGAAGGTGCGTTTATTTCCCCGAACTCTGTTATTGCAACACTCTATAATATAAACCCTGCAAAGATCGAGTTTTCGGTTGCCGGCCGATATAGCACGCAAGTAAAGATTGGCCAGAAAATAAAATTCAGTATTGAGAACAACGACCAGGAATTGGAAGGATCGGTATATGCAATCGAACCTCAAATCGATCCGAATACACGTACTTTAAAAGTTCGTGCCTTGGCTGATAACACAAAAGGATTGTTGTTGCCCGGGCAATTTGTACGTGTGGAATTGATACTCGAAACCATTGACAATGCAATCTTAATTCCTACTGAGGCCGTAATACCGGTAATGAACGGCCATAAAGTTTTTATAAAAGAAGACGGTAAAGCAAAAGAGGTTACTGTGCAAACAGGCATCCGGACAAATTTAGCATTGGAGATATTGTCGGGGTTGAAAACGGGGGACACACTCATCACAACAGGATTGCTTCAGTTGCGCCCCGGTATGCACGTTGATGTAGTAAAGATCAAATAAAAAAATCATGGCAAGCCTTTCAACCATCAGTATCAACCGGCCCGTCCTTGCCATCGTGATGTCGTTGGTAATTATGCTTTTTGGGGTAATCGGGTTTAGTTACTTAGGCGTCCGGGAATTTCCAAGTGTGGACCCGCCTGTGATTACCGTTTCAACTTCTTATACCGGTGCAAATGCCGATGTAATCGAATCGCAAATTACCGAGCCGCTGGAAGACGCAGTAAATGGAATAGCAGGGATTCGGACAATCACCTCCGTTAGCCGGGAAGGAAGAAGCAATATTACCGTAGAGTTTGAATTGGGTGTCGACTTAGAAGCAGCCGCAAATGATGTTCGTGACAAAGTTTCTGGCGCCCTTCGAAATCTTCCCCGTGATGTAGATCCCCCGGAAGTTTCCAAGGCAGATGCAGATTCACGACCGATTATTTTCTTGACAGTAATGAGTGCCAGTCGTGATTTGCTTGACTTGTCGCGCATTGCTGAGATTTATTATAAGGAACGCCTGCAAACAATTCCCGGAATCAGTTCGGTTGCCATTTGGGGGGAACGAAGATATTCCATGCGGTTGTGGATGGATCCCATTAAGCTGGCGAGTTATAGATTAACCCCCTCAGATGTTCTTCAGGCAACCAATCGAGAGAATGTGGAACTTCCTTCCGGAAGGGTTGAGGGGCAAAATACCGAGCTTACCGTACGCACAATGGGGAGGCTGAATTCGGTTGAGGATTTTAACCGGTTGATTATTAAAGAGGATGGAAACCAGGTTGTTCGTTTTCAGGATATTGGAAGGGCAGAGTTATATCCGGAAGATGACCGCTCCCTTTTGCGCAGGGATGGGATGCCCGGTGTGGCCATTGCAATTATTGCCCAGCCGGGTGCCAACAATATCGAAATCTCAGACCGCTTGTATGAAAAGCTTGACCAGATCCAAACGGATTTGCCCGGTGATGTCAGGCATGTAATGAGTTTGGATACAACCGAATATATCAGGGATTCCATTGCCGAAGTACAAGAGACCATCATCATAGCATTTTGCCTTGTCTTCATTGTCATATTTTTGTTCTTGCGCGATTGGCGGACCACGCTTATCCCGGTTGTTGCCATCCCCATTTCATTGATCGGTTCATTCTTTGTGATGTACTTGTTGGGTTTTTCTATCAATGTACTTACCATGCTCGGGCTTGTATTGGCCATTGGCCTGGTAGTGGATGATGCCATTGTGGTATTGGAAAATATCTACACAAAAGTGGAGGCTGGCCAGGAACCCAAGGAAGCAGCGCGGCAAGGGGCTATCGAAATTTACTTTGCGGTAATTTCAACTTCGGTGGCGGTTGTGGCCGTGTTCCTGCCGGTGATTTTCCTTCAGGGATTAACAGGAAGGTTGTTTCGGGAATTTGGCCTGGTAGTGGCCAGTGCTGTGGTGATCTCAGCATTTGTTTCCCTTACGCTGACCCCAATGATGAGTTCCAAGATTTTGAGGAAACGGGATGTTCAGCCCTGGCTCTACAGGAAAACCGAACCCTTCTTTCAATACCTTACAAACATTTACTCAGGTTTACTGAAGTCCTTTATGAAGAACAGGTGGGTTGCCATCGTGATCATGCTGGCATCGTTCGGGTTGATCTACCTCATCGGGTCTTCCCTCCCTGCCGAACTTTCACCGCTGGAAGACCGAAGTGAATTCCGCTTTCAGGCCACCGCTACCGAGGGGGCAACTTTTGAATACATGGATGAATACATCATTGCCATGACCGACTTTATAAATGAGGAAGTGCCCGAGCAGCTTAGTACCATGAGCATTACCGGGCGAGGGTCAACGAACAATGGGTTTCTCCGTGTAACATTGGTGCCGCCATCCCAGCGCACCCGTACACAACAGGAAATAGTAGATGATATAACCGTAAAAGCAAAAAAATTTACAGGCGTTCGAACGTATACTTCACAATCACAAAGCATCGGTGATAGACGGGGAGGATTCCCGGTACAGTTTGTTATTCAAGCATCCACTATTGAAAAACTAAAAGATGTTATCCCAACATTTTTAGACAGGGCCAATGAAAGCCCATTGTTTACGTATGTAGATGTTGACCTGAAATTCACAAAACCTGAAATAAATATCCTCATCAATCGCGAAAAGGCGCGTAACCTTGGTGTCAATATCGTTGACATTTCCCAAACGCTCCAACTCGGATTGAGCGGTACACGTTTTGGATATTTTATCATGAACGGAAAACAATATCAGATCATTGGCCAGGTAGAAAGAAAAGACAGGAACGAACCGCTTGACTTGCGCACATTGTATGTACGAAACAGGAGGGGTGAAATTATCCAGCTTGATAATTTGGTAACTGTTGAGGAACAAAGCAGCCCACCACAATTGTATCGTTTCAACCGGTATTCATCAGCAAAAATCAATGCGCAAACCGCGCCCGGGGTAGCACTTGCTGATGGTATTGCTGAAATGGAACGCATTGCGGGTGAAGTATTGGATGAAACGTATTCCACCAGCCTCGATGGGGCCTCCCGTGAGTTTATGGAAAGCTCTTCCAGCATTTATTTGGCTTTCTTAATGGCATTGGCGATCATTTACCTGGTATTGGCGGGTCAGTTTGAAAGTTTTAAAGACCCATTGATCATCATGTTTACTGTTCCGTTGGCACTGGCAGGCGCACTGCTGTCCCTATGGTACTTCAATCAGACAATAAACATTTTTAGCCAGATCGGGATGATCATGCTGATCGGCCTGGTTACTAAAAACGGGATTTTGATTGTTGAATTTGCAAATCAACGGAAAGAGCAGGGGCTTCAGATCAGAGATGCGATTATTGGCGCTGCGGTGTCACGTTTCCGGCCTATCCTCATGACCAGCATGTCAACTATTTTAGGGATTTTACCAATTGCGTTGGCACTTGGTACGGGTTCAGAAAGCAGGGTGTCGATGGGCATCGCTGTTATTGGCGGGCTTATGTTTGCCACTGTGCTTACACTTTTTGTGATCCCGGCTATCTATTCCTTATTAAGTGAAAAACATGGTAGGCATGCGGTTGAATAGGGTTGTATTGATTTTTGGTTCCTTGTTTGTTTGTTCGGCAGCATTCGCGCAACAAACGCTAAGCCTTAGCGAAGCCATTGCAATCGGGTTGAAAAACAATTTTGATATCCAGATCCAAAAACTGGATTTGGAAATTGCCCGAAATAGCAATACATGGGGACAAGCCGGACGTTACCCCCTGATCACTTTCAATTCAAACCAAAACAATCAAATTGTTCAGCGCAAGCCCGCCAACCCCTTTGCTGTGCCCGGCAGGAACATCAGTGACAACCTCAATGGGCAATTAGATGCGCAGTTTATTTTGTTTGATGGTTTTTCGATCAACCTTACAAAGGAAAGACTAGAGCAACTTGAAGATTTGAGTTATGGCAACAGTGCGTTCATTATTGAAGGTGTGGTACAAGGCATTGTGCTGGCATACTACCAGGCGTTGCTTGATAAGGAGAACCTGAATGTGCTGGAGAAAAACCTGGCCTACTCGAAAGAGCGGTATGAGTTTGTTCAACTTCGGAAGGAGTTGGGAAGCGCCATTACCTTTGATGTGTTGCAAGAAAAGAACAACTACCTCACGGATTCTGCAAATGTGCTGCGGCAAGAAATTGTATACCGGAATACCGTTCGGAATTTAAATGTACTCCTGAGCGATAGCCTCGATCATCATTGGGTGTTTACGGATTCACTTTTTTATCATGGGGAAAATTATTCACTATCGGAAATGCGCGCGCGCATGGTACGCTCCAACACGAATTTGAAAAATCAGTACATCAACCAGGAGTTGTTGCGCAACAACACAAAACTCATGCAGTCGGATTTATATCCTACAATCGGTTTGAATATTGGTGCGAATGGAAGTTTGGACAGATTGAATGCTGATTTTCGCTCGGCTACAGGGCCTGAACAAAAAAACACAATCGGGTATGTGAATGATGACGCGAACTTTCCGGTAATTCAAACCAATAATCAATCCTTGTTTGTCAATCAAAGCCTCTCGGGTAATTCATACGGTGCTTACGCAAACCTTAGCTTGCGCTGGACACTCTTTAATGGCCGGCAAATAAAACGCTCCATTGAGAATGCCCAAATCCAGGAGAAGATGGGGTTGCTCACCACCAATCAATTGAAGCTTTCCCTTGAAAACGATTTGTTGGCAACGTATGATTTGTACAACCTCCGCAGGCAACTGGTCAACATTGCAATAGAAAAAGAGGAAGCTGCCGAATTGAATTTGGAATTGGCAAATGTGCGTTACCGAAACGGTGCGTTAAGTGCCATTGATTTACGTATCGTCCAGGAAAATGCACGCAATGCGGCAATAGAAAAATCCCTCGCGGTTTTTGCACTCATTACCAGTCGCACCGAACTCCTTCGTTTGACGGGCGGGATTATTGAAATGTACCCGGTTGAGTAGTTAATTACTGATGTTACGCAGGTTTTTGCCACAAAGTCACCAAGACACGAAAAAACATTTCATTTTGGGTACACTTCGGAATAAAAACCTTAGTGTCTTTGAGCCTTTGTTGCCCTGTACGTAAGTCCAGTTAATTACTGATTAGCGAATTTCTAATTGGCGCATCCGTTTGTGTCTAAAAAATCCCTGTTTTTTTAACCACATAGCTGCATAGATATTTAAAGCTTAGGCAATTCATTGAAATGCTCATCAACAGTTAAAATTGGTTTAGTACGATATGGGATTTTAAAGTTTCATATAGGGCTGCGCTCAACCTCTATGTGAAAAAAAAATGTTTTTCTATTGTGTTTCCCCTCTTTTTAAACATTGAGGATACACATGTGGCGGTGTCAAGTTTTACAATATCTGCTTATTGAATTGATACAGAACATACTATGTATCTATGTGGTTAAGAAAAGTGGATACCTATATCGT
Source organism: uncultured Roseivirgaceae bacterium (assembly GCA_964398945.1). Taxonomy (GTDB): domain Bacteria; phylum Bacteroidota; class Bacteroidia; order Cytophagales; family Cyclobacteriaceae; genus JBGTGG01. Next base: position 40,842 of record CAYNOT010000019.1, on the reverse strand, counting down.
TAATGTTTTTTGTATGGATGATCAATTAACAATTGGCAATTATTTAATTTGCCAATCATAAAGTATGGAAGAAATCACGGAAGCATGTACGTTTATTAAAACCAAAGGCATTACCGATCCGCAAATTGGCATTGTGTTGGGCACAGGATTAGGAAATGCCTTTGTTGAAAAAATAGAAAGCCCCATTCAAATCGATTATCATGACATACCACATTTTCCGGTTGCTACTATCGAATATCACAAAGGGAAATTGATTTTCGGAACCATCCACGGAAAACGCGTATTGGTTATGCAGGGGCGTTTTCATTATTACGAAGGGTATTCCATGCAGCAAATCACATTGCCGGTTCGTGTCATGAAAATGCTGGGCATCAAAAATTTATTGATATCGAATGCGGCCGGAAATTTAAACCTTGAATGGAAAAAAGGTGAGTTGATGTTGTTGGATGATCATATTAATTTACAACCGGAAAACCCGTTGCGAGGAAAAAACCTGGATGAATTAGGGCCACGGTTCCCGGACATGAGCCAGCCCTATTCGAAAACATTGAACGAGCAGTTAATGGCCATAGCAAATGAAAATAATATCACACTCCGTGTGGGTGTGTATGCTTCCGTTGTTGGGCCAAACCTGGAAACGCGTGCAGAGTATCGCTATTTAAAACGCATCGGTGCGGATGCTGTGGGCATGTCTACCGTGCCCGAAGTGATTGTTGCAAACCACATGGGCCTGCTGTGTTGCGCCATTTCTGTGTTGACCGATGATTGCGATCCCGACAATCTTGCACCTGCAAACATTGCCGATATTATTGCCACTGCCGGAAAAGCTGAACCGGACTTAACTACCTTATATACTCAATTAATTTCAAGACTATAATGGAAAGGATCACGCTTCATAAAGACGGACCGGAATTATCACGTATTGTAGCCGGTGCCTGGCGTTGGAAATTAGAGACCGCACAAGTGGAAATGTTGGTAAATACTTCCCTTGATCTGGGGATCACATCATTCGATCACGCAGACATCTATGGCGATTACGGCAATGAGAAAATCTTTGGTGAAGTGCTAAGAAAAAACCCTTCGTTGCGTGACGACATGGAGTTGGTTACCAAGTGCGGCATTCAACTTACTTCGGAAGCGATGCCACAGAATTGGGTAAAACATTATGATACTTCTTCAACACATATTCAACAGCAGGTTGAAAAATCGTTGAAAAACTTAAGCACGGATCGCATTGATTTATTATTGATCCATCGTCCGGATCCATTGCTCAATCCGATTGAAGTGACGGAGGCTTTTTCAACATTGAAAGAACAGGGAAAGGTGTTGCATTTTGGGGTATCCAATTTTTCAGTGCGCCAATTTGATATGCTACAGGCGTACCTTCCATTTCCGTTGGTGACCAATCAAATTGAATGGTCACTGTTTCACCACACCCCACTTACCGATGGATCATTGGACCATCTTGTTCAAAACCGGGTAAAACCCATGGCCTGGTCACCGCTCGGGGGCGGAACCCATTTTGGGGCAGCAGACGAGCAAGGCAAGCGCCTGGAAAATGGTTTTGAAATCTTATCGGAGAAGTACAATGGCGCCACAACTTCCCAATTATTGTTAGCCTGGTTGTTGCGCCATCCGGCAAACGGGGTCCCTGTTATCGGGACAACCAAACCGGAACGTATAGCCGGGGCAGCGGATGCATTAAATATCGAATTGGATCGGCAGGATTGGTTTGAGATGTGGCGGTTGGTGCGGGGAAGGGATATTGATTGATCAGCTAGGAGGACCATTTAATTACTTTTTTTTAACGATATTTTCTTAATTCGCTGTTTTTATCAAAATAAGATCAATCATTTGATCTTATTTTGATATTTTTGTTGAAATGAAGAAAAAAATGCATTTACAAGTACCTAAAGAACAAGTTCTGGATAGGATCCGGTTTGAAAATCCATGGTGGGTGGAGGGGCATATTGAGCGGGATTATAACCAAATGCCCAGAAGGTTATATTTTGATTTATTCAAAGTTCTGGTCAATGAAAATGAAGTAAGGCGTGCTGTTGTGCTAATGGGGCCGAGACGTGTTGGTAAAACTGTGATGCTATACCATATTGTTGAAGATTTGATTCAAAATAGCAGAAACCCACAAAAAATCATTTTTATTACCATTGAAAACCCCATCTATAACAATATATCCTTAGAACTATTATTCAAATACGCCAAAGAAGCAACGGGACTAAAAGATAAAGATGATTGGTTAATTATTTTTGATGAAATCCAATATTGTCGCGATTGGGAAGTCCATCTTAAATCATTAGTGGATAGTTATCGGAAAGATAAATTTATTGTATCCGGTTCAGCTGCTGCTGCGTTGAAATTTGCAAGCAATGAAAGTGGAGCAGGAAGGTTTACAGATTTTTTATTGCCCCCACTTACTTTTAATGAATACATATCGCTAAAGGGATTGGACAGGATAATTAATCCTATCCCTTTAACATGGAAAGGAAAGGTCGCTGAATTTTACTCCTCGCGGCATTTGCCAGAGCTCAACAAACATTTTATTGACTACATAAATTTTGGCGGCTACCCTGAAGTAATCTTTTCTGAAAAAATACAAGCTAACCCGGGTAGGTATATCCGACAAGATATTGTTGACAAGGTACTCTTACGTGATCTCCCGGGTTTGTATGGTATTAGTGATACACGCGAATTGAATTCGCTTTTTACTACAATAGCGTACAATAGCGGAGGCGAATTCTCCCTGGAGAGATTGGGCAAAGAATCACAGGTACCAAAAAATACCCTAAAAAAGTATTTGGAGTATTTAGAAGCCGCTTACTTGATCAAAATAATAAGAAGGATCGATCAAAGCGGAAAGTTTTTTAAGCGCGATAATTTTTTTAAAATTTACCTGACTAACCCTTCCTTAAGGAGTGCTTTGTTTTCACCCATCACGGCCACAGACGAAAAAATGGGCAACATGGTGGAGACAGCAATTTTTGCGCAGTGGATGCACCGTGATTGGTTTACTCCCTGGTATGCACGGTGGAGCAATGGTGAAGTGGATATGGTTGGGTTGGGGGAGACCTTAAAACCCATCTGGGCTTTGGAAATAAAGTGGTCTAATCGATATTATGATAAACCAAGTGAATTAAAAAGCCTGGTAAGGTTTTGTCAGGAAAATAACGTGCAGAGTCCGATCGTTACCACGATTGATAAAGAAGGGGAGCAAATTTATAAAGATGTCCACATTCAATTTTTACCATCTTCAGCGTATGCCTACACGGTGGGAAGAAAAACACTAGATCGAAAAATTAAAATATTTTCAGAGCATTAAGTAACGGATAAAATAAAGACCCAGCGAATGATCAGGATATTCATTATCATCTATTTCTTCTCAATAACCATCCTGGCACAGCCCCAGCAAAAGCGTATATGCATCACCGTTGATGACTTGCCCACCGTTGCGTATGGTGTAGGAGGTGATGAATTAAAAATGAAAATCACGAAAAGCCTGGTTTCGGTTTTTAAAGAATATCATATTCCGGCCATTGGCTATGTGAACGAAGGCAAACTTTACAACAGTGAAAAACTGAACCCCAACGAAGTTGCTTTGCTGGAAATATGGTTGAGCAACGGACTTGAACTGGGCAATCACACCTATTCCCATTTTAGTTACAATACCGTTTCTTTTGAAGAATACACTGCCGATCTTTTAAAAGGGGAACAGGTCACGCGAAAACTAGCAGAAAAACACAAGCTTGGTTATAAATATTTTCGACACCCCTTTCTTCATGTGGGCGCCACACAGGGCAGGGCTGATTCCCTTGCTGCTTTTTTAAAAGACCACCAATATATAGCCGCACCCGTCACGATCGACAACACCGATTATTTATTTGCGAAAGCTTACAGTGATGCATACAAAACCAACAATACCGGTTTGATGAAACGCATTGGCGAAACCTATGTCGATTATATGGAGGAGAAAGTTATTTTTTATGAAAAAATAAGTACAGCACTTTTTGGAAGGAACATCGACCAAACGTTGTTGATCCACGCCAGCCTCTTAAATGCGGATTACATTGAAACGCTCGTACAGCGGATTCAAAAACATGGGTATTCTTTTGTATCCCAAACCGAAGTTTTGAAAGACCCTGCCTATCAGACCACTATCACCACGTTTGGAAGGTACGGGATTTCGTGGCTTGATCGTTGGGCATTGAGCCAGGGAAAGCGCGCGGATTTTTTTGAAGGCGACCCCGAAACCCCGGAGTTTATTTTGGAACTTAATAAATGAGTTAAGGATGCCTTTCACATTTTCTCATCCTGCAATAGTTCTCCCACTTGGTTTTTTGCCAAGAAAGTATATATCCATAACAGGGCTTGTCGCAGGAAGTATGGCTCCTGATTTTGAATACTTTATAAGAATGAAAATTCAAAGCGATTACAGCCATACATTGGCAGGCCTTTTTTGGTTTGATTTGCCATTAAGTATTATGCTTGCTTTTGTTTTTCATAATATAGTTCGTAACTCTTTGTTTATTAATCTTCCGAAGGAAATTAGTTTGAGGCTTAACGAATTCACGAACATTAATTGGAATATGTATTTTAGGGCACATTGGGTCATAATAATTTTTTCTGTTCTGATTGGTGCGGCTTCACATTTGCTTTGGGATAGCTTTACTCATTTCAATGGATATTTTGTTGAGCTATTTCAGCCGATGTCAAATACAATTTCAATTTTGGGCACTGCGCTTCCGGTTTTTAAAATTGTTCAGCACATGAGCACAGTTCTAGGTGGTATTGTTATTTTTATTATTCTGTATAGACTTCCAAAATCAAATCGAGATGAAAGTAGTAATCCATTTTTTTATTGGACTATTGTTTTCTGTGTTATTTTGACAATACTAATTATTCGATTTGGCAATGGTTTTAACTATAGAGAATATGGAAATATTGTGGTGTCATGTATATCGGCATTGGTTATTGCTTTGATTGTGGCGCCTTTAATATTTCGAATGTTTTCAAAAATCAAATCTTAACATGAAATTAAAATTACTCTACATTTTTCAGTTGATTTTCTTTACATCTTCGGCCCAACAATGGCCATCCGAACTCCTGACCAAACCCGAACGGACTTCTTATCAGGAAACTTCTACCTATGCGGAGGTGATGGCGTTTATTGATGAAGTAAAAAAAGGATCCGGATATGCCACACAAATTTCAATGGGCAAAAGCCCGGAAGGAAAAGATATCCCGGTAGTGGTTTTGGCCAACCCAAAAGTATCAACACCTGCGGAAGCAAAAGCAAGTGGCAAACCCATTATTTATATTCAGGGCAATATCCATTCGGGTGAAGTAGAAGGAAAAGAAGTTCTTCAGATGTTGATGCGCGAAATCCTTCATGGCAACAAAGCGCACTTATTAAAAAACCAAATCATTTTATTTGCCCCTATTTACAATACTGATTCCAACGACAAGTTTGGAGCAGACAACCGTCCATCACAGGAAGGAAGCCCGATCGAGGCCGGGCTTCGTGTCGGTAGTGAGGGCTGGGATTTGAACCGTGATGGAATAAAAATGGAAGCACTCGAAACAAACGGGCTAATTCAAAATATTATCGTGCCGTGGGACCCCACGTTGTTTGTCGACTTGCACACCACCAACGGAACGTGGCATGGATATTCTCTAACGTGGGCACCAAGCTATCACTCAGCCGGGGAGAAAGCACCGTATGATTTTACATGGAATACTCTATTGCCAGAAGTAACAGAAAAGGTGTTGGGAAAAAACGATATCTACCTTGGGCCTTTTGGGGATTTCTACGGGTTCAAAGAATGGCCGATCAAAAGGTTTTATACGTACAACCATCACCCGCGTTACCTCGTCAATCAATTTGGGTTGCGAAACCGCATGGCGGTTTTAAGTGAAGCATTTGCGCATGAACGGTTGTACCAACGCATGGCTTCCACACATGCTTTTGTGAATGAAATCCTGGAATTCACCAACCAACATGGAAAAGAAATGATGGCCATCAACGCCAAAGCAGAAGCCGATGCGGTTGCTTTGGTAAAAGAACAAGGCGGAAAAGTAAAGAAGGGTGTCCGGTTTAAAATGGTGCCATTAGAAAAGCCGATGGCGAAGTACCGTGTTTATGATTACTATGAAGTAAAAGACAACGAAGGGAAAATTTCATACCTGCGCGCGCCCAATATTATTGAACTTGACAATATCGAAAACAATAGTGCTTTTGAGGCAACGGTTGAAAGCACATTACCGAAAGGGTACATTATCCCTGCCGGGTTTGAATCCATTGCCAGGCATTTACAAAAACACGGGGCAACCGTGACAAAAGTTGGTAAGCCCATGCGCGCTTCCGGTGAATCATTTTTGGTTGAAAAATACACATTGGCCAACCGCGCATTTGAAAAACACAACATGGCAACTGTTGAAGGAAAATTCAGCACGGAAACCTATCGTGTGAAACAAGGGGATTTTATTGTTGATTTGGCGCAGCCATTGGCAAACCTCATTTTCTACATGCTTGAACCACAATCCGATGATGGGTTGGTCACCTGGAATTTCTTTGATGGTTACTTTAAAAACAATGGAATTGACAAGCGTTCGGTAAAGTATCCTATCTTTAAATACTTTGAAGTAAAGTAGTGTATGAAAGCATTCAACTTGATTATTGCATTTGTTCTGGGTGTGTCCATTGCAAATGCACAAACCCCTGAACAACGGCTTAAAGAACTGGGGCTTGAACTTCCGGCCTCAACAAAACCCGTGGCCAATTATGTAAAGTACAAACAAGTTGGAAATTTATTGTTCTTGTCGGGCGATGGTGCCCACATTGCCGGAAAAGTAGGAAAAGACCTCACCATTGAAGAAGGGTATGCAGCAGCGCGTGAATCGGGTTTGATGATCATCGCCACGATAAAAGATGCGGTGGGTGAGTTGAGCCGGGTGAAACAGTTTGTAAAAGTACACGGCATGGTGAACTCGGCACCTGATTTTTATGACCAGCCCAAAGTGATGAATGGGTTTTCTGATTTAATGGTGGAAGTCTTTGGTGAAAAGGGAAAACATGCCCGTGCAGCCGTTGGCCAGTCGGTGCTCCCCTTTAATGCGGTGGTGGAAATTGAAGTGATTGTAGAGATAGAGGAATAATTTCGTTTTTGTTTTCAATGAGGGTGCTTCGTAAAGCACGACCCAGTTTGATATTTTCAAAACATTCAGTTAAATGGATAACAACAGATACATCGTTCCGACAGCTACCCGCATTGGCCACGTCCATTTGAAAGTCAGTAACATCAACCGAGCGCTCGATTTTTATTGTGGTTTGTTGGGGTTTGAATTGACCACCATGTATGGAAGTGATGCGGCTTTTATTTCAGCGGGTGGTTATCACCATCACATTGGATTAAACACGTGGTTTAGTAAAGACGGCCCGCAGGCCCCAAACAATTCACCGGGACTTTTTCATACTGCAATTTTATACCCGACACGAAAAGACTTGGCAGTGATTTTAGATCGGTTGATACAAGAAAAGTATCCTTTGACAGGCGCTTCCGATCATGGGGTTTCAGAGGCATTGTATTTAAATGACCCCGACAACAATGGAGTAGAGCTGTATTGGGACCGGCCAAAAGGGGAATGGCCAACAAAACCGGATGGTTCGTTGGAGATGTATACCCGGTCGCTTGATTTAAATGATTTGTTGGCTGAATTGGAAAAGTGAAAAGTTTCGAACTTGAAATCGAAGTAAAGCCTGAACACATTGATGAACTCCATCATGTGAACAATGTGGTATACCTGCAATGGATTCAGGATGTCGCAAAAGCACACTGGGAGAAATTAGCCCCAGAAGATATTACGACTAAATATATCTGGATGGTCTTGCGTCACGAAATTGATTATGCAAGCCAGGCCGTGCTTGGTGATATCTTAATTGCTAAAACCTGGGTGGAATGGAGCGAAGGTGTAAAATCAGAACGTCATGTCGAAATCCGAAACAAAGAATCACAAAAGCTTGTGGTGAAAGGTAAAACCCTTTGGTGTCTCTTGGATGCTCAATCAAAACGCCCCAGCCGCATCGGTGACGATATCACAACTATTTTTCATTAGGAAAGTTTTATGGAGTTGCCAGGTTCAGGTGACCAGCATTAGCCACGAACAACTACATCACCTCTTAAACTTGTCCCGCAACGCTGCCAGCTTATCTTCCATACTTTCTTCTTTCACCTTTGGAGCGGAGGGTTTTGATTGTTTTGTTTTGCTTGGAGCGTGTTCACGTTTACTTGGCGCTGGGCTGCTTCCGAACGGATCGCTTTTCAATGACAACGCAATACGTTTTCGTGCAACGTCCACTTCCAAAACAGTCACTTCTACTTTTTGCGCTACGGTTACTACACCATTCACATCTTTTACAAACTGGTCGCTCAAATGGCTGATGTGCACCAACCCATCCTGATGGACACCAACATCCACAAACGCACCGAAGTTGGTAACGTTGGTCACGATGCCGGGCAATTTCATTCCCACTTTCAGGTCTTTGATTTCGTTCACGCCTTCCTGGAAAGTAAAGGCTTCAAATTTTTCACGCGGGTCACGGCCGGGCCTTTCGAGCTCGGAAAGGATATCAGTAAGTGTTGGAAGCCCTACCGTTTCGCTTACATATTTTTTTAGGTCGAGTTTTTTGCGCAACTCATCGCTCGTCATTAAATCGTTTATCGTGCAATTCAAATCGGTCGCAAATTTTTCAACCAACGCATAACGTTCCGGATGTACGGCACTTCTATCCAATGGGTTTTTCGAATCGCGTACACGCAAGAATCCGGCACATTGCTCAAATGCTTTATCGCCCAAGCGTGTCACTTTCTTCAATGAATCCCGGTCTTTAAAAGCACCATGTTGATTTCGGTATTCAACAATATTTTGTGCAAGCTGCGGGCCAAGTCCCGATACATACGAAAGCAATTCTTTACTTGCGGTGTTCACTTCCACACCAACAGAGTTCACACAACTCATCACCACATCATCAAGTCCGGCTTTGAGTTTGGTTTGATCGACATCATGTTGATATTGGCCAACGCCAATTGACTTCGCATCAATTTTCACAAGCTCGGCCAATGGATCCATCAATCTCCTGCCAATTGAAACTGCACCACGCACGGTCACATCTTTGTCAGGGAATTCATTGCGTGCCACCTCTGATGCGGAATAAATGGAAGCGCCACTTTCATTCACCATCACAATCGTAATTTCTTTTGGCAAGCCAATGCTTTTGATAAACGATTCTGTTTCGCGACTGGCAGTTCCGTTTCCGATGGCAATGGCTTCTATTTTAAACCGGTCACAAAGCCCGAGCACAATGGTTGCCGATTTTTGTGTTTCGCGTTGCGGTTCATTCGGGTAAATAACCGTATCGAAAAGAAGTTCACCTTGTTCGCCCAGGCAAACCAATTTTGTTCCGCTCCTAAACCCCGGGTCCAATGCAAGCACACGTTTTTGTCCGAGTGGCGAGGCGAGCAATAATTCTTTCAAGTTGGATGAAAAAACTTTGATGGCTTCCTGGTCGGCTTTCATTTTTGTTTCGACACGGATTTCTGTTTCGAGCGAAGGCTTGAGCAAGCGTTTGTAACAATCCTTAACGGCCAACACAACTTGTTCACCGGAAGGTGATTTTGTTTTCACAAATTGTTCTTCCAATAAATTATTGGCTGTTTCTTCGTTGGGTGCGATATCCAAACTGATGATGGTTTCTTTTTCTGCCCTGCGCATGGCAAGCAATCGGTGCGATGGTGTTTTGCTGATCGGTTCTTTCCAATCGAAATAGTCCTTGAATTTTTGCGCTTCTTCCGATTCGGCTTTTGTTTTATAAACACTTGCCTGGATCACACCTTCGTTCCAGAAAAGTTCGCGGATATTTTTACGCGCATCCTGGTTTTCGCTGATCCACTCCGCTATAATGTCACGCGCCCCGGCAAGGGCTTCTTCTTCATTGGCAACACCAAGTTCCTGATTGACAAATGTGTTTGCTTCACTTTCCAGATCAAGTTTCACCTGATCGAAAATCCGTTGCGCAAGTGGCTCAAGTCCTTTTTCCTTCGCTACCGTGGCGCGGGTTTTTCGTTTGGGCTTGAACGGCAGATAAATGTCCTCAACTTCAATTAAGGTTTCTGCTTCGGCAATAAGCTTTTCCAGTTCAGGCGTTAAGAAGCCTTGCTTTTCAATCGATTTTAAAACAGCCTCTTTCCTTTTGGCAAGTTCTTCTAATTGTTCATGCCGATCCCGTATGGCGGTCAACTCCACTTCATCTAAACTTCCGGTCAATTCTTTTCGGTAGCGAGCCATAAAAGGAATGGTGGCACCTTCGGCCAGCAACTCAACAACAATTTTAACCTGGTTGGTGGTTAATTTTAACTCACTTGCAATGCGTACAATTATTTCCATTAAGGATTGGTATATTTTTAATTGGGAAGGCAAAAATAAGGGAGGGATTGGGATGGGAAAGCAGGGGGCTGGTTTTATTTTAAGGATATTTTATGATCGAAGGAATCTGGTTTTATTCAATATTTATACGTATCCGCTACTCAAACACCACCCGCTTTAAATAAAAACCGATTGGATCGATTTGCGGAAATGTGCCGCTTTCAAAAACGACCTCTTTGTCATCGAGCATCAACATGGTGGTTTCCCCGTTCACCAAAACCTCTACCGGCAATTTCATCCCTTGAAAATTTGTCAACCGGATTTTGTATTTGTTTTCATTGGTCTGCTTTACGCTGATTTCCAGTTTGTTTGTGGTGCGCAAGTAAAAATCGAAGAGCGGTTTCAAATTTTGGCCGGAAGCTGTGCTGAATAATTTTTCAACATCATCGGTGGTGACGGTATTGTCGTAGGTGTATTTTGGGTCCGTTGCTAATTTTTTTAGCGTTGGAAAGAAAATGCTATCGCCAATGACAAACCGTAGCGTGTGCATAAACAATGCACCTTTTCCATAAATATCGCTGTGGTACGTATCATCTGAATCAACTACTTCACCCTGAACGATTGGTTTTTGGTTTTGAGAATCGCGTGCACGCTGCCGCATTATTTTTTGATAGGCCTCTTCACCTTCCAGTTCCCGAACATACAACGCATCCCCATAACTGCAAATGCCTTCTTGTATCCACATGTGTGCCCAATCCGAATTGGTGACTTTGTTGGCCCACCACTCATGGCCAAACTCATGCGTCAGCAACCAATCAAAATCTTCACCACCAACTTTGGTGTAGCGGAATTGATTTCCATACGCGTTCATCGTTTGATGCTCCATCCCGAGGTGCGGTGTTTCCGCAATCCCGATTTTTTCTTTCGCCCACGGGTATTCACCAAAATATTTTTCCATCACCTGTGTGGTGTGTTTTAAAACTTCCAGATGATGCGGCCCTTTGTCTTTATGTTCTTCCAACACATAAAATTCCATCGGCACTTTGTTTCCCAACACAGTAGTGTAGGTATCTTTTACCACTGCATAGTCGCCAATGTTGAACACCAGGCAATAATTGCTGATGGTGTAGTTGGTTTTCCAATGAAACGTAGAAGTGGTTTTTGAATGTGTCGTTTTCTTTAGCAATCCCGGGCCGGCTACTGATAAACCTTTTGGAACCGTAATGATCATGTCAGCACCCTCATTTGGTTCATCACTGGGATGGTCTTTACAGGGAAAAAATATTTTACCGCCTTCCCCCTGGCAAGTAATGGCGATCCACGGATTTCCATTGGAATCTTTTTCCCATTGGAATCCGCCAGTCCACGGTGGCCGCTCTGAAATCCCGGGTTTCCCACCGTACATGACTTTTATTTTTACGTTGCCCTTCGCGAATGGTTTATTGCCGGTGATCCTGAGCAAATCGGTTTCTGTATGTTCAAATGTTTCTTTCTTGCCATTCACCGTTACACCATCCACCGTGAGGCCGTGCCATAAATCCAGCAACAATATTGGTGATGCCGTTGATAAAATCAGAGCAATTTCTGTATACCCTTTAATGGATTGCGTTTCTGGATTTACATCCAAAGCAATGGTGTAATGCCGGATGTCCATGATTGCCTGCTCAGGCTTTAATGCACCACCGGAGCGGAGGTTTTGTGCACGAAGCGTGATGGAAGAAACCACTATGAATAAAAAGAAATATGTGCGCATGGTTTTTTTATTTCAATGTACAGCTTTTATGAAATTCTTTATCTTTATCACATGCAAAAAATAAAAGCAGCATTGTTATCCTATGGTATGTCGGGGCGCGTATTCCATGCCCCGTTTATTGACCTCCACCCCAACATGGAACTTGTGGGCTCATGGGAGCGCTCTAAAGAATTGATCCAACAGGATTATCCCAATGTAAAAAGTTATCCATCATTGGAATCTGTTTTGAGTGATGATACTGTTGATTTGATTATTGTGAACACACCTACTGCCACGCATTTTGAATATGCTGAAAAAGCTTTGCAAGCGAATAAAAATGTTGTAGTGGAAAAAGCGTTTACAACAACGGTTGAAGAAGCTGTTCAATTGAAGAATTTAGCCCTCGAAAAAGGACGGGTACTTTCTGTTTTTCAGAACCGCAGGTGGGACAGTGATTTCAGGACGGTCCGACAAATTATTGAAAGCGGGGTGTTGGGGGAAATTGTCCAGGTTACGATCGCGTTTGACCGCTATAGCCCGGGACCGAGCCCCAAAGTGCACAAAGAAATACCAAGTCCGGGATCGGGCATTGTAAAAGATTTAGGGCCACATCTGATCGATCAGGCAATTGTGTTGTTTGGAATGCCGGATTCTGTTTTTGCGGACATCGCTATCACCCGTCCGTTTTCAAAAGTTGACGACTACTTTGAAATCCTTTTGTTCTATCCAACTTTTCGGGTGCGACTGCTTTCCAGTTATTATGTAAAAGAACCGTTGCCCTCGTATGTTGTGCATGGCACCAACGGATCGTTTTTGAAATCGCGCGGAGATGTGCAGGAGCAAAGACTTCTCAAGGGAGAAAAACCAGTTGGTGATTGGGGACGGGAACCTGACGGTGAAAAAGGATTGCTGCATATTGGGATTGATGGGAAGAACAGTAAGGAGTTAGTAGAAACGTTGCCGGGTGATTATCGCATTTACTATGATGAATTGTATCACGCGCTGGTTTCAGAAAAAGAAATTCCGGTTTCTGCGGATGATGGGATCAGGGTGATGCAGATAATTGAAGCGGCAACCATCAGCAATCAGGAAATGAGAACAGTTAACCTATAAGTTTATCGAGCCTTTTTCCAGATCACTTACCACCAATAGAAAAAATTCCAAGGTGAATATGTTCAGTTAATTCTTTGTGAGCCTTTGGTATCCTCTGTGGAACTTCGTGCAATAATTTTAATTAATAGTTGTTACACGAAGTTCCACAAAGAATCCACGAAGGAACACAAAGCGTTAAGAGATTTAATACTCTAATTCGCTCATTTTCGAATCAACAAATTAGTTCTTCTTCGTTGCCAAATCCGTGAACATGCTGTTGAAAAGCGAAAGGATCAAACTAAAACCAAGCGCCCACCAAAAATTTTCAACATGAAACCCTGCCACTAAATAGTCAACCAACAAAACAATCAACGCATTGATCACCAATAAGAAAAACCCGAAAGTGATAATGGTAAGAGGAATGGTCAGGATCACCAACAGGGGTTTTACCAGCACATTCGCAAGTGCCAACACTACGGCCACCAGTAAGGCATAGCCGTAGTGCCCCACCGAAACACCCGGTAAAAGGTACGAGGCCAGCAGCACCGCCAACCCCGACAAAAGAAATCGTACTACTCCGTTCATTTTCTGGAATTAAAATTAGTTTCAATATCCACTTTTATGTGAGAAAGTCAAACTCTAACTTGGTGCCATGTATGCAATTGTTGATCTGGAGACAACCGGGGGCTATGCGGAAAACCACCGCATCACCGAAATCGCCATTTATCACCATGATGGCATGCAAGTGACGGGCGAATTCCACTCCCTGGTCAATCCCGGCCGGAACATCCCGTATTATATCACTGGCCTTACGGGAATTAGCACTGAAATGGTGAGCAAGGCCCCTACATTCGAACAGCTTGGTGCTGAAATTTTCCAATGGCTGGAGGGAAAAATATTTGTGGCCCACAATGCCCACTTCGATTATTCATTCTTAAAAAAGGAATTTGAGCAAGCCGATATAAAATGGCAGGCAAAAAAATTATGTACCGTTCGGTTGAGCAGGAAAATTATTCCGGGTTTGCGTTCTTACAGTTTGGGAAGCCTGGCCGAAAGTTTAAAAATCCAAATCACAAACCGGCACCGGGCGGGTGGTGATGCCGCGGCCACTGTAAAAGTATTTGATCAACTCCTGAAAAGGGACAAGACCAATTACATCGCGAAAGCACTCAAGCGCAATTCGGGCGAAACGATTTTACCCCCCAATCTTCCGAAAGAAGAATTTGATCGGTTGCCCGCCAAACCGGGAGTGTACTATTTTCAAAATGCACGTGGGCATGTCATTTATGTCGGGAAGGCTGTCAACATTAAAAAAAGAATAGCCGGGCATTTTACGGGTGATGCCCGTGAGTGGAACCGGTCACGCATCCGGAATGAAATCCACCATGTGAATTATGAACTCACCGGCAACGAACTGATCGCGTTGATTTTTGAATCGCAGGAAATACGAAGGCTCTGGCCGAAGTATAACATGGCGCAAAAATTCAAAGCAGAAGAGTGGGGGATCTTCAGCTATGAAGACCGTGCCGGGTACTTGCGTTTTTGTGTGAACAAAGTAGCACGTGGTGCGATGCCACTGATTCGTTTTTCAACAAAAGGCGATGCATGGAATTTTCTATGGGAGAAAGTGCGCGAGTTTGACCTTTGTCCAAAGCTCAGCGGACTGCAATTGGCAAAAGGGTTATGTTTCGACTATCAGGCAGGCGATTGCAAGGGCGCGTGCATGGAAATTGAGAAGCCTAAAAAATATAATAAGCGTTTGAACAATGCCATCGCATCGTTTTCAGAAGGAGGGGAAACCGCAGCAATTATTGGACGAGGTAGATCAGGAAAAGAAAACTCATTGGTACTTGTAGAGAAAGGAAACTTCGTTGGCTTTGGCTATTTTGGTAAGAAGGAGTCGATCAGTAATTATGAAGATGCCCTTCGGTTTGTAAAAACAGGAAAAGAAACTTCCACCGTTCAAAACCTCGTGAATTCGTATTTGCAAAACCCGCGTGGTGCGAGGGTGGTGGTGTTTTAATTAGACAAAAGACACTAGACATGAGTATTAAGATTTGTTGAAAGTTGTCATACCTGAAACACACCAAACCTTCAACAATCCCTCAAACCTTACGACTTCGGAGTATTCAGAAGTTAATAGCTCCAACCGTTAGCAGACCGCTCGCCCAGCAATCAGTATACTATTCCGTTAACAAGATCCAATCGTTCATTGGATATGGGCACACTTCCAAGATGCTTACTCTACCTTCTTTCAGGGTTAGGGATTTTGATTTTCTGGTTTGTGTGTATCTGAAAAAAGCAGGAAAGTTGCTCTTTTTTAAGCTTAGATTTCCGGGATAAATTTTTTCTTCAACCAAAACGATTCGCGCACCAATAAAATCAATGCAGGAACTTCGATCAACGGCCGTCACTCCGGCAAAGGTTGCCCGGAGTTGAGGCCAAACACTGGTCATTCCTTCATTTTAATTTGTGAGAATACATAAAACATTTCCGCTGCTATCTGCATGGAGCGCTCATCGTATTTTTCAGTTTCTTCGGGGGTGCCGTCAAATTCTTTTGGGTCATGGTAGCGAATGGGGATTCGTTTTTCGGTCCCCGGAATGAACGGACAATTTTCATCGGCATGGGAGCACACCATTACTGCCGCGAATTGTCCTGCTGTGTTGATCGGGTCGTCAAAAAGTTTTGAAAAGGCACTGATGGGTTCATGGTCATCGGAGTTGAAAACAAAATAAACCGGATTGGATTCGCCTTTAGATGAAACCTTAAATCCACTTCTTTTAATGGATGCGACCGCCCGTTCATTGAAAGCGGTTTCTTCCACACCTCCTGAATAGCAATTGGCAGGAACACCAAAATAGTCGGCAGCTGTTTGCGCCCAAATTTGTGCGAACTGACTCCTTCGGGAATTATGTGTACAAATAAAGTTAAGGTTTACAGTTTCTCCTCCACCGACTTTTTGTTGGATGTAGTTGACCAAAACCTGAAGCATTTCTTTTCTTTCCAATGAAATGTTTTGTTCGCGTATTTTTTGAATCGTTGTTAAAAGTTCGGGTAGCAGCGTGGTGTTGGTTTGCATGGCTGTTTACTTGTGACGGGCATGATTACAATTGGCGCAGAAATATATCCATCGCAATATTACGATATGATTTTGAATGGGCAAAACCATAGTATCAAAACTGATCCAGTGCATTTTAGCCCAGAGTTGATAGAATATAACTGCTTAAGTGCGTGGCTATATTGAATACTCAGCGAATGGGCTTTAGTCCAAAATGACAATTTGAAATTCCGTTAAAGTACCATTTCGTTAGTAAATATAATTCCTGTTTGAAATTAGTTTATTAAAAGCCAGTCGGCTTACTTCGCTAAAAAATTGTAGCTATGTCGTGGATAGAAATCGTAGGGCACTCCGGTGCTTTTTTGAGCAGCATTACCTTTATCCCACAAGTTTATAAAGTCTGGCAAACAAGGAGCGTCCGCGATTTGAGTTTATCCATGATGATCATTGTATTTACGAGTACCGTCTTTTGGATTGCGTATGGTGTGGCGCTCGGGTTGTGGCCGGTAATTTTGTGCAACAGCGTGATCAGTTTTCTAAGCCTTACGTTGATATACTTCAAATTCGCATTTAAGTAGTTTGTTGCCCGCCCGACCGCCTGTCTTTGCCGGTAGGTAGGCTCAAAGCGGCCTGACGGATAACAGGGAGTCCGTTGGCAGCTTCAAACCAACGTCTTATCAATTTTTTTACGCTATTTTTTTATTATTGCGCTACTTTAGCGGTTTATAAAGCAGGATTATGGAAGAAGTTGCAATAGACAAGCATCAGGAACATCAGGAAAAGATCAAACAGGTTTTCTCGGAAGTTGGAAAAGTGGTGGTTGGCCAGGAGTACATGGTGAACCGCTTGTTGATTGGTTTGTTTTCGAATGGCCATATTTTGCTGGAAGGTGTGCCGGGGTTGGCAAAAACCTTAACGGTGAGTACGCTTTCACAGGCGCTACACCTCGATTTTTCGAGAATCCAGTTTACGCCCGATTTGCTTCCTTCCGATTTGGTGGGAACGATGATCTACAATCAAAAGGAAGGAATTTTTGAAGTGAAGAAAGGGCCCATCTTCGCGAACATCATTCTTGCCGATGAGATCAACCGCTCACCCGCCAAAGTGCAATCCGCTTTGCTGGAGTCGATGCAGGAAAAGCAGGTGACCATTGGTGAAACCACTTTTCAACTAGACCGGCCGTTTCTGGTATTGGCCACACAAAACCCGATTGACCAGGAAGGAACATACTCCTTGCCCGAAGCGCAAGTCGATCGATTCATGATGAAAGTGTTCGTGGATTATCCCACTAAAGAACAAGAACTGGAAATCATGCGCAGGATTTCCAACTTGCAATTTGCACCCAAGTTGAACGCGCTGCTTACGAAAGCCGATATTTTTGATATCCGCGATCAGGTAAACAAGGTAAAGATTTCAGAATCACTGGAGCGTTATATTATAGAGTTGGTGTATGCAACACGTTTCCCGTTGGAATATAAACTGAACGAACAAGCACAGTATATCCAATTCGGTGCTTCGCCCCGCGCAAGCATCAATTTAAACCTGGCGGCCAAAGTACATGCCTACATTCTGGGTCGTGATTTTGTATTGCCGGAAGACATCAAAGAAGTAGCGATGGATGTGATGAACCACCGGATTTTACTAAACTACGAAGCGGAAGCCGACAACATCAAAACAGGTGATATCATCAAGGTTATCCTGAACAAAGTGCCGATTGGCAAATAATGTTTCAGTCAACATTTGGTTCATAAAATTTTAATGCGCTTAACACTGGAATAACTGATTGATGGGCCAATCAAATCGTGATATTGCGATTTGATTGAAAGTCAATGAATTAGCAGGTATTTAGGCCTTAACAATTTGGTAATACTGGCTTGCGGATAGGGTAACAGTAAGAAGTGACCTTTGCATAAATTTTAAAGTTTATGCGCAACATTTTTCTCGCGTTGTTTACCCTGGTCAGCTTATCGGCCAGCGCCCAAACCGGTACCATCACCGGAACTATTAAAGATGCTAAAACGGGTGAAGAAATAATTGGAGCCAACGTTTCCATTCAAGGAACGCAAATTGGGGCACCAACAGATTTGGATGGTAAGTTTACAATTAACAATGCCCGGCCAGGTACGTATAACCTGACGGTGTCATTCATCACGTATAAAACCCACATTATTCCCGATGTTGTAGTAGAAGCAAACAAGATTTCGTCAATAACCGTGGCCATGCAAGAAGAGTCGCAGCAGTTGGAAGAAATTGTGGTGACCGGTACGCGCGAAATCAATAATGACTTTGCACTGCTTAGGGCCATCAAGGAAAGTAAACTGGTGGTGACCGGTATTTCTTCCGAGCAGATAGCCAAATCGCAGGACAGGGATGCAGCCCAGGTAATGAGAAGGGTGCCTGGGATAACCATCCAGGAAAACAGGTTTATTGTAGTCCGTGGTTTGAGTTCCCGGTATAGCAGTGTTGTTTTAAACGGGGTATATGCCCCAAGCTCAGAAACCGATAGCCGTGCGTTTTCATTTGATATTATTCCCAGCGGACTAATTGATCAAATACTGGTCTACAAATCAGGGGGCGCATGGTTGCCGGGCGACTATGCAGGAGCGGTAGTACAGATTAACACAAAATCTGTTGTGGATGGTGGTTTCATTAATGGTAGCATATCGGCAGGCCACCGGACAAACACAAGCTTTACAACCAGAAGCAGTCAGGAACGTGGGAGCACCGAGTGGCTCGGCTTTGACAATGGTGCCCGGGGTTTTCCTAAAAATGCACCTGCCGACTACAGTGCACTGGGATTTCACCCAACGTTGGTTGAAATGGAAAGCCGCAAGTGGAAAAATAGTTGGGGACTGGAAGATATTAACGTTTTACCGGATCTTCGTTTGAATTTGAATTTCGGAAATTCGTTCAACTTAGGAAGAATGAAACTCAATACCATAAACGGTATTACGTACAGCAACACCAGTCAATACAATGAAGCTTCGTTTAACCGCTACTATAATTATAATGACGATTCCTCAAGCGATGTAATGTTCAATTATACAGACGATCAACTTACCAACAATGTGCGTCTTGGTTTATTGAGCAACTGGATGCTTCAAATTGACCCTGCCAATAAAATCGAGTTCAGGAATTTGTTCAACAACATCGGTACCAATGAAACCATTGTCCGCGAGGGCAACAACTATTTCCGCGAACAGAATTACCGAAACTATTCGTACCGGTACATTGGCCGTACTTCCTATCTTGGTCAACTGGAGGGGCGTCACGAATTAGTGCCAGCCAAATTATCGTTGAATTGGTTGACAGGTTACACTACGATTGCCCGCAATGAACCGGATTGGCGCAGGTTGGTAACATCACGTCCGATCGGTTCATTGGAAGATGTGCCCTACATTGCCAACATTAATTCCAGTGTTAGTGTGGTGAACTCTGCCCGGTTTTATCAGGATTTGAGTGAGCAAAGCTATACCGGCAAAATGGATTTGGATTATATATTCAATTCCGAAAATGGAAAAGAGCCAATTCAACTAAAAATTGGTTATTGGCTGGAGTTTAAAGACAGAAGTTTTAAAACCCGATCCATTGCGCATGTTGCCCGCGATGGCATAGACCCCGATATAGCATCATTGCCATTTGACAAGATTTTTGATCCAATCAATGTAGCGTACAACGGTGGCCATTATATAAATGAACGCGTTCGTCCGCAGGACTCCTATACCGCCACCAATTTGTTGAATGCCGGGTACGTAAATATCGACCTGCCTTTTTCAGATAAATTCCGGGTGGTGACAGGGTTGCGTGTGGAACACAACCATCAAAAACTACAATCGGCACCAGGCGTTGGCGCTACATCAGTTGATAATCCCATCACAAGTTTTCTTCCATTCTTAAATGCCAGCTACAACTTAACACAGTCGGCCTTGGTGCGTTTAGCATATAGCAAAACCGTAAACAGGCCGGAGTTTAGGGAGGTAGCCGAGTTTAGTTATTACGACTTTCAATATGCCATTGATGTTTTGGGGAACTCCGGTTTAAAAGTGGCCGATATCCATAACATTGATTTGCGATGGGAATATTATCCTACACCGAATGAGTTCATCGCTATTGGCGGATTTGGAAAATATTTCAACAACCCGATTGAGACTTTTTTGAGGACCGGAACGGACAACCCGGCAGTTGCCTATTCCAATGCACAGGAAGCAACAACCATCGGAGCAGAAATAGAGGTTAGAAAAGCCCTGGCGTATTCTTCGCCAAGCCAGTTTTTAAACAGGTCTTTCGTTGTTTTTAATGCCTCATTGATTTACAACAGGATAAAAGTTAGTGAACTTGCCGATGCGACTGAATTGCAGAAAAGGCCCATGCAGGGGCAGTCACCTTACATTGTAAACCTGGGCTACTATTACGAAGATCATGAGAAGGGCTTGCAAGCAAACATACAGTACAATGTTCTCGGAAAAAGAATTGTGTTTGTAGGCAACCAGGCATTTCCTACATGGTGGGAAATACCCCGCCACCAGGTTGATTTGAACATTGCCAAAACCATTGGAAAAGCATTGGAGTTGCGCTTTGGAATTAGTGATTTATTGAATGCGAAATGGGAATTCCGCGAGGACCCTGACCTGGATAACAATGTATCGGATGTAGCCACAAACAAAGTAGTGAGAAGGTTTAATAACGGCCAGTTGTTTACGGTTGGCCTGGGCTTTCGGTTTTAGCCAATTGTTTGATGTACGATTTCACTGACCTGCTCGTGCAGGTCTTTTTTTGATTTGAGGCAAGCAACCATTTTCATAACAATATGCTAACAATGCATTAACCCAGTCTTTAAGCTGGGAATGTACCTTGCCGCTGATTTCAAATTAACTATATAATCATGAAAAGAAATTTCATCGTATCAACTTTTTTGGGGGCCATGGCGCTGTTCTCGCTAAGCATCTTCACCACATCTTGCAGTGAAGATGAAGTTGGCGCAGCCCCAACAATTAATGTTACACCTTCTACGCTTCAGGATACTCCTGGTGCAACTGTTTCCTTTAATGTTGCGGTAACTGCACCAAATGGTGGCCAGTTGCTTACATTTTCAGGTGTATCAGGCTTATCAAATGTTCCCTTGAATGGCCAGTCAACACAGTCAGTTGACGTTGATTATACTATTCCTGCAACGGCTTCGATTGGTTCTACCATTCTGATCATTGTAAATGCGGTAGATAAGTCAAGCCTTAATTCACTTCCTGCAGTGGTAACGATCACCGTTGGTGATCCAAAACCGCTTGTAGTAGTGCAAGGTAATATCTCCGAATCCAACAACAACTGGGTTGCGTCCAATCGTTACCTTTTGCGTGGCAAAGTGTATGTAACCGATGGGCAAACATTGACCATTGCCGCGGGCACCGTAATCCTGGGTGAAAAAGAAACAGAAGGCACATTGGTTGTAAACCGTGGTGGAAAAATCAATGCGGCAGGTACTAAAGATGCGCCCATTGTATTTACATCAAATGCTCCTATTGGTTTCCGCAACCGGGGTGACTGGGGTGGCATTGTAATTCTGGGCAAAGCCTACAACAGCAACGGTGTAAGTGCCCTTATTGAAGGGTTGCAGGGGTCTGCCGGTTCCGAAAACGGACTCTATGGCCCTAAGGACGAACCCTCGGATGATGAAGATGATTCCGGTATTTTACAGTATACACGTATCGAATATGCGGGTATAGATTTATCGCAAGACAACGAATTGAACAGCTTAACGATGGGATCCGTTGGTTCTGCTACTCAAATCGATCACATTGTGGTTTCGTTTGCCAATGATGATGCCTATGAATGGTTTGGCGGTTCCGTAAACCATCAGTATTTGATTGCATATTCAACACTTGATGATGATTTTGATACCGACCGTGGTTATAACGGAAGGATTCAATATGGTTTGATTATCCGGGACTATACTGTGGCCGATGTTTCCGGTGCACGCGCTTTTGAATCGTCAAGCAACGGCAACGCCACGGCCCCTACGTTTGGTGGAACGGCAAGGCATTCCAATCCAAAATTTGCCAACGTAACCGTAGTTGGCCCCCGGATGTTATCACTCACGAACAACAATGGCAACTATCGCGCATCAGTGGAGATCAATTCATACAACGATTTTGAATTGTATAATTCAATTATCACGGGCTTCCCTAACTCGGTTAATTACAGCACCGCAGGGACGAATACAGTTGTTCAGAAAAACGTGTTTGCCCAGCATGGCATACAGACGCCTACCGGTGATGCCCCTGCCACTTTCTTTACGACAGACCTGAACGTAGACGCGGTTACCACCGAAATTTTCGGCCCGTACGATGGCACAAATGCCTATACACAGCCAAAGTATGTTCAGGTGGCCACAAGCCCGTATGCTGAGGATGCCACTCCAATTCCCGGCTTCGAAACCACAACATTCCGGGGTGCTTTTGGAACAACTACGAATGTGGCTGACTGGAACTTCTCATCGGCCTGGGTTGTGCTTGATCCGCAAAACGTAGAGTATTAATATAGGATCATCATTGTCATTTGGAATAAAAGGGCTTGAGTTTTCTTAAGCTCTTTTATTGTTTATTGTTGTTGAACATTTTTACCATTCGCTATGCGACTATCAATCTTTTTATTGTTCTTTTCAGTATTGGCCTGTACACAAAAGAAAAATACACTGGAAGCCCGAAGGGCTTTGCCGGGAAAGGAGTATGATTCACTGTTGATTCAACTTGCCCCCTATGTGATTAAGCGGCCTGACGGGATGGGTATTCAAGAACGTTTTGAGAAAAAGAGCAGAGGGTATTACGAAAATTACCTACGCGCAACCGGAGGGAAAATAGTGTATTACGCAAACAAAGATACGGCTGGGTTTTTTTCTTTCGAGTATCGCGATATCGGAAGTTTGTATGAGCACTACCGCGCCCTTGGTGGTTACTTCAAACGCCACCCCGAAACAGGGGCGTTTACATTTTTAAATATACTGTACCACACCCCTCGTTTTGCCCGCGATGAAATGGATGCCAAAGCATACGTGCTCTTTCACGAGATGATCAATGTTGGCAATGTTGATAAATTCGTTGGCAATCGATTGTATATACAAACACCCAATGACGACTTTTACTATAACACCGGGCTCAATATTTGGGACTATACGCCCAACTCTTCGTGGATGTTTTTGGATGAAGCCCGAAAGGAAGCCGGCACCAGTATGCGCGATTCGCTGAATTGACAAGTTGAATTGCAAGACGTGCAATGCATTGCCAATTTTTAAGTCGGATTAGGCCGTGTATGGATTAGGTGTTCCTTTTGGTTGGTAACACAACGTTCACAGAACCATAACTTCCGTTTATGGGTGAACCCGAACCCCATCCCTACCTTTGTTCAGGTTAATTTAGTTTGGTTAGAAAAAGTTGGCCCTCTCGAAAAGTCCCGCAAGGAGCGGGACTTTTTTATGCATTTTCATTGGTGATGTTGCAACAGGAGTAATCAGAAATTATCTAATTATCCAATTAATTCACTTTCTTCTTTTTTTCTTTTTGTGATTCAATCACTTTTTTGATTTGCACCCCGGCTTGCGCAACAGAATCTTGTGCGTTTTTGTTGTTTTCGATTTTTAGAAGAAGCGATTCGTATTCGAGTTTGTTGTTTTCTATCGCTTTTTCAAGTTGGAGCTTCTCTCTTTTATTGTCTTCCAGTTTTATGTTGAGGTTTTTATTTTCAGTGACCAGGCGTTGCTGTTGTTTTTCCACTGCATTCAAAGCAGTAACCGACTCATTGATTTCACGCTGTACTACATCCTGGTGATATTGTTTGGCAAAATCATACACCATTTTTTCAAGTTCTTTCATGCCTTTATCATAATCGCCCTCAGACCATTCTTCTTTTCGAATGCCTAACTACGCCAGCGAAAATTTATCTCTCTCCTTTTCCTTCACCACACCATACACAGGGGCAGTGGTTGATGTTCCAAGGGTGGCACCTGTTACGTTGATCGGATCACTGCCCCGTGTTTTTCCAAATGTTTTTAGAAATTTGGTGAAATCAGAGTGGATAGCGCCATAACTACCGGGGAGTTCTACTTCAAACCCCTCAACATTTTCACCCTTCACGCGTGCTTTGTCTTTTTTTACTTTTATGGATTGGGCCGGGAGTGAAATTGCCAGCGAACTAAAAATCGCCAGAAACAAAAACTTTTTACGAATCATCATGTTGTTACATTAGGGTTTAAAACTACTACATATCCACCATAGTGCATGACAAAAAAAATTCTCATTGCCGGAGGGTCGGGCTTGATCGGAAAGCAACTTACCAGTACATTATTGGAGCGGGGCTATACTGTTGCGCATTTGGGCAGGTCAAAGCCTGGCGGAAAAATTCCTGTATTTATTTGGGATCCGGACACGGGAACATACGATAAGGATGCAATAGATGGAATTGATGTTGTGATCAACCTCGCGGGTGCGGGTGTTGCCGATAAACGGTGGACAAACAACAGAAAAAAAACCATTAAGGAAAGCCGTGTAAAATCGGTGGCGCTTCTATCAAAGATAATTGAGAACAGTTCGGTTGAGACCGTGATCGGAGCATCGGCTATTGGGTATTATGGTTTTTCCAAAGAAAAGGTTTTTAGTGAGAACGATCCATCGGGCTCAGACTTTCTTGCACGCGTAACCAGGGAGTGGGAGGAAGCCTATCAGGCAATCCACTTGCAGGGAAAGCGTCTGGTAAATTTTAGGATTGGTATTGTCCTGGCAAAAGAAGGAGGAGCGCTTCAGGAAATGGCAAAACCCATTCGCTATTTTGTTGGTGCTCCACTGGGTTCCGGGGAACAAGTACTAAGTTGGGTTCATATCGATGATCTTTGCGCCATGGTTGTACAGGCAATCGAACAAACTGAAATGCGCGGGGTTTATAATGCAGTTGCACCTAAACCGGTTTCGAACAAGCAAATCACGTATGCTATCGCGGAGGCATTGCACCGACTAATCCTGCTTCCATTTGTTCCGGAGTTTATTTTAAAAATTATGTTAGGCGAAATGGCCGGGATTGTTTTGAACGGAAGCATCGTTTCATCAAAAAAAATTGAAGCAACCGGATTTGAATTTTCATTTCCACAACTTTCTGATGCTTTGCAAGACTTGCTGGACAATTAGTGTAGCGAAACTTAACCCTGCAACACACAGGAAAGATTTATCAACTGATTCGAATTTGATATTCCCATAAATTGAGAAAATCATTTTACGCAGAGCTTGCATATTAAACGACAGGGCCCAATGCCGGACCTGTTCCGGCATCTACTATAAGCCAGGTTCTAAATACAAGACCCCGGAATAAAATCCGGGGTGGTCGGTGCCCGATTGAAATTTATCGACTGATTTGATACCACTTGCCTGTACTTTAATATAGAAACCAGGTATTGGACGTGATGATCTTTGACTATTGGGTATCTTTACGGACTATCATCTTAAATTTTTAGATCCTAAAATCCCGCATCTTCGTTTCAACCTTTGTACCTTCAAACTTTAATAAAAGAAATATGTGTGCGAAAGTAAAAAAAGAGAAGCCCGGTAAAAAAATTGCCCAACAAATAATGGACGATGAGGAGCTAAGGATCCGCAAAGCATTTAAAGATAAAGATTGGGCGGAAATCAAAAGCTCGGACTCCTGGATGATTTTTAAAGTGATGTCTGAGTTTGTGGAGGGCCTCGAGAAGCTGGCAAAAATTGGCCCATGCGTTACAGTTTTCGGATCGGCAAGAACAAAACCGGACAATCTCTACTATAAAATGGCAGAAGAAATTGCTTACCAGTTGGTGCAGCACGGTTATGGTGTGATCACCGGAGGAGGCCCGGGTATTATGGAGGCCGGAAACAAAGGTGCCAACCGTGCGAAGGGCAAGTCAGTGGGATTGAATATTTTTCTTCCTTTTGAACAAAAAGGAAATGATTATATCGATGCCGATAAACTTATCACATTCGATTACTTTTTTGTTCGAAAAGTAATGTTTACTAAATATTCACAAGGGTTTATTGTAATGCCCGGTGGGTTCGGAACACTTGACGAACTCATGGAAGCGTTAACATTGATTCAAACGAAGAAGATTGGAAGGTTTCCGATTGTATTGGTTGGCAAGAAATTCTGGGAAGGGGCTACTGCTTGGTGGAAAGAAGTGTTGGTGGACGAGGGCATGATCAACAAAGAAGATTTGAATCTCTTCAATTTGGTGGATACGCCTGAAGAAGCCATAAAAGTGATCGATGAGTTTTATTCTAAATATTTATTGTCTCCCAACTTTTAATGAAGAAGGTTTCTATTTTTTTGGCGGTAAGCGCGTTGGTGATTTTGTTTTTTTATATCAGCTATAACGAAACCGCCAAGCCACGCAGCGGGCGGGAAGAGCAATCGTTTTCCGATCAGGAAGTAGCCCGGGTTGTTATTCCGGTTGGGGGAGGTCCGTTCCATGCGGTTTCACTGGCATTGCCGAATGAGATAAATTTTGCAAACGAACCCGTACCGATGAATGTTCCGGATGTGCGTGAGCGCCTGGACCGTGAACTGCAAATGAATGTTTATTTACACAGCAATACATTGTTTTTGATTAAACGTGCAAACCGGTGGTCCCCACAAATGGTAAAAATCCTGGAAGAATATGGTGTGCCCACTGATTTTCAATACCTCCCCATTATTGAAAGTTATTTGATGAATGACACTTCACCGAAAGATGCTGTTGGGTTTTGGCAGATTCTTAAAGAGTCCGGAAAAGAGTTTGGGCTTGAAGTGGGCAAAGATGTAGATGAACGCTACGATCCATTAAAATCCACGGAAGCGGCCTGTAAATATTTGAAAAAGGCATACGCAAAATTTGGTAATTGGACCCTGGCCGCGGCTTCGTACAATCGTGGTATGAGTGGTGTTCAGCGGGCATTGGACAATCAGGAAGTAAATAATTACTATGATTTGTACCTGAATGAAGAAACCGCACGGTATGTTTTCAGGATTCTGGCCATTAAGGAAATCATTCAAAAACCAGAAAAATATGGTTTTAAGATTGACCCCGCCCACTTGTATAAAGAAGAGAAGCTACGCTACGTTGAAGTGGATAGCTCAATTAAGGATTTGGTAGCATTCTCGAAAGAACAAGGCATTAATTATAAGTTGTTGAAGCGGCACAATCCCTGGTTGCGCGATGATCAACTGACGGTGAAGAAGGGAAAGGTTTATCGGATAGCGATTCCAATAGCGGATTAGTATCAAAAATATTATGGCAGTATTGTAAGCGATTTAATATTGCTGTTCTTTTCTTTTGGTAGTTTTAGAAACATATAAAGATTTACAAATGGATTCAACGTATTATAACCCTGCCGATTTAAAAAAATTCGGAAACATTTCTGAATGGGAAGAAAACCTTGGAAAAAAATTTTTCGATTGGTATGGTGATGTCTTTAAAGAAGGAGCGCTTACCGCACGGGAAAAATCATTGATTGCCCTGGCAGTTGCGCATACGGTGCAGTGCCCGTATTGCATTGATGCATATACACAAGACACATTAGAGAAAGGCGTTACAGAACAAGGGATGATGGAAGCGGTTCACGTTGCCGCAGCCATTCGGAGCGGGTCTTCACTTGTCCATGGGGTTCAGATGATGAACAAAGCAAAGAAACTCTCCATGTAGTTTACGTGTTAATTCCCTGCTTAACATTCTTTCATGATCAAATCCTTACATGCGCGCCAACACGCACTCGCTCAGCAAGAAAGACAAGTAGCGTTGCTGGAGGCCGGGCAACAACCTTCCTTTAAAGAGAAGCTGGAGACCATTGGTTTTTGGCCGTTGCAACCATCTGCTATTGAAATCTTTCAGGTGAATGTAGGGTACATGTGCAACCAGGTTTGCAAACATTGCCATGTAGATGCCGGTCCTGATCGTAAAGAAATTATGACACGCGAAACCATTCAATTGTGCTTGGACGTGTTGAAGAAATCGAAAATAAAAACACTTGATATAACGGGTGGGGCACCTGAACTCAACCCGGATTTCCGATGGTTTGTGGAGGAGGCATCAAAAATTGGTGCAGGCGAAATTATCGTGCGATCGAATCTCACGATCATTCTTTCCAATCCGAAGTATCACGATTTGCCTGGATTTTTTAAGAAGCATCATGTGCGTGTCGTTTCATCACTTCCTTTTTATGATGCTGCAAAAACAGATCGCCAACGGGGCGATGGTGTTTTTGAAAAATCCATCGAGGCGTTGAAGATGTTAAATGCGGTTGGGTATGGGAAAGTTGATTCAGGATTGACACTTGACCTGGTGTACAATCCTACCGGAGCTTTTTTGCCGGGCGACCAACTGCAGTTGGAGCGTGATTTCAAAATGAGTTTGAAAAAAAACCACAACATCGATTTCAACAGATTATTTACCATCACCAATATTCCGATCAGTCGCTTTTTGGATTTTCTGATCGCTACAGAAAATTATGAAGAGTATATGGAGAAGTTGGTGAACGCTTTCAATCCTGCTGCAGTAGAAGGATTGATGTGCAGGAATACCCTTTCTGTAGATTGGAAGGGCTTTCTTTATGATTGTGATTTCAATCAGATGCTGGGATTGAAAGTTGAGAAAAAAGCCCCGCAACATTTATCGGCTTTTGATGCAGACCAGCTTACCAATAGAACCATAATTACCGGCCAACATTGTTACGCCTGCACAGCTGGTGCCGGATCAAGCTGTCAGGGCACAACAGCTAATTAGATATTAGCCTGTCCACGGAGAACTGAATGATCCCTGTATTTAGAAAGCCCATTTGCACATTAGCAAATAAACTAATTTGCAAATTATTAAAGTATACTATTGATTTCTGCGGACTCCGGTTTTGCAACCCAGAAATTGTTAAAGCCTTCGCCAACCTGAATGGATAATTTCCCCAACGCCAACAGATCAAGGATTGAAAGAAAATTAAAAATCAATGCAATCCTTGTTGGGAATGCCTCCACGATTTCCATAAAGGAAACGCGGGGTTTTGTCTGTACCTGGTTCAAAATATATTCACGCTGGCCATCCATCGTGTAAGGGTATTGAATCACCTGGTGCACCGGTTTGTTTTTTTCAGCTTCTTGTCTTCTTAAAACTTTTTCGAAGACGGTCATCAATTTGAATAAGTCAACATCCTGAAGTTCGGCTTCCACATTGCCACTTTCGGCAAGCGAACGGATTTCCTTCATCAGGTTTCCGCGCTTTTCACGCATCAGTTGCTCTTCTTCCAGTTTATGGAAGTCCTCGATTACAGATTTATATTTTTTGTACTCAAGCAAATGCCTTACGAGTTCTTCACGTGGGTCGATTTCATTGCCCTGCTCATCAATCTGTGGCCGGGGCAATAGCATTTTAGACTTAATGCGCATCAAGGTAGCGGCCACCAGAATAAATTCACTCGCGATTTCGATGTTCAATTTTTCCAAATGGTGGATATACTGCAGGAAATCATTGGTGATGGTTGCAATGGGAATATCGTAGATATCCAATTCATCACGTTCGATGAAAAACAACAAGAGGTCGAAGGGACCTTCAAAAAGCGGGAGTTTTATCTCAAAATTTTCCTGTACCATAAGCGAGCGGCAAATTTATTTATAATCCTCAACAATTCACTGACATCCGGGAAATAACTAACTTTGTGGTCGATTTTATGAAAATGTATGGTTTAAACCTTTATCTTAAATTATTGTTTAATTCACTGCAATACCAATTATTAATTCGATGCTGATAAGCCCCCGCCCCTTACTTGCCAAAATTGATAGCCCTGATGATGTAAAAAAGCTGGATCAGGCGCAATTGGTGCAGCTTTGTGATGAACTTCGGCATTTTATTATTGACATTGTTTCGGTTTATGGGGGGCATTTTGGTGCCAGCCTGGGTGTTGTGGAGCTTACTGTCGCTTTGCATCATGTCTATAATACACCCCACGATTTGTTGGTGTGGGATGTTGGCCATCAGGCATACGGCCATAAAATCCTTACGGGAAGGAAAGAAAAATTCCATACGAACAGGGTTTACAAAGGTATTTCAGGTTTCCCAAAACGTTCGGAAAGTCCGTACGATACCTTTGGCGTGGGCCATTCTTCTACTTCGGTTTCAGCCTCTTTGGGGATGGCTGTAGCATCCAAGTACAAAGGTGAGCTTGATCGCCAACATATTGCCGTTATTGGTGATGGTGCACTTACGGGGGGAATTGCCTTTGAAGGGTTGAACCATGCGGGTGTATCAGACTCCAACATCCTGATCATCCTCAATGATAATTGTATGTCCATCGACCCGAATGTGGGCGCACTCAAAGATTATCTGACCGACATTACAACTTCCAAAACATATAACAGACTTAAAGATGATGTTTGGAAAATGCTTGGGAAACTCTCCACGTTTGGAAAGAGCGCCCAGGAAATTGTTTCCAAAGTGGAGAATGGAATCAAGTCTACTTTATTGAGCCAAAGCAATTTCTTTGAATCATTGAACCTCCGCTACTTCGGGCCGGTAGACGGCCATGATGTTAACCACCTCGTAACGGTGATGAATGATCTCAAGCAAATCAAAGGCCCCAAAATTTTACACATCGTTACTGTAAAAGGAAAAGGGTATGCGCCTGCTGAGAATGGCAACCAAACCACCTGGCATGCACCGGGCACATTCGATAAAATTACCGGGGAGATTCAAAAGAAAATTTACAACACACCACAACCGCCCAAGTATCAGGATGTGTTTGGCCACACCCTGGTTGAATTAGCGAAAGAAAATGAAAAGATAATGGGCATCACCCCGGCAATGCCATCAGGTTCTTCGATGAATATTATGATGAAGGAAATGCCGGACCGCGCTTTTGATGTAGGGATCGCTGAACAACATGCTGTTACATTCTCCGCAGGATTGGCAACACAAGGATTGATTCCTTTCTGTAACATCTACAGTTCGTTTATGCAACGTGCTTATGATCAGGTAATCCACGATGTGTGTATTCAAAATTTGCCCGTAAACTTTTGCCTCGATCGGGCAGGATTTGCCGGTGCCGATGGACCGACCCATCACGGTGCGTATGACCTGGCGTACATGCGCTGCATCCCGAACATGATTTTGGCTGCACCGATGAATGAGGCAGAGTTGCGCGATATGATGTTCACGGCACAGCTTCCGCGTGAAGGAAAAGCATTCACAATCCGATACCCACGCGGTCAGGGGGTGATGACCGGATGGAAAACACAAATGGAAGAAATGAAAATCGGAAAAGGTGTAAAACTTCGGAATGGTGATGAAGTGATGATCTTAACGGTTGGGCACATTGGAAATTATGCAATTGAAGTTTGCGAAAAACTAGAGGAACAAAATATAAAAGTAGGCCATTGTAACATGCGCTTCATCAAACCCCTTGACGAAGGTCTCTTGCACGAAGTTTTCAAAAAATATAAGAAGATTATTACCGTTGAGGATGGTTGCGTCCAGGGAGGGTTTGGAAGTGCTGTCCTTGAATTCATGGCCGATAATCAGTACAGTGCTGAAGTAAAACGATTGGGGATTCCGGATGACATTATTGAGCACGGTGAACAACACGAATTGCACCGCGAGTGCAACTTCGATCCCGAAGGAATTGAAAAGGCAGTCTTTCAGCTTCTCGCGGTTTCTAAAGAACATTAATGTCCGCCATTCATTTTACCGATGAAGGAACGGGCACCCCATTGGTTTTTGTTCATGGCTATTGTGAATCGCATACCCTCTGGTTGAATTTCGTAAAGCCTTTCATAAAAACTTACCGGGTAGTTTGCATTGACCTTCCAGGGTTTGGAAAAAGCCTGTTGCCCTCCAACGAATTTACCATTAACGAAATAGCAAAATCAGTTTGGGAATTGCTGGATACCATACATGTTAAAACATGTTTTGTGACGGGTCATTCATTGGGTGGCTATGTGATGTTGGAAATGGCCCATCAACAACCCAATCGGATGCACGGGTTTTGTATGTTCCACTCCACTGCGTATGCAGACGATGAAAATAAAAAACGGAATCGGACCAAAGTAATGGAGTTTGTTGCGAAAAATGGGACAGCTCCTTTTGTGCAAACCCTTATTCCATCATTGTTTGCGGACCCCAACCATCACGCAGCGAAAACCCTTCTCACTGAAGCCAGTCAAGTAGATCCTAAAACCGTGATTGCGTATGCACGGGCTATGCGCGACCGTGAGGATATGACAAAAGTGTATGCAGTATTTTCAAAACCAATTTTATTTTTTATAGGATTAAAGGATGCTGTTATCCCCCCGGAATCAATTTGGGGGCAAGCTGAAAATGCCCCTCAAAAGCGTGTGCATGAACTTCCCGGTGTTGCCCACATGGGAATGTTGGAAGCACCAGCGGAGACCGAAAGGGTGTTGTTGGATTTTCTG
Source organism: uncultured Roseivirgaceae bacterium (assembly GCA_964398945.1). Lineage (GTDB taxonomy): Bacteria > Bacteroidota > Bacteroidia > Cytophagales > Cyclobacteriaceae > JBGTGG01. Next base: position 8,095 of record CAYNOT010000019.1, on the reverse strand, counting down.
AATGAGGCACTATAACGAATGAACTCAAAAATTATGGCCTTGTTTTTATTATTTTTCGATAAAAGAATACTAAATTGTGCTGAAATATTGCCTTTAAGGGGAACTAACAATTAGTTTTAACTGAAAAGGACTTTATATTTGCTTAAGAGGAATTAAACCAACTCAAAAATATCATGGATGGATTAGATCTAACAGCTCAGTACGAGGGGTGGAATGCAATGGCTCAGAAGATTGCCTTAGTATTATGGGTAATCTCAGCGCTTATTGTTATTGGTCATGTGATAAAATTAGCGATCACATCAGATGCTAAAACCAAGTACGACTACATTAACCGTAGCGAAATCAAATGGCTTTGGATTGCTTCCATCGTTTTGATTGTAGGTGCATGTTTTTACGCCAACTCGAATATTACAGAGCTAGATGCACTTTGGATTTTTGTTCGTGTTTTCACCACCGCTTCAATGGGTATGATTGTCGCCTTGATAATCCAAAACCTACTGAAGTTCTACTATCCCTTTTTTATCGAAAAGCGTTTGAAGGCGCTTCGTTATAAGCCAAGGGTTTCCCCAAAATCCGGCAAGCCAATGAAACTCCTTAGCGAAACGGAAGAAGATGCTTACCTTGATGAAGGTATGCAAGCTGAAGAAAACGTGTTCTCCATCGACTATGATGTATGGAAAGATGAAGAGACCGGTTATGTAAAAATTGAAAAATATTCTGGCCACTTGCACGCATTGCGTTGCCCGGAGTGCAACTATCAAACCTTTAAAGTATCCCGGGAGGAAATCATTAAAACCCCTACCGATACTGAAGAGGGCGAATTGCTAAAACACTACTTGTGTGGCTATTGTGGATATAAAGCCAAGAAAACAGTAAACCTGAAGATGTCTCAAAAATTTGACGAATCTTCAGCTGCTACTGCATAAGACTTTAACCTAAACTCAATACCTTTTGAGGAGGCCATCTTTATGATGGCCTCTTTTTTTATAACACCCTTGGCTAAAATTTTAAAAGACATTTTCCAGAAATTAAGATAACCCGAAACATGTCTTATGTTTTGTTGGATAATTATTGACTCGGTGTCTTTGGTAGTCCGGTGTCTTTTCAGACTATCACATTTTTTATAGTATAACCGGTAATTTTATCTGATCGGAATAAAACTTCATTCTGGAGTGGGAAGAATCAAGTAAGTTGATGCGTTCGATGATTGTACTCTTATGATTGATAAAAACCTCAACATAATAATCGCCAATGAGGTATAAATTTACTTTGTAGTTATAATACCGGATGCCCATAACAAAACTTCCGCGCTTGTATAGATGATCAATCTTTTCATCCAGGGTAAGTTGCTCATATTGATCCCAGGTAATCATGTATTAAACTTATAAAAGTATTTCCACAGGGGGAAATACTTTTCCGGTTTAATATACAAATGTTCCGTACTGGCTTTTGATAGTCACTTGTTTTTGACTTGCGTTTTCTACGCGGCCAATAATTTGCGCATCGACAAGGAAATTTTTCGAGATTTCAACAATCTCCGCTGCAAATCCGGATGGAACATAAATTTCCATTCGATGCCCCATATTAAATACCTTGTACATCTCTTTCCAGTCCGTGCCACTTTCTTCTTGTATAATTTTAAAGAGCGGTGGGGTTTCAAAAAGATTGTCTTTTATAATGTGGAGGTTATCAACAAAGTGAAGGACTTTCGTTTGGGCGCCACCACTACAATGAACCAAACCGTGAACATGGGGCTTGAATTTTTTCAACACCGCTTGAATAATGGGCGCATAGGTTCGGGTTGGGGCCAACACAAGCTTGCCAATATCAGTTTCCAAATCGGGGCGGGTATCGGTCACTTTGTACTTTCCGGTATACACTAAATCTTTCGGTACACCGGGATCAAACGTTTCGGGATATTTTTCACTATATATATTACTAAAAACATCATGACGGGCAGAAGTCAAACCGTTGCTTCCCATTCCACCATTATAGTGATGTTCGTACGTGGATTTCCCGAAAGACGATAATCCAACAATCACATCCCCGGCTTGAATGGTATGATTTGAAATAACATCCGCCCGTTTCATCCGGGCAGTTACAGTACTGTCCACAATAATAGTACGAACAAGGTCACCAACATCTGCGGTCTCACCTCCCGTGCTAATAATATTGACCCCGTACGAACGAAGCATGGCCAACACTTCTTCGGTGCCTTCAATAATGGCTTGGATCACTTCCCCTGGGATCAGGTTTTTGTTTCTACCAATCGTGGAGGAGAGTAAAATATTGTCGGTGGCACCCACACACAACAGATCATCAACGTTCATGATAATGGCATCTTGGGCAATCCCTTTCCACACGGATAAATCGCCTGTTTCTTTCCAATAAATATAGGCGAGTGAAGACTTTGTTCCGGCACCATCGGCATGCATCACTGTGCAATAATCCGGATCGTTTCCTAAATGATCTTCCACAATCTTGCAAAAAGCTTTTGGATAAAGCCCTTTGTCCAGGTTGGCAATGGCCTTGTGAACATCCTCTTTCGAAGCAGAAACCCCGCGTTGATTGTAGCGATCGGACATGATAAAAATTTATAAGCTGTAAAAATGCGAATAATATCCGCGGCTCACAATTTCAATTTCCTAAAAACCTCCCACAAAACGATTCCGGCACAGACTGATATATTGAGCGAATGTTTGGTACCTGCTTGCGGGATTTCAATTCCGAGGTCAGCATGGCTGATGATCTCCTCACTCACCCCATTTACTTCATTGCCGAAAACCAGGCAATAACGGGCATCAACTTTTGGTTCGAACTGTTGCAATGCCACACTGGTGGTAGTCTGTTCAACCACCACGATTTGATACCCTTCTGATTGTAATTGCTTTACTATGGTTTCACCATTTTCCGCGTATTCCCACTCCACAGATTCGGTGGCCCCCAGTGCGGTCTTTTGAATTTCGCGATGGGGTGGTGTGCCGGTGATGCCTGTGAGATAAATTTTTTTTACACAAAATGAATCTGCGCTTCTAAAAACAGAACCTACATTGTGCAGGCTCCGCACATTGTCGAGAAGAACAACAACCGGGATTTTTTCTATTGATTTGAACTCCTCAATGGAAATACGCCCCAATTCATCGAGTTTCAGTTTTTTCATGGTTTGACAGGATTTATTGCAATGATAACACCGATAACTTATTTCTTTTGATCGCTGTGCTTTTTATTGTCAAGGGAATTTACCAGAAATCCCTAAGCACTTGGCGTGGCCTTCTCATTTAATCTGGCAACGGTATTCCCGCGCAACCTGTGGTACTTAAAAAAACAATTCCTTTCGATCAGATAAATGAACAGTGTCTCACGATTCATTGCTGATAATCTTATTGGTACTTTTATATTTGCTATCCATGGCAAAATCAGTAGCGGAAACCCCATTAATGAAACAGTACAACCAGATCAAGGTGAAATACCCGGGTGCGCTGCTGTTGTTTCGGGTGGGTGATTTTTACGAGACCTTTGGGGAAGATGCTATTCGCGCCAGCAAGGTGCTGGATATCGTGTTGACCAAACGCGGTAGTGGTTCTTCTTCTGAAATTGAACTGGCAGGGTTTCCACATCATGCCTTGGATACTTACTTGCCCAAGCTCGTGCGTGCGGGCAATCGCGTAGCGATTTGTGACCAACTGGAAGATCCCAAATTTGTAAAAGGAATTGTAAAACGCGGTGTAACAGAATTGGTCACGCCCGGGGTTTCGTACAACGACAATGTATTGAACAGAAAGCAAAACAACTTTCTGGCGTCCATCCATCCTGGTGCTGCTCTTATTGGGATTTCATTTCTGGATGTAAGCACGGGCGAGTTTTATGCAGCGCAAGGAAGTCAGGGGTATGTCAACAAACTGATCCAAAGTTTTGGTCCGGCTGAGATTATTTTTAGCAAGGGTAACCGACAAAGATTTGATGTACAGTTTGCCAATGAGTATGCAACCTTTTCATTGGATGAGTGGGCCTTCGCGTTTGACTTTGCGTATGGCAAGCTAACAGAACAATTTAAAACAAAATCACTTAAGGGTTTTGGGATTGAAGGTTGGAACGAAGCAATTATTGCAGCGGGCGCAATACTCCATTACCTGGAAGCAACCGAACATCGGGACACGCATCACATTTCTTCTATCTCGCGAATTGACGAAGAAAAATATGTTTGGCTGGATAAATTCACGATCAGGAACCTTGAAATTGTACACGCGCAACATGAAGGCGGGGTTCCGTTGATTGAAATTTTAGATCGTACCATTACCCCGATGGGTGCACGCCAATTGCGCAAGTGGATGATTTTGCCATTGAAAGAAAAAGCGGCCATTGATGACCGGTTAGATGTTGTGGAGCGCTTTATGAAGGATGCGGATGTTGCCGATAAATTATCTGAACAGCTTCACCACATTGCCGATTTGGAACGATTGATTTCAAAAGTTGCGGTGGGCAGGATCAATCCGCGGGAAATGGTGCAGTTAAAAAAATCGTTGAAGACCATCTCACCAATTAAAGCGGTGTTGAATACAACCGAATCACCAGCTTTGTTGAGGCTGAATGATAACCTTCATCCATGCGAAATCCTTTTAACCAAGATCGAAAAAGAACTGCGTGACGATGCACCCTTGTTGACAAACCAGGGTGGTGTTATTAAAGAAGGCGTTCATGCTGAATTGGATGAGTTGAACAAACTGGCGTATTCAGGAAAAGATTTTTTACTTCAAATTCAAAAAAGGGAAGTTGAGCGTACCGGTATTTCTTCTTTGAAGATTTCGTTCAATAAAGTCTTTGGGTACTATTTGGAGGTAAGCAATGCGCACAAAGATAAAGTACCGCACGAATGGATCAGGAAGCAGACACTCGTCAATGCGGAACGTTACATTACGGAAGAGTTAAAAGTATATGAGGATAAAATCCTGAACGCTGAAGAAAAACTGGTGGTCATCGAGCAACAGCTCTTTCAGGATTTGGTGCGGCAGGCAGCGGAGTTTGTGTCCGAGATACAACAGAATGCCCGATCAATCGCCACGTTGGATTGCCTGCTTTCTTTTTCCCGTATTGCCGCGCAAAACAAATATTGCAAACCTCAAATTGATGATACAAAAATCCTCGACATCAAAGCGGGCCGCCATCCCGTAATTGAAAAACAATTGCCCATCGGGGAAGTGTATGTTCCCAATGATATTTACCTGGACACAGAAAAGCAGCAGATACTCATTATCACCGGTCCGAACATGGCAGGTAAATCTGCGTTGCTTCGGCAGACGGCACTCATCACATTGATGGCACAAGTGGGAAGTTTTGTTCCGGCCACGGAAGCAACGGTAGGGATTGTTGACAAGATATTTACCCGTGTGGGGGCTTCGGATAACCTTTCAAAAGGCGAATCAACCTTTATGGTGGAGATGACAGAAACTGCCAGTATCGTTAACAACCTGAGTGACCGCAGTTTGATTTTAATGGATGAGATTGGCAGAGGTACCAGTACGTACGATGGTGTTTCGATCGCCTGGGCAATTGTTGAATACCTGCACAACCACAAAGAGTTTAAACCCAAAACACTTTTCGCTACCCACTACCACGAACTGAATCAACTATCCGAAGATTTGGTGCGCGTGAAAAATTTTAATGTCTCCGTAAAGGAATCGGGCAATAAAATTATCTTCATGCGCAAGCTTGTGGAAGGAGGAAGTGAACACAGTTTCGGGATACACGTTGCACAAATGGCGGGTATGCCGAATAAGATTGTGCTGCGTGCTGATGATATTTTACGCTTCCTCGAAAAAGACAAACATAAGAATGAGGGAAGCCGAATGAACGGAGTTCCAAAACCTGAACCTCAGTTAAGTTTGTTTGACAGTGATCCAAGGATGAAACAAATCCAGGAAATGTTGGGCAAATTGGATATCAATACGATTAGCCCGGTGGAGGCGTTGCTCAAGCTAAACGAAGTAATCGGGTTGGTGAAAAAAGAATGAATTCCCTTACGTGGTTTTCAAATCCCCGTCCCAACCAAGAATACCGTCCCTTAAATTATAAAGGTTACCGGTAAAACCATTTTCTTCCATAATGCGACAAGCTTTGGCTGATCGGGCACCACTGCGACAATAAATTATATAGTCTTGGGCTTTATCAAGTTCCTGGATCCGTGTTTCAAAAGGTTCATTGTTGATGTCAATAAAATGATTGGCTGCCGCAATGTGTCCATCCTTGACTTCGGGCGGGGTCCTAACATCAATGACCACAACACTACCGGTTTCAACAAGGTCGGAAAATTCTTGATTGCTTATATTTTGATACATGTGTTTTCAGGTTTTCATTCAAAGTTACATTTTTCACCTTTACAATATTTACCTCCCTTGCGGGAATTTTGTAGATGGAAATGCAGTTTTCATAATCCTTGTGACTGACGATTGTCATGGTAGAAATGATGTAAATGGTCTACCTTTGTAATCCTTTAATAAACGACTGGTGAAATGGAAATTCCTGTAGTGTTAGAAAAGCGAAACAAGCCTATCTTGAAGCAAGAAATTGCCTTTATTATCATCCATTTAATGCCGCTTGGCGCGATATGGACGGGGGCTACTTTCTTTGATTGGATGCTCTGCATATTTCTTTACTTTTTCCGCATGTTCTGGATAACAGGGGGATACCACCGTTATTTTGCGCACAAATCCTACAATGCCCCGCGGTGGTTTCAGTTTGTGATTGCTTTCATGGCACAGACTTCAGCACAAAAGGGAGCCCTTTGGTGGGCCGCGCATCATCGCCATCATCACCGCCATAGCGATACACCTGCCGATCCGCATTCCATGAAATTATATGGCTTCTGGTATTCGCACGTTGGCTGGATTGTGGGGCCGGATTACAAGGAAACCGATTATAAAGTAATAGGCGATTATGCAAAATATCCCGAGTTGGTTTGGCTAAACAAAAACCATTTGATTCCTCCTGTATTTCTGGCACTTGTTGTAATGGCATTGGGTGGAATTGTAAACGGAGGCAGCATCCTGGAGATGTTTAGTGTGAGTGGTTTCTCTGCATTGTTTATCGGGTTCTTTTTGAGCACCGTGATTCTCTATCACGGAACATTTTCGATTAACTCGATTATGCACAAGATTGGAAAGCAGCGTTACAAAACAGGCGATGAATCAAGGAATAGTCTTGTGCTTGCGTTGGTAACGATGGGCGAAGGATGGCACAACAATCACCATTACTATGAAGTGGCATCACGTCAGGGATTTTTTTGGTGGGAAATCGATATCACCTGGTACATTCTTAAAATGATGTCGTGGGTGGGTTTGATTTCGGATTTGAAAGGAGTGCCGAAACATATCAAATTTTCAAAAGACAAGCAGCACGCCCAGCAACTCAAGAAAGAGTATGCTGCACAATCATCATAAATGAAAATCGGATGAACTCCAGTTTGGAAAGCATTGCTAAGTTATTTGAGTATTATAAATCACTTGGTGAAAAAAGCTTTGCCCAGTTGTCGGATGAACAATTGCTTTGGAAACCGAATGACCAAACCAACAGTATTTCGTTACTGGTCCACCACATTAGTGGCAATATGATTTCCCGTTTCACGGATTTCCAGACAACCGATGGTGAGAAGCCCTGGCGAAACCGGGAAGCTGAATTTGAAGTTGCTTTTCAGAACCGTACAGAAATGATGGCGGCATGGGAAAAGGGATGGGGCGTTTTGTTTGATGCGTTGGCCCATTTGAGACCCGATGATCTTCAAAAGATCATTTACATCCGCAATGAAGGCCATACCATTGAAGAGGCACTTCAACGGCAATTGGCACATTATGCATCGCACGTAGGACAAATAATTTTGTTGGCAAAAATCCAGAAAGGGGCCGACTGGAACACCTTATCGATCCCGAAAGGAGGCACAGCGGAGTTTAATAAGGGGAAGTTTGCTTCAGAAAAGGGAATAAGGCACTTTCTGGAGGGCAAGTAATTTGCAAATTAGCAATGCTGTTATAAATTTGCAGTCCCTTACGGGAAAAGCGGGAGTAGCTCAGTTGGTAGAGCACGACCTTGCCAAGGTCGGGGTCGC
>CAYNOT010000018.1:0-107495 GCA_964398945.1 uncultured Roseivirgaceae bacterium | reverse complement strand
AAAAACTTTTGTAAAAACACCCACTTGTATTCTGGTGCCTCAATTGCATACAACGCTCGGCTATGGCCAGTGGCGGTTTTTGAAAACGTTTCTGTCCACCGAAACAAAACGTAATAGCAAGATAAATATTTTCGTCAACACTTCGCCCGCCATTGGCTATAGCTATTGTTAGCGGCTGGTTTCCTTTTCAGTCGTAAAGTCAAATAGTTTACAAATGGACGGGAAAACTGTTTGCAAATTTTCTTCTGTCCATTCCTTACCTTTTATTTTTTGGTGTTTCACTTTTACTGGCTTCATAATGTCACCTGTTTTGTCCTCATAAATTTCTCCTGCTAAATACATCAGTTCTTCTAATTGTGGGTCTTCGTCAAACACACTCAATAAGCTTTTTTCGTCAAGAGAGAGAACTGCATTAAACGATTGCTGTCCTTTTGAAACTACCCAAGTTTTAAAATAGTCAAAGCCATCATCACTACAACCTCGTCTTACAATGTATGCTAATGCCCAAATGTCCCAAAGATTAAGTTCATTTTGTTTGGTGAATAGATATTTCTGAAAATTTCTTAGCTCATTTGGATGAAAGGTTTCCAAAATTGTTTTTAAGTTGTCAATGAAATCATATTTGTTTCCTGCATTTTTTCTAGCGTCAGAAATTAAATCCCAAAAAAGAATTTCGTCAATCTTTCTCTTGTCAGAAGAAGGTTTAGGGCTTGGCTTTTGAAGATAAGTAACAGAACTAATGAGTTTATCAACCCTTTCCAATTCTTCATTGTCATTAAGTTGTTGCAGTCCTGCTCTAAACTTGCTTAGCCCTTCCAATGTAAATTGACGATAAAATGCGACAACCTTTTTTCTGTCATCATAGAAGTTTTTGGTCGTAAACCCGAAACCCTTTAGGTTAATGGAAGCAATCTTCTCCCAGTTTTGATTGGGTTCTTTTTCATTTAAATGTTTGTCGAGCATCCAAAGTTTGTCGAGCCGATGTTTGATTATGCTTTTCCAAAGTTGTTTGAACAATCTACTTTCATTGGTTTTGATTAGTTCAGTCACCAATGGTTCAATAAAGTCGTCACAGTTTCCCGAATCCCATTCTTCAACAATAAAGGCAATTAGTTCACTGTATCGTTTCTCTTGAATCCATTTGTCCCTTACTTCAGTAAATAGTTTTTCATAGTGTATGTGCGGCAAATTGTTCTTCTTCCTCCAGTCGGAGTGGCTATCTGCTGCATCTAAAAATTTAGTTCTACTCATTTGTCCAGTTGTCGGTTAAACTTGCCGCTAACGCTGGTGCATGATGCGTGGCGTTTCGAAGCCAGCCTTGTCCACCGAACGTTCACGAAATATAGCAAACAACTTTTAAATACAACACAGTCGGCCGCCATGCATTATGCACATTGTTGTGGCCAGTTGACTTCGTCCGTATGTTTTTTTGTCGACCGTGTCGACCCGGAAGTTGTCAACGAAGTCCACTGGCTCCGTTTAAAATAAATTGTCCCACGGGGAAAGTCGTTACCGCTGTCGAAACAGTCCACGGGATGAAAGCCGGTCCGGAATAGTCCACGGAGGAAAACAGTTTTTCATTTTCGTCCCAAGTCGGTCCGAAAGTGTCCGCGTGGTGAAAAGTTGTTCGTCAAGGCCGAAACAGTCCGCGGGAACCAATTCCGTCAATTGGCCACAACGCCCGAATATACGCAATTGCATATATATCGAGTGTGTCTGCAGTGGGTAAAAAACGCTTAATCCGGCATAAAAAGCAAGAAAATGGCGTATATTTCAAAAGCGCAGTTTTAATCATCCTTTCTTTTCTCTATTGTTTTGTTAGTATCCCCCTGGTCGTAGCGTCACGTGACAAAAAATTCCCTTTCAACGAATTGCAAAACCATCTATTTTGATGTACTTACTGAAATTATGGAGAGCATTAAGTACGCTTTTGAACAGATTGTAAAGGGTGCAAAATCCACCAGGACAGCACCTGTGACCGCGCGGGTCGCCCGTTTAAAAAAACTTCGTGATTGGATCCACACCAACCGGCTTCAAATTCAACAGGCGATGTATGCCGATTACAAGAAACCCGCCACCGAAGTAGATGCATCGGAAATCGCGCCCACGCTTTTAGAAATTAAACATGCACTTCAAAACATCCATCAGTGGGTTAAACCAAAAAAAGTAGACACTCCTCTCGAAATGATTGGATCGCGATCCTACATTCAATATGAACCGCGTGGGGCGTGCCTGATTATTTCGCCCTGGAACTATCCGTTCATGCTCACCTTCGGGCCTGTTGTTTCAGCACTTGCAGCAGGTAATACCATCATCATTAAACCCTCGGAGTTGACCCCGGCCACCGCTGCCTTGATCACAAAAGCAGCAAAAGAAATTTTTGAACCTGAAACAGTTCAGGTGGTTGAAGGTGGTGTTGAAGAATCAACGTATTTACTTTCACTTCCTTTTGATCACATCTTCTTTACGGGAAGTCCGTCCGTAGGAAAAATAGTAATGAAGGCTGCAGCCGAACACCTTACTTCTGTTACCTTAGAACTTGGCGGAAAATCACCAACGGTGGTGATGAAGTCGGCACGAATAAAAGAAGCCGCAGCACGAATTGTTGCAGGAAAATTTTTAAACAACGGCCAAACATGCCTCGCTCCTGACTACATCCTTGCCGATGAATCCATTGTAGACGACCTGATTGATGAGATAAAAAACCACATCAGTAAAATGTATGCGCCTGATAAAAACCCAATCGAACAATCAGCTGACTATGGCCGCATTGTAAACGCAAAACATTTTGCTCGGGTGAAAAGCTTATTAACAGATGCCGTTGAAAAGGGTGCTGAAATTGTTTTCGGTGGGAATACCGCTTCGGAAACGAATTACTTAGAACCCACTATCCTGAAAAATGTTTCCCTACAAAGCCGGGTGATGGACGAAGAAATTTTTGGGCCGGTCCTTCCAATTGTTCCTTATAAAAACACAAATGAGGCAATCGCTTTTATCAACACGCTACCAAAAGCATTGGCCATGTATATCTTTGGTGGATCGAAAGCAGAAAAAGAGCAATTTCTAAAAGGGACTTCTTCAGGGGCGGTGGTTTTAAACGATTGCGCTGTACACTTCGTCCAAAATAACCTGCCCTTTGGCGGGGTCAACAACAGTGGCATCGGGAAGTCGCATGGATACTATGGTTTCCTTGCTTTCTCCAATGAAAAGCCTGTAATGAGACAAAAACACGGGTTTACTTCCGTTGGCCTCTTTTTTCCTCCCTATACGCCCTTTGTTAAAAAGGCAATGGACTGGTTTCTGAAATTCATTTAATCGAATTTTAAAATTAGAATCGACATTCTGGTTGTAAATTTGATGTCCTGATTGGATTTAAAACTTTTAGTTATGAAAAAAATATTGAAGTGGGTTGGGATTACTGTAGGAAGCCTGTTTGCATTGGTGATCATTGCCGCAATTTTAATCCCTGTTCTTTTTAAAGACGATATAAAAAAAGCAATTGATGATGGCCTTGCCAAATCCGTAAATGCTGATGTCGTGTTCGATATCGAAAACTTTGATCTCACACTCTTCAAAAACTTTCCAAACGTTACCGCCTCCATGAAAGACCTGGGCGTTTTCAACCGTGCCCCTTTTGAAGGCCAATATTTGTTTGTCGTGAAAAGTATGGAAGTGGAGATCAACCTGAAAGATATCCTGTTCGGGGACCAACTCCGGATAAAAGGAATCACGCTTGTCAATCCTGTGATCAATGTGAAAGTGCTGCCCGATGGAAAGGCAAATTATGATATTGCCATCCCTTCTGATGAAGTGACGGAAGAATCCACTGAAAGCGGGGATTTTTCAATTGGCATTGACCACTGGAAAATTATTGATGGTGATTTAATATACGATGATCAAAGCCTTCCATTCCTGTTATCAATCAAAGGATTGAACCATTCCGGAAGTGGGGATTTTACCCAAGATATTTTTGACCTCAAAACCAAAACAACGATTGATAGCCTTACCACCATTTATGACGGTGCCGAATACCTGACCAACAAGCATGTGGCCATGGACATGACCCTTACTATCAGTGAAGAAATTTCAAAGTTCACGTTCAAAGAAAACTCGCTTGCATTAAACGACTTTGCCATGAGTTTCGATGGTTGGTTCAAAATGAATGAAAGCTATTACGATATGGACATCACCTTCAAAAGCCCTGACAATTCTTTCAAGAGTTTGCTTTCCCTTGTACCGGGCATGTATACAGAAAGCTTTACCAACATTGAAACCCGTGGCGACCTTGCCTTCGATGGTTTTGTTCGCGGAAAATACAGCGACAATCAAATGCCGGCTTTTAATGTTACCCTGCTGGTAAAAGATGCCATGTTTAAATATCCTGACCTGCCTACCGCCATCAACAATATTAATTTGGATATGTTGGTGGACAACAAAGACGGGATCATCGACAATACACTGGTGCATGTAAAACAATTCCACATGGACTTGGGTGCAAATCCGTTCGATGCAAAAATCCTGATCGAAAATTTGCGGGATTATAAAATGGATGCAAATGTGGTTGCCAAACTTAACCTTGAACAACTCAGTACGATGTTTCCAATGGAAGGATTGGAAATGAAAGGCACCTACGGGATTGACCTTACTGCAAAAGGTGTTTATGACAGCATTCGAAATATTATCCCTGCCATTAATGCAAATATGACACTCAGCAATGGATACGTCAAGTCTTCTGAATTTCCAATCCCTCTTCATGATATGAATTTTGCTGCCTCGGTAAAAAACACATCCGGAAAAATGGCCGAAACATTCATTGCCGTAAAAGGTTTTTCGATGGTGATGGATGATGAGAAATTTACTGCTGATCTATTGCTTGAGAATTTAAACGATTACACATGGGATTTAAATGCAAACGGAGGAATCGATCTCGAAAAGATTACCAAAATATTCCCGATGGAAGGAATGGAACTTGCCGGAAAAGTAAAGGCCGATTTACATACCAAAGGAAAGTACTCCGATCTGGAATCAGAGCGCTACGATAAACTCCCCACCAGCGGAACAGCAACACTAACGGCCTTCAAATACACCGCAAGTGATTTGCCTTATGCGGTTGCAATCACCAACGCAACCATGAGTTTTGATCCGAAAAAAATCAACCTCGAAAAAATGGACGGCACCATTGGCAAAAGTGATTTCAGTGTGAATGGTTCGGTGCTCAACTATATGGGCTACGCTTTAGGAAATGAAACCATCAATGGTGTGGTCAATTTCAATTCGAAGTTTTTGGATTTGAATGAATTCATGACAGAATCAACAGCGGAAGAAGAAACCACCGAAGCGTACGGTGTGATTCCCGTACCCCAAAACATAAACTTTACTTTGAAATCAACTATTGCCACGGTAAAAATGATGGACTTCACCATGACGAACGCAAAAGGTGACATCATTGTAAAAGATGGAATCGCCAATTTAAAGAACATTACTTTTGATATGTTGGGCGGAAGTTTTGGTGTTGCCGGTTCCTACAATACCAAAGACTTGAACCATCCACGTTATGATTTGGCATTGCGCATCGATAAGATGTCCATCAAGGAATCCGCAAATTCATTTTCGTTGGTTCAAACCTACGCACCAATTGCCGGTTTGGTTGATGGAAATTTTTCAACCGATTTTGCATTATCGGGCGAACTGAACCAGGACATGACACCTAACCTCGCAACTGTAGATGCTACCGGGCTGGTGAAAATCATCCAGGCTTCGTTGAAAGATTCACCGTTGCTTTCCGGGGTTACTTCCCTTACCAAACTGGACAACACCAATCAGGCAACGCTTAAAAATGTTTTAATGTCGATCAACATTTCCGATGGACGATTGGGTGTAAAACCCTTTGATATAAATGTTGGTGAATACACCACCAACATTGCCGGAAGCACAGGGCTGGACGGCTCGATTGCATACGCATTAAAGATGGATGTGCCTGCCGGGAAGTTGGGATCACAATTCAATTCACTCTTGACACAGTATGGTGCCAGTGGAAACCCTGATGGAAAAGTGCCTGTATCCATTGCCCTTACCGGGGATTACAAAAAACCGGTGTTCAGTTTGTTGATGGACGAGCAAAAGAAACAAGTGGAAACCGCCATTGTAAACGCTGCCAAACAAGAAGGTACCAAAGCAGTGCAAGAAGCAATAAAAGGAACTGAACTTGAAAAATCAGTAGGTGCTTTATTGGGCGGAACAAAAACCGATTCTACCAAAACCGATTCGACAAAAGTTGCCGACCCGTTGAACAAAGAAGCACTCGAAAAGAAAGCAGAAGAAGAAGCCAAGAAAAAAATACAGAATTTGTTGAAGAAGAAAAATAATTAGCGGCTCCGTCCTCAAAATAAAACCTGGGGTTGGAGTAATCTGAAATAAACCTTATAGGTATCATGAACTATATGGTTTTGGAGATAAGCAAGTTAACCTAGCCTATCTCTCAAAAATGAAAATCAATGACCCTGAATATGAAGATGTTTTTGAGGATAAGCGATTCTTAGAGGGTTATACGCTTGAACCAAAGAAAGCCAGTACAAATAAACTACTTACCCTCATTAATAATACCGCACCGGATTTTGAATTAAATGATCTTCAAAATAATCTTTTCAAACTTTCTGATCAATCGGGGAAAGTGGTGTTAATTGACTTTTGGGAATTGTGGTGCTCACCATGTATTCAAAGTATACCGCATTTAAATGAACTAAATTCAAAATACGGCAAAGAGAAATTCGAAATATGGAGCATTGTTTCAGAAAGTAGCAGCTTTAGAAAGATTGATACTATGGTCGAAAGCAAGGGGATAAATTACGCGGTGCTTTTAGGCAACGAAGAAGTAAAGAAAAAATATTTTGTGTATGGTGTCCCCCTCTATCTTGTCGTTGACCAATCCGGAAAAATAAAACATGCACAGTATGGTTACACACAAGATATTGATAAAATGATTGCGGAACTGGTTCAATAAAACTATTCGGGATTTTCACCAACCCGTTCGGGATTTTCAATCCCGAACGCCAGATAAACCAGGATTTATAATATTTTGAAAACCATAATAATAAAAGAGGAACCCATTAATTGAACTTTTTTCTAAATTGCACATGTTGATTTTTGAAAAATAACACGTGTATGAATACTAAATTAACACTTATCTATTAAGTAATCCGTAATTGAAAACGCAAAACGATTTGCCAAAAGCAATTATCTATTAAGACAAACCGCTAATCATGCTAAAGTTATTGATAATCTAAAACAGTTATGGATGTTACAGATGTATTGGTAATGGACAAAGAAGTTGTAAACTAATGCACTAAATTCTGGTTTTCAAGATTTTGAGGATAGCCTACAAAACTCTGCGGCTATGGAATATGGCAACATAGATGTTATCCTTACAAGAAACTTAAAAGACTTTAGTAAAAGTGCAATCGGAGTAATGACACCTGAGACCTATATAAAATCACTTTTGGCCAACCGTTAGATTGTCTCTAGTACAACAAGTAGGGCTAACCTTAAATAAAAAAAGCAACCACTTTCGTAGTTGCTCTCCTTTGTTTCAAATTAGTAATCAGCAAGTTTTCAAATCAACCAATCACCTAATTATTAATCTTGATTTCCTCTCCTTCCTGGTTGAGAAATAGATATTCAGTAATGCCCAGCGAACTATCGGCTACAATTTGTATCCAGCGCTTGTACTTGAAGAACCATTTTACCCGAAGGCTAAAAATCCCCTTCGTGAAAAAGGAGTGTAGGTACGGATGAACCGCCAACACCAATTTCTTTTCGTTTTGCATCGTCAATAAATGATCGATGTTCTGTTCCACTAAATCAGAAATCAAAATGGTTGGCGTAATCTTTCCGGAACCATTGCAACTTGGGCAGACCTCCATGGTGGCAATGTTCATCTGCGGGCGAACACGCTCACGGGTAATCTGCATCAAACCAAATTTTGAAAGCGGAAGGATTGTGTAACGTGCCTTATCACCTGCCATCGCATCCTTCATTACCTTCTGGATGTTGCGCCTGTTTTCCGCGCTCTTCATGTCAATGAAGTCCACCACAATGATGCCGCCCATGTCGCGCAAGCGCAACTGACGGGCAATCTCCTTTGCCGCCTCTACGTTCACAGAGATGGCTGTAGTCTCCTGGTTTTCCTCCCGGTTCGACTTGTTGCCACTGTTCACATCGATAACGTGCAACGCTTCGGTATGCTCAATGATCAGGTATCCGCCCCCGCGCAAACTTACAGTTTGGCCGAAAGCGCTTTTGATTTGCTTTTCGATCCCATATAATTCAAAAAGCTTTGTTTTACCCGAGTAAAGTTTCAGGATTTTCTCCTTGTCGGGCGCAATGCGCTGCAAGAATAACTTTAGCTCTTCAAAAATCTTCGGATCATCGGTGTGCACATTGTCGAATGACTCATTCAACATATCGCGCAACAGGGCAGAGGTTTTGTTGATTTCACCAATGATCTTGTCGCGCGGGTTGGCACTATGCAGTTTGCCCATCCCTTCTTTCCACATGGAAACCAGGTTGCGCAAGTCACGGTCAAGCTCGGCTACTTCTTTGCCTTCTGCAACAGTGCGAATGATGACACCAAAATTTTCAGGTTTGATGGACGTTAATAGTCGGTTGAGGCGTTTGCGCTCAGCTCCGCTCGTGATTTTTTTTGAAACGCTCACAACGTTTGAGAATGGCACCAATACCAGGTACCGCCCCGCCAGGGATAACTCACAGGATAATCGTGGCCCTTTTGTGGAAATCGGCTCTTTTACAATCTGGACGGGAATCACAAGATTCTTCGTAAGCTGCTGGCCAATTTTGCCATGCTTATCGATGTCCGATTCTAATTTGAATTTGTCTAGTGTTCCACCTGGAATCCTTTTGCCCCTTGCAAGTTTGGTAAACTTTGTAAGTGAACTGAACTGCGGACCTAAATCCAGGTAATGGAGGAAAGCATCCTTGTCGTAGCCAACATCTATAAATGCTGCATTGAGACCCTGTACCACCTTCTTAACGGTGCCCAGGTAAATATCCCCGACTGTAAACTGGCTGCCTTCTTCCTCTTGATGAAATTCAACAAGCGTCTTGTCCTTTAAAAGTGCTATACGACATCCATTCTGAGTTCCACTAATAATAAGTTCGTTACTCAAAATGTTAAAAAATTAATAAATGAAAATGTATAGACTTCTTAACAGACGAACCGGTAATTAAAACCGGTTACTTTTTCTTATGTCTGTTTTTTCTAAGACGCTTCTTGCGCTTATGGGTCGACATTTTGCTTCTTTTTCTTTTCTTACCGCTTGGCATAGTTTTTTTCTTTTTTCCTTCCTTGTTCCAGAAAGGAGTTTGTTGAACAATTATTTTAAATCCGTCAGATATGAATCTGCGGCTGCTTGTACCGCTGGATCCAGATCCATTTTCTTTACTTTTTCAAACTGTTCGCGCGCATGATCGCGGTCACCAGCTTGCATATATGCAACTCCTAAAAACAGTTGGCCTTGTGTGTGGTTAGGGTTCACCGCAATCAATTCCTTAAAGCGTTCAATGGCCTTGTCATACTGCCCGGACTGGATGGACAAAATCCCCAGGTTGTACAATGCAAGTTCATTTTTAGGGTCTGCAGCCAGCACTTCACGCAACATGAGGATACCCGTCATCGGATTGGAGGAGCTGATGTGGGTCATCGCCAGTTTGGTTTTAACATTCAGGTTTTGGGGGTTTTCCTCCAAAACTGCTTTAAAAAACCCCCGGGCTTTCTCTGCAAACTGATTCTGTTTGGCAGGATCAGTAGCGAAAGTAAAGGCCTGGTAGTAGTTATCCCCTGCTTTGATTTTGCTTTCAGTAGTGTTAAAGAACGTAGCTGCCTCTTCGGAAAACCAACCTGCGCTGTCAAATTTGGCAGCTTTTGAGTATAGGTCGGCTAAAGAGTCCGCAAAGATAGCACTTTTTTCTTTTTCAATATCTGGTGAAAGAGAAGCCCGTAATTGTCCGATTTGTTTTTGCAGTGACGGGGGGACTTCCTGGTGGATGGTTGGTTGGGAGGTGCTATCGGATGCCAACGTTCCCTCCTCGTTGTTTACCACAACTTTGGGAAGCAAGAACAGCAGCCAGATCAGCACGGCACTGATCACTACAAGGATAATTCGTTTTTTCAACATATTGGTTTTCGGGCAAGAGCGCCCTTTGGTCTGGACCGGTTAAACGTTCTCGGCCATTTGTTTCACCTTCTCACTATTCTTGATCTTGTTCACGAATACTTTGGCGGGCTTAAAGCTCGGTATGAAGTGTTCTTCAATAACAAGTGCGGTATTTCTTGAAATATTCCGTGCAATTTTTCTTTTTCGCTTCTTATTGATGAAGCTGCCAAAACCACGTACATAAATATTGTTGCCGCTTGCCATGGAGGATTTTATTACGCTAAAGAATGCTTCAACTGATGCGGTCACATCTGCCTTATCAACTCCTGTTTTTTCAGCGATCTCATTAATAACGTCTGATTTGGTCACTATTTCTAAAATTTAGTTCTTTTGTACTTCTTGATAATTCTGTGGGACGGCAAATTTAATTTGCAGCGGTTGATTTAAAAATGAATATTGAAAAAATCTGATTATCAAGGGGATGGAACTACGATATTTCTCCAAAAAAGTCGTTGAATGGTACAAACTTAACCAGCGGAGCCTGCCCTGGAGGGGAACAATGGACCCGTTTCGTATCTGGCTTTCAGAAATCATCCTTCAGCAGACCCGGGTAAACCAAGGGCTTCCTTACTATGAAAAATTTATTGAAGCCTTTCCTTCTGTGGAAAAACTTGCCGCTGCCAGCGAACAAAAAGTGCTTCGGCTTTGGCAGGGCCTCGGCTATTATACCCGTGCACGAAACCTCCACAAGTGCGCCAAAGTAATTGTGAAAAATTATTCGGGCTCCTTTCCAACTTCCTATCAAGAACTATTAACGTTGCCCGGTATTGGCGAATACACTGCAGCTGCTATTGCTTCCATTTCATTCAATGAACCGGTAGCCGTTGTGGATGGAAACGTGTACCGTGTACTATCAAGGGTTTTTGGTATTGGAACGGAAATCAATTCCCCGAAAGGGAAAAAGGAATTCTTTGTACTGGCCAATCAACTCATTGACAAGAAAAATCCTGCCATCTTCAATCAGGCAGTAATGGAGTTCGGTGCTTTGTTTTGCAAACCTGTGAACCCGTTTTGCGAATCATGCACGTTTAAAGCGTCCTGTGTTGCTTATAACAATAACCTGGTCGCCTCGCTTCCGGTAAAAAAGAAAAGCAAACCGGTTCGAAAACGGTATTTCTATTATTTTGTAATCCAATCAGGAAAATCGCTAATGATGGCCAAACGCGCCAAAAAGGATATTTGGGAAGGGCTTTATGATTTTTACCTGGTGGAGAAAACGCGCACCACAAAAATTGAAAACCTGATCAAAGACGATCCATTTCTAAAGTCGATAAAAGCAACAGAAGAACTTATTGTCAATAAAAATTTCAAGCACCTCCTGAGCCATCAAACCATTATGGCTACGTTTATCCTTATTAAAACTGCTAAAAAGCCAGTATCTGTACCCAGGGCAAATCAATTTTACAGCATTTCAAAAGTGGTATCCCTGCCAAAGCCAATCCTCATCGACCGCTACCTACAGAAAACAATCTTTTTTTAGTTGACAGAAGATTGGTAATTTTGGCTTTAGTTGGTAGGCGTCTGTGGCGGGTTCATGGACGTTTGCAATTTTAAAGAGCATAAATAAAGAATAGGATATGTCAGGCGTTAACAAAGTAATTTTAATTGGTCGGTTAGGGAAAGACCCTGAAGTAAGGAATTTGGAAAATGGTGCCACGGTTGCCAACTTTTCAATTGCAACAACAGAAATCTATAATGACAAAAACACAGGTGAACGGAAGGAAATAACCGAATGGCACAACATTGTACTGTGGAGAAGGACTGCTGAGGTAGCTCAAAAATATTTGCATAAAGGGGACATGGTTTATATTGAAGGAAAGCTTCGTACCCGTTCGTGGGAAAAAGATGGTGTTACCCGCTATACAACTGAGGTTGTTGGTGATCAAATGACCATGTTGACACCGAAGTCAGGTGGTGGTGGAAACCAGGGGTATGAAGGTGGCCAATCGCAAGAGCGAAGCCATGCACCGGCTCCTTCCCAGAGTGATGATAGTGCTGATGACTTGCCCTTCTAATTTAACTAACCGCTAATCCGTTGGACGAGCCTCCCAGTTTAATTTTACTTTCCATATCCTCGGGTGACAACCTGATGTACACCATTAGTTTTGCGACCATTGCTGTTTTGCTGGTTGTTTCTGCATTGGTCTCAGCTTCGGAAGTTGCGTTTTTTTCATTAAAAGCCGATGACTTAAGCAAGTGCAGGCAAAGCAACGGAACGAAAGATAAAATCATTATTGATCTTCTGTCCAAGCCCCGGCTTTTGCTGGCTACTATTTTAATCATCAACAATACTGTCAATGTTGCGGTTGTAACGATCTCTACATTTTTAATGTGGGAAATGGCAGGCACACGCAACCCAACTGAATTTGTAGTCGGGCTCGTTACGTTCATTGTCACGTTTGCCATTACATTCTTTGGTGAAATCATCCCAAAAGTATACGCCACCAAAAAAAATCTGAGCATTGCCCTTTTTATGGCAGGGGCCTGGAAGGTATTGGTAAAAATCTCTGTTCCTGTTTCAGCTCCATTATTAAGTTTCGGAAAAGTGATTGAAAAACAATTCGAGAAGAAGGGCTATCAATCCACGGTTGAAGAATTGAACCAGGCGTTGGAATTGGCTTCACATAACAATGAAACCACTGAAGACGAAAAAGATATTTTGAAAGGCATTGTAAACTTTGGCACCTTAACGGTGCGACAAGTGATGCGCAGCAGGCTTGATATCTCTGCCGCGAATGTCGAAATGAATTTCCATGAACTGATGGATTTCATCAACGATGCCGGCTATTCCAGGATTCCGGTATTCCAAGAGTCACTCGACAAGATTGAGGGTATTCTTTACATCAAAGATTTGCTTCCGTACTTGGATGAAAGTCCGGATTTTGATTGGCGAAAGTTATTGCGCAATGGGATATTTGTCCCCGACACAAAAAAGATTGATTCCTTATTAAAAGATTTTCAGGAAAAAAGAATTCACATGGCGCTTGTTGTGGATGAATATGGCGGAACCTCCGGGTTGATCACATTAGAAGATATCATTGAGGAAATCATTGGCGAGATCAATGACGAGTTTGATGAAGTGGGCCATCACTTTCAACGTATTGATGACAATGCTTATATTTTCGAAAGCAAAACTTCCCTCCACGATTTTTGCAAATCAATCTCAATAGAAAGCAATACGTTTGATAGTGTGAAGGGCGAAAGTGAATCGCTCGGTGGATTGATCCTTGAACTCAACAATGAACTTCCGAGTATAGGTGAAGCCATACACTTTGATCGGTTTACATTCGTTATTGAATCCGTTGACCGGAAGAAAATAAAAAAGGTGCGTGTTCAAATTGCAGACCCGGAAGAAAATGAAAAATAACATAATCCTTATCTGCATCTCTATTGCCGCTTTCCTTATTTCCGCTTGTAACAAGGAGTATGTTCCTAAACCGATTGGCTACAACCGGCTTGAGTTACCGGAACCTTCTTATAAAATGTTGCCCGATACTTTTCCGTATACTTTCGAATATTCAACCCATGCCAAATTACTTCGGGATACTTCTTCAATAAGCGATCGTTTCTGGATCGAAATCTATTACCCTAATCTTAAAGCCGATATTCATTTGACATACAAGTCCATCAACAAAAGCGAAAAACTGTTGAAAGAATATTTTGACGATGCCTATAAACTTACTTCCAAGCACCAGATAAAAGCGTATGCCATCAACGAAGTGATTACTGTAACACCAAGTGGAAAAACTGCTGTCATTGCCGAGCTGGAAGGTGATGTGCCCAGTCAGTTTCAATTTACCATTACCGATTCAACAAGGAATTTCGTAAGGGGCGCGCTTTACTTCAACACCAAAGTTGCCAATGATTCGCTGGCCCCCGCGATCGAGTACATGAAAAAAGACATCATGCATTTGATCAATACTTTTGAATGGAGGAATAATTAGTTGATAGTGATAATTGTTCGTTATCGGATCGTATCAATCTTTCACACCAAGCACACAAGGAACACGCAAAGTGCGCCAAGCTTATATGGCTTATCCGAAACGGCTTCGTAATCTTTGCGAAATACTTTGCGGCCTTTGCGGGAAAACTATATATCTTCGGAATCAACACAGACCACCAACGAACAACTACTGTATGTTAAGAAATCAACGCAACAAGTTTTCACTTGACAATAAAATCACTTACCTCAATGCGGCTTACATGTCGCCTTTGCTAAAAGCTGTTGAAAAAGTTGGGGTACAAGGGATTTTAAAGAAGCAAAACCCGGCCAATATTTCTGTTGCCGATTTTTTTGAAACAGGGGAATCCATCCGAAAAGAATTTGCGAAACTGATTCGGGCAAAAGAACCGAACCGTGTGGTGGTTATCCCATCTGTATCGTACGGGATCGCTTCGGTGGTGAAAAACATAACCCTTAAACCTTCTCAAAATATCATCATTGCAGAAGGGCAGTTTCCCAGCAACTATTATCCCTGGCATAGCCTTGCGAAAGAAAGCGGTGCGAAACTTAAAATTGCTGCAGCTCCAAAAGAATTGAACAAGCGTGGCAAAAAATGGAATGAACAAATTCTTAATTCTATCAATAGAAATACCCGCATCGTAGCACTTGGCCACATCCACTGGACAGATGGTACCATCTGGGATTTGAAAAAAATCAGGCAACGAACCCGGGAAGTGGGCGCATTATTGATTATTGACGGAACGCAATCGATTGGTGCGCTCCCCTTTTCGGTACAGGCATTCGAACCCGATGCCGTAATCTGTGCCGGGTACAAATGGTTGATGGGGCCGTATTCAATTGGCCTTGCCTACTATGGGGAATATTTTGATGGTGGAAAACCCGTTGAAGAAAACTGGATCAACCGGCTTAACAGTGAAAATTTTGCCGGACTTGTCAACTACCAGGACCAATATCACGAAGGTGCGTTGCGTTACGAAGTAGGGGAGCACAGTAATTTTATCCTTGCGCCCATGCTGCTGAAAGCACTCGAACAAGTCAATGAGTGGAAACCAAAGAACATTCAGGAATATTGCAAAGCAATAACAGCGCACCCCGTGGAAATTTTAAAAGAGGCCGGGTATTGGATTGAAGAAGACCGCTACCGCAGCCACCATTTGTTTGGTGTGCGTGTGCCAAAAGAAAGAGACTTGCAAAAAATCAAAGACCGGATCCGCAGGAAAAAAATTTCAGTTTCCTTTAGAGGCGATGCTATTCGGGTGGCACCGCATGTTTACAATACAGAAAAAGATATGATGGAATTGGTGGGGTGTTTAAACTAATATGGAATATCGAATTCGTCTTATTGTTCATGTTTTCCTAATGATGATTAATTGCAGCCTAAATCACTTATCGGCCTTTCACCCTTAAGGACTTTATCTACCTTATCCCAATCGGGACGATACTTAATCGGTTCAGTCGCGGTGGCATTACTACCGCCATTATTTGTAAAATCTCTAAGGTTATTTTGAAAGCTTTTCCATAGATCATCTGCACCTTTAAAGGGATTGCCAACAAATCTTGCATATGCCATGTTCTCCATGATATTTGAATCAAACCTATCTACACCGCGAACAAAGAAGTCATATCCACCGTTCGCATTCGCTTCAAAGCCAAATTGCCTTGTTCCACTTACGGGATGATTACCTCCCCAGGTGCTTCCAGTGTCATAAAAATCGAGATGTGTAATTAAACTGGCTCTGAGTCAAGGAACCAAATGAAAGTGTGTCTCCATAAATTTTAATTAAGCCAGAATAATTAATGCCCCACACAAGAGAATGAGCAATGTTCTATTCTCCAAACAATTGAATCTTGTCAATGTGCTCCAAAATGAATAGCTGTGAGCAGCAATATATATATACATTTGTCTCATTAAAGTTTATTAACAGAGGGGCTTTCCCCTCATTTTTGACAATTATTTAATATCTGTGGGGTATCCTTTAATCCATTTAATAAATGGGTAGTCAAAGGAGTACATTTTTATACTAGCCTCAGATTTGTAATCCCAAAATACCTCCTTTGACAACCAATTTCTTAATTTAGATAATAGTTCATTCGTATCACCCCTCCAAATATTTTCACTCTTATCAAATGTGCCTACTAATTCAATGATCCTTTCGTCTAATAAAGTCTTGATCAATTCAATAAACTCATCAATACAATCATTGTATTTTATTTGTGGATAATATTCTATTATTGCATCCCATAACCTAAAGAGACCTTCTCCTCCGTGATTTAATTTAACGATTTCTTGAACTTGAATATTATTTAAGTATTTCACGGAAAGAATTTTAATTCGATAACCTGACTACCACTAATTGACTCAATCTTAAATTCAATTGTCGCTTCTCCTGCATTTGTGGATGAAAAATTTCGAAATTGTATCATTTGCTTATCACCTAGACTGGCACGCCATACTGAGCCTTTAGATGGAATATCAACTTTTGTAACATTCGCACTACTAGTTAGTTTATCAAAGAGACTTTTTGCTTCTGCTTGACTTACACCCGTAAAGTTATATGCAGTTTTTGACTTATTTGCCAAACCTGTCAAAGTTCGAGCGCCAATGGTTACTTCCATTGAGGCATTATTTAAACCAAACCTTAACTCAGCCTTTATTGAGTTTATTAATTCTTGAGAAGTTTTAATGACTGATGCAACAATCCGTGTGGCCACAATCCCATAGCGAGTATTAAGTACAACTTTTACTGAATTAAAAAAAACAGTTGTTCCTGTTTCTATAAGAGCAAGTTCTATGATAAATTTGGCTGTTTCGGCTACAGGATAAAATATTGCGATCATATACTGACCCTTCAGGCTGAGGTAGTAATTGTTGACCACCATATTTATTTCATAAACATCTCCAACTGTTAATCCATCGGTATTAATGATCTCCTCAATCATTAATGCAAATGATTTTCCTTCTTCTCCACCCATTTTCTTTATATAACCCAATTGAGCTTTTCTCTTAGTCTCAGGGTCTTGGATGTTTTCAATGTACTCTTCCCATGTTTCATCGAGGTATAGGTCAACAATTGGGTAGATTGGAATAGGGTTAGAGTAACCGGATTGATCATCGGTTGATGTTCCACTTCCTGCACCTCCTCCTCCATAATAGTCACTTCCTCCTCCATATCCACCACCACCGTCACCTGTGTACCCACCACCACCGTCACCTCCACCGAAACTTCCTCCACTTGATCCGCCACCGTCTCCACCACCGCCACCGCAGTCATTTGTCCTCATCGTATATAAAGTGTAGCTACCTCCTTTACCGCAATCAATGTCAAGGATTTGGCCAAAAGTTGCTCCCACTTCACTTATTTTCCATGTGCAACATTCCTCTATTCGTCCGTTTGAGGGTTTTTTGTCTGCACTAACCCCGTTTTCCAAATAGACCTCCGCTACAAGTTGCCTGCCCATATCAAATTGCTGGATTGATCCTGTGAATTTTGACCAGTTGGGAATACCCTGGTTTTTAACTACCCATAAGGAATCAGGTTGGTATTGAAGGATGTAGTGGAAAACCCCTTCCTCACGGACGGAAATGATAAGATTTTCAAATACTAAACTGCCAGTATCTTGGTTGATTGCAAGGCTGTACCGTGTCCTGTTGAATATTGTGTCGTTCAATTTAAGGGCCGACTCAAGGTTCAGTTCACCAAAGTCTGTGCTTAATGAACGACCAGTGGGATTGGTTTTGTTGTTGTATAAATCAGCAATTAGCTTCGTTAGTTGGGGATCATCTTTAGGGTTGATTATTTCAATAAAATCAATTTTTCGGTTTATAGGACCCATTTCCGTTTCTGTGCAACTCAATGAAACTGCAATGAGCATGCTCAAAAGAAGGTTGGATATAAATTTCATTCTCATACTTGGTTAAACCTGGTGTTTGATAAACTTAATAAAAAAATTGTGCAAAACTGAAACATCCATTTCTTTTTTAAAATAGCTGACATCTTCCGTTTACTTGCTTTTTTAATACCATACTCCAAATATTTTAGTCTATCCTTCAAATTTTTTCTTTAAGAAGTTAACGGTAATCATCTTACGACTTTCAATAATCAATCCCCAAAAACATGTCTGGCATAATTCACACCCCATTCATCGAGTAAATTTCTATTGGCTTGTAACCGTTTTAAAAAACCATCATACGATTTGTTTTCCTTTCGCGACCAGGCTGCCTCCGCCAACGCAATCGCCCGGGGATAAACCATGTACTCTACATGCTCACCCGTTTTCATGTACTCGGTCCATGCGTTGGCTTGCATACCCAGAACATAGTTGGCCTCCACTTCTGTGAAATGTTCCGGAACGGGATCATACATGTAAACCGTCTTTACATCGACCAAAACTTTTACCGCAAGCGGCTCGCTGGCCGAAGAGTCCTGCATGTAATCGAAGTACAGCCATTTCGATGGTGTCATGATCACATCGTGGTTTTGTTGCGCTGCTGCTATTCCTCCTTCTTCACCACGCCAACTCATCACAGTGGCATTGGGTGCCAGGCCCCCCTCCAAAATTTCATCCCACCCGATTATGCTTTTGCCTTTTGCGTTGATATACCGCTCCATCCGCTGCACGAAATAACTTTGTAATTCGTGCTCGTCTTTTAGCCCCTCCGTCTTAATCCTCTTCTGGCAATGCGGGCATTTTTTCCAGTTATCTTTAAAACATTCATCGCCCCCGATGTGGATATACTTGCCCGGGAAAAGCGGGATTACTTCATCCAGTACATTTTCCAAAAACTGAAAGGTTGATTCTTTTCCGGCACAAAAAACATCATTGAAAATCCCCCATGTAGTCGCTACTTCGTATGGACCGCCCGTGCAACCCAGCTCCGGATAGGCAGCCAATGCCGCCAACGCATGGCCCGGCATTTCTATTTCCGGCACAACGGCAATAAACCGGTCGGTTGCATACGCCACCACTTCTTTTATTTCCTCCTGTGTATAAAAACCACCGTGACGCGTTTTGTCATATTCATGTGGTTCGTTGCGCGTGCGCGTTGTGGCACGGCCGATCACGGTTTCCTTTCTGAAAGCTGCAACCTCCTGAAGTTTCGGGTACTTTTTGATTTCAATCCGCCAACCCTGGTCTTCTGTCAAGTGCCAGTGAAATGTGTTGAGTTTATAATGCGCCATCAGGTCGATGTATTTCTTGATAAAAGAAACAGGAAAAAAATGACGGCCTACATCGAGGTGAAGCCCGCGGTACGAAAACCGTGGCGCATCGGCAATGTTTACATACGGAAGTTGAACGGGGCCATCCGCGGGAAAAAGTTGAAACAATGTTTGTGCCCCGTAAAACAAACCCGCACCTGTGCTTGCGGAAATTTTTACACCATCTTCACCAATAAAAAGTTGATAGCTTTCCGCTGGCGAATTGTCATCCATCGTCTTTAAAAGAATTGTATTTTCTGATGGGTTGGGTTCATCACCTATTGTTGATTTTATTTCTTTTGCTTTTAAGAATTCCTGCAACACCACCGCGACTTTCTTTTCATCAGTTGTTTTGGCTACAATGGTTACTTCGTTGCCCAAAAAAACCCAATCGTTTCCTACTGTAACTTTAACCGGTTGGGGAATGATGCTGATTTCTGCTTTTTGTTTTTCCTGACAGGATGAAAAAAAGAGAAAGGGAAGAAGAAAGAAATAGTTTTTAAAAAAATCCATTTGTGAATCACGTTATCGTCTCGAAGCTGCTAAAATTGGGATCATAATCACTATCACCAAAGCAATTCTTTTTCGTCTTACTTGTCGGGCAAAAAGCCCGGTGCTAATAAGTAGCTTTTGAGTATCAATTGTCAACGGGTCCTTTAAACTTATTAGTCCTTTTCCCATTGAGCTCATTGTTGCCTGTTGATACTTAATGATAGTCTCTCCCTTCTCATCCTTCCAATAAACTTCTTGTTCCCAAAAGCTGGTCGAAAGAGTAAACCTTTCCCCTGTCACAAGTTTCAAAGTCTGTGTTCCAAATAATCCGAAATTAATTTCACCAACCAGTTCACTGTCTTTTGTTATTATCGCGTCTTCGTCCCAAAAACCCTTTTGAGCAAACTTTAGTTTGGTCTCCTTGTCGGTATATACCGCGTTAAAATTCCAATAGCTATTAAAAGTCAATTGTCCAATTATCTCTTGTCCAATTGAGAAGATAAAATTTCTCGCGTTCCAGTCGGTATGCCTCCAGTTTAGTGTCTTCATTGTTGAATCATCTTTTTCAATTTACACGTCTTTGTCTACGGAGCCAACCCAATTGGCCACAACTTATGTATGTCACGTTGTGGTTAAGATTTGTAAATTGTCCCACTGCCTGCCCCGCGTCTCGCAGGGAAGCAAACCTGCCTGCAGTAGGCAGGCGTAGTTTGAAAAACTAAACTACAATATTTACACTGAGCCCCGCCATTGAGGATTTCCGTGTACACGAATATAAATAAACTTGTTGGCACTACACTGTGTCGCCAAGCCATTAAACAACCCCGTATTGGTGACTGTGTAACCTGCTCCGAACATTGATTATGTTACTAACTCAATCATCATTGATCAATAATTATGATTGATTTTATCTTGTTCGATAGTACTTCTTTGATAGAATCAGGGTGGTTGACTACTCTAATCGATTTTATCTTACTTTCAATTTCATTCTTAGGAAGATAAAAATCCGACAACAAATAGAGCTTATCATTATAGAATACGATAGTAGTTTTTCCTTTTTCCTTAGAGTCCTGTTCTATGTTCAATAGTTTTTGATAAATCTGAGTGTCAATATTTACAGCTGGTACTGTGTCCTGCTTATGACCTACTTGAGAAAACAAGGTTTCAGGTTTCAAGTCTCGATTTTCTCCACTTGCCTGTCCAACGACTGAAAGCGAAATCAATGAAATAAATATAAAGTCGATTGCTTTCATATTTCTACTTTTGTGAGGTGTCTGTCCTTGTCTTGCTCTCAACATCCAAACAAGCATAACTCCGCTTATTCCAAATGTATCTATACTTTAAAAAGTAATCCTTTTCTTTAAACCCCGGATTCGCAACGGTGATGAAAAAATGTTCAATCAAAACGGTTGGGGCCACAGCCGGGAATTTTGAACAGATGTCTATACGATTTGAACTTTGTTTAGATGCTGTAATGAAATATCCAAGTATTTTGGGTTGGAGAACATTGAGCGTTTCCTATCGCTCCACGACTCAAGTTTGCCTATAATAATATCTCGGTTCAAACTCTTTTCTTGATTTGAAATGAAGTCAATTGACGAGAGAAGTTCAAGTGCAAAGTCAGAATAAAATCCATTTAAAAATTCTATGGTCTTGGATGCTATAGCATTTAATTCTGGCTTAGCCTCAATATAATTTTTCACTTCATCATACCCATCGGCAACCAGCGTCAAGGGCTCGAAGGGTTTTTTATTCATGTCACTATATCCCATTATGTAGCTACCATTTAGGGCATTTAACAAATATCTGACTTTACCAGAATATGGACCATAGAAGTTAGGATGGTACACCAGTCTGAAATATTTTCTTGCACCAAATCTCTGTAGAAAATAAGCCACTTTTTCACTCGAAAATTCAGAGACATATTCTCCGTTTCTAACCAGGTCATATAAAACATACAAAAGCAATGCCCTAGCATCGGTAAGTTTGACTCGTTCTTTTTTGAGTTTTTCCCTGATTAAGGTACTCGGTTCGTAAACGAGAACCTCTACATCCAATGGACCAAGATATTTCGAGATGATGCTTTTAACCTTTTGCCATTCTAAGCCACCGTTTCCAGCACCCAATGGTGGGATAGCAATACTCTTTATGTTATAGACCTCAATGATGTTTAGTAAATCTTGAAGCCCTTTTTCGATGTATTCGTATTCTGAAGGCTTCCTCCAGTTTTTCTTGGTTGGAAAATTTATAATAATTTTTTCCCCAGAATTCACATTCCTATCTTTTGTTACAAAAAGCTTACCTATTTCTAATTGTTTGTCTTTGCATGCTTGATTATAGGATTTGAAATTGTTCGGATAGGCCTTTTTAAATTGTAGGGCAATACCTTTGCCCATAACACCAAGAGTATTAACCGTGTTTACTAGCGCCTCGGCTTTGCTATCTAAAATATCCCCTGTTAAATACTTTATCATAATTTCGGGTTAATAATAAGCATTGGGAATGATTTTAACTAATTCATCTTTAATTCCATATTCTACCAATCTTTGCTTCGCAGCTTCATTAAAACAAACATATCCAATAATGCAGTTAGAAGGGATGTCCCCCTGAACTAGAAATTCTGCCTGTTTTTTTCTTTTAATGTTCAAGTTTTCCTGCCCTCCCCAATAGGGTTGTTTTACAGCAGCCCAATCAATAATATCAAGCAGTTGGCTTATCTTATCTTTGTTGTAAAAACTTGTCAAATAATCTGTTGCATGACCATCAGAGAAATAGAAGAGAAGACCTGAGTTTACAATAGCTTCAATTGAGCATGCCAAATAAATAATATCTTCTGGTTTGTTGGCTTTTTCAACAAAGTTCCCTCCTTGTTGGATTACGTAAAGCATTGGCATTTTAATTCCAAAATAAAAGGGGATGAAATCTCCAAGTATAATATTTTCGATTACATTAAACGTATCTCCATTATCAATATTTACTCGCCTTGTATTTCGATTGTTTATAAGACTAAGGTCACCGATTCCAATAAAATTAGTATCAGCATTGGGGGAATCTTTATGAGTTATTCCGTTCGCAAGAATATAAGGTAAATTCTCGATATGGAGCATTCGATAAATATTGACTTGGCTCAAATTCATAAGGCAGATTACCTGATTTTCAAGATAAAACGCATTTTTGTTATTGCAATGTATCGTTCCTCTAAAGTAATTCTTTTCCCAGTAAACTTCAGATTTCCTCACGTCCTATCCTTTCCTTACTTTTATCTATGGATTTCCGTAGCCTGCTTTTTGTCTTCCTTTTCTTTGTTTCCTTTTCGGGGATAGCGCAGAATGCCCCGTACGTTTTTGTGTTCCTCAATACCAAGCCCGATAAAAAAGAACTTCCCAAAGAAGAAGTTGACAAACTCATGGAAGGCCACCTGGCCAACATCACCCGGCTGGCAAATGAAGGGAAACTTCTTGTGGCCGGTCCCTTCAATAATGGTGG
The DNA here is from genome assembly GCA_964398945.1 of uncultured Roseivirgaceae bacterium. Lineage (GTDB taxonomy): Bacteria > Bacteroidota > Bacteroidia > Cytophagales > Cyclobacteriaceae > JBGTGG01. Next base: position 84,126 of record CAYNOT010000018.1, on the reverse strand, counting down.
CGGTATTTTCATTTTCAACAGCACTTCCATTGCCGAAGTAACCGAATGGCTTGGTACCGACCCGGGCATTCAGGCGGAGCGGTGGAATATCGAAACGCTGCACTACACGCCAAGGCATGGTGGTGTTTGTGCGGTAGATGCAGATGCCAAAATGGTGGAGTATAAATTCATCCGCTATACTTCCAACATCACCAAGTTCAATGTGCAGCAAGGCCCGAAAATTTTTAAAGCACACGATGATTATCTGAAACAAATAATCGCTACCGGCAATGTTATCACCGAAGGGATCTTTGACAATGACGATGGGGGCATCCTCATCATGATGGGCGATCTCAACAAGGAAGTGATTCAAAATGACCCGGCTGTGAAAGAGCAGTTTTTATTGGTGGGGTTTAAGGATTTGTGGGTGGGGAAAGGATCGTTTTGTGAGCAGTAATTATTTTTTGAACCGCAAAGGCGCGAAGGCGCAAAGTTTGAATTATTACACCTCTCCCGATTTCCGGGGTCTTGAAATTAATGTACCCTTTATCTCATTTGCACATCAGCCCATTTACTAATTTGCTAATTAACAAGACCCCACCTCCGCAAAAATTTGCGATTGGAATCCTGATCTCGCTTCTTGGCGCGATTTGTTTTTCGTCCAAAGCGATCTTCGTAAAACTCGCTTACCGCGATACGGAAGTGGATGCAATCGCTTTGCTTGCGCTTCGCATGGTTTTTTCGTTGCCTTTCTTTGTGGCCTCTGCTTTTTTCTTTTCCAAAAAAACCAACAATGTAAAGTTTACAGGAAAGCAGTGGATACAAATCGCCATCATTGGTTGCTTGGGATATTACGTGAGCAGTCTTCTTGACTTTCTGGGATTACAATATGTTTCTGCTGGCATAGAGCGGTTGATCCTTTTTGTGTATCCAACCTTTGTAGTACTGATGTCGGGTTTTATTTTCAAAGAGAAAATCAGAAAGCAGCAATACATCGCATTGCTCTTAACCTATGCGGGGCTCGTGCTTGCGTTTATTGGTGAGGTGGATATCGTGGACCACGATCCCAACTTCTATTTGGGGTCCGGATTGATTTTGTTGTGCGCCCTGACATTTGCCACGTACATTGTGGGAAGTGGCAGGATCATCCCAATTATTGGCGCGGCCAAATTCAATAGCTATGCGATGAGCTTTGCGGGCATTGGTGTGCTATCGCATTTTTTTATTACCTCCGATTTATCGTTGTGGCATTTTTCCCCACTGGTGTATGTGTATGCTTTTTTAATGGCAATACTCGCCACGGTCATTCCTTCGTATTTGATTTCTGAAAGCATCAAACGCCTGGGAGCGGACAACACCGCAATTGTGGCAAGCATCGGCCCTGTGTCAACAATCATACAAGCATACATTTTTTTGCACGAACCCATTTTTGCATTGCAGATAGCGGGAACGGTTTTGATATTGGCTGGCGTATTGATGATTGGCAAGAAGCGCCCGTCCGACCACTCAAAGCGGTCGGACGGGTAGTAGTTCGCTGAGTTAATCTTCACTCACCACCAATGCCAATTTCTTTCCATCTGCACTTACCGCCAGCCGTGTAACCCCTTTCACTTCCGCAGGAAAGCTGGTTGCTATTTCTTCCCACCCTTTGCTTTTCCCGGGTTTGTATTGAAACAGTTTTGACCCATCGCTCATTATAATTTTCCCATCGGGTGTCCAGGCTAAATCCTCACGCCCGGGCAAGGTTGGTGTGATCACTGAAATCACTTCTGTTTTATTGTCGAGTTTTTTTATTGTCCATTCGGATTCCGATTGTTTATGAACAAAACCCATTGCATTTTCTTTTGGGATTTTGTGGATGGAGCGTCCAATATTCTCCGTAATGATTTTATCAGTTTTTGTTTTCGCATTGTAGAGGTGCAATGTCATCGGTTCGCCCAAAACAAAAATTAAAACATTATCATCATCCAGCCAGGCGTGATAGCCCACTATTAAATTGTCAATTAATACAATTGCTTCTCCACCATCAACGGGATACTTGCCTAAGTTTTGCTGTCCATCATCGCGCTGGATAATACACGACAAATATTTTTTATCGGGTGTCAGTGTCGGGGAGTATTCACGTTCACTGGTTTGTGTTATGGAAGTGGTTTTTCCGGTTGCGTAATCATAGCTTTTAATATCCGCGCGCCCATCTTCATTGAAAGATGAATAATACAAAATCGGTTTATCGGGGTGAAAGAAAGGTTGGTTGTCATAGCCGGGATGATTGGTGGCATTTACCGGATTGGTTAGTGTGGTCTTTCCTTTTTTGTTTGAAAGATCAAAGAGATAAATTTCGGAGCCTGATTGTGCATTGCCTACAAACACAATTCCTAAAAATAAAATCAACAATCCAAGTTTCTTCATATATATGTTTTAGACCCCGGAATAAAATCCGGGGTGGTGTGTGCTTAAAAAGAAAATTCCTTAAATACCCTCCACTGTTTGCCATCATGCCGGAGCAAGGTAAAACCATTTACATCAAATGAAGCCGAATACGTACGGTGTTCAAATTCCTGCCACGCTTTAAAGAACTCCGGCTTTTTTAAATCCCGAAAAGCCAGCGTTATGTGTGGATGGAATGGCAAATCGCGGTAGTGCGCATTGAACAAATTAAATTCTTTCTTGCAGTACCGGTGAAGCGCATTTTGAAATGCCAGTAATTCCGGATTGTGTTTGACATCAACGTAGACCACACGCGGAGGGAAGCTTCCAAAATTCTCAAGCTCGATAGTAAAGCGTTGCTGTGTTTTGGAGAAGGTACCCAGTTCTTCAACGAACGCTTCTGTTTTCTCTTCCTTCCAATCAAAAGGCATGTGCAAGGTAATGTGGGGAGGGGAGTTTAATGAAGCCTTACTATTGTAGTTTTCCTTAAAATATTCTTTTAATGCATAGATATCCCTTTCTATTTCCGATGGGGGAATAATCGCAATTAAGAAATGATTGAGTTTGGCGTTTTTCGTCATCTGTACCTATTCAAGATACAAAAATTATTCACTGCGAAGCGTATCCACCGGATTGGTAAGTGCCGCCCGAATGGTTTGATAACTGATTACGCTTATAGTCAAAACCAAAATCGCAACACACGGGAATATAAATAAAAGTGGCACAATCTCCATTCGTGTTGCAAATGTTAGCAGCCATTCCGACAATCCATACCAAACGATAGGAACCCCTACCATCATTCCTATAACTGTTAGGATTATATATTCCCTGCTCATGATTACCAAAAGGCTGGCAACCGAGGCGCCCATCACTTTTCGAATACCGATTTCCTGAATGCGCAGTGAAGCCGTGTAGGATGACAACCCAAACAAACCCATGCAGGTTAGCAGGATCGCCAGCGAAGAAAAAACCCCGGCCACTTTTCCAAACCGGATATCCTGTTTATACTGGTCGTTGTAGCGTTCGTCCAGAAAGAAATAATTAAAAGGGTTTCCGGGGAAGGAATTCTGGAAAAGGTTTTCTATTTCCTTAATGGATGCCTGCATATTTTCTGATCCCAGTCTGATTGCAAAAAAATTAATCTCTATCTGGTCATTGCTGATGGGAAAAATTATGGGCGAGCCTTCTGTTTTTAATGTTTCATGATAATAATCTTTCAGCACCCCAATGACCGTCACGGTGTCGCCCCAAAATACAATTGACTCACTTACGCTTTCTGTTGGGTCTTCAAAACCCAGCACCCGGGCTGCCTTTTCATTAATGATTACCGATTTGCCACGTTCTTCAATGCCCTTGTAATTGCGGCCACCGGCCAATTTCAAATCAAAGACGGAAACATATCCGCTGTCGATAGAAAAAACACGGAATTGGTTTATCTCGGTTTCACCAGCGCTAAGCCGCCTTACTTCATTGGCAGACCATTTTACTGACTCCCCGGGGATTTCACTTATTGTTGTGACTGAACTTACACTCTTTGTTTTTAACAATTCGCCCTTAAAACTTTCAAGTTTAGTTCCAAATTCAGGATCTTTCACAAGCGGTTTTCTCACTGCCAGCACCTGGTCGAGCGAGAAACCAAGTGATTGATTGCGCATAAACTGTAGTTGCCGATATACCCCATACGTACCGATAATCATCACTACCGCAACAGCAAACTGCACCACCACTAAACTTTTTCGAAGGATAAGTCCCTGAACAGAACTCTTAAATTTCCCTTTCAATACGGTTATGGGGTTGTAGCTTGATAAGAAAAAAGCAGGGTACAACCCGGCACACATTGTTCCTATCAAAATAATGGCCGATGCCAATAGCCAAAAACCTTCTGTCAAGAAAAATGATGAATCGAAATGTGTGCCTGTCAATTGGGAGAATGATGGGAGCAGGAGTATTGCAAGCACGATACTTAATCCGACCGCTACGCAATTAAGTATAAACGTTTCCACTAAAAACTGCCCCATAATTTGCCAGCGATGGCCTCCCAAAACTTTTCGAACACCGACTTCTTTTGCCCGCTCCAATGATTTTGCTGTTGCCAGGTTCACATAGTTGATCCAAACAATCACAATAATAAAAATTGAAATGATGATCAGGTATTCAACTATTCTGGCATCACCATTGGCTTTCATTTCATCTTTCTTGTTTGAATAAAGGTGGATATCTGCAACAGGCCGAAGCAGGAATTCCATTTTTTGGTTTGTCTCCGCAAGCCACGCCCCTTCCTGCTTTAAAACAAATTCAGGAAGCTTCGATTCCAATGCTTTCGGATCAGCACCCTCTTCCAATTGAATGTAGGTATAGTATCCATCCCATTTCCAGGAAGTTCTGGCTACTTCGCCCGCTCTACTCGCATACGTTTCAAAAGAAATCAAAGCGTTCATCCCCATGTGCGTATTTTCAGGGAAATCAGCATAGACCCCGGTTACCTCAAGATCCAAAACGCCCCTGAAATTGATAAGCTTTCCCAGCGGATCCGCATCTTTGAAAATACTTTGTGCAATCGTTTCGGACAACACCACTGTATTGATCCGCGAAAGCGCCAATGAATCAACCCCCGCAATTAATGGAAATGAAAACATGGTAAAGAAATCATCGCTGACCAGCATTACTTTTTCAACATCCAATGCGACATCTTCATAGCGAAACAACGCCCCGGTAGTCGTCAGCTTTGTGTACTTCTTTACTTCGGGAAAATTCTCTTTCAACGAAGGGCCAATTCCAGCGCAAGCGGCTGAAAGTTGAGAGGTAAGTTCCCCTTGATGGTACCGGTCCAGCTCAACGCGATAGAGCTGGTCTTTTTTGGCATGGAATTGATCAAAACTTTTTTCATACACCACAAACATTAAGATCAAAAACGATGCGGTAATTCCTGCGGTAAGGCCAAGGATATTAATGAGGGTATAAAGCTTGTTCTTGGAGAATGCGCGAAGGGCGGATGTAAAATAATTTCGTATCACAGCTGGTGTCGGTAAAGGTTCTGTAAGGTATATTTTTTTGTTTCTTCTAACAATGATAGTTTTAAAGAAAACTAAAATTTTTGTGCGCATGATCTTATAAATACGAATGAAAAGCACTCAGAACCCCTCTACATTTTATGACCTGATAGTCATTGGCGGTGGCCCGATCGGCCTGGCGTGTGGAATAGAAGCGAAAAAGGCAGGTCTATCCTACATCATTATTGAAAAAGGCTGCCTTGTAAACTCGCTTTATCATTACCCGCTAAACATGACCTTCTTCTCCACTTCGGATAAGTTGGAAATTGGCGGGGTCCCGTTTATCTCGCATGGTGCAAAACCAAACCGGTTCGAGGCACTTGAATACTATCGGAGGGTTTGTGAAAGTTGGGATTTAAATGTGAACCTCTATGAAGAGGTTATAAAAGTTGAACACCTTGACGAAAAGATTGAGATCACTACTTCGAAAAACAAATTTGTTGCTGGCGCAATTGTGCTTTCATTGGGATTTTATGATTTGCCGTTTTTATTGAATGTGCCCGGGGAAGAACTTCCAAAAGTGAAACATTACTATGATGAACCGCATCCCTATTTCAATCAGGACATCGCAGTAATCGGGGCAGCAAACTCAGCAGTGGATGTTGCACTGGAAACCTGGCGAAAGGGGGCACGCGTTACGATGGTCATTCGTGAAGCCACCATCCGCGAAAGCGTAAAGTATTGGGTAAAGCCCGATATTGAAAACCGGATTAAAGAAAGTTCGATCAAAGCATATTTTAATTCGGAAGTCAAGTCCATTGATGAAACGACAATCACCATACAAACCCCTGAAGGGGAGAAAGTTTTGAAAAATGATTTTGTATTGGCGATGACAGGCTATAAGCCGCACTTTGGTTTTATGGAAAAAATCGGGATCGAATTTGAAAGTGATGAATTCCAAACACCGGTTTACAATCCGGAAACCATGGAGACAAATGTTAAAAATGTTTTTCTTGCGGGCGTGGTGTGTGGCGGGTTGAAAACCAACAAATGGTTTATTGAAAATTCGCGTGTGCATGCCGGGCAAATTGTTGGGGAAATTATAGAAAGGAACAAACGGGGATAAACCCATTCTGAGGACTATCAGGAAACCAGTTCCTTGTACGATTCGCTATAAAAATTCTCAGTTAGCATTAACTCATTTGCCGATCCATGGCAAGAAATTGCTCCATTTTCAAGGATATAAATTCGATCCGGATGGTTTTATGTCCCATTCTACTGTTTTCAACCTGTCTGCTACGTTCGTCAAAGTTTTCAGTATTTCCTTTTCGTTTGGAATTTCGCCAAATACCAATTCGCTGAAGCTACCTGTGTAAACATTTTTAAGTTTATCCCAAGTGCCTGCCGTTTCTGAAAATATGATTGCTGTCACAGGGTGGTTGGTTAACCATTCATTGTTGTTTTTGAAGCTTGCAATATCGTCATTGGCTACCCTTAAAAGCATAGTTTCAAATTCATCTGACTGAAAGAAAGCATTCAGGTTGTTGTCTTTCAGCATCAAATGTATGTCGTAAGTGTGCCTGATTTTATTTCTCAAATCGGTAATCGGTTCTTGTGTTTGCGAGAAACGAACCAAGCTCATTATCTTCTCGCACAATGTTCTTTTCGGGCTCAAAACAAAAACGTCAAACGGATTCATTCCGTGTTCGTCAATAAGCGCCTGTTGATTGGTTTGCAGCATCATTTCATAAATGAAAGAACTTACTTGTGCTGTTGTGTATGGCTCAAAATTTCCTAACCAAGTAGATTCTACAATAATAATATCACGAACTTGTTCGAAATGTCCGGTAAATATTTTTTCGTAGTTGTGTACTGTTTTGCGTATCATCCCTAATTTGTTGGTAATGCCATCCATTTCTATTTCAGGAAGAACATCTGATACACATTGGGAAATATTTTTGATTTTTGTTTTCAGCTGATTGCCTGTTTCATCCTCTTTTCGCAACACAACCAAATCAATGTCTTCCGAAAAACGTTGTATCAACTCAAAACATTTCTGCAATGCTGTTCCCCCTTTGAAAACTGTTTCCTTGTCGATTTCATTATTAAAAATAGTATGCAAAGCGTATGTTACCCAATAGTCTTTTTCAACGTAAATTTCGGGTATGCCTTTTTGTTGCGAAGCAGCAATTACAGCATCCTGAAACAGTTCTTTATTTTCGTGTAACCTCATTTAATATTCCAATTTTTTGTGGTTGATAATATGCCCTCAATTCCATATTCGTATTCTGAAAATGGGTTTAAGCTCTTTTTCAATGCTGTCAAGTCGCTTGATTTACTGATGTTTTCCAACAAACCCCCTAAAAATGCTCTTACTCTTGGCGGATACGATAGACTACATTTTATCAATAGTTTTATTTCTGTCGGGTTCCGTTCTTTCAGCATTTTTGAAAGGATTTTGATTGCGGAATTTTTATCCAAATCAGGAATTTGTTTGAAGTCCTTTAATGCGTCCAATAGTTCCAATAGGTAAAAATTGTTGTCTGCTACGTCCACATAGCTTTTTACAGGTGTTGCTTTTACATTATCTCTTGAGACTGTAATCCGCTTATGCCGACTTGCAATTTTTATGCTCTTGGGGATTTGGGTTGTTAAACCCATTCGGTTGTATAGCGAAGTTCCCGTGATGTAGGCAGTCCGCTTGCCCTTCTCAAACAAATAGGGCTTTAAAAGTTCTTCTTCATTGGGTTTCAATTCGCCAAAAACGGTTTTTTTTGGTTTGTAAAATACGCCTGTTGAAACCCTTTTGATGATGCCTTTTGCAATGAGCCGTTCAATGGCTTTGGCTGCCGCAACATATTCCTGCGGTTCAACAGCCAACTGCTCGTATTTAAACGTTATGCCTTCGGCCAACTTGCTGACTTGCTCCTGTACCTTTTGCGTAACCCCCATTGTTCTGCAAAGGTAGCGCAAAACATTTTTGTTGTCAAGTAAACAAAACAAAATACTTGACATAAAGGGTCAGGCAAAACGATTCAAAATAGAAATCACCTGGTTGGCGTAGCCGCCACCAAACAAATTTACATGCACAAGCAACGGATATAAGTTATAGATATCCACCCGCTTATCGAAGCCCGGCTCCGATGGAAACACCTCCGAATAGGAATGATAAAATCCGCTGTCAAACCCGCCAAACAGATAGGTAAAGGCAAGGTCCATTTCACGATGACCATAATATACTGCCGGGTCTATTATGAACGGCCTGCCCACATCATTGCACATAATATTTCCATTCCATAAATCACCGTGCAATAGAGAAGGCTTTTCGACAGGCAGAAGGGATGGAAGGTTGCTGAAGAGCGTTTCAAATTTTTTAACCAGGTTCGCTTCCAATTTTCCCTTGTCGATTGCAAGTTTAAGTTGTGGCTTGATGCGTGATTGAATAAAGAAATCAATCCAGTTATCAGTTTGTGAATTGGATTGTATGAGCGAGCCGATATAATTATCGTGATCAAGGCCGAACGTTGACGAAGGGTTTTTGTGCAAGTTGGCAAGCCCCCTTCCGAGTTCACGCCAATATACTTTTTCCGGTCTACCGGATTCAATAAAATCCAAAATAAGAAATTGGGTTAACGCTGTTTCCCCAACACAAACGACACTGGGAACACCAAGTGTGCTTGCATACTGCAAAAGCGTAAGGCCCAAGGCTTCTTTCTTGAACATTTCAGGAAAGCGTTGCGCATCGTTCCATTTCAAAAAGTAATCGCCATGATTAGTTGACAACCTTCCACCTGAATTAATGCAGCCTCCTCCAACACTTTTAAAATCCAACAGTAAAATTTCTTTGCCGAATCTTTCTCCAAGGTTATCCTGAATTGCCTTTTGCAAATCGTCCGGTAAGGTCTTGATCATTCCCCTTGTGTTGCCGCCAGTGAAAATTTCAGCCCGGCATAAAAATTTCGTGTAGGTGCAGGGTTAAAGTATCTCCCGCCAAAAGCATTAAGGTCATTTCCCAAACTATATTTTTCATCCAGCAAATTATCAGCCCCGAAAAATAATTCAAAAGGAATTTTAGGCCACTTGTTTTTATACCCTACACGCAGTCCCAACAACGAATAGCTTTCGGCCGCATCAGTGTTCGCATCATCCATCCACATGGCATCAGAATATTGAAAGGTGATATTTCCGTATATACCGATTTTTGTTGCTGCATTGATCCCTGCCACCAATGTGTTTGGTGAAATGCCCGGCATTTCGTTTCCCGAATAATCATCAGCACCTTGTTGAAAATTTTTGTAACGATAATCGTTTAAAGAATATCCTGCCCAAAGATTGAGGGTAGAAAAAAATGATCCGGATGACATGACCGGAAAATACTTCACTATCAACTCTACACCATTCTGATTGGTTTCCCCTGCGTTAATAAAATACTCTGCTCCGGATTCATCCCTGCGTACCACAATTGTTTCAGACAAATCAAAAATATATCCCACTACTTCTATGGCGATTTTCTTGTTGGCAAAAAAACCCTTCAAGCCCAATTCATAGTTTTCCCCTTTTTCAGGATCAAGGGTTTGATTAAAAACATTGGTAGAAGGATATAACTCAGCAACGGTTGGCGGTGAAAAACCCTGGCTAAATGAAACGTAACCAAACAGGTTTTTGGAAATTTCTTTTTGCAAAACAATACGTGGTGAAAAAATAGCATCGAATTTTCGTTCGTCTTCAACCGGAGGAATATCAGACAACCGTTCAAATTCAATCCGGTTTCCATTTAAGCTTCCTCCTATCGTTAACGCAAATTTATACGGCAACAAAAATTCAGCCTGCGCGAATACTGAATAAGTGGAAGATCCAATCTCATCATCTGTTTGAATACCATCGGGCACACCTTGATTGTTTGCATACGTTTTAATGGGGGAAAACCCGGATTGATATTCAATACCCGCGGTCAGCTTTCCTTTATTAAAACGATAGTCTGTTACACTTCTGAACCCCAGGCTTTGTTCTGTCCGCTTTTCGTAATTGCGGATAGAGGGGTTTTTAAAATTTGAGTAAGTACCATACAGCCCTGTAACACTTTTTAAATTTTCGCTCCAATTGTATTCATGGTTAATGCCGAGAAAAAAAGTTTTGTTGAATACAGCAGCCTGTTGTTCTTCTGCCCCGGGATTAGGGCCCGCTGCCGGCCTTGCCTGTTGTGGATCCTCTTCCATTTCTGCTTTGGTGAGCCCTCCGGGTGTTTGATAATATAAATCTGAAAACAATAACGTTGTAGTTATTTTTTGCTTTGTGTCAATGTAGCCGTTAAACCGTGCGTACAAAACATCGCGGTCCATTTGCGATTGATTACGATATCCATCGGCTTGTTGGTGTGCATACTGGATGGTGGTCTGATCATTCTCTTCCCCAAAATCAGCTTGTACCAAATAATGTTGATAACCAAAAGTTCCGGCAGTAGCACTGGTAGAAAAGCTGTTCCGGCCACGTTCAACACCAGAACCCTGTAACAGCAAAGCCCCACCTGTGCCGGCACCATACATACTTGATCCGGGCCCCTTTATTACTTCAGCTGATTGAATGGTGTTGACATCCAAAAGATTAAGATAGGTATTGCCGCCCGGATCCGTAAACGGCAATCCATTCAGGTAAACCTTTACATTGCGTACACCGAATGGTGAGCGCATGGTGCTTCCGCGAATAGAAAAGCGATAACTTCCTGGTGATCTTTCTTCCATGCGAACACCCGGAATAGTATTCATCGCAGAGACCAATGATGCATCATTGAATTGCAGTAAATCCTGCGCATCTATTTGACCAACGGAAGCAGGTGTAGTTAGCCATGGCCGCTGATAGTTGAAGGCCTCCACCGTTACCGCCTCCAACATCGGCTGGCGCACTATTGTATCCTTCTCTTCTTGCGCCAACAATGTGATGGATGCACACATTAGAAATATCGAAAGGGAATTTTTCATATCCGAAATTTACTCTACTTCCGGTATACAAAAAACCACAAGCGTAAGCATGTGTTGAAAATACTCCTCACTATGAAAAATAATTTCTTTGAAAGTCAACAAGTGTTATCCCCGGACAATAGAATCAATTGCGTATTTTTACCTTTTATAAATTTAAAATTACAAACTATGGCACAAACAAAACTTGGTGACAACACCGTTAACACGATAGGCGATCTTCCTGCTGTTGGAAAGGCTGCCCCTGATTTTTCATTGGTGAAAATTGATCTCTCCGAAACTTCCCTGAAAGACTATTCCGGAAAGAATATTGTCTTCAATATCTTTCCAAGTATTGATACGGGTGTTTGTGCAACGTCCGTTCGTGAATTCAACAAACGGGCTGCTGATTTAAAAGACACCGTTGTTCTTTGTGTTTCCAAAGATTTGCCTTTTGCACACAAACGTTTTTGCGGGACAGAAGGAATTGAAAACGTAGTATCGCTTTCTGATTTTAGGAACAAAGGTTTCTCAAAAGAGTATGGTGTGGAAATGACCGATGGGGGACTGGCTGGCCTTGATGCCCGGGCAATTGTTGTCGCAGATAAAGAAGGAAAAGTAGTATACACTGAACTGGTGCCTGCTATTGGGCAAGAGCCGGATTATGATGCAGCGATAAATGCAATCAACTAGAGATACCAGAGTCTGGATACTGGATACCGGATGCTAGAAACCAGCATCCGGTATCCAGCATCTAGTGATTATTGCCCTACCATAAAGACCGCATTCGCAAAAAGCATTTTTCCGTTTTCCCAGAAAGAACGAAACAGCGGATTGTCAACTAAGTAAACAACTTGTCCGCGGCCTTTGTCTTCAACTCCAAAGACAACAGTATTTTCAAGATTTTTATTTGCGCGGTATCCTGCAAAACCTTGCAAGGGTTTTGTTGCACCTCGTATTGTTCCAACATTCCAGACATCTTTCAAATAATCAAAACGCATTTCAGATGTTTTCAATGTGTAATAATCCGCACCCAATCCAAATGCCAATGGATGCGATTGATCCATGGTAACTTTGTAGACCGCTCCGAAAATAGAACCTGAAATAGAAGCGCGTTCATAATCTTCGTAGCGGATCAAAACGTTCTTCTTTGTTTCTGCCTCTTCTTTCTTCTCGGCAGCTTTCTTTGCTTCATCGGTGGCATACTTCTTTAATGCAAACCCTTTTTGATCTGAAAAGGAATTTAATGCGCCTGCTATTAAAATCAACTTCCCTCCATTTGAAACCCACTCCTGGATATTTTTTAATGTAGATTCATCAAAAATCCGGTAGCGTCCGTTTGGCACGATCAACACATTGTATTTTGATAGTTCAACATTGCGGAAATAATCCGTGCCCAAAACCGTGACCGGATAATTAATTTGTTGTTCGAAGAAATGCCAAACCTCCCCAAACGACAAAGACGAACTTCCATCCCCGCCAAGGATGGCTACTTTTGGCGCTTCCAAATAGTTTACATCGCCCGAACCAAAATCCTTTCCACGATCAACAAAGCCGGTAGTGGTTGTATAAATTTTTCGATTAAAACCGTTCGCTATTTTTTGAAGCGCATTGTCAAAATCTTTCACCGACTCGTTGTTCCTTCTTGTGATGATCAACGTACCGCGATCAAAATTTTCCCCGGCAACGGCAAAAGGCTTTTCAGCACACCGCACTTTAATTCCTGCTTGCAAAACCGCCCCCAGAAATTTTACATCTTCCAAACTTTGGTAGCGGAACATGTACGCATACGGTTTGTTTTTTACTGAATTGTCGGGCGCTTTATATGAATATGGCGAACCCACATTGATGCGCTCATTCAATGCATATCCTTTCAGGTCATATCCATACATTAAATTCCAGGCGGTGATATCATAGGTGATAGAATCATTCAATTTAGATTGCGGTTCAAATAGTGTAGTTATAAACCTTCCTTTTGGTTGATGGATGTTTACCACAATATCCGTTGACTTCACAGATACATTTGTGTTTTGTTGTGTTTGAAAATCAAACCCCTTTGTTGGCCGGTCCCCGGAAGGGTGGCCATATTGGATTTTATGGGTATCAAACCAGGCCGTCAATGTTTTGATCTTATCCGGGTTGTTGTCCCCTTTAATGACAAACGTTTTATACGGAGATGCAGGACTATTTATTCCTTCCTGAAAATATTTCCCAAACTCATCGACTACGCGTGTTGCATTTTGAGAAGTGATTTCAACTGTTGATAAACCTGTAGTGTAATGATGTGTTAACCTGTCTTTCAATGTTAGCGGATCACCTTCTGGTGTCATTACGGTAAGCCCGCCATAGCCTCCTCCAGCTTGCTCGTATGTCATACCGATAGCGCCATTGTATGTTGGATAGGTGTCACCATAACTTGGATAAAAAAGATCGAAACTCTCTTTGGTGAAATACAGCCACCCTTCCTGATCGAAATATTTTGCATTGTTCTTGCCAATCATGGTTTCAAATTCGCGTTGCCATTTGGTGATTATTTCATGAAGGGGTTCGGCAGCGGGTGCAAAGTAATAAGGGCTCCTGTATCCCTGTTCATGAAAATCAACATGTACATGTGGCATCCAGTGGTTGTACAATTTTATCCTTGCCTGCGATTCAGTTTGTGTTTGCCAGGCCCAGTCACGGTTCAAATCAAACAAATAATGGTTTGCCCTTCCACCGGGCCACGGTTCATGATGCTCTTTCGAATCACCATTTGAATTGGCGGGGATGTTGCCATACTGATTATAAAAATTCGCATAGCGGTCGCGGCCATCCGGGTTGAGGCATGGATCTAAAACAACAATTGTATTTTTCAACCATTCCTGTGTTTTTGAATTGGATGGATCGGCCAAATCATAAATTGTTTTCATCGCGGCCTCCATGGAGTTGGCTTCATTTCCATGAACATTATAGCTCAACCAAACAATAGCGACTTTTGATGCAGGGCTTCCTGGTTCAAGGCCTGTCCTTTTCAAATTATCCAACCGGATTTGTTCCAGGTTTTTAATGTTCTCTTCTGAGCCTACAATCGTGATCACCAACGGACGGTGTTCATAGGTTTCACCGTATTGTAAAAATTTCACATTGTTTGGCCGGGCAGTAGCAACATGTTGAAAATATTCAACCACACGGTGGTGGCGGGTAAACCGGTCGCCTAGTTCATAGCCTAAAAATTGTTTTGGTGTTTGAAGGTTTTGGGCAATGCCTGTGGCGGCAAAAGATGTAAGTACCAAAACCCAGATAATTCGCTTCATAAAATTTTAATGTTTATCAAAAATGAAGAAAGTAAACTTACCGACCACGAAAATTATTACAGGAGGCGTTTGATTTGCGGTAAGTGGTGGTGATAATGTTCATGAAGGGATTGCAGGCATAGTTTGGCATCGATGCGCCCCAGGATGGGATGTTTGTATATTTTTCTACGCGTGTATTGCTCCGGTATTCCTTCCAAAAAAATCTTATAGTCCTGGAGCAAAACATTCCAATCATTCGAAAGGTTGGAGCGCTCTATGGAACGGGGTGTGTTTTGGAGTACTCCTTTTGGGGCATTGTATTTTACGGGAATACGCTGCGAAACAGTAAAAACCAGCATTTTAAAATCTTCAAACCATCCTGCATCCCCTACGGTTTCTATTGCCAATGATTTCTTTTTCATATACTCCAGCGAAAGCCGGTCGGCTGTTATCAAATGCGCAACAATTTCTGCAATTGACCACTTTCCCGGTTTGGGTTGCCGGGTAAATAGTTCTTCAGGAATCCCCGAAAGGGTATTGCACAATTCCATTCGGTCTGTTTGTAATGTCCCAATCCAATTCCCAAGCGTTGAATTCATAAATGCTATTGATCGAGAAAACAATTTAAGTATCTTTAGTTATTACTTAAACCTTATTCTATTATGGAAAATCAACAAGCACCGGTTATGTCGGTAAAGGATTGGCTCATCACCACACTCATTTGTGCCATTCCATTGGTGGGATTTATTATGCTCTTTGTTTGGGCCTTTGGTTCGGAGGGAAATCCTAATCGTGCCAATTGGGCAAAAGCAACGCTTATCTGGGCGGTAATTGCTTTCGTCCTGGTTATTTTAATGTGGGGAACAATTGCAGCTATCTTCTTGGGATCAGGAGGAATGGACAGCTTGGAGGGTTTATAAAATTATCCCTAAAATCTTGAAAGGAGGTGGTTTTAACCATCTCCTTTTTTTATGCTAAAAACTTAATAGAGTTATTTATCATTTCTATCCTTGCAGGCAAAACCCCAAGGTATTCCCCATCGGCCTCAACCCCACACGGTCCATCCGAAGTAAGCTCCATCTGGTCACAGGTGTTGTACAGCACTTCACGGTGGTTGATCTTCTTGCCAGATTTTAAAGGAATGGAATACCGGATGAAATCAAACACAGAAACTTTCGCACAGATAAAAGTTGAAAAAATCCCATCGTCCGGTTTAGCACCTGGAGCGATGCACAATCCCTGGCCAAAATATTTTCCGTTCGCCACAGCAATGGCACGTGCTTTCCCTTCCCACGACCATTGCGGAGCAACAGCCTTAATTGTGATTAAGTTATAATGGAAAAAAGTTTTTATGATGGCCAGAAAGTATGAGTAGGGAATCCCCAAAAAATTTCGTTGACGGGAAATCCTTTTCACAACATCCGGCCCCATGCCTGCATCGGCTACATTAATGAAGAAGCGGGTTTGTGTTTGTTCCGGATTTTCAAAATTCGTATAAAAAATCTTGCCAACGTTAATATTTCTTGTTTGTCGTTTTGAAATGGATGTGATCAATGATTGAATGTCAACTTTGCATCCAATCGATCTTGCAAAATCATTTCCGGTACCAATGGGGATCAATCCGAGTATTGGTAAATCTGTTTTATCCTCACGGCCCGTAAGGATTCCATTTACAACCTGGTGCAGTGTGCCATCGCCACCGGCTGCTAAAATGAGCTCAAATTTTTTGTCAACAGCTTCAGATGCCAATCGAAAAGCATCATCCGCTGAAATGGTTTGAAAAAGTTCAACTGAAAATTTCCCTTGAAGCAGCGGAAGAATTTTCTTCTTTACCCTTTTTTTCTTTCCGGATATCCCATTAAGGATAATAGCGATGTGCATATTACATTCTACTTTGACAGATTTCTTTAAATCTAAGAGAAAGGGTTGGTTGGTAATGCATCTGTAGCCTTTGGATTAAATCTGTCAAAGTAGAAACTACTTGCAATTCTTCTTAATCACTTCCTTCACGTCAGCGGAACCCATTTGTTCTGCACGTTTAAAATCCAGGCAGGCATCGTAGTTATTGTTCATCAACAATTTTACCATCCCGCGTTGATGAAACGTTTCCGGATCGCTTGGGTATAATTCTATTGAGGCAGTGTAATCATCAACTGCGCCTGCATAGTCTTCTTTTTCAGCTTTGCTAAGCGCACGGTTATCATAATAAACAGGATTAGTGTCGTCCAGTTCAATGGCGCTGGTGTAATCAGCTATGGCACCATCATGATCTTCCAACGTGTATTTTATCACGCCCCGTAAATTATATGTTTCTGGTTCTTCCGGATCCAATTCGATCGCCTTATTGTAATCTGCCAACGCCCCTTTAAAATCTTCCTTCGCACTTTTGGCAAGCGCCCGGTTCTCAAAAAGCAACGGGTCTTCTGCATTCAGTTTTATTGCCTGGTCATAATCCGCAATTGCCAAATCATAATTTCCAACATTGTAGTGCGCGACACCCCGGTAATTAAAAAGTGAAGGATCGGTTTTATCTAGTTCGATTGCTTTGTTGTAATCATCAATGGCGCTGATGAATTCCTCCAACTCTGCTTTTACAACCCCACGGTTAAAATATTTGTCGGCATCGGCTGGCCCGATTTCCAATGCTTTTGAAAAATCAAAATACGCCCCCTGCAAATCTTCAATATTATATTTCGCCAATCCTCTATTCGTATAGGCATCCGCTAATTTCGGATTGAGTTTAATCGCTTTGTCAAAATCCAAAATGGCCCCTTCATCATCTGCCAAACTTAGCTTTGCTTCTCCGCGAAAGTTATACGCATTTACAAATACGCTATCGATCTCCAATGCAAAATTGAAATCGCCAATAGCGCCATAAAAATCTTCCAACCCCATACGTGCTTGTCCACGAAGACTAAACGCCTCTTTATTTAATGGGCTTTGTGCAATCATTTTGGTAGCAGCAGCTTTTGCCCCTGCATAATCTTCCGCTTCTAATTTTTTCTTAATTTCCTCTACGGTTTGGCCGTGCAGGAAAAAGGGAACCAGCATTATCAAAACAAAAAAGCGCTTCATAGGTACGATTAAAAATTTAGAAGCAAGGTACTAAGAAAACTGTTTCTGTACACAGCCATTACTGAAAGTGATCGATTGCCTTTGCCATTCAAATGGAATCCCCCCCGAATTCACAAGAAACTTGTCCATCACCTCGTGTAAATCGTACCTTTCAGAAATGAAAAAGACTATGGTTAAGTTATTTACGATTGGATTATTATCATTCATTGTTTTACATCCTTCCTTTGCCCAAAACCCTGCACCAAAAATGGATTTTGAAGTGTATGATCCCCCCTCAACGCTTGTCGTGCCAGAGCATCATATCACAAAAGCAAAGTTCCCATTCATAGATGTCCACAACCACCAATTCAATATGCCCACTATGGACTTGTCAAGGTTGATTGAGGAAATGGACAAAATGAACATGAAAGTAATGGTGAACCTCAGCGGTAGGGGAAGGGGAACTACAGAACACCTTGAAAAATCGTTGGAAAATGTAAAAAAGAATTACGCCAACCGTTTTATCGTTTTCACCAACATTGACTTTAGTCCGATCGATGACCCAGAATGGCAAGGCCGAATTCTTAAACAATTGGAGAACGATGTGAAGCTTGGCGCCAACGGATTAAAAATTTACAAGAGCCTGGGCATGCACACCAACGACAGCAAAGGAAACAGGATCGCAATCGATGATCCGCGGATTGATCCCATCTGGGCAAAGTGTGGTGAATTGGGGATCCCAGTTTTAATTCATGCTGCCGACCCAAAACCTTTTTGGGATCCGATGGATTCAACCAATGAAAGATGGTTGGAATTGAAAACCCACCCTGGCCGGCAACGCGGTGATACCAATCCTGCACCCTGGGAACAAATCATTAAAGAGCAACACAACATTTTCAAAAAGCATCCGAAGACCAAGTTTATCAATGCACACATGGGTTGGTACCCAAATGATTTGAAAAAACTTAGTGAACTATTGGAACAATTTCCCAACATGTATGTGGAAATTGGCGCGGTCATAGCAGAACTTGGAAGGCAACCCCGGGTGGCGCATGACTTTATGTTAAAGTACCAGGACCGCGTGATGTTCGGAAAGGATAGCTGGGTGCCCGGTGAATATGAGACTTATTTCAGGGTACTCGAATCAAACGATGATTATTTCCCGTACCACAAACGCTACCACGCATTTTGGCGCATGTATGGATTGAACCTGCCGGATGAAGTCTTAAAGAAAATTTATTATAAAAATGCGCTGGAAGTGATTCCGAATATTGATAAGAGCTTGTTTCCGAAATAAATGCCTCCACTCATTAAAAGTTACAGGTTGCAGGTTACCTGATTTTCCAGACCGGTAACTTGTAACCTGCAACGAAATGCCTATCTTCGATAGCATCAAAAAAGTTGTTACCATGCGCATCCTTTTATCTTCCTTGATCCTGGTTTTTTCAACCAGCCTGTCAGCTCAAGTCATTGGAACTGTATTTCCAGCAATGGAAGCCGAAACCGTGGACGATGTAAAAGTAATTTTACCCGATCACGTAAAGGGAAAATATACATTGGTGGGGTTGGCGTATTCAAAAAAATCGGAAGATGAATTAAATGGATGGTTTCAACCTGTGTTCACAAAATTCATTCAAAAGAACAAAGGGTTGTTCGAAAGTTTTGGCTACGATGTGAATGTATACTT
Source organism: uncultured Roseivirgaceae bacterium (assembly GCA_964398945.1). Taxonomy (GTDB): domain Bacteria; phylum Bacteroidota; class Bacteroidia; order Cytophagales; family Cyclobacteriaceae; genus JBGTGG01. Next base: position 64,766 of record CAYNOT010000018.1, on the reverse strand, counting down.
TATCCCTATGTTTACAGGGATCAATGCTGCTGCTACCGGCACCGCCAAAAAGAAAGCAATAAAAAATGTTGACCCGCAGTTGCTCCCGTACCTGCTTTTTTATAAAGGGGAACTAAAAACCTATAAAGAAGCCCTCGATTTTGAGAAGAAAGACATCCCTTACTTTTTTGTGCTAGACAAAGAAGGAAAAATCATCTACGCCACTTCAGGAAAGTATACCGTTAAAAAACTTGATGAGGTAGAAGAAGTGCTTGAATAACCTGTATGGACTTCCTCGCCCTTCTTTCACTCGCACTTGCCCCGGGCTTTGCAATTGTTGTTTTCATTTACCTAAAAGATAAGCACGAACCGGAACCCTTTCGGCTACTTGCCATTAGTTTTTTATATGGCATTCTCAGTACAATTGTTACGCTACTGATTTCTTTACCAACACAGTATTGGATGGTTTTGCGCGAAGATGATGTTACCCATCAATTCATAAATGCCTTTTTCAAAGTAGCCTTCATCGAAGAGCTAAGTAAATTTCTTTTTATCCGTTTTATACTCTTCCCCAACAAACATTTCAATGAACCTTTTGATGGAATTGTATATGCGGTAATGGTGGGAATGGGTTTTGCAACCCTGGAAAACATCCTCTATGTTTTTGAATACGGTTTCGCCACAGGGATCCTCCGCATGTTCACCGCAGTGCCCGCTCACGCTACCTTTGCCATTTTAATGGGCTATTTTTTAGGCAAAGCAAAATTCTCCCTCGACAAGAAACTCTATTATTCTTTTTTGGGCTTGTTTGTCGCAACACTTTTTCATGGTGCGTATGATTATTTCTTGTTTATTTCCTTTATCCCAGGCGTGTGGTTGGGTGCTATCGTATCGTTAATTGTAGCATTTTTCCTATCAAGGAAAGCAATTCGACTTCACCAACAATCATCTCCGTTTGATCCTACCCGGCAATAGCTGGCGGTTTGAAAAGCCCGCCAAATATTGTTAGGTTTAATATAAAAAAACATGGTGCGAAGCGCTGTCAAAAAACATTTCATCGGAATGAACAAAGAGTTCCGGTACCGTGGCGAAGACAGTACCCGGATTGAAGCCCTTAGTGATTCCGTTTTTGCCCTTGCCATTGGCCTCCTCCTTATTTCAACATCTGCCCCCAACACGTTTCAGGAACTGCTGGTTTTCACACAAGACCTTTTGCCATTTGCAATGTGTATTGCCTTGATTACGTTGGTATGGTTTGAACATTTCAAATTTTTTATCCGCTATGGATTTCGAAGCGGACGTATCGTCATGCTCAATACCATCTTGCTTTTTCTCCTCCTCTTTTATGTGTACCCATTAAAATTTCTAACCAAACTCCTTGTTAAGATTTACTATGGTTTGATCTCCCCACTTTTTGGTGTAAATACAACTGTGGGAATGGAAATCAATACGATGATCACTCCCCCTGAGATGAACCGATTGATGGTTATCTACGGATTAGGTGCAGCAAGCCTCTTCATCATATTAATGCTAATGTACCGCTATGCCCATAAGCAAAAAGATGAATTGGAATTGAATGAAATAGAAATATTCGACACAAAAGCCAGCATAACTGCCAATCTTTTAATGGGAAGCATCCCCTTACTCTCTGTTTTCCTGGTGTTGGTTATCCCCAATCCAATAGTTGGTTCTGCCGTTTCCGGTTTTTCTTACTGTTTATATTGGCCGGTAATGGCTGTGTTTAGTAATCGTTCTGAAAAGCGCAGAAAGGAGATAATAAAGTTATCAGTAACCACGCCTGATTAAGGAAAACAGAAACAAAAAAAACAGAAATCAAAATCCACATGTTTGGTTTTTGAAATCTCATCCACGAAAAACAAAATATCACAGTGCGACAGCAGGAATCTCACTTGTGTGGAAAAAAGAACCTTTAACATCAAAAACAGTCGTTTAACCTGTTAAAACTACGTTCCACCCGTTTTTCCATCACCGAAAGAAGTGAATTTACCAAGCTGGGCATCAATAAACTACGCTATTGTCATTGATGTAAGGTTTTGAATAGTATCCGTTCAAACATCCAACAATAGCACCTCATCTTTGCTGCCGTTAAACCAAAAAAACAAAAAGATGAAATTTAACCAGTGGCTATGCATGGTGGGGCTCCTTGTCCTCTCTGTTCCAACATGGGCCCAAGACACAAATGAGGATGATATGTTTTCATTGAGTTTGGAGGAACTAATGAACATACCTATAAACTCCGCATCAAAGAAAAGTGAAACCCTGTTTGATGCACCCCTTTCAAGTTATACGATTACAAAAGCAGAAATAGAAAAATCAGGCGCGCCTACCATTATGGAAGCGCTACGCTTGGCACCCGGGGTAATTGTGCGCGAGCAAGCAAACGGCATGTACGACATCCACATCCGTGGAATGGAAAACCTTACCCGTACAAACGGAACCTTTCTAAAAACAAATGCTTACACACTGGTAATGATCGACAACCGCCCGGTTTTCAACCATGGACTTGGTGGTACCAATTGGGAGTCCCTTCCAATCGATGTTAATGATGTAGAGCGTATCGAAATTGTGAGGGGACCTTCTTCCCCATTGTTCGGACCTAATGCTGTAACGGGTGTTATCAACATCATTACCAAAAGGATGGACACAAAAGAGACGATGGTTTCAGCAAGCGCACAAGGCGGTACACTTGGAACCTACACAAGCAACCTTAGTGTTGGTAAAAAATTTGGCGACAAATTCAGTGTGATCCTTTCCGGAAATATGCAAAACAGGGACCGTGTTGATAGTGACTATTACAATGCAGGGACCGGTGTGTACGGCCCAACCAACAATCCAGGCCGTTATGATGATCAATCGCGTGCGTTGAACAAATGGGGTGTCAACGGATATTTGAACTATACAGCCTCCGAAAACATTTCTTTTGACCTTTCATTGGCAACACAAGCCGCAGAATTCCAAAAGATATGGATTTTCAATCCGTTAAATGAAGGATCAACCGAAAATACATCTGCTAATTTGACTGCAAAAATCCATGGCCTTGATGTTCGTGCCTCTTACCTGAAAGGCCACAATATTGATTTGAAGGGAACTGTTCCTGATGCAGAATATGATTTTAACGTTGCGGATTTCGTTGCTGAATACAATATCCAAATCAGTAAGAAGTTTAAAGTAACCCCCGGGTTCAGCTATCAAACTACTACTTTTGATGATCGTGATTATGCCACAGATCCAACGCGCCCTGGGCTTTTTAACGCGGAGAATACAATCAATACTATTGCTGGTTACGTTCGCGCAGACTTGGCCTTCACAGAAAAATGGAGAGTGCTGGCAGGTTTGCGTTTGGATAAATTCTCTGATCCGGATGATGCTTACCTTGCGTATGAGTTTGCAACCACTTACAAGATCAACGAAAAGAACCTGGTTCGTGCCGCTTATACAAAATCCAACAGTGGTTCATTTATCGGCTACAACTTCTTGAATATCGATGTTCCTGGCGGAAGTTTTGGAAACACTAACCTTGATTTGTTTACACTTACGATGATTGAAGTTGGATACCGTGTTAAAATCAGCCCTAAATTTCAATTGGATTTGGATGTCTTCCACCAAAATGCAGAAAACCTAACGGCTTTTAACCAAATTGACGGATCTGGAACATTACAGTTTATGAATGTTCCTACAACTGCAGAACAAATCGGGGCTACGATCTCTTTCAATTACGTTCCGAATCAGAAGATCCAGTTTAAGCCGTTCTTTACTTTCCAGAAAACAGAAACTAAAGATTTGCCTTCTGTTTATGCTGACCCTGCAATTCTACCTATAACCTACAGTGATTCAAAGAATGAATACACTCCTGGTTCGTATGGTGGGTTTTACTTCAACTACCAGCCCATATCCAAACTTAACATCAACGTAAGCGGGTATTATTTCACAAAGCAGCATCAATATGATGGGTCTCAATACAATGTTGATGGAAGTATCAGGCCAGCGCAATATGCATTTGGACAGATAGATGGTAAGTTGATGTTCAACGCAAAAGCATCTTACGAGATCGTTAGTGGACTTAACATTTTTGCCAATGCACGCAATTTAACAGGTGCTCAATCAAGGGAATTCTATGCTGCTGATCAAACAGCCGGATTGTACATGATGGGAGCTTCCTTCAATTTGAAATAGCCTTTAAAAGGCTTGTAAATAAAAAAAGGGCTTCGGCCCTTTTTTTATTTTAGTTGATCCCCAATTCTTTTTTGAACCCTTTCAATTGATTGCGTAGTGCTTGTTCCCAGGTGAGGTCGGCATCCCACTTTGTTCCAAGAAACACACTGCCGGAATCAATGTGTTTAAAATAAAACTTATAGACTTTTTGTTCTGCTGGAAAATTCTTCAATTGTACTTCCCCATTTGGATACGTTACAGAAACAATAGCTGTCTCTCCTTTTGAAATATCATATCCCAATAAATCACGCGCCAGAATGCCCCGCGAATGAACATAGGATAACACATAAAAAAAACCTTTCTTTCTAAGCTCGGTATCGGGAATACCTGGTTCGGTAAACTCATATTTGTATGGATAGTCTTTAAAGATTTCTTCCAGCTTTTTGTCTTGCTCCTCATTTCCAAATTTAGGCACGGCCAGCTTGTCCACTTTTAAATCCATCGCAAAAAAATCCTGACGCCTGCCCTTTATCACCTCAATCTGCAAATCATCTTCCACTACATCAATGATAAGCAGGTTCTCATTTTTCAAAGCATTGGTTGCGGTGAGATAAACACTCTGTAGTAAATCAGAAAGGACCGGGTTTTCCATCGTCCAGGCGTATTGGCTTTTCTCAAAAAAAGTTTCTTTTGTGTTAAAGGTGGTGATGGCCACTTTAAATTTCTTTTGATCTTTTATGAAGATGACAAGGTTGGTGATATCGCGGCTGTTTAAATAATCCGCAAGGGCAATGCTCACATCCTTTCCGGCAAATACTTTATCCAAATCATAATAGGCAACGGCATCAATCCCTGTTTTTTGAAAACCCAATTGGATTTTTTGCAACTCAGCCCGGGAATACGATGGTGAATAAAAAACAACTGTACGTGTACTCAAGAGTTTTTCCGGAAGTGGTGCATTCGGTTCCAACTGATCAAACAGCTGACTTTCGGGTATCGCATACTGGCAGAATGATCCTGTCCAACTTACCAGCAAACACACTACAAAAATTATTCTCATCAAAATCTTAAACGAAACGCCCGCGGATGTATTTCAAATGCCAATATAAAAACCTGTATCATCAACTTTGATCGGATAGGTTTTAAGATCCTTTGAACGGTTTTGGACCTCGCTACCGGTTTGTAAATTAAAACAGTAATTATGCCACGGGCAAATTACTTCGCCCAGATGGTTCACATGTCCTTTACTAAGGGATTCGCCATTATGGGTGCACCGGTCCTGTACCGCATGGAATTCGTTGTGGGTAAATGCGAAACAAATCCTTTCGCCATGCAATATCAAGAGCTGAAGCGATTTTTGTGACATCCGCTGCCGAGCCTCCTCCTCAGATGAAAAAATTTTTATCCACTCCATAAAGGTATCAGTCAAATCCAATTATCCTGAAAATTACTAAACCTTTTGGAATCCAGCCCCGACCAGAAAGGACGGGGCTAATGATTATTCGTAACGCAACGATTTTATGGGGTTTGAAAGGGCGGCTTTTATCGTTAACACGCTGATCGTGATAAATGAAATAGACATTGCAATCAAAAACGCAACAACGAAAATGGCCGGGTTCAGTTGTGTGCGATAGGCAAACGTATTGAGCCATTCATTTCCTCCATACCATGCGAGGGGGATAGCAATTAAGCAGGCAATCATCACCAATATCAATGTTTCCATCGAAAGCAACCGGACAATCGCCAGCTCTCCAGCGCCCATTACTTTACGGACACCAATTTCCTTCGTTCTGGCCACGATCATAAATGAAACCAGCCCCAGTAGCCCGATCACACCAATCACAATTGTGACCACTGAAAAGAACCCAAATAATTTGGCCAGTCGCTCTTCACTTTCATATTGTCTTGCAAAATCTTCGTCTAAAAAGTAATAGCTAAAATCACGATCAGGAAAGTGTTGCTTCCACAGTTTTTCGGCTTCACTTAATAAATTTTTTGTGTCGCCTGCTTTAAACCGAACGGCAATCAAATAACTATTTTCTGGATCGTAGTTCATGGCAACAGCACTGATTTTTTGTTGCAGGCCTGCTTGATGGTAATCTTTGATAACACCAATTACCTCCCCGGCAGGATATCCCGAAGGTGATTCAATCTTTTTCCCAATCGCATCTTCCGGTGAATCCCAACCTAAAATTTTAACAGACGCTTCGTTGATGACCAAACTATTCCCTAAATCGGTTGGCCGGTTGATATCAAAATTCCTACCGGCAATTATTTCCAATGACAATGTAGGAACATACGCATCGTCAACCGCCATGTATTCCAAACTCACCGAACGTTCGCCTTGCATACCTTCGGGATATGCAATTTGTCCTGCCCAGCCGGGCCTTCCCGGAACAGCATTTGCAAACGTAAGGGCCGCTACAACAGATTGGTTTTTTAGTTCATTCCTAAAATTTGCAAGCTTATCATCTGCAGTGCGGCTACCATTGATAATAAATATTTCATCCTTTGCAAAACCAAGTTCTTCGTGCTGCATAAACGCCAACTGATCAATGACGACAAGTGTGCCCAATACCAACAACACAGAAATCATAAATTGAAAAACAACCAATACCCTTCTTGACGCAACCCCCCTTTCACTTAGGCTTACTTTGTTTTTGAGAATCTCAATGGGTTTCATTCCCGATAATACAAGGGCCGGATAAAAACCGGAAAAGAAAGAAACCGCAAGTATCAAAATTGAAATACCGATTATTATTTGAGGATGCACCAGGCTTGAAAGTGTGTAAGACTTTGCCAGTAACTCATTGAAAAACGGAAGGGTCAATCCTGCCAAAGCAAGTGCAATAAAAAATGAAAATAAATTCAACATAAAAGCTTCTCCCAAAAACTGAAAAATCAACCGCGTGCGCGAAGAGCCAACTACTTTTCGCAATCCAACTTCACGCGAGCGGTAGGTAGACCTTGCCGTGGTTAAGTTTATGAAATTGATACAGGCCAATATGATTACAAATATTCCGATTCCGGAAACCAGATAAACCCGGTCGATATCGCCACTGGGCCCCATCCCATTTCCTGCTTCCGACTTCAGGTAAATATCCGGCATCTTTTCAAAATCGAGATACGCACTGGTGCCCCATTCGCGGAGCATCTGTGAAACTTTTTCTTCGTACATACCGGACGCCTTTTGGGCAAACGCAACGGCATCCGATCCTTCTTTGAGCAAAATATAATTTCGCATATTAAAATGTCCCCAGCCCGAACCATAATCGAAGGATTTATCGATATCACGATAGGTGGAAAAAGAGATCAACACTTCAAATTGAATGTGTGAATTTGCCGGAACATCCTTGGCAATACCGGTAACATCAAACTGAAGCGTGTCCATCATGGTAAGTGTTTTGCCCAACGCTTCTGTGTTCGGAAAATACTTGTTCGCCATCGTTTCGGTAATCACAACGGAGTACGGTTTTTCGAGGGCTGTCGAAGGGTTGCCTTCAACCATTTCGAAAGAGAAGATGTCAAAGAACTCTTCACTGGCGAAAAAACTTCGTTGCCGTATTTGTTTCTCTTCGAAATTGATGAGCAAACCAAATGCATTGCGGGTATACAAAACAGCTTCCACTTCTGGATATTCCGTTTCCAAAACTTTACCAACCGGCCACGCATTGGTATCCATTGTTCCCTCTTTTTCGCCAGTAGCAGGATTTGAAAACCCGGAATTGACCCGATAGATACGCTCGCTCCGGGCATGGAAGTTATCGTATGAAACTTCGTCCACAACATAGAGTAAAATGAAAATCCCGGCTGACAACCCGAATGACAATCCCAACAAATTAATGATGGAATAGGCTTTATGTTTCCAAAGGGAGCGGAGGGTGATTTTGAAGTAGTTTTTAAGCATCTTGAAGTTGTTTCCGACCTGATTGCAAGTCCGGTGCCATATCCATTAATATGGATTTTGAATCAAAAACCGGCTTAAATAGTGAATTTAGTGTACTAAACCGAACACATCCGGTCGATTACGGGCGATTTAATCCGTTCGGAAAACGCAATCACAAAACCCTAAGCTTTACTTTAAAATCGGATGCATTGGATCACTGCTCGTCTGTAGCAATATGGTAATCACTTAAGCAGGTAATCTTTACAACTTGTCCCGCCATGCAGATGTTGGGCATCTCTGCGATGGTATAGTCAATCATCACGCGTTTACCATCTTCCCAATTAAAATTATATAGCGGGTCTTCTGTGATTGCAGGGGAAAGAGGAGGGGTTCCACAATAACCAAGTATCAGGGGTATGAGTATTTTGCCATCATCAAGTTCAAAGACAAATCCACAGCCGTCAAGGCCCGACAAGTCACGAAGAGTAGCGGGCGTAGAACACACTTGCTTGCTTACATTTTCATCGGAGCAATTGAAAAGAAGGAGTGCCGTAAACAAAAGAGGGAATATCGTTCTCATAAAAAACTTGTTTCCTGTTTGACACAACTATTCACGAGGTGGTTGGAACCCTACGAAACATAAAGCACCAACCCTTTCAAATATTCGCCTTCCGGATGATAAATGGAAACAGGATGATCGGCAGGTTGGGATAAATGATGAAGGACTTTAATATCCCTACCCGATTGTATGGCCGCGGAAACAACCGTGCTATAAAAAAGTTGACGATCAATCACCTGCGAGCACGAAAAGGTAAAAATAATTCCTCCCGGTTTAATTGCTTTCATGGCTTCGGCATTCAACCGTTGATAGCCTTTGATAGCCTGGTGTTTTGAACTTCTGTGTTTTGCAAATGCGGGAGGATCAAGCACAATGACATCATAATGGATTCCATTATTTGTTAAGAATTCTATCGTATCGCTTTCTGTACAAACGTGATGTGAAGGATCAAAACCATTCAACTCAATATTCTTTCGCGTTAGCGCGATTGCTTTTTCGGAAGCATCTACCGAGTGCACCAATGAAGCTCCTGCGTGCAATGCGTAAATAGAAAAACCCCCGGTGTAACAAAATGTATTCAAGACCGAGCGGTCTTTGGAATAACGCCCCAGCAACTCGCGGTTGTCTCGTTGGTCTAAAAAAAATCCGGTCTTTTGTCCCGTTTCCCAATCGACAAAAAACTTTCGTTCATTTTCCAAAACACGATGCGGGGTTTCCGAATGGCCAATCAGGTATCCGTCTTGCTGGTCTTCATTATTCTTTAATGTCGATTTGCTTTTATAGTAAACCGCCAGCAACGCATCACCCATTGTTTCTTTTAGTGCATTCGCGATGTCCAAACGGTCCGCATGCATTCCGAAAGAATGGGCCTGCATTACCGCAACCCCGTTATAGAAATCGATGATGAGCCCCGATACACCATCCCCTTCCCCATGGATCAGTCGAAAGGCATTGGTGCCCGGATTGCCAAGCCCGATGTTTTTACGTTGTAAAATGGCTTTCTTAAGCTTATTTGACCAAAAATTGTGATCAGGTTCATCAGCCCCAAAGGCGATAATCCTGACGGTGATACTTCCTTTTTGGTAATGGCCGTAGCCAAGAACCTGACCCTTTGAGTCGCGTACCTTCACCCAACAGCCATCAGGAAGATCCCCTTCCTCTTTCTGGATGGCCCCCGAAAATATCCACGGATGATTTCGCTGAATGGAAAATTCCTTTCCTTTTTTTAAATGTACTTCCCCACCAAAGTTTATCATGGGCGCAAGTACGAAAAAAGCAACGGGTGAATCAAATGGAATCGAAGAGGGTAACGAGCAAAAGAACAACAAAAAGGAACGACCAAATGTACAGCATCACGCGCAAACGGTTCATCCAACGCTTCAATGATCGATGCTCAGGAATCTCATTTATGGAAGGCCGGACAAAAGAAAACATAGTGGCTAATACGGTTTTTTTATTTTTAGGTTTTAGCCAAACGTTGTTATCCTTGATTTAAGAAGGGTTAATCTTTAGAAAAAGAACCAAATTGTTATAAAAAACGTAAGTAGAGTATTGCCAGCGTCAGTGCTAAATTTTTAGTTGGATAGTGGGGAAGGCTGACAAAATTTCATATCCAATTGGTTTAGCCCAACTTTTGATGTTGGAGAAATCGAATTAAAACCAAAAATCAAATTATTAACAGATGAAAAGATTTGGATCTCTTTTTTTGGCAGCTATTCTGGGAAGCTTAATTACCATTGCTTCCTTTCAATTTTTAAATGGCACAAATGAAAATGTTTCCCTCCATTTTCAATCTACCCCTGCTGCCAGGGTAGCGTATTCTGTAAATGAAAAGGGTGAAGCAATCCCGATAAACTTCAGTGATGCAGCTGAAAAAGTAATGCCGGCAGTTGTACACATTCGTTCCCAGCAAAAAATCACAAATGTGCAACAACGCAGCAACGATCCGCTGCGCGATTTCTTCGGTCCCTACAATCGGCAAGGGCCCAGTCAGAGTTCGGGGTCGGGAGTAATTATCAATCCGCAAGGATATATTGTTACCAATAATCACGTAGTACAAGATGCAGATGTTGTAGAAGTAACGTTGATAGACAATCGTACTTATAAAGCGGAAGTAATCGGTACCGATCCAGACACAGATCTCGCAGTGATCCGTATCAGTGAAAAGGACCTTCCGTTTTTAGCATTTGAAGATTCGGATAAATCACGCATCGGTGAATGGGTATTGGCTGTAGGAAATCCGTTTAACCTTACATCAACTGTTACGGCCGGAATCATTTCAGCCAAAGGAAGAAGCATCAATATTTTGCGCACCGGAGATGAAAATGGAAATACCGCCATCGAATCTTTTATCCAAACAGATGCTGCAATCAATCCTGGCAATAGTGGTGGTGCACTGGTGAATCTACAAGGAGGGCTTTTGGGGATCAATACCGCCATCGCCAGTCAAACCGGATCATATTCAGGTTATGGTTTTGCCGTTCCTTCCAACATTGTAAATAAAATTGTTGAAGACATCATAGAATATGGCGTTGTTCAGCGCGGTTGGTTGGGTGTAAATATTCAAAGTGTCAACAGTCAATTGGCAAGGCAATTTGGCCTTGCGGTCAATGAAGGCGCGTACATTGCAGGGTTTGCTGAAAACAGTTCGGCTAAAAACACCGGCATCAAAGAGGGCGATGTGGTTGTTAAAATTGACGGGGTAAAAATCAGGACGAATGCAGATTTAATTGAGCAAATCGGTCGCCACCGTCCGGGTGATAAAGTTGAGGTTACGGTAGATCGCAAGGGGAAAACGTTTACCTATCCCATCATACTGAAAACACGGAGTGGTGATGAAGCAATTGTAAAACGCGAAAAGCTTGATGGAACCGCTTCGTTGGGAATTGACGTTGAGGAAGTGGATGAACGCACTTTGAAAATGCTTGACCTGAAAAGTGGAGTGCGCGTAAAGAGGCTGGCAAATGGTAAAATCAGGCGATATACCAATTTGCATGAAGGCTTCATCATCACGAAAGTAAATGATGAACCGATATCATCCGTTGAGCAGTTTAGAAAAGAACTGAAAAAGATCAGGTCCGGGGAAATTGTAATTTTTTCCGGGACATATCCTGACGATAAAGAAGAATTCTTATATTCGTTCCGTATGTAGAACTTAATGTTGTGAAAAATCAATGAGAAGACTATTTAAAAAAGGCGAACGTGTTCGCAGTAAAATTGATGGCAAAGTGGTAGAAGTATTGAAGTACTTAAAGTCAAATCTGGTAGAAGTAAAATGGTTTGACCTGGAGAAGAAAGAAATGCGAAAGAACCAGATAAAAGAAGATAAGCTGTCGCGGGCAGCATAGTTAATTTGTTGATTAGTAGATTTGATGATTTGGAAATCCCTCATTTACAAATTGTCTAATTTGCTAATCAACTAGTTCTTTACACATCTAAATCCCGTGTGGTTCATTCCGGTATCGAACGAGGAGCCTTGTCTTCCGCTTGGTTTGTAGTTTGAGCAATATTCATGGCTGCACAAAAAAGATCCTCCTTTTGAAACGCGCTTCACAGCATAGGGGTCATTGGGGTCAACTGTTTTTGCCGGTCCACGGGGGTCGACAATAATTGCAGTGGGATTGCTTTTGTTAAAATCTTCAACCGCAAACCAATCCGTACAAAGTTCCCAAACATTGCCGGTCATATCATAAAGTCCATACCCGTTGGGTGGATACGATTTTACCGGGGCCGTCCCCGCATAACCGTCATCCCCGCTGTCGTTATACGGGAAAGCACCTTGAAAATAATTTGCTAAATATTTTCCTTCAGGATTTAATTCGTCTCCCCACGAAAAAGTTTTAAAGTCCAATCCACCACGGGCAGCATATTCATACTCCGCTTCTGTTGGTAGTCGCTTTCCTGCCCACTCAGCATACGCTACTGCATCTTCGTATGAAATTTGAACTACAGGATAATTGTCCTTTCCATCAATGGTACTGCCAGGACCAAGCGGATGTTTCCAATTTGCACCAACCACCCAACTCCACCATTGAGAATAATCATGTAGCGAGACCGGGCCATTCGGAGGGATAAACACAAGCGAACCAGGCTGAAGGTCTTTGTCAGAAGGTTTGGGCATTCCTGCCGGTAGCAATTTTTTCATTTCCTCCCAGTCGATTGATCTTTCTGCCAATGTTATGTAATTCGTTGCCTTTACGAATGCAGCATACTGCGCGTTTGTCACTTCCGTTTCATCCATCCAAAAACCATTTACTTTAACAGGACGTGCGGGTAACGCATCGTTGGTGCTACTTTGTTCTTTTGCGCCCATAATAAATTCCCCACCAGGTATCCATACCATCCCATCTTTGCTTGCTGTGGACGGCCTGTTGACCGCTGCCTGACCTGGGGGCTTAGCCGTTTCTTTGCATTGGACCAAAACAAAAAAAACCAAAGACCAAAAAAACACAGACCCTTTGAAATTCAACATCTTCATCATTCAATAAATAACGGAATTTATGCTCAACCATAAAATTATCACCACCAGATAATCCATTAACTGTAAAACAAACTTGTTACTTTTGTGTTCCTAAAGAAAAAACTATCAAAAAGTTTGATATCCCATTCTACTACCGGTCATCGGTTACCGGAAAAATAAAAGAACTACGCAGGGGCCGTGATCCGCGCAAGCAGGATTTTGCGCCCACTGTTTTGGATTTTGGACCTGTTGTATTTTACATCGCCCGGCACTTCGGTTTTTGTTATGGAGTTGAAAATGCTATTGAGATCAGTTACAAAGCATTGGAAGAAAACACCGGTAAACGTGTGTTCCTCCTTAGCCAGATGATCCATAATCAGGAAGTAAACAACGATCTTCAACAACGCGGCATAAAATTTATCATGGATACCGATGGGACACAGTTTATTCCGTGGGAAGAAATCAAAAGTGATGATATTGTAATCATTCCAGCCTTTGGGACCACCCGGGAAATTGAAGAACTGCTCCTGGACAAAGGCGTTGAAGTTCAACAATACAACACCACGTGCCCGTTTGTAGAAAAGGTTTGGAACCGTGCAGGAAAAATGGCGAAAGAAAAATTTACCACCATCATTCATGGAAAACCCAACCATGAAGAAACACGTGCAACCTTTTCACACAGTGCAAGCGAGGGCCCTGCAATTATTGTTCGGGATATTGAAGACGCAAAAAAACTAGGACACTATATTACAGGAGAGGCCGATACTCAAAATTTTCATGAAGGATTTGCCTGGAAATTTTCAGAAGGGTTTGATCCTACAAAAGATTTGATCAAAGTTGGGGTGGTCAATCAAACCACCATGTTGGCAACCGAAACACAAGCGATTGCCGACTATTTCAAAAAACTAATGATCACCAAATATGGTGTTGAAAACCTTTCCGAACATTTTGCGGATACAAAGGATACGTTGTGCTATGCAACCAACGATAACCAGGATGCAACGTATGAACTCCTCGAAACGGATGCGGATTTAGCAGTAGTTGTTGGCGGGTACAACAGCTCAAACACTTCACACATCGTTGAATTATGTGAGCGTAAGTTCCCGACCTATTTTATCAATTCTGAGAAAGAAATTTTGGGGACGAATACAATCCGGCATTTCGATTATCATAAAAAGGAAATGGTCACCACAGATAATTTCTTGCCCTCAAAAGATCCGGTAAAAATTGTTTTAACAAGCGGGGCTTCTTGTCCGGATACGGTGGTGGATAGGGTGATGGAAAGGATATTGAATTTTTATCCCGCTTCCAAACCCATCGATCAGTTGTTGGCTGAATTTAGTTCGTGAAACACGCTTCGGTCAATTAAATTTTCCGGGGGATTTTTTTCATGTGATGATTAAAGGCATTTCGAATCTGCTGTCCGTTTGTATGCGCACCATTTTTCACCACCCATTTACCATTCACAATAGTCCCTAAGTTTGTGGAAGCATTGGCCGTATAGACAATTGTGGCCATTAAATTTTCGGGAGCTGCGTTTTCCAGCAATGGATCAGATGCTTTCAACACTAAGGCATCAAACGGTTGGCCAATCGAAAAAGACTGATCGGTTGAAATGCCCATTGCTTTCCTTCCTGATTGTATGGATTCATTGACCAGATAGGCACCAGCATTTCCTGAAATTGTGCTGCGCAAATTTGTAACCAATCGCTGGCGATAATCAATCATCCTGAATTCTTCAAATGGGTTCAATCCGATATGGCTGTCTGTACCGATACTCCACCTTCCACCCATTTTCACATATTCTTTCATCCTAAAAATACCATCACCTAAGTTTCCCTCCGTAGAAGGACACAACACAACACTTGCTCCAGACTTTGCTAAATGCTCTAATTCCCAATCATCAAGATGGGTAGAATGCACCAAATGAAAATTAGGGTTGACCGGCAAATTTTCCAACAACCAGTGCATTGGGCGTTGTGAACAATGCGCTAAACAATCCGCAACTTCTTTCTTTTGTTCTGAAACATGAATATGAAAAGGAAGGTCAGACGGACCGTGTTGATAAGTTGTTTTAATATCCTCTAAATTAACAGCACGCAAAGAGTGTACGCTAAATCCCAACGATGCATTTTCATAATTCCTGATAACATGCGAAGAAGCATCCAATAGTTTGAAATAGTCATCAGTTGTTTGTGAAATAAATCTGCGTTGCCGGGGTTGGGGATCAAGTCCGAAGCCTCCTTTCTGATAGAATACCGGAACGAGTGTGATTTTTATTCCAGCGGTTTTCGCTGCACTGATTAAACGCTCACCCATCTCTGCCAAATGTGGGTAGGGTTTTCCGTCTTTGTCGTGATGGAGGTAATGGAACTCGGCCACGTGTGTATAACCATGTCGTAGCATCTCTGCATACAGCATCGAAGCAATTGCCTCCACCTCATCCGGGTTTACGCTCAATGCGCATTGGTACATTGCTTCACGCCAGGTCCAGAAGTCATCATCAATTCCTTCCGGATGAACTTCTGCCATGCCGGCCATGACAAATTGAAAGGCATGCGAATGCGCATTTTGAAATCCCGGCAATGCAAAGCCATCAACGGTTTCAACTGCTATAGGTTCTTTAGGAACTTCATTTGATACATATCGGATCAATCCATTTTCATCAACACCAACATACGCTGGCATCAGCCACTTATCTGTTTGCCAGAGTGCTTTGAAGGAGAAGTATTTCATTCTTGTTGGTTTAACTGTCTAATCAAAACTTCAAAAACCTTTATCAACTCTGTGCGCATCTTCCCTGCCCTTTCCTCATCATATTTCGTTTCCGAATCATCCATGTACTTCACCTTTGTCATTTCCAATTGCAGGGCGTGTTGGTTTTCTGCGGGCTTTCCAAAACTGCGTGTAATATAACCACCTTTAAAAGGATGGTTGTGCGCAATCGTATACGCTGAATGTTCGAAAACAGACATGGTGGTTTCAATCAACCCCGGGGAAGCACTCACAGCATCTGCATCACCAAGAATTAAATCCGGAAATTTATCAGGCTGAATTGTTTTCACAACTTGCCGTATGGAATGACAATCCCAAAGCAAAACATTGCCAAATTCGTTTTTCAATTCATCCAACATTTTTTGCAGTTGCTGATGGTACGGCCAGAAGTAAAGTTCTTTTCTTCTTGCTATTTCGTTTTCATCAACTTCTTTTCGATGATCCTTGTAAAGTCGATTACCAAGAAAATCAGTTGTTGGGCAAATCGCGGTGATGATCCTGCCATCCGTGTACAAAGGCTTTCCTTCAGGATTTCTATTTAAATCAATGACCCATCGTGATACGTTTGCCGCAATGGTAGTAATCCCCATAGCAGGTGCAAAATCATACAGCTGGTCTACGAACCAATCCGTATCATCCGGACGGGCAGATAATCCGGGATCGAACTGATCTTTTAATTCTGAGGGAAAATGTGTGCCTGAATGGGGAATGCTCAACACAATGGGAACGCGAGGAACTGTGGGCAATTTAATAGAAAATAAATCCATCTAATACGTGTGTCTAGTGTCTAACTGTTTACTACTTATATCTATTCCACCACTATTCTACTTTTAAGTTTCATAATCCGTGCATACGACTCATCAATCCGTTTTTGACTGATGGCACCGGTCTTCACAAAATTCCGGATGATCGTGTGGACTTTGTCCACCGTGCGTTCATCGCTACCGGTAATATTATTTGAGAACGTAAGGATATCCACCCCTGCGTTGATAGCAAGTTTTATAGATTCCTCCAATCCGTATTGCTTTGTGATGGCATGCATTTGCATATCATCAGAAAAAACGACACCATCAAACTTTAAATCTTCGCGTAAAATGCCCTGAAGCATTTTATAGGAAAGCGTTCCGGGCAGCCCTGACTTATCCAGTTTTTTATTGACAATATGTGCCGTCATTACCGCATCAATCTCACTTGATTTAATCAGCTCTTTGTAAGGGATCAATTCATCTTTTTCCCACGTGTTGGTAACATCCGCCACACCAAAATGTGAATCAGCCGTTGAGCTTCCGTGTCCGGGAAAATGTTTTAACGAAGTGAGCACATTGTATTTATGATGTTCAATGATAAATTCTTTTGCCAATAATGCAACGGAGTCGGGGTCTGAAGAAAATGACCTTCCATATTTGGCAATAACAGGATTGTTAGGATTTGAATTAATATCCACCACGGGTGCAAAGTTCATATTGATCCCAAGTCCCGCTAAGGTTTTAGCGGTTGAGGCACTATAAAAGCGAACGGAGTCCAGGGTGTTTGCCTTGCCCATATCATGAGCGGTTATGGATTTGGGGAAACCATACTTTTCTTTTAAACGATTTACACTTCCTCCTTCCTGGTCAATGGAAATAATCAACGGTATCGTTGCGGCCTGCTGATACGTTGCGTTGATTTTTTTTAACTCTTCAAAGGAATTTTTTGGAGGGATATTTTTTTCGAAAATAATAATGGCCCCAACTTTTCCCGATTTGATTTCATTCAAGACTTGCGGGTCCACCTTTTGACCGGGAAATCCAATCAAAATCATTTGGCCTATCTTAATATCTAAACTATCAAGTTGCTGGCCATTGGTTTGATAAACCCCGGCAAGCAAAAAGAGTACTGCAATTATTCTTCTCATCTTTAATTCCTCCTGTTGATTAGCCTGGAAAATAACGCTCCTGCAAAACATTTAAATGGTGAAGTTCATGGCCTGCAATTATATAGCCAATTCCCCTTACCGTGAAATTTCCTTTGTTGGCAACGCCTGTTCGGTTTAACATTTCCAATGAAAAGCTGTTGAACAAATCCAATGTTGTATCGCGTAGTCTTGCTGCTTCCTGTACAAGTGCAGCCAGTGTACGGGCTTCCGCATTCGCTTCTGGTGCGTATGTGTTCTCATCAAATCCCGGTAATTCTGTCTTGTCATTTCTGGCAAAAGCCAATGCCCGAAAACAAAATATACGCTCCGCATCCAACAGATGGCAAATTACTTCCTTTACTGACCACTTGCCGGGAGCATATCGAAAATCCCCATTCGATTCTTCCAGGTCATTCAAAAAAACCCGGGTTTTATGATTGACGCTCTCCAGCACTTCAATCATATTTTTCCCTTTTAACGGTTCAACATATCGATGATAAAAGGAGGGGATTTCCTCAATACTAAACTGCGCCATAAAAAATAGTAATTAAAAACTTCGTTGGTGGTAAGACCAATTCCCAAATATACTTTTTCTGAATTGAATCGAATGAAACAATTAAACTTTAGAATTCCGCGAATAGCGCATCCGGAAGTTCGGTATCAACCTTAACATTTTTAGGCCCCTTATTATCTGAGCGATCTGCCGATAACAAAATGCTGCCATATCTTTTATAATTATCGAACGGCCAGATTGCGGTTGCTGAATCCAGTTCTGCGCTTTTGAAGTAACACCATTCATTTATGAGGTTGTCATGAATGCCTACGTATAGCTGATACTTATTTTCGGGTGTTACACCCACTTCGTTGAATGTAAGTTCCAGCACATTGCTCAACACCTCTTTTGAATTTTTTTCTTTACCAAGATACTGTAGTGTAACACCCGTATCTTTAAGTTTATAAGGCATCACCAACCAATACGAATCATTGATCCAAATACTTTTTGCCCTGTCCAGCATTTTAGCCAAGGAATCCGCCTCCACCAATTCCTGTCCTTTTATTTGAACACGGCCTTCACCCGTTTCAACATTGACAAGGTAAATTGTGGAATCGGTTGGCGATTCTATTCGAACCCTGCCGGTTGCCTTGTCCCAAACCAAATCCCTTCTTCCAAAAAAATTCCAGGAGATAAAGCGCGTTGCATCCCAATTGGCGCGTCCTCCCATTGCTGACATGATACTATCGGCAAGCTCGATTGCTGCCGGATCAGAACCATCAAAATTAAAACCTTCAGCCGCAGGGTTTCCTACAACTGCTGTTGACTCTTCTGTGGGCTTTTGGCAAGCACTGGTTGCGAGCAATAAAATTAGGGCTAGAGGATAAAGCGGTTTCATGGTGTTGGATTTATTCCTTGAAGGTTGGAAATGAATTTCACTTATCCAAACTTTCGATCTTCTTCAGGGGCCCCCTTATTCTGCTTTGGTGTTCGCAACAGGTTATACATCTTATGACTTGATTCGATATTTCGGAACATCATATCCCGTAAGTATCCTTCTACCGGAAGAATGATAATCGCAATTACAATTTTAAGCGCAAGGTTGGTAAACATTCTATCGGCTGTCCCAAAAGAATTGCCGGCTATGGTTTGGATCAATTCTATCAAAAGGATTATTGCCAATAGTGTCAGCAACCGGCTCACTACCCGGTACCGAACACTCAGCTTGAGTGAGAAGTACACGAATATGCAGAGGATCGAAAATTCCATCGCATAAAACCACGGTTGTTTCCAATAGGGCGGAAGGATTGTAAACTCAATAGGCTTGAGCACGGCTATCTTGCCAAGAAAATCCCGCGACTCAACTTTCAAGGAATATTTTCCGGCAGGTAAATACGGAAAATCAATCTGATGGTGTTGCACTGACCAATCGGACCACTCTTCATTTAACCCGGCAACCTGATATCTAAATTCCGTTTGCCCTCCAAGAAATTGTGGCTTGGACAGCTTAAAAGAAAGTACACCATGATCTTCTTCTATTCTGATTTTCCCGGCAATTACTATGGAGTCACCATCGTAGGTAATTGATTTAATGTGTATTGGAAAATCTTCGTTTTCCAATGGGCCCTGGTCCACAAATAATTTAAAGAGTTCGTTGGTGCCTGTAATCACCCACAAATCTTTTCCGGACTGGTCGAAAGAAAGAAAACGTAAATCGTTGATCAAATTGAAAAATTTGAGGTTGTTGTTTGTGTCCTTTTCCCCGAAAAAATTCCATATATGACCGTCATGATAAAACAACTGGCCCAGATTGGCATAATAGTTTTTTGGATTTCCTATTGAATCTATTTTATTGAAGGCACCTTTTGCCCGATCAAATTTGAAAAAGCCCGCCCTGTTTACAACCACAATTTCGTTGCGCCAAAACACACCAACCGTTTTATCAAAATTAGGGTTGGGCAATTTGTTTGTTTGAATGTTTCTGATCTCTCCTTTCGTGATATCCAATCTATAAATTTGATCCAATCCACAAAGCCACAACTCATCACCGGCCCCTTTAAAAACAAAATTTATCTGATCATTTAAATCCCCCATCATGGCCGATGGCTCCCACGTTTTTCCATTTAAATGAAAGGTGCGCGCCTCATCTGCATACGTAAATGCTAAAAGGTTATGGTTCGAAAAAGGGAAAACAAAACGAACGGGTTCTTCCAGAATACTCTTTGCTTCCAGGTCATGGATTTCAAAAACACCCCCTAAACCGGCAGCAACCAATCTGCCGGAAGTTTGCTGCAAACTTGTAATCTTCGCTGTGATGCCCTTAACTTTTTTATACAAATATTGTGATGAGCGTACTACCCTTTCAACTCGTTTTTCCTTTCGGTAAGTAACCTCGGTTTGCGTTCCGGAGGAAGAGGGATTTGTTTTCACTTCTTCATCGGTTGAAGCCTCAAGTGTGCCTGGTTCTTTTGGAAGCTCTTCTTTGCCTTTGTTTTTGTCACGTTTCAGAAAACTTAAAAAACCCTTCTTCTTTGTATTCGCTTCTGTTGTAACTTCTCCCTGGGTTGCCACGTCAATTTTCCCTTCTTGGCCCGATTGATTTGATTGGGTGATGGGCCTCTGTTTTCGTACTTCTACATCAACAAAATATACCATTTCATCATACGCGTCTTCTTTGTCGAGCCGATACAATCCCAACGAAGTGCCGATGTACACTTGGTCGTTGAATGAAATCGCGCATAACAAGTTTCCTTCTAATCCCGGATAATGGCTGAAAGATCGAAAAGGAAGTTGCGGGCTGATTTTAGTAAAACCATAATCATGGGAAGTCCAAACATTCTGGTTTCTATCGGTGAAAATTGAAAACACTTCGTTGTCGGGCAGGCCCGATGTGTAGTTTATAATCTCTTCTGTTTTTCCGGTTGAAGGATTTACAAAAATGACCCCGCCACGCAGGGTTGTCAATGCAATCAAATTAGTATGGACCCAACTTCCATTGATGATTACACTTGCTTCCGCATAGGCCTTGTCCTGAAGTTCAACCTCCGTAATCCTTAAGTCTTGTGTAACCTTGTAGATGCGGCTGTCATCGGTTGCAACAATGTATTGGTTATCATTTCTTACACTAAACAGTACTTGATCACTTCCTTCAAATTCAAACCTGACTTTTTCAAGTTGATCATTTTCGACTTGATAGATGCCACTGTTGGAAGTGCTCACATGTAGTTTTCCAAAAATCTCAAATAGATTGGTAAAAGAACCCGATAAACCACTGGCTTTGATTGGAATAATTTCATTGTTGATAAAATTATAAATGGATTCTTCCGATAAAAAGTAGGTACCTTTTTCCGTCTCTTCTATTTTGAAAATCCCGTTTACTCCTTCTTTCGAAATCGTGCTTAACCTGGGGATCCCTTCCCTTGAACGCTGAATAGAGCCAAAACCGTTGGCGCCTCCCCACATGATTTGTCCATCACTTTTTACAAAAAGTGAATACACAGGACCGGTGGATTTTATCAGTTCCCACCCACGGCCATCAAATTGCAGCACCCCATCACGGTTTGCATAATACAGCATGCCCCGATTGTCTTGCGCGATAGCAAAACAGTCATTATCAAACTGTGCATTGTCCGGAGTGTAATTCGTTAAAAAATAATTTCCGGTCTGAGCCCATATAGTTGCCGGTGCCAACACCAGCAAAGCATAAAAAATGTTCCTCATAAGGATTGGGTCAACCAAAGTTACTCAATGAATAAACAGAATCCAACTTCGTGTTGAGCATCTCGAAACAATTAACTGATCCTGCTCCAGTTGATTACCGACTTCTTGAGTGAGAGAATTTGTGTCTTGATGGCGGTGTGTTCAGGAAGTTTTAGCTCAGGATCGCGATCCAATATTTCAATTGCCGCTTCGCGTGCTTCTTGTAACAACTGTGTGTCCTTTCCTAAATCTGCAATCAATAAATCAAGGGCACCACTTTGTTGTGTTCCCATTAAATCACCAGGGCCACGAAGTTTTAAATCAACTTCTGCTATTTCGAAACCACTGATGGATTTCACCATGGTTTGGATTCGTGTTTTTGAATCTGCGCTCAATTTATAGGAAGTCATTAAAATACAATGTGACTGCTCACTTCCACGGCCAACACGTCCGCGCAACTGATGCAACTGTGAAAGGCCAAATCGTTCAGCGTTTTCAATGACCATTACCGATGCATTCGGCACATCCACACCTACTTCAATCACGGTGGTCGCTACCATGATTTCGGTTTCCCCTTTTGCAAAACGTGCCATCTCGTATTCTTTAGCATCCGGTTTCATTTTTCCATGCAAAATACTAATGGCCTTATCAGGAAAAGCACGGCATACACTTTCATACCCATCCATTAAATGTTTAAGGTCAAGCTTTTCGGATTCGTCAATTAGCGGATAAACAATATATACTTGTCGCCCGGCATCCATTTGGTCTTTTAAAAATTGGTTCACCTGCAGGCGATGGGAATCAAATCGATGCGTTGTTTTGATGGGCTTTCTCCCTTTCGGTAATTCATCGATCACAGAAATATCAAGATCGCCATATAATGTCATTGCCAGTGTACGCGGAATTGGCGTTGCGGTCATCACCATTACGTGTGGCAAAACAGTTGCATTCTTTTGCCAGAGTTTAGAGCGCTGGGCTACACCAAAGCGGTGTTGTTCATCGATAATTGCCAATCCAAGGTTTTTAAAGGAAACTATATTTTCGATCAATGCATGGGTTCCGATCAAGATATTGATTTCACCACTGAGCAATCCATCATGGATTTTTTTCCGCTCCGATTTTTTTGAAGACCCTGTGAGAAGTTCAACGGAGAGATCCATTGCATCGGCATACTTTTTTAAACTCTTATAATGCTGTTGCGCCAAAATTTCTGTTGGCGCCATCATGGCGCATTGTGCACCTGAGCCAATCGCAATCAACATGCAAATAAACCCGACAATTGTTTTTCCACTTCCTACATCCCCTTGTATCAAGCGGTTCATTTGCTTGCCGGATTTAAAGTCTGCATAAATTTCTTTGATCACACGCTTCTGTGCATTGGTCAAATCAAAGGGAAGATGTTCATTATAAAAAGTTTTGACCAATGAAGCGCCATCAAATACCTGGCCCTTAAATTTTTCCTTTCGAACCAATTTTAGTTTCAACAACTGCAATTGAATGTAAAACAACTCTTCAAACTTCAACCGTTTCTGTGCTTTCGCTAAACGGTCTTGGTCTTTTGGAAAATGGATATTGATAATGGCATCACGCTTCGAAATCAATTGATGTTGTTCGCGGATTTTTTCAGGAAGCGTCTCACGGATTTTATCATGGGCAACCGACAACAATTCCTTTTGAAGTTTCAAAAACGCTTTGCTGTCGAAACTTTTAAACCGAAGTTTTTCCGTAAGGGGATAAACAGGGTGTAAAAATCCTTTTGGTTCCGGTTGGCCCGGAATGATCAATTCCATCTCCGGATGGGCGATACTAAATTTATTTCCAAACCGGTTTGGTTTGCCAAAAATGGTGTATTCAAGCCCAATCTTCAGTTTTTCCAGAATCCAATTTGCCCCTTGAAACCACACCAACTCCAACGAACCTGTTCCATCCGCCACCTGCACTACCAATCTTTTTTTCCTGCCAACGCCTATTAATTCTTTGTTAAGGATTTTAGCGCGTACCTGAACAAAAGGCATGGCATCATTGAAGTCCTTTATCTTAAAAATTTGGGTGCGATCCTCATGGCGAAAAGGATAATGTTGAATAAGGTCGCCAAACGAAAAAATGTGAAGCTCTTTGTTCAACAAAGCTGCCCGTTGTGGACCAACGCCTTTCAAAAACTCGATAGGTGTATCGAAAAATCCGGCCATTTAATTTTCGCTTTGTTACGGAAGTGAATTTTTATTGCTAAAATTGCTATATTAATAGATTAAAGGGAGTTAATCCAAGTTGGCTTTAAACTTTGGGTTACTTTAAATGTCTCAGCCGTGATTAATTGTACAAATTCAAAGACCCTATATGTTGGCGAAGGTTAAAATATTCAAAGGCATTGAGTTTATAGAGCTTGATGATTTACCATCCGAACAAGCCACTTCTTTTATGGAGTGGGCTTCGCGGGATGCATTTATAAAAATCCTGATCAAAGATAAAGTGGTTTCCAACTGTATTCAATACAAGGAATACAAACGTTGGTATGACTTGTTCCACCAGGAACAAGCATTAATAGCTGCGTTGCCGCTGAAGGAAGAAGCGGTTTTTAATAAACCTTAATCCCAAATTCCTTCGTCCGGAACAATTTCCAAAACGTTTCCTTCCGGATCGTAGAAGTAAAAGGACTCTTTGCCACTGTCCCAGATTACTTCATCAACTATTATAATACCCTTTTCCAAAATCTCTTTTTTGGCGTTATCATATTCACTATTGGGAACTTCGAATGCAAAATGCTGATCGCCTTCAGCAAAATGTGCGGGTGGCGATTCTTTTGATCTTGAATCGTCAGGATTGAAGCAAAGCAAAACAGAATTGCCTACTCTAAAGAACAAGTGCTTTCCCGGTAAATAATGGATCAATGGCAAGCCCAGTTGTTCCTGATAGAAATTTTTTGCCTTCTCCAGATCCTTTATATACAAACAGGTCTCCTTTATTTTCAGAAAATTCATAAGCAGATTTGCCTTTTGGCATTTACATATTCTTCCCAAAGTGTTGCTACAATGTGCGCTGCGGGCTTAACCTCATTGATCATGGCGGCAACCTGCCCGATCTCCAATTCACCTTCCTCAAGATCGCCTTCAAAAATTCCTTTCTTCGCGCGTGCCCGCCCCAACAAGTTCTTCAGGTCCTCCACCGTTGCATGGTTTGATTCTGCTTCCACTACTTGATGATAGAACTGATTTTTTATCAGCCGCACCGGGGTAATTTGTTTTAATGTCAACATGGTGTCACCTTCCTTGGTTTGCACCACCTGGTTTTTAAAGTTGATGTGGGCAGAAGACTCCTGGCTTGTCGCAAATAGGGAGCCGATCTGAAAACCCTCTGCACCCAGCACTTCTGCGGCCAACATTCCTTTGCCGGAAGCAATTCCTCCCGCAGCAATCAACGGAATCTTTATTGCTTCTTTTACAATTGGCAATAAAACGAAAGTTGTTGTCTCTTCCCTTCCATTATGGCCACCCGCCTCAAAACCTTCAGCAACTACCGCATCCACACCTGCGGCCTGCGCTTTCAAAGCAAACCTGGAACTGGAGACGACATGCACCACCGTCTTTCCTTTTTCTTTTAAATAAGAAGTCCAGGTATTTGGGTTGCCGGCAGAAGTAAAAACAATCGGTACGTCTTGTTCTACAATGGTTTCCATCACTTTTTCAATGTCAGGATACAGCAAAGGAACATTGACACCAAAGGGCTTGTTGGTGGCAAGTTTACATTTTTCAATATTTTCTTTTAAAACTTCAGGGTACATCGAGCCGGCACCAATCAGCCCAAGGCCACCAGCGTTGCTGACAGCAGCAGCTAACCGCCATCCGCTACACCACACCATGCCCGCCTGAATGATTGGTAATTGTATTTGAAAAAGCTCCGTGATCCTGTTATGGCTACTCCCCATTATTGATTTGGTTGGTTGAAATCCAGTATCTTTCTGAAAATGTGAAATTTAGAAAAAATCCCCTTTTAATAAAGTTCCGAAAGTGCTGTCAATAGTTGTCCACAAAGAAATGATTGACAAGAACGAATGTAATTGTCTATAAACCAGTTTATTAAGAGTTCGTCAAATTGTCATGTGGATAACTTCTTCATATTGTGGATATCTTTTTTGGCTGAATTTTGGTAATTATAAGTTATTGAATTTGAAGGGGTTTTACCGATTTGACTGGATTAATTTTCAGATGTTTACGAACAAGTTTATTTATCTAAGCGTTTGGAAGGTTATGCGAAAGTACTGCTTCATTTTTCTACTAGGTTTGGGATCCCTGTCTGGTTATGGACAGCGAGCTGAAATCATTAAGCTGCCGGCCCTTCAGGAAATTATCCAATCCGACTCAGATCAGGTGAAAGTAATTAATTTTTGGGCTACCTGGTGTGCACCGTGCATTAAGGAGCTCCCTTTGTTCCAGCAACTACATGAAAATCGCCCGGATGTAAAGGTCACGCTCGTCAGCATGGATTTGGATTTAGATCCCAATCCTGAAAAAGTCTATAAATTCATTGCCCGAAAAAACATCAGTGCTGAAGTTGTGATTCTGGATGAGCAAAACCCCAATGCCTGGATCGACAAAATTGAAAAAGAATGGTCGGGGGCACTTCCTGCTACCATTGTTATCAATACCAAGACCGGTAAAAAAAAATTTGTTGAACGGGAACTACATGAAGGTGAACTTGAGAAACTAATTTTAGCAGTCCAGTAAAAAACCTGTTTCTTTAATTTGCGTTTATAGTAATTCTTTATACACTGTCTCTTTACACGAAAAAATAGTTAACCATGAAAATAAAATCAATCTTCCTTGTTGTCTTTGCTGTAGCCTTTCTTATTGCGGGTAGCCCCTTTAAGAATGGGTACGAAGTTGGTGATACGGTTGCCAACTTTAAACTGAAAAATGTTGATGGAAAAGAAGTTGCCCTTGCTGATTACAAATCCTCAA
Organism: uncultured Roseivirgaceae bacterium; assembly: GCA_964398945.1. GTDB lineage: Bacteria > Bacteroidota > Bacteroidia > Cytophagales > Cyclobacteriaceae > JBGTGG01. The sequence goes on along the minus strand of CAYNOT010000018.1, from coordinate 37,894 downwards.
AAGGGGTAATTGTAATTTTTGATTGCAATACGTGCCCGTACTCAAAAGCCTACAATGCGCGTATTATAGAGTTAAATAAAACATATGCCAGCAAAGGTTTTCCCGTGATCACCATTAATTCTAATGATGCGAAGATGTCACCCGGTGATTCTTTTGATGAAATGGTAAGGCAAGCCACGAAAAAATCCTATGATTTCCCTTACCTCTATGACGAGTCACAAGAAGTAGGGCATGCTTTTGGCGCTACGAATACCCCACATGTTTATCTGCTTGAAAACAAGTCGGGAAAGTTCCAGGTTGCGTACAAAGGTGCCATTGACAATAATTCACGGGATGCCGAAGCGGCTGATAAAAAATATGTAGAGGATGCTATCGATGCATTGATCAGTGGTAACGATGTACCCGTGAGAACAACCAAAGCGGTTGGATGTGGGATCAAGTACCGTGGGGTTTAATTTTTGACCGTATTAAAATTTTATTAAAAAAGCCCCCGAACGTGGGGCTTTTTTCGTTAATGGCACAAAGGTTGTTTACTATTGATAAAACAATTGGAGATATGAAGAAGTTGATCATGTTGACCGCATTTCTTTCTATAAGCGCAATAAGCTTTGGATACATTTCCGGTATCGCGATTAAGACGGAACAAAAAACAGAAATGAAAGTGTACGTAAACGGGAAGTTAGTGAATAACCGCTCTGAAAATTTTGTCAGGATCAAAGGAAGACCCGGTATCTATCACATTGAAGTAAAAGTTTTGAACCCGTATGACCGAACCTGGTATATGCTACGCAAAGATATACGTGCTGAAAAGGGAATTGAATTTTTATATCAGGTTGAATTCAGCCGGATAGCAAAGCCTAAAATGAAAATTGTTAAAAGCTATCCAATCTATAGTCGGTATTTTCTGAAGCCGACCATGTACAATCAATATCCAATTTCATAGAGACGCATGATTATTCGTCTCTATAAAGAATATGCATCTCTGTGAAAATTAATTATTTGCCTCTATTTTTTTGATCGTGAAATCAATACAATTACCAGCACGACAGCACCGAGTGTCACAACATCCCCATCAAAAAAGAAGGGATGAAAATCCCAATTGAAAATAGAATGGAAGATACTTCCAATCAATGAAAAAATCCCACCGATAATACTTCCAATAAGCCCGAAGATCGCCCCGATAATTCCACCCACCAAGCCAAAAATCCCTCCGACCAGACCAAAAAATACGGGGATAAAAAAGATACAACAGAATAAAATGAAGAAGAACGTAATTGCTTTTGCCATGGGTCAATAATTTTTGACTGTCAAAACGCAAAAATTATTCCGTTGATGAAAATGTTCGATTTTCGAATCCATTCACCTATTTCTTCTTAGCTCAGCTTAAAAAGTGTTGAAAAATGAACACTTTTAAATTACAAATCGGACACTAAATGGAACTGCTAACTTCTCTTCTTGTAGTTAAAAACAGCCCAGCTATTCAATACAATCGCAAAAATACTCACGGCTAAAATGTGGTATCGAATATCAAATAAAGTACTTCCCTTTAACACTACCATCCGCATCACTTCAATAAAATAGGTTACGGGGTTGAACTTTGTAATCCATTGCGCCCACATCGGCATGCTCTCGATTGCTGTGTATAGTCCGCCCAACAAAATGAAAATCATCATGAAGAAAAATGAAATCAACATGGCTTGCTGTTGGGTTTGTGAAAACGTTGAGACCAATAACCCCAACCCCAAAACAGCCAGCAGATACAGTGCAGCAAATAGAAAAATGGTCGCTAAGCTTCCCACCGGAACGATATCATACACCAACCAACTTAATGTCATTCCAATGGAAAGAACAATAAGACCAAGTACCCAGAACGGAATTAATTTTCCCAAAATAAATTGATACTTCCGTATGGGTGTCACATTGATTTGTTCAATGGTACCCACCTCTTTCTCCTTTACAATATTCAGTGCTGAAAGAAATGCACCAACCATCGTAACCAGAATTACTAAGATTCCAGGCACCATAAAGTATTGGTAATTCATCAGGGGATTATACCAGTTCACTGCAGAAGTATAAATAATGGGGCGTTGATTAAATTTTGTCGGTTGAATCCACTCCATTCGTATCTCCTGATTGAAGTCGTTGATGATGTTTCGTAAATACACACTTCCCAAATTTGCTTTTGCGCCATTGATTGCATTTACCGAAACAAAAATGGAGGCCAAATTTTCGCGCACCAATTCATTTTCGAATTTGGGAGGAATGTTCAGCACTAAGTCTGCCTTATCTTCCTCCACTAATTCCAAAGAGGCTTCATAATTATTTCCATAATCAACAACATCAAAGTATTCAGATGCTGAAATCTTATCAATCAATTGCCGCGCATACGTGGATCGATCCTGATCGACTACTGCGATTTTTACATTCTTGACTTCGTAATCTGCAGCGAGCGGTAGAATCAATAATTGCACCATCGGCATCATAAAGATTAAACGCAGGATTGCCGGATCGCGAAAGATCTGTCGGAATTCCTTTTCCAATAATATGCGGAGAATTCTCATGCGAGTCGGACTTTAAATTTTTTAATACTTATTGCCAACAAAACAATCAACATGATTACCAAGATCAGTGTTTCTTGCCACACCTGTTTAAACCCATTACCCATGATCATCACATCTTTGACAATATAAAAAAACCATTTGGCGGGAATCAAATTCGATAAGACTTGAAGTGGAATCGGCATGTTCTCAATTGGAAACATAAATCCACTAAACATTACAGTTGGCAAGAACAACCCCATCAATGAAATTAACATAGCTGTCTGTTGTGTATCGGTAATGGAAGATATTAACAATCCCAACGCAAGGGCTGTTAGAATAAAAAGGAAACATTCTGCCAACAGTAAAAATAAATTACCAGCAATGGGAACATCCAATGCATAGTAACTCAGGCATAAGATGCTTCCCACGTTGATCATGCTCAAAAACAAGTATGGAATCATCTTCGCGATGATTACCCGAAAAGGAATGATTGGCGAAACCAAGATTACTTCCATGGTTCCTATCTCCTTCTCCCGTACAATTGATATGCTGGTCATCATGGCACCCACTAGCATTAACACCATTGCCATCACACCCGGAACAAAACTATAGGCTCCTTTTAACTGTGGGTTGTAAAGCATTCGGGTTTCTGTTTTTATGGTCAGTGGCAATTGTTGAAGACTATTATTAGTTTGATAATCCATTACAATCGCACTTACATAACTGGCCAACGTGTTCGCAACATTTGGATCGGTGGCATCGGCAATCAATTGAATTGTCGCTTGATTGGTCTGATTTAGCTCATTCTCAAATTGTGGTGGAAAAACAACCACCATTCTGGTTTTGCCCTCACGAAAAACTTTTTCAATTTCTGAATCTTGATTTAAAAAACTGGTGACATCAAAATAGCGGCTTGCCGAAATCTCTTCGATAATCGCGCGACTGGTCTCGTCTTTCGCCTGGTCGTAAATCGCAATCCTGGAATTCTTTACTTCGTTTGTTAATGCAAAACCAAAAATGACTACCTGAGCAATCGGCATCCCAAACAAAATCATCAACGTTCGTGTATCACGAAACACATGAAAAAATTCCTTCTTTATAAAAAACAAAAGCTGCTTCATTCTCCACGTTTTGCTTTACGTGCCAACTTGACAAACACATCCGCCATAGATTCCACTTCATACGTTTCTACTAATTTCACTGGCGTATCCATTGCTTCAATTCTTCCGTCTACCATAATCGAAACACGATCACAGTATTCTGCTTCATCCATATAGTGCGTGGTGACAAAAACGGTGGTGCCTCCATTTGCTGCAGCATAGATCATATTCCAAAACTCTCTTCTTGTAACAGGATCCACGCCTCCGGTTGGTTCATCCAAAAAAATTATCGAAGGGTCGTGCAGCATGGCCACCGAGAAAGCAAGTTTTTGTCGCCAGCCCAACGGCAATGATTTTACCATTGTGTTTGCATTGGCTTCAAGTTTTAAATGCTCCAGCATAAATGCTGTTTTGTCTTTGATTTGTTGATCTGTCAAACCATAGATTCCTCCATAAAAGCGGATGTTTTCCTTCACTTTTAAATCCTCATAAAGTGAAAACTTCTGGCTCATATAGCCGATACTCTTCTTTATTTTATCCGGATATAACATGAGGTCATGACCACTCACAACAGCGCTTCCACTAGTGGGCTTGGAGAGACCACTCAACATCCGCATGGCTGTAGTTTTTCCGGCACCATTGGCGCCCAAAAAACCAAAAATCTCGCCTTTCTTCACATTGAAAGAAATGGAGTCTACGGCCGTAAAATCGCCAAATCGTTTGGTTAATTCGTGCGCTTCTATGGCAATTTCATTGCTCATTTTCGCATTAATTCCATGAAACAATCTTCAACCGTTACGGTGCCGGGTTTTGATTCCAAATCATCGTATCCTTTTTTGATCAATTGGTTTTTGATTGCGCTAAACGCTATCGATTTGTTCACCACAACATGATGATATTGGCCAAACGGATAACTGGAAACCACGCCTTCTATATGGTTCAAATCCTGCAAAAGCATATACATTTTTTTTGAGCGAACAGCCCAGAGGTCATGCGCAAAGTTTTGAGTAATTCCTTTTGGGGAATCTATCTCTAATATTTTTCCTTCTTGTATCAATGCTACCCGATCACAACGGGAAGCTTCATCCATATAGGGTGTGGATACGAGAATGGTGATTTCCTGCTCTTTTAATTTTTTAAGCAAATCCCAAAATTCACTCCGCGAAACTGCATCAACTCCGGTCGTGGGCTCATCCAAAAACAAAACTTCCGGCCGATGAATTAGCGCACAACTGAGGGCAAGTTTTTGCTTCATCCCACCAGAAAGTTTTCCTGCTTTTCTTTTCTTAAAAGGTTCAATCTGATGATAGATGTCTTTTACCAAATCATAATTCTCATCAATAGAGGTGTCAAACAAGGTAGCAAAGAATGCCAGGTTCTCTTCCACGGTCAGGTCCTGATACAATGAAAACCGACCCGGCATATAGCCCACAATTTTTCGGATTTTTTTATAATCGCTTACAATATGGTTTCCGCCCACAAAAGCAGTTCCCTTGTCGGGAAGTATTAGTGTTGTTAGAATTCGAAACAAAGAAGTTTTGCCCGCACCATCCGGGCCGATCAATCCAAATAATTCACCTTTTTCTACATTGAAAGAAATGTTTTGCAATGCCTCTACATTTTCCTTTCCTGAGGTGTAGGACTTAAAAATTTCATGAACTTCAATTGGGGCGTTGCTCATTACTGAAATAATACTTCTCCGTACATTCCAATTTTCAAGGTTCCATCATTCGGTACCGCTATCTTTATCGCGTACACAAGATTTGCGCGCTCCTCTTTTGTTTGAATCGTCTTGGGCGTAAATTCTGCTTTGTCGGAAATCCAAATAACCTTTCCTTTAAATTCATTGTATTCTTTCGCATTGGCATCTACCATCACCCGAACTTCCTGACCAATTTTTAATGACGGTAGTTGTGTCCCGGAAATGTATGCGCGAAGGTTTATCACCGATACATCCGCCATTTTAAAAAGTGCTTTACCATTCATCGCTACTTCACCTGCTTCAGCATACTTCGCCAACACTATTCCATTTTTCGGTGCTGTAATTTTTGATCTCTGAAGCTGATCCTCGAGCTGATCAATTTGTGCCTGGATCGGCAAGATTTCTTTATTTATCGAGGTTGTGGAGATTTGCAGCGAAGATTGCAATGCATTGTATTCACGCTGATATATTTCCAGTTGAGCACTTAAATCATCAACCTGCTTTTGTGTGGCCGCATCATCTTTTAGCAAATTTTCAAATCGGGTCTTTTCGCGTTTTGTAAAATCAATCTTTTCCTGAATGGATGAAAGTTGCTTTGCCATATCAGGCTTTTTTGAAAGCGCTGCTGATGCAGTGTATTCTAATTGCTTCTTTCTTAAATGCAGCTGCACCGTATCGATTAGACCAACCTGCTGCCCGGCCTTTACTTCCTGGCCTTCTTCAATCGTAAATTGCAAAAGTTTTCCATTCGCTTCAGCGGAAACTATTGTTTCGTCTGCTTCAAAATTTCCAGTAGCATCAAACTGCAGATCCGTATTGTTGCAGCCAAGCATTGCCACAGTTAATAAAATAAAGTATCTAAGTTTATTCATAATCAATTTCCAGAAAGAGTTTTATAATTGTAATACGCCATCATTAATTGAACTTGGTGTACCAGTTGATTTTGTTTTGCCTGATCTTCTGCATTTAAATCAAGCAGATAGTCATGCTCCGTGATCACACCATTTTCTAATTGCTTTTGAGATGTGTTTTTTATACTGGTTCGTAAAGCGATCAACTCACTGTCCACTTCAATAAGTTGTTTCAGTTTTATAATTTCCTGTTCCGCTTGCTGAAGTGATAAATTGGTATTGAACAAAAATGTTTGGCGCTGCACTTTGATCATTTGCAAATTGAGATCGCGCAAACTTTTGTCTCGTTGATTGTTGTACAGTCCACCCAATGTCCAACTCAGTCGAACACCGCCCATGTAGTATGCATCAAATTCATTCAACAGCATGTTTAACCCTGGTCGTCCATAACCACCTTGTGCAAACAGGCTCAACTTGGGAAGATTCTTAACATTTCCTGCAGCATACTGTGCACCTACTTGCTCCGCCTGATAATTGTACAGTGATAATTCTGGCCGCTGAATTGTAGTTTCAGAAGGAAGGGCATACACTTCCGGTTTTTCTAAAACAGTATTTTCCGAAAGGGTTTCGTTGATAAAATTCCCTAACATCAACAGGTATGCACTGCGCGCTGATTGTAACTCAATCCTTTGCTGTTGTGCTTTCAAATATTCAGCACTAAACATATCTTTTGTGCTGCGCAATGCAACTCCATTTCGAATTGCCGATTCTGTTTTTTCGATGTTGGATTGTAAATCCTTTTTCAACAAATCGTTCTGAATAAGTTGGGCGTCAATCAAAAGTGTTCCAAAATAAAGTTGGTTGATCCGATCATTGATTTTGTAAAGCTCCACCTCCACACGTTCGCTCTCAACCTGATTGTTAATAGCCTGTAGGGCACTTTGATTTTTAATTCCGCCACCATCATAAATTACCTGATTAAGTTCAGCATAGATTTTATACTGATCTTTTGACAATGGCTCCACAAGTGGATTGGGAACTTCGGTAACTGCGGATTGATATGACGTCTGACCGTAGATGGAAAACTGTGGCAAGAATCCTGATCGGGCGTTGGCAATCGTAAATTCTTTACTCTTCCCCAATAAATCTTTTTGTTGGATCAATGGATAATTTTCCTTTGCAGCGGCATAACATTGATCGATGGTAACGTGCTGTGCCATCAGTGAAACGTTGGTAGCTACAGTAATTACAAATACCAGTAAATAACTTTTCTTCATGATATTGGTTGAATTCCTTGTAACACAAAAGCAACAACTTCTTCCTTTCGACTTTTCATTAAATTCTCAAATCCCTCATCCGACAAACCATTCATAAACTGAATCATCGGTCTGGCAATGAAGGGATAAATGCAGAGCGAAAGAATATTCATCATCAATTGGATTCCAGATATTTCTTTAATGGTTCCAGCTTTCACTTCCTCCGCTACTTGTTTGGAAAATACATTCAAGATTGATCCGGGCTTAGCACCCAGTTTTTCGATAAATTTTTTAATACGATCCGGATTTTGATTCACCTCCTGTAGAATAAAAAGAGGAAGATCGGGGTGTTTTGCAATCATGGTGATGTCATGATCAACAATGGCTTTGATCTTTTCTTTGAGTTGCAGATCCGATTGGAGGATTCCCATTAAGCCAGAAAAGAACTCTTTGAATCGCTCTTCAAAGACAACTTCAAACATTCGGGCTTTGTTTCGGAAGTAATAATGCAACAGTGCCCTGTTAATTCCCGCCTCCTTGGCGATATCATCCATTCTTGCCCCAGCATATCCCTTACCAGTGAAGACCTTCCTGGCGGCCTTTAAAATGCTTTCCTCAGTATTTGCGTCTTTTTCTTTAGCCATTCTATTTAACAATATTGTTAAACTTAAACGCTAAATAATACAATGGGTTTTAATTAGTCAAGAAAAATCTCGAAAAATAAAAAGGGCTATCTTTTCAGATAGCCCCTTAAAAACTTGTGAGGGTCGTCATTTATATTCGCGAATCCCTAAAACGGATACGCCCCCTTCTCAATTGCATAATTTGCCACCAACCTACGCGCTTCTTTCAAATTATAGGCTTCCATTTTTGTAAAACGTTTCAATCCCAAAAGCATCAACCGAAGTTCATCTCCTTCTGCAAAAGCATAAATGGCTTCCCGTCCTGCATTAGTAGCTTTGCTGGCTGCTTCATGCAGGTAAATCATTACCATGGCTTTTTCGATTTCACATGCCTTCTCACCACGAACACCAATCATTTTTTCAACGCGGAGTATAAGCGATTCTGCTACGTACACTTCAATCAGCATGTCTGCTAAATTCATCAGCACTTCCTGCTCATCAGAAAGCTTCATCATAAATTTCTGAACCGCTGATCCTGAAACCATCAAACCTGCCTTTTTCAGATTGGCAATCACTTTCTTTTCTTTCGCGAAAATGGCCGCGTCTTCTTCGGCACCAAAATCCGGGATCACCATTAAATCTTTTTGCACCGCCATAGCCGGGGCCATCAAATCGAGGTGGCCTTTCATCGCACGCTTCAACAGCATATCAATGCAAAGCATCCGGTTGATTTCATTTGTCCCTTCAAAGATCCGGTTGATCCGTGCATCACGGTACGCACGGTCCATGGGTCCTTCCGCACTGAACCCCATACCGCCATAAATCTGCACGCCTTCATCCACAACAAAATCCAACACCTCTGATCCGTGTACTTTTAAGATCGCGCATTCGATCGCAAATTCTTCCAATGATTTTAACCGTGCCTTTGCTTTGTCCATGCCTTGGGCAACCATCGCGTTATACGCATCATCAATATTTTGGCCCGCGCGGTAATGGGCCGATTCAGATGCAAATACTTTTGTTGCTTGCTCGGCAATTTTATGTTTAATGGCACCAAAATTCGAAATAGATGTTCCAAATTGTTTCCGCTCCTTTGCATAGTTGACCGCGGTCGATATTGTTTTCTTCGATCCTCCCAATGCGGCAACACCTAACTTGATCCTTCCAATGTTCAAAATATTTACTGCGATCTTGAAACCATTTTCGCGTTCGCTTAGCATATTCTCAACCGGAACTTTGCAATCGTTAAAAAATATCTGGCGCGTAGAAGATCCTTTTATCCCCATCTTCTTTTCCTCCTCGTTCATGGTGATGCCACCAAATCCTTTTTCAACAATAAAGGCTGTCAGGTTTTTGTCATCATCAATTTTTGCAAAGACAATAAATATATCCGCGAACCCTCCGTTGGTGATCCACATTTTTTGCCCGTTGATAATATAATGTTTTCCATCGGCTGTCAACTGCGCTTTCGTCTTTCCACTATTCGCATCCGAACCACTGTCGGGTTCTGTTAAACAATACGCTGCTTTCCATTCCCCGGACGCCAGCTTGGGAATATACTTTTTCTTTTGTTCTTCATTTCCGTAATACAAAATGGGAAGCGTTCCAATACCGGTATGTGCCGAAAGGGCAACCGCTACGGAATGGCCCGCACCAATTACTTCCGCCACCAACATGCTGGTGTTGAAATCCATTCCAAAACCATCGAGCTCTACCGGCACCGAAGTGCCTAGCAAGCCAAGTTCCCCGGCCTTGTCTAAAATAGACGGCATCAGTTTCGGGTCTTTCATCGAATCAATATCATCCAGCCTTGGCCAAACCTCTTTCGCAAGAAAGTCGGAGCATTGCTGCCTGATCATCAATTGTTCTTCGCTAAAATCTTCAGGCGTGAAAATTTCGCTGGCGGGTGTTTCTTTGATCAGGAATTCACCGCCTTTTATTATTTGGATTTTGGTCTCTGTGCTCATAACTTTATTGATGACATAAGTATCAAGACGTTAGACATAAGATGACTCCTGGCGCAACGTCTTGATCAAGCCAAAAATCATTTTTTGTATTTCGGATATTTTAGTAGAAAAATTTTCATGTTGCCCATCGGAAATAAAATTCACATCCAATGATAAAGTAAGAAGGGTTTCCAATTCGTAAGCCGATCCTAGTCCAATATTTAAAAAATGTGAAAAATCTTTATTGGTATTTCTTCCTGATCCTTCCGCAATATTGGTTGGAATAGAAACCGCACATCTTCTAAGTTGTGATATTAATCCAAATTTTTCTTCGGCTGGAAAGCTTGACGTAAGAACATAAACATCCTTAACCAGTTGTCTGGATAGTTGCCAAATCTTTAGTTCTTTGAAATTGTGCATTGGTATTTTATCTTTTGTCTAACGTCTTGATACTAATTATCCCCTTACAATAATTCATAAACCCCAGCCACCCCTTGTCCGCCACCAACGCAAGCTGTTACCATTCCGTATTTTTTATTTTGTCTGCGGAGTTCATTGAAAAGTTGAACCGACAACCGTGCACCGGAAGATCCCAACGGATGTCCAACAGCAATCGCCCCACCGTTCGGGTTCAATTTGTTTTTGTCGATTCCCAATTCCTGGACAACCGCTAAAGATTGTGCAGCGAATGCTTCGTTCAATTCAATTACATCGATGTCATCCAATTTCATTCCTGCAATTTTTAATGCTTTAGGAATGGCGGCCACCGGACCGATGCCCATGATCCGTGGATCAACACCAGCTACTGCATAGCTTACCAGCCGTGCGATCGGTTTTGCATTTAACTGCTTCACCATTTTTTCAGACATTACCGCTACAAAGGCTGCACCATCGGAAGTTTGTGAAGCGTTGCCAGCTGTTACCGTTCCGCCCATGGCAAAGACCGGACGTAATTTTGAAAGTCCTTCGATGGTTGTGTCTGCGCGGATGCCTTCATCCTGATCAACAATGAATTCGCGTGTTTTCTTTTTCATGTTCTCATCCACATACACCTCCTTCACCGTAATCGGAACAACCTCATCTTTGAACTTGCCAGCATCCCAAGCAGCTTTTGCTTTCATGTGTGAATGATAGGAAAACTCATCTTGTGCTTCGCGTGAAATTTTAAACTGTGCAGAAACCTGTTCTGCGGTCAGGCCCATGCTGGTGTAATAGGTAGGGTGTTCGGTTGCGATTCTATAATTCAATGCAGTTTTGAAACCCATCACCGGAACCAACGACATTGATTCAGTTCCGCCTGCAATTATGCAGTCCGCCTGGCCCGCCTGAATCCGTTGGCTGGCAATGGCGATTGTTTCAATACCGGAACCACAATAGCGGTTTACAATCATTCCAGGAACTTCAATCCCTAATGATAGCAATGAAATCATCCGGCCCATTTGCATTCCCTGATCTGCTTCGGGAACAGCGTTGCCCACAATAAGGTCGTCCACCATTTCATTTTCCAGCCCTGGAATATGGCCCACCAGATATTTAATAACATCTGCTGCGAGATCATCCGGTCGTGTAAAACGGAAACCTCCTTTTTTTGCTTTGCCTACCGCTGATCGATAACCGGCTACAATGTATGCGTCCATGCTTTTTTATTTTAGTATCAAGTATCAAGACGCTAGTATCAAGAGTCTTAATACTAACATCTTATGTCTAACTTCTAGTTACGAAGAGGTTTTCCTCCTGTCAATATCGATTGAATGCGTTCCAATGTTTTGCGCTCTCCACAAAGTGAAACAAAAGCTTCGCGTTCCAAATCCAATAAATATTGTTCGCTTACTTCCTGTGGATAACTTAAATCGCCACCGCACATGATGTTCGCGATTTTCATCGCGATTTTTTTGTCGTGTTCAGAAATGTACTTTCCCATTTCCATTCCACTCACTCCGGCCGCAAACAATGCCATGCCGGTGCGTCCCTGAACCTTGATGTTCGTTGCCTGAATCGGTTTTGTATATCCCAAATCGGCAAGCTCAAGAACGGCAAGTTTCGCATCTGCGATCTGGCGGTCCTTGTTCAAACTAACACGGTCGATATTTCTTAAGATTCCAATTTCCCGTGCTTCTTCTGCTGATGTTGCAACTTTTGCTGTGGCGATATTCATGAACGCATTTTGAAGTGCATTCAATTCCACATCGCCTTCCTGCAATCCATCACTGACGCGTTTTGCGAATTCTTTTGTTCCTCCTCCTCCCGGGATCAGGCCAACACCAACTTCCACTAAACCAATGTATGTTTCTGCTGCAGCTTGGGCGATATCGGCATGCATCGTCATTTCACAACCGCCACCAAGCGTTCTTCCTTGTGGACAAACCACTACGGGAACGGATGAATAACGAATGCGCATCACGGAATTCTGGAACATGCGCGCCATGAATTCTATTTCATCATAGTCTTGCTCGATGGCATACATAAACACCAAACCCAGGTTTGCGCCAAGCGAAAAATCAGAACCCTGATGGCCAATCACCAGCCCACGGTAATTTTTTTCTGCGGTATCGATGGCTTTGTTCAATCCTTCAATTACTGCACTACCGAGTGTATAGCTTTTGCTGCTCCAGGAGAAATCGATTACGCCATCACCAAGATCTGTAATTTTCGATTCAGCATTTTTCCAGATTACATTTTCTGATTTGTCTTCGAGGATAATGAAATCTTCTTTTCCGGAAATATTTTTGTACGACTTTGAGGGGATATCATAAAATTGGCGTACACCATTTTCAACGCGATAGAACGAAGTGTTGCCAGCGGCCACCATATCATACACCCATTGATTGGGTTTGGTTCCCTGTTCTTCCATCGCTTTTAAACTTTTCTCCACACCGATGGCATCCCATGTTTCGAATGGCCCGGTTTCCCAACCAAAGCCATTGCACACTGCATCATCGATTTTGAAAAGTTCATCTGTAATTTCCGGAATGCGGTTGCTCGCATATTGAAACAATCCGTAATACATATCCCGATAAAATTCCCCGGCTTTATCTTTTCCGGCCAACAAAACTTTAAAGCGGTCTTTGAGTTTGTCAATCGACTTGGTGGTTTCGAGCGTGGCGAATTTTACTTTTTCCTTTGGCTTGTATTCAAGCGTTTTTAAATCGAGTGTCAGGATTTCAGTTTTGCCTTTTGCGTCTTTTGTTTTCTTATAAAAACCCTGCGCGGTCTTATCGCCCAGCCAATTGTTTTTCTCCAGTTGTTCAACGGCAGGTGGAAGTTTAAACATTTCCCTTCCTTCATCATCCGGAAGCGCAGCATATAGATTGTTTGCAACTTTTACCAACGTATCCAACCCAACGACATCTGAAGTTCGGAAGGTGGCAGATTTTGGCCGGCCAATAACAGGCCCTGTAAGTTTATCAATTTCATCCACGTTGAGATCGAACTTGTTCATGGAATCGATCACTTTCAATAATCCCCATACACCTACACGGTTTCCGATAAAGGCCGGGGTGTCTTTGCACAGCACGGTGGTTTTTCCTAAAAACAAATCACCATAGTGCATCAAAAATTTTGTGATCGCAGGATCAGTATACTCAGTAGGAATAATTTCCAATAATCTCAGATAGCGCGGTGGATTGAAAAAGTGTGTTCCGCAGAAATGCTTTTTGAAATCATCACTTCGGCCTTCGGCCATCAGGTAAATTGGTATCCCGGATGTATTGGAGGTCACCAGCGTTCCGGGCGTTCTGTGTTTTTCAACTTCTGTATATACTTTTTTCTTGATGTCCAGGTTTTCCACCACAACTTCGATGATCCAATCATAGGATTTGATCTTCGGCATGTCGTCTGTGAAATTTCCCAGCTGGACCCTGCTTGCAAATTTTTTGCTAAAGAGCGGAGCCGGGTTCGATTTGATGGCTGCATCAAAAGAACTTTGCACAATCCTGTTTTTTACAGCCGGATGGTCCAATGAAAGGCCTTTTGCTTTTTCGGCTTCATTGAGTTCGCGTGGGGCGATATCCAGCAATAAAACTTCAACCCCTATGTTTGCAAAATGACAGGCGATGCGGGAGCCCATAATTCCAGATCCGAGTACGGCAACGTTGCGAATTGATCGATTCATTTTTGTAATTCTTTATCGTAAATAGTATTGGTCTCTATGATTTGGTTGATGTCCTGAAGTACTTCAAAGAAAACATCAAGTTTGTATTTCGGTATTTGCTCAAACACCGTGTTGTTGAATTTCAAAACCGTTTGCCGGGCTTTTTCCCTTTTTTCTTTTCCTTCGTTCGTCAAATAAATCCTCACCATTCGTTTATCAGTATCGTCCACTTTCCGGTAAATGATTTCTTTTTCTTCGAGTGTTTTTAAAAGGCGGGTCAGGCTTCGTGCCTCCAATCCCATTAAAGGTGCAATTTTCGTAGCCGGGGTTCCTTCTTCTGCATCAATTGTCAACAACACAAAGCCCATCGACATGGTTGCATCGTACAGGGCGGCCTGCTGGTTGTACATGCGCGAAATGGCATGCCAGGCAGCTTTTATGTTATAATCGACTGTTTCTTCGCGATGCATCCGAAATCCGTTGGGGAAACGAATATACAAAATTTGTTATGCATGCATACTAGTTTTGGGGAAATTTTTTTCTCTTTTCAGAGAGAGGAGTATAATTATGGAGCCGTATTTAAAGCTGAGGTTGCATTTCTTCGTTAAAATCGCCCCGGAGCACCCGGTACCTTTTCCGGGCTTCGGCCGCATACACACTCCCCGGATATACATTTAGAAAATCGCGGTAGATTTCCATGGCCTTATTTTTATCGTGGAGGTGCCGATCGTAAATCTCGCCCTGGAGAAAATAGGCATCATCGGTCAACACATCATCCGGGTATTCATCACGGATTTTTTGGAGTAAATCCAATGAAGCCTGAAACTCGCCACGCTTTAAGCGGATGTCTGCTTCCAGCCAATATACATCATCCATAATGGTGGAACTGGAAAAAGACAAATTCGTTTTTACCAAAACCGAATCTCCCTTATCATTTTGCTTGATCGGTTCAAGTTCGAGCATAATTGCATCGGCTTTAAACATCCACATTTCATCAGTCGACTGAAAGACTTTTAATTGTTTCAACGCAGCTTCAATTTTATTCTGATACAACAGCAATTCAATAGAAGCATACACTTTCAGCGCAGCACCGCTAGAATCAAAAGCTGTGTTTTCTTTTATGCGCAAACTTAATTCCAATGCATCGTTCGCGATTTCACGGGTGGTGGCTTCTTTCAAAATATCCAGGTGTTCTTGTGCCAAAAGGAAGTCGCCTTTGAAATACGATAGCTTGGCGTTTTTTAATTTTGCTTCATACGCTACCGGGCTTTCCTTTTGGGTTTTCTCAACTTGCGAATACAGCAATGTAGATTCCCAACTTTCCCCTTTCAACAAATAAATATCGCCAAGGTCTAATTTTGCTTTGGCTTGTAAAGTTGAATTTACACGTGGGTTGGTGATCAACGTCTTTAATAATTCAATTGCCTGATCCTTTTCATCCAGATAATACGCATACAGCAGCGCCTGATTACGAAGCGCTTCCATTCCATAGCCGCTGTTGGGATATTGCGTAATGAATTGTTTATAATCTTCAATTAACGTTCGGACTGAATCTGGTTTTACCGGAAAAGAATTCTTTACCCTTGCTTCCCGTGTGTGGATCAAACCCAACCGTGCCGTCAAAAAATGTTGGCCCGTGCTAAATTCCTTTACAACGTATTGATATATTTTTGTCGCGTTGTCATAGTCATCATTGTCCAGTGCAATTTTTGCAACTTCCATGCACTTGTCACCCTCTTTGTTGTAGCGCTTATCAAAAGCCCGCGCTTGAATAAATGCCGCATAAAAATTCTTTTGTTGGGTGGTTGTCCAAATAAGTAAATCCCGATAAACTTCCATGTCAGGATTTTTTTGAACTTTATCGGACAGCAATCGCTCCAAGCTTTCAAGTTCATCGGGTTGTGTAATCAACGCCTGGAGAATATTTTTTACATATTGGATGTTGGCTGTGCTTTGGGTAACATAGTTCAAATACTCTTGCACCATCAAATCCTTTTCCCCTTTTATCCGATAGAGCATTGCCAACTCAAGACTAAAGAGAAAAGGATTGTTGAGGTTTTTTCTTCCTTCATTAAATGCAATTATTGAATACTCTGTCAACGAACGGGCAGATAAATAATCTGCAATCATTTTAATATGCTGAACGCTTGATCGATGGGTGGCAATTAAATCTTTAAAATACCGGTCGGCTTTATTTACATCCCCAGACCGGATCAAAAGAAAACCATAGTCAAGCTGGTACAATAAATTATTGGGATCGCGCTTCTGGATTTTTTTTATATAATCTTCGGCTGCTGAAAAATGGGCCAGGTCGATAAGCGTGTTAAAATAGTTATTGTGGATAAGCGGAGTGTTTGAATTGTTTTTTGCCAGGTCGGTATACAATTCCAGCGCTTTTTCTTTTTCACCTTTCAACAGGTATTCATTGGCGAGTTGTATTTCTGTTTGGTTTTGTGAGAAGGAAGGCAATGCCAGGGTTAAAAGCAAAACAAGACTTACTAAGAATGTTGGGTTCTTATTATTCTTATATAATATATATATATAATAATTATAATTAGTCATGTTGGTATGTTGATAACTCAATCGTTTTTTGCTTTGTTTAGTTAATGTGGAGAAACAATTTAGGATAAATAATTAACATTCAGATCACTAGCTTGTTTGTCCACAATACAATTCTATGTTGATGGTTTTATTGTTCATATAACGTAACAGTATGCTTTGTGGTTAACTCCGGATTCATACACACGTTCCTTCGTGTTTTGGGAAGATTTGTAATAAGACGTTGCTTTTTCATGTTTTCCCAGAAGTTATCCACAGGTTTAATGATTAATTAACAATGGCCCTACCTCCCAGTTTGCCTTCGTAGGAATGTTTTGGGTTCTGTTTTCGTAGAGATAATAATGGATTGGTTCGGGTTCCCTTTTTTCCAGGAAATTGCCGGCATCCCATTTGCCGTTTTTGTTTGTGTCGATAATCAGTTGAAGTTTGTAATCCCCGGGTGGCAGGTCGCTAAATGTAAAGTTGGTTTGGTTGATAGCCGACCTGATGACTTTATATTCCTTGTTTACCAGGTTAAGAATAAAGTTTTCGGAAGTAGCCACTTCAGCAATGATCATTGCAAGGTCTGTTGTTTTTATGATTTTCAAGTTGATCGTTGATTTGGCGGATGAGTCATTGTCGATACTGATGAAAGCACCTTTGCCTAATTCCAGGAGGTCTTTAGGTGGGGCTGCTTTTTTTTCAGCAATGGCCATGTTTGCTCGTTCTTCCAACGATAAAGGTTCACCTCTTTTTTTTGGTAATTGAGGAATGTCAATTTCTTCGGTTTTACCTTCTGGATCCGCAGGGGTTTCAGCGGGTGGTTTTTCCAATATCTTTTTATCAAATGATTTTGAAATTGTTAGCAGTAAGTTTTTGGGATTGAAGTGAATGTCTTCTTTGCTGAAATTGATTTGTGTAGTTGAATCAATGTATATGTATACACTGTCAAGGTTTGTGTAGTGTATTGGCTTGTTCAATTTAAAGGTTGCTTCAAAATACCCTTTGTCAGCATTGAGAATAGTACTTTGGTTTGAGACTGAGAATTTTTCTGGTGTTACTTCCCGCTGTGAATACTTAATGTAAAAGGTGGTATCCAATGTGTTTCCAATACTATCAAATGCATTGAGTTTTGCATAGAGACTATCCGTGTTATGTGTAGTGTTGTAGGTAATAATATTGGACTGGTTTTCACCAAATGTTGAGCTGATCGTATCTAAAGACTCCGCATCAATTAGTGAATAATCGATTACATTTTTTGAGAGGTTAATGGTAAAGTAGTTGTTGAACGGCCTGGCGCGGGTTATTTTTAATTCGGTTGCATCCATTGGTGAGATGGCGATTTCAATTGCACTTGTATCGGTATCAAGGACAATAGGATTTGTTAAAAAACCATAGTGCTCCGATTTGCTATCCACAATCAAGTTCCTGTTTTTATCCCTGTATGCATAAATGTAATATGTCCCTTTTTTCAGGTTATTGATGCGAAACCTTCCTTCTTTGTTCGTTCTGGAAATATATGATGGCTTATGTGTAAAAATGTTGAATGTATCACTTTGGTAAATGGCTACAACCGCTTTTTCAATTGGGTCCCCTTTCAAAAGATCATAGACATTTCCTTCTATGCTCAGTGAATCGATTGTTGGCCCGGTACTGAAGGCAATGTGTAAATTTTCAGCCGGGTTTTTTTCTGTGATGTCTTGAACGGATTCCCCAAAGTTGAAGGCGTAAGTAGTAGTGTCTTCCAGTTGATTTTTCATCGTTAAGGTCACCTTGTTTTTATTGGCCATAATTTCATAATCCGGTCCAATGTCAGGTGTAATAATCAATTGTTCTTTTGGGTTGGTAACAACCACATCTTCGGTGAAGGTTAGGGTTATAACTTTTCCTTTAAAATTAAGTTGATTGGCCCTTGGTGTTGACTCGAGAAGGAAGGGAGGGGTTTCATCCTTTGGCCCACCGCTTGGTGAAGTTTGTTGTGCACAAGAAAAGAATAAAGATAAAAAAATGAGCCCTGATATTTTGGTATTGTTAATCATTTCTGTGCAACATAAATTAAGCTGGAATATTCATTCTCCTTATTTGCTTTCCGGTTCGAAAGCAGGCCAATGTAGAAAGCTTTTATCAATTGGATGAAGGGATGGCGTTGGTTTTTATATTTCTCACTGAGCATACTTACGTAGAAAGCATCCAATTTCATGGGAATTGTTTTCACAATAGTTAGGCCATTTTTTTTTAGAACCTCACGCATTGTCGATTGTGAGAAGTGCCAGAGATGGCGGGGTACATCGTAGCCCGCCCAATGCTGTTTGTAAAGTTCAGCATCATAGCTAAGATGGTTTGGGACAGCAATAAACAGTTGCCCATCTTTTTTAAGGGCAGCACAAAGTTGAGTGATCGTTTGGTTTAAATCGGCTACATGCTCCAGCACGTGCCACAAAGTAATGGAATCAAATGTGTTACTGAATCCTTTTAATCCCGCCTCTATTTTTTCACCGGTTAGTGCTTGTGCCTTTTGCCGCGCAACATGCGAAGGTTCAACCCCGGATACATTCCATCCTGCGTTTTGACAGGTTTTTAAAAATTCCCCGGTGCCACATCCATAATCCAATATTTTTCCTTTTGACTTTGGAAGTAAGGAAAGTTTCCATTTTAATGATCGTTTTCGTAAGAACAGGTAAAGGGAGCCGATTAATGATTTTGCTTTTCCACTGTGTGAGATGTAATCCTCAGAAAGATAGTACGCCCCTAGTTTTTCTTTTTCAGGTTGAGGGTTGGTAAAAACAAACCCACAATTTTTGCAGCGGGATAGGTGAAAGGGTTCCCGCGATACGGTATGATCTACACAGGTAAGAAAGTATGCGAAGCTTTTGTTTTCACATACCGGGCAATTTACGATTTCTGTCATTTGCCCAAATAAACTGTAAGTACAGAAATATCGGAAGGGGAAACACCACTTATCCTGGAAGCCTGCCCAATTGTTTCCGGTTTGATTTGTTTTAATTTTTCCCGTGCTTCCGAGGACAGCGCTTTTACCCGTGAGTAATCGAAGTCCGGCAGGATTTTGTAATGTTCTAATCTCCCAATTTTTTCAGCCAGCTTTTGCTCGCGATCAATATAGGTTTCGTATTTGATATCAATTTCTGCCTGCTCCTTTACTTCACTTGAATAGCCATTCAACATTTGCCCAAGTTCGCCACTCAGTTTTTCCAATTGATAAATTGATAGTTCGGGCCTTTTCAACAAATTAATGGGGGCAATCTTTTCGCGAAGCGTAGCGGTGTTCAAGTTTACCAAATCGGAATTCATTTCCGGGGAAACCCGCATTTCTTTTAATTTTTTAGTGAGCGAAACGATGTCTTGCTCTTTGTCGATCACGTGCTCCATTCGCTCATCGGAGGCTAAGCCCAGTTGATGTCCTTTTTTGGTTAGTCGAATATCTGCATTGTCTTGTCGGAGTAGGATTCTGTACTCTGCCCTTGAGGTAAACATGCGATATGGTTCTTCCGTACCTTTGTTTACCAAATCATCTATCAAAACACCGATATAAGCCTCTGACCTTTTTAAGATGAATGGTTCCTTGCCGAATACTTTATTGTGGGCGTTAATGCCCGCCATCAGGCCTTGGCTGGCCGCTTCTTCATAGCCTGTTGTTCCATTGATTTGACCTGCAAAGTACAGATTATCAATTAGTTGAGTCTCCAATGTCAGTTTTAATTGGCTCGGTTGGAAGAAGTCATATTCAATTGCATATCCTGGCCTGAACATCTTTACATTTTCAAAACCCGGTATCAATTTCATGGCTTGGTACTGCACATTTTCTGGTAATGATGTTGAGAAACCATTAACGTAAATTTCGATAGTGTTCCATCCTTCTGGCTCAACAAATAGTTGATGCCTTTCCCTTTCTGCAAAGCGGTTGATTTTATCTTCAATGGATGGGCAATATCTAGGCCCTAAACCTTTTATCCTTCCCTGAAACATTGGGGATTTCTCAAAGCCCTCTTTTAGTTCGGCATGAACAGCTTCATTGGTGTAGGTTATCCAACAGCTTAATTGTTTCTCAAGTTTGATTGTATCTGTGAAAGAGAACTTGCCCGGAACCTCATCCCCTTTTTGTTCTTCCATTTTGGAGTAGTCCAGGGAGCGGCCATCTACACGAGGCGGGGTCCCGGTTTTCATTCTCCCCGATTCGAACCCCAGTTGAACCAATTGTTCTGTTATTCCGGTTGCAGCTTTTTCAGCAGCACGTCCTCCTCCGAAGCTTTTCTCTCCAATATGGATTTTACCATTCAGGAAGGTTCCATTGGTAAGAACCACAGATTTGCCATGAATCTCTAATCCTAAACTGGTTTTAACCCCTATTACCCGATTATCCTTAACAAGAACCTCTTTCACCATCTCCTGCCAGAAATCAACATTTGGCAGGGCCTCTAGTGCCAAGCGCCATTCCTCTGAAAATCGCATACGGTCATTTTGGGTACGCGGGCTCCACATTGCCGGTCCTTTTGACCGATTAAGCATCCTGAATTGAATCATGGACTTATCAGAAATGATTCCGGATTGACCACCCAGGGCATCTATTTCCCTAACGATTTGCCCCTTGGCTACTCCACCCATTGCAGGATTGCAGGACATCTGAGCAATAGTGTTCATATTCATTGTTGCCAAGAGTACCTTGGAACCCATCTTTGCGGCAGCCGCAGCGGCCTCACAACCAGCGTGGCCCGCACCAACAACGATTACATCATATTCAGGGAACATACCTTTTCTTTAAGTGTTTCACGTGGAACATTAGATCAATGGATTAGTTCCATGTTTCACGTGGAACAATTCAATCCCTAAAGTTTCCAGAATTAACGCAAAGATAAATAAGAGTCCTCTTTTTCACGCATGAGCTTCTTTTGCTCATTTCCCTTGTCGCTATAGCCGATCAAATGAAGAACTCCGTGAATAATTACCCGATCAAGCTCATCCTGGAATTGGATGCCAAGTTTTTCAGCATTATCCATTACCCGTTCGATACTGATAAAGATGTCCCCTTCTATGGATTCAGATTCGCGGGTGTCGAAGGTGATAATGTCAGTTAGTGTATGATGGTTGAGGTATTCAATGTTTTTTGACAAAAGGTAATCATCCGAACAGAAAATGAAGTTTAAAGACTCAAGTTCACATCCTTCTGCCTTGATTACGGATTTGATCCACTGTTTTGATTTGGCTGGTTTTTTAAGTTGGAAATCGATTTCCTCAGAGAAGAAATGAATGGTGGCCATCAGTTTTGCATATAGAAGCTAATTTCAACTTCGCTTCCATGATTCTTGAAATGAACTTCATCTGCAAGGTTTTTCATGAGGAAGATTCCTCTACCGCCTGGTTTTTCTAAATTTTCGGGTGTTGTAGGGTCTGGGAGGTTTTCATAATCAAAACCCTCTCCTTCATCCTTAATTTGAAACTTGATCACATTATCTTCCAAATGAAGACTCAGCAAAACGTTTTTCGACTTATCCCCACTATTGCCGTGTTTGATCGCATTGTTTACGGCTTCGGTTACGGCAATCATAATGTTACCATAGATATCCTCATCTAGGTTATATTTTTCCTTTGCATTGTCGATAAAACTCTCAATCATTCGAATGTTTTCCGCCAATGACGGTACCTGGATGCTAATTGACTTCATATTGGGCCGATACTAGGGTTATTGGTTTCCTATCCTTTTAAAATATTCACTTACTTCTTTCTTATAATACGGGTAAAGCTTTGGAGGGACTGTTTTGAGCAATTCTACTTCTTTTTCCTTGAGACGCAAAAATTCTTCGAAAGCCTTTGGCATTTCTTCTGAATTATAGTCTTTGGCGGTTTCCCCTTTACGTTCCTCATCAAGGTCTTGTTCCCGCATTGATTTTTCAGTTTCAAGAAGTCTTGTCAAAATATCCTGTTGGCGTTTAATCATTAAGTCTGTAAGCTGCTTATTGACAAGGTCCATTTCCGTTTGTTCCATTTTAGAAGGAAGATCACCTCCGGGGGTTGCTCCCTCATCTTTCATCTTTTCTTGCATCTCCTGGAGTGCTTTTCGAATCCGCTCCTGCTCTGCGGCCATTTGCGCCAATTCTTCAGAAAGTTCCCTTCCTGATTTACCACTTCCTTTCAGTTCCTTGATCCGATCGTTTAACATTTGTTGCATTTCACTCAAACTCTGTTGCTTGCCCTTTTTCTTTCCTTGTTTCATAGAGGGCTTCGCATTGGCCATCATTTGCATCATCATGTCATAATGCGAATCCAACATCAGCGCCAAATTATTCAGCGAGGTCATGCTAAGTTGCATCTCGTTGGCAGCTTGGGCCCTTCTTCGCTCTTTATTGTTTTCAATGGCTTTATCCAAATGGTCATTCAGTTCGCTTATTTCTTTGGTAACGACTGCACCCATAAATGGATCCCGCTTTGCAAGTGCTAACAAGCTGTCTTCCAATACTTTAGAGTCATCTTTAAGCTTAAGCTGCTTTTGTGCGATGGTATTGAAACGCGGATCACTTTGGGCCAGGTCGCTAAAGCTTTTGATCATGCCCTCCTGATCAAAGGATAATTTTATTAGGCCATGAAGGATTTGGCGCAGCGACTCTAAATTTTCCATATCGATTTCCATGGCGTTTGCGCTCTGCATGGATTCCATTTTTTGCTGCATCTTCTTCATCTTATCGATTGCCTGTTTTTGGCTTTCTTTGGATTTGGAAGGGCTATTTTGCTCGAGTTGCTCCTGGCTATCCTGTTGGTCCTGACGTACATCTTGTGTGTCTTCCTCGCTCGGAATATCCTCCTCTTTTTCATCCAACTCTTTACCTAACTCCCGAAGCTCCTCAAATTTTTCTGTTGCCTTTTCAAACTCTTGCTTGGCTTTTTCCTGCTCTTTCGCCAGTTCCTCATTTGCTTTTTCACCGGATTGATTTTTTCCTTGTTCTTTTTCCAGTCCTTCTGTTTTTTCAAGGACCTGCTCCTGGTTTTCAATTTGCTTCTTTAACTCTTCAATCGCTTGGTCAAATTTGTATTCATATTGGAGTTGTTTGAAAAGCTCAAGGGTCCGCTCCAACTCTTTTTCCATATTCTTTGAGTCTTGCCGGATTTTATCCAACTTTCTACGAATGTCATTGGGGTCTGCATTTTCACGCAATAATTTTTGAAGTTCTTCAAAAAGCTTTTTGGTTTCTTCATCCAAAAGTTCATCCATCAATTTTTGAAGCTGCTCTGCTTTCTCACGAATGCGTTCATCTTGTTCAGTAAATGCATCTTTCTTTTCATTGAGAAGTTTGTTTTGCTCCTTCATTTTTTCGACTTGTTGGTCAAGGCTTTGCTTTTGTTGGATGATGTCTTCTATCATCTTTTTATCCTGCCAGTCGAGATTTTGTTTTCCTTTTATTTGCTGAAGGACTTCTTCAACTTTTTCATGGAGGTTGGTAGCTTTTTTTGCATTCTGTTCAATTTGCTTTTCTGTTTGAGACCGGGATTTATCAATTTCTGTAATAAGGTCATCGCGTGTTGGAACCAGGAAACTATACGTGCCTGACCGCGTGGATTTTCTGCCATTAACACCGTCATTGTCCCACACTTGCAAATAATAATCAAGTTGATAACCGGCTTTCAATTGAATGGAATCCAACGACCAGTTATAAAAAAAACTTTGCTGAAGTTGGCCTTTGAAAATTGGAATGGGGATTGATTTTCTAAAAACTTCATTTTGCTTATCATCCACTAATTGATAATGTAATCTCATTTCAGTAATGCCGTAATCATCAGCAATAGACCCCCCCACAATCACGCGCTTATAGAGGACAGAATCTTTAAAGTTATTGACTGAAAGTTGCGGGTACTGATCCTTTATCACATTAATGGAATACGCGAGCCGTTCCTTGTTTTGGCTATTTTCGTTGGTCAGGATAATTTCATAAGCATCCGGTTCGAGAAACCTTTCCTTAATCGTAAAGTATTGTTTATCAGTATTTTGTAATGGTTTCGAAATGGAGTCTTTACCAAAGAGAATGCTGGCGTTTTGTGCATTGTTGGTATTCAGGCTCCATTGTAAAATGGATCCTTCAGGAACATCAAGGTTTCCTGCATTCAATATTTCTTCGTTCTTCCGATTAATGTATTTTGGGTATTCAATGGAAACAGCGAGCCGTGATAACTCGGGCCTGTTGGCAATGGTGATGGTGTAGGTTGTTGAGAAAAACCCGGCACCTTCCAATTGAAAAGTTACGGGTTCTTGAATGTTCTGAAAAGTGTGTGCGTACTCATTTGCATTTTGCCCGGACAATAATTTTAAACGCTGATTTCCGATCAGGATATAAAGTTTATCAGGAATAGCCTCTCCGGAAAGGCTTACATTCAACGTAAAATCTTCATTGTAAAAAGCAGTTAAGCTCGTATTCACTACAGTAAAAGAGAATGGGGCTTTTGGCGCAAACTCTTGCCGGAAGTTTACAATTCGTTCGGTGCTGCCGGTAATGATACTGTGATTGAAGACGATGGTAAGCAGTGTGGCAATAAATGGAATTGCAAGATATTTTAAATACCTCCGGTTTTCCCGGATGTCAACAACAGTGTCAAAAGCATAATTTTGAAGGAGGTCAGTTTTTTGTTCTATACTCGCCATCGCAAGGCTTGAATTTCCTTGTTGCCGAAGTTGGAGCAGGTTGAGCAACCGGTCGTTTATTGAGGGAATGCCCTGGCCAATAATTCGTGCACTCTCATCTTCTGCCAACCCCTTTTTAAAAATCCACCAACGAAAGGGGTCGCGGAGAAACCGGGCAAAACAAAACAATGCAATTCCAAAAAAGGACAAGAAGATGAAAAGCCTTGGCCACTTTCCTAACCAGAGTGCATACTCCAGAAAACTGGCCAATAAGAAATAAAGGATTAAAATGGAACACGTAAGGATTGTGCCCCGAATAAATATATTCAGATAGTACTTTCTTTGAAAAGCCTTAATCTTGTCCTCGATTCTATCCGCACGTGTTCCCATAGAATTCGCCATTGGTTAAAGATACGAAGCAGTGGTCGTAAAAGTTCGCACAAACTAAAATACACACCCTGTTGCCGAACAACAAAACAAATTATACGAAGGCATTAGGTGCCCCATTCATATTCTTTTTCGAAATATTCGAGCACATGCATTTTCAATAATTTCTCCTGCTCAAGTAAATCAAAGTGGGGAAGTTTTTTTACTAATTTCCAATGGGGCCAGCCATCTTCATCCAAACCTTCCAGCTGGTAATACCCGGCCAGGCTCAAAACTTTGCAGATGGCAATATGCAACAAGTCTTGCTTCTCTTCTTTGCTTAGGATTTTGGGGCCTTTCCCCAATTCTTGCAACCCAATTAAAAAAAGGACACTATTTAGGTCTTTTGGCTTTTTTCCTACAATGCGCTCTAATTCCACCAAAAGTGAATTCCAACTCCGCTCTTGTTCCAGGTCCCGTTTAAACATTTTCTAGTTCCTCCCAATATTCGTATGCCCTTCGCAAATGCGGAATAACGATGGTTCCGCCTATTAAACCCGCAACACCCATGGCTTCGTACACTTCTTCTTTTGAAAAGCCCACTTCTTTGCATTTTCCCAAATGGTACTTCACACAATCGTCACACCGCAGCACGAGGGAACAAGTTAACCCAATTAGTTCCTTTGATTTTACATCTAAATGCCCCGCTGCGTATGCATTGGTATCTAAATTGAAAATACGTTTTATAATTAAATTATCGGAAGCAAGGATCTTTTCGTTCATTTTGCTTCGATAAGAATTGAATTCTTCGACTACCCCCATACTACGTGTTTGAAATTTTATCATCAATATTCGTCAATAAAATGAAAAACCTCATGAAGTTTGTGAAAAGGATGCTAATTTTCATGGTGGTAAGGTCGTTGGCAAAATCGATACGTTATGAAATCTACAATTGTCGAAGTCTTTGAAGATTTTCTTTCTTTACTATACCCACCTTACTGCAAAGCCTGCAATGGTATTTTGGTAAAAGGGGAACCCATCTTGTGTACCGGATGTATCACCGATCTTCCAAGAAGTTTTGATCATTTGGAACCCGGGAACACACTTTTCAAAAAGCTCTCAGGCAGGATCAATGTTGATCATGCCTCGGCCTTTTTTGTTTTTAAGAAAAGGGGAAAAATCCAAAAGTTGATGCACGCATTTAAGTATAAGAACCATCCGGAAATAGGGTTTATGTTGGGCAAGGTGTATGCAAAGGAACTGTTGGGTAATGGTTTTGAAAATCATTGGGATATTATAGTTCCTGTTCCATTGCATAGTTCCAAAAAGCAGAAACGCGGATACAATCAGAGTGAGGAATTTGGCAAAGGACTGGCAGTGGTATTTGGAATTGATTGTAATGACGGGATTGTACAGCGCCACATCAGCACTGCAACCCAGACTAAGAAGTCGCGTCTCAATCGATGGGAAAATGTGAAAGATGTTTTCGTAGTGGTGAATCCTTCCCTTGTTGATGGAAAAAATATTTTAATGGTAGATGATGTTGCCACAACCGGGGCCACACTTGAAGCCTGCGGAACAGAACTTTTTAAATCAGGAATTGCAAAACTAGGGATCCTTTGCCTTTCGCGGGCAAAATAAAAAAAGCCCCATAAGGGGCTTCTGTTATTAAATATATTTGAAATATATCTTGGGGAATTTACTAGTAATTGGATCCTGCCCTGATCATGGCACAACGGAAACCGATGGTAGCTGTAGCAGAATCCTGATCCAAAAACCTTCTTGTACCAGGAGACATCCAGTAGGCAACGTCTTTCCAGCTTCCTCCTTTATACACACGCGCCTGATCAGTGATCAATGAGGTAAAGGATGTTGGGTTAGCTTCAAAATCACTATTGTACCCAGCTTTATCATCCAGGAAACCATCCCTTCTAATTGGGTTAAGGTCATCAACATCCTGGTACGACATAGGGCGGTAAACATCTTGTACCCATTCACTAACGTTACCCGCCATATTGTAAAGACCATAGTCATTCGGAGGGAACTCATAAATATACGAAGTGATAAGGGCACCGTCATTCAGGCGGCCCGCAATACCTGCATAGTCACCTCTTCCTCTTTTGAAGTTGGCCAACATGAAACCCATCTGTTTTCCATACGGGTTACGAACAGCATGACCATCCCAAGGGTAAATACGTTGGTGGGTCTGCATTTCCTCAAGCCATTGTGTTCCAATAAGGGCTTGGGCTGCATATTCCCATTCAGCTTCAGTTGGTAGCCTGTAAGCAGGAATGACAATCCCGGATTCCAACGGGATACGTCCATCTGTTTCTGCATAATCTTCACCAGCATCTGCTGCCAGGGCTTTGTTTACAGCAAGTGTTCTCCAAGCCGCAAATTTGCTGGCTTGATTCCAGGAAATCCCTACTACCGGGAAATATCTAAATCCGGGGTAGCGTAAGTAGTGATCAACATACGGATCATTAAAGGCAAGTTTACCAACCCAAACGGTTGTGTCAGGCAACGCTGCGAGATAGACTTCTTGTGCAGAATCTTTTGCCAAATAGTGTAAATATTCCAACCAGTGTACATTGGCAATCTCGGTTTCATCCATATAAAAGGAAGCAACAGAAACGGTTCTTTCCACATTATCACGATAAGACATTACATCTTCTTCAAAAGAACCCATAACGGTGCGACCACCCTCAATAAAAATCATATTCGGGGCATCTGGTTGTCCCCGAAAAGGGTTTACCATAAAACCACCGGCATCCTCATCATTGTATGCCAAACCCGTTGCTGTACTTATTTGCCCGGGGTTTGAAGCGGTAGGTTTTCCCCCTCCACCAAAAAGAGAACAGGCTGAAAGGGCTACAGCAGCGCCCACTGAATAAAAAAGTGCCCTAAAAAAATATTTCATTGTGTTTCCCATTTAATCCAAACGCTAATATAGATAGATAAAAGTGTGTTTTCCAAGTAGTCACGATTTTATTGGTAAATCTTTAATCGAACGAACAAAGGTATCGGTAAAACGCTTTTAATCCCTTTGTATTGTTAAGGGAATCTTCTTCCATATTTGGGAATATTTCGGAAGTTTTTTGGAGCAAAATGCCCGGTTTTATCTTCTTTTTAACCAAATCAATCTGTGGCACAATTTTGTCATTTTCCCCTGCAAAAAACAGCAGGACCATGGTTTCATTGGATGACTTCAGATTAATGACCTTCGAAAAGAAATGTGACTTGATCACGTTCAACGGAAGCTACTTGATGCAACGTACCCTGGATGATTGCAATGTTTTCCTTTACCAGTCCAATGACTTTTTTATAGAAGTCTTTTATTCAGCACGGCATAAAAGGGTGCTTATGATCAATGCGTTTGACAAAGTATTTGGGTTGGAGCCCTATGTAAACCAGATTTCGATTGAAGAATTGATTGCCTGAAAAATCACGCACCCATCATTTGTGAGAGCAGGGAAATCCCATCATCTATACTAAGCACATTTTCGATATTGAGCATCGCCTTTCCCTGGTGGTCTTTCATTTTACACTTTCGTGGATGGTCTTTTACAAAGGCCAGGATTTTCCCAAACGTATCGGAACTGAAATACGAATCTTTTGTGGAAATAAAATAAGCACGAAGCTGGTCATTTTTAATACTTAGTTTTTCGAAGCCAAGCCTTTCACCAAGCCAACGCATCTTAACAGAGTTGATCAATTCTTTTACAGAAGCGGGAACCGGGCCAAACCGGTCAATCATTTCCAGTTCAAATTTTTCAAGCCCTTCTTCATTTTTGATATTATCAAGGCGGGAATATAATTGAAGCCGCTCGCTCGTGTTGTTTACATACGTTTCGGGAATTAAAACTTCAAGATCAGTTTCAATAACACAATCCTGAACAATGAGTTTGGCCCTCTCCGATAACTCAACAGCAAATAGTTCTTTGAAATCCGTTTCTTTCAACTCTTGAATGGCATCATCCAAAATTTTGTGATAGGTATCAAATCCCAGGTCACTGATGAACCCACTTTGTTCAGCACCCAATAAATTTCCTGCACCCCGAATATCCAAATCGCGCATCGCGACTTTAAACCCATCGCCCAAATCTGAAAATTCTTCGAGCGAAGCCAACCGCTTTCGAGAATCCGAACTCAATGTGGAAGCCGGGGAAGTAATCAAATAGCAAAATGCTTTTTTGTTCGACCGCCCCACCCTTCCGCGCATTTGGTGAAGGTCCGAAAGCCCAAACATGTGCGCCTGATTAATGATGATAGTATTCGCATTGGGGATGTCAAGCCCTGATTCGATTATGTTTGTTGATACCAACACATCGTATTCGCCATTAATGAATTTGACCATGGACTTCTCCAATTGATGGCCTTCCATTTGGCCATGGGCGATACCAATTCGGGCATCGGGGACCAATCGAAAAATGACGTTGGCGATTTGTTCAATGTCCCCAACCCGATTGTGGACCACAAAAACTTGTCCTCCTCTTCGAAGCTCGAGGCTTACCGCATCGCGGATAATTTCTTCATTGAACGTATGGACTTCGGTTGTTACCGGCTGGCGATTCGGAGGTGGCGTTGCAATGATACTCAAGTCGCGGGCACCCATTAATGAAAAGTGCAAGGTGCGCGGAATTGGCGTGGCCGTTAGTGTAAGAACATCAACAGTAACTTTAAATTCTTTTAGTTTGTCTTTTGTTTTGACGCCAAACTTTTGCTCCTCATCAATTACGAGCAACCCTAAATTTTTGAATTCAACATCTTTGCTTACGATGCGATGCGTCCCGATAAGGATGTCAACTTTTCCCTCTTTTACGCGGGCTAAAATTTCTTTTATTTCTTTGGATGTCTTGAAGCGGTTGATGTATTCAATCGTGACCGGGAAATTTGAAAGCCTTTCGGTAAAAGTGCGATGGTGTTGCATGGCAAGGATAGTGGTTGGTACCAACACCGCCACTTGTTTTCCTTCCGTTGCCGCTTTGAATGTGGCGCGGATTGCAACTTCTGTTTTTCCAAAACCCACATCACCACACACCAGTCGGTCCATGGGATGCGGTTGTTCCATGTCACGCTTTACATCTTCCGTGGCGCGGGCCTGGTCTGGTGTATCATCATATAAAAAAGAAGACTCCAGCTCCACTTGCAAAAAACTATCGGGAGCAAAGGCATACCCGGGGGCTTGCTTTCTTTTTGCATACAGTTCAATGAGATCTTTTGCGATGTCCTTAACCTGGCCTTTGACTTTGGCTTTCTTTGTTTCCCATTCGGAGGTACCGAGTTTGCTGATCTGTGGCGCGGTCCCATCTTTCCCCGAGTACTTTGAAATCTTGTGCAACGAGTGGATGCTGCAGTAAAGCAAATCGTTGTCACGAAACACCAAGCGGATGGATTCTTGTTCACGGCCATCCACTTCTTTCTTTTGCAGCCCGGCAAACTTTCCGATCCCGTAATCGATGTGGGTAACGAAATCACCGGGTTGGAGGGTTGCCAGCTCCCGTAGTGTTAATGCCTTTGATTTTGTGAATTTCTCTTTTGCCCGATAGCGATAGAACCGCTCGAAAATTTGGTGGTCGGTATAGCAAACAATTTTTAAGGATTGGTCTACAAAACCTTCGCGCAATGCAAAGTCAAGAGGCTGAAACTGTATTTCCGGGCTAATTTCACCAAAAATCTCTTTAAGCCGTTCCAATTGCTTGGGGATGTCAGCAGCAATGAAATTGCGGTATCCCTGCATTTGGTGCTCAATCAGGTTGTTGGCCAGCAATTCAAAATTTTTATTGAACGATGGTTGTACCGATGACCTGAAATCATAGGTTTTTGCAGCATCAAGACCAAAACGCTTTCCAAATTCTATTTTTGTCAACCGGGTTGAATCTGCCTGAAAAGCCGAAGTAGTTACAAAGAGTTTTTCCGGATCCGTCAGTATTTGGGCACCGCTTTGTTTTACGATTTGCGAAAAGGAATTTGTTGCTTTTTCAAAGCATTTTTGGATCACATCCAGCGTAAGCTCGTAATCTTTAAACCAAAGGCAGGTTTTCTCCGGCACAAATCCCAACAAGGATTGCCGTTCTTCCTGGATGAGTTTGGTTTGGATATTTGGCAATATGCTGATCGAATCCAACGACTCTACCGAAAGTTGAGAACCGGGGTCGAAGGACCGGATCGTATCCACTTCATCCCCGAAAAGTTCTACCCGGTATGGGAGCTCATGGCCGAAAGAAAAAATATCGATAATCCCTCCCCGTACGGCAAACTGCCCGGCTTCAAAAACGAAATCCGTTTTCTCGAAATCATAACTGTGCATGAACTCTTCCAGGAAACTGATGTCAAGGTTTGCACCCTTTTTTATCAAAAATGTATTGTTGGCAAGCGATCTTTTGTTGATCACTTTTTCGCTTAATGCTTCCGGGTAGGTAATAATAATGTCAGGCTTCTTTTTTTCATTGAGCAAACTCAATACCTCTGCCCGCATCAGGATGTTGGCGTTTTCTGTTTCCGAATATTCATACGCGCGTTTGTATGACATCGGGAAAAGCAGCACATCACGTTGCAACAGGTTTTGCAGATCATTCTGAAAATAAGAAGCCTCTTCTTTGTCTTGAAGAATGACTAAAAAGTCTTGTGGATGGGAAGTAAAAACAGATGCAAGAACAACCGCATCGAGGCCACCGGCAAGCCCTTTGATTTCAATGTTGATTGGATTGGGCGCAGCGATCCCTGCAGCTACGGTCTGGATGAGACCATCTGCCTGGTACATACTTACAAAATCACTCGCCTTCAATTCGCTGCAAATCTAGGCACAAGTAGCAAGTATTAAGACATAAGATCTAAAAAAATTTTAGACATAAGTAGTAAGTATTAAGACATTAGATTTGCAGATTAATAATCAACAATTCACCATTGATAATTACTTTAGTCCATGGAAGAAGTCAGGCTGTTATTTTTACTGTTGAGCATTTTCAGTTTCCTTTCGTTGCTGGTAGGATTGTACAAACCGTGGGTGGTGTTGTGGTGGGAAGATGTACAGAACAGGAAGAAGGTAATTAAGTTGTATGGGGGTTTAAGTGTGGGGAGTTATTTGGTTTATTTTACGCTTCAATTATTTTAAGAAAACCTGAGATTAGAAAAGTATAATCAAAGACATGAGGAGTAAATTCGTTCATAATTCCGTACAGAGTCCTATAACCGAACCCCAACAACCAAAAACTTCTTTCCTTCTCTGCTAAAGCCGATCAAGAATTTTTCACCGCCATCCCTTAGTCCGGTCTTTTTCTTTAACTGCTCCGGACTTAATGGATAGTTGCGCGTGGTGATGTTGGCTTTTCCGTCAGGAAAATAATTTAGCAATTCTTTTTTAACAGGTTTCACAAACGCTTCTATTTCAAATATACGTCCCGGAAAATCTTTCATAAGAGATTCACTTGTATAGAGGTGTGTGTTGGGATGGATTTTTGTAAGGCTAAATTTTTTACTTATGGTTTTGAATGCCCCCGCTTTTAGGATAGCAGCATTGGGTTCGTACAAATACTGTTGAGGACCACCAAAAGAAATATCCAGGTTTTTTTCTTCACTGCTGAGAAAGGAAAAAGTTTCATTGGGTTTGTTTTCAAAAAGGTTGACCGCCTCGATAATTGGTTCTTCGTCAAAACCTTTTTCACATAAGAAAAGCAATTCCTTTACTTCATTTTTTACCGCTACGACAAAAACTTTCTTTACGTTTCTCAATTCTGATAGTCCCTGCCGGATATCCAGCAAAGGAGAAGTTTTGATTAAAATTTTCGGTGCGATTGAAAATAGTAAATCCTGAAGCGAGGTTATGTCGGGTGCACAATCGGCAAGTTTAAAAACCCGTTGTGTTGATTTTCTCCTGGAAGGATCGATATAAAAGGCATCAAAAAATTTTACCGCTGAGTCGCTAAGTCGCAAAGACCCTCCTTCCCTTGCGCCTTTGTGCACAAAACCTTCAGCCGTTTGATTATGTCCAGTTACTTTGCCACCGAGCTGTTTGAAATTATTTAAGGCAATTTCAAACAGGCCATTGTTTGGTTCAACATAATGTACCTCATTACAACACTTTGAAAAGTAAAATGTATCAACGCCAAAGCCACCGGTCAAGTCGGCAATTTTATGAGAGTTTGAACCACATAAAATTTTTGCTTTAAACGCAGCGGTTTGCTCCGAAGAACATTGCTCTAAGTTGAGTGTTGGCGGATAAACAATCTTTTTTGTTTGGTACCAGGTAGGCAATTTGTCCTTCGCTTTTTTTCTTCCGGAAATTTGTTCGGCAATTAATGCAGCCGGAACCCCAAGGATTTCAGACTGCTTCAATACCAATACTTTTGCGTCCTCATTTTCATGATCACGAATGAACTGTTGGATTTCCGGACGAAGAATATTTTCAAGCACTTTCAAAGATAATCAGGTTGGCATTCTATCTTTGACGGGTGTACGATCTAATTGTAATTGGCGGAGGGGCGGCAGGTTTTTTCGGGGCCATTCAGGCTGCGGAAATGAAGCCCGGAATAAAAATCCTGATCGTAGAGAAATCCCGGAAGCTTTTATCAAAAGTGCGGGTTTCCGGTGGCGGTCGGTGCAATGTCACACACCATTGCTTCGGACAGGCAGCACTTTCCAAACATTATCCGCGCGGGGAAAAACCATTGAAGAAAATTTTCGGGGCCTTCCAGGCTGCTGATGTTATTGAATGGTTTGAATCAAAAGGCGTGGAGTTAAAAGTTGAGGAGGATGGCCGCATGTTCCCGAAAAGCAATTCCTCCCAAACCATCATTGATTGCTTTTTGAAACAAGCACAAAAAAACCAAATTCAAATAGAGACAGGCCAGGCTGTTTCAGCAATCAAAAAAGGAGCCGATGGTTTTGTTGTGAATTGTGAATCAGGAAAACAGTTTACATCAAAAAAGGTTTTAGTGGCCATGGGGGGCAATCCAAAAGAAGCGGCTTATCATTTTCTGGTTGCGCTTGGCCATGGAATAAAAAAGCCCATTCCTTCTTTGTTCACCTTCAACGATACCGAAAAGAAATTTGTGGACTTAATGGGCCTTTCGGTTCCAAAAGGAACGGTAAAAATTGAGGGGACAAAATTCTCGGAAGTTGGCCCCGTGCTGATTACCCATTGGGGACTAAGTGGACCAGCGGTGATAAAACTATCGGCTTGGGCAGCGGAATATTTGCATCAGCAAAATTATCAATTCACCGTGCTTGTAAATTGGGTGGGCGAATCGACTGAAGAAGAAATTCGAAACAAATTTCATCAGTACAAACAAGAAATAGGATTGCGTAAGGTTTTCGCTAATCCACAATTGGATATTCCAACCCGCTTATGGCAACGCTTGTGTGAATTGGCGGGGATAAACGATGGAATAGTTTGGTCGGCTTTGCCCAGGAAAAACACAAACCGGTTGATTGAATTTTTAGTGCGAACACCTTTTCAGATCAAAGGAAAAACTACTTTTAAAGAAGAGTTTGTTACCTGTGGGGGAATTGACCTATCGGATGTCGACATGCTTTCGATGGAAAGCAAAAAAGTAGAGGATCTATACTTCGCAGGTGAGGTGCTGGACATTGATGGGGAAACCGGAGGCTTTAATTTTCAAGCTGCATGGAGCACAGGTTATTTGGCGGCAAGAAGTATTTCTGCTTAATCGTGGAATTTCAATGAAAGTGTTGATTACAATTTTCGGTTTCTTTTGCCTGGCGGAAAGCTTTGCCCAGTCAAATGTGCAGAGCAGTATTAATATGCCAGTGCCAAACGATCGCGGTGATTCTATTTTTGTGTTGCGTCATACTTTAAGAAATGACATTCGCATTTTTTATGGGGTCCAGGCAAACAGTATGATGTTCGGATCATTAAATGACGATAGCCCGGAACTTTCTGGTGACCTTTATAAAAACCTCAATGATTTTATTGGTGTTGGTGTTACATACAAATGGATTGATTGGAATTTATATTTCGGCCTTCCCGGAACCACCTACTTTAATCAGGAACGATCCAACCTGAAGCAATTCAGTCTGGCCATTAGTTCAACAGGCAACCAATTTGCATTTCGCGGGTATCTTCGCGATACGAAAGGAGTAATTGCAGAAGCACCTGAAACAGGTTATGAATCTACACCGTCCTTGCATGAGTTTAAAATAGGGGCGCAACTTACCTACATTTTCAACTCGGAGGAATATTCTTATCGGGCTGCTCTTTTCCAATCGGAATTACAGAAGAGGACGGCCGCTTCATTTATGATCCGCGCTGAACCTTTTTACAGGCAACTGGGTGCAAAGGAAGGAATTGTATCGCCCGCGTATGATACCGAAGAAAGGTTTGATGATCAAAAAGGGCTAACATACCTGCACGCCCCCGGGCTCATGGTCCTGCCAGGATATGGAGCAACCTTTAGCTGGAAACAAGGACATTATTTTTTATCGCCTATGCTGTTCGCGGGACCGGGAGTGGCATTCAACACTTACATCAGTGACAACGGAAGATCCCATAAGACGAATATGGAATGGGCAGGAAGTGTTTTGGTAAACGGTGGCTATAATGGAAGCCGAATGTATTGTAAGGTAGAAACTTCGTTTTCCATTGCATACACCAAAATCAATCCCGCCTACTTGTTTGCGAAGAACCTTGAAGTTGAACTTCTTTTTGGCTATCGCTTTTTTGATTTGGAAAGTTGGTTGCCACGTTCCTTCAAGAAAGGCGATTGATCAAGATC
This sequence comes from uncultured Roseivirgaceae bacterium, assembly GCA_964398945.1. Classification (GTDB taxonomy): domain Bacteria; phylum Bacteroidota; class Bacteroidia; order Cytophagales; family Cyclobacteriaceae; genus JBGTGG01. Next base: position 1,529 of record CAYNOT010000018.1, on the reverse strand, counting down.
AGAACAAAATAGAAGTTTTCCTGTTTTAGTGGTCGGTTTGGTCGATAATGGACCCAAATAAATTTCACATGTTTTAATTTTCAACTTATGTTTGCACAAACAAAAACTCAACCCATGAAAAAAATTACCCTTTTGTCCTTTTTACTGTTTTCTGCAGCAGTAGGTTATTCACAGAGCTCGTTTTATAACAACTCCTATGAGTCGCGCAACAGTGGATCTTTCAGCCAGGAAACAAGTTTGCTTTCTTTTGGTTTTGGATTTCCCAATGTTCCTGTAAATAATTACGGTGTGTATGGTTTCAACAGTAGTTCTTCTGGAGTTGGACCCCTATATGTGAAATATGAACATGGTTTTTTGCGGGATGAAGTAGGATTAGGGGGTGTGATCGGCAACTCTTTTGGTTCCCGTAAATATAATGGGGGCAAAACAAATGTATTTGCCATTTCCTTTGCCGTAAATGGTTACTACCATTTTAACAAGCTTATACCAGTGGAGAAACTCGATGTATATGCTGGTGTGGGACTTGGTTTGGTATCCATTTCGACCAATGATGATAATCTTAATATCGACAACTCAAACGTAGATTTTAATTTGAATGGGTTGGTTGGGGCACGCTACTATTTTAGTAATTCATTTGGAGTCTATGCAGAAATATCATACGATGGCATGAGCTATTCAAATATTGGTGTTACCCTTCGATTGGGTAAATAACAGGTTTAACATCCAAACAAAAAGCCACATCGAAAGATGTGGCTTTTTTGTTTGTAGTAAAATGATTGCTTACGCAACCACCAAACTCTTCTCAACAATATATTCCGCAATCTGAACGGCATTGGTGGCCGCACCTTTTCGTAAGTTATCGGCAACCACCCACATGTTCAATGTGTTGGGTTGGGATTCGTCCCTGCGCAAGCGGCCCACAAAAACCTCATCCCGCACGTAGGAGGAAGAACTCCAACGTGCGGGATGAGGTAACAATAACAGATTAAAAAAATAAAATATGGAGGCAGGGCAAATTTGAAAAGCGACCAACCAATAACCAGTAAGTTGTGTCTAACCGTTACTTTAAGTAAAGCAAGAAATGAAATTGAATCTATTTTCCAGCACGTAAACCGCGCACCAGTAACCACCGGGTTGCTTACCAGGTGGGCATGGAACGAATTAACAGTAAAATAAGCGGAGCAATCGATTTTCCGCTGCTCACGGGTTTGATGAGCAGCTAAAATTTTATATAATTGACATTGATTCAGCAACCATTAAAAATTTACGTGCCTTACTTTTAACGTAACCGTTAACTATTATGAACAAGATGTACACAAGCAAAGCATTCCGTTATTCCGCAACACTGCTTTTTCTAGCTACACTATTCTTAATTCAGGGGTGTGACCTGTTCAACAAGTGTGGCGGGGATTTTTCTTTTACACTGGACAATCCCCATCAATTTCGGTTATATGATTTTTATACAGGAGAAGAACTGCTCGGTATACACGGCCATTACCCCCGGGACACGGTAAAAATCTTTGATGCCG
>CAYNOT010000017.1:0-117419 GCA_964398945.1 uncultured Roseivirgaceae bacterium | reverse complement strand
GGCACACCTTACGGTACACGATTTTGAGTCGTGCGCGTCTACCAGTTCCGCCACTCAGGCATTTTTTGTGACTGGGCTGCAAATATGAACATTCTTTGTTTTTTAGCCAATTACAGCTCAATATATTTCTCTAAAGAAAAGGCAATCGTACGCTTCGAAAATAAGCTCTTTACCCTTCCCCAAACCTTGCCAAACAACTCCGATTTGCGGTAATTCTCAAGGTTTTCTTCTGATTCCCAATGGCTAAGTGTTGTATATACCGTTGGATCATCCTTATCACGCAGGAGTTGAAGGTGGGTACAGCCTTCAAAATCCCGGATGGCAACCTTGTTGGCATTGAATATCTCCAAAAATTCTTCCACACCAGTTTCGGTGAAATGCATACGTACTATTCGTATCAGCATAGTTTTTAGTCCTTAGTCTATAGTATTGAGTCTTACTACATTATATCTTACTACTTATGTCTAAGTTTCATCAAAAATAATATTCACCATACTATCATACCCCAGTCCAAAAAGTTCGGAGGCATTGCCTTTGTTGATCCCGATTTCCAAAAGTTTTAAGCTGTTAAAAACGATAAAACAATCACCTTCATCAGATTGGTGATAATGTTTGTGGATGGTCCTGAATTTTTCACTTCCGAACTGGATCGTAAAACCGCGTTCCCGGTTCAGGATATCAAACGCTTCTTTCGGGATATTGGTAATCAGGTTTCCAAATACATCCACATGGATCACATGGCCCGCAATTTGTTTTTTGGTAGCCTTTACCTGACGGTCGATCATCTTTTTAAATTGCTCCAATGGTTTGCCCAAATCCGTAATAGAAACACCGCTGGCTAATTTTGCCGCAGTCGGGGCCAGGATATCCTTTTCCGGGAATGTGGTTAGTATGGGATTGATGGTATTTAATATTGCTAATTGTTGGTGTTGCTTTTCACTGATCAAACCCAAAAGCCCATTGTCTGTCCCTACAAAAAAATGATCTTCCAACTTCAATACAATAAAAGCATCATCGCGGTTGCCGGTGGCATGCACCCCCACAATGTGTACGGTTCCTTTGGGGAAATCCCGGAACACACTTCTCAACACGAAGGCTGCCTGCCCGATATCGCAGGCAGGAATGCGATGGCTGATATCAACAATACTGACCCCGGGGTTCACCCGTATGATTGCCGCCTTAATAGCTGCCACATAGTGATCGGCCTCTCCGGAATCTGTTAATAGGGTGACGATGGCCATTGCTAAAGTTGCGGGCGTTAATTGTTGGTTTTGTACTTCCAAAGTAACTACTTTTAGGGAACAAAACTGAACGACAAACACGAATTCATTTGATAGAACGCGTTGTAACCATAGAAAATATTCCACTCGCTGATTTTTTAGGAGTTGAGAACAAAAACATTGATTCTTTAGCGGCTGCTTTTCCAAAGAGTAAAATTGTTTCGCGGGGGAATGAGATTTTTATTCAGGGAAGTGCTGCCGAAACCACTCAGATCAGTGAGGTGCTGCAATCGTTGATTGACCACTACCATCAGTATGGAAGGATTACTACCGACAATGTGAATGCACTGGTTTCGAATGAAGGACTTGGGCCGCTCGAGAATGATAAGGAGATCATCCTTTACGGATCGAAAGGTGTTCCGATAAAACCCAAAACCGCCAATCAAAAGAAATTGGTGCAGACCGTAAAAGAGAATGATTTGGTTTTTGCACTCGGGCCAGCAGGTACAGGCAAGACCTACATTTCAGTAGCCCTTGCTGTGCGTGCTTTGAAAAACAAGGAAGTTCACAAGTTGATCATTACACGACCGGCCGTTGAAGCCGGGGAGAACCTCGGTTTTCTTCCGGGGGATTTAAAAGAGAAAATTGATCCGTATCTACGTCCTATCTATGATGCATTGGGGGATATGCTTACCTTCGAAAAGCTAAAGTATTTTATGGAGCGGGAGGTAATCGAGATTGCCCCGTTGGCGTATATGCGTGGCCGCACCTTGAACAATGCATTTATCCTGTTGGATGAAGCACAAAACACCACACCCATGCAAATGAAAATGTTCCTCACCCGCATGGGGCCGGAATCCAAGATGATTGTTTCGGGGGATTCATCGCAAACCGATTTGCATGTGAGGCAAAAGTCAGGGTTGATTGAATCGATCAATATTTTAAAAGATGTTAACGGTATTGGGTTTGTTGAATTGACTGATAAGGATGTAGTGCGGCATAAATTGGTACGCGATATCATTGAAGCGTACAACAAGCATAGTTAGTGGTTTTTTTGTTAGTTGAGAGTTATGTTCCGATGGGTCCCGTATCCCTTTGTTAGGTTTGTTGCTGTACTGATTGCAGGGATATTGACAGGCATCTATTTTCCCGGGGCCATACCAATAAAAGTTGCAATAATTTCGTTGGTTTTTTTAGCCGTTGTTTTTGGGTTCCTTTTTTCCTTTCGCAGGAAAATCCAGAATATTCAGGATTGGACAGGTGTTGTTGGATTGTCGTTCATTTTCCTGATAGGATATGTCCATTTATTCTACAAGAACGGGCGGAACAATGAACATAATTTGTTCCATCAAAATGATACCATCCGGTATTACACCGCAGTTGTAGTGTCACAACCCCAGGAAAAAAAGAATACCTGGAAAGTGGAAGCAGAAATGCAATTGCGGTTTGCGGATAAGTGGGAGCGGGCGGATGCTAAAATTATCCTCTACCTATCGAAAAGGGATTTTGAAAACCCATTTCACTATGGGGATGTGCTGTTGATAAAAGGTGGGCCGCAATTGGTGCCCCCTCCGAACAACCCACATGGATTTGATTATCAACAGTATTTGTCGTTTCAAAACATTTACCACCAGCATTATTTGCGTGAAGGTGAAGTGCGGTTTGTCCGGTCCGATCCGCCTTATAAAATATTACAGCTGGCATTTATTGGTAGTGAGTGGGCGCGCAATACATTGAAACGTTATATCAAAGGTGAACATGAACAAGCGATTGTGTTGGGATTGGTGTTGGGCATTAAGGATGGACTGGACAATGAATTGATCAGTGCATATTCCGCATCGGGCGGGATGCATGTATTGGCAGTGTCCGGTTTGCATGTCGGTATCCTTTATTGGATTGTATTACTGGTGTTGCGCCCCATTGGAAAATCACGGAAGGGAAAAACCATAGTTACGATTATGGGTGTCCTTATTTTATGGGCGTATGCATTGATCACGGGTTTATCGCCTTCGGTCCTTCGTGCTGTTACCATGTTTACGTTTGTTGCCGTTGCACTTCCTTTCCGGCACAGGACAAATATTTATAATACGCTTGCCATCTCTGCATGCTGCCTTTTGTTGTACAACCCCTATTTTATCATGGCCGTTGGTTTTCAGCTTTCATACGCAGCCGTATTGGGGATCGTTTATTTCCAACCTAAATTCACCAGGGTATTTTCTTCCCGTTATTATTTGGTAACCAAAACCTGGGAATTGTCATCCGTTTCCATCGCTGCACAAATTGCCACATTCCCGCTGGGGTTGTTGTACTTCCATCAGTTCCCGGTTTATTTCCTGTTTTCCAATTTGTTTATCATCCCTTGTGCGTTTATAATTTTGATCGGGGGCCTGGCAGTATTGGTATCCGGCTTTTTCAGCCCGATCGCAACCGTGTTGGGTTTTTGTTTAAGCTGGATTGTGAAGGCGTTAAATGCAAGTGTGTTCTTTGTTGAATCGTTTCCTTATAGCCTGATTGAAAATGTATACCTCACTACTTTTCAATGTTGGCTTATCGTCCTTGCCATCCTTTCATTTATTTGTTTGATGGAATTTAGAAGGTTCCGGTTTTTAATGGGTGTGTTTTTCCTTGTTGCACTTTTGTCTTTTCAACAAGGGCAACACTTAATGAAGAATTCTGCGGCCCGGAAATTGACGGTTTACAACATTTCCGGTCATAGTGCTATTGATATTTTTGAAAAAGGAACTGTTTATACATTCCTGGACAGTGCGCTTTCACAGGATAATGAATCTGTTCGGTTCCACATTCGCCCGAACCGGTTGGTGTTGGGTGCAAACCATATTTTGGCCGGGGATAGTTTACCCTTTTGTAAAAGGATAGAAGGCTGCACTGCCATAAAACGAAATGCTATCTCGATAGTATGGGTAACCGAAAAGCAGCACCGGTTGCCGGACAATGGAAATTTTGATTTCCTTGTCGTTTCGAACAACGCACTGTCTTCATCCGCTGATCTTGGTTTTAGGCCAAAGGCAATTATTATCGATAGTAGCAATAGTTCCTATCTTGCAAAAGAGCTAACTTCACAAGCAAGGAAATCAGGACTGGTTGTCCATAATACGCGCACGGATGGTGCCTTTGTTTTTGAACAAAAATTTTAAATGATGAGCATGGTAGAATATCTTGTTTCGGATCGCATCGGTTTTATTACACTCAATCGGCCTGACAAAAGAAATGCATTGGGTTTTGAAATGGTGACGGAGTTGAAAGCTGCTTTCGCAAAAGCCGAAAGTGACGCACATGTGAAAGTAATTGTATTAAAGGCGAATGGGCAATCTTTTTGTGCCGGTGCCGATCTGGCATATCTACAACAGCTGCAACAAAATTCTTTTGAAGAGAATCTGGCCGACTCGTCCCACTTAAAAGAATTGTTCCTTTCCATCTACACAGCCAACAAGATTGTGATTGCCCAGGTGGAAGGCCATGCCATTGCAGGCGGGTGTGGTTTGGCCACGGTTTGTGATTTTGTATTTAGTATACCGGAAGCCAGGTTTGGCTATACCGAAGTGAAGATCGGGTTTATCCCCGCTATTGTGATGGTTTTTTTGTTGCGAAAGGTTGGGGAGAAGATAGGGAAAGAATTATTGCTGACCGGTGATCTCTACGCTGCTGAAGAAGCAAAACAAATGGGACTGATCAATTTTATTAGTGATGCGCAACAAATTGAATCTGATGTTTTGATGTTTGCCGAGAAGTTGATCTCCGGAAACTCGGGGAACTCAATGAACGTAACAAAGCAAACGATTTCGGAAATCCAAACCATGAAATTGGAAGATGCATTGGATTTTGCTGCACAAAAAAATGCAGAAGTCCGTGCAAGTGATGATTGTAAAAAAGGAATTGCCGCTTTCTTGGGAAAAGAAAAACTTATGTGGTAGTTATTTTACATTTCCTCAAGAAAAAGCACATCAATATTACTTCAGCATCATAATTGAAAAACCAATTGTGTAAACTCATGGAAAATTTAACCCATGAAAAGAATAGTATTATTTATAGGGAGTATATGTGCTTCAATCGGACTCTTTGCGCAAGGACACACCGGTGATTCGTGGGCACAAGTTAAAGGGGCAGGCAAAGGCACTATTACTTTTGCGTATGTTGAAACACCTGGTTTTGTTTACAAGAGTGATGGTAAATTAACCGGGATATGTGTTGATATCATGGGTGATTTTGTTTCTTGGGTAAACAAGAACAAAGGCGTAAACCTATCTTCAAAATTTGTTGGCGATGGTACGAGCTTTAGTGGAATGTACGACAAAGTAAAAATTTCCACAGGTGGTGTATTTGGCTTGGGCAATGTTACCATTACGGAAGCAAGGACCAAAGAGGTTAAATTCAGCCCTCCTTTTATAACAAACTTTGCGATTTTAATAACACAGAGCAGCGTTCCAACACTGGCTAAGATTGAAGATATCGGAACTACCTTTTCAGGTCTGACAGCGTACACAGCAAAAGGAACGCTAAATGAAAAAAGGATTCTTGATTTGAAAAAGGATTATTTCCCAGCAATGAAAGTGAGTTATCAAACAACCAGTCAACAGACTTTGGAAAAAATTTTAGCAGATAAGAACGCATTTGCCTACCTGGACCTTGCATTTTATTTGGATGCATTCCAGTCGAAAAAGCCGGTGAAGCGTCATCCGGTGGGTGACAAGGCTGCCGAACAATTTGGGTTTATTATGCCACTCAATAGCGATTGGGGCCCCGTTTTGGATGAATTTTTTGCTTCGAGTGGCGGCTACTTGAATTCTGCACAATACCGCGCTATATTACAAAAACATTTAGGGGACACAGGAGTAAAGCTTCTGCAATCCGCCAAGTAACCAACCAACCCTAAACCGGTGAACCCGTAGGGTCGCAAGAGCGGTCTTACGGGTTTTGTTTTTTTACACCGTGGGAATTTTTTTTAATACACATTTGGTGTAAAGCATTTTAATGCCCTTTCATTCTTCATTCTTATATTAGGGATATAAATGGATTCGGCCCTTTCAATATTAAAACGCTATTGGCACCATTCCGCCTTTCGCCCCTTGCAAGATGAAATAATCCAATCTGTGTTGGCAGGAAAGGATACAGTTGCCTTGTTGCCAACAGGTGGCGGAAAATCCATTTGTTTTCAGGTACCGGCCATGTTGCTCGATGGGGTGTGCGTTGTGGTTACTCCGTTAATTGCTTTAATGAAGGATCAGGTTGAACAATTGCGAAAACGTGAAATTGATGCAGTGGCGGTTTACTCCGGTATGAGTTGGAGTGAAATTGATATGTACCTCGATAATTGTGTACACGGAACCACAAAGTTTTTGTACGTTTCACCGGAGCGGTTAAAGACAGAAGTTTTCATTGAGCGCTTTAAGCGAATGAAGGTTGCACTGATAGCTGTGGACGAAGCGCATTGTATTTCGCAATGGGGTTATGATTTTCGTCCGGCCTATTTGGAAATAGCAGCATTGCGAGAAATCAAAAAAGATGTTCCATTCATTGCATTAACGGCTACCGCAACACCCAGCGTGCTGCTCGATATTCAGGAAAAACTTAGCTTGAGCAAAGAGGCAAATGTATTCCAGAAAAGCTTTGCCCGTGAGAACCTTTCATTCGTTGTCCGCAAAACTGAAAACAAGGAAAAGAAATTATTGGAAATAGTAAAGGCTGTTTCCGGTACTGCAATTGTTTACGTTCGTTCCCGAAAACTCGCGCAAGAATTGGCGATGGTGTTATCCAAGGCAAAGCATTCCGCTGGCTATTATCATGCAGGAATGTTATTTAAGGAACGTAGCGGGTCGCAGGACAATTGGATCAAGGGAAAATTCAGGATCATGGTTGCTACCAATGCTTTTGGTATGGGTATTGACAAAGCCGATGTGCGGTTGGTTGTCCATTTTGATTTGCCGGAAAACCTGGAGTCGTATTATCAGGAAGCAGGAAGGGCCGGTCGCGATGGGAAGCGATCGTTTGCAACAATTTTGTATGATCCTTCCGATTTGGAATTGGTAAAGAACAGGGTACTACAGAACCACCCTGAAATTGATTTCCTGAAACGTGTTTATCAGGCACTGGCAAATTATTATCAACTTGCGGAAGGGGCTGGCTTGAATGAAAGTTTTGATTTTGAAGTACATGGTTTTTCTGATCGGTATGGTTTTCATCCGGTGGATGTGTATCCTGCGCTGGCCCGGTTACAAGAGGAGGGACACCTCCAATTCAACGATAGTTTTTATAACCCATCCCAGATTTCATGGTGTGTAAGCAAAGCACAGCTATACGAATTTCAAATAGCAAACGTCAGTTTTGAACCTTTGATCAAAACCCTTTTGCGGTTGTATGGTGGTGAAATATTTTCCGGATTCTCAATGATTGCGGAAAACTACCTTGCGAAAGCATTGGATGTGAAAACGATTGTGGTTATAAAAATGCTTAAACATTTGGATGAGTTGAAAATCATCAACTACATACCCGTGAAAGACCAGGCGCAAATTACCTTTTTAACGGAAAGGCAAGATGCTAAGCATTTATCGCTCGACCACAAACGATTGGAAGAGCGGAGGATTCTGGCGGTTTCGAAAGTGGAGTCTGTTATAGCCTATACAATTCAATCGGTGCAATGCAGGATGCAACGTATTCAGGAATATTTTGGTGAAGGAACGGATGTATTGTGTGGAAATTGTGATGTCTGTATCGAAAACCGAAAACAAGGACAGCAAAAAATTGTCAATGACTTACGTGATGAAATCCTCCACCTACTTTCAGCAGAACCAATGAATGTTGATATACTGGAAGAGAAGATTGCACCATCGAAGCACGAATTGTTTGTAGAGGTGATTCGACAACTCGTTGATGAATCTAAAATTGCTTATGATGAATTTTGGGTATTGCATGTAAAGGACCAATGAAGAAATTCGGAAAAATTGTCCTCTTGGTTTTCATCGTTTTGATAACTGGCGGAGCGCTCACGCATTGTAGCTTCAAGCGGTATACCCGAAAGTCTTTCAGTAAAGCGATTGAAGGAAAGCCCTATGATGTGATCATTGTTCCGGGTGTTCCTTTTGAACCCGGAAAGGAAAACGATGTGATGAAAATACGTTTGTACTGGGCGCACTATCTGTATCAACATAATTTTACCGGGCATATTATTTTTTCTGGTAATGCAGTATACTCGCCCTATGTGGAGGCAATCGTGATGAAGGTGATGGCCGATTCGTTGAAGATCCCAACCGATAAAACTTTTTCAGAAACAACCGCAGAGCATAGTACCGAGAATGTGTATTACAGCATGAAGATGGCAAAAGCAATGGGCTTCACTAAAATTGCACTGGCCACCGATCCGTTTCAATCCAGAATGCTGGAAAGTTTTATGAAGAAGTATTGTCCGGATGTTGAATCGATTCCTGTTTTTTTTGACGCATTGGATTTTTCCATGAAAGAACTTCCGGTGATTGATCCACGTTCGGCTTTGGTAACGGATTTTGTTTCGATAAAAGAACGCCAGGGGTTTTGGGAGCGTTTTAGGGGAACACGGGGAAAACGAATTGTGGACGAGGTGAAGAAAGAAGAAGGAAGCTAATGCTGCAATAATTCTTTCGCGCCTGCCAATGCAATTTTAGAAGGGTTTTCACCACCAATCATTTTGGCGATTTCTTCAATGCGTTCCTTTTCTTTCAAAAGCTTTATTGTACTAATGGTTTTGTTGCCACTTAATTCTTTGAACACATAATAATGTGCTTCCGCTTTGGCAGCAATTTGTGGAAGGTGGCTGATGCTGATAAGTTGGTGTGATTTTGCCATACTTTTCATCAAGGTCCCGAGCTTGAAGGCAATTTCACCGGAAACCCCTGTATCAATCTCATCAAGGATCAGCGTGGGCATGGCAGTTTTTTGGGCCATAATAAATTTGATGCAAAACATAAGCCTTGAAAACTCCCCACCGGAAGCAACCTGGTTCATAGGTTTCGTAGGTATTCCTTTATTGGCACTAAACAGTAGTTCAACCTGGTCGGCACCATGTTCTGCATATTCAACGGGTTTGGATTCTATCGTTACGGTGGCAGCAGGAATGCCTACTTCCTTCAAAAGGGCAACGAGCTCGATTGCCAGGGACTTGAAAACTTCCTGCCGTGACTTGCTTAGTTTTTTTGCAGCCTCCTGCAAAGCATGTTGGTTTCGTTCATAGGCTGCTTGTGCTTCTTTTAATTCCTCTTCAAGGTTTTCAGTCTGATGGACTTGTTTTTCAAGTTGATCACGGATTTCAATTAATGCGGCTAAAGAACTTACGCTATGTTTTTTTTCCAGTTTATAAAAAGTACTCAATCGTTCTTTTATAAATTCTGCCTGTTCCGGATCGAAGTCTATATTTCCTTCTTCATTTTCCACTTCGCTCATCACATCATCCAACTCCAGGATCAGACTATTCAACCGCTTGTGGATTTCTTCATAGCGGGGTGAAAGCGTGGCGATTGCTGCGATATTATTTCGTGCTTCCACCAAATTTGTCCGGCCCGCAAAGTCAGACCGCAAAACGGAATCAAGGATGACGTTTAGCCTTCGCTTGATGTCTTCGGCATGTTCCTGAATTTTAATTTCGGATTCTAATTTTTCCTGCTCGCCTTCATTTAGATCTGCTTTAATAAGCTCATCAAGTTGGAAGGTGATGTAATCGGATTCCTGCCGCAATGCAGAGGAATGCTTTTGCAATGCGGTCAGTTTGCGTTTAGCATCATTGTATGCAATCCAGGACGCTGCATATTTCTTTTTCTCTTTTTCGTTGCCGGCATAGATATCGATCAGACGTAATTGATACGTATGATTTCCGAGTTGAAGGGTTTCGTGCTGGGAGTGTACGTCCATCAGTAAACCACTTATTTTTTTTAACACGTCCAGTGTTACCGGGGTATCATTGATAAAAGCCCTTGATTTCCCGGAAGGACTTATTTCCCTGCGTAAAATTGTTTGGTTTTCGAAGTCAATGTTCTCAGCTTCAAATACAGCTTTCAAATTATATTGACTGATGTCGAAAGTTGCTTCGCTTACACATTTCTCCTGATCGTTCCATAAGACTTTGGTATCAGCCCGATTTCCCATTAAAAGACCAATCGCTCCGAGCATAATGGATTTACCGGCTCCGGTTTCCCCGGTGATCACGTTGAGGCGAGGGGATGGGGCCATCTCCAATGCTTCGATCAGCGCGTAGTTCTTTATGGTGAGTTGTTGTAGCATCGTGTATGCTTACAATATTAAGCGATTTTGATATGAAATTTCAGTGGGGAGGAACCTGAATTTATGAATTCAGTTTTTGATCATGCGTTCATAGTTCCCTTTATTGGAGGGATCAATGGCAACCACCAGATCATACGCTTGTCTTCGTACCTGGATATTTCCTTCCGAAAAGATATTGGCAATTTCCTTTGATTTCGCGTCAAAAAAACTGACAACAAGAATAGAGTTTGGGTTGATATCCCGTGCTTTTTTAATAATGGAAAGCCCTTCCAAAATGATTGTCCGGCTTTTGTCAGGATCTTTTTCATAGGTATCCAACGCAAGCCTGTGATAATTATAAAAGACCTTTCGCATATCCGTGTATTGGCCATTGTTGAGGTTCTCGTTGATCCAATACCGGTTTCGGTTGCTTCCCAGCGGCTGCCAACCGGGACGGTTTGATTGCTGTGCATTGTTTACTACCGCCAAAGATTTTTGAAAGTAAAGGCTTCCCCCCAATTCGCTAAAGGTATCGTAGTCATACCCGATAATCAAATATGCATAGAATGCCAGCATCGATGTCAGGTTATTGGTATAAGTGTTATCGTTAAAATCCAACGGCAACGATTCAATGTATTCAAAATCCCAATCGCGGTCCGCAAAATTAAATACCAGGCTGGCATAGTTGCTATTGTATACAGGCCGTGCGGATTGCACTTGGACGGTAGCGCTAAAACTTCCGATTGCAGGCATCTTGGTGATGGTGATCTGGATGCTGCAATCAATTTTTTCATGGTTTAGAAAACTATTGTCTGTCCATTTTCTTCCGTTCATGAATTGCTCAACAGCTGTCTTCATATCCCTAAAGATTCCCTGATCGGCTGTTTGTACCTGGCTTGCATTGATGGACACCTGACAGTTGAGTTCTTGCGCATGTGTAACGATGCCCCAACATGTAAACAGCAGCACGACCAGTTTTTTACGCATCGATTTTTTTTATAATGGCCTGAACAATGTCTTCAGCAACTTCCCTTTTTGTTTTAAGTTCGAATAGCTGTTCGTTTTCTTCCTTATCAAAAATACGAATTCGATTCGTGTCGTGCCCAAATCCGGCCCCCTTATCTTGTAAAGAGTTCAACACAATCAAATCAAAATTTTTGGTTTTCATTTTCTTCAAGGCATTGGCGGTTTCATTTTCGGTTTCCAATGCAAAGCCTATGGTCAGTTGATCGTTCCTTTTTTCTTTTCCAAGTGTTGCGGCAATGTCAATGGTTTTAACAAGGTCAACACGCATACCCGCTTCATCTTTTTTGATTTTTTGAGGAGCAGAAACTTCAGGCCGGTAATCAGCAACAGCTGCAGCGAAGACAGCGATAGTGGAATCTTTAAAAATGGGTCGACAGGCCTTGTACATTTCTTCCGCAGTTTTTACATGGATAACGTCAATGCCCGGTACATTGATATGTTGGGATGAAGGGCCTGTTATTAATTTTACATCCGCCCCTTTTTTCGCCAGGGCTTCAGCGATTGCGAACCCCATTTTTCCACTTGAGTTGTTGCCAATAAAACGAACGGGGTCTATTGGTTCGTTTGTGGGGCCTGCTGTAACCAAAGCAGTTTTACCTTTTAGTTTGTTTTGTTGTTGAAAAAAAAAAGTGATGTGTTCAAGTATTTCTTCCGGTTCGGCCATTCGGCCATTGCCTACAAGGCCACTGGCAAGTTCCCCATGGTTGGGTGCGATGAGGGTATTGCCAAAGTGTTGGAGGCGTTCGATATTGGATTGGGTTGCGGCATGTTGCAACATATCAAGGTCCATTGCCGGTGCAAAAAAAACCGGGCATCGTGCCGATAGGTAAACCGCGAGGAGAAGGTTATCGCAAAGCCCGTTTGCCATTTTGGCGAGGGTATTGGCACTGGCGGGGGCGATAATCATTGCATCAGCCCAAAGCCCCAGCTCAACATGGTTGTTCCATTCCCCAGCCTCGTTTTTAACAAACTCAGCGAGTACCGGGTTTTTGGAAAGTGTGGAAAGCGTGAGGGGGGTGATAAAGTCTTTTGCAGCAGGTGTCATGATGACTTTTACAACTGCGCCTTCTTTAACGAGCAACCGGGTAAGTACAGCTGCTTTATAAGCAGCGATACTTCCACTAATGCCCAGAAGGATTTTTTTGCCTTTCAGCATGATCGGATTTCCTTTTTGAGGATTCCCCTGATTACAATTCTGTAGTAGGATCTTCGTTGCGGAACCGATAGTTGAGTTTGCCTTCAAGAAACTCTTCCGTTGCGGTCATGGTTGGCTTTGGCATACGTTCGTAAAACCTGGAGATTTCAATTTGCTCACGGTTTTCAAAAACCTCTTCAAGGTTATCGACAGTAGTTGCAAATTCAGCGAGTTTGTTGCTCAACTCTTCTTTTATATTCACTGCGATTTGACGGGCACGTTTTGAAATCACGACTACTGATTCGTAGATGTTTCCGGTTGCATCTGCAATTGTCTCGGTGTCGCGGGTAATGATAGATGATTGTATAGCCATGGTTATGAATTTAATTCTTGTAATTTAACTTGTGTTTCGGTGTATATCTTTTCTGCATCGCGCAGTAATTTGCTGTTTGGGAATTTGTCAATGAATTCTTTGTAGGTATCTACAACATCTTGAAACCTCTCTCTTTGTTTGTTGCTAAAACTCTGCACTGCGAGTTGGTACTGGCTTTCCAACTGAAGTGTATAGGCTTCTTCCTGGTACTTGGAGTCTGGGAAGTTGATCCTGAAATTGGTCAAAGCAACAATGGCTGCTTTGTATTGCCTCATCCTGTGGTACTGCTTTGCATTGTCAAACCCTTTTTTCTCAAGCTTTATTTGGGTGGTTTCAATAATTTTAAAAGCCTGTTCCCGAAACTTGCTGGTGGGATAGCGGTTAATGAATACCTGCATGGCGTTCATCGCTTCAATGCTGGAAGATTGGTCAAGATTGGAATCGGGGGAATTTCCGTCCAATGAATACGCATACATAAAACGTGCTTCTTCAACAAAAGCACTTCTGCCGTATGTTGTATAAAATGTTTTGAACTGCTCTGCCGCAAGAATGTATAGCCCATCATAATACTGGCAGTAGGCCAGGTAAAACTGTACTTTCTCACCTTCGGGCAATCCACGTACAATCGGCATAATCTGGTCAAAAAGCACTGATGCTTTATAGTACTCCTTCTTTTCGTAATATTTTAAGGCCGCTTCATACTTTACACGCCAATCGGGGTTTTTCTCGACTTTGCGAAAATGCCGGTTACAGGATGTCCAGAGAATGGCAAGGGATAAAATAAATAAGACCTGAATACTTCTACGCATAAGCCCGCAAATATAAGGATGTGAAACCGAATGGGAAAACGCGTTTTTTGATTAATGCGTTTCTTTTTGGCCCAATTTATTTTTTTACAACGATTTTACGCGTCATTACTGCTTCATTGTCGACATAGAGGGTGTAAAAGTAAATCCCTGAACTCAAGGATTCTGTCCTGACTTTTACCATCGATTCCAACGTGGGGAGTTCATATTCACCCAAAACGTTTCCCAGGATATTATGAAGGGTGATTTTAGCATGGATATTATCATTCAAAATCCTGTAGTCAATATTTGCGAAATCGGTAACCGGGTTAGGGTATACATCCTGGACGGTTATATTCCTGGAGGAATAGATGTTCTTTTCAACTTTTTTCTCATCGACAGCAAAATTCATTTCAATTTCATAGCTGTCGCTTGTATTGAACCGATTGTAAATCAGGTAACGGGCCGAGCTAATACCCGGGGCGATGCCTGCTTCCAGCCCTATTTCAAGGGTTGAGATGGTTTGATTAGGTTCAATTTTAAGTTGGTAATCTTCAATGCGGCTATCCAGGCAATTGCCATCGATACAGAAAAAGTTACTTTGTGTTGTGCCCAATTGTGATTCAAGCCTTCTGATTATCAGGGTGATGGGGCGGTCGGTTGTATTTTTTATCCGCAAGGGGGCTTTAATGGTTTCCCCAATATTTCCCCGAAAAGATTCGTTGATGGCGGAAACTTCAAAGCCCTGGCCGAATAAGGCAAAGCTTAAAAAGTAAAAAAGTGCCACCAACAATAGGTTTCTCATAAACACACACTATCCATATTCCACAAAATTTAGACTTTTTAACGGGAAATCACAGTGGAATGGATTATTTTTTTGTGATGGTTACAATATTTTTTGAGTACTAACGTTCAGCCATGTTTTTCTTTTCTTTTTGTGGCCGCTTTACAACATCGTCACGTTTGGGACGGCCCTCGCCCCGCCAGTTAAATCCTTTTAGTTGTTTCTCTTCGATTTTTAGTTCATGCGGAGGGATAAATTGGGCATCGGGATTGGTATAAAAGGAAAGGTTGTTGACTTGCCCGTTGAGGAAACGAATAGTAATACTACTACAGACTGTTTTGTTCATCCCCATAAGGGATTGGTCTTCTTCGTCCAATGCGAAATAAAGGCTCTCTCCATTCCCCTCCACATCCACCCGGCTAATGTTTGCATTCGAAAAGCTGGCGGTCATCTTTCTCCCTTTTATCTGGTTGTAATTTTTAAGGGAATCCTGCGAGATGACAAAGGCATTTACATTCATGTACATTTTGTGGGGCTTGTTGTCTTTAATGAGCAACCGCATGGAATCTGCGGTAATCTGGTTTTCGTCACTCCACAATACCGGATTACGATAAAAATATATTGTGCTGTCCAATGCCCTGTACTCCAGCGAATCTGCAATGCCCTGCATGGTAGTCCTGTAAATTTTCACATTGTTGTAGGCCAGTATTTGCTTTTTGGCCGGGTCATCGCTTTCAATCGACACCAATGTATCCGCACCAATGTACAGGGTGTCGTTGTTGCCCAGGATTTTTGCGAAGAAGGCGTTGTCATATACTTTGGTAATGCCATTCTTCCTGTCATAATCAGCAGATTGACCATGGATGATCAATTGCTCTTCTTTGGAAACCATTACCACATCCGTTCTAAGTTTATAAAACTTCTGCACATCGTCCAGCTTATACGATCCCGCTTCGATGGTATAGCTCTTTGTTTCGAGGGTTCCAATTGCAAAATCGGAGAGCTTGTTAGTGGTGTTGTGTTCGCCCCCTTCATAATCGAATTTATCCCCATCTTTATTGGTGACCAGTGTAGCGGTTCGGAAGTAGATGATTTTTGTTTGGGAGTTGTATTGCAGGCTATCCGATTGCATTGTATAATCCGGGTTTTTAACGTCAACATCTTTTTTAAAGGACATCATATCGGTGTTGATATCATAGTATCCTTTTTTGCTGTTGAGCACATTGACCGAGTCCACCAGCTTACCGCCATTGAAATAGTACGCCTGGTTTTTAATCCGGTCAAAATCAAGGTTTTCAGTGTAAAGTGTTGCCGTTTTAAGTTTAGTAAAAACCACATTGCCACGGAGCTTGGCGAGTTTTATATTGCCATCGTACTCAAGTCGTTTGGCGGTGATGGTCACCGAGTCACCATCGGTAATTTTCACTTTTCCAAAAGCTTCAACCTGGTTGGTGCCCCTGAACAAATAGGCAGAATCGCAGTAAATAGTGGTTGTGTTTTGGGTAAGGACCACATTGCCAATTAGTTTTTGAAATTGCTGATTATTGCGAATAGCCCCTTCCAGTTGATCGGCCTGCTTTAATTCGACTTTGGTTTGGCTGTAAACCATACCAACCGAAGAGAAGGTGAGGACAAATATCAGGAAGTGCTTAAAATTCATTCAGGGCAAAATTAGCTATTTGAACTTATCTTTGAGGCGATGCTAGAGCAATTTCTGAACCATATTAATGAAAACTCAAAACTTGTTGGATCCAACCAAAAGATATTGCTGGCGGTAAGCGGTGGCATGGATTCGATGGTGATGCTGGATATTTTCCGGCAGTCATCGTATAGGATTGCCGTTGCCCACTGTAATTTTCAATTGCGGGGGAAGGAATCTGACGAAGATGAAAAGTTTGTTAAGCAGGTGTGTGATCGCTTTGGTATAGCGTTTTATACAAAACGGTTTTCTACCACCGGATATGCCGTGGAAAGAAAAGTATCCATTCAGATGGCAGCACGTGATTTACGGTATAGTTGGTTTGATGAGTTGATGAATGAGGAAGGTATGGATTTGCTGGCAACAGCCCATCACCTGAATGATGATCTTGAAACAGTATTGTTAAATTTAGTTCGGGGTACCGGATTCGATGGACTTATTGGAATTCCAGTTTCCAATCGAAATGTTGTCAGGCCGTTGTTGACATTCAGTAAAAAGGAGATTGAGAAGTATGCCAAAGACCACGCGATAGATTGGAGAGAGGATGCGAGCAATCAAACCAGTGATTACGATCGTAATTTTATCCGACATCAGGTTATCCCTCAACTGAGGAAGCTAAACCCCTCACTTGAAGACGGGTTTTTAACGACAAAGGAAAGATTGGTTGGTGTAAAGGACTTGGTGAGTGACCAGATAGCATACCTTAAAAGCCGGTGGGTTGAAGGGAACAGTACGGGTACGAGCATAAACATTCCGGGCCTGTTATCAACCTCATCGCCTGCCGTAGTGCTTTGGTATTTTATCAAGACGTTTGGATTCTCTTTTGATCAGTGCAAGGCTATTGTGGTGCCACATGAAACGGGCAGGTCATTTTATTCAAAAAGTTTTCGGGTCACCATTGACCGGGAGCATATTATCGTTACCGAGGGGAGACCATCATCACACGAAAGTGTACAAATAGAAAGTGGACAACAGATTGTCCATTTGGGCAATACTTCGCTTTCCATTGAATTGACTGAGGACATTCCTGCTATAGAAAAAGACCCAACTATTGCCATGCTGGATGCGGATGTACTTGAATTCCCATTGTGTTGGCGGAATTGGGGGAACGGTGATCAATTTGTGCCCTTGGGAATGCGCCAGCATAAGAAGGTGAGCGATTTCCTGATTGACCAGAAGGTTTCCCTTCCGGAAAAGGAGGGGGTAACGGTGTTGCTCTCCGGTGGCAAGATTTGTTGGGTGGTTGGGCATCGCATTAGTGATCTTTTTAAAATCACAGACCACACCCAGCGCGCAATAATTATCCGGAATATCCAATAATCATTTTCAAATTCACACCTTATTAATAACTTGCCCGCCTGTTTAGGATTCCAATTCTCGTTTTAAATAAAGCATTGAATTACCCCAAATTTCACCGATTTGAATTATCCAAAGGCAACATTCATTTGAGTATTGCCTTCCTTTTATTTTCACCATTTAAAAATCATGTATTATGAAAGTTACTGTAGTTGGTGCCGGTAATGTTGGCGCAACCTGTGCCGATGTACTTGCCTACCGTGAGGTGGCAAACGAAATTGTTTTAATCGATATCAAAGAAGGTCTGGCCGAAGGCAAGGCACTTGATATTTGGCAGAAAGCCCCTATCAATCAGTATGATAGCCGTACGATTGGTGTTACCAATGACTACGCACGAACAGCAGGTTCGGATGTAGTGGTAATCACTTCCGGGCTTCCCCGCAAACCGGGCATGAGCCGTGACGACCTGATCGGAACCAATGCCGGTATTGTAAAATCGGTTACGGAAAATATTGTCAAACATTCACCGGATGCGATCATCATTGTGGTATCCAACCCATTGGATGTAATGACCTACCAGGCACACATCACTTCCAAGCTTCCAAGGACCCGCCTGATGGGAATGGCAGGGATTTTAGATACCGCACGGTACCGCGCATTTTTGGCGGAAGCGTTGAATGTTTCCCCAAAAGAAATTCAAGCTGTACTCTTAGGTGGTCATGGCGATACGATGGTGCCATTGCCGCGTTATACTACTGTGGCAGGAATTCCGGTGACAGAACTAATCGACACGGATAAGCTTAATGCAATCATTGAGCGCACCAAAGTTGGTGGTGGCGAATTGGTGAAATTGATGGGAACATCTGCCTGGTATGCACCGGGTTCGGCAGCAGCCCAAATGGTAGAAGCGATTGTAAAAGACCAGCGCAGGGTATTGCCGGTTTGCTTAAAGCTTGAAGGTGAATACGGTATCAAAGATTGCTACCTGGGCGTACCTGCAATTCTTGGTAAGAACGGAGTTGAAAAAATCATCGAACTTGATTTGAACGATGCTGAGAAAGCGTTGATGAACACAAGCCGCGATCACGTTAGGGAAGTGATGGAAGTGCTGGAGAAATTAGGATAGTTCTTACTTGGGTTATGAATTATGGGTTATGAGATATGGGTTATAAGTTGTCCACACCCATAACCCATAACCCATAACTATTTTTTCACTCCTTTATAAATAATTTCCCCTTTCATAAAACCAAATCGGTTTACTTCTGCTTCTGAAAGCATTTTGAACAAATCGATCTCTTCAACTTTTAATCCGGCACGCTCCAATCGTTTTGGGTAATCCAATCCGTATTTGCGAACGTGGTCATCTTGCCCGAACAATTTTTCCCTTTCCCTTTTATCGGTGATGGTTGGGTCTTCAATGGTTTCCGCTGGCAGCGGATGGAAGAACGGGACCTGAAGGATGGCAAACCCTCCTGGTTTTAAAACACGTTGGATTTCACTCACCGCCTGAATGTCATTTTCAACATGTTCAAGTACATGGTTGCAGAGCACTACATCAAAAGTATTTTCTTCAAAAGGGATTTGATGGATGTCCATTTTTACTTTTGCCAGGGGGGATTCAATGTCAGCGGTGATGTACCCGTTGCCATGGATTTTTTCAAACCGGTCTATAAAACAAGCTTCCGGTGCGATGTGGAGGACGTGGAGTTTTTCTGTGAAGAAAGAAGTGCGGTGCTTTAAATAATACCAGATCAACCGGTGCCGCTCAAGGGACAAGCAATTTGGGCACAAGGCATTTGACCTCGGATTGATCCTGCCATAGGGTAGGAATTTCTTGTACGTCTTTTCGCAGACTGTACATTGAACAGCATCCCCCGAATAGAAAAACCCCACTACTTTCATCCCCGCCCCACCGATGCGCTGGAGGTATTTTCGGGGTATATAACGGATCAATAAGGAGATAATTTTCTTCATCACTTTCTAAGAATTATGAAGGTCTTTCAATAAAAATTATTCTGCACTTCTTTTTGTATCTGCTACCAATGGGAATTCATTAGGCGGCACTATCGTCACTTTTCCGTTGCGTGATACAATCAGCGGACTATTGTGCTTCTTTTTAAATTCAATCAATTTCCTAAAAGATTTTTGAAACCCTAAAACAATCTGTGCTTCAAGTTCTTGCATTTGTTCATTGATTTCCATTGTATATTTTGTTTAGATAAGACCATTTATTTTCGTCCCTCACAAGGACCTTTGAATTATACCCGCTCCATTGGCAAATATAGCTTTGCTTCAGTTTTATTTGACAAAAAGTAGCTTAAAGACGGATTAAAGCCAGAATATCCACAAATTGAAATGCGAAATTTCGAACTTTTAAAACTATTTGTACGCTATCCACATCTTGATATCGTAAAACGGTAAGGAGCCTAAACTGGAGAAATAAGGAGATATTTGAAGCGCGTATGCATGCAGAAACTTTACTTGACATCGCCATGATGCATTCCGATGCGTTGGTGGAGCGGGCAAAACAAGGCGATCAGAATGCCCAGGGCAAGCTGGTGCAGCTTTGGTATAAGCGCATCTATAATTTTGGGTTCAAATTCTTCCATGATCATGATCTCGCTATGGAGGCAACCCAAAAAACGTTTATCTCCATGTGTAAAAACATAGCCGGTCTTCAGGACGTGGGCCGTTTCAAATCGTGGGTGTATACCATTGCCGTTAATTATTGCCGTGAAGAAACAAGGAAAATGAAAGTGAGTCGTTCGCTTTCCTTTGATAAAGTCTGGAACCCCGAAGCGGAGAGTTCCCCGAAATGGGATTCGGCAAGCCACCGGCACCAAAATCCCGAGAAGCAATTTCAGCAAGGCGAATTGTCAGAGATATTGCAAGAAGCGCTGGCGGCATTGAATGAAGATCAGCGTGAAGTTGTGATCATGAAAGAATACGAGGGGTTGAAATTCCGGGAGATATCAGAAGTGTTGAACATTTCTGAGAACACAGTGAAGTCGCGGATGTATTACGGATTGGATACACTTCGAAAAATTTTAGAGAAAAAGAACATTACTAAAGAAACAATACATTATGAGCTATAAACCAAACGAAGGGGCAATGATGGCTTACCTGTATGGTGAGTTGGAAGGCAGCGCGAAGGAAAAGTTCGAACAGTACTTGTTAACGAGTGCTGAGGCAAGAATGGAATTGGAAAAACTGAAAGGCTTACGCGCTGTACTTTCGTATGTGGAAGATAAGGAAGTGATTGCGCCCCCTATATTTTTTGACAGCCAACGCAAAGGCACATTGTTTTTTCAATCAACAACTTTTAAAACTATTGTTGGGATTGCAGCATCCCTGTTGTTGTTAATGATTGTAGGAAGGATGACAGACACGCGCGTACAATTTTCAGGGAATGAATTTACGATGTCGTTTGGCGAAGTGAAAACACGGGCTGAAGAAAAAGTGGCTGACATGCCAACAGGATTAACGGCCAGTGAAGTACAGACGATGATCAACAATTCTTTGGCGGACAACAACCATGCGGTACAAACAAGTTTGGACGAGAGCCAAAAAAAATTGAATGAATCCATTCGCATGAACCTCGTGGCCAATTCCAAAAAAGTAGATGAGAACTTAAAGCAGGCATCCCTGGCTTCACAAGAACAAATCCAACAATACGTTTCGGGTTTACAAACCGGGAACATGGAAGTAATGAAGGATTATTTTAAGATGACTTCCAATGATCAAAAAAAATACATTGAAGATTTGCTGGTAGACTTTGCTAAATATTTACAACAACAACGCAACGATGATCTGATGTTTATGCAGGCGAGGTTGAACAACCTCGAACAAAACACGGATGTGTTTAAGCAGGAGACAGAACAAATTTTATCGAGTATTATCACCAATGTGAATGTAAAACAAACAACACGGAATTAATTTTTTAAACAATGGGAAATATGAAAAGAATGTGGATGAGTATGGTGGTGCTTGCACTGGCATCAGGAATAGCGATGGGGCAGAAGGCGGATGAAGTACGGATGGATCGTGACATTGCGGTAGCCGAGAATGTTTTACAAACCCTGATTAGACAACAATTTGAAAACCAGCGGACTTTTTTTCAATTGGAAATCAATGGGGCTTATCAAGCAGGCTATGGAGTAACCTTTCGGATGCCGGCAGATTTCACAACCCCGGTTGCATTCAATTTTTCGAGTGGAGATGGAAACGGGAATGTAATGATATGGGACGGAGGGCAATCCAGCTATAGCTATCGCTTTGATAGTAGAAGTTCCGAACCCTTTATCGTTGAACGGAGGGGAATGGATGATCGCAACCAGGATGTAACTGTGCGTGGGCGCGCATCGAGTGACGCAAATGAGAAAATCCGGTTAAAGGAAAAGAATGAACTTTCATTGGATAGTATCCGCGATGCATACAATGCACGTGTGATTGAAGCTTCAAAAACTTTTATCGCTGACTATGGTGATATGATCAGTCAATTGGGTGCAAACGAAAAGATCGTTGTCACCAATCAGGGTGAACAACCTAAAATGTGGATGAACAGGATTGTGAGTGCGCCCAATCGGACAGTGTTATCGGTGGAGGCTAACAAGGCCGATCTCATTCAATACAAACAAGGAAAAATTACACGCGACCAATTTATCAAGAAGATAAAAGTAGTGGATACAGAAGTGACCAATGAGGTTGAGCCGGACTTTGAATTGTTGTCCAGTATTTTTAACCGCCTCTATCGACAAGATTTATCCACCACCTATTTTTCCGATGGCAACTCGTATGAGCGACTTAAAGATTTTGGTGTCGTGTACTATATGCATGTTTTTTCTTCCAATGAATCGTATCAGGACCGGTTTGATATGCCCACCATTAAAGCGAGCGGTTTAACGCAAGAAGAGCGCGATAAAAAAGTAAAAGAACTCTATCCGAAGTTTGAAAATGAATTCAAAGAAAATATAATTGAATATGGACGAACAGTAAAAAGTTTAAAGGCAGAGGAGTCGTTGATATTTAATGTTAAGTTAACAAAATGTACAGGGTGCGGGATTCCACAATCACTTGAATTATCAATAAAGGGTTCAGTGCTGTCGGATTATAATACCGGAAAGATTGATAAAAATGCAGCGCTCGGGAAAATTGTTGTGAAAAAGGGATCGGTTCAATAAGATATAGAATAGCGCAAAACAGCCAATCGAAATTTGATTGGCTGTTTCTTTATTATACAATTGGGACAATTACTTTACAGGTGGTTTTTGATTGCCTTCGCAGCATGCTACTTTTGTAATCCTCTTAAACCATGTTGAGCATGAACAAAAAAAATGGAGTAATAGCAATCGGGGTGGTGGTGGTTTTGGTAATCGCCTACTTTACGATAGGAAATCGAAGCGATGGTCCGGCTGAGATTTTGGCCACTGTAAAGCGTGGCCCTTTTAAAGTGGAGATTGAAACCACCGGTGAACTAGAAGCTAAAAACTCGGTGAAGATCACAGGCCCTTCTGCGCTCCGGGAGTTTAGGATAAATAATCTTACCATACTCGATATTGTGGATGAAGGAACGGTTGTAAAGCGTGGTGATAGAATTGCTACCCTTGACCGATCAGAATTTTTCACTAAAATAAAGGACAAAGAAATTGAGTTGGAGAAGGAGCAAGCGGAGTTTACACAGACACAACTTGATACGACTTTGGTGTTGCGCCAGGCAAGGGATGAGCTTATTAATCTCCGCTATGCAGTCGATGAGCAGGATATAATTTTGGAACAATCGAAGTTTGAGCCACCTGCTACTATCAAGCAAGCAGAAATAAATAAGGAGAAGGCAACACGGGCGTATGAACAAGCTTTAGAGAATTATAAAATCCGCAAACAGCAGAATGTAGCAAAGATGCGCGAGCAAGCTGCAGGGTTGAGAAAGGTACAGAATGAATACAATGCCATGCAGGCCCTTTCAGAGTCTTTTACAATTTTGGCACCGGAACCCGGTATGGTGATTTATGCGCGTGGATGGGATGGCAAAGCAATAAAGGCCGGATCGCAAATCGGAACATGGGATCCAACAGTAGCCACACTGCCCGATCTAACGACCATGCTTTCAAAAACATATATCAATGAGGTGGATGTGCGTAAAGTCAAAGCACGGCAACCAGTGGAAATTGGATTGGATGCATATCCTGATAAAAAATTATCCGGTGTGGTAATGCGGGTGGCGAATGTGGGTGAACAACGGCCCAATAGTGATGCAAAAGTATTCCTGGTTGATGTTGAAATTGAAGGATCCGACCCAACGCTACGTCCCGCCATGACCACGAGCAACAAGATTATCACCAACGTAATTGATAGTGCCTTGTTCCTTCCGCTGGAATGTTTGCACAATCATCTTGATTCAATTACCTATGTTTTTAAAAAGGAAGGGATAAACACGGTCAAACAAGAAGTAATGATTGGTGAACGCAATGCAAATGACGCAGTGTTGTTGGCGGGGCTTTCAGAAGGTGATAAGCTTTTCCTTTCTGTTCCCAAAGGTATGGACGATGCGCAAATAAAACTCCTCCCTGAAATGGACGGCAAGCGAAGAAAAGAAGATGCAAAAGAGGAGAAACCCACCGGAGGGAAGACCATTACGTTGCCCGATGGCAGGGTAATTACCGTTCCGGCAGAAGGTGGAACTTCCCCAAAACCCAATGGTGATCCGAAACCGGAAGGTGAAAAACGAGAAGGTAGAAAAGGTGGTTCCAAAGTGAGTAGCTAAGTAATATGCCATGCTTAAGTTTGTAAACGAAAAACTACTGGCCAATTTATACATCGCCATTGAAGCGGTGATCGCCAATAAAATGCGTTCGTTGTTGACTGCCCTCGGAATTATTTTTGGGGTAGCAGCCGTAATTGCCATGTTGGCCATCGGAAACGGTGCACAGCAGGAAATCCTTGAACAAATAAAGCTGGTAGGTGTCAACAACATTGTGGTGAAACCTATTATTGAGCAGGAGGAAGCAACGATCGAAGAGGCGAATGGAAAAAAAGAAAAAAAGAAATTTTCACCGGGCTTAACCCTTCGCGATGTCAAGAGCATTAAAACAATTCTTCCCACTGTTGCGCGGGTAAGTCCGGAGATTATTATAGAGACAACCATCATTAAAAGTGGTGTCCGCAGGTCAGCTAAATTGGTAGGTGTGGACCCCACGTACTTTGAACTCTATGATTTTCAATTGGCGGACGGAAGGTTGTTTGCAGGGGAGCAATTAGTAACCGGTGCTCCTGTCTGTATCATCGGTAATTCAATCCGCAGTAAATTTTTCCCAACCGAAAACCCAATTGGTAAATCCATTAAAGTGGGACCACACTGGATGAAGATCATTGGTGTGATGAAAGAACGTTTTGTTTCGGAAGGGAGCATCAGTAAACTCGGGATCCGTGATTTTAATATGGATGTATATACGCCATTGCAAACAGTATTGGTGCGCTATAAAAACCGTGATCTGGTTACACAATCATCCATCGCCAATGCGGGTGGAGGGGGGATGTTTAGCAGGGGCCGTGTAATCATCATTGGCGGCAGCGAAGAAGATACTGACAAACCAGCCGTTAATTATCACCAATTGGACCGGTTGGTATTGCAAGTAGATGAAACACGCGACCTTGCACCTACTGCTGAAATATTGTCGCGCTTGCTGAAACGAAGGCACTTCGATGTTGTGGATTATGAAATAGAAATCCCCGAATTGTTATTAAAGCAACAACAACGCACCAACGATATTTTTAATTACGTGCTTGGTGCTATTGCAGGCATTTCCTTATTGGTAGGTGGTATCGGCATTATGAACATCATGTTGGCTTCTGTGATGGAACGTATCAAAGAGATCGGACTTCGGTTATCAATTGGGGCACAGAAGCGTGATATTGTTCAACAGTTTTTATTTGAAGCAATGATGATCAGTGTCTCCGGAGGGGTTATCGGGGTTGTTTTAGGAATCTCCATGGCCTATTTGGTTTCGGTAGTCGCGGATATTCCTACCATTGTTAGTTTTTCATCTATTGTTTTATCATTTGGTGTGGCCGCTTCCGTTGGACTTATTTTCGGGATTGCCCCCGCACGTAAAGCCGCCATGCAAGACCCTATAACTTCATTACGCCATGAATAAATTTTTTAGAACGCTTTTGATAGCATCATCTTTTTTGATGTTAGGAGGGAATGTTGTTGGCCAAAGTATTCAGCTTTCGTTGGAGGATATTATCCAGCGGGCAAAGGAACAATCAACATCTTCGAAAGTTGCAGCTACCCGAAAGGAGAATAGGTATTGGCAGTATCGGACTTATAAAAGTGATTTTAACCCTCAACTTCGCTTAAGTGGAAATATTCCAGCGTATAGCAAGGATTTTTATCAGGTTGTTCAACCCGATGGATCGATAGAATTTAGAAGTAGGCAACAAACCAATTCACAAGTAAATCTAGGACTGCTTCAGCCTATCTTGTGGACTGGTGGAGTTGTTTCTGTTAATTCGAATTTGAATATGGTAGATGATATTGAACGAGATACAAGAAACTGGAGTAGTACACCTGTTAATGTTAGTTTAAATCAGCCTATTTTTGCTTACAACGATTTGAAATGGAATAAACTTATTGAACCTCTTCGCTATGAAGAATCAAGACGTGACTATGTTGAAGAGATGGAAGCTATTTCGGTTGATGCAGTAGACCGTTTTTTTGCTTTAGCGGTAGCGCAAATTAATCTGGAGATTTCCAGTTTTAATCTCGCTAACAATGACACCATTTATAAAATTGAACAGGGTAGATACAATATAGGCACTACTTCTTTGGATAAGCTGTTACAGGTTGAGTTACAACTGTTGACTTCACGTAAGGATGTTGCGCAAGCAAAATTGGATCAGGAGACTGCATTGTTGCGACTTAGATCGTATATCGGTATCACTGATCGAAGTGAAAGATTTGGGCTGTCTTTACCAGAAAATATACCATCATTTGATGTTACCATAGATGAAGCATTAAAATTGGCACAAGCAAATCGTTCTGACTTTATTGCATTTGAGAGGCGAAGGCACGAGGCTCAAAGCCAAGTGGCCAATGCAAAGGGGCAACGTTTTCAAACTACCCTAACCGCTTCCTATGGTTTTAATAATTCAGGGTCGTCAATCGATGATGTGTATCAAGATCCTTTAAATCAGCAACGGATAAACTTGGGGTTCAATGTGCCAATTTTGGATTGGGGTAGGAATAAATCCAGAATGAAGACTGCAATTGCCAATAAAGAGTTGACTGATTACATCATTGCGCAAGATGAAGTGACATTTGAACAAGAAATTATTACACAGGTTGGGCAATTTGAAATGCTTCGCCTCCAAATTGAAATTACAAAAAAATCGGATGAAGTTGCAAGGGAACGTTATAACGTTGCACAGAATAGGTACCTCATAGGTAAAATTGATATTACGAATTTAAATATTGCTTTAAAGGAAAAAGACGATGCAAAGCGCAGCTATCTTCAAGCGCTCCGCTCTTTTTGGACAGCTTACTACGACCTGCGTAGGCTAACCCTTTATGATTTTGCGGAAAACAAATTACTCTATAATCCGCAGTTGGATTGACCTTCTTTGGCCAGCATTTTTGCACAAAGTTCCGCAAAGAGTTCACGGAGGTACACAAAGAAATGCTTTGCATTGGACCATCCTTTGTGGCCCTTTTGGGTTCCTTGGTGTGGCTTTGTGGAATAGTGGAATCAATTGTTGCACAAAGTTTCGCAAAGAGTTCACAGAGAAATCACAAAGAAAATGCTTTGAATTGGACACCCCCTTTGTAACTTTGTGGAATAGTGTTAGCTGATAAAAAAATATGACTGAAAACGACCTTTCAAACATGATAATTGGACGTGCCATTGATGTGCATCGCCAATTAGGACCGGGACTTCTGGAGTCAGCTTATCAAGAATGTCTGTACTATGAATTAAGAAATCTAGGATTAAGGGTAGAGAAAGAAAAACCTATGCCTATTGTGTATAAAGAAGTGAGGCTAGATCATGGTTATCGTATTGATTTGTTGGTAGAGAAAAAGGTAGTTATCGAAATAAAGACCGTTGAAGGACTCACTGATGTGCATACTGCTCAAGTATTAACATATCTAAAACTGGGTGGTTATAAGTTAGGGTTGCTACTTAATTTCCATGTAGCGGTGTTAAAGAGCGGAATTAAAAGACTAATACTTTAAACTAATTGGTGGTTTTATTTACTTAGGTATTACACAAGTGTTGAGTTATGAGTTATAAGATATGGGTTGTAAGTGTTCATTACATGTTAAACCCATCACTCATAACCCATATCTCAACCCTCATTACAGCAGCTTTTCAATAACCTCTACCACATTTCCTGCAACAATCTTATGCCCTTCCGCATTGGGGTGAATACCATCCGGTAGATTAAGTTTTTCAATACCTGCCACATCTTTTAATAAAAATGGGATTAAGGCCGCATTATTTTTTTTTGCGAGTTCCGGGAATACTTTTTGAAATTGAGCACTATACTCAGGGCCCATGTTGGGCGGCACCATCATCCCGGCAATCACAATTTTAACTTCAGGGTTTTTGGCTTTTACTTTATCAATGATTTGCTGGAGGTTCTTTTTTGTTTCTTCAATCGGCAATCCACGCAACCCGTCATTTGCACCCAACTCCAGCACGAAAATATCAATGGGTTGGCGTAATATCCAGTCAATACGGGTGAGCCCACCGGCTGATGTTTCTCCGCTAAGTCCGGCATTGATTACTTTGCATTCTTTTCCTTTTTTTCTAAGGCTTGTTTCCACCAGTGCAGGAAAGGCAAGTTCGGTAGAAGTACCATATCCTGCGGTCAGGCTGTCACCAAAAAAAAGAATTGTTTTGGGTTGAATAGCAGAACCAAAAATTAGGAGTATGCTAATGAGTAAGTTGTTTGCCATGAAATGAAGTATGCGCTAAGAATAATTTTGAATTGGTTTAGCTTCCCAATAATCATTCCAAGATAATCAAATCAATTAACACGCTTTAGCTTGCCTTTTCCAAGACGAAACCGGCCGATGAACCCCCAGTTGCCTGAATAAAAGCCAGTGTTGTTGGTTAATCGTACAGCCGGCCGCCAATCAAATCCAATTGTAAGTGGAAAATCAAAAGAGTATTCCATACCAAAATTACCCGCTATTTGAAAATCAGTTTCATTACCAAAATATATTTCAGGGCCAACACCCGGATAAATTTTGAATCCTGCAGGGCCATCGGAAAATGCAAAAAGCCAATCAAAATAGGTGGCCACACCAGAACGGTCAAAATAAATTGCAGGATGAAGTCGTGGTGCTGCCGCCAATGGTATCGTAGCATCAATGGACACATTATCTCCAACACGCAGCCCCACTTCCCAATTGGATTGGGCAGATGCTGAAATGGAGGATATCACCAGAAACAGTAATAAGAAGGTTGGTTTTGGTTTGCTCATAAAGATTTACGTTTATTAACTACTGTAAATAACATTTAAGATAATATTTTGTTTTGGATTATATTCAAATCATTGGAATTCTCACGTTAGAAAATAAATTTGATCGATAAACGACCATTACTGTATAAATTATTTCCATTGTTGATACAATTCAACATTTTTATCGTATTATCCAATCAGTTTAAAGGTTATCCAATCAATTATGTCCACACCCGTGTTACAGGCTGAAGGCCTTACAAAAATTTATAAATCTGTAGAGCATTCGCTCACTGTTTTGGACCATGTTTCATTTCAGGTCGATCAGGGCGAATCGATGGCCATCATCGGCCCCTCCGGTAGCGGAAAGACTACACTGCTGGGACTGTGCGCAGGATTGGATACACCCTCAAGCGGAACCATTTCTTTAATGGGATTTAAGCTCAATGCTATGGACGAAGATGACCGGGCATTTATCCGGAATCAATATGTGGGATTTGTCTTCCAGAATTTCCAGTTGCTCCCTACCCTTACGGCATTGGAGAACGTAGCCGTGCCGTTGGAATTGCGGGGTGAAAAAAACGTTTTACCTAAAGCAAAAGAACTTTTGGGCCGTGTGGGTTTGGGGGACCGCACACAGCATTATCCCGCGCAGCTTTCTGGTGGCGAACAACAGCGTGTTGCAATGGCGCGTGCGTTTATGACCAATCCAAAGATTTTGTTTGCGGATGAACCCACTGGCAACCTGGATGAGGAAAATGCGAATCATATTCAAGAGTTGTTGTTTGGTTTAAACAAAGAGCAGGGAACAACGCTGGTATTGGTTACGCACAACCTGGAGTTGGCGCAGAAAACCCAACGCATTCTCAGGATGCGCGGTGGAAAACTTGAGCAGGAGCAACGAATGGCAACCCTATGATTGAATACATCATCAAGCTCCGAAGGGATCCTAAGAACATTTTTCGTGACAGATGGGTTTGGCAAATGGCCTGGCGCGATGCGCGACATAATTTTTCACGGCTTTTTCTTTTTGCGGCCTCCCTGATCACCGGTATAGCAGGTGTAGTTGCACTCGATTCGTTGAATTTTTCTTTACAGGAAGATATTAATAGAAATGCCAAGGAGCTTTTGGGGGCCGATTTGGTTGTGAATGCAAACCGCGCGTTTGAACCGGAACTGTTAACCTATTTTGATTCAACAAAATTAGAACAAGCGGGTGAAGCGGATATGGCTTCCATGGTGTTGTTTGCAAACAGTGGTCAATCACGGTTGATCCGGCTGGTGGCATTGACGGGACCTTTTCCTTTTTATGGTACCATTGAAACAAAACCTTCCCATGCTTACGACACCTTGAAACAAAAAAGTGGTGTTGCTTTATTGGATGAAAATTTAGCGGGTCAATATGAAGTCAGTTCAGGGGATTCAATAAAAGTCGGGAACCGTTATTTTAATGTAGCGGGTGTGGTTTCCAAAATCCCCGGAGGTGGGGGATTGATGACAACGTTTACACCATCGGTTTATATCAATATGGCCGATCTTGATTCCACTGGTTTGGTGCAGTTTGGAAGTCGTGTCTCGTATCGCAGGTTTTTTAGAATCGAAGATGAAAAACTCCTGGAGGAAATCGTTGACGAAGTAAAACCACTGACCCGGAAATATGGACATTCATACGAAACAGTGGAGGCAAGAAAGCGTGGGTTGGGGAGAGGGTTTGAATCGGTCTACCGTTTCTTTTCACTGCTTGCATTTATTGCATTGGTTTTGGGCAGCATTGGCGTTGCCAGCTCTGTGCATATTTATGCTCGTGAGAAAAGGGACGAGGTTGCTGTACTTCGCTGTATCGGATCTTCCGGATGGCAGGCATTCAATATTTATTTTATCCAGATTTTCTTTATTGGGATTTTGGGAAGCATACTTGGTGCAGCACTGGGTGTGGGTGTACAGCAATTGATTCCAATGGTGGTAGAAGGTTCTATTCCCTTTGATGTTGCCTTTGCAATTTCCTGGCGTTCGATTGGCATGGGGATTTTATTAGGAACCGTTGTATCTGTTTTATTCTCGATGCTTCCATTGGTGGCCGTTCGGTTTGTTCCACCGCTTACGGTATTGCGGTCGGATATTGAGCAAACAAATGTTTTTTCAAAAACAAAATGGGCCGCGATTATTTTGATCGGATTGTTTCCGATGGGGTTTGCAGCATTGCAAACGAAAAGTTTGCTCACCGGGCTTTTATTTTTTCTGGGATTGCTTGCAGCACTGGTTTGCCTGACTGCGGTTGCGTATTTATTGTTGTTTTTGGTCAAACGATTCTTCCCGCATGGTGCCGGGTTTATCTGGCGGCACTCCCTTTCCAATTTGTTCCGGCCCAATAATCAAACCCGCGTGTTAATGGTCACCATCGGGTTGGGTGCATTTATCATTTCTACTTTGAATGTTGTTGAAAAGAGTATGCTCAGCCAGGTAGAATTTAAAGGGCAGGAAAATCAATCAAACACGATTTTATTTGATATCCAACCCACTCAAAAAGATGGGGTGATCAAGTTGATGGAAGAAAACAATCTGAAAGTCAATCAGGTTGTACCCATTATTACCTGTCGGTTGAGTGAGGTGCGGGGCAGGGATATTGCCACCATACAAAATGACACAACTGATAAAGCACGCAATTGGGCCTTGACCCGCGAGTATCGTGTTACGTATCGCGACAGTTTGCATCTGTCTGAAAAACTAATTGAAGGAGAGCTTCAACGCGTAGAAGGGGATACGATTTGGATCACGATCTCCGAAGGAATGTTGGATGATCTGGAAGTTAAACTTGGCGACTCGATTGTTTTTGATGTACAAGGCGTTCCTGTTGTAACGCGCATTGCGGGGGTGCGGGAAGTGGATTGGCCTACCGATCCTCCAAATTTTATTTTCGTATTTCCTTCCGGGGTATTGGAGCAGGCACCACAGATATTCGTAACAGCAACCCGAATCGAAGATCAGCAAGTTGCCAGTCGCTTTCAGCAGGCACTCGTGATTCAATTCCCGAATGTTTCGGTGATTGACTTGCGCTTGATTTTAGGAACGATCAATGCATTGTTTGATAAGCTTGGATTGGTCATTCGGTTTCTTGCACTCTTTAGTATCATTACAGGATTAATTGTATTGGCAGGCGCGGTGATCAACAGTAAATTTGCCAGAATCAAAGAGAATGTTTTGCTGCGCACACTAGGGGCACGTACCCTTCAAATTGCAAAGATCACATTGATTGAGTATGCATACCTCGGATTGTTTTCGGCTATTACGGGGTTGGCACTTTCCCTGGGAGGCGGATTTCTGCTCACAAAATTTTTCTTTGAGATCACCTTCGCGTTTGATTGGAAGGAAGTATTGATAATCGGATCAGGTGTAGTGTCGCTCACCGTGCTTATTGGCTGGTTAAACTCCCGGGAAGTGGTCAATACGCCACCCCTTAAAATTTTACGTAAGGAAACGTAACGTTGAAGTGTTTGATTTCTGAAGATGAGGTTAAGGGGAATTTTATTGACCAATCAATTTTCCATTAACCCGAAATCGGATTTTGGCCCACCACACACGGGACAGGAATAACCGCTGGGAAGTTCTTCAAATGGAGTGCCTGCTGAAATGCCTGCTAAAGTATCCCCATAGCGCTTATCGAATATTGAAAGGCAATTGCTGCATTGGTAGCTTTGGTTTATTTTTTTTGTTGCCTTGGTTGGCTCTTGCTCTGT
Source organism: uncultured Roseivirgaceae bacterium (assembly GCA_964398945.1). GTDB lineage: Bacteria > Bacteroidota > Bacteroidia > Cytophagales > Cyclobacteriaceae > JBGTGG01. The sequence continues at coordinate 84,667 of CAYNOT010000017.1, read as the reverse complement.
ATTATTGCCGGCCTGTTTTTCCGGAACCAGTTGCCTGAAATACATTTTGCTGAGTTCGATCAACAATGCAGGAAGCATTTCTTTTTTCACATCGCTGGCATAGGTGATATAGGTTGTATTATTGGGATCAAAATTCTTAGCGTACAAGACATCATATCCACCACCAAGTTTCTCGTTTTCTTCAATCACAATGGATGTGAATAAATACATGTTCCGTTTGGTCCGTATTGTAAACGTTAACCCATGTGTGCTGATATCCAGTTGATCGAGTTCACGGACAAGGTATTGCTTAAGCTCCAACGCATTTTTGTCCAACACAGGCAGGTGCCAATTCAATTCGAGTGCCGAGTGGCGGTCGTTGATCCCGAATTTGCCCATTACTTTTTCCCACCGGATTCGTTCATGCGCTTTTATACCTTTTATCAAAAGTGCTTTCCAGGGGATCACATTGATTTTACCAATGTTGGTGTCCTGGCAAAGCCGACACGCAGCACTCATAAAGTCGATGGCGAACTGGTTGTTTCGCCAATAGAGCCCGAGCCAGAATTGATTATTTAACCCGCCATTCAACCCCTCATATTTTGGAAAAGAATTGACAGGGAATTTTAAAGGTTCTGAAACCTCGCGGTAGTTTACACGCATTTGGTTTCGTAAAATCAGAAAGAGCTCACTAATCGTATACGGATTGTATTTTAAGAATAGCTCTTCAAGTGCGATGGCCACCTTGGCAATATCCTGGCTAAAAATCAAACGCGGCCAGCATTCAAGTTGGTTGCCTTTGCGTGGATCACGGATATACAAGTACCAATAGTTATCTTCTTTGGACGCAATAAAATTAAGTTCTCCGGTAAACAAAGGGACCAAACTTTGGACCGGGTCCACCACATTGATTTTTAATTGCGGCACATAATCAAAATTGTTAATGATATAATGATAGGTATCTTCTTTTACCCAGTTGGTAGTTTCGATAATATTTACCGCTGCATAAGAACTTACAATATTTTGATAAACCGACTGGTCGCTACCAACCTCATAGTCGATGGGCAGGTTGGAAAAAAGTTCTTTGATTTCTTCCGTTGATTTTTCAAAGGCTGGAAAAAGAACATCTTGCCGGGAGCCGAACATTACATACTTGTTCCCCAGTGCAGATGAAATTCCCATGATCTTCAGCATGTTGCCGGGCGCGAGGATGCCACCTTTAACAAACACACGGATCAAATCACTCTTCTTTGTTTTCATTTGTTGGCAATCGTATTGATTATGCTGATTTCATCTTACCTGCAAGTAAACCAAAGGCAATTTGTTTTACAACTATGTTTGTGAATAGGCTTCAACCGGTTCAAGCGATTCATTCAAAATCTTTTGGACCTCCGGTTTGCAACTTCCGCAACCGAGTCCTGCCCCGGAGGCCTGGCATACTGTGGATAACGAAACAGAACCCAGTGCTATATGGTTTTTGATGTTCCCTTCACCCACCTGGTTGCACGAGCAAACCAACTTTCCTAACATAGGCTCAGGCTTCCCGCCCGAACGGAGCAATTGCATCCTCTTTTCCGATAATTCAGTTTTGTTTTCAATGAGCATTCTAAACTCAGCAAACTCAGACTTGTCGCCAACCAGTATGGCTCCCACCAACCGGTCATTTTTGATGATGCACTTTTTGTAGTACCGTTGTGATTTGTCGATGAAAAGTATCTCGTCATAACCCTCGGAGTTTACCGGAATTTCCGGGATGCCAATTGAGCAAAGATCAAAATCACTAAACTTGAGTATGTTCATGGATGCCGTGCCCGTATAGATACTTTGATGATTTCCATTGATGTAATGCGCCACTACTTCGGCTTGTTTTTCAGCCGCAGCGGTGATCCCAAGCAACGTTCCGCGATGTTCCGCGATTTCGCCCATGGCAAAGATTGCAGGGTCACTGGTTTGCAAATAGTCGTTGACGACAACACCCCGGGCGGTTTCGATTCCACTTTCCGTAATCAGTTCAATATTAGGCCGCGTACCAATCGCATAGACCACTGCATCGGCATGCATTTCTTTTCCACTTTGCAAGGTTGCAACCAATCCATTTTCCGGATGCTCGGCCACTGATTGCACTTGCTCGCTTAAATAAACTTCCATTCCTTTTTCCTCGATGCACTCCAATAACAATTCACCGGAGAGTCCATCCAGTTGGCGTTCCATCAACCGGCTGCTCACCTGAACAATTGAAATCCGTATTCCGATTTCTTCCAAGGATGCAGCAAGTTCCAACCCTAACAGGCCACCACCAATAATCAGTATGTGGCCGTCCTTGCGAAGGTATTTTTTCAGGTTGTCAGCATCTTGTCGTGTGCGGATTGTAAAAACCCCCGGCAAATGCGTGGGCACTTCTTTCGGAACAAACGCCCGGCTTCCCGTGGCGAGGATCAACCGATCGTACCAATGCAGTTCACCTTTTTTGTCAATAACGTAGCGCTCTTCGCGGTTAATGGTAACGATTTCATTTTCGCATTGCAGGTCAATTTCCAATCCCTCAATTTCGCCTGGCTGAAATTTTTGGAGATGCGACCAGCTAAATTTGTCGTTTACATATTCCGGCAATAATACACGGTTATAAAAGGGATCTTTTTCTTTTGAAAATATTTTCAATTCATCGGTTTTGTTCAGGCCACGGTACGTATGGATAAACCGATATGCTGCGGCACCCGCACCCACCACTACAATTTTTTCTTTTGGTTTTACAAACCTCGTTACTTGTACGGTGGCGTATTTAAAATCCGGTTCTTTGGAAAAGGGATCAACACGATTGCTTGTAACGTTATTGGCCCTTGCCTGATTGCCGCCTACTAATTTCCCCCAATGCATGGGAAGAAAGACAACGCCTTTGCGAATGTCTTCCGTGAGGGTGGCCGTCACTTGTACTTTTCCTTGCTCGTTTTCAATTACTACAATGTCGTCTTGGTTGATGCCACGCACCAATGCATCCAGCGGATGTATTTCGAGAAAGGGTTTGCCAATGTGTTGGTTTAGTTTATTGACCTTTCCTGTTTTTGTCATCGTGTGCCACTGGTCGCGAATCCTTCCGGTAGTTAGCACAAGTGGAAAATCATGGGTTGGTGGGGTGGAAGTGTTGGCAGCATCTGCAATCGGATGGAGCTTTGCTTTTTTGTTTTCTGTAAAGAATGTATGGTCCTTGAATAGGCGTGCTGTTCCTTTATGGTTTGCTGTTGGCACCGGCCACTGAAATGTTCCTTCATTTTTTAAGCGATCATAACTGAGCCCGCTGATATCAATGTTGGTGTTTTTTGTAAGGGCAGCATGTTCTGCGAAAACTTCATCGAGTGAAGTATAATCAAAGCCATGAAAGCCCATTGCTTTTGCAAAGCGGATTAAAATTTCAGCATCGGGCAATGCTTCATCGGGAGGCGGAACAAGTTGGTTCAGGTAACTGATCCGCCTTTCCGAATTGGTCATGGTGCCCTCTTTTTCAAAGTGCCCTGCGGCCGGTAAAACCAGATCGGCAAACGCAACCGTATCCGAATTTTTTGAAATATCCTGAACGACTACGAAGCGTGCTTTTTTTAACGCAGCTTCTGCGCGCGTGACATCCGGTAAACTTACCATCGGATTGGTGCAGATAATCCAAATTGCTTTCAGGTCACCACGCTCCAGTGCTTCCATCATTTCAGTGGCTGTTAGCCCCGGGGTTTCCGGCACACTTTTTACCTTCCAAAAATCCGCGACCAGTTTTCGGTGTTCCGGATTTGAATAGGAGCGATGGGCAGCAAGCATAGAGGACAGTCCACCAACTTCGCGTCCACCCATAGCATTCGGTTGGCCGGTAAGCGAAAAAGGCCCTGATCCGGGTTTACCGATTTTTCCGGTAATCAGGTTTAAACTGATCAGCGCTAAATTTTTATTTGTGCCAACAGCGCTTTGGTTCAGCCCCATTGCCCATAAGGTTAAAAAACCGTTGGCTTGTGCAATGTACCTTGCCGCTTCATGGATTTGTGATTCGGGTATGTCACATAGTTGCGCTACTTCAGCAACCGTGTTTTTGAAAACTGATTTTTTGAAATCTTCAAAACCATCGAGGTGGTTGGCGATGAAATCAAAATCAATATCACCATTTTCAATCAATAGTTGCGCGATGGCTTCGTAGAGATAGATATCGGTGCCCGGCAAAATCTGCAGGTGCAAATCTGCCATCGAAGCGGTTTGTGTTTTGCGTGGATCGACCACAATGATTTTTGTTTCCGGATTGTTTTGCTTGTGGGCTTCAATCCTTCTGTACAAAATAGGATGACACCAGGCAGGATTCGCCCCCGCTATAAAAAAGCAATCTGCTAATTCTATGTCTTCATATGAGATAGGTACAGCATCTTCCCCAAGCGTTTTGGCGTATCCCACCACCGCGCTGCTCATGCACAGGCGGCTGTTGGTGTCAATATTGTTGGTGCCGATAAATCCTTTTACCAATTTATTGGCGAGATAATATTCTTCCGTTAAACATTGGCCGGAAACATAGAACCCTACTGCATCCGGGCCGTGTTGTTTGATGATGGATTGGAATACTGCGGCAGCGCGCTGCATGGCGGTGTCCCAACTGACGCGTTCCATCGGATGGTTCCGGCTCCAGCGCATGTGCGGAAAACGAAGCCTGTCGGATTTGTCTTGCATGGTGTAATGCAGGTTCATGCCTTTCGAGCAAAGCATTCCTTTGTTTACCGGATGATCAGGATCGCCTTCTACCGTTAGGTTGCCTTGTTGATCGGTGTTGACCAGCATTCCACAACCCACCCCGCAGTAGGAGCATGTGGTTTTTACTGGCTTGTTCTTTTTTTTGATCACGCGTTATGCATTTACACGTAACGGACTTGGTTGTAAATTTTTGGAAGAGATCGATTCGTGTACTTCCTCTTTGCTCGTTTTTTCATCGGCCAAACTAAAGCGAATGAGAAAGGATACAAACGAGGTGGCAACCACTACAATTCCAAGGTAGAAGAGCCCATCACTGTAGCTGATCGATTCACTTTTAAAAAGAAACCCGGCAGCTACGGCACCGGCATTTCCTCCGGCACCAACAATGCCGGACACCGTTCCGATTCCTTTTTTATTGATAAAAGGAACAACCGAAAAAGTTGCACCTTCTGACATTTGCACAAACAAGCTGAACAAAATCATTGTGCTGATGGCAAGCGGAAGCAAGGTCATTTGCGAAAAAAACAAGAGCATGACCCCCTCCAAAAACAACATGGCAAACATAAAGTAAACCCTTCCCCTCAGGCCATGGGAAATGCCGAAGCGATCACCAAACAAACCACCGAGTGAACGGGCAAACAAATTCATAAGGCCAAACAAACCGGCTATCAGTCCTGCCGCTTTTAAATCGAGTTGAAAATAATCCATATAATAAATCGCTGCGATATTGTTGATCGTCAACTCTACACCGAAGCATGCACCATAGATTAAGAATAACCCCCATACGCGTGGGTCTTTGGCTACTTCAAAAAAGGAAGGCGTATCCTTTTTTTCTTTTCGTTCATAATTTCCTTCGGGGGTATCTTGCGTAAAGCGGTAATACAAAAAACCCATAAACAAAAGTGCAACACCCGGCACTACCATCGCATATCGCCACGATAACGAATCTGAAAATCCCAATGCTGTGAACCCAACAAATATCATTGGCATCACCATTTGTGTAACCCCGCCACCGAGGTTTCCCCAACCGGCTGTGGTAGCGTTGGCAGTCCCCACCACATTTGGCGCAAACATTATAGAGGTATGATATTGTGTGATCACGAAAGAAGCACCAATTATACCGATGGCAAGTCTGAAGAGTAGAAAGGATTCAAAGCTGGTGCTCAACCCAATCAGCATAACCGGAATAGAACCCAGTATCAACACGAAAGAATAAATGAGGCGTGGTCCATACTTATCGCACAACCAACCGATCAGCAAACGTGCAAAAATGGTGATGGCCACCGATGCAATAATGGTATTCCCGATTTGTGCTTTGGTCAGTTGCAGGTCTTCACGAACAATGGCCATTAGCGGTGCGATACCAAACCAGCCAAAGAAACAGAGGAAGAAGGCAAACCACGTAAAATGGAACGCCCGCATAGGCGGGGTTTTGAAATCGAACAGGTTGATTTTCGTTGCTTTGTTGCTTGTTAGAGGATTCATTGGCTACGGGTTTCGAGTTTTTAAATTACGTAGCAAATTTAATATATTACGTAAATAATACGTAATTAATTACGTAAAAATACGTAAAATAATTTTATTAAGACGCGCAAGTTTTGTGATCGTATGATAGAAAAGATTTAACCCAAATCTGAAATAGAAAATAGATTAATCTAAACAGAGCGTTTTTAGTCTGAAATTATAAATTGCAGTATTTATAATTCGGATGTTGTGCTTCAATGAATATCTGTCTGGTACTAAGGGTTTTTTGCGAGAATCTTACAGAGGTTACTAAGTATGAATTTCTAATTTTTTGAATACTAAATGACGCAATACGAACAGAAGCGAATGTACTAACCACTTTAACCTAATCGAATTTGCTGGGTTTGGAAATATTCTAATATGGAATTCGCCACATTAAGAAATACGCAATGGCAAAAATTAAGGTAGAAAATACAGAAATCACTATTTTGTCCATCGCGGAAAAGGACTATATCTCACTCACAGATATGGCCAATGCCAAAGTAAGTGAAAGCCGGGCAGCAGACATTATAAAGAACTGGCTCAGAACTCGCTATGCTATTGAATTTCTAAGTGTTTGGGAGCAGATTAATAACTCAAATTTTAAAGTGGTGGAATCTGACCACTTTAAAATGCAAGCGGGTTTACCAAATTTTGTGCTTAGTGCTTCTGAGTGGATAGAAAAAACGAATGCCATTGGAATTATCGTTAGGAGAGGAAAGTATGGTGGGACTTATGCCCATAAAGACATAGCTTTTGAATTTGGCTCCGCTATCAGTGTACCTTTTAAAATGTATCTGATTACTGAATTTCAAAGGCTCAAAGAAGAAGAACAAAAGCAGTTAGGTTGGTCGGCAAAGCGTGAATTGGCTAAACTTAATTACCACATTCATACAGATGCCATCAAGCAAAACCTGATACCCGAAAAACTTACCCCTGCCCAAACATCTGTTATTTATGCCAATGAAGCAGACGTGCTCAATGTGGCAATGTTTGGTATTACTGCCAAACAATGGAGAGAGGCAAACCCGAATTTAAAAGGCAACATGCGAGATTATGCAACGATCAATGAATTGATTTGTCTTGCGAATATGGAAAATCTGAATTCAGTTTTTATCAATGAAAAAATACCACAAGAAGAACGCCTTATTAGATTAAATCAAATTGCTATTCAGCAGATGAATGTTTTGATTGAAGTCGAAAACAGAAAACTGGGTTTGTGAATAGAACGCAGATAAAGCAGATGCTACGCAACACAGGTCTTTCAAGGATTTTTATCAGCGATTATCTGCGTTTGAAAATCCGTGTCATCAGCGTTCCAATATTTTTAACAAAACCCGAGGGTGCTATTACATGGTCTTAAACCAGATTCTCCTTCAACACCTTGTTCACCATATCAATCGCATTATTGACATCTAATTTCTTCATGATATTAAAGCGGTGGGTTTCAACTGTGCGCACACTTTTGCCGAGCAGGTCGGCTATTTGTTTGTTTTGCCTGCCTTCAATAATAAAGCGCAGTAGTTCTTTTTCTTTTTTGGTAAGGTGGTACGGATCTGTATTTTCCGTTTTGGTAGTGTAGGTGCCGGACAGCAATTGCTTGGTTAGGATTTCGGACACGGAACCGGAAAAATATTTGGTGCCGTTGTTTACCTGATACAATGCTTTGATGAATTCGTTCTTGTCCGTGTCTTTTAGGAGGTAGCCCATAGCCCCGGCTTTTAATGCTTGCAACACATACTCTTCCGAATCGTGCATCGATAAAATGATGGAGCGTGTGTTGACACCCTTCTCCAGACATAGTTTTTCCACGGCTTCCAATCCGTTGAGCACGGGCATGCGGATGTCGGTCACCAATAAATCCGGTTTTAATTCCTTCACTAGCCGGATGGCCTGTTCACCATTGTCAGCTTCTCCAATCACCTCCAGTATTTCATCCGATTCAAGCATCGCACGAATACCCTTTCTCACAAGCACGTGATCATCCGCTAAGACAATTGTAATTTTTTTGATCATTTCATTCTTCATCCCCTAATGGAACAGTCAGTATCACGATGGTTCCTTCACCTGGTTTTGATTTGATTTCCAAACTGCCATTAATATACTCAGTTCTTTCGTACATATTAAAAAAACCTCTTCCTGATTCTATATTTACACTTCGCGATTCAATTATTTTTTCGTCAAAGCCGAGCCCATTATCACTGATCATGATCGCCAAATCCCTGACAGGTTTGGCAATGCGCACTTCGATAACGGAGGCCGCACTATATTTGATTGCATTGTTTACAGCCTCCTGGACTATCCGGAACACATTGTTTTCAACTTTCTGCGGAAGCTCAACCAATAGGCCCGGGGTGGGTTTAAATTCAAGTTTTACTTCGGAGAGTTTTCCGACTTCTTTCATAAAAACACTAATGGCCGCTACCAAACCATAGTCGCCCAACACCGTTGGTTTCAAATTAAATGTAACACGCCTTACTTCCTTTATGGTTTCAACAAGCAATTGTTTTATGTCAACCAGTTTTTCGGTTATAAGGGCTTCTGGTTTATTTAAATCTACTGATTCGATTTGAAATTTCAATGAAGTGAGCATCTGGCCAATACCATCGTGGATGTCCATGGCCAGACGCTTGCGTTCTTCTTCCTGGCCTTCCAGGATCAATACTGACCTGAATTTTTGTTGGTTTATTTTTTTCTCGATTGAGGCCTTGTTTTTTGAATGCATGGATTCCTCTGCATTTTTTTGAAGCGTAGTATCGGCACCCAGCACCATCCATTCATAGATTTCCCCACGTTCATTTTTAACCGGCAGGATAACAACGTGTGCGTGGCGTGGCTGGTTGTTTTTATCGGTGTATTCAATTTCCCCGCTCCACTTTTTGTCATTGGCCAATTCGTCGATTACATCATCTATCCAGTCTTCATGGGGTCGGTACCCTGAAAAAAGATGTTGAATGGTCATGATGCCTTCCAATTTTTTCCCGCTGAGTTCCGTAAAAACTTCATTGATAAAGATGATGTTTCCACCACGATCGGTTTTAGCATATAATTTAAAAGACTCTACCGGCAGGTTGACTTCCGATAGTTCTTCATACGATTTTTCAAGGCTATTGTACAATGCACCAATTTCTTTCGACAGGTTTTTGGCATTTTGTTCGGAGTGTTGCAGTTGTGCGATGACCAGGTTGATTTGTTTGTTGGTAGGCTTTACCACATTTGAATAGATGATGCCCAACACCAATAAAAGGATAGCAAAGAGTGCAAGCTCCCAATAACGCAGTGCGGTCAGGTTGGTGCCCTGGTTTTTTTCTGAAAGGAAAATGATGGTTTGGACAACTGCCTGCCCAATGATTGCGAGGATTGCCACACTTCCTAATGCCAGGATATAGCGTTGGGACAGCTCTTTTACCCGGACTTCTTTCTTTACAGATGAGTTGTTAAAATCAACTTTCATTCAAACAGGTATTAGCGAAGCACGGCTCCCAATTATTTGTAGCAGCAAGTTTACTGGGTAAAACCTACGTACACAAAATCATTTTCAATTTTTACAGGAAAGGTTGCAATGCTGCATTCATCAGCATTCAGGCATTCCCCGGTTTTGAGTGAAAACGTTCTTTTGTGAAAAGGACAGGCAATTTTGGGTTGGTCACCACTTGATCCGGTCATGCCGCGCGAAAGGATCATTTGCATTTTATGGGGGCAAAGGTTTTGGCAGGCATACCATTCTTGCTTTTGATTAAAATTAAAGATGGCAACCTGCAGGTCTTTGTATTTGATACAGGCACCTCCATTCTCCGGTATATCCCGGACACCTGCGGCCTTGTACCAGATTTTGACATCACTTAAACCCGCAGCAGAAAATGCTTTTATTTCTTCCAATAGCTCCATAAATCTTATTTTTTATTCCAATCAACCGGGATTTTTTGTCCGCGCATATCCACAAAGGCGAGGGTAGGGTCCGCTTCCTCTGCATTTATAAAATGTTTGAATTTTGCACGAAGGTTTTCATCTTCTACTACATTTTTCCATTCGCACTGATAGGTTTCGATTAGTTTTTGCATTTCACTTTCGAGCTCTTCACCAATCCCCAATGAATCATTGATCACCACATCGTACAAGTGGGAGAGGCCGCCTTCCAGTTTGTTGAGCCAGGGTGCTGTGCGCGTTAGCGGATCGGCAGTTTTAATGTAGTACATCAAAAAACGATCAATGTATTGGATGCAGGTTTTCGAATCCACATCCGAAACCAAAAGTTGTGCGTGCTGCGGACGGGCACCACCATTTCCACAGACATACAGGTTCCATCCTTTTTCTGTCGCGATGATGCCGAAATCTTTTGATTGGGCTTCTGCGCATTCGCGGATGCAACCGGAGACAGCTCCTTTTAATTTGTGTGGGGAACGAAGCCCTTTGTAGCGGTTTTCGATTTCGATAGCAAACGAAACGGAATCTTGTACACCATACCTGCACCAGGTTGATCCGACACAACTTTTAATGGTACGCAACGATTTACCATAGGCATGGCCACTTTCAAATCCTTCTTCAATGAGTTCTTCCCAAATCAATGGAAGTTGATCAACGCGTGCGCCAAACATATCGATGCGCTGGCCCCCCGTAATTTTTGTATAGAGGTTATATTTTCCTGCAATCCTTCCAATGGCTTCCAGTTTTTGTGGTGTGATTTCACCACCCGCAATGCGGGGAACTACCGAATACGTACCCCCCCGTTGGATGTTGGCAAGAAAGCGGTCATTTGTATCCTGAATGGTATCGTGTTTTAAAATCGGGTCGTTCCAAATACTGGCCAGGAGCGAAGCAATTGCAGGTTTGCAGATTTCACAACCGTGGCCTTTTCCACAGGTTTCAAGGAGTGTTGTAAAAGATTTTATTTCTTTCACTTTGATTAAATCGAACAACTCCTGCCGGCTGTATTCAAAATGTTCGCACAAGGTTTTCTTCACACTGTGACCAAGCGATGTCAATGTATGTTTCAATAAGTCATTGACCAGCGGCGCACAGCCGCCACACCCTGTACAGGCTTTGATTGATTTCTTTAAATCGTCAATGGACTTTGCACCACAGTTTGTAATCTGGTTGACAACTTCACCTTTCGAAATATTTTCACAACTACAAATTTGTGCAGTGTCAGGAAGCCCTTCCACGCCAAGTGATGGTGCAGTTTCACCACCAATGCCACCAACAATCAAACTTTCCGGATCTTCCGGTAGTGGCATTGCATTCATCGTCATTTGGTGGAGCATGTTGTATTGCCCGGCATCACCCACCAATATTCCACCCAGCAAGCGCTTTCCATCATTGGAAATATTGATCCGCTTGTAAATTCCTTTTCGAATATTTTTATACGTAATGGGAATACCATCTTCGCCTTCCGCAAAGGGATCACCAAAACTTCCAACATCAACACCAATCAATTTTAGTTTGGTCGACATATCAAAGCCGTTGAATTCTTTTGTATCATCCCCTGTAAGTTGGCGTGCAACGATATCGGCCATTTCATAACCGGGTGCCACCAGTCCGTACACCATGTTATTGTGAACAACTGCTTCCCCGATGGCAAAAATCTGATGATCAGTAGTGCGCATTTTATTGTCGACTACAATACCACCACGCGGATGTACTTCCAATGCGGAAGCTTTTGCCAATTCATCGCGCGGACGAATGCCGGCAGAGATGACCAACATTTCAACATCCAGCCGGGTGCCATCCGCGAATGCGAGGCCTTCCAGTTTTCCATTGCCTTCAATCGACTTTGTGTTTTTCGAAGTATGGATATGAATTCCTAAAGAAGAAAGTTTTGCCGTCAGGATTTCCGCGCCATCATCATCAACTTGCCGGGGCATCAATCGGTTTGCGAACTCTATTACATGTGTTTCAAGGCCCATATCGTATACCGCTTTGGCAGCTTCAAGGCCGAGCAAGCCACCTCCCATTACCGCAGCTTTTTTGATTTTTGATCCGTACGCAATTATTTGGTTGAGATCTTCAATCGTACGGTAAACAAAAACACCATCGCGCTCAACCCCTTCAATGGCAGGAACAAAAGCACCAGATCCGGTTGCAAGGACAAGAAAATCGTAGTGATCATTTTTGCCTGTGTGGGTTTGAATGGTTCGTGTTTCACGGTTTATCGCAACTACCAATTCAGCAGTATGTAGCGTGATATTGTTTTCGCTGTACCATTCTTTTGGTGCCATCAGTAAATCATTGGCAGTTGATCCGGTGAAGTAACTGCTTAAATGAACCCGGTCGTATGCAGGGAGAGGTTCTTCCCCATACACAATAATTTCTATTGATTCGGACCGGCCCCTAAGCTTTTCACAGAACTTATAGCCGACCATTCCATTTCCAACAACAAGTACCCGCATTTGTAACGTGTTAAGGTTAATTATAAAAACTACGTAAAAATACGTATAAAATTCTAAGTAAATCAAATCATCTTGAGTATTATTACGTAAATAATTTATCCTGAAATGTTAGAAAAGCGAAAAGTTAGTTTGGTTGGCGCGGGTCCGGGAGACCCGGAATTGATCACGTATAAAGGAATTAAAGCCCTTAAATCAGCCTCGGTTGTTTTGTATGATGCGTTGGTCAATCCTATTTTATTGGAGCATGTTCCGAAAGGATGTAAAAAAGTATTTGTGGGAAAACAAAAAGGGAAGAAGGAATTTTCCCAAGAAGGGATCAACCAGTTGATTGTATTTTATGCCATTCGATATTCGCATGTGGTGCGCTTGAAAGGAGGCGATCCCTATGTATTCGGTCGTGGACATGAAGAACTTGAGTATTGTACAAGAAGGGGAATTGAAGTAGAGGTGGTGCCGGGAATTACCAGCGCGATAGCTGCACCCGCTGCGGTTAACATTCCGGTAACGAAACGCGGTGTGTGCGAAAGTTTTTGGGTTATCACCGGCACATTATCAAACGGGCAACTTTCATCGGATATCCAATTGGCTTCACAATCGAGTGCTACGATTGTGATACTAATGGGGATGTCGCATTTGGAAAAAATCCTTTCACTATTTCGGGAGGCACGCTCAGCAGAAGAACCAATCGCCATTATAGAACAAGCCACAACTATCCATCAAAAAATGGTGTTGGGTACTATTGATACCATTTTGGAAAAGGCGATACGGGATAAAATAACGAATCCTGCTGTTATTGTGATCGGTAATGTGGTGAATGAAGCAAAAGTGAATACCCTGATTACAGGTGCTAAACATGATGTGTTGGCGGAAGTTCGCTAACTTCGGGTATGGATGCTGTTTTATTCGATAAAATTATTGCGGTCTTTGATGACTATAATGAGAATGACCCCAACAGGGTAGAGGTTGGCGGAAAGCTTTGCTCAAAAGAGCTGGTGTATGCCGAGCGCATGACACAGCGACTGGAAACACATTGTCCGCAGGCACCTGTCCATCTTCGCCTGGCTGCCCGTTGCCAGCATATTGGAAGGTGGGAAATTGCACGGGATGAATATCCGATGGACCGGACCGGGTATTTAAAGTGGAGGATCGTACTGAAGAAGCATCATGCAAAAATTGTTTCGGGTATTTTAGAGCAGCATGGTGTGGAGGAAAAGGATCGGGCCCCGGTTATAAACCTTATTTTAAAAGCCAATCTCAAAACGGATCCCGAATCACAAATACTTGAAGACGTGGTTTGCCTGGTGTTTTTGGAGTTTTACATCGAAGAATTTGCACAGAAGCATGATGACGAAAAACTGATCGACATCTTACGGAAGACGATGAAGAAGATGAGCAGCAAAGCAATAACAGTTGCTGTTACTTTGGATTTTTCTGACCGGGTAAAAAGATTGCTGGCCGAAGCTGGCCGCCAGGTATGAAACCTCATCTCCCTACATCCGAACAACAACTTTTCCTTTCACTCTTCCTGATCCAAAATAATCAAGTGCTTCTTTTGTTTCTTCAAAAGGAAATACACGATCGATGATGGGTTTTATCTTATCTGCTAGCATATATTCAATCAAGGTATCCAGCCCTTTATTGGGTAGGTGTGCAAGCACGCCCATTTTCTTTTTGCCAAATAAGGAAAGGAATGGCCCGATGAAAGCAGATTGCAGGATTAAGCCAATCGGTCCGCCAATCATTCTGTAATTTCCGGTTGGGTTCAAAATTTTTCTGTACGCGAAGAGTGAATGATAGCCAATCACATCAAGGATCAGATCGTATTGTTTTCCATTTTTAGTGCAATCTTCTTTTGTATAATCAATAACATGATCGGCACCAAGGTTTACCATCATTTCAAGTTTTGATGTGTGGTCTACACCCGTTACAATTGCTCCGTGTAACTTTGCAAGTTGAATCGCAAACGATCCAACACCTCCCGCAGCACCATTAATCAGTACTGTTTGCCCTGGTTTTACATTTCCATAATCACGTACACCTTGTAGCGCCATCACACCTGCTTGCGGAAGGGACGCGGCTTGCTCAAAACTTATTTCCAATGGCTTCTTTGTGAAGGCGGTTTCAGCACCACAAACATATTCTGCAAAGCCACCCCAATTGCCTCCGGACAAATCCCCGAAAACTGCATCACCTTTTTTAAATTTGATCACATTTTTTCCAACCACTTCTACTTCACCGGCTACATCGCAACCAATTATTTTTTTAATAGGTTTAGAAAGCCCACCACCAGCCACCCGAACAATAAAGGGTTCACCCCGCAAAAGATCCCAATCCCAGGAATTAATGGAGGCTGCATGGATTTTTATAAGCACCTCATGGTCTTTCGGAATTGGGTTTTCAATTTCCTTCAATTGAAGGACATCTGTGTGACCATACTTTTCATATACAAATGCTTTCATGATTGAACATTTAAATCAATAACCACACTCCCGATTTTCTTCCCACTTTGAACATACCGGAACGCATCCGGTATTTGTTCGAAAGGGTACGTGCGGTCAATCACAGGTCCATAATTTCCTTCTTCAATGAGTTTCCTGATCAATACTATACTTCGCTTAATGTTGAGCGGTAGTGGAAACTTTACCTGCTTTCCTGATTGGAAAGGGACGCTTCCAACAATTGCTGTGATGAGTGAAAAGTAAACGTTTTGAATCATCGGGCCGAGTTCAGAGGAGATATAGGTTCCGCCAGGTTTTAATAATGGTTTACATTTTCCAAACGTACTTTTCCCGACTGTATCAAAAACAAAATCGTATTGTTTGCCAGTTTTTGTAAAGTCTTCTTTTTCATAATCAATAATAGTATCTGCTCCTAAAGATTTGAGAACTTCAATACTGTTCGTGCTACACACAGCCGTTACCACTGCACCATAATATTTTAGAAGCTGAACCGCTGCGGTACCAATTGCACCGGATGCTCCATAGACCATTACGTGATCACCGCGCTTAAGGTTTATTTTGTTAATAATGTTGTATGCATAATGCCCACCTTCAATGCTGCCGGAAGCTTCTTTATAGGAAAGCGAGGAGGGAAGTGTGGCCATTCCTTTATTGGCATCGATCACCAGGTATTCCGCATACGCGCTCACTCCGCTATCATCAAAACCAAAAACATCATCACCAACATGGAAAGACGTTACTGCTTTACCAATCGCTTCGATTTTGCCTGCAAACTCAGTTCCGGGTATGGGCTTCTTTGGTTTAAATAGCCCCATCGTTAACCGCATAATGTCTGGCTTAGCGGTAAGGTTGGCACAGTCTGTCCGGTTTACAGAACTTGCATAAACTTTTACCAATACCTCATTGCCGGCAGGCGTTGGTTTGTCAACATCCTCCAGTTTCAGTACATCCGGGGGGCCATATTCACGATAAACAAATGCTTTCATTTATAAATGATTCCAGTTAATCAACACATTCCAAAGCAACGATGAATCATGATGGTTGAGGTAGCGATGCAGGGGGTTGAATGTAAAAAACACAACCCGTCCTTTTCCATGCGGTACGTTAAAGATTGCACCGTGGCCAATGATTTGTTTTTCATTCCGCACCATTCCTGATAAAACGTAAGGCGGGGATTTTGTTTCCTTTTTTTCTTTCGTTTCTTTTTTCTTTTCAGGATTTTCCATGCCCATAATTTCCCCGGTGTATTCCTTTTCATCATCCAGTGGGGTGGTACCGTATTGAAGCACCATTAAATTCCGGTCATACAATTGCGTAGAAAGCAGTTGGCCATTTCCTTTAAAGACATGAAAGGTTTCGGGGAATCCGTATAGAATAGGACTCGTTTTACTTCTGACTTTTGCTGTAACAACAGAACCCGGATGAAACAAACCAGTTGGGTTGAAGCTGCTTACTTTTTTCCCGATACCCAGATCGGAGATAGTGGCAGCAGAAGCATCCATGGGAACCAACACACCACCTTCTTTCACAAAGTTGGAGAGGTTGCCAACACCATCATATCCCGGGCCCCCCGTCATATCAGTGGTTGCATCGGGATAACCATGGGATGGATATTGCTCAGTTTTTGTATACGGCATTGGGCCGAAGGAATCATCGACACCGTTGATAAAACTTGCTGCATCCCCGCGCAAGCGGGGTATCAGGATTACATCAAATTTGCTGCGGAGGTTGCCGGCTTTCAGATCATCTTTATCAATGGAAGTATACGGGATTCCTTTTTGTTCGAGCGTGAAGCGTACCCAGCCTTCATCTTGTGTGTTGGTCCAGCTGTGGTAGACGGCAATTTTTGGCAGCGTTACCTCGTATGTTTTTTTCAAGTCGTAACTTCCGGCAATAAGATTTAGTCCATAATTGTTTGCCAATGTTTTCGCATCATCATTTGATAAACCTTTTAAGATAATCGATCCGGCACCAACTGTATCACCGGAAACAACTGTAGCGGAGTCGAGCATATAGGCTTTCAATTTTTTAACACGTTTCTTCAAATCGAAAATAGCAGGGAGAACATTTGCCTGTGCTTTGTAAGGAATCAGGTAATCACTTCCTTTATCTTTGATTGCACCAACGTAAGCAACAGGCTTTTCGACCAGTTCCAATTGATTGCTTTCATATTTCATACTATCAACAGCTTCTACATCCACACCATACAAATAACCAAGCGTCCAGGCGATATCATCATAGGGTGGAAACTTTGCTTCTGTTGGATAATTTTGAACCGTTAATAAATCCTTTGCAAGCTTACTGTAAGGTTGATTGAGCAACACCGCATACTCGTCTTTGTATTCTCCTTCTTTTACTTTGTGTACTTCAATGCCGTGCCCTTGTAATTGATTGACGAGATATGCAGCCATTACCGGATCACGTTGCCCCGTTGGGATCGCAAACATTTTTATTTTCCCTTTTTCTGCAGTGTTAGTATTGTTGACCCCCTTTTGATAGAAATTTTTCAAAAGCGTAACACCATTATCAGCAGCATAGGTCAGCGATGCCAGCACACCCGCTTGCATATAGTTGATATTGTTGCGGGCCGACCAGTACACTTTTCCTGTTGGAGGATCGGGCCGGTACCATTCGCGAGACGTGACAAGATCGCCTGCAATTTTATTCGTTGATATATCACGGAGATAAGTATTGGCCCCTGCATTTCCGAAAGTTCATAAAACCTTCCAATAGAATTGTGGTTGTTCGCTACCCAAATTCCATAGCCCGGCCACCAGCCATCGTAAAATGCCCAATTGAAAACACCGGGCATTCCCTGCGCAGCAAGTTGTGTCATTTCATGATTGGAAATACTTTGCCATTCACCAATGGTAATGGGATCTACATTTTCATTGTACGGTCCTGTTCCTGTTGATATATATAATAAAGGGACCGATTCATGAAGGTCCAACATGATCGTTGGATGCCAATCATAAAAAGTATTGAAAATATTTTTGGTAAGGGCCTGGGAAATTTGCAATCCATCACGGTTGTTGTCATGCACCACATACTTTCCCCAATAGGGTGGACTTTTTCTAAAGCCATCATCAAATTCCGTCCTTGCTTTTGAATAGCGATAATACCAATCCACTTGCTTATCACGGCCGTCCGGTTCAGAAACGGGGTTGATCAACACAATAGAATTTTCCAATATGTTTTTGATTTCATTGGAAGGATCCGTGATCAACCGGTACGCTAACTCCATCAACATTTCTGGTGAACCCATTTCCGGGGAGTGCAAACCACCATTTAAATAGTATACCGGTTTTCCTTCGCGGGATAATTGATCAGCTGTTGCCTTATCAATTTTCCGCGGGTCGGCAAGTTTGCTGAGGATTTCTTTGTACTTGCCCAGGTTGGAAAGAGTAGCTTCGCTGGCAATCGTTATCAAATAAAATAATCTTCCCTCTTCTGTTTTTCCGGTTTCTTCTATCATCAAATTGGGTGAAGCGTCTGCAAGCTTTTTATAGTAGCCATAAATTTCGCTGGTGCGGTGCATTATACCAGGCGCTCCGATAATGGTCCCAAAATGATCAAGCGGTGAAGGGATGGTGGGATGATGATAGATAGTGCCTACCGATTCTGCAAAGAAACGTTTATCGGTTGTGAATTCTTTAATTCTGTTTTGATACGTAGTATCAGTTGCCTGCCCGACTGCAACAACGGTTATGAGTTGGAAGAGGGACAGAAAAATGAGGGAGCGTTTAAGTAGATTTTGGAGCATGTGCGTTTGGTTGGGGTAATAGGTCAAGATAGAAATAAAAAGCAGCCAGTAAAGGCCGGAATTTGTAAGCGGTTATTGCTCCCATTTATCGGTTCGAAATGCGGAAATGGGCAATCCGTCTCCACTAAACAAATCCCCGATTACACTATCCGACCACGCATACCGCACGGCTACAGGTTCCTTCACTTCTTTTGAACTTACCAGAATTGTGTTCCCGTCAATTTTAATTTTGGCAGGATGAAAAACTTTATCAGCGCCTGCAATCATAAATTGAGAAGACGTTTTTGAGAACCCTTTTTCTGCGTGGTCAAACATTAAGCGAACCACTTTTTTTTCAACAGCCATGCTTTTGTAAACCGGATAGTGGTACACTGAATTTTCGATGTTGTACGTTTTTGCAAGCGCATGATTTGCCAATCGATCACCAACCGGTTTTTTAAATTTTGGATGGATGTCTTCGATGTTATCAACGTGATCTGAAATGATTACCATGCCACTGTTATTGATTTCCTTTGCGGCAATCACTTGTTGCTCACGGATTAATGCCCCGGCATTGTTTTGGTATCCTTTGAAGGGTGCGATCTGAACATAATAAAATGAAATCTCTTTTTGAAAAGCAGAGCGCCAGGATGAAACCAATGTATTCATGAGTTTGCTGTACGTCTGTGGATGTACAGTATTGCTTTCACCCTGGTACCAAATCGCCCCCGCGATGTTGAAAGGAACAAGTGGATGGATCATGGCATTATAGGTTGCCCCGGGTTTTTGCGGCCACCAGATGCGGGGTTCTTGTTTGGTTGCAGCTTCTTTCAATGCAGCATCGTTATTGATATCCGTTTCAGGAACCCACACTTCACCGGGTGTTCCGCCCCAACTCGCATTGATAAGCCCGATGGGAACATTTAAATTTTCCTGTAATCTCTTCCCGAAGAAGTAGCCGACACTGCTAAAGCGCGCCATGGTTTCCGGTGTACAAACTTCCCAATTTCCTTCGCCCCGTTCTTGTGGAAGTTCTGCACCTGATCGTACAATATTGAAGAGCCGTATTGTTGGATGGTTGGCATTTGGTTGTTCAGCCTTTGCATCTTCTGCTCCCATATAAACATTCCATTCCATGTTGGATTGCCCGGAGCAAATCCAGACTTCACCAATCAAAACATCGTTGAGTGTTATTTCAGAACTTCCTTTAAGCGTAATGGTGTAGGGGCCGCCAGCTTCCGGTGTTTGAACCTTGGTCTTCCATTTGCCGAAATTATCAACGGTAACTTTTGTGTCCGCTTTGTTCCAACTTGTGTGAATAGTAATTTCTTCTGAAGGAGCACCCCATCCCCATATCGCAACATTTTCTTTTTGTTGGAGTACCATGTGATCAGCGAAAATGTTAGGCAACCGGATTTGTCCGGAAGCTGCAAGAGCAAGGATTGTAAATAGAATAGATGGAAGAAGTTTACGCATAGCATTTGGTTTTTGAACCGTAAAAGATAAGGAATCGATTGTAGTATTTGTGTTAATCATTCAATTATTGTGTTTATTTTGATTGGAGGATTTACCATTGGAACTATTTTCTAAAAATTATGGATTGGTATGGTGTAGTTGGTTAAAAAGAATAAAAATATGGAATTGAAGTGCGAGGATGGTACTTGTGAAACCGGGGACGTGCGGGGCAATCAAATACAAATAGTGGATAACAGGAAAGATACTCTACTCTATTTTGGCGACCCCATGTGTTCGTGGTGTTGGGGCATCACCAATAATTTGGACAAGATAAAAGATCAATATGCCGACCGGTTTGATTTTGAACTGGTGCTTGGCGGCTTACGCCCGGGTGGGGGTGAGGCGTGGACACCAGCTTTTCGTGAGATGATCAAAGGACACTGGCAAC
Source organism: uncultured Roseivirgaceae bacterium (assembly GCA_964398945.1). GTDB lineage: Bacteria > Bacteroidota > Bacteroidia > Cytophagales > Cyclobacteriaceae > JBGTGG01. Next base: position 63,985 of record CAYNOT010000017.1, on the reverse strand, counting down.
ATGTTCAAAAAGCATCGGGGCAACCTTTCGATTATTCTTTTTTTGATCGTGAAGATTTCAATTATGACACCGAACCACCTGCAAGGGCCGTGCGTGTTGTGCGTGATTTAGCACTGGAGAAAGAGTGGGGGTTTTACAAAGCTTTGCAGCGACTTTTCTATGCAGAAAACAAAGACATTTCCGATGTTGCTATTTTGAAGGAACAATGTGGACAGATGGGTATTGATGCCAAACGATTTGAAACCTTATTTGCATCAGCAGGATACAAGCAACTGGTAAAACAAGATTTTATCAAAGCACAGCAATTTGGAATCTCCGGCTTCCCAACGGTGGTATTGAAAAAAGGGGAGGAGTATTATGCGGTGTGTAGAGGCTATAGTGCTTACGAACAAATGAAGGCGAACATTGAAAGTATCTTAGTTGCGCAGTAACCTGCTATTTATTCTTTACATACACCAGTCGATGCCTTCCTTTTTCGCGCTCTTCAATTTCAAAATTTTTGATGGACTTGATAAGAGGGGTAAGTTTGGGGAATCCAAAATTCCGGGAATCAAAGTTCGGCTGTTTTTTTTGAAGCAGGTTGCCGACATCACCAAGAAATGCCCAACCTTCCTCATCTTCCAGATCCGAAATGGTGGAAGCAATCAGGTTGATGACTTTATGCGTGATTTTATCCACATCGCTTTTTTTAGTGGCCGGTCGCCTGGAGTGCTGGGGTATATTTTCTTCCGACTTTGTCGTGAGGATTTCGATATAGATAAATTTATCACACGCTACTATAAAAGGGTTCGGTGTTTTCTTCTCACCAATTCCATAGACTTGCATGCCGGCTTCCCGCAGTCGGGTGGCCAACCGGGTAAAATCGCTATCGCTGGATACGAGGCAAAAACCATTTACCTTTTCTGAATACAGGATGTCCATGGCATCAATGATCATGGCAGAGTCGGTTGCATTTTTTCCGGTGGTATAGCCATATTGTTGTATGGGGGTAATGGCATTTTCCAATAGCAGGTTTTTCCATTTCGACAAGGTGGGTTTTGTCCAGTCGCCATAGATTCGTTTAATGGTAGGGTTGCCGTACTTGGCGATTTCTTCCATCATTTCTTTGATGGGTGCGGAAGGTATATTGTCCCCATCGATCAGGACTGCGAGTTTTGTATCCATTTGTAAAATTTTGTTGTTGGCAAGTTACAAAACCTGATCGGGTTTAATGAGGGTCTTTTGGATGACGCTTTGGTGGTTTATTTTCAAATCCGTAACATTGCACAAAATTTAGGGCCCTTAGCTCATTCGGTTAGAGCACCTGACTCATAATCAGGTGGTGGTTGGTTCGATTCCAACAGGGCCCACTTGATAATCAGGCAGTTACGTAAGTGGCTGCCTTTTTGTTGCATTGTTTACACGAAAGAATACAATCTTGGTTATTTGTTTTTCTGCTTTGGAATCATTGTAGATTTCCCAAGTCTTGAAAAGTATTAATAAACATGGTGGAGACTTCGTCATAGAGCTCTAAATAGTTCTTGTTATTTTTATTTAATAATAAGTATGCATTCGCCTTATCGTTGTACCCATGTTTAAAAGTTTCTGTACCAAAAAAATTCTCAACAATTTCTACATATATTCTGTAGCGTTGAGTTTCAGCGGTCTCAGGGTGCTCATTTGAGATTTTTTCTGTCGCGCAATTTACTCTAACTTTAAAAACCCCCACAAAAGCAAAGGACGCCATGTCATCTATTTTCAATATATCGAGGGCGATACTAACAATGGTTCTGATTACTTTTCCTGGATTAATACGCGAATCTGTGACTACTAAATTGTATTTGTTTTTAAGCTTATTATGAATGCGAAGATGAAACTTGATTGCAAAGACTTTGTGATTATATTCATGAAGTCTAACAATATATTTTACTCCATAGTCAGTTGAGAACCTGAAAATAATCTCTTTGATTACTTGGGGTTCAAGATGTGCTTTGTTTATGGTAGCTTGTTGGTAGGGATAGCTACTATCAAACATTTAGGAAAGTGAATTGAAATTATTTAGGGAACCAGTAGGTCGTACTTAGGATTTCTAGCTTTAAGTACGTCTTTATCTGAACGAACGACAATTCTTAGAACTGTATTTTTACCGTGCAGTTTAGCAGGTTTCATATAGATGGTATTACCATTATCATCGGTATCTACACTTGAAATAGATGTCGAAGTAATATACTTTAATGGCTTAAAATCTACAGTACCCATTTATCCGCTTTTCTGATGCAATATATGCTACAAATGCAACACTTGTAACAGTATTCAGAGAAAAAGGTTTCATTGTTTCATTAAATTGACTTTAATGCACTAAAAATGGGTATATAATTGTCCCAAAATTGAAAATTTCTTTTTTTTACCACTTTTCATACCCATGGCAATAATATCTCCTTTGATGCTACCTTCAGGTTTGATCACAATGGCCATACCGGGAATTTCCATTGATAAAACCAGACGGTTCCATCAGTAGGGATTTCATCACTTACAGGATCCAACCCCCTTCATACAATTTGTGTTAAAATGAATTCTGGCCGCCCTGCTTTTCCAAGCACACTAAAGTTCGTAAACATTTTCGATTTTTTTACCTGCACAAGATCGGAATATTTTCAAACAATTTCTTTCCCAAAAGGCGTCAACGCCAGGGTCGCTAATTTGAAATGTTGCAACCCAAAAGGAATTCCGATTATGGAAATGCAAAACAGGATACCAAAACCGATGTGCGATAAGCAAATCCAAAAACCACCAAAGACAATCCAGATAATATTCATGATCACCGATAAGCATCCCGAAGCAGAAGGAGCGGAATGCACTTCCCTTCCAAATGGCCACAAGGCAAGCCCGGCAAGTTTAAGGGTTTGAATACCGAATGGTATTCCAATGATCGTGATGATTAAGGCGAGGCTACATACAAGGTATTCAATGGCGATAAAGATGCCGCCAAAGACCAGCCAGATTAAGTTTCCAATGAACTTCATTTAAATTTCTGATTACTAATTTGATAATTTCTAATTTCCTTGAAAGATTCATCGCTTACGCTTTGAATGACGGACTCCGTTTACGTTTAGTCACAATTCCACTACCTAATACGGAGTAATTTCCTTTCTGTTATTTGTACACGTTCGTACACGCCATTGTTCATTTCTGAACGGCTTGTTCGATTCCGGGGAGGGTACTTCCTTATTTTCATTGGGAATTTCTAATCTTGATTTGTTGGCTTTGTTTGTGCTTCGATCGTTACAATATCCTCAACCAACTTTCCGTTACCATCCCATGGAAAAACTCAAGACCTTCTTCTGGCTTTGCTCCGGTGTCCACATTGCCACCCTCCAAAAATGTCCCTCTGAATCAAGCAAGTATGTTGGTATAGGTGCTACCATTTTTTTTACTGGAGTGTTTGCAGCATTCGCTGCCGGCTATGCACTCTTTACCGTATTTGATAATGTGTGGATTGCCGGGTTTTTTGGTTTGGTCTGGGGCCTCATGATTTTCAATCTTGACCGCTACATTGTTTCGAGCATGCGTAAATCAGGGAACTTCAATAAAGAATTCAAAACGGCAATTCCACGGATCATATTGGCCATCTTGATTTCGATTGTTATCGCCAAACCATTGGAGATGAAAATCTTTGAAAAAGAAATAGGAGGGGAGCTGGCGGTTATGGAACAGGAAGTATTGGCGCGACAAGAAGGGCAGGTGCGCATCCGCCATGAACCTGCGATTCAAAACCTAATGGGAGAGATCGAAATTCTAAAAGCAGAGATACTTGTAAAAGAACAAAACCGGAATGAACTCAGGCGCATTGCACAAGAAGAAGCGGATGGAACAGGTGGCACGCAGAAAAGAAATGCCGGGCCGATTTATCAAATCAAAAAAGCAGATGCAGACCGGGTCGACCAAGAGCTTCATGAACTGAGTAAAAAGAACAACGCATTGATATCGGAAAAACTGGCCGCCATTTCCCGGCTTGATGGTTTAAAGACTGCTGACTTGGCCGGATTGGAAAACCAAAAACTGGATGGGCCTGCTTCCCGAATGGAAGCCTTATCGCGTTTAGCCGAAAACAGTTGGGCAATCTGGATTGCCAATTGGTTTATTATGTTTTTGTTTATCATGGTGGAAACATCCCCGGTTTTAGTAAAATTAATTTCGGGTACCGGACCGTATGATAATCTGTTGAAGATCGAAGAATATGGTTTTGCCACGAAGCAGGTAGAAGAATTGGCCAAGATCAATGCATATACCCGAAAGCGCAGTACAAAACTACCGAACATCGAAAAGGAGTATGTTGCCGAGCGGTTGGAGATTGGATTGCTGGATACTAGACTCTAGATACTGGATTCAGCAACCAGTATCCAGTATCCAGTAAATTTGAGTAGTTTTGTGGCTTTCAAATTTAGTTGCATGTCACAAAAAATTACGGACGATCCCTCCATTAAAAATATTATTTTCGATTTAGGCGGTGTTATCCTCGATCTTTCTGTTGAAAGTACACTTACTTCTTTTGCACAGCTTTCTGGCCTGCCGCAGGATGAGATAAAAAACATCTTTGTTTCTTCAGAGGAATTTGAACAATATGAAAGGGGGGCCTTAAGTGATCGCGAGTTCCGTGATTTTATCCGTAGTGTTTATCGGATAGCAGCAACGGATGAAGCAATTGACAGGTGTTGGGTGGCCATGTTAAAGAATTTACCGAAAGGGAAACTGAAATTGCTGACAGCGTTAAAGCAACACTATACAACTTTTTTATTGAGCAATACCAACGGCATACACCTCGACTATTTTAACAGGGTAAGCCTGGCCCCCTTTTCCATGTCTACATTGGGTTCCTGTTTCCATAAAGATTATTACTCCCATTTAATGGGCAAGCGAAAACCGGATATTGAAATTTATAAACAGGTGTTGGATGAAAATGGATTAATTCCTCACCAGACTGTTTTTCTTGATGATAATGTCGGCAACCTGGAGGGGGCAGACAAGGTTGGGATCAAAACCATTCATATTCCTTCCCCCGATTTTTTATACACTTTATTCTAATGGACAAAGATCAAAAGCGCGTTGCTTTTCAAATACTACTTTTTGTTATCACATGTGTTACTACAACCTTAGCTGGCGTTGAGTGGACGCATGGTAAAAATATTTTTTATAGCCCTGATTTTTCCTGGAGTGATTTCAAAAGCGGATTGCCTTTTTCAGTCCCCTTTCTGTTGATCCTAACAGTACATGAGTTCGGCCATTATTTTACAGCGATGTATCATAAGGTTAAAGCCACCCTTCCATATTATATTCCTATACCGCCAATTTTTTTATCCATTGGAACGATGGGGGCGTTGATCCGGTTAAAAAGCCGTCCGCCTTCCAATAAAGTGAATTTTGATATCGGGATTGCCGGGCCATTGGCTGGTTTTGTAATGGCGATGGTTGTATTGGTGTACGGGTTTACACACCTGCCGCCAGCGGAGTATATTTTTTCAATCCATCCTGAGTACGAACAATATGGACTTGACTATGCCAACCATGTTTATACTGAATCTGAAAATACATTGAATATCAAAATGGGCAGCAACCTCCTGTTCATGTTCTTTGAGAAGTTTGTAGCGGATCCTTCCCGGATGCCGCACCAAAATGAGATTATGCATTATCCATTTTTGTTTGCCGGATTTCTGGCCTTGGTTTTTACAAGCATCAACCTCTTGCCAATCGGGCAATTGGATGGCGGACATGTGTTGCATGGATTGGTTGGCTTTAGAAGGCACAAGCAAATTGCTTCGGTGATTTTTATCGCGCTTCTATTTTATTCAGGATTGGGGGTTGTTCATCCGGGTATGCCCATGGATGAATTGCTGATTTGGATACCGGGCTATATCATTTTCCTGTATTTCGTATTGCATGGATTGCGCTGGCCGAAACGTGATATGATTATGACGGCATGTTTGATCTTTGCAACCCAGTTTGTATTTGTTTGGCAATTCCCAACGGTAAATGGTTATACAGGCTGGTTGTTGTTTGCGGTAGTGATCGGCAGGTTTATTGGCGTGGAGCATCCGCGCGCACCCATTGAAGTACCGCTTGATCGCACCCGGCAAATCCTGGGATGGATTGCGTTGGCGATTTTTGTGTTGTGCTTTAGCCCTGCACCGATACGTTAAAATTTGATAATTTGATAATTTGGAGATTTAAAGATTTAAATTCTAACCAACGTTAATACACAACAATTTTTTGAGTGTTGATTTTTCCATTGCGCGTTGAACGCACAATGTAAATACCGGGTGCTGGATGTTGTAAGGAGACCAATTGATCATCATCGCCCGGGCTTGCTGTAAAAGAAATTTCGCGACCAGTGAGGTCGTGGATGGCAACGATCCGGCTTTCTGTATCAACGTGAAAACTTCCATTGTTTGGGTTGGGGTAAAGCGTAATCGGATCATCTGGATTTTCAATACTGGTTACAATATCCCCGCCCCCAAAAATTGGCCTGATCATTAAACTTCCGGTTACGATGTCATTCTGAACCCAAAAGCCCTTGGTGTTCACAAAAATTTTATCACCGGTGTCGTGGTTTTTGTCAAGGCCAATATGCACACGGTTGGCAGGTTCTTCCCAACCAACATAAAATTTATTGCTCACCAAAATGGCCGGTGCAAAAAATATGTCCATAAACTCGTTCGTCCCATTTTTTTGCAGCGTAATATTATAACGGGATGCAAGCACGTTTCCAGGTAGGCCATCATCATCGCCCCAAACGAACACATTCAAAATGCTGGTTGCCCCTCCGTAAAACGGAAAATATGCGCGGAAGCCAATCAACGTATCAACCTCGCTGGTCAACATATCAAATTGATACGCAAGTTGGTTGCCTTGCCTGGTAAGGTATGTGCTGAACTCTGCAACACCATCATCGTATGCATAGTAGTCCTTTAACTTGTACGAAGTGTTGATGGTATCATTGGCGCGAAAATCAATGGGGATATAACGGTCCAAGTAATCAACAGCAGTTACTCCCAAACTGTCAACAACATCACCGGTGTATAGCGAGGTTTTCAACGTAATCAATATTGAGTCGGCAGTTGGATTGAATTGCAAAGGATCATCGGGATCGGGAAGGGTTCCAATGGTTTCCTGAATATGTGTTAAAGAAGGTATTGCATTAATAGGAATTCCTTTTCGCAACAATACCTGATGGGTCGTAGGTGCATCACCAATGTAATTGGTAAACGTTCCATCCACACGATACGCAAGTGGTTCCGGAAGTCCAACACGTAAATTGTAAATACCGAAAGTCGGGGCTTCCAGGGGTTTTGTATTGAAAAAATGGTTTACCGGAATAGAAGTATAGTTCTCAAATAAAGGGGAGAGTTTTGATGTAATAGCCTGATCGGGGAAACTCATGTCAGTGGCATTCCGTCCTTTTGCCAAAAATACATAGTCGATGTGCCACATATCGTATGGGCCGGAAACCCGGCCATGGCTTCGAAACCTAAATTGAAATTCATCATGAAAGTAGGGCGCGGTGACCTGATAAATTTTAGGATAAAAAATTGATTGGCTAAACGATCCATCCGTTTGGATCCTATCGATTTCGGTCCAGATCGTATCACTATTCAGGAATTCTACTGCCAGAAAATCTTCTTCATCCGGTGCTTCCCCGTGTCCTCGCCATTGAAAGAAGAAACTAAAATACACGGTCCCTCTTTCAGGAACAGGTACCTCCGCCATTTTTATTAACTGGGAAGTTAAAACATCGGTGTACCCAGTTGCCTCCTGGTCATTTGTATCGTAAGGCGTTCCATCTGCTTTTAATCCATCGAAAGAGGCTGTATATATTGTGGGCGGCCTGATCGCGATGCCATCCGAAAAAGACACGGTTGCATATTCAGTCCATAGTGAGTCGGGGTAGCCCGGTGTCCGAAAAGAAAAGTCATCCCAAAAGGGAAGGGAAATTGGCGGAAAACTTTGGATGCGGGCTGTGCTTTTTTCTTTGTTTTGTTTTGGAATGGATTGGTGCAGCGGTTGCTCAGCGAGTTGAGCCCAGGCAAATTGATACATGAAAACAAAGGCCATTAGCAGCAGACATTGTTTCATTCCTTTTAAAGACAATATTTTTTTTGAGAAAAAAATAAGCGTTGGTTTTTAATCGACTTCATCTTCCATTCCTCCATCTTCGAGGTCATCTTCCTCTTGAGGAACAGGTGTACCTTCTTTTCCTACCCACAATTCAACGACATCACCCACCCGGATATTTTCGTAAGGATGCGGCTTTTGTTTGAGGATTACCGGATTGACACCTAAAGTATCACCGATCAGCTCAACCGTGATGTTCAGGTTATTGCCGAACAAGAGCACTTTCGCATCTTCAATTGTAAGCCCGATAACATACGGTGCAGCTACATCTTTGCTGCCCCCATCACCCACCACCAAATCGATAACAGAGCCTTTTGGGATGCGTGTGCCTGTTTCAACAGGGCGACCTTGGTACTGCATTTCCAACACCAGGTTGAGAAATGGACTTGATTTCAACTGGATTTTTCCGGGTTTCAGGTCGTTGCCCTTCAATACAGCATGTGCATTCAACAACGAGCCGTCAATTAAGTTCGGAACAGGTACCGTAGGCGGTTGGACCCGGTTTACCGAGATAAAGATTTTACGGTTTTCTTTTACGAGGGAACCGGCTGCCGGGAATTGTTTCAATATCGTAAGGGGAGGTACTTCATCTGAATACGATGAATCATTTACTTCCCATCGTAAATTCCTCTTGCCTAAGAAATCCTCCAGTTCGTGGATACTCATGCCTTCAATAGGGGGCACCGTAATGGTTTGATCTTTATTTGTAGCGCCCGGCAAATAGGCGTAGAAAAACAAAAGCGCCAAAATCAAAAGGAAGCTGGCCATAACCCCCAGATGAATCAAGAATCCTTTTATTGAGTCGGTTTTAAATTTCTTCAGGCTAGGTCCCATACACAGTTTTTATCAATTCAAGTATACAAAAAAATCATTTGCTGCACTTCTCTTTCCACGGATTGTCCGGCTTTTCACCGGCTTGCCAGGCTGCGTTCAGCGAAGCCTAAAACTTCAGGTTTGATTGAAACTCATGATCAATCCTTTTATTTTTTTCAAACCGGGTGGTTGCCAGTTGTATCAATTCGGTGATTAAATCCGGAAACGAAATACCATGCTGTTTCCACATCATCGGATACATGCTCGAATTGGTAAATCCCGGGATGGTGTTGATTTCATTTACATAGACTTTCCCATCCGCGGTCACGAACAAATCGACCCGTGAAAAATCTTCGCAGTGCAAGGTTTGATACGCACGAACCGAAACATCTTTTACCTTTTCGATGATGGCGGAATCGAGCCTGGCAGGAACTTCGATTTTTACTGCATCACCGTCCACATATTTGGCATCAAAGGTATAGAAATCATAATGGCCGCTGATCATGATTTCACCGGGATCGGAGGCCCGTGGTGGTTCGTTGCCAAGGATGGCGCATTCAATTTCACGTCCTTTTACAAACTCTTCAATCAGCAACGCATTGTCATACCGAAAAGCTTCTGCAACAGCATTATCAAAATCATTTTCTGAACTAACTTTTGAAACGCCAACGGAAGAACCCAGGCTTGCCGCCTTCACCATAAACGGAAGCCCCAGTGTATCAGCAATTGTTTTAAAATTTAGTTTCACTTTTTCCGAAAAGGTATAGCTCAGGAATTTTGTAACCGGTAAGCCCGCATTTTCCAACAACCGCTTCGAAACAATTTTGCTCATGGAAACAGAAGAACCTAAAACACCCGTTCCCACCATCGGGATGTCCAACGCTTTGATGAGTCCCTGAATGCTGCCGTCTTCACCATCGGTCCCATGCAATACCGGAAAAACAATATCCGTGGTGAAAGTTTGATTGCTTCCTTCAATTTTAAAAACGGGGTTGGCCGGGTTTAGAGAGAGGGATAGTGCCTGGCCATTTTCTATATTTTTATCAACACCGGATGTTAAGAACCACTTTCCTTTTGTTGTAATCCCTATCGGGATGGGCTCGAATAAATCTTTGTTGATGTATTCGAAGATATTGCGCGCTGAATTGATGGAAACCCCATGCTCTACCGATTTTCCACCATACAAAATTGCTACTTTCTTTTTTTCTGCCATGGACTACACTTTGCTCAAAGATAAGAACACCCGGTTACTTCGCCACATAAACTTTGGTTGCAAAATATGATCCGTTGAGCCGGAGCCTTACAATATAAATACCGGTAGCAGCATCCGTAAGGGAAACCGAATAGGTTTGGTTGAGGGTATTGGGAAGCAGTTGCTCCGTAAACGTTCTTCCAATCATATCCACAACCTGCAAGTGTACATCTTGTCGCGTTTCCAGGTCAAAGGTGATTTTGAAATCACCAAATTCACCGGCTCCCGTCATGTAAACTACAAAGGGCTTGGTGGTTTGAGGCGGGGAGGGATCATCTGAAGTATAAAATTCAATATTGTCAACAAACACGTTGTTGCCGTTGTCGTTGGTAAACACAAAAGCAATGCGCACTTCTTTTTCACCCGTTAGCGAATTAAGGTTAATGTAGGTTTTAGTCCAATCGTTTTCAGTGGAGGGTATCCAGGGATTTTCTGAATTTGTGATCGAAAAAGAATTGCCTGTGCGATCAAACAAAACAATAGTATAGGTTTGCCCGCAATCAACAGAGGCAAGTACCTGAAACTTGTCGTTGGTATCGCTACGATAGGCATACGACAGATCAAAGAAAACACTCGCCTTTGTAGTGTTTGAAAAATCCAGTACGGGACTTACCAACCACGCTTCATCATCAATGGTTGTATTTTCAAAAGCATTGAAGAACATGGAAACGTTGTAGTTGGTGGCCGTGGTTTTCCAATTTTCACCAGCGGTGGGATTGACCACACTCCAACCTGTAAAACCGGAATCAAAATTTTCCCGTAAGGGAATCAAATCTTCCGACTGATCAACCTTAATAACATATTCACGCTCGCTGTTGAACGGATTTATATCCACCAGGCCATTGGGTTCTTTTAAAGCAAAGAACAATTGATGTTCGCCACTGGATAAAGTTTGAGAATTGACAGTGACATTTATTGCCGCTCCGGGAAGTAAATCAATCCCGGTGATAGTGGTGGTTGCAGGCGTTGCCCCATCGATACCATAGTCTACTTTGAAACTCGTGATAACCGTGCTGCCTTGGTTTTGTATTTCTAAAACGGGGGAGGGGTTGTTCGCACACGTAACAGGCCCCGGGCTTATCACTTGAAGGATCGCAAGGTCTTCCACCGCAGAGATGATCACGTTTACATTATCAAGGTACAAATTGTTACCGTAGTCATTGATTCCAATAAAAGCGATTTGAACATTGGATTGTCCGAGGTAAGGACTTAGGTCAACAACTTCTTTTCGCCACTCCGATGCATTGGCCGGAACGAATTCTGTATTTAGTGGGGCAACAGTTTGTAGCGCAGCACCTTCTTTGTAATAGACAACATCTGCTGAAACGTAATCGCTGCTACAATCCGTTAGCACGACCACCCGGAGCGCATCATTGCTGAGGGAATTTTTATAGCGCGCATGCGCGACATCAAATGTAAGGAGTGCAACAGACTCCCCCGACAAATCAAAAACAGGACTGGTGAGAATATCAACTTCACCATAATTATCATCATAATCGAAGAAATCCATTTGCATCGCACGGTTTCCCAAAGTTTCTTTTGGAGCGTCAACATTTGTCCAGGTAATCGCCTGGTCAGGGTTGGATATTTTCCAGTCAGCAGGAGTCGTATTAAAGGATTCAAAAAATGGAAGTGCAATGAATGGCGAAATAGAAACAGTTTGTGTCAATACATTATTGTTCGGGTTTCCATCCGCAACACCGTTCGTCAAGATTATTTCAGCTGAAAAAGAAAAATCCCCACTACCGAAATTTTGATTAGGGAAAGCAAGTATACCCGTTGTGTCTGGTGCAAGGTTTAAAGGGAAATCGACCGTTTCTATAATGCTGCCATTATTCTTAATGACGACCTGTGCAGATGTAATCGTATTGTTGCCTGTGTTCACAACCTCAATAATGGGGATGGTCAAACCAGTGCACTCGGTAATACCGGGGGCAATGATTGCTTTCATGCCCAGATCATTTGCGACAGGTGCAGGTGCCAGCAATCCGGGTGAAGTCAACAAACTTACCCTTCGTGGACTGCTTTCAATCACCACTTCCATTCGGTCTACCTGGTTTTGTGTAAACAAGTTCATGCATACATCATTGGTATAGTCCAGGTAATTTTGAAACATGTCGTTGCCCGGTTCGGTCGTACAACTATTTTTGGGATGTGCGGGGCATCCTGTAGTATTTCCATTTTGAGCAGGTGTGTCATCAACATAGTCTGTTGCTGAACAACTGTTTGCATCACCGGAGATATGGCGCAACCCAAAAAAATGGCCAAGCTCATGGGTGGTAGTCCGCCCTCTGTTGTAACGCGAATCCAAATCAAAAGCACCGTCAGCAATGGAGCCAAAAGCGCGGTAATGTATGGCAACACCATCGGTCAGGCGACTGTTGGAAGCGCTCTCCAATCCCGGCAAAGGTGAAACAGGAAACTGCGCGAAGCCAATCAAGCCACCGCCCATATTGGCTACCCAGATATTTAAGTAGTCTTCGGCAGGCCAGTAGCTTTGTGCTTTAAGGGTATAATTATCATTGATGGTCCATTGGGTTTGTGATCCTTGCACCCGGACAATTCCATTGGTTGAAAGTCCATCGGGTGTTTGCTTTGCCAATACAAACTCAATATCAAATGCGGCAGCAACGGGCAAAAATTCCGCAGGGGTATTGGCAGCATCGGCATTGAGCCGATTGAAATCCGCATTGATCACATCAATCTGAGAAAGGATTTGAGCATCAGAAATATTTACGCCTGTACCAATCGCTTCACCATTGTGGACTACATGGACAACGACCGGCACTTGATAAGGGCCGGCTTGTGTTCGTTGGGTGCTTAAAGATGAACGCGTTGATTTCAGCTTTTTTTGAATCCAGTCCTCAAACACATCTTCCGTTTCCCGAATTGTTTTTTTTTCAAGAAGGAGTTGCGTATGTGCTTCGGTCCCACACCGATCCTGGCTTACGCCAGTATGGGCCGAAATGAGAAAAAGGATGCAGGCCAGCATCCTCAATAAAGAAACACTAATTTTTTTTAGATGGATTTGTTCGAACAACACCACGTACCTGATTTCTACTTTATTGAGTGAAGATAGGAACGGTAACCCGATCAATCAGGCAGCGGTTAGATTGATAACTTCGATGGATGCTACTTCCGGAACGGCACGTTTAATCGCTTCGACAACACCTGCTTTAAACGTCATAGTCGACATTTTACAATTTCCGCAGGCCCCCAGGAATTCAAGTTTTACCACCAAATCATCACTGATTTCGGTAATTTTAATATCGCCTCCATCCGCATTCAAGTAGGGACGAATGCTGTCAAGCGAAGCCTCAACGCGTTGGGCAATATTTTCAAGGTTTGTTCCCATCAGACTTTCAGTTCAACTTTTTGGGTTTTTTCAAAGTTAGCATTTCTTATGGCAATCTGGCGTGCTAAATTTTCCGCCAGTTCTTTAAATGCATCTGCTTGTGGCCCTTCTTTCAATACAGCAGGGAGTCCGCTGTCACCGCTTTCGCGGATGCTTTGCACGAGCGGGATTTGTCCTAAAAAGGGCACATTATATTTGGTAGCGAGGTTTTTACCTCCATTCTCACCAAAAATAAAGTACTTGTTATCCGGAAGTTCGGCAGGGGTGAAGTAGGCCATATTCTCAACGATCCCCAATAAAGGAACATTGATTTGCGGCTGCTTGAACATCAACAATCCTTTATTGGCATCCGCCAACGCCACTTTTTGCGGGGTGGTAACAATGACGGCACCCGTTACCGGCACGGTTTGGACCAATGTTAAATGGATATCACTGGTGCCGGGAGGCAAATCAATCAACAAATAATCGAGATCACCCCAGACAACATCTGTAAAAAATTGTTTTAAGGCAGCACTGGCCATCGGGCCACGCCAAACGACTGCCTGGTCCGGGGGGGTTAAAAATCCAATCGAAACCAGTTTTATGCCATATTGTTCAATCGGGATCAGAAGGTTTTTTCCGTCTTCATTGCGGACTTCAGGTTGCTCGGTTTCGCAATTGAACATGGTGGGGATGGAAGGGCCGTAAATATCGGCATCAATCAATCCCACTTTTGCGCCTGCCATGGATAGCGCCACTGCCAGATTGGAAGTAACCGTTGATTTCCCAACACCACCTTTTCCGGAAGCAATGGCAATGATATTCTTAACGCCCGGCAACAAAGGGGTATTGTTGCGCATGGTCGTGACCGAAGAAGTCATCGTAATGTTGATGGCAACATCCCCGCCCACTGCTTTTTTCACAGCTTCCTCACAATCCTGCCGTATTTTTTCCTTTAGCGGACACGCGGGTGTGGTCAAAACAACTGTAAAACCAACACTATTTTCGGCTACTTCAACATCCTTTATCATGTTGAGGCTCACCAAATCACGTTTCAGATCGGGATCATCAACCGTACTTAAGGCTTTTAGTATATCTTCTTTTGAAAAACTCATTTTTTAGCGAATTGGCTGCAATTTAGGCGCATTTGCCTCCTAAAACAAAACTTTATGGTATGTGTAAAACTTTGGGATTTAATTTGGTACCGAAAAAATGAAAGGACGTTATCCAGATGGAGCCCCGATGCAAATCGGGGAACGAAGAATCTTTGTGGAATTCTCAAAATACCGGATTTAGTGATCCCAAAGACTCTTCGCTAACGCCTGCCTTTGCCGAATCGGCTACGCGCAGGCAGGCTCTGAGTGACGAGCATTTTTCGGATCGTTTCAATTTAGACTCAGCTTTATTTTGAAGTTAGCAGTAAGCCTAAAAGACAGCAGTGCAACTAACCATTTTAAGACGAATGCCATCTATAGAAAAGTATTCATTTTGAATGCAATCTGATAAAAAACTTTAGTGTCTTAGTGCCTTCGTGGCGTTTATACTTAAGTCCAGTGAAATAAGTAAAAATTGGTTTAAAGAATAAGGACTTTAATGTTGAAAATATGATAGAGATAGCCAACGCATTTTGCAAGCACATTGCCAAAGCCCCACACGCCAAGATTGTAAATGCAGCTTTAGCTGTTGGGGCAGTTTTATTAAATTGGCTATTTAATAAACGAAATGTTTAAAAGGAAAATAAATACAATGCCCGAAACACAAAACACAGAATACAAACAAAGTTGGCACGATGATTACCTGAAATGGGTTTGTGGTTTTTCCAACGCACAAGGCGGAGTAATTTTTATCGGAAAAGATGATAACGGAAAAGTTGCCGGTATAGATGATTACAAAAAACTGATGGATGAAATTCCGAACAAAATCAGGAATTTAATGGGAATTACAGCAGAAGTAAACTTACACGAAGAAGCAGGAAAGCATTTTATAGAAATTGTAATACATCCCTACTCTGTTCCTATTTCCCTAAGAGGAAGATACTATTACCGAAGCGGAAGCACCAAGCAGGAATTGACAGGAGCATCATTAAACGAATTTCTGTTGAAGAAGTCGGGTAAAACGTGGGATGATGTAATTGAACCAAGAGCAACTTTTGACGACATTGACGAAAAAGCCGTAGCCACCTTTGTTCAGGAAGCCGAATTTTCAGGACGTTTGCCTGAAAGCAAAGGACTTTCCATTCAACAGTTGTTTGACAAACTTCGTTTGGTTGAAAACGGACAGTTAAAACGTGCTGCTATTGTTTTGTTTGGAAAAGACCCCGGCAAATTTTATCCAAACATTCACGTTAAAATTGGTCGTTTTGGGAAAGACGATGCCGATTTAATTTTTCAGGAAAATGAAGAAAGCAATCTGATAAATATGTACCAGGCGGTTTTGCAACAAATACACCACAAGTTTATCATCAAAAAGGTGTCATTTGAAGGAATGAAACGCGTTGAAACACCCGAATATCCGATTGCTGCATTGCGTGAAGTAATTTTAAATGCTTTGGTACACCGCAATTATATGGGTGCACCTGTACAAATTCGGGTTTATGACGACAAAATTATTTTTTGGAATGAGGGAGCTTTGCCACAAGGATTGAGTTTAGAAGCATTAAAGGGGTTTCACGCTTCACAGCCGAGAAATACACTTATTGCTGATGTTTGCTTTAAAGGCGGATTAATTGATACTTGGGGACGTGGAATACAGAAAATATATTCATCCTGTAAAGAAGCGGGATTGCCTGAACCCGAAATAAAAGAATTTCAAAATGGTTTGTTGGCAACACTTTTCAAAAATAGCCTGAACGAAGAACAATTAGCCAAACTTGGACTGAATGAAAGACAAATAGATGCACTGCTTCACTTTAAAACAATCGGTGAAATTCTTACTTCGGAATATGTAAAACGATATAATGTTACTGATAGAACGGCAAGAAGAGATTTAACAGAATTGATAGATAAACATCTTGTTTATAAGGTAGGAGATAAAAAAGCAACAAAGTATTATTTCCGGTAAATGTCCGATATGTCCGATAAATGTCCGTTAAAAAAGCAGTTGAATTTGTGAAAGAGAGAGGAAAAATTACGAATGAATAAAGAATATCAGGATATAAATGAAACCTCTGACGGGACAGCCCTAAGAGACTTATGACGGATATAATGAAGATTTGGCGGATAAATGGCGGTTAAATTAAAGGGCTCAAACGTAAAGAATGGAAATTACATAGAACTAATACCCAACGCTATTTGCAAGCATTCCGAAAGCATTCGGGACCAAAGCCCACAAGCTTTGTCAAAGAGCTTGCAAAGCCGCCCCAAAGAAAAATTGGTTTTCAAAAATTTCCTGACCCTTTAAAAAAGATAAAAACCGCAAACCGGGAAAGTATTTTCGAACGATTATCTTTGGGTCGCAATTCCGGATGATTTCAACAGCAACCATAGAAGAAGTAAAAAGCAGGGTCGACATCGTGGATGTGGTGGGCGATTTCGTGTCCCTAAAACGGTCGGGTCAGAACTACAAAGCGTTGAGTCCCTTCACAAACGAGAAGACCGCTTCGTTTTATGTGGTTCCGTCCAAAGGCATTTTCAAGGATTTCAGTAGCGGAAAAGGAGGGGATGCGATCACGTTTGTGATGGAGCATGAAGGGCTGAGCTACACAGAGACCATCCGGTTTTTGGCCAAAAAGTATGGCGTGGAAATCCAGGATGAAGCCGTTAGCGCGGAGCAATTGGCCCAGCAATCGGAGCGGGACGGCCTTTATATTGTCATGAATTATGCAAAAGAGTATTATCACGATCTTTTGTTCAACCATGAAGAAGGCCAAAGCATTGGATTGAGTTATTTTCATGAGCGGGGTTTTCATGACCGCACGATCAAGGAATTTGAACTAGGCTATAGCTTAAACGAATGGGACCACCTTACCAAGGCTGCCCTTCAAAAAGGATTTAGCCAATCGATCCTTGAAAAAGCAGGGCTCACGATTTCGAAGGAAGGTGGAAAAGTGTACGACCGCTTTCGCGGAAGGGTAATTTTCCCTGTGCACAACCTGAGTGGAAAGATTATCGCGTTTGGTGCGCGCATCCTTACAAAAGAAAAGGGCCAGCCGAAGTATATCAACTCCCCGGAAACGGATATTTACCATAAGGGCAATGTGCTTTATGGTTTATACCAGGCAAAGAATGCCATTCGCAGGGACGATGTTTGTTTTTTGGTTGAAGGGTATACCGATGTAATCTCCCTGCACCTTGCGGGTGTTGACAATGTGGTTTCTTCTTCGGGTACTGCCCTTACGGAAGAACAAATCAAACTGATCAGGCGGTTTACTGAAAATGTAACGGTACTGTTTGATGGCGATGCGGCCGGTATCAAAGCTGCCTTACGCGGAATAGATTTAGTACTAAAAGGCGGGCTTAATGTTCGTGTAGTTTTATTTCCCGATGGGGAGGATCCGGATAGTTTTTCTAGAAAGAAGGGAAGCACCGAATTCAAACAATTCCTTGCCGGGAATCAAAAAGATTTTATTTCGTTTAAGATTGATTTGTTTTCTGCGGAAGCTTCAAAGGATCCGATCAAGAAAGCGGAACTTATTCGGGAAATGGTAAAGTCAATATCGGTCATACCTGACCCATTAAAAAGAACGATTTACTTACAGGAATGTAGCAAAGAGCTTGAGGTTCCTCTTTCTGTGCTTAGTATTGAAGTAAAGAAAATTTTGTTGGCTAACCGTACTTCCGATCGACAAGCTGAAAATACTGTCTCAAGAGATTATTTGGTAGAATCGCTTTCCGAAATCCATACTCTTTCAAAATCCTTTTTATTATCAGCCGATGAAAGCTTGGATTTGTTTGAACGGGAATTTATTAAAGTTCTAATCAACCATGGATATCAAAAAGTTAATGATGAAGAATTCGTTTTTGATTATCTTTTTAAAGAATCTCAAGATGTAACATTTTTAAATCAAGTTCATCAAGACATAATCGATCATTACAAAGGTGAGGTTGCTAATGGAAATGATGTAAAACCAGCCCGATTTATAAGCACACTCCCAACCCATCTCTCCTCATATGTGTCTGATTTTTTGGTACAGAAATATTTTATTAGTGATGGATGGAAGACTAATCATATAATTATTGGCAATGAGTATGAGGTTGAAAAAGCACCTTATAAAATTGTGATGCAATTGAAGTTTGGAATTGTGGTGAAGATGCTAAACGATAATCTTCAGAAAATAAAAGAAGCGAGTTCGCATGAAGAAGAGACAGAATTGATGGGTATTCAATATGCTATAGATAACTATAAAAATGAAATAGCATCAGGATTAGGAAGAGTGATATTACCCAGTGTGAAACTTGTACAGAACGATTAATGTTTCATTAATTGGACAAAAATATATGAATGAAATTAAATTGAATACCATCGAGGAAGCCATCGAGGAGATTAAGAATGGGAAAGTGATCATCGTGGTGGACGATGAAGACCGCGAGAATGAAGGCGACTTTATTTGTGCGGCTGAAACCGTAACACCTGAGATTGTAAACTTCATGGCTACACACGGTCGCGGATTGATATGTGTGCCGCTCATTGAGCAACGTTGTGAGGAGTTGGGGCTTGAAATGATGGTAGGCAAAAACACGGCAGCGTATGAAACCCCGTTTACGGTTTCGGTTGATTTAATTGGCCATGGCTGCACCACCGGGATTTCTGCACACGATCGCTTTAAAACCATTCGTGCTTTAGTTGATCCCGAAACCGATCCGCAAGAATTAGGAAAACCCGGCCATATTTTTCCGCTCAAAGCAAAACGCGGAGGCGTATTGCGCAGGGCAGGGCATACTGAAGCTGCCATTGACTTTGCACGCCTTGCCGGGTTTAAACCGGGTGGTGTTTTGGTGGAGATCATGAACGAAGACGGTTCCATGGCGCGTCTTCCGGATTTGGTAAAAGTTGCCGAACGTTTTGATTTGAAACTCGTATCCATAAAAGACCTGATCGAGTATCGGATCAAAAAAGAAACGTTGATCAAACGTGAAGTGGAAGTCGATATGCCTACCGAACACGGGCATTTTAAACTGGTGGCATTCGAACAAACCAACACGCAGGAAGTACACATGGCATTGGTGAAAGGCACGTGGGAAGAAGATGAACCCGTGCTGGTGCGGGTCCACTCGTCATGTGTAACGGGTGATATATTTGGATCGTGCAGATGTGATTGTGGTTCACAGTTGCATCAGGCAATGGAGATTGTTGACCGCGAAGGAAAAGGAGTGGTGCTGTACATGAAGCAGGAAGGCCGGGGTATTGGATTGATAAATAAATTAAAGGCATACAAATTGCAAGAAGAAGGCCTTGATACCGTTGAAGCAAATATCAAACTTGGTTTCGATATGGATGAACGTGATTACGGGGTCGGTGCGCAAATACTACGCGCACTGAATATTTCCAAAATCAGGTTGATCACCAATAACCCAAAAAAACGGGTTGGGTTGATGGGGTACAATTTGGAAATAGTGGAGAACGTTCCGATAGAGATTGCATCAAATCCACACAACTCAAGATACCTGGAAACGAAGCGGGATAAATTAGGACATACAATTTTAGGCAAGAAATGAGAAATGGACTCTTCATATTATTTTTCCTGTTACCCTTTTTTTCGAATGGACAGGTTTGGCCATTTGAAATGTGGCACGAAGGAAAAATTATACTGGAATCGGGCGACACATTGAAAGGACAAGTAAAGTACGATCTTCAACAAGACCTCGTTCAGTTTTTGATCCGGGAGGATAAAGCGGAAGTCTATACGGCACGTAAAGTTTTGCATTTTGAGATTTTTGATGAAACTGCCCACCGTTACCGGGATTTCTATACACTACCGTTCAATGCTACCGTTGGTTATAAAACACCTGTTTTTTTTGAATTGCTCGTGCAGGGAAAGATGACGTTGCTTTCGCGCGAAGCGTTGGAATATAAAACGTATAGTTCTGCTTTTTATATGGGCTCCTATACACGCCAAGTGCTGGTCAATTATTATTTCTTTCTTCAGGAAGATGGGGAAGTGGTGGCCTTTAAAGGAAATAAAAACGACTTGCTAAACTTAATGGGAAAAAAATCAAACGATGTTGAAAAGTATATCAAAGTCAACCGCTTAAAGTTTGACGAGAAATACGATCTTGCGAAGATTGTAGCATACTATAATTCACTTTTTTAATTCAGTAATTTTAATGGAAAGACCACTTATCCTTGTTTCCAACGATGATGGGATCACATCGAATGGAATAAGAACGCTTGTTGAAATCGTTTCGAAGTTGGGGGACGTGCTGGTGGTAGCACCGGATAGTCCGCAATCAGGCATGGGGCATGCGATCACTGTAGGTGAAACGTTGCGACTTGAGGAGTCAAACATTTTTGAGGGCATCAAAGCGTATGAATGCAGTGGTACACCGGCTGATTGTGTGAAGATGGCGCGCCATTTTGTGTTGAAAGACAAACGGCAACCCAGTATTGTGGTGAGTGGTATTAATCATGGAAGCAATACATCAATTAGTGTATTGTATTCCGGTACCATGTCGGCTGCGATAGAAGGGGCGATAGAAGGCACACCGGCCATTGGCTTTTCATTGTGCGATTTCTCACACAATGCAGATTTTTCCCATACGGAAGAATACATTACAAAGATTGTAAAGCAAGTACTGGACAAAGGCCTTCCAAAAGGGGTGGCGTTAAATGTTAATTTCCCACCGAAACGAAATGAAAACCTGAAAGGTATCCGTATCGCACGCCAATCCAATGCAAAATGGGTGGAACAATTTGATGAACGTTTCGATCCAAACGGAAGAAGGTATTTTTGGATGGCCGGCAATTTCGTAAATTTTGATAAGGGCGAAGACAATGATGAATGGGCAATTGCAAACAATTATGTATCGGTTGTGCCGTGCATGTTTGATTTAACCGCCCACCAGGCAATCCCGATTTTGAATGAAGATTGGAATATTTTGTAATTGAATAATCCCCATAAAAAAGGGCCGATCATTTTTGATCGGCCCTTTTTGCTATAAAGGTTTTTAAATGGTCAAATACCCTTAAAAGAAAATTGGATTCCGAAATTAAACCCAACGCTGCTCAACGGAGCGGGTGTTTGAAGTTCTTCCCTTGGAAGATCCGGATTTTCTGAATATCCCGTGATTTCTTTCTTGTATATCGTTTTCTTTTCATATTCATATAGTTCGTCCAATACGTCATCACCATTGCTATCGTAGCGTGTTACATTTCTTTCTTCCTTGAGATAATTCATTCCCGTGTACATCACTTCCCCAAATAACGAGAGGTTAAGGTTTATAGCGTACCGGACACCGATACCACCACGCACACCAACTGAGAGTTTGCCAGTGGTTTCAGCTTCCATTTTTTCTTCGTAAGTCACTTGCCCTCCGCTGATCCATCTATCATTTCCATCCTCTTTGAGGATAACTTTTCCAACTATCATCCCCAATTTTGCATAGGGGGAAAATTTTTCCCCTCCAACATTTACAAGGAGTGTAGGGCTGGCAAAAAAACCGGAAGCCCTTATTTTTTGCTCTGCGATATATTCTGAACTGGTGTACCCATACTTGTCCGCACCTGTATATTCGTTTCCAATTAAGTAGTTGAAATTCAAGTCTAAGCCCAGGACAGGATTGAACATATAGCCAATCGAGGCATTTATAGTTGTGCCTGCACCGTATGATCCGTTTACACTTTTATACGAATAGACATCATCCCCCTGGTCCGGATAGAAATTGGATTCTTCGTAGGTAATTGCCTGACTGCCAATTGGAGCGGCATAACCTGCACTAAACGTAGCATAAAAATTTTGCCCAAATACAGGACTGAACCCAAGGGAGAGAAGGCCGAGAACAAGTAGTTTTTTCATTTTCATAGTGTTTTGATTAAAGTCAACCTGCGAAGCTAACTATTTTTTGAATCCAAGATTCAAAAAACTTTCTAATTAATTTTTCCCTTAAGGATCAACGTTTATGATGATCCGTACTTTTCGAAAGTCTTTTTCTTTGGAAAACAAATGAATGGCAGCCTGTATCCGGTTTTTGATTTCACTAAGCTTTCCACTCCCACGATCAATCTTGATCAGGATTCGCTTCAGGTATTGATTCCTGATCTTAGGTACCATCGGGTCACCGGGGCCCAGCACGGTTGTTCCGGGGAGTTTCTTTCGAAGGATTTCAATAAAATGAAGGGCACCTGCAGTTGCAACTTTAGCATCTATGTTTTTTAGGGTAACTTCGATAAGCCGTGTAAAGGGAGGGTAGTGGTTTTGAAAACGGTCATCCAATTCGCGTTGGTAAAATTGTTCGAAGTTGTTTTCCAAAACATATTTCAAAACAGGATGGTCCGTGCTTGCGGTTTGGATAATTACTTTGCCCGGTTTTTCCCTCCTGCCTGCGCGACCACTTACTTGTGTAATTAATTGAAATGCCCGTTCGAACGCACGAAAGTCAGGGAAGTGCATCATGCGATCAGCATTGAAAACGCCAACAACACTTACATGGTCAAAGTCCAATCCCTTTGTTACCATTTGTGTTCCCACCAAAATATTGGTTCGCCCTTCTTCAAAATTGGTGATAATGGTTTCATATCCCGTTTTAGTACGCGTTGTATCCCAATCCATTCGCTGGACTTTGGAATCAGGAAAACGTACTTGTAATTCCTCTTCCAATTTTTCAGTACCATACCCTACGGTAAGGATCCGTGTGCTGGAACAAGCCGGACAGTTTGCGGGAAGCATTTCTTTATATCCACAATAATGGCATACCAATGCATGGCGGTATTGATGATAGGTGAGCGACACGGCACAGTTCACACATTTGGGCACCCATCCACAATCCTGGCAGTTGACCATGGGCGAATACCCTCTCCGGTTTTGAAAGATGATCGCTTGTTCGTTATTGGCCAGGCAATTCTCAAGTTCTGTTAGAAGCGTTTTTGAGAATTCCCCTTTGATCGTTTTGTTTTTTCGCTCCTGGTCCATATCCGCAAGGATAATTTCAGGAAGTTGTGCTTCCCCATACCGTTTGACAAGGTTAACCAGTCCGTATTTATTTTGATGTGCCTGGTAATATGATTCAACGGAGGGGGTAGCCGAGCCGAGTAGTACTTTGGCATGGTGGAGTTTCCCCATCATCAAGGCAACATCCCGTGCATTGTAGCGTGGTGCGGGTTCTTGTTGCTTATAGGATGGATCATGTTCTTCATCAACAATGATAAGGCCCAAATTGTCAAAGGGGAGAAACACGGAGGAGCGTACGCCTACAATTAATTTAAAACGCCCGGTGAGTGTTCCATTCCAAACTTCAACGCGTTCATTGTCCGAGAAGCGGGAGTGGTACACGCCCATCAAACTGCCAAATATTTTTTTTAACCGCGTTACAGTTTGCGTGGTCAGTGCGATCTCCGGAAGGAGGTACAATACCTGTGCGCCACTATCCAGGGCGCGTTTAATGAGGTTGATGTAAATTTCTGTTTTACCACTTCCGGTAATACCGTGCAAAAGTGTATACGAATGTTGATCAAAACTTTTGAAAATCCCCTGCTGGGCATGTTGCTGTTCCTCGCTTAATAAAATATCCTGAATATCTGTTTCTGCATCCAGCGGAAAACGGGGGACGATGATCTCAAAACTTTCAAAGTAATTGTTTTTGATCAATGTATTTAATGAAGATGCAGAGACGTCACCTTCCAGGAGTGTTGCTTTTGAAACCCCCATTGTGTTTAAAGATGCATCCCTAAACACAGGTACTTCCTGCAAGTATTTTAATAAGATTGCTTCTTGTTTGGGTTTTTTGGCAAAGGTTTCAAAAAGCTGTTGAATGGATTGTTCATTGGCATTTGCTTTCGTTAACCGGATGCGGGTTTCAGTCTTTGGTGTATACTTGTCAACGATTTCTTCATACAGTAGAATTGCCTCTTTCGCAGTCAATGACTTGATGATGCTGTAAAGGGTTTTGACCCCTAGTATTTTTGAAATTTCAGAATAGGACTGAGGCGAGGTTTTTAAATGGCTCAGGAGTAATTCTTCCTTTTCCGAAAAATGATGCACGCTGTTTTCGAAGTCAAATTCCGGATTGAGTTGTACCATTGATTCGCTGGATAATCGCAACCCTGATGGTAGTGCAGCGTTCATCACTTCGCCCATGGCGCACATGTAATAGGAACTCAGCCACTCAAAAAGTTGAAGTTGCACATCGTATACGACCGGGAACTCATCGAGCAAGTCCAGAATATATTTTGCTTCGTATTCTTTTGGAGGTTGGTTGTGAAGCTGGACAATTAATCCGGTGATAATTTTCCGATCACCAAATTGTACAATGGCACGAATGCCCACTTTCGCATGCGGGTTCATTGTAAGCGGAACCCGATAAGTAAAAAACTTCGGAACAGGGACCGGCAACAACACCTCCGCAAAGAGGGTTTGATCATAATCCGGCTGAAGTGGTGGTGGGGATGATTCCATTTACGCGTTTCCCATTCAATCTACAAGAATGGAGTAAATTAAAAAAGAATTTGATAGTCCCCAAAGATACCAACAGCCAGAGACTACTATGTCTACTTATACAAATAAAGTGAATCTTTTGCGAGCTATTTAGACGTATGCTTATTGCGCGGAAAGGACTTTATCAGATATTTCAAATGTGTAGGCCGCGCAAATACATCAGAAGGCGCCCACGCCAACTAATTATACATGCCAACTATGCAGCGCACATAAACTGTACACTAGTTTAGAACAATAGATTTACGGACTATCATAAGAAAGAATTTCGAAGTGGGGCTTATTCAAGTTTGTTTTTTAGTTTTTGAAATTCTTCTTCAAATTTTTGTGGGTCTTTGAAGCGGTGAAAATCTTTTTCCTTTACCAACATGATCATTTCAATAAGTTCATCCGTGGTCATTCTACCAATGTCTTTTGTCAGAAAATCCCCAAACTCTTCGGGCAACGTGGCTTTTAGATTGGCGATCTTGTTTTGTACCACATAATCAAAACATTTCCCCGGTGTGCTGAAGTCTTCAATGGCAAAGCCATATTCCAATTCTTGCAACCGGCCCGGCCAATGCACATCGGCCAGTACTTTGTTGCTTTTGACTTGTATATCATAGACCAGGTCGCATGCACAATGGGGCAGGTTTTCTATCTGGCGCCTTCTGAATAGGATTCGGGTCCCGTAGTTTACAAAGAGTTGTTTGGTCATGGAGGTATGGATCGCGTTCGGATAGAGTTCATCATACAAGGCTATGAAATTGTCCGGCAATGGTTTTACCTGATTTATTTCATCTGCCAGGCCCACCATTTGTGCATCGGTTAAAAAGATGGACCACCGGGAAGAGATCAACCAGTAACCGAACGCGGTTTGTAAGAGTATAAGGATGATGCTACTGACAACGAAGTACTTAGAAAACCGCAGGCACTTTTTATAAAAATTAATCCACTTTTGATTCGTCATACACAGATATCGGCAAAGCGCAAACTTAGTAACCGGGTACAAAGAAAAGGATTAATTTGTTATTAAAAATCCTTTTATGTTTCCAGTGCTTTTAAACAATGGGATAATCCGTAATTATGACAATAATGGTTTCTGCTTATTCTATATAATATACACGAATAGCATTGCCACCAACGCGGGCTACGGGTTCATATTCCCGCAGCCATTCATATCGTTTATCAAAAGGGGTATCAAATAGTGAATAGGCCCCGGCATTGCACGGATCGTCCATTATCCAGTTTGGGATTTTTCTATAGGTGAACTCATCAATGGCGATCCAACCTTTTGCAGTTGCTTCCGGATACAGAAACCGGATAGAAGGTAAGTTATATTCACAGAAATCATGGGTGTGAAAAATGGCAATCGTAAGGGAATCAACATCTTTATCTTCAAAAAAATCTTCCAGTTCATACATGCCTTGTCCCCAATACAGATCGCTATCCACAATAATTTCACCGGGTTCATTGCCCGCCAATGGATTGAAATACGATAGCATGTAGGGCCAACTGCGATAAGCACCTGCAATTTGCAATACTAAAAATATACCAACGATTGCGCTTAATAGGATTTGCTTCTTCGATTCCAATTTTTTCAACGCAAGCGTAATCGTGGTGCCAAGAACCAGTGCAATAAGGGGATAGACATGGATAATATGACGGATTCCAATATTTTGATGACTGAGAAGGCTTAAGGAAAAAATGATGACGATCGTACCGAAGATACCGGTAATCCTCCAATCATAAAGTTTAAATTTTATCAGAAAAAAAATCGAAGCCCCAAATAAGAATAGCATCGATAGTGATGTCTTAAAGAGGAATGCCACCGGATAAAACATCCATGTACCCGTGGGTTTGATTTCTTCAAATAAATATCCGGCCAATGGTTTTTGATTCGCACACCAGTTATCCAGTATCCCTTTAAAAAATTCTGGTGCAGGAACAGTCCAGGAAGCCACCATGCTGGCGAGTGGATCATCTTTGTAGCAATCCTGTACCCCAATAAAATCATCATGGGGTATGGCACTAACTTCACCAAATGAAAACTGATAGATCGCCCAGGTTGCCAATAAAGATAAAGCAATAGCGATACCGAACTGTTTACTATAAAATCCAAAGGAAGCAGTGGTTTGATTTTTCTTCATCCCCGACAGATAGAAAAGAATAACAGCCGGTGCGATAAAAGCAATAGCGGTAAATTTGGTGCAGACAGCAACGGCTATTCCTATTCCTAGCCAACAACTTCTGATGTGTGTCGGTTTTTCAATCCAGATAACTAGCAGGTAAATGGCAAGTAAGTATGTTGTCATTGAGGGTACATCCGTGGTGGCGAGACCTGCATGTGCCATCACTACTGCAGTAGTGGCGAGGATGATTACACTTATGCTCCCGGCAATTGGCCCAGCGATGTGTTTTCCTAAAAGAAAAACCAATACTAAACCAGCCATAAAAAAAGGGACCACCCCAATTCGGGCAAGTTGCAATTGGTAACGATAATCCCCCGTTGCTTTCATTGGCTTTTGTGCAAGGGAAGAAGCGCCACCGAAACTCCAGTAGTTCTCGTAAAACCCCGCGGGGATTTCAATTCGAACACCTTCTATGTACGGGCCAATTGCCGCTCCCACTCGCGATAGCGGTGGGTTTTGTGGTGAGAGGTGATAGGTGCCTTGCATCCATTCCAGGCCTGCTGCTATATGCCCTGCTTCATCATGGGTTTGTGATATTCTGCCTGTGCTAAGAAATATGAGCAACGTGCTGGTTAACGCCACACTGAGTGCAATGAGAGGGATAACGCGGGTTGATTTCATGGAGGATATGAAGTTACAAAATTATTGAGTGAGTTGGGCAATTGCATCTTCCACAGAAAACACCGGACGTTTGCAGGTGTTGTTGAAGCAAACATAGATAGTTGTTTTATTGGTAAGCGAAGATTTTTCTGCCACAAGCGGGAGCACGCTCTTATCCCGCGTACCCATCGTAAGGGCAAAGGGATGAAATTGCTTTTGAAATATTTTCCTGAATTCTTCGGCTTCTGTTCCAACGAAGACCACTTCAGCCATTTCCTTTTGCATCCCCAATGAAACCATTGCCCATTGCGACATATACGTTGGTTCGTTTATTGCGCCATGCTGCACACGCTCGATCATATTTTTGGAGATTTCTTTCCAATCAGTATTGTCAAAGATAATCCCATAGTGAAATAAGTTTTGTGCCATCATGGAATTTGATGCCGGGATTACGTTATCGTAAATTTCCTTGTTTCGGGCAATCAACGATTCTGATTCTTCCCCATAGTAAAAAAAGAAACCATCCTTTTTATCATAAAAATTCACCAGCGTGTATTCCAATAATGTGCGTCCCTTTTTTAAGTATTCTTCATTGAAAGTAACCTGATACAGTTGTAAATATGCCTGGACCGTGAAAGCATAATCATCAAGAAAACCCTGCACGTTTGAAGGTTTGCCTTTAAACGAACGCGCGATTTTGTTTCCGTTAATCAAATGCTTTTCTAAAAATTCGATATTCCTTTTAGCGGATGCTAAAAACGCTGGATCACCAAAAGCCCGGTAAGCATCCACCAGTCCGGAGACCATCATACTATTCCATGCGGTTATAACCTTGTCGTCAAGTCCCGGGCGTGTCCGTGCTTCGCGTGCTTCCAGTAAAGTTGCCTTTGCTTTGTGCAACGTGATGTTCCATTCTTCACGACTGATATTTTTTTCTTGAAGAAATTGGCTATCCACTTTATTGCGGATTAAAATATTGTTTCCGTGCTCCCAGTTTCCGTTGGGTTGCACTGAATAATAATCCAATAGGAGTGGGGCGTTCTCCGCTAGCAAGGGGATTAACTCATCCTGTTTCCAAACATAAAATTTTCCTTCTTCCCCTTCGCTGTCTGCATCCAATGCAGAATAGAAACCTCCATCCTTATTTGTCATTTCGCGTTGCAACCACGCAAAGGTTTCATACACCACCGTTTTAAATTCTTCATCTTTCGTAACCGCGTATGCTTCGCTGTATAAACTTATTAATTGTGCATTGTCATACAACATTTTTTCAAAGTGTGGTGCAAACCAATGCGCATCCACCGAATACCGCGAGAAGCCGCCACCGATCTGATCATAAATCCCACCCATTGCAATTCTATGGAGTGTGAGGATAACATGATCGAGTGCTTGCCGGTTATTGGTGAGATAATGTTGCCGCAACAACAACTTCCAGATTGAAGGCATAATAAATTTCGGTGCTTTTTGCACCCCTCCCCACACCGTATCGAATTTAGGTTCCAGGTTATTGAAAAGTGATGTTAAATTTTCATTTAGCGATTGTGCTTGTTGTTGCCGGGCCAAATGCGAAAGGTCATTGCCGGCCAATTGATCGGTGAGCTTTTGTGCGGATGATTCAATCTCCCTACGTTTCCCATGATAGGCCTTGTGAATACTGGTAAGAAGCTGCGCCCAATTTTTTGGCGGGAAATACGTGCCGCCATAGAAGGGTTGTTGCCTCGAAGTAAGGAAAACATTCAACGGCCAACCGCCATTCAGCCCCATGGTTTGAACAGCTTCCATGTACACCTGATCAACATCAGGCCGTTCTTCACGATCGACTTTTATGCAAACAAAATATTCATTCATGATATCCGCGATGTCCGGGTTTTCAAAAGATTCCTTTTCCATAACATGGCACCAATGGCAAGAAGAATAACCGATACTTACGAGAATGGGTTTGTCTTCTTTTATTGCTTTATTCAACGCTTCTTCATTCCACTCATGCCAATCGACCGGATTGTAGGCATGTTGCAATAAATACGGACTGGTGGATTCAATCAGCCGGTTTGGTTTTTTGTTTGTATCGTTCATGTGTGGTGTATCTTGATAAATTAAAATTGCTGATAGTATGATTACTGATTTTGCTTGGATGTTGAAAAGGAGTAGCAATCATTGAACCTAATACTTTATCTGAGAAAAAGATTCAGCTATTCCGCGAATTGATCAGTTGGGCCCTCAGTTGCTGTAACTCATTTGCTACATTCACCTTGGTGGCAATACCATCCATTCGCTCCAGTAGTTTTCTGATAAATTTCTGATGGTCCGGGCTTTCCGGATGAAACGGTTTATGGTTCAACTCTTTTAGTATATGGTGCCATTCCTCAATAAATAGTTGAGTTGGTTCATCAACAAAACAGGTAAGGAAATGATCCCAGATGTATTCTTCTGCAACGGAAGTTGGATGGATCATGTCAGGATTGTAAAACCGGTAATCACGCAAGTCATCCACCATGATTTCGTAGGCTGGAAAATACTGTACGTTTGCATACTCCTCACTAAGGGAATGGCAGGCCAATCGCAATAAAGCTTTGCTCACCGCATTCAATTCCAATGTATCCTTGATGTGGCGAACAGGGCTTACAGTAAGAACAATGTTGATGTCAGGAGTGATCGTTAAAAGCCGTGCGTGAAGTGCTGCGAACGATTCGGTAACCATTTTTTCGGTGAGCAATGATTTCACGAAAATCGTTGACGGCATTTTGTGGCAATTTGCTACTACCGTTTTGGATTCCTTAAGCGTATACACCAAGGCTGTTCCGTAGGTGATGATGAGCCACTTTGTCTTTTTAAGGTATTCGTGGGTTGCTGAAATAGTGTTGTTGATGGTGGTGGTAAGCGTTGCTGCATCCAACGCTGAAAAACCGGAATGGAAATCATAATGATAGAAGATATCCCGGTTTTGAAATACGCTTTTTTCCGTAATGGGTTGGTTCGAAAGAGCATGATCCAGGGCTTTATGGATGGAGACAGGATTGAACAATACCCCAAAAGGATTGGCCTGTGCATCAAACTTGAATTTTTTAAACCGGCTGCCCATGGCATCGGCAAAACATGATCCTACCGTCAAAATCGGTTGATTTAGGGCAATTTTGCTTATGGATTGGATCGGGCGCAGGGAGGTTCTAAATTTGTTCATAATAATATGTTACCGCACACACTTGCTAAATTCGATGTTTTTTGGTTAACTTGCTAAAGTTTCCAATTAACGCTAATACAATGTCGAACGAACTTACAGCCTTTGAGAAAATTCCGGTCAAAATTTTTAAAAATTCTGATGCAGCTGCTGCTTTTGTTGCGGATGAAATCGCATCGTTGATTAAGTCCCGACAGAAGGAAGGGAAGTATTGTGTGTTGGGATTGGCGACTGGTTCAACACCCATCCGTTTGTACGATGAATTGGTAAAGCGGCATCAAGCCGGCCTAAGTTTCCGGAATGTGTACACCTTTAATCTTGATGAATATTATCCTATTCACAAAGATTCGCTGCAGAGTTATGTGCGCTTTATGAATGAGCACTTGTTCGATCACTTAGACATCCCAAAGAAAAATATCCATATTCCGGATGGGCAATTGGCGAAAGATGAAATCGAGGAATTTTGTAAAGCCTACGAAGATAAAATAGAAGCGCTGGGGGGAATTGATATTCAGATTCTCGGTATTGGTAGAACGGGCCATATCGGTTTCAACGAGCCTGGCTCTTCTGAGAAATCATCCACGCGATTGATTACCCTGGACCAGGTTACACGGTTGGATGCTGCGAGCGATTTCTTTGGGGAAGAAAATGTTCCGCGCAGGGCAATCACCATGGGCGTTGGTTCCATCTTGCGTGCAAAGAAGGCGTTTATGATGGCGTGGGGGGAAGGCAAGGCACCCGTTATTCAAAAGGCTGTGGAAGGCCCGGTAAGTGATCAAATCCCATCTTCATTTTTGCAGAAGCATACAGATGCCGTTGTAATTGTTGACGAAGCGGCCTCGTCTGAATTAAAAAGGATAAAAACCCCCTGGTTGCTGGATGGTGTGGAGAAGTGGGATGACAAGCTCATCAAAAAGGCAGTGGTATGGTTATGTCAATATTTGGATAAGCCGGTGTTGAAACTTACCAACAACGATTACATGGAACACGGCATGAGTGATATCCTTACCGAATATGAATCAGCCTATCAGGTGAACATTAAAATCTTTAACGAACTGCAACATACAATTACGGGTTGGCCTGGAGGAAAACCGAAAGCCGATGATAAGCACCGGCCCGAACGTGCCAAGCCTTTTCCCAAACGGGCGGTTATTTTTTCCCCCCATCCTGATGATGATGTGATCTCCATGGGCGGGACTTTTATCCGCCTGGTCGATCAAGGGCATGAGGTTCATGTAGCGTATCAAACCTCCGGCAACATTGCCGTGTTCGATGATGATGCGATTCGCTTTGCGGATTTTGTAAACGATTTTAATAATCAGTACAAGTTGAACAAAGGGGAGAGCAGCAAGTTGTATAAAAAAGTAGTGAAGTCAATTCAAACAAAGAAGCCGGGCCAAATTGATAGCCCGGATGTGATGGCGATCAAAGGATTGATCAGACGGGGCGAAGCCAAAGCCGGTTGTCGGTATGTTGGGATTCCCGATAGCCAGATTCATTTTTTGGATATGCCTTTTTATGAAACAGGCCTTGTGAAGAAAAAACCTTTATCGGAAGAAGATATTCAAATCATTGTGGATTTGCTGGAGGAAGTAAAGCCACACCAGGTTTTTGCTGCAGGTGATTTGTCCGATCCACATGGAACACACCGGGTTTGTCTCGCTGCTATTTATGAAGCAATTAACCGCTTGAAGAAGAAAGCCTGGATGAAAGACTGTTATGTATGGTTATACCGCGGTGCATGGCAGGAATGGGATATTGATCAAATTGAGATGGCCGTTCCGCTTAGTCCTGAGGAGTTGTTAAGGAAGCGCAGGGCGGTCTTTAAGCACCAGTCGCAAAAGGACAGTGCATTGTTCCCGGGCAACGACAAGCGTGAATTCTGGGTGCGTGCAGAAGACCGTAACCACGCCACTGCAAATACTTACAACCAGCTTGGCCTTGCCGAGTATGAAGCGATGGAAGCATTTGTGCGGTATAAATTTTAGTTCAGTACCCGTCCGACCGCTCAAAGCGGTCAGGCGGGTACTTCAATCTTAATCACTGTTTCCGGATGGCGGTTTCAAGTTGAATTTATCAACAACCTTCAAACTGGCATTATTTGTTATCATTAATCAGATCTAATGCTTTCTCTAAATACTTGTCTTTTCCTTTAATAATTTCTGATACGGAATTCTCAACCCAGTAATCAGGTTTTAGAATACTACCATTCTCAGGTTTTGGTCTAATTAAATACCCAGTTGCTATTGAGCCTGTCAGTTTTGACTTAGGTAATTTGAAAGGTTGATAATTTGTTGCTCCAATTGGATTATTTCCAACACTTGTTCCTATAATAGTTGCAATATTATTATCCTTTAAGATAGTTGTAATTAGTGCAGCGGAAGAGCCCGTACCTGAATTTGCAAGGACGATAATTTTACCCTTGAAAACACTTCTGTTCCTTGGTATATAATACGGAGATTGAACATTCTCAATTTGCTCAAAAATGAGACTGTCACAATTAAAAAATCCGCTTGGATAGAGTTTCCCTTTTTCAGGTAAATTATGATTTGTAAATTGAAATGACTTGACAAATTTTGTATACTCTTTTTTATTCAATTGCTTATTAGCATCCGAAACGTAAAAGTATTCTGAAAAATCTATTAAATCTTCTCTTTCGGTCAAATGATACAATAGTTGTAAGCACAACAAAGAACTACCTCCTCCATTGTTTCTTAAGTCAATAATCAGATTTTCAATACCCAATATTTTGAGCGAATCAAAGGTTTGCGCTAAATAGTTTTTAAAGATTGGTCTATCAAAATCTAGTTTGAATCCTACATCATTTTTGGGGATTTTCTTCTTTTTCACTAATCTGTTTAGATACAATTTAGCAAAAGGAGTAATCCATGGTTTTACATAATAAGACATGGTCTCCTTAGCATCAACAAGGTCAAAACATCTATTGAATTGAAAATAGGCAAAGTTTTCTTTGGGATAATAGGACATATTGTAATTCTTGTCCGAATACGTTGTTACCGGATTTTGAACAAAGCGTTTATAGTAAAATTTTATGTCTTCTGCCCGATTAACTGATTTCACCCAAATACTTACGTTATTTTCAAATGTAACTTGAATACTATCCATTTGATTGATTATCCCAAATTGCTTTAAGAGGTCAGGCCTTCTTGTAAATTCAACAATGTTATTTCTCTTACTTACATAATTCTCAGCAAAAACATAGTTGAACAGTTTGTTCTCAATAGCCTCAAATGGTTCGTTGTTTAGTCTAGTTATTCTTAAGCCTATTAATAAGGAATCATAACCGTTGTTAATATTGGATAAATACCAACTATTCATTGAAGGGTATAATGAATAAGGGAAGATATTTTTAGATTGTAATCCTGTAATTGTAGTATGTTGATTATCATAATGTGATAAATAATAACGTAGGTATCCATTGAACTGATTTTCTGAAACTGGCAATGAAAGCAGTGCAAACAAGCTGTCAACTATTTCAATTCTCAAATTTTCAGGAAATGATGATTCAATTTCGGGAAAACTATTTACACACAAATCATTGAGATACAAAAGGTCTTTTTGATATTTATTAGCGCTTTTAAATTCTTCGGATTTTATAATCTCAGATTTATACTCTTTAAATCCTTGATTCATAATCAAAGTAGAACATGATGAAAAAAATGCTATAATTATAATGCTTAGTAATAATCTCATGTTATGCAGTTTGTTATGCTTGCAGGTAACTGCATCGTTAAGATACGTGAGTGACTTTACCAGGTGCATAGGATCCCGGTTGTTGGATTCTTCTCCACCTTAAGAAAAGTATCAACATTGAATTGATGTGAAAGTAGAGCGCTAAGTTTTTCGCTGTCAAAATCATGTTGAGAAAAAAAATCAAGATCGATGGAAACCCGGTGCCCGATGCGAAGTGAAAGCGAGGTTCCGCCTGCCAACGAAAAGGCATTGACGGCACCCCACGCACCAAACATTCTTAAAAGCCTGAAACACTCCGGGCTAACTGTATTTTTGAATAGCATTTGAATTGTTCAAGTGGTAGATCGTAATAGGTACTTACAAAGGACAGGGTTTTTTTATCTAAATAAGGAGCGGTTTTTAGGCTCCTGATTATTGTATTGGAGTCGTAGTGGTTGATAACTTCTTTAAAGTCTGACAGTCTTCCTTGATCAAAAACCCGCCTGATAATAAAGTCGGTATGCGCAACGTAATCAAGTGTATTTTGATCGATATCCCAGAATGTTGACTTGGAAAAATTCACAACGAAATATACTCATTTTCAAGGAAAAATAATCCTTAATCAAACGAATGAAACAATTAAAACAAGGGCCCGGCACCACAATGAACGGCCTCTTTTTTATGGATACAGGTTTAGCTTAATCAGCAACCACCACTACTTTCACTTCATGCTTTACTTCTTTATGAAGATCAAGGGTAGCAATATATTCACCTAGTTCTTTCGGTTGTACTTTGAATACAATCTTTCTTCTGTCAACATCAAAACCTTTGGCTTTCAATACATCCGATACCTGGTTCGGGGTTACCATAGACTTGCGCCAGTGTAGGGTTTTTCGTATTATTGATAGCATGCTCACAAAAATCCAAGTTTAGAGAGTTTAGAAAAAATGTAGCCACATCATGAAAGTAATACTAGATATACCTGACAAAAAATATCAGTTCTTCCTAGAGCTGGTACAAAGCTTGAAATTTGTAAAGGTGGAAGAGGTTTATGATTCTAAAGAGGAAATTATTGCCAACCTTAAACAAGGGATCAAAGAAGTGAAGTTGTACAAACAAGGAAAGCTAAAAACCACCTCTGCCAAAGATTTTTTGGATGAACTATAGTGTTGAACTCTCTGATAATTTCAAGAAAGAAGCAAAACGCCTGATTAAAAAATACCCCTCCCTGAAAACAGAGATTGCTGAATTGCTTACTGAATTGGAAAGCGAACCTGCCAAAGGTATTGCTCTGGGTAATGGCATTTATAAAATTCGACTGGCTGTAAAATCTAAAGGAAAAGGTAAGTCGGGCGGTGTCAGAGTGATATCTTTTGTTAAAGTACCTGATACTTCTGTATTGCTTTTTTCTATTTTCAACAAAGGTGAAAAAGATTCCATTTCCGATTCGGAAATTCAAGAGCTTATAAAAGGGCTTTAAAAAATAAACCCCGGTATAAGATACACTTTTAGAAGTTTTAACTGCCCTACATTTGCAATGTCGGGCAAAAGATGAAAAAAGATTTAAAATCCGGATGGTTTAAACTAATGGTAAAAAAAGAGGCCGTTCACAATGAACGGCCTCTTTTTTATGGATACAGGTTTAGCTTAATCAGCAACCACCACTACTTTCACTTCATGCTTTACTTCTTTATGAAGATCAAGGGTAGCAATATATTCACCTAGTTCTTTCGGTTGTACTTTGAATACAATCTTTCTTCTGTCAACATCAAAACCTTTGGCTTTCAATACATCCGATACCTGGTTCGGTGTAACCGATCCAAATATTTTTCCTGTATCGCCTGCTTTTGTTTTTAGTTCCACTACAAAGTCACCAATAGAAGCTGCCAATGCTTCAGCATCCTGCTTAATTTTGGATGCTTTATGGGCAGCTTGTTTATTATTTTCTTGCACCATCTTCTGGTTGGATTTAGTAGCAAGAATAGCAAGTCCTTGAGGGATCAGGTAGTTTCTACCAAACCCAGGTTTCACACTTACTATTTCGTTTTTATATCCAACACCCGCGAGGTCTTGTTTCAAAATTATTTCCATGATCGTTCAGTTAATTTGTTAACGACTACTTTAAAGAATCACCTACATACGGAAGAACCGCAATGTGACGGGCACGCTTCACAGCTTGCGCCACTTTTTTCTGAAACTTGATGCTCGTTCCGGTAAGTCTGCGGGGAAGGATTTTTCCTTGTTCGTTAACAAACTTCATAAGGAAGTCAGGATCCTTATAGTCGATGTACTTAATTCCGTTTTTCTTGAAGCGGCAGTATTTTGGCTTAATTTCCGCACGCTTGATTGGTTCGTTAAATAATGTCATTTTACTGTTTCCACCTCTTTTTTAGTTTTATCTTTTTTGAATGCGCCATTGCGTCTGCGCTCGTTATACACCACTGCGTGCTTGTCTAAGCTCGTAGTTAAGAAGCGCATAACCGACTCGTCTCTTCTGAATTCAGTTTCCAACGCGTTGATGGTCTGAGGGGTAGCCGAAAATTCGACAAGGTTGTAGAAACCAGTAGACTTATGCTGGATTGGATAGGCCAGCTTTTTTAAGCCCCAATGTTCGATATTAAGAACCTTGGCATCTGCTTTCTTCAACACATTCACGAACTTATCGACAGTATCCTTCATCTGATCTTCAGATAAAACGGGATTTAAAATGAATACCGTCTCGTAATTACTCATGTGTTTTAGTTTTAGTTTTTGAGGCTGCAAAGGTATAAAAATGCCCCGAATTGACAAATCCGGGGCATTTCTTTTCCTGGTATGTAGTGGAAATATCGCCTATTTCACAACAAATTGACCGTTTCCGATCAAATAATCATCAGTATAAATTTCTACTGTATAGGTTCCTCCGGCATAATCAGAACCCTTATCATATAAATAACTAAGTTTCTGACGGGTGTTGTCAAACAGGATCTCCTGCGCTGCCGTATAGAATTCCTCTTTTCCGTTCACCATAAAGGTCCCCGATCCCCTTGCAACATCAAAAATCACCTGGTTGCTTTGGTCGATAATCCGGATGATAATCTTCTTTCCTTCTATCGGGGCAACATTGTTCTCTGCCAGGTTGAAATCAACTTTTATTTTTCCTACTTGTCTGTTTTTGAATGGGGATTCACGCTCTTTCCCCTTATCATTTACCGCCACAATCTTGACATTCTCTGCCTTTAATTGCGAAGCGATGGCAACTTTGGTAGCCAAAACCTCTTTGCTTTGTGATAATTTATGGATGGAATCGCCCAGTTGATTCTTCTCTGTTTTTAGGGTTACGTTTTCTGTAAAGAGTTCTTTGTTTACAGTTTTTAGTTTTTCAATTTCCTCGTCTTTGACCAAAAGAAGCTGCTCGTAACCTTCTACTTTATTGCGAAGTTCTTTGATCAATGTACCCGTGGCCATTTTTGATTTTTTTAATTCCTTTTCAATCTCTGCTTTTGCAGCTTGCAACTCAGAAACATCGCCCCCCAGTCTTTGGATCTCTGCAATCTTTAAATCAAACTCGGCCTGGATTTCTGTAAGCCGTTGCATCGTGGTAGCGTACTGCTCTTCAGTGGAAGATAGTTGCTCTTTTACTTCCTTTTTTTCCTGGTTGTCCAGGTAGATTTTAACTCCCTGAATGATGATGACAATCGCAAGGAAGCCGATCAATAAGGCAATCTTGTTGTTCGATTTCTTTGGGGCTACAGGTTGTGGATTGGATTGATTGGGGGTAGGTGTTTTTTCGTTCATGGGGTTGTAATGTTCCGTGCAAAAATAGGGTATCTGATTAGGAATTCAATGATTAATACTGTAAAACAACGTGTTGTTTGTTCAGTGAGGGATCAAAAAAAACAATTCCACAACGGTACAGGTCAATTGTACCATATACCAGCGGGTGCGATTGGATTGTTTTCCATGCATCTTCCATCCCTTTTGATTGGTGGATATCGTCCAGAATCACCATGCTTTTGGAATGGGTTTTCTTTACAATCGCATCAAAATAGCGGAGGGTTGGTTCCAATTGATGATTGGCATCCAAAAAGGCCAGGTCAATTTTTTCAATCGCACTTAAATGGAGGGGAAGGGTTTTGTCAATATCCCCTTCAATCAATTCAATATTGGTCAGGTTTAATTCCGAAAATATTGCCCGTGCGATGTTGGCGATTTCTGGTTCCCCTTCAAAGGTGGAAATTCGTGCAGTTATCTTTTGTGCAAGGTATGCCGTGTTAATGCCCAATGACGTGCCCAATTCGACAATCGTTTCTGCATTGAAGCAATGGGCGATTGACCAGTATAGGGTTGAGAATTTTTTTTGGGTTAAACTCGTTTTCGCAATCGCCTTTACCGCTCGATTGCTGTTTGCAAAATGTTTTGACCCGGCACCAAAACCTTGAAGTGCAATACTTCGTGCATCCGTTGCGAGCTGCTGGCGAACCTGTTCGATTGGAACAAATTGTTTACGATCATTTTTTGAAAGAAGGACCTTTGTATAAAAATCAAAAAGGAAAGGGGAGTGCAACGAGTGGTGGTCTACCGCTTCAAGCCAATAACGGATGTACGACTTTAGTTGGTGGTTGATCACTAATTAAGGCGCAGGGGCGCTATCATGGTAAACGATGGTATATTGACCCTTACCTTTGCACCGTCTACAATGCGTTCCATTAAATAGGTCCCCACCATTTTTCCCAGCCCTGATTTCAAATTACACCCGGATACATATTCATGTTTCTGTCCGGGTTCCAAGACAGGTTGTTGGCCAACGACACCCTCACCCTCTACTTCACGCGGCATAAATCCGGCATCGTGGATAAACCAATGTCTGCGTAACAACTGAACAGTAAATTCACTATGGTTTTCGATGGTGATTTTATAGGTAAATACATAGTGGTACTGGCTCGGGCTCGAGTATGCCGGTTGATATTCGGTCTCAACACAAACCTTTATTCCTTCTGTAATTTCAGTAACCATCCGGTTCAAAAGTATTAATTTTTTGAATGCAGCAATAGCTTTTAAAACCTATTGCTGAAAGGGATTGAAAATCAAGCGCTTAAATTTCACTAACGCAATTTTTATTATAAGGATTCCCCGATATTGGGTAAATGCTGAATTGAACCTTAATTTGGGCGGAATTTGCTGAATCACTTAATAATGGATGTAAAAATTTCGCCTGCATGGAAATCAGCGCTGGCTCCTGAATTTGAGAAACCCTACTTTCAAGGACTGGTTTCTTTTGTAAAGCAGGAATATGCTACCGCTACTATTTATCCTCCCGGCAAGGAAATCTTTTCAGCATTCGACCATTGTGACCTGGATGCTGTGCGTGTTGTGATCATCGGGCAAGATCCGTATCATGGCCCCGGCCAGGCCAACGGACTTTGCTTTTCGGTACGCGATGGTGTCCGCCATCCGCCTTCATTGAAAAATATTTTTAAAGAGATTCATGAAGATTTAGGAAAACCAATTCCACAATCCGGTGACCTATCTCGATGGGCAAGTCAGGGTGTGCTGTTGTTGAATGCAACATTAACGGTACGGTCATCTTCGCCCGGTTCACATCAAAATAAAGGTTGGGAACAATTTACGGATGCCGTGATCAAACACATTTCGGATACCAGGCAAAATGTTGTGTTCCTACTTTGGGGGTCGTATGCCCAAAAGAAAGGGGAGGTCATAGACCGCAGCAAACACCTGGTGCTGATGTCGGCACATCCATCACCGTTTTCAGCAGATCGCGGTTTTTTTGGCAACAAGCATTTTAGTAAAACGAACGCTTATTTGAAAAGCAAAGGTTTTGAGGGGATTGAATGGTGAGGCTGGATTCTGGATTCTGGATTCTGGATTCTGGATGCTGGATTCTGGATGCTAGTATCCAGAATCCAGTATCCAGCACCTAGCGAATGAGTTTAAAAAACCTGCTCCAACGGATTTTATTCAAGAAGCTTCCATTCTGATCGATCGAAAGCCAGATGAAAAATGCTTTTCCGACCACGTGATCTTCCGGAACAAAGCCCCAGTAGCGTGAGTCTAATGAATTATGACGGTTATCTCCCATCATAAAATAATAGTTCTGGTTAAAGGTGTATTCGGTCAGCTCTTTTCCATCGATGAACAGCTTTCCGTTTTCGATTTTCGCGTCATCGTTGTGATCATACCGAACGATCATTTTGCCATACTTGCTTAAGGTCTCTTCGTTTATTTGAATCGTCATGCCTTCTTTAGGGATCACAAGCGGGCCGAAAACATCGGCGCTCCAGGGGAATAAATTTACATCAGGATAGATATTCGATTCAGGGGCTTTACGGATTTCTGAATATACTGAATCTATGAAAGGGAGTTTCCTAAGTTCTGCTGCAACCGTAGGAGATATTGGCATTGAATACTCCACGTTACTTGATGTTCTTCGGTCTATTTTGAATTCGTCAATTTCGAATTTGTCCAAAATCCTTTGGTTTATTTCATCTTTAGCAAAGACATAATATTCATATTGCATTTCCGGAGGGTTGAAACCAATCTCAGAATTTATATAAACCTGATGGTCTTTAATTTGAAGCGTATCGCCAGCGATTGCAACACATCTTTTAATGTAATTGGTTTTCAAATCTGTGGGATAATCAATCCAATCTTCTTTTCTTAAATAAAGATTGTTTTCCTCAATCCCGGGAACATTAAAAACAACGACATCATTGCGTTTGATGCTGGTGAATCCCGGCAAACGGTAATACGGAAGTTCGACCCAATCTACATACGATGGGATTTCCGTAAACCATATTTTTTGATGGGTCAATGGGATTTGAAGGGGTGTTTTGGGTGTGCGGGTCCCGTAATGGAATTTACTCACAAACAAAAAGTCGCCTACCAAAAGTGAATTCTCCATCGAAGGGGTAGGGATGGTGTAGGCTTCCATGATCAACCAACGGATCAAGGTTGCGGCAACAACAGCAAAAACGATCGCATCAGCCCACTCCCGGGTTTTGGATTTAGGAGCTTCTTTCTTCTTTTCCTTACTTTTTTCCCAAAATTTCCAATTCATATCTGTAGCAGCTTATTTAAGAAGTCGCAAATAAAACCATTTTTCCTTTAACCGACCTAGAATTTTAGATAATCGTCCATACCGAATACGCCCGTTTTGCCGGCAAGCCATTCGGCTACCAGCACTGCCCCTTTGGCAAACCCTTCGCGTGAATGGGCTACATGCCGTATTTCGATATCGTCAATCGGGGAAGAATAAATGACCGTGTGCGTTCCCGGAACCGAGTCGATCCGGAAAGGTTTGATTACGATTTCTTTTTCGTCCGCACTTTCTGCTTCCAGGGTCCAGGCATTTTTACGGGTAAGGTGTTCGGTAATCCCTTCCGCAAGGGTAATGGCCGTGCCACTGGGTGCATCTTTCTTTTCGGTATGATGGGTTTCGTCCATCCGGATATCGTATTCCGGAAATTCATCCATCATTTTTGCTAAAAATTTATTGAGCTTGAAAAAGATATTCACACCGATACTGTAATTGGACGCATAAAAAAATGCACCCTTTGTTTCGTTGCAGATTTTATCTGCTTCATTTTTTTTGCTCAACCAACCCGTTGATCCGGACACCACCGGAATATTTCGCTCAAAACATTTTGTGATGTTTTCAAACGCAGCAGTTGGGCCGGAGAATTCAATGGCCACATCGGCCTCTACGGTATCCAATTCGTGTTGGTTGTCCACATCAATACGACCGGCAATTTCATGCCCGTGGTCAAGGGCTATCTTTTCAATGGTGCGGCCCATTTTTCCGTAGCCTAAAAGTAAAATCCTCATGAGAAATAGAAATTAAGTAAAAGATTCTTCGGTCGTCCCTCCCTCTGAATGACGTTATAATTTTCTATAGTTTAAAAGATTATCCTAAACGTTGCATAGCTTTTAAAATTTAATCACCAAAGATAACCCGGTTTGATTTCCTATCAATGGATCCGTGGTCATGATAGGGCGGATGCGTACCTGGAGATTGGGGTTTACATCAAATTCTTTTAAGTGGGCATCCACATGCGCATCCACAATCTGGAGTACATACATGGCCCCAAAGAGCAGGTACATAAAATCACGGTTGCGCCTGAAGTTGTCAATGTTGGTACGGTATTGTTGTTCGGTCAATTGATAGGGTGGCGGGCCTGTGGTTTCCCCGGTTTCCAAAATATAATAAAGCCCCCGCTTTAATTCCTGATAGATATCGTTGTTCCATTTTATTCCGTAGCCTATCGCAATAAACCCACCATAGGCGATGGGTATTTTCCAATATTTTTTGTTGTAGGCCTGGCCGAGGCCGGGCAAAACAGCAGAATACAACAATGCTTTTTGCGGATCATAGCGCGATGCGTAAGAATTAATGGGGATGGTATCCCCGGCAACGATTGGCTTCTTTGGAGCAGCCAGTGAATCGCCATCAATAACGATCTCCTGACCAACCGCAAAATTGGTGATGAAAAGTAATAAAACAAGGTTCCGGATCATTGCATCTTCAAGATATCTAAAATCCGGTTCAAGTCCTCGACCGACAAGAATGGGATTTTGATTTCTCCTTTTTTTCCATCGCTTTTTACTACAATGCGTGTACCAAAATGTGATGACAATTTAGATTGCAATTGTGTGATTTCCCTTGGCGGGGAAGCTACCGTTTCAGTTTCGGATGTTGTGGGTTTATTCGAAAGCTCACGCACAAGTTTCTCAACGTCACGTACGGAAAGGTCCTGGCGGATGATTTTGCTAAACAGAAACAATTGACGATCGGCACTTTCAACATTGATCAGTGCCCGCGCATGTCCCATCGATATTTTATTGTCACGTACCGCGATCTGGATATCGGGTGGTAATTTTAAAAGCCGAAGATAGTTGGTTACAGTCGCGCGGTTTTTACCAACACGGGTTCCCAGTTCTTCTTGCTTTAGGTTACACTCCGTCAACAACCGCTGATAACTTAACGCAACTTCAATCGCATTCAGGT
Organism: uncultured Roseivirgaceae bacterium; assembly: GCA_964398945.1. GTDB lineage: Bacteria > Bacteroidota > Bacteroidia > Cytophagales > Cyclobacteriaceae > JBGTGG01. The sequence goes on along the minus strand of CAYNOT010000017.1, from coordinate 20,217 downwards.
TTTCGCGTTGGATGTTTTCGATCAACGCCATCTCCAGCATTTGCTGGTCGTCTGCTTCGCGGATGTAGGCCGGAAGCTTTTCCAGTCCGGCAAGTTTTGAAGCCTGGAACCTGCGTTCCCCGGAAATCAACTGATATTGTTTGCTCGCTAGTTTCCGTACGGTAATGGGTTGGATGATACCGTGCACCTTAATGGATTCAGCAAGTTCCTGCAACGCTTCCTGGTCAAAGTGTGTACGGGGCTGGTACGGGTTTACTTCAATCTCATTGATGGCGATTTCGGCAATCCCTTTTGGTTCAGTGGTTTCCTTTTTCGGGCTATTGATGTCCACATCCAGTTTATCTTCCGGAGTGGATTTACTGTCACTCAACAAGGCATTCAATCCTCTTCCCAATGCTTTTCGTTTGCTCATTTCAACACTGCGTTTTTAGCCAACACTTCGTGCGCCAAATTCAAATAACTGATAGACCCTTTGCTTTCGGCATCGTGGATGATCACCGGTACACCAAAACTTGGCGACTCGCTCAACTTCACATTCCGGGGTATAATATTTTCGAACGTCATTTTCTTGAAATGGGTCCGTACTTCTTCCACTACCTGGTTGCCCAATGTGGTACGCGAATCATACAGCGTCAATAAAATCCCTTCAATTTCCAGGTCCGGGTTCAATCGCGTTTGGATAATTTTTATGGTATTCAATAATTTGCCCAAACCTTCCAACGCAAAATATTCACATTGAACAGGAATGATCACAGAATCCGCAGCGGTCAATGCGTTGATCGTGATCAAACCAAGGGATGGTGAGCAGTCGATGATGATGTAATCATAATCATCTTTGATTTTCGCGAGCGTGTCGCGCATTTTTTCTTCGCGCCTTTCAAGGTTTACCATCTCCACTTCAGCACCTACAAGGTCGATGTGGGAGGGAAGTGTAAACAAATATTTTATCTGATCATTGGCCACGATCGCTTCGGAAGGATCGGCCTCATCCACCATACATTCGTAAATGCCAATTTCAACTTCTTTCGGATCGATCCCCAACCCGGAAGTGGAATTTGCTTGCGGATCGGCATCGATCAACAATGTCTTTTTTTCCAACACCGCTAAACTTGCTGCCAGGTTAATGGCGGTTGTTGTTTTTCCTACGCCACCTTTTTGATTGGCAATTGCGATTATTTTCCCCATCCCACTTGTTATAATTCGATTGATTCCCCGATTTCCATTAATATTAATTTCTTGTCTGCTTGTTGCGCTTTGTGGCGTGCCAAATCATGATCAATTTTTATCGGAGGAAAAGTGTCATAATGCATACCGATCATTTTTTCTGTGCCCACCAACCGCGCTGCTTTGATGGCATCGGCAATGCCCATTGTAAAGTTGTCGCCTATGCAAAGAAAAGCAAAGTCGATCGAGAATTCTTCCCCGATCAGTTTCATGTCGTAGGTAAGTGCGGTATCGCCTGAGTAATAAAATGTTTTGCCATCGGCTTGCACCACAAACCCGGCCGGATTGCCACCATAGCTTCCATCCGGAAAACTGCTGGAGTGGAGGGCATTGACCATTTTTACAGTTCCGAAATCCAGCACAATGCTTCCGCCAAGGTTCATCGGGATCCCGTTTTTGATATCGGTCTTTTCGAACCAATTGATGACTTCATAACTGCTGATGAGTATGGCACCGGTATTTTTATGGATTTGTCTTACATCCAAGATGTGGTCGCCATGACCGTGCGTGATCAGGATATAATCGGCTTTAATTTTATTGATATCGATTGATTTGGCCAGTTCGTTTCCACTGATAAAAGGATCGAACAGCAAAGTTTTGCCCCCGGCACTTACTTGAAAGCACGAATGACCATAGTAGGTGATTTCCATTGGGTTTGGGTTCGTTTACTCTTTTTTGTTATGGCATTAAAAAAATCAGCCTACCCGCCCACAGGACGGATCGGGGCTACAAATATAGAATAAAGGTTTATCCCAAAGAGGGGATAAAATGCAGGGTTGTCCACAAAGCTTCAACAATTCAATTTGCTAATTTGAGAATGTGCTCATTTGTGAATTAACAATCGACTGGTCTACTCATCTGCTAATTAGCGGATTAGCCTTCCAATTGAGTTTTTAAATCGCGGGATGAAATAATTAAGGAACTTCAGTTCATAAACTAAAGAGGGAAACATTATCAAATCAGCAAATTCTCAAATCATCAAATTATTTACGTTTCTTCTTCGCCTCCCCGGCACCTTTCCGCGCTTCTTCACTTGCTTTCATTGCGCTCTCCAGTTTGGCCATAAACTTCGATTTCTTTCCGCCACCGGCTGCAATCTTCTTCCTGTTCTCTTCCAAAATTGCCCTGATCTTATCATCATCAACCGTTTTGCGGATCAGGATTTGTTGCACGAAGGTAACCAGGTTCGAAACGAAATAGTAAAAAGTAAGCCCTGCTGAAAAGGAATTCAATACAAAAAAGAAAATGATCGGCATCAGGTAGCCCATCGACTTCATCGGGCCTTGCACAGAAGAAATCTGGTTGTTCTGCCAGGTCGATACAATTGTGGAAAGGGTCATCAACAACGTGAACATACTAATGTGGTTTCCTAAAATAGGAAGGGAGAAACCAAACGTAATAACCGAATCATAAGTAGATAAATCCTCGGCCCACAACAATGGTTGTTGCCGCAGTTCAATGCTGGCCGGAAACAAATAAAACATCGCAAACAATATTGGCATCTGCAACAGCAACGGAAGGCACCCACTGATCGGGTTCACGCCTACTTGCTGGTACAACTGCATCGAATCTTTTTGCGTCTTCTGCATGTCGTCACCGTTCCTTTCTTTGATTTCGTCAAGCTCCGGTTTCAACACGCGCATTTTTGCCATGCCCACATACGATTTGTAAGAGAGTGGCAACAGCACCAATTTCATGAGGATCACCAGGATGATAATGATGATCCCGAAATTGCCAATGAATTGGGTTAGAAAATGAAAGACGGGGAAGATGATAAATTTATTCACCCAAAAAACAGGCGGCCATCCCAGGTACACATTCTTTGAAAAGTCAGGGGCAACTTTGCCAATCACCTGATAATCGTTGGGGCCAATATAATATTTGAAAGCGGCACCGGTTTCCAGTTCCTTCACCGGAATGTTTACCTGCATGGAAGCACGCTTCGCGATGGTAGGATCCGATTCGTTTACAGACGTTTCGATTTCACCGCCCGCAAAACTATTCTCAGCAACAATCGCGTTCAAGAAAAACTTTTGCTTCAACGCCACCCATTTGATGGCATTGGAGAATACTTCTTTTTCGATGTCGGTAGAGCGCTGCGAAAGCTCATCGAAGCCATCTTCTTGTGTGTAGTAACTCACCGTGGAATTAATGCGCAAATCATTGATGTCTTTTTCAATCAGCTCCACAATTCCATTCCATTGCAACGAAAGGTTGTCACCGGTCAACCGCTTGGCAATGCCTTCACTTACAATTTCATAATTGATTTCGTATCCTTTCTTTGGGATTTTATACTTGTGCATCAGCATCGCACCATCGGCCAACCTTACGGAGTAGGTGAGGGTAGTGGTGTCGCCTATTTTTCCAACTTCGGTTTGATAATACAAATTGTACAGATCGACAGGCTTGCCTTCAAACGCTGACTCCAATTTGAAACTGGAATTGGTTGGGCTCACCAATTTCAATGGCTCCTGACTGTAGGTTTTGTAGTGCTTGAGTTCGAGTTCTTTGATTACACCGCCTTTGCTGCTAAAGATCACGATCATGTCATCGGTCTCTACTTTATAAGGGGTCTCCCTGCCGGTTGCAAATTTTGCCAGGCCGCCAAAGGCAGAAGCGGTGGCAGCACTGTCGGCCTGAACGGGTTCGTTTGCATTCGGTGTCCTTTCATCTACACTGCCCGGTACCGTTTGGGTAATCGGGTTTTGCCCATCCACGGTTGGTTTCGGAGGTGTACCGAAAAAATAAAAATACGCCATCAACAATGCCGCAATCAACGTAAGCCCTATGGCCGAATTTCTATCCATTACTCTCTACTTATATTATTATATTCTGATATTCTTGTTTCTAACTCCAAGTTCCCGCAAAGACCGCCAAGAAGACACCAAGCACACAAAGTCTTTTGCGGTTCTTTGCGAAATCTTTGTGGGCTTTGCTGGAATAATTTCTAAGTCATTTTGTTTGTGCGTCAGTGTCGCGCTGATCTTTATTTTGTTACTGTCTTCTTATAGTTCAAGGCCGCTTCCACAAACTTTACGAAAAGCGGATGCGGGTTCATGACCGTACTTTTCAATTCAGGATGGTACTGCACGCCCACAAACCACGGATGGTCTTTTAATTCCACAATTTCAACCAGTCCGGATTCCGGGTTTGTCCCCACCGCTTTCAGTCCTGCCTCTTCTACTTGTTTTAAATACGTGTTGTTGAATTCATAGCGATGGCGGTGGCGTTCCTGGATGTTTGTTTCACCATAGGCCTGATATGCTTTGCTTCCTTTCTTCAGTTTGCAAGCATACGCACCCAACCGCATCGTGCCCCCTTTGGCGGTAATCTTTTTCTGCTCCTCCATCAAATCAATTACGGGATGCTTGGTTTTTGGTTCCAGTTCTGTTGAACTGGCATTCAGTTTCAACACATTTCGTGCAAACTCAATCACCGCGCATTGCATGCCCAAACAAATCCCGAAAAAAGGAATATTGTTTTCACGTAAGTATTTTATCGTTTCGATTTTCCCTTCCATACCACGCTCACCAAAGCCGGGGGCAACCAACACACCATCGAGGGTTTTCAGCATGTTGGGAACGGAATCTATGTTAATGTCTTCCGCGGAAATCCACTGTAAGTTTACTTTGCAATCATTTTGGGAACCGGCATGTACAAAAGATTCTGCAATGGACTTGTACGCATCAGGAAGGGAGACATATTTTCCCACCAACCCAATGTTCACCTCATTGACAGGGTTCTTCACCCTGCCAAGGAACGTCTTCCACTGTTCAAGATCAGGTTCTTCTTTGGTGTGGATTTTTAATTTCGATAATACCCGTTCATCCAATTTCTCTTTGCGCATCAGCAACGGCACATCATAAATCGTGTCGGCATCAATTGCTTCGATCACACTATTGAGCTGTACGTTGCAAAAAAGCGCCAGTTTCTTCCGGATATCGAGCGGCAACGGCATCTCTGTACGGCATGCTAAAATATCGGGCTGGATCCCTGCTTCCAATAATTGCTTAACCGAGTGTTGGGTGGGCTTAGTCTTCAGTTCTTTGGCAGCTTTGAGGTAAGGGATCAGCGTAAGGTGGATCACAACCACGTTATTGGCACCAATTTCCCACTTTACCTGACGTACCGCTTCTATAAAAGGAAGGGACTCAATATCGCCCACGCAACCACCAATTTCGGTGATGATGAAGTCATACTCGCCTGTTTCCCCAAGCGACATGATGTTGCGCTTGATTTCATCGGTGATGTGCGGGATCACCTGGACGGTTTTTCCTAAATATTCGCCTTTGCGCTCTTTCGTGATCACATTAAAATAGATCCTTCCCGTGGTCACATTGTTGGAACGGGAGGTCGCAACATTCAAAAAACGCTCATAATGACCTAAATCGAGATCAGTCTCGGCCCCATCATCGGTCACGTAGCATTCGCCATGTTCGTAGGGGTTGAGGGTTCCCGGGTCGATATTTATATAGGGATCGAGTTTTTGGATGGTGACCTTAAAGCCCCTGGCTTGCAGCAACTTACCGAGCGAAGCGGAAATAATCCCCTTTCCAAGGGAAGAAGTAACACCCCCGGTAACAAAAATATACTTCGCTGCTGACATAGATGGTTTTAAAGTTCGCCCGTAGAATTTACGGGTGCAAAGGTAGATTTTTCGGGTTAATTATTCCTGATCATTGAGCCTAACTTGAAATAAAATCATCGTTGCAAAGATATTTCTGGTGTTTCAGGTTCATTTTGACAAGCCATACTGGTTAGGCGTACTTCCATTTGAAGCCATGGTATTGCTTCCTGCGTTTTTTTGCAGTTTCAATTATTTCCTTCTCACCAAACCCAGTCTGTAATGAAGCTTCAGTGATGCTGTCAAACCTCTTTATATGCTTCCCGTTAAGCTCCATTTGAATGATGGCCTTTCTTCTGGCATGCCCTGGCTGAGTCTTCCACGTAGACCTATCGGCAGTCCCTAAGTAATTGCCTGCCCTTCCACGCTCAAAGACGCGGCTTTGCTTGGCACTTTTGGAAACCTTCATCAAATTAGGAAGACTACAGTTATATCCATCCCCATCCTTATTTAGGATAATGAAACCATCACTTTCAAAGTTGATTCGTTCCTTAAAAGTGAAATAAATAAGCCTGCGGACATTATAATAACTTTGTTTGCCTTCAAGATTAAGGGAAACCCGTAGATCTACTGTTTCATCGCCAACAATCGAGTTCTTGTTTCTCGCAATAGACTGGGATAGGACTCGTCCTTTTACAAATTGTTGTTTTAACCTGGGGTGGGGGATGGTCCTATCAATTGAACGGATCCGACCTTTGTTAGAGGCCTGATAATATCCCTCAAAGCCTGGCACATCTTTCCAGCGTTCCCCACGCAAATTGCCTAAGGACAAGCATTGGTACGGATAAACAGTATCAGAACCCAATTCAAAGTTGGTATTGATTCCAGTATCCGCTTTCTTGTCTTTTAACAGGATTTTTGTCATGGCCTTGAAATACCTTACCAAAGTTTAGTTTCAGAATCTTGGCAAATTAAAACAAGAATCTTCTCGCGTGCAAAAAAAACCTGAGCTTCACTGGATGCTGGTCTCTGGATACTGGATTCTGGTCTCTGGATTCTGGTTTCTGGATACTGGTTTCTGGTTTCTGGATTCCAGCATCCAGTATCTAGCATCCAGCATCTGCCCAACTACCAACTAATGTACATATATTTGTACAGATAAATCACAGAACCATGCTGACCACTACATTATCGGACTTTAGAAAAGACATCAAGCGCTACCTCGACAGCGTGACCAAGAATTTTGAAACGTTGATTATCAACCGTGGAAAAGATTCGGGTGTTGTCATCATGTCATTGGAGGAATACAATTCGTTAACTGCAACGCACCATGAACTATCTTCAAAGACGAACGAAAAGCGTCTTGATACGGCAATCTCCCGCTTAAAGAAAGGCGATTCTTTTGAAAAGGATATAACTGAATAATGCGCTACATCTTTGTGGAGGAATCCTGGGAAGACTATTGCTATTGGCAAAACACCGATATTTCTGGATACTGGTCTCTGGTCTCTGGTCTCTGGATACTGGTCTCTGGTTTCTGGATACTGGTTTCTGGTCTCTGGATTCCAGTATCCAGCATCTAGCATCCAGAATCCAGCATCTAGCCCGGTTACAAAACCACCCCTTCCCGCATTAAAAACTTGGTATTAACCTTTTGTCTTAGGTTTGGCTTATCTATTACAAGTTCCTATTATTGGAAATTGAAACCTATGGAGATGTCATTTTTTAAACTTGCGAGGTTTACTCTATTTTTTTTGTTGGTCTTTGGACTTTACGAGGTAGGATTTTCTCAGGGTTGTTTGGGTGTTGGAGGAGCTGGAATATCAGGAGGCCCAACTAGTACAAATCTAGGTGATTTATGTGCAAACGTTGATGCAGCCGGTGGTCCCGGCACTGGAGCAACTATAAGTATTATAGCGGGAAATGTTTCTCCTGGAGATGTAGTCTCCTTTGCAGTTGAGTGGGATGACGGTTCACCCGCACCAGTATTACCAGCCTTTTATGATCCAATTACAGATACTTGGGTGCGCAACAATATCACGCATTACTTCCCTACCACAGGTGATGAGGTAAAATGCGAGTACATACCACGTGTAACCTTGTTTATCAATGGCTTTCTCTGCACCACGAGCTTTGGAGCTTCACCAAGGTTTACACGCTTTAATGTAGATAATGAAAACTCTGGTGTACTGAGGTTAGAAGAAACTGCTACCAGTGTCAACACCTATCGGGTTTGTAGAGGAACAGAAACAACCGTTACCTTCACCGATAGAAGTACGTTAAATTGTGTACCGCCTGAATATTCATTGCCTCCTATTAATACTAATCAACGATGGAGAAGGTTTACATATGGTACGGTAACTACCATCACATCGGCAACGGGTGTTGAAGTGGGTGGCATTATTCAAGCTTATCCTTTCGCAGGTGCAGTGATATCCGATGGCCCTCCATCTCTGAATCCAGTTCCCCCAACGATTACCCTACCTATTACAATTCCTGCGGATGCTCAGGTGGGTGAGGTGTTTGAAATTACCATGGAGTATTGGAATAGATGTAATCCTTTTCCCGGATCTGCACCTGTAACGGAAACCGCAAGAATTATAGTAGTGGAGGAGCCGCCACCACCCACTCCGAATAATAGTGTTGTTTGTAATGCAACCAGTCCATTGCCAAATTTCTCTATCAACATACCTAATCCATTTCCTGCCAATTCAATAGTCACCTGGTTTCAGGATAATGCAAATGCACCGGGTGCAGAAATTCCTGGTTTCACTACTTCTACCTTGCCAGCATCAGCAATAGGCGTAAACAATACAATTGCGGGTACATACCGGGTATGGGCAAGTTATTTTGGTGTAAATAACCCGCAAGGCATCAGTTGTGAAAGCGCCAGAATTCCGGTGACGCTAACCGTTCGTGAGAATTTACCGATTATCCCCGCACCTTTCCCGGGGTACTCCAATCAAGTATGCAGGGATGACCTTATGACGATCACCTTGCCAAATCCAGGCATTGAACCATTCGGTGGTGCGACTGAATATGTCTGGTCTGTAACAGGTGGTGGCGGTGTTTCAGTTACACCAACCGCTAATTCCGCGACTTTTGATTTTACAGCTATTGCATTTGGCGGGGCAAGTTTTGTAGACAGAAACATACGGATCGTCAGAAGATACACAACGGGTCTAACGTGTCAATCTCCTAATCGTGATCTGCCTGTACGGATATTTGCGCCCAGTGTGGGGGGTACTCTTTCGGCAGTACCGGACATTTGCGAAACAAGCCCGGTTGGTACCATCAATTTAACAGGTGAACGTGGCACTGTACAACGATGGGAAGTTTCGTTTAACAACGGCCCCTTTTTACCAAATGCAGCGCTGGGTACAGGAACTTCAATTTCACCGGGAACAGTAGATTTTGGTAATTACCGTTACCGGGCCATTGTGGCGAACGGCACGTGTGCCGAAGCTACAAGTAGTATTGAAGAACTGGATGTGTTTCCAAATCCGGATGTGGCAAGTGTTGGTGCGGATCAGCCATGGTGTAAAGCCACCTTGGATTCAGATCCTTTGGGTGGAAATACACCTGTTACTGGAACAGGTGTATGGTCGGTTTTCTCCAGGCCTGCTGCCTCTACTGCAACCGCTGCCAATTTCAATGACGCAACACAAGGAAATACTATATTCAACGGTGATGCATTTGGGATTTATGTTCTACGCTGGACCATTACAAGCGGAATATGCACAAGTGAAGCTGATATCGTAATTGATTTCGGAACGCTTCCCGGCCCGCAAGATGCGGGTGTTGCCGGACCTTTTTGTGGTTTTAGCGGTGCATTGAATGCAGCAGCACCCCCAACGGTGGGCATTGGCCAATGGTCTTTAGCGCCAGGACCACAACCCGGCACAGCAATATTTGCAGATGACTTGGACAGGACTTCAGATGTTACCGTGAGCGCCTATGGTGACTATACTTTCAGATGGACTGTAACGAGTGGTATATGCGATCCTCCTAGTGCAGACGATGTGGTGGTTCAATTTAGGGAAATCCCTACGGCTTCTGTTGGTGCAGACTTTACAACCTGTATGGATCCACTGACCCTTGATCCGGTTGCTGTCTCCGGAACAGTGGGTGGCGGCATTGGGGCCTTACAAAGAGGAAGGTGGGAAATTGTTACAGGTAATGGAACATTGCAGAGTAGTGGGGCTGCTATCGGTAGTGAAATTGTTGGCCCTGCAATAAATGATGCGTATATCCCGGTTGCGGGAGATGCCGGGGACATTGAACTCAGGTTAGTTGCCATTGATGATTTTGCAGGCGATCCTTGCGGGGATGTAAACAGCACAATCTTAACAATAACACTTGATCGTAGACCAGCAGGTGCCGATGCCGGCCCGCCACAATCGATTTGTGAAGATAATACAACCCTTGAGGCTGTGGCCGTAAACAATGGAGGGGAAGGTACCTGGTCGAGCACTGATCCGAATGTAACGTTTAGTGATCCAAATGATCCGGCAGCAACAGTTTCTGATTTACCGATAGGGCCAACCACTTTAACATGGACAGTAACAAGTGCGCTTGGTGAATGTACACTTCCGCCTGCTGAGGTTATCATCACGAGGAACCCGCTACCGGATGCACATGATCCTGCACCGCTCCTTTGTGAACTGGTGGAGTCTTCAGCGGTTCGTCCGAATGTTGACCTTACCACCTTTAATGATGGGGTAACCGGAATAGCAGGGTCAGTTGACCGCACGGTTCAATGGTTTAGCAATGTTCCGAGAAGCCCGGCTACATTAATAGCTGATCCTACAAACTATTCAATAGGCAATGGTACTGTACTCTTTACCAGGGTAGCAACAATAAGTACAACGTGTACTGCTGATGGTTTGGTTAGTTTCACAGTGAATCCGCTACCCATTGCAAATGATTTGTTTCCCGAAATATGTGAAGACCTCCCTGTAGGTGCTGCATTTAAAGATGATGTTGATTTAACATTGTTGGACGAACAGGTATATGGCGTTGGACAAACCGATAGGGTGGTAACATGGTTTACGGATGATTCTTACACCACGCCCATTGCTGATCCTACCAATGTAAATGGAGTAACGGACGGTGCACAATTCTTCGCCCGCGTACGCAATACCATCACCGATTGTGAGAATGATGCTACCATAACATTCACGGTAAACCCGCGTCCGGTTGTCAACCCGATTGCAGGGCCTACTAATGTGTGTGCCGATCCGGATGCAGTCGTATTGTATCAGGTAACAACTGTGAACCCGGGGTCTACTTATGTCTGGAACATCCCGCAAGGGACCGGGGAGTTTGTGCAGTTTGCAGGAGGGGGTGTGAACGATTTCTTTGTGTTGATCAATTTTCCAAATATCGTATCTGCACCGGGCCTGGATATTTCCGTAACTGAAATTTCACCGGATGGTTGTGAGGGAGTAACGGAGTTTTTAAATATCGTAGTTGAATCCAGTCCTCCTGACATCATTATTAATGGCCCGCTTTCGGTCTGTGCAAATGAAACAGGTGTCATTTATTCCGTGGCAAACTTACCGAATACAACATTTGCATGGTCTGTTCCGATTGGGGCCTCCATCATTGGTGGTCAGGGAACAAATTCAATTATTGTTAATTTTGGTGCACTGAGTGGAAATGTTTCGGTGCTGCCAACTACTTCAACAGGATGTCCTGGAAATTCAGATGTAGAATTTGTAGCCGTCACCCCAAGACCCATATTGGAACCTTTGTTGAATGCAACAAACTGTAGCAATGATTTGTCGGGTATTATCTTCGATGTTGTGTTTGGCAGTGTCCCGGCTACTTCATACAACATCACAGCAGTGAATGTCGATGCAGGCTTGTTCCCCATCACGGGACCGACTTCAGGGACCGGGCTGGCAGCGGATGCCATTGCCAATGATGAGTTTGAAAACTTAACGGGCGGGCCGTTGAATGTTCGGTACACCGTGATCCCGGTAAGTGCAGAAGGGTGTGAAGGGGCACCGCGAACAGTAACGTTGACCGTTCGTCCCGAGCCAACCCTTGATCCGAATTTGGGCGTTACGATTTGTAGCCAGCAACCTACGGGTATTATTCTTCAGGTGGCAACCGGAAGTTTCCCTGCGGATCAATTTCAAATTGTTTCAATTGATAGCAATGGACTCACAGCTTCTGCTGGCAATCCCGTAACCGGAATATTTGGTCCAACCGAAATTGCAGACCATGCATGGTTGAATACCACTGCAGCACCTGTTACAGTAACGTATCATATCCGGCCGATCAATTCATCCACGGGATGCATTGGTGACCCGCCACAACCGATGAATGTTATCATCAATCCGGAACCAATTGTAACACCGGATGCTGAAACCATTTGCAGCGGGTTTTCACCAACGCTTACATTAACATCTTCATTGCCCAACAGCACCTTCACCTGGACAGTGAAAAGTGTAGATGGACTTGCCATTGGTGCTTCGAGCGGAACAGGGAATACGATCACCGATGTGTTGGTAAACAACTCCGGTGCGGTCGGAACGGTTACGTATGAAGTAATTGCAACCGGCCCTGTTGGAAGCGGTGCTTGTGCCAGTGAACCGGTTGATGTTGTCATTACCGTTGACCCTGCACCAACAGTGGTGAACCAAACACAAACCGTTTGTTCGGATGTGGCAGGCGGGACTACCTCGGTTACGGATTTGGTTTCGCTGCAGCCTTCCATCAATGTGGATGCAACATTGATCTTTACATGGTTTCAGGATGCAGCGTTAACAATCCCTATCCCGTTGGCGGATATAAACGCCTACCCGATGGGGAATGGTATTCCTGTTTTTGCACGTGTATCCAATGCTACTTGTAATAGTGTGGCCAGTGTAAACTTTACAGTAAACCCGTTGCCCAGTGTTGCTGCCAGTGCAACCCCGTTCAATGGTTTTGAAATTACCTGCAATGGTGCCAATGATGGTCGGATTACAGCAGTGGCATCGCAAGGCACACCACCGTATTTGTATAGCATAGATGGTGGCGCAAACTTTTTCCCGACAGCAACATTTAATTCATTGCCGCCAGACACGTATACCATTACGGTCCGCGATTCACGCGGCTGTATTGTAAACTCAGCTCCGGTAGGGATTGCGGAACCCCCTGTTTTGGAAATCACTTCTACCGTTATTGTTGCGCCCGCTTGTCGCAATACATCAACGGGTAGTATCCAGGTAGTGGCACAAGGTGGGATTACCGGGACATACACATATTCCATAAACGGAAGTGCATTCCAGGCCACTGACTTGTTCAGTAATTTATTGGCAGGATCATATACCGTTACAGTACGTGATGCCAATAATTGCACGGCCAGTTCAACGGTCACCGTGGTTGACCCGCCACTTTTGGATGGTTCAATTACAGGACAAATCAATGTGGATTGCAACGGACGTAATACCGGAAGTGTAACCGTGGAAGGTAGCGGTGGTGTTGCCCCATACACATACGCGATTGATGGAGTGAACTTCCAGCCGAGTGGAACTTTTAATGCATTGCCTGCTGGTGCTTATACAGTTACGGTGCGTGATTTCAACAGTTGTATCGCCCCTGTTTCGGTGAACATTGCCCAGCCGGGCGTACTCGTTTTAAACTTATCTTCCAAAACCGATGTGCTTTGCAATGGCACCAGCACGGGGGAGATCACCGTTGCCGGGGCAGGGGGAACAGAACCTTATGAATATGCGATTGATGGCACAACGTTTCAGGCAAGCGGGGATTTTACCGGGTTGCCATTTGGACTGCAAACACTGACGGTACGCGATGCCAATTTATGTTTGGCAACGTTGGATGTGATGATCAACCAACCAAACCCGATTACAGGATCAATCACCAGTCAAACCAATGTGGACTGTTTTGGCAACAACACAGGAAGTGTAACGGTGAATGGTATAGGTGGTACGGGAACGTATCTGTTTGCGATTGATGGTGGGGCATTTGGCGGAAGCCCAACCTTTACCGGGTTGGCAGCCGGACCGTATGTTGTCACCATCCGGGACCAGAACAATTGTACAACCGATGTTCCTGTAACTATTACGCAACCAACAGCATTGGGGGGTTCGGTGGTGAATAGTACCAACGTATTGTGCGCAGGTGGAAATAGCGGCACCGTTGAAGTATTGGGAACAGGCGGGACAAGTCCGTACCAGTATAGTATCAACGGTGGTGGTTTGTTCACTTCCAACCCATCGTTTACGGGATTGACCGCTGGCGATTATACGGTGATTGTGCGCGATAATAACCTTTGTACGGTTGATATTGATTTTTCAATTTCGCAACCCACGCCACTGTTTGCCGCCATAAATTCGCAGACCGCAGTGGATTGCCGAAACAATGCCACAGGAAGTGTAACGGTTGGCGCAACAGGCGGGACCGTTCCGTATGCATTCTCTATTGATGGTTCAAACTTCCAGCCCACGGGAATCTTCAACGGGCTGGCTGCAGGAAATTATATTGTACGGGTACGCGATGCGAATTCCTGTACACAAAATGTAAACGTTACCATCACCGAGCCGCCACAACTGTTGTTGGCCTTGCAAAGCAGGACCAATGTGGATTGTAATGGAAATAGTACTGGAGGCATAACGGTTGTGGCAACTGGTGGCGTGGGGGGGTATACCTATTCGCGCGATGGGGTGGCCTTTGTTGGGTCACCAACTTTTACCGGATTCGCTGCGGGTACACATACACTTTTTACCCGTGATGCAAATAATTGTCAGGCGCAAGTGGATGTTGTGATCACCGAGCCACTGGTGTTGGAATTGAATGTTGCCAGCAAAAACGATGTGTTGTGCAATGGACAAAGCACAGGCAGCATCACCGTGGAAGCGACAGGAGGTGCGGGGTCGTATGAGTATTCCCGTGACGGGATCATCTTTACACCGCTGAATGTATTCTTCGGATTAACAGCGGGTACTTACACGATTACCGTGCGTGATGGAAATGGTTGTTTAGACGATGTAGTTGTTGATATCGCGCAACCGGGAGCGCTCACTGCATCAGCAACCGAAACAGCTTCGATCTTATGTCATTTAGGTACTGATGCCGAACTTACGGTGTCTACCGGTGGAGGTGTAGCACCGTTGAGTTATTTGCTATTGGAAGATCCTGCGAATGCGTCCGGGGCTATCACCGGGGTTTTTGCCGGTATCCGTGCAGGCACCTACACCATTCGGGTTACCGATGCCAATGGCTGTAGTGTAGTTACTGCACCCGTGACGGTAACAGAACCAACGCAACTCCAAATCACTGCGCAAATCACTTCTGATTACAATGGATTTCCATTGAGTTGTGCAGGCGCAAGCGATGCGCGGATTGATGCTGTGGCAACGGGAGGAACCGGAGCCTACACCTACACGTTGCTCAATCCCGGAATTGTTGCATCCAATGCTACCGGGATTTTTGATTTGTTGCCGGCCGGGAATTATACCGTTCAGGTTGTTGATGATAACAGTTGCTTAACCCTTTCACTTCCGGTGTTGATCTTTGACCCGTTCCCATTCTCTGCCGGGTTCATTGGGTTTAACCAGGCGGTTTGCCAGGGCGATAACCCGGTATTGATACAAGAGCTTGTTCCACCGTTTGGCGGGATTGGCGATTATCAATATCAATGGCAGGAATCCCTTGATGGTGTTACGTTCTCCGATGTTGCGGGTGCGTTGAGTGCTACGTTTATACCGCCAGCAGCGCTTGCGCAAACAACTTTTTACAGACGTGTGGTCGGATCGGGTACGTGTACCGCACTCGAAAGCAATATTGTTCAAATTACGGTCAACCCGCTACCTACAGTTGTCTTCACAGCACCTGCAGAAGTTTGCGAAGGCGACTTCTTCTTATTGGAATTTAACTTCACGGGTTCACCGCCATTCCGGTTCGACTATACCGATGGCATCAATGTGTACAACAACAATGTTGGGAATTTCTATACACCGGTTCCGGTTTTCAATTTCGCGAATACCACCACCTACACATTAACGCGGGTAGTGGATATCAATGGCTGTGTGATTTTCCCGAACGAATCCGTGACAGTTGACGTGAGCAGGATCGATCCGAATTTTACAATCGTGGGCCCGGCCGCGCAATGTAGCGGCTCCACGTTTACTTTCCAGTGGACGGTTTATCCGGATGTGGAATATACGTGGATATTTGGTGATGGGGCACAGCAAGTAATTGCACCGAACACACTTCCGGCAGGAACGAATACAATCGACCATATCTATATAAGCCTGGTTCCTTCCACAGCGATCAACTTCCCGGTGATTATGCGGGCCACCAATTTGGCAAATGGTTGCGGGCCCAAACAATCCAATCAGGCAATAACAGTTTTCCCTTCCATTGCGGTGAATGTATTGCCGTCCGATAATTCAATTTGTAGCGGGGAAACCATCAACTTCAACAACCTGACGCAAGGTGCCAACACCCATCGCTGGTTTTATCGCGAATTGGGAAATGTTGGGCAGGAATTGGATGTACGTACAACGCCTTCCGTAAATTATACCTTCACTAACAACACGACACAAAACCCAATCACATACGAAGTGGTGTATGTTGGTTCAAATACAAATGGCTGTAGTGATGGTACTACCATTGAAATAGAAGTATATCGTGGTATCACCGCAAGTTTTGATGAAGGGGTGGTGCCTGAATTTATTGGCGGGTTTGCCAATGTAACGTTCACCAATACATCTGTTCCGATTGATGTGGGCGCTTTTGATTACGCTTGGAATTTTGGTGTGGATGCAACCCCCGCAACACAAAACGGTGCGGGCCCATTTGCCGTTACCTATTCTTCCCATGGCCCCAAAACGATCACGTTGGATGTAACCAACATTGCTGCGCAGGCGGCTGGTGAGAACTGTGTAAGTTCTCAAACAAAAACGATCAACCTGTTATTGCCGCCATTGACGGCCGGCTTCAGGGCCATTCCGCTAAAGGCCTGTTTCCCAACTACCATTGAGGTGGTACAGAACACTTCCACGGGTGATATTTTCCAATGGCAAGTATTGGATAGCGGGGGGAAATTAGTAGCTACATCCAATGCACCGCTTCCTGAGTTTAGGATTGTGAATCCGGGTACGTACGATATCTTCTTGCAAACAACGAATTCGATCACCGGTCAGAATGCATTTGCGCAACAAAATGGAATTGAAATTTATGACCAGCCACAAGCAGCTTTTGATGTACGCCCAACCACATTCTTTGTTCCTGATACAGAGTTGATAACCTTCAACTTTACCAACGGGGCAAGCCAATACGATTGGGATTTTGGCGATGGCGGGACTTCAATGGATTTCGAACCGAAATATATTTACAGGTTGGAAGGAAAATATGAAATCGTACTGGTGGCCGGCTTTGACCATGGCAACCATGATGTAGATGGCGATGGTATTTTGGATGGCAATATTATCTGTTATGACACTGCCAGACGTGAGGTTTTTGGAAGGGAAGGCGGGCTTACAAAAATCCCGAATGCGTTTACACCCAACCCGAATGGACCGAATGGAGGAATCCCGGGCAACGGAAGTTTTAACGATGTGTTCCTGCCCATCACGCGTGGTGTTGAAGAATTTGAAATGCAGATTTATGATCGCTGGGGCAACCTGATTTTTGAAAGCCGTGATAAAAACCAGGGGTGGGATGGATATGATAGGAACGGAAGGTTGTTGCCTTCGGGGGTATATGTTTATAAACTGGTCATGCGCTTGTCCGATGGGCAACGAACGACACAGATTGGGGATGTAACACTGATTCGATAACTTGGGGAAAATGAGAAAGACCGTGCTATACAAGATTTTACTGTTCAACTTGCTGATGGTTGTTGCAGGAACAACAATTGCGCAGGATGTTCAATTCTCACAATACTATCAGGCACCGTTGTTTACGAATCCCGGCTTTACCGGGATCACACCCCAACAACGATTGGTAGGGAACTGGCGTTTGCAATGGCCTAACTTGCCGCAGGCATACGCGACCTATGCATTTTCGTATGATATTTTTGTGGATGAATTGCGCAGTGGATTTGGTCTGTTGCTGACAACCGATAAAATGGGATCAGCCGGGTGGCGTACCACAACCGCAGGCCTATTGTATTCTTTCAAAGTTAGTATTTCAGATAAAGTAGTGTTCTCTCCGGGTCTCTATTTTGGCTATGGGACCAATGGATTGGATCGTTCCAAACTTAGGCTTGGCGATGGGTTGGAATATGATGGCATATCGCTTGATCCTGAATTAAATAAATTGGGCCAGCAAAGTTATTTTGATTTTGGCTCCGGGTTTTTGTTGTACACCAGGAGTTTATGGTTGGGTGCGGCTTTCTCGCACATGAACCGGCCCAACTTATCCGTGCTTAATGATGTAAGCAGGTTACCGATGAAAACCACCGTGCAATTTGGTGGCAAGATGTCGCTTGCCCAAGGAAGGAATGTTACCAAGGGCCATTATCTCACCCCTTCCGCATTGTTGATGTTCCAGGGAAAATCATTTTCGCAATTTGTATTGGGTGTCAACTATCATGTTGATCCGGTTTCGGTTGGTGTATGGTACCGTGGTAAGCCGTGGGAGAAAAATGTTATCAGCAGCGTATCACAGGATGCATTGATTTTACAATTGGGATTATACTTTGGTAACCTGAGCATGGGCTATAGTTACGACTTCACGGTATCCCAACTTCAAACAACATCCGGTGGTGCGCACGAATTGTCACTGGTATATGAATTTGTGACCCGCCCCGTGCAACGAAAAACAAAACAGAAATACCGCTTGATCCCCTGCCCGACTTTTAATAGCAAGGAAGGATTCTGGAACTAGAATTTAGTTGGTAGTTGTTAGTTATTAGTTTGTTGTTAGCCCTACCAACTAATAACTATCAACTACCAACTATTTATTTACTAAATTTGTGATTCGAATCCAACTCATGAACCTGGCGCAATCCCTAACCCATCCTTCTTTTAAAATTGTATCCAATGCAGCAGACCAACTTGGGTTTCCTGTATATGTTGTCGGTGGTTTTGTGCGTGATCTGTTATTGAAACGAGAATGTAAGGACCTGGATTTTGTTTGTGTAGGAAGTGGGATAATGTTGGCGGAAGCAGTGGGCAAGGAATTGAAACTAGGCGTCAATGTTTTTAAAAATTTTGGTACAGCGCAAATCAAAGTAAAGGATTTCGATTTGGAATTTGTAGGGGCACGTAAGGAATCATACCGCAATGATTCACGAAAGCCAATCGTTGAAGACGGGACGTTGGAAGACGATCAGCTCCGCAGGGATTTTACGATCAATGCGATGGCCATTAGTTTGAACAAAGAAAATTATGGCGAACTGATTGATCCGTTTGATGGAGTAGGGGACATGAAACGAAAACTTATTCGTACACCCCTTGATCCTGCCATCACTTTTTCGGATGACCCGTTGCGCATGATGCGGGCGGTACGTTTTGCATCCCAATTAAACTATGATATTGAAGCCGATACGTTCAATGCAATCATTGAGCAAGCGGACAGGTTGGAAATTGTTTCACAAGAGCGCATCACCGATGAGTTGAATAAATTGATTTTAAGCCCGGTGCCATCGTATGGTTTTAAATTGCTTTTCCATAGTGGGCTTCTAAATAAATTTTTTCCGGAAATGGTGGCGCTTCATGGCGTTGAATATGTTGGCGGAAATGCACACAAGGATAATTTCTTCCATACGTTGCAAGTATTGGACAACGTATCAAAAGTTTCGGATGATCTGTGGTTGCGGTGGGCGGCAATCTTGCATGACATCGCCAAGCCCGCCACCAAGCGCTACGATAAAAAAGCCGGCTTTACGTTTCATGGTCATGAAGACAAGGGCGCGCGCATGACACCAAAAATTTTCAAGCGGTTAAAACTTCCGTTGAATGAAAAAATGCTTTTTGTACAGAACCTTGTTCGGCTTCACTTGCGGCCCATTCCGTTGGCAAAAAATGTAACGGATGCTGCCATACGAAGATTGTTGTTTGATGCAGGCGATGATATTGACGCGTTGATGAAGTTGTGTAGAGCAGACATCACTTCCAAAAACAATGCGAAGGTTACCAAGTTTTTAAACAACTTCGATTTGGTCGAAAAGAAAATGAAGGAAGTGGAGGAGAAGGACCACATCCGGAATTTTCAGCCGCCTGTTAGCGGTGATGAGATTATGAAGTTGTTTAAAATCACCCCAGGAAAAGTAATCGGGGAGTTGAAAGACCAGATCAAAGAAGCGATACTGGAAGGGGAGATCCAAAATAATAAAGAGGAGGCTACGGAATTGCTTTTTAAGCTGGCGAAGGAGAAAGGTCTGGTTGTAGTTGAATAGATTTTGATGGATAAGCGATATTGATTTCCGCTAAACATTCCGGATCGTTCCGTCCCTACAGGACGGG